>NZ_JBGCEQ010000027.1:0-21280 GCF_045106495.1 Roseobacter sp.
CACTGGCGACAGACTAAACTTTGGTCTTGCCGCTGCGCGGGCGCGTGAATTAGGTTTAAACGTCAATATGGTCGTGGTGGAAGATGATATTTCTCTGCCGGAAATAGCAAAACCTCGCGGCGTAGCGGGCACACTCTTCGTGCACAAGATAGCGGGCGCTGTCGCTGAAGCCGGTGGCGATTTGGAAGCTGTCACAAGCGCAGCAACCCGTGCTGCCAAAAATGCAATTAGCATTGGCATGTCGCTGAGCAGTTGCACCGTGCCAGGGACCGCGCGTGAAGATCGTATCGCTGAGGGCGATATTGAAATGGGCCTAGGTATTCACGGTGAACCCGGAGCAGAACAGACACCGTTCATTGACGCCAGAAAGGCGGTGTCTGATGCGGTCACCAAGCTTAAACCTTACATCAAGGACGAGAAATACGTTGCCTTGATCAACAATCTCGGAGGCACCACATCCTTGGAAATGGCAGTGCTGACAGAGGAATTGCGCCAGTCTGAAATTGGGCCCAAGATCCTCCATGTGGTCGGGCCAGCGTCTTTGATGACGTCACTGGATATGCATGGTGCGTCAATTTCTCTTTATCCACTCACCTGCCAGGATGTAGAGTTGCTGAATGCGAAAACCGCAGGTGTGGCATGGCCGCAAATGCAGGAACTGATAGCTCCCAAGCTTGTACCTGTCCCTGAAAGCAGGGCTGCAGTCGAACTTCTTTCATCCGCTCATGCCGGTCACCAGCGTATTCTGACAGAATGTTGCGATGCATTGATCGCGGCCGAGGGCGATTTGAATGATTTGGATGCAAAGTCCGGCGACGGCGATACAGGTGCGACGGTTGCGACAGCTGCACGAGCTTTAAAAGATCGTTTGGATGAATTGCCACTGGCGGATTTGACCGAGCTATTTCCGGCAATCAGCCGTGAGCTGACCCAAACAATGGGTGGTTCTTCTGGTGTTATTTTGGCGATATTCTTTTCCGCGGCAGGAGAAGCCTTTGCGAGTGGGCGCTCTACAGTCTCGGCACTTCAATTTGGTCTAGAGCGCGTTCAGGAAGTTGGAGGAGCTGAGCTAGGCGACCGAACGATGATTGATGCGCTGCACCCAGCATTGGATGGTCTTGAAGACAGTTTGAGCGCGGCAGCGTCAAAGGCCAGAAAGGGTGCTGCAGCAACAGCCGAGATGCTCGAAGCAAATGCGGGCCGCGCCGCATATGTGAATGCAACCCAACTAAAAGGGAATGTGGATCCCGGAGCAGAAGCCGTAGCGCGCGTTTTCGAGCGCCTCGTGAATTCTGTTGTACCCACGTAACTTTACTGTGCGCATCCCCAATTTCATTTGGAAATCAATCCGCTTAGCACTGCCCTATGGATTTTCCGTGGAAATTTGCATCAGCGCGTTTTTTGTACGCCATATATGAGTTGATCCGTTCTGCGCACCATACTAACGACCGTTTCTTTGTCGGCGCGACGGCATGAACTTCTTCGCCCGCGCAGCATTTTCTGCGCTGCGAGCGCACGCAGCGAGAAAATCCAAGGTACAGGTTGGGCTCTTTCCAGCCGTTCGCTGCGCAATTCGCCGACGACCGTTTTCGGGCTGGTGGGTCTTTTCGACTTCTCGTCGTCGGATTTTTCACGGGACGAGTATTTAGATAGCCACGGTGTTTGAACCAGGAGCGCACCAACTGAAAGCGTGCTTTCGTCTTTCTTGGTCGAGTGTCGTTGAGGCTCCAAATGGCCAGGTCGGTCTCTTCCGTTTTCTTCCTGATGCAATCTCCGTGACCTGCCCAGTCTGACGGTCGCAAGCTCCCTTCAAGCAGAACTTTCCCCTGTGCGGCTCACGCGCCCATTCCGCGCGGAGCAAAGTTCCGCATGACATCCGGTCCGACCGGTCCCGGTTTCCCGTTTGCATCGAAAACGAAAGGAAACCGACATGACCAAATTTTACACAGTCACGACCCCCGACACGGGCAAAGACGGCAAGACGCGCTTTCACAAAGTTGGCGTCGCCTTCCCCCAAAACGAGGGGGCCAAATCCTTCATGACCATCCAGCTCTTCGCCAACCCTGTCAACGGCGAGTTGGTTCTCTTCGAGCCTAAGGCCGACACCGACGATGCCCCAGTCATCGAGTGACGCGCAACGCCAAGGGAGGGCGGTCTGCCCTCCCGCTTATTACCAATCAGTTCACGAAGGACATTCCCATGGACCTCTTGCCCAAAGACATTCTCGATCAACTTGCCGCCAATGGCCAAGCCAACCAGTCCCGCATCGAAGCCGGCGATGATACGATCGACCACGCTCCAGTCGTCAAACTCTTCACACCTGACGGAGGCGCGACCTGGCTGCTGTCCGAGACCGAACCAGACGATCCAGACATCGCTTTTGGGCTCTGTGATCTGGGCCTCGGATTTCCCGAGCTTGGTTCTGTTCGGATCAGTGTTCTACTCGCCCATCGTGGTCGCCTTGGATTGCCAATCGAACGTGACCTGCACTTCAACGCAAACGGTCCCCTGAGCCAATATGCCGACCGTGCCCGCGAAGTAGGAGGGATCGTGACATGAGCACCAATATCCGCTTCGAACACATCAGTGCCTATGAGGCGCTGACATCGGGAGAGCATGATTACTTCGCCTTGTTCTCGTGCTTTCTGAACGGCGAACCAGCTGCTGCGATCGTTGCTGTCAAACCTTCTGATGAGCACTGTGGTGAGTATCAGATCACGCCACTTTTCGTAAGCGTCACTAACGCGATGGTCTTGACAGATCACGACGACAAAGCTGCCTAATAATGGCCCTACCAATTGCGATCACCTGAACTTGTGGTCGCATCTTTTGGCGTCTGCATGACTATGAGTCCGCACTCCTTCTTCGATAGAAGGAACGGCAGATTCAGCAGAAGACCGATCAGTTTCCTTGGTCCGTATCCCATAAACAACACGTGTCGAGTGCGCGGCTGATGAAACAGTTTGTTGAGTTCTCATAGGCAATCGCACGCTAGGTTTTTGCGCCCTTTTGGGCGCGGCCTCGCACCTGTGGTGCTCGGCGTGAAACGGAATACAAGGCTGCCTGCCCGCCAATTCTCCGTAAGTATATTATTGACAGAATAGTATAGTTTCGTATGTTAGGTGCAGCCTTGTATGAAGGTGGCAGGAAATAGGGGGTTTTTCTTCGCATGTCTCGCTCAAGACGTCTAACCGATGCGCAACGCTTGGAGATTGTGCGCGAAGCCGCAGACGGGGTGTCCACGTCCGTGCTTGCGGAGCGGTTCGGGGTGACACCACGGGCAGTGCAATACACCGTGAAGAGTGACGCAGAGCGCCAGCGAGATACAGCGGTTCCGGTGTTAGCGGTGAGTGTGAAAGTAACTTCTGACGAGATGGCAGCGTTCGATGCGGTGCTGGCGTCAGCGGGGATCGAGACGCGCTCGGAAGGGCTGCGCCGATTGATGCAAGCGGCTGGCGGGACCTTCGTTCCGGACGTCCAATTGGCGGTAGAGATGGCGCGCTATCGCGCCTCTTTGAACGACGTTGGAAACGGTGTCGCGCAGATTGCCAAACAGATGCAGAAGGCCAATCGGGTGGGGCAGGGGGCTGGCGCTGAGTTCTCTGATTTGCGACTTGCTCAGATGCGCAGTTTGGCACGGTTCATCCTCGACAGCGCAGACGAGATCGACCTGCTTGTGCGCCGCCGCGCGGATGCGATGCAGCTGACCGCAACAGCCGCTTTGAAGGAGTTTGCACATGCCGCAGAATGATGCAGTGGATGCTGTTACGGGGGCGGTGTTCCAGGATGGCTGGAGCCGCATTCGAGGCTCGATGCAGGGCCTCTACGCCTCAAAACAAAAGCAGCTTATTCGGGCGGCGGCGGGTCATCCGGCAGCCGTGTTTAAAGCCATCCGTGGGGGTGGGACACACAGTAAATCTCAGCTGTTCAATCAGCTCGAATATCTCACCACCAAGTCGACCCATATCGTCGATAGTAGTGGATTCCTGGATGGTAAATCCAAGCTCGGATCAGGGGAAATCAAAGACCTTACAGACCGGTTTGCCAAGCGTTGGGATGGCGGGTTCAAACCCAAGCTTGGACAGACCACTCATATGCTCATGTCCTTTCCGATTGGAACGCGCGGGGAAGACGTGCGCGACATCGCTTCGGACGTGGCCGAGCGGTTATTCCAAACGGACGAGGGTCACTTCGACTACATCATTGCCGTGCACGAAGACCGGGACCACCCCCATGCACATATCGTTTTAAACCGCCGATCTCAGGAAGGTGAGTTCTTCTATTTGGCGCGGGATCACCGGTTCAACTATGACGACTTTCGTCTTGCGATGGTCGAAGAAGCGGAGAAGTACGGCGTGCGGCTGGAAGCCACGCGGCGCATAGATCGCGGTGTTGTGCATTACCCGCCGAAGACCCGTGAAGTCTATGCAGCCAAGGAAGAGGGCAGGGCGCCGGTCGAGCGGGCACGCATCGGTGAGGATCTGACCCGCACCTTAGCAGACATCGCGAACACCAAGGTCATGTTCAATTCACTGGCCGCCGAAGCCTCGCGCGAGAACCGGGAAGACATCTCTGATGTGCTGTTCCGTGCGGCAGAAGTTCTAGCCAAAGGCGGACATATCAAGACAGCAGGAGGGGTTTATATGGCCGAGAACGACTCATTTGAAGATCTGCGCAGTCAGTATGCGGAGAAGGTAGAAAACATCGAGGGGTTGATCGCGGGCAAGCCGGATGCGGAGCGTCCCGCATTGCAAAAGAGCCTGAATGCAATTCAAGCGCGGGTGCAGCATATGCAGCCACTTGGCCTGCGATCCAACACGTTGTCTGAGGCACCTTCTGATGGCGGCATTTACTCGGAGGCCAATATCCAAGAGAGCCAGTTAGATCGCTTGGCGGAGCCACGGACGCGCAGCCGTGTTGATGCGGCGCTGCGAGGAACCGGGATCAGCACGTCTGAGGTTGTGGCGCGGATGGAAACGGGGGCGCAGAACGCGGCTCTGGAGCATCAGTGGATCGCAGATGATCTTTCCAAAGTGGCGGACGCTAAGGATCTGAACCTTGAGCGACGCGCTGATTTAGAGAAAGCACGCGATGCGCTGAATGACGTCCATGTACAGCTGGGAACAATGCTTGAGCGCGCACAGGTGCTGCGCCGTGATGGGGTCATTGAGGACGCCCGTGAGGTCAACGTGCACCTCTCAGAGGCCCGCGTTGAAGCGGCTGTTGCCGAAGAACGGCTCGCTACGCCGATGGACGAGCGCGACGACGCGGTCATTGAGTCCAGCGCAGTTGCGCGGTTGGAAGATGAGCAACGGGCATATTTGCGTGAGCACCCAGAACTGATTGCGCGGCCTGCAGATGTCGTCCGCACGACGCAAGAAGGCGATGCACAAATCGTTGATCAACGCGCCGCGGATCAGATCGCCATGGAAGTCGAAGCGGCACGTATGGGGGCCCATAGCGGTACGCCGCTCTCTGTCGCTGTGTCGCGTGATCTTCAGCAGCGATACCCTGATATGCCGGAGCAACTCGCCGATGGTCTGGGGGATACCTATGCGCGGGTTTATGAGGCAAGGCTCCAAGAGCGTGAAGCTTCAACGGTGGCCGATACGCCAGAGGTGGCGCGTGTGTTGGATCATGAGAGAGAAGGCGTGCTCTCCGATCCGTTTGACACCGATGAACAGCGGGACGCTTACCGATCAGAGATCGAAACGGCTTTGAGTGATGAACAACGTGATCTGCTAAACGCAGGTGACAGCCGTGCCTTGGACAATATCATCGAAGACAGGCTGGACCGGCTCTATGCAGCGAAGGTCTATCTGCAATCAGATGCGGCGACCGCAAATTCTGAGGCCTTGCGCCAGGTCGTGGACGAGCTTGCCGACGTCGAAGTCGAAAAGCACCGCGCCGCAGATGTGGACGGTGAGATCGAACGCGGTCTGACCCATGGGTAAGGCGCGTATCGCCCTCGGTGTGTGTCTGATCACGCTCGTCGCTGCCGCAATGGGGTACACAATTGCCTCTGCGGTTCTATCGTTCAAAGATCTCGGGTTCACTGCGGATATTGATTTTGCCTACATCGCCCAAAACTACATGGCGATCCGCAGCCGACGGCCGGATGATTTTCAGCTGATCAATCTGATCATGGCGGGAGCCTCCGTGGCCGGCTTGATGATGAGCCTCGCGATGTCGAGTTCAGCCCTGACACGGTTCGGGCAAACCCACTGGCAAAAGCGCGGTGAGATGAAGGCGAACGGCTTTTTTGCAAAGCCGGGGATAGGGTTCATCCTTGGCAAACTGGGAAGCCCCAAATCGGGTGCGCGATACATTTCCTCAAAGGTGTTTCCACATGCACTGATTGTTGCGCCAACAGGGCGCGGCAAGACGACAGGCTTTGTCATTCCGAACTTGCTGACGTGGCAGGGGTCTGCGGTAACTCTAGATGTGAAGGGTGAGTGCTTTGAAGCCACGGCGCGGCACCGCGCAAGCCAGGGCGATAAAGTCTACCGCTTTGCGCCGACGGATTGGGAGGACAAACGCACGCATCGCTACAACCCACTACTGCGGATATTTGAGCTGAAGGACGCCGCACGCCAGCAAATGGAACTGCAATTGCTCGCGACATTGTTCCTACAGAGCGATAACGACCGAGTTCAGGGACTGCTCAAAGGCGGTATCGATCTGTTCGTCGCAGCCGGTCTACTGGCATTTCAGCGCAAGAAACCAACCTTAGGGGAAATCTATAGGATCGCCGCATCGGGCGGGAACAAGCAAAAGGAATATGTGGCTCGTGGCCATGAGGTGAACAACAAAGCTGCAAAGCTCATTTTTACGAGACTGGCATCCACTAACAATGATACGCTGACGTCTTATGTCTCGCTGTTGATGACCTCTGGCCTTGATCAATGGCAAAACCCGGCGATTGACGAAGCGACGGAGGTCTCGGATTTCGATTTCCGCACGATCCGCAAAAAGCCCTTCACCGTTTACCTCGTTGTCCAGCCTCTGATGATTAAACCGCTCGCGCCGCTCATTCGATTGTTCTTCTCAGACCTGCTGTCCGCGATGCAGGAAAAAGAACCAGGTCCAGACGAGCCTTGGCCTGTGATGATTATGCTCGATGAGTTCAACCGCCTTGGAAAAATGCCTATTGTCGTCGAAAGCATCGAGACCTTGCGGACGTACCGAGGGCACCTTGCGGTTGTGACCCAAACCATCCCCGCCCTCGATGAAATCTATGGTGAGAACACGCGGCGAGCACTACAGGGCAACGCAGGCGTGAAGCTGTACCTCACACCCTCAGATGAAAAGACGATCGAAGAACTCAGCAAGGCAGTGGGTAAGACCACTAAGACTGTGGTGACCCGCTCTCGCCCTATCGGGAAAAACCCGTTTGAAGGGCGGAGCCAGTCCATGCGGACGGAAGAGACGTCTTTGTTGCCCGAGGATGAAGCGCGGCGCCTGCCGCTCGATGAGATCGTGATGGTAGTGGACGCGCAGATGCCGATCAAAGCCAAGCGGATCCAGTATTTTGATGACCGGTTGTTCGGGGCACTGCACGCTGCGCAGAAGGGGGAGTTGCCGTTTCCGAAGTTGGGCGGGGGAGGTGACGAGAGCGGTAGAGGTGCTGCAAAGAAACAGCCGGTTGAGGCCCAAGATTTGAGTCAGATGGGCAGCGGCAAAAGTCAGGCTAAGGATGCGCAGAAAACTAGTTCCTTAGCTGATCAACCTTCCGCTGCGCCAAGGGTCGAGTCTGTTATGCAGGTGTTTACCGAGAAACGGGAACAACTCGAAATGGACTTCGCTGCTGGACCAATTGAGCAACTCGAACAGCGGGACAAAGAGGATCGGAATGCACTCGATCTAGTAGTCGATGATCTTGGTAGCTTGGAAGCGCAGCTGACGAAGGTTTGAGATCAGGGTGGCCGAGCGGAAACCGGCCGTTTGGCCTTGGCGCGGCGAAGGTCTCAAAAGAGCCCTTAGCAGACCCACCAAATTCTCGCTGCGTGCGCTCGCAGCACGACAACCCGCTGCACTGCCCAAAACTACCCGCTGCGTAGCAGAAGGAATTGTGGACGTTCAGGCATGAAGGACGTTTTGAGACCACCGTCAACGCGGTCGCCGTGCGCAGCAAAGTGCGACTCGGTCAAAACCGGCGAACGGTTGGGAGTAGCCGTTCGCCGGGCCAGGTGTCGCACCCTCAGGGAAAGGAGGGCATCGCGACAGGGAGGTAAAGTTGAGCGTCTGAGCGCTGTTCAGAAAATTTGATGTTCATCTGTGCCCCTCACCGTTTGACATGAGAGAGCTTCGGATTGTTGCCGCAGTGATAATGACCTCAACCTTTAAGACATCGCGCGCCAGTCGCGCTTCACCGCAAGCTCTGGCAGGTGCGAAGCCCTCTGGTATCCAGGCGTCCCAGACTTCGTTCATCGCGGCAAAGTCTGACATATCCGACAGCCAGATAATGGCTTGTAGGACGTGCTTGCGGTCCGAACCCGCTTTTTTCAGAAGGTCATCAACGCGGGACAGGCAGTCTGCGGTTTGTTCGGCAACAGTTTCGCCGTCCCCGACTTGGCCACAGAGGTAGACCAGACCATTATGCTTCACGATCCGGCTCATACGTTGCTTGGTTTCGATCCGTTCGATCATCGGCATCTTTCTTTTTTCAGACTTGGGAATTTGCTGGTTCAGCAAAACGGCGTGGATGGAAGGCATCCAATTGCGGATCGTTCGTTACACCGAGAACGCGGTTGACGAAGAGGTCTGCATGGATAGGGGCAAGCGTGATCCCAGAATGGCAGGCTGCTGCACTTGCCGTTTCGCCAAAGTCATAAATTGGAGCACCATCTGGCGTCATGACCCGCAAACCGGACCAGTGGCGCACAACATTCATGTTCTCAAGCATCGGTGTGATACGCAGCGCATTTCGCGCTAGCTGTCCGGCGGCCGAAAGGGATGTGCTTTCATCGAAGTCGACATCCTCCTTGGTTGCACCAACCAAAAACGTGCCATCGGCTGTCTGGCGCAAGGTACTTGCCGGAAGTCCCATAACCTTGGGCATGCGTTGGCTGACAAGAACTTGCCCTCTTTGAGGTCGGACAGGAACATTCAGTCCAAGCTGCTTTGCGATTGTCTTTGCGCCAAGGCCCGATGCAGCAATGACGTGGCCCGCCCACATATCGCCTGCCTCGGTATTCAACTGCCAGCCAGACCCGTTCTTTCCCTCAACCGATCTGACTTTCGCCCCCCAGTGGATTTTACCTCCGAGGTTCTCGATAGCCTGGAGAAGGAGCGTATGAAGGCGAAGTGGATTCACACAGCCATCGCGCCAGCAAAAGCTCGCGCCCGAAACTTCTGCACCCAATTCGAAGTTAGGCATTAATCTCTGGATTTCGGCCCGGTCGATCATCTCGATGTCATCGCCGTCACCACCGCGCTCGTTGTGAAGCCGGTTAAGCAAGTTTTTTCGTTCCTGGAAGCCATTTTCACCAAAGGTGAAGGTAAGACCGCCGTTGCGCTCGTAAGCGAGTGAACCATCTGTGTCAGCGGCATCATCTGCCAGTTCAAGTGCGAACGCCTGCCATGCATCAGAAGACACGCGCGTCAACGTTTGATATTCAGGAACGCCTGGGCCTTTGCCTTGCACCCAAACAAGGCCGAAGTTCGCGCCGCTTGCACGCGGATCAGTTTTGGCGCCATCCAGAAGGACGACGGAATGGCCGCGCTTGAGCAAACCGTAGGCGATACTCGCACCTACAACACCCGCTCCGATCACCGCAAATTCCGCTAGTTTCGTCATTCTCATCCCTTCGCACCTGGCCTTGACAGTAGGAACCGTGCAGCAGAATGTAAAAGCACAAAGATCGCAGCTTATATTCCTGGAGGTTATGACGTGCGAAAGCCTTCTTTGAGGCAGCTCGAAGCGTATAAGGCGTTTGTCGAAAACGGCAGTGTCTCTAAGGCGGCAGACGCTCTTTACGTCTCGCAACCTGCGGTAAGCAAGCTCTTGAACAACTTCGAGTTGGACATCGGTATGGAGCTAATCGATCGCAGTTCCAACCGCCCTGTTGTTACCGAACGGGGTATGAAAGTTTATGAGGAGATTGACCGCATCCTGTCTGGCGTCGATCAAATCGGGCAGGCGATCGCAGCTATTCGTGCAAAGGAGCGTAGCCTCATCACGGTCGGGGTTATGCCGGGGTTTCCACCAAGTCTTCTTTCCCGTGCCGCGCAGATCGTACGACAGGATCACCCGGACATCAGTATCTCATTTATTGTACGTAGTTCCGAATTCATCTCCCACGGCATCCTGTCTCGGAAGATGGACCTCGGTATCATTGCCCGTGATCTCGATCATCCACAGGTGCAGTCCAACTTGTTTCTTGATGAGGAAATGGTCGCTGTCATGCGGTCCGATCACGTGTTAGCCGATCACGATGTGATCGATATCTCTGATCTCCAGGGGCAGCCGTTCATTTCGTTCACGCAGGGTAGTGTTTCGAGACAGGTGATGGACAAGGCCTTTGAAGCCTCCCGTATCGAGCCTGATATTGTTCTCCAGGCCACGACCGCCCCGAATTGCTGTGCTTTTGCAGCAGACGGTCTCGGGCTGAGCGTCATGTCACCGGTCTTTGCGCAAGATCACATGAATCGTTTGGTGTTCCGCCGATTCACGCCGTCACTCCGCGTTCAGGTCCAATCCGTGCGCCCTGTTGATGGGCGCGAACGGCGCAGTACCGATCTGGTTCTTAACGCGCTTGAGGTGGCTCGTGATGAGAGAACATCTGCGCGCGCAGCGCTGTAAGGCAACCGCCGCGTAATTCCTCTAAAGCAGCCAAGAGATCTGATCGTGCTGATTTGGTGAGACTAGCCGCAGTCGTCGCATGTAGTTTTTCAACGCGGCGGTCCCAATTCGGTCTATCATCTGCCTCGCCGCTTGGCGCTGTTACAGGGCTGACCAAATCGCCTGATTTTGTTCTGATTGTCACTCGCACAAGCGTTTTGGCGGGAAACTCACATTCAAATTCTTCACTGACCGAGATCTTAACACGTCTCGCAACGGATTCTGCATCGGTATTGCTAAGATCGCCTCCATCCATCGTTGCAAGACATTCGAGACCTCGAACCGCCACCAGGCCGATGCAGTAAGGAATCGAGTATTGCGCATCGACAACCGTCACGGGTTCCCGCAGGTTTGCTATCCGGAGCGCGCCGCTATAGGCCTCAACCGAAATTTCGCGTAGATCTTTCCATGTCAGATCATTGTTTTCCATCAATTGTGCAACGGCTTCAACCGGCGCGTGCACATGACGACAAGCGGCGTGGAACTTTGTGTAGCTTTCGCAAACCATTGGGCGATCTCGTTCAAACAGAATGTCACCCGCGTCAAAGAACGGAGCATGATCGACTAAGTCGAGCGGTCCAGTCATGCCCGCTTTCGCTAAAGGAACGGCGGCCATGCCGGTTACCACCCCCCAGGGAATACCTTCTTTCACATCCGTCCCGTTCGGCTGAGGCCATGCCGGTGGTGATGTTGTCGTTGCCATATGCGGACCGGTCTCAGCAGCAATGGCAAGCGCGTGCGCAAACTTCGTCGCTGAAAGCTTGCGCAGACTGCCAACGGCGGCTGCGGCAGCAATCCCTGCCCAGAACCCCGTCCTGGCATAGAAACTTTTGGCACCAGCGACGCGCAGCCCAACCTCATAGCCAACAGCCACCGCTCTCAAAACGGAGCTGTCGGTGACAGATTTGCGGTCGGCGGAAAGCTGGTCGAGTTCTGCAAAGACGGCGGCGATCACTGCAGCACCCGGATGGCCGCGCGACGCCCTGTGGCCATCGTCAAGATCGAGCGCGGCAGATGTCATTGCATTCGCAAAACCTGCGCCGATCCCCGATGCGGTTTTCCCAGTGAACCAAATCGCTGAATGACCAATGCCGTAGGCGTCTTGTACAGGTTTTGCAAAGGCGTACCTTGGTGCAGCGGCGGCGGATGTGACTGTATCTGCTATCGCTTCGATTGCGGCAGTTTGCGCCTCCGCGGTCATCTCGAATGAAGTTGCGATCCGGGCAAGTTCCGGAAGGACGATGCCTACGTTTCCGGGTTGTGACATGCGAACATCCGTTGATCCGTAGCGCCTTCCAGTTTCGGAGCCTCTTGACGGCAGATGTCTGTCGCGCGCGGACAGCGTGGATGAAACGCGCAACCCGAAGGTGGATTTGCCGGAGACGGAATTTCACCTTCCAGAAGCGCCAACTTCTGTCGCTTCGAGACGTCCGGGATGGGAGCTGCGTCGCGCAGGGACTTCGTGTAAGGATGTTTCGGATCGTTGAGCAGTTCGGAAACAGGTCCGCTTTCCACAACGGCTCCGAGATACATGACCAGAACCCGATCACAAAAGTTGCGAACAACCCCGAGGTCATGGGTGATGAAAAGGTAGCTCAGACCGCGATCTTTCTGGATACCGCGCATGAGCAAGAGAACCTGCGCTTGAACGGAGACGTCGAGTGCTGAGACGGCCTCATCCGCAACGACTAGGTCGGGCTTGAGGATAAGTGCCCGCGCGGTAGCAATTCGCTGACGTTGCCCGCCTGAAAACTCGTGCGGATATTTGTCAGCGGCAGAGATCGGCATGCCGACCTCTTTCAGCACGGCATGAATGCGGGGCAGTGCATCCTTGAAGCGGACCCCCTCGTGTACCCACAGCGGCTCTGCCAAAGTTTTGCCGATGGTACGCTTGCCGTTCAGAGACGAGTACGGGTCCTGAAAGATCATCTGGATGCGGCTGCGCATTACGCGTTTGGCCTTTGCATCAAGCGCTGTCAGATCTGTGTCATCGAACAAGACCGAGCCTGTAGTCGGCGTGATCAGGTCGAGCACACAGCGCGCGAGGGTAGACTTTCCGCAACCGGATTCACCAACGACGCCGACTGTTTCACCTTTGTTGATGCTGAATGAGACGTTGCGAAGTGCAGTGACCGCGAATTCTGCCTGCATGAACTTCTTTGAGCCAAAAGTTTTCCCAAGGCCCTCTACAACAAGCAATTCGTTCATGCTGCGCCCTCCCGCGCCCAACAGGCCACGGAATGTGGACCTGCACTCAATTTCGGTGTGGCTCTGCATGCCCGGTGTTCTTCGGGACAACGCGGAGCGAACCGGCACCCCTCAGGCATCGCCTGAATGGGCGGTACCTGACCGCTGATTGGTGCAAGATCATAGGCGACGTCGGCGCGTGGAACCGTGCGCAAAAGCGCTTGCGTGTATGGATGAGCAGGTGCGTCGAAAATAGCCTCGACCGAGCCGGTCTCGACCATTTCACCCGCATACATCACCGCGACCCTGTCTGCGACGTTGGCTACAACCCCAAGGTCATGCGTGATCATCACGATGGACAGGCCTTGTTCTTTGCGGATGTCTTCCAATAGGGCAAGAACCTGGGCTTGAATCGTAACATCAAGAGCCGTTGTTGGTTCGTCCGCGATCAGAATTTCAGGTCGGCAGGCTAGACCAATGGCGATCATGACCCTTTGACGCATCCCACCAGACAATTCATGCGGATACTGCCCAAGCCGTTTCTGTGCATCAGGAATGCGGACAAGATCGAGCAGGTCGCGCGCTTCTTTGCGGGCTGCCGACCAACTCATACCTTTGTGCAGAACCAACGGTTCGGCGATTTGTTCGCCAATCGTCAGAACCGGATTGAGCGAGGTCATCGGCTCCTGAAAGATCATTGCGATCCGGCTGCCTCTGACTTTTTCAAGCTCATGTTCCTTAAGAGACAGCATGTTATGGCCGTCAAACATGACCTTGCCACCGAGCCGGGCAGAGTCCGGCAAGAGCTTCATAAGCGACATCGCGGTGATGCTTTTTCCGCAGCCGGATTCACCAACAATGCAGAGCGTTTCGTTTGGCAGGATATCGAATGAGATACCGTTTACAGCGCGGCACCAGCTGTCATCGATTTTGAATGAGATCGAGAGATCTTCGATCTGCATGAGTGGGGAAGTCATGGGCTTAATCCCTCAGCTTTGGGTCGATGGCGTCGCGTAGACCGTCGCCAACGAGGTTGAGGGACAGGACGACCAGAAGGACGGCAAAGCCCGGATAGATGGACACGTATGGCGCATCGAGAATGTTGTTGAACCCGTCGCGGATCATCGTTCCGAGCGTTGGGGTAGGGGGTGCAACCCCCAAGCCAATGAAAGACAGATAGGCCTCGATCCGGATGGCATAGGCGGCCCAGAGTGATGCCAGCACAACTACCTCGCCCATAATGTTGGGCGCAATATGGACTGACATGATCCGTGTATCCGAGTAGCCAAGCGCGCGGGCTGCTTCGACAAACTCACGTTCTTTCAAAGCAATGGTCGGTGCGCGAGCAACCCTCGCGAATTTTGGCAAGATCGTCACGGTAATGGCCAGGACGATGTTGATGAAGTTTGCGCCAAGAACAGCAACGATGAAAAGGCCGGTGATCAGCGTTGGAAATGCCAACAGCATGTCCATGCCGCGCATGATCAATGTGTCGACCCATCCGCCGCGGTAACCGGCAATGATCCCGAGGGCACACCCAAGAACCATTGCAAGGGCTGTAGAGGTCAGACCGATCAGGAGCGACACGCGCAGGCCATAGAGAATGCGCGAAAACGTGTCCCGCCCAAACTTGTCTGTTCCGAGGATGTACTCTGCCGATCGATCTTCTAGGCGATCAACAATGTTCTGTGCCAGTGGATCGTGTGGCGCGATCCAAGGTGCAAAGACTGCCGCGAGCAAGATCACCAGAAACATCACGAGGCCAAAGGTCGAGAGTTTGTTTTTCCGGGCCAAACGCAACATTGACGATAAGGTCGAGCGCTTTTCGGGGGCGGTTGTGTCCATTGTTGTCATTTCAGTTTCACTCTCGGATCGACCAGCGCGTAGCAGATGTCCGTCAAAAGGTTTACGATCACGATCATTAAGGCGGATACGATCATCAATCCCTGAAGCGTGGTGTAGTCACGCTGGTTTAGTGACAGAACGATTAGTTTGCCAAGGCCGGGTCGATTGAAGATGATCTCAGTCAAAACGGCATTGCCGATTAGCAACCCGAAATAGAGACCGACAACCGTCACGATAGGAATGAGGGCATTGCGAAGCGCGTGATGCCAGATCAGGCGTCGTCCCGGTGCGCCCTTCGCGCGAGCTGTACGGATATAGTCCTCGCCAAGAACATCGAGCATCGCTGAGCGTGCGCTGCGCATGATGTAGGCCACCATGATGAGACCGAGGCTGAGGGCAGGGAGGATCAGGTTATAGATTCGGTCCCAGAGGCCCCCGGAGGTCGGCGTAGAAATGACAGGGAAAATGCGCCACTCGATTGATAACCAAAGGATCAACAGGATTGCTGTCAGAAAGGCAGGGAAGCTGAGGCCGAGAAGCGACACGACCCGCAGGAAATAATCGAGAAAGCCGTTACGCCATAAGGCGGAGATTATCCCGAGCGGAACCCCGATGACGATCCCGAAAAGGATTGCGCCAAAAGCGAGCTCCAGAGTGAACGGAAGCACTTCGCTGATCGACTGCCAGACCGGCGTGCCTGTCACCATTGAAACACCCAGACTGCCGGAGGCCAGGCCTTTCATAAAGTCCCAGAACTGGACGATCATAGGATCGTTCAATCCCATGCGCTCACGGAAGGCGTTCAGAGCTTCTTGCGAAGCATTGTCGCCAAGAATGGCCAGAGCAGGATCGCCTGGTGCGATGCGGATCATGACGAACACGATTACCAAAATCCCGAACAGGGTCGGGATCGTGCTCAAAAGCCGCTGAATGATGTATCTGGCCACTTAAAGCCCTCCCCAAAGTGGCGAAGCCGGCAGAACCGCCTTCGCCGGTAATTTCGCTTACTCGGACAGTGTTGTCTGCTCGGTGATCACCGGACCCAGTGACAACGAGCCATCTAGCTCGTAGCCTAGGTCTACTTCGGGCGCACGGGCCCAAACCTGAAGCAGCTCAAAGAGCGGGATCGAACACACTTCGGTCACGAGAAGCTGCTGCGCCTCGCTCCACAGTTCCTGCTGGCGCTCTGGGTTTGGTTCGGAACGCGCAGCAACGATCTGTTCGTCCGCAAGCGAGCAGTGCGAGAAGTTCGTAACAGCCGTCGGCGTGTTCACGATGCTGTCGGAGTGGTAGAACTGCGTCAGATATGTATCTGCAACAGGAAACCGCGCCGCGCCATAAAGAACGAGCGGACTGACGTCGTCGCGAATGGCAGCATGCCATGCAGAGTGTTCCATAACATCAAATTCGATGTTGATGCCGACCTGCGCCAGTTGGGCCTGAATCACCTGCATCGGACCGAAAAGAGATGCCCGTTCGGTGATCGCGATTGGAACCGTCACGCCGTCGGCATAACCTGCTTCCGCAAGCAACTCGCGAGCGCGATCCTGATCGAATGGCAAGAACTCGACCTCAGACTCATGGCCGATATAGCCATCCGGGACCGGAGCCTCGTTTCCACGCGCGACTAGGTTGCCAGCGAACGCAATTAGCTCTTCGCGGTTGATCGCATGGGCCAAAGCTTGACGCACACGAATGTCATCAAACGGTGCTTTTGTGGTATTGATGTGCAATGTGCGCAATTCGCCTGGTTCAAAGACATCGACTTCGATTTCGCCCGAAGATGTCGTGTTCTCTACCCACCGATCCTCGCGCTCACCTTCGATCATGTGAAGCTCACCGGTTTGGAAAGCCAAGTCGCGTGCGCTCGTCTCGGAGATGTAGCGAATTGTGATGGCGTCGAGTTCAGGTGTTCCGCGGAAGTAGCCCTCGTGAGCAGTCAGACGCACAAACTGGCCTTCGGCGAGATTGTCGAAAGCAAACGGACCTGTACCGACCGGATTGGTGGCAAAGTTCTCGCCTAGTTCTTCTGCGGCTTTCGCTGAAACGATGTTGCCGCCGTGGTAGTTGGCAACGACACCGAGAAGGCTTGGAATGCCTTCAGAAAGAGTGATCCGAACGGTGTAGTCATCGACCGCTTCCACGGATTGGAAGGCCCGGTAGTCGGATGCGACGCTGGAGCGGTCGACATCAGCTGCACGCGTCAGCGAATAAACCACATCTTCGGCCGTCATTTCACCGTAGTCACCGTGGAACTGGACGCCTTGACGCAAAGTGAAGGTCCAGACCAGACCGTCCTCAGATGTTTCCCAGCTTTCGGCGAGATCGGGTTCAATTGCGTCTGATGACATGGAACCCGGTGCAAAACGCACGAGACCGTTGAAGACCATAGCGAAGACAACCTTGTCTTCCGTACGGGTCGAAACATGCGGGTCAAGCTGACCGGCACTTTGCGCCGCAACGGCCATTGTAAGCTCCTGCGCCTGCACCATTGTTGGCAGGGTTAGGGCACTTGTCGCAAGAAGCGCCGCCGCCATAGTTGATTTTACGAATTTCATTTTTTTCCTCCACTGTTGATGCGAGGTTAGCAGACCCAAGCGAGTACTTAACGTCAAATACCGATTAGCCCTATTAAGATTACCAAAGGTTATACTGTTTTCATATAACCTTTTCGCATACGACCAGCACTAATCGAATCTTCAAATAATACGAAGGGTCTGGCAGGTTCTTATGAAAGGACCAGAGCAATGCCGATAGAGATTCATATTGATGGCGAACCCTGCGCTGCGGAAGCTGATGAGCTTCTTGCGAGTGTCTTATTGCGCCAGCCAGTGCCGATTTTCCGCAAACATCCCGTCGATGGCTCGTCGAGAGCTGCGTTCTGCATGATGGGTGTTTGTTTCGAGTGTCTCGTTGAAATCGATGGCGTACCCAACCAACAAGCATGTGTCGTTAAGGTTCGCGATGGGATGCAAATCAATCGAGGACTGTCATGACTGATCTTCTCATTGTAGGCGCGGGCCCCGCTGGAATGTCTGCCGCAATAGAAGCTGCCCGGCTTGGGAAGAAACCCGTCATCGTAGACAACCGACCGGAGCCCGGCGGAAACATCTACGCGTTTTTGGGCAGTAACCAAACATCGCGTCCGCATCGCTTGACGATTTTTGGCGCTGACTATGCGAAGGGCGCAAAGCTGTTAAAAGCCTTCATGGGTGAAGTCGAGGCCGACAAGATCTCATATCATCCGTCCACGCGGCTCTGGCGCCTGGATGCGGATGGCGGGTTTGCCTTAGATGGTCCCAATGGCGCAGAAGCTGGCCATGCAAAAAAGGTGATCTTGGCGACGGGCGCGCAGGAACGCCCAATGCCGCTGCCAGGCTGGACGCTCCCCGGCGTGATGGGCGTTGGTGCCGCTCAGATCTATATGAAGTCAGGAGGTGATTTGCCGACAGGTAAAATCGTCATCATCGGCACTGGACCGCTTCCGCTTCTTTTGGCCGAACAGCTCGCGGTCGCAGGCCGTCCCGTCCATGCCATGATTGAACCAGCGGGTTCATCACAGCTCTTGGCGTCCGTTCCCGAGGTCATGGGCGCTGCTGCTGCGCCAAAAATCGCGGTGAAAGGCCTTGGCCTGCTGGCGAAACGCTTTTTCCGCCGCACGCCTGTCTGGCGCAATGCGCATGATATTGCAATTCAAGGGACGGATCGTGCGACGGGCGTGCGGTTTAGGAGCCGCAAGGTCGTCGATATCGAAGCATCCACCGTCCTTATCCACGACGGTATCGTTCCGAACCTCAATCCTATTCGCGCAGCTGACCTTGACGTCATCTATTCTGAGCAACAACAAACCTGGCACGCCACGGGTAGCGAAGTGATCGAAGTTGCGGGTGATGGTGCGAGTATACTAGGGGTCAACGCAGCTATAATTTCTGGCCGTATGGCCGCCCGTAGGGCGTGTGGCGATATCGAATCAAATTCAGATCGTCGTGGTATGACCCGCCAAAAGGCGTTCCGTAAGTTCATTGACCGGGCGTATCCGCCGATTCAAACAGCAAAAGCTGCAACGTCGGAAACTGTTCTCTGCCGGTGTGAAATGGTCCGCGCTTCAGCCGTCACCGACGCCATCGAGACGCACGGGACTGATCCAAACGCCATCAAACGCGCGCTTCGAATTGGTATGGGCCCATGTCAGGGTCGCCTTTGCACTCACTCTCTCGCGGACTTTGCGGCAAGCAGCACGAATAGCACAACAGATCAGGTTGGCTTGCCGCGCGCGCGCAACCCAATCCTTCCCGTAAGTTTTGCAGCCCTTGCGAAGCTTGATCAATGATAGATGCAGGCCTAGCGATTCTCAGCCGGCGCTAGACGTGGTCTTGGTACCTTTGGATGTAAGGCCAGGGACAATTACTTTCAAATCAATAAGGTGCGCAGTTGCCTGTGTGAGTTAGCTGTTACGATGCAACCAAACGCAAGACCAGACGTTGACCCTGCTGGCCGCAAAGTATCAAAGTCCGCGACATATGGGTTCACACCATGCCGTGAACTTGCAGTTTGGATGTAACGTCATAAAGTCGGGCTGAATGACCGCTCTGGCGACTTGGACTGCAACGCTGTGACGGCCATTCTGCATGGGCGAATGAATGCTGCGCCAGCAAAGTTCAGAAATCCAATGTCGGTTTTTCCGCAGAGTGTGAATTCGCTCACCATTCCTGAATGTCGACTGTGCGGGTCTACCGCCTTCCTAACCTTCCAAGCCTCGCGAGTTGCGCCAGCATCTGCGACCCAGTTCCTGTAGACGGATTGTTTGCTGCCGGTGAGGTCTGCGCCATCCCAGGCCGCTGCGGCATCTGTTGCACGCCAAACATCTGCCGCGCTCTTAACGCTGCATATTCCGCTCCACTCGCTCCACCAACCAGATAGCGGTTGTACGCTTGCTGATTGCCCATGGCCGCGCGCATAAACCCGTAGCTCCCACCGAGGCCACCAGACAGTGCAGGCATCATGATGTTCCCAGAGATCGCGCGTACGATGAATGGTGTCGCGATGATGAAGCCCTTGGCCATGAGCACCATCATAAAGAAAGGGATGAGCGCTCCAATGTTTGTCGCCCCTTCTGGATCGCCAAGCTCGCCGATCAACGCCGATGCGACCCCGGTGATGGTCGCAAACACACCCGCCACTACGATTGGATAGATCGCGAAGGATACCAATGCCGATAACCACCTAGCAAAATAGTCCTTCGTCACATCAAAAAGTGTCAGAAAGATCATGACCGGTGCCATTCCTATGAGCAGCGCGATCATCAAACGGGACGCGACCAGAATGAAGGCAGCCAGTCCTCCGAGGATCGACAGCATAAGCACACCAACGATATCGAGCATGGCACCTGCCATCCAGTTCAGTTCCGACCCCGCAGCGTTGAGATATTCCCCAAGCTCGGCAATCAGCCTGTCAAACTCTTCGGCGAATGTGCCAGACGGGCCGGGTAAATACCGCTGAATCGTTGTGGTGTGTCATGACGCGGACGCCTTCACATCCATCTACAGTTGGCAATTCGTCCTTACGCGCGGAGTTTTGGGACCAATTACAATCTGGTAGATTTGCACGTCTATTTGGTCTGCAAAGCTATTCAAATAGTCAATAATTTACATAATAAACCTTACACGACTAATACCAATCGTATATCATGGCTTGCAATAGTATATTAGTGGAGTCATGCTGGTGGCACCCTACTGGCTGGGATGCTTCACATGTTTCGCTCAATCCGATCATATACACTTCTACTCGCACTTGCACTGCTCGGTCCCTTCATTGGCACTGCCAATCGTGCGCAAGCTCAAACTTATCAGATCGACTGCGCAATACTGTTGTGCCTGTCTGGCGGCTGGCCAGCGTCAGTTCCGTGCGCCCGTGCACGCGCCGAGTTCATCCGCCGGATCACGCCTTGGCCGGTTGAACCACCATTGCAGATTTGGCGGTGCCCGATGGGCGCATCCTATGCTCCAGTTACCCCGTCGGATAATCGAGGTCGTCTCTACGATATATTGTTCACTAGTCAGGATCGATCACGACCGCTCTTGTCGCTAGCAACCGAACCTCGGTCTTCTGAAAATGCCCTTTTGAATTTCGCTGGATCGAAGCCAACTCTGCTTCCGAAAGGATTTGCGCTCCAATTGGTCCAAGAACGCGCTGACATCGACATCAGCGGTCCAGAGTTCAATTTTGTGCGTTCCATCCGAGTCTATGATGTCCGGTATGCACGCCAAAACGAGTCCGGCCGTGATGGTGACTGCAACCGATCCGCGATCGTTGATCTAGGCTCAGGACTCATAACCAGAATATGACGGTTGCTGCGAGTGCTATTGCGGACAGGAAAACCTTTGGACACCTGTCGTAACGGGTTGC
>NZ_JBGCEQ010000028.1:0-17839 GCF_045106495.1 Roseobacter sp.
TATCATCTATCCGAAAGACAGCGCGCTTTCCCCCCGTGAGGCGGAATGCCTCCTTTGGCTCGCCAAGGGGGATCGCAACGCCGAAATCGCAAGGCGTCTTGGCGTAAATAGCAAGACAGTGGATTTTCATCTGGCTGGCGCGCGCCAAAAACTCAACGCCAAAACATCGACAGAGGCGGTCGTGATCGCGGTGATCAACCGATACATTCAACCATAGCAGTCATTCGGATACCGCGCAGCATCGGTCAGTGTGAGCACTGGGCCGCCTAATGTCAGTGCGGCATTGCCGACCATGAAGGCGGTCTCGAACCAGCCGTTCGAGGCGCGGACTACGCAACTGAGATTCAACTGTTTTTGCCGATGCGCCGACTTCCCCGTATCGATAGCTGTTGTTGGGTCAACGCGCCGCGAAATATGGTTCTGGAGCCCATTCCGGTTACTGTGGTTTCGTGCTGCGTGCGCTCGCAGCGCTAAAAATGTGGCTTGGGCGGAGGATTTCATGCCGCCGTGCAGCGCAAGAAGCGGCTATTTGTGCAGGTCGCGGCAGGAATTGGGCATTGAGTTTCTTGATGACCGTGCGGCCCTTTATCTTGAATTCACGTGGCGCTCTTTTTTGTCGAGATACTCAAATCTCAGTCGTTCCCCTCGTAACTCGGGACGAAATCGCTTGTTTCCTTCAGAGCGAAATAGGAAGGACATCGAACTCCCATTGTGTATGCGCCCGAAAAACCATTCTATGGATGGGCATGTCCGGCGTGGAGGGGTGATGCGAAATATCGCAAAAATGGAGGGAAAGCGGTGCTGCACGCCTGCGAGGGCTGGATCTCTTGCGCTTACACAGGCTGAATTTGAGCGAAGTGGCGGTCGCAGCTACGCCGAAATTGTGGAGATCCCTGGCGGTACGGCCATGGTCGGCACAAGGTCCCCGCAGATCCCAGATGATGGCGAAGGGCCAATTCGTCGGGTCGTGATCAAACCGTTTCGAATGGCTGTCACCACTGTCACAAACCAAGAGTTCCGTGCTTTCGTTGACGCCACAGGCTACGTGACCGAAGCAGAACGATTTGGCTGGTCTTTCGTGTTTTGGAGCGAGGTACCCAGGAGTGTCGGTCCCACACAGGCGGTGCCTGACGTTGAATGGTGGAGACGAGTTGATGGTGCCTGCTGGTTCGCTTCGAACGGTCCTGAGACCGAACATGATTGCCAGCCCGATCATCCTGTCGTGCATATTTCTTGGAACGATGCGCGCGCTTATACCTCCTGGGTCGGTGGGCGACTACCCACCGAGGTCGAATGGGAACATGCGGCGCGTGCGGGCCAAGGCGACGTCCGGTTTCCTTGGGGAAACGCAGAGCCGAATGATACGGACATCACTCCGTGCAACATCTGGCAAGGCGACTTTCCAAAGGTGAACACTGCGGCAGATGGGTTTGTAACGACGGCCCCGGCACGATCTTTTGAGCCTAATCCCTGGGGGCTCTACAATCTGGTCGGCAATGTTTGGGAATGGACCGCCGATCCCTATCGCGTCCGCTCGCTGAAACGCGCGGTCAATGATCGATTGTCGGGGATGAAGGGGTACAAGCTGTCAAAGGGCGGCTCATTCCTGTGTCACCGCAGTTATTGCTATCGCTACCGCATTGCCGCCCGGTCGGGAACATCGCCAGACAGCTCGACCACGCACCATGGTTTTCGCGTGGTTTGGTCTGACTGAGGCCTAGCTGATCTCGGTGTAAAGCGTTTGAAGTGGTGCCAACTCCGCTGGGATGCCGTCAATTCCCAGACCAGGTCCGTCGCTGCAGCGCCACTTGCCGTCTGACACAGGCTCACGGTCGCCAAAGAACATGGTGCGCAACGGGTTTTCGTTGACATCAACTTCCAAGAGCCCGTCGCCGCCTGCACCAGCCAGCAATTCCGCCGAGGCGGCTATTCCAATGCCTGCGCCAAGAAAGTGCGGGAAATAGCGGCGGTCGTTTTTAAGCGCGTTGCGGGCCACAGCAAAGTTGCCTGTGATCCCACCCCATTTTGCGACGTCGGGCTGGATCACGGATAAAACGCCTGCTTTGATGGCGTGATCGAAATCGGCCACTCCGATGATGTTCTCTCCCCCCGCCAGTGCGACGCTTGCGTAACCCGCGAGGCTCTGCCACTCGGCGGTATCGTTGAAAACTGGCAGAGGTTCTTCCAGCCAGTGAAGCGGCACGCCATTGATACCGTTCAGAAACGCCTTCGCCTGTTCCAGCGACCACGCTTGATTAGCATCACAGGCGATTAACTCGTTCTCCGCCAACTCAGATTGTATCCGGTGCACGTCGCTAACGTCGGCGGCCATGTCAAAGCCGACCTTGAGCTTGAACCGGCGGTGCCCATCGTTCCGCGCACGGGGCATCAGATCGGCGGCGGCGGAAATCTGAATGCCGCTGGCGTAGGCTGGGACGCTTTCAGGCGCGTCCTCCCGGATCAAACGGCGCAGCGGCAAGCCTTCGCGGCGCGCGGCCAAGTCCCATAGCGCGATGTCCAGCCCGGCGATGACCTGAGCGAACGGCCCGACCTCGCCACATTGCACAGCACGTATCCGGGTTTGTGCATCAAGCTTGTAAAAGAAATCGGTAGGCGAAGCGAATTCAACACCCAAGACCAAGTGCGCGACATCCATCTCCAGCAAACGCAAACGGTGTTCTGCCCCGGCAGCGGGCCAGTTTGCCCAGATCTCGCCCCAACCGAACGCGCCGTACCGATCCTCAACGCGCACAAGAACGGCTGGGCGGTCGTGCATGACGCCAAAGGATGTGGCGACGGGTTTTTTCGTCGGGCTGCGAAAGGCCCAAGCCTGAATGCACGTGATCGTGATCATGACAGAAGGTCCATTTCCAGACGCACAAAGTCGCTGCGATAGGTGACATCAGCGAGGTAGATGACTTGATCCCGGGCGTCACAGATGACGCGGCGCACCTCGACCACCGGATCGCCGACGGCGAGGCTCAACAAACCCGCGGTGTCAAAATCACATTTGCCGATGGTCAGCGATTGGCGTGCCCGGGCGACATCAATATCGTCGGAATCAACGAGCACCGGCAAGGCAAGCTGCGTTCTGAACTCTGCCTCGTGGCGGGCAAAGACTTCCTTTTCAAAGTAAATCGAAATGACGCAGTAGGTCTCGCCCCCGCGGGTATGGGTGCGGCGTAACAGATGATAGCCGGTGTCCGACAAGGTGCCGATCAGCGGTTCACCCGGCACCTCGGCGTCGCGGTCTTCCAGAAGGTCTAGCGCCGGTTTGTCACCGCGATAGTGATCCGCCAAAGTAGACAGACGCGTGCCCAGATGCAGGCGATCCCGCGCTGGTGGGGGCGGCAGAACGGTTGTTCCGCGCCCGCGCCGCGATTCCAGCAGGCCTTCCTCTTCCAGTATCTTCACGGCTTGACGAACGGTGATCTTTGCGACGGCGTATTCTGCCGAAAGGTCTGAAATTGTTGGCAAAAGATCACCTACCTCCCAGACGCCACGATCCAGATCCTGCCGCAGAATCTCGGCGATCTGAAGGTAAAGCGGAGAGCGACTTTGCCGAAGCGTGTCTATCATGGTGGGGCGGTTCCCGATTGATCCTAAAGTTCTATATATAGAACTTTTTGTTGCACGACCAGAGCTTTTCGATTAATCCTATGTTTAGAACTTTTGGAGGCTGCATGACAGGCTTTGACTACATTATCATCGGATCGGGCACGGCAGGGTCAACGCTGGCAGCCCGTTTATCCGAAGATGACGCCGCGCGTGTTCTTGTTCTCGAAGCGGGCGGAGCAGACCGTGGTTTCTGGCTGAAGCTTCCGGTTGGCTACTACAAATCCATCTACGATACGCGCGTTTCGCACCTATATCGCGGTGATCCGGATCCTGGCATTGGCGAGCGGCAAATGGACTGCCCACGGGGGCGTGTGGTAGGCGGATCAAGCTCGATCAACGGATTGATCTATATTCGCGGTCAGCACGCTGATTTCGACGATTGGGCGGCACTTGGCGCGCAGGGATGGTCGTTCAATGAAGTGTTGCCGCATTTCAGAGCGTTTGAGACATATGCCAGGTCTCCATCGCAGTATCGCGGCGCGCATGGGCCGTTGCAGGTATCCGATCTGCGCAATAACAACCCGGCTTGCAATGATTGGCTGCAAGCGGCCCGCGCGCACGGTCTGCCGCAAAACGATGATTTCAACGGGGAAAGCGCCTATGGCGTTGGCAAGTACCAGTTGACGCTTCGCGGGCGTTGGCGGGACAGCGCGGCGACGGCCTTTTTACACCCCGCTTTACAACGGCCCAACCTGACGCTGGAGACGGGCGCACAGGTGTTGGAGATTCTTTTCAGCGGCTTCCGCGCGACCGGTGTGCGCTATGTACAGAACGGCACGACGCATGAGGTGCATGCCGATTGCGAAGTGATCCTGTGTGGCGGGTCTGTTCAGACACCGCAGCTTTTGCAGCTGTCGGGTATTGGACCAACCGAGCTTCTGGGCGCGCATGACATCCCTGTGCGCGTCGATGCCCCCGAAGTGGGCGAGAACCTGCAGGACCACCTACAAATGCGCACCATTGTCGAACTGGAAGAGCGTGGCGCGTCGTTGAACGATCACATACGAAACCCTTTCAGTCTCGCCAAAATGGGGTTGGAGTGGTTGCTTGGCGCGCGCGGGCCGTTGACCGTGGGGGCCGGTCAGGTGGGCGGCGCGGCTTGCACAAAATTCGCGACAGGCGGACGTCCCGATCTGCAACTGTTCGTCATGCCACTATCTGTCGACAAACCCGGCAAGCCCTTGCACCGCTATTCGGGTTTCACCACTTCGTTCTGGCAATGCCATCCAGAAAGCCGTGGGTCGATCCGTATTGCAAACTCTGATCCTTTCGCTGATCCGCGCATACGCACCAACTACCTATCAGCCGAGAAGGACCAGAAGGTTATCGTCGAAGGCATCCGCATGGTGCGCGAACTCTACAATCGACCTGAGTTTCGCTATCGCTGGCGGCGCGAGGTTATTCCCGGTGCGCAACATCAAAGCGATGCTGAGGTTCTGGCCGCCGTGCGTCAGATGGCGGGAACGGTGTACCACCTAGTTGGCACCTGCCGCATGGGGTTAGACGCGGGCGCCGTAGTGGACCCCGAATTGCGGGTCAATGGCGTGGAGGGGCTGCGCGTGGTTGATGCCTCGGTCATGCCCAAAATCACCTCCGCCAACACAAATGCCCCCACTTTTATGATTGCCGAAAAAGCCGCCGCAATGATCCGCGCCGACGGCTCCGGCACAGCACAGGACACCACACATGCTCATTGAAATCCGCAACCCTGCCGCTCCTGAACAGATCGTGGCGACCTTTGATGAAACGCCATTGGACGCCTTGGATGACTGCGTCGCCCGTGCAGGTCTGGCGCAGGCGGGTTGGGCTGCAAAACCACAACCAGAGCGCGGCGCGGTTGTCGCCAATTTCGTGGACGCGTTAGAGGCGCGCGCAGAAGACATCGCTATGTCAATCACCAAAGAAATGGGCAAGCCATTGGCCGAGGCACGCGGCGAGGTTGCCAAGGCCGTCGGCGAAGCCCGTGCCTGCATCGGTCGTGCAAGTGCTCCCATTGGCGAGGTTTTCCCGTCGCAAATCCCGGGCACTGTCGCCTATTCCACCCGTCGCCCGCGCGGCGTGATCCTTGGCATCAATCCCTGGAATTTTCCGTTCAGCACGCCGATGCGCAAAGCTATCCCGGCGCTCGTTTACGGCAATGCAATTATCCTCAAGCCCGCATCTTTGACTCCCGGCGCTATCGTTTTGATGGCCGAGGTCGCTGCTGAAGTGCTGCCCGCAGACCTCGTGCAATCGGTGATTGGCGGCGGTGCCTTGGGGCAGGCTTTGTCAGAGCACATTGGCATTGATGCAATCAGCTTCACAGGCTCTGTCGAGGTTGGCAAACGCGTAGCGATAGCAGCGGCGGGTCATCTGGCGGAAGTGTCGCTTGAATTAGGTGGCAAGAACCCTGCAGTTTTGCACGACGCTACCGATCTTGAACCCGTCCTTGATCAAATTATGGCTTCGGCCTTCGCCGTGTGCGGCCAGAGATGTACGGCCGTCAGCCGCGTGGTTGTGAACCGGACGCTCGAAGCAGAGGTGATTGCGGGTCTCTCCAAGCGCGCTGAGGCCATGCAGCCAATGGACGGCGCAGCGAATGGTACAAAAATCGGACCACTCGCCAGTTTGCAGCAGCTTCAGGATGTGGATGGCTTTGTTACCCGCGCAAAGGCTGCGGGTGCCACGGTCGCGGCGGGTGGTGAAAAGCTCAAGACGGAGACGGGCGGGTATTTCTACACACCAACCATTCTGTCGAACGTGACCCGCGGTATGGAAGTCGCCCGTGACGAGGTTTTTGGCCCGGTCCTTTCCGTGATTGCCTATGACAAGGTGGACGAGGCCCTGAGCGTCGCCAACGACGTCGCCTTTGGCTTATCGTCATGCCTCTATTCGGAGCGCACAGACGTGGTCGAGCGTTTTATCGCGGAGAGCGAAAGCGGCATGATCCATGTGAACGCAGGCAGCTTCCCGGAAAACCACCTGCCGTTTGTCGGCGTCAAGGACAGTGCCATGGGGGTGGGTGGCTCGAACGGCCCGTCGACGATTCAGTTCTATACCACCGAGCATACAGTGTACCGCCGGGCGGCAGTGTAAGCCGATGACCAACAAGCCCAACATCCTGATGATCATGGCCGACCAGCTGGCCCCGCAGGCGCTGTCGTTCTATGGAAACCCGGTCTGCAAGACGCCGCATCTTGACCGGTTGGCCGCCAAGAGCGTGGTGTTCGACAACGCCTACTGCAACTATCCGGTCTGCGTGCCTTCTCGCGCGTCGATGATGTCGGGGCGGCTGACGCCAGCGATCAAGGTCTGGGACAACGCCTGCGAGTTGGCCACCAGCCAGCCGACTATAGCGCACCATCTTCGGCACCTCGGCTATCATACAATGTTGTCGGGCAAGATGCATTTCATCGGCCCAGATCAGAAGCACGGCTTTGATGAACGTACAGTGACGGATGTCTATCCATCAGGCTTTGATTGGGTAGCTGATTGGGAGGCGGGTCCGGCCTTCGTGCCCTCAGCCACGGGGCTGAACGGTGTCGTCGATGCCGGACCAGCAGCACGCACCTTGCAAGAGGATTTTGACGAGGAAGTCGCCCACGCCACAGTGCAGACCATCTATGATCTTGCACGGCGGGGCGATGATGCTGGACCTTGGTTTCAGATCGCATCTTTCACCAGTCCGCATACACCGTTTGTTGCGGACCAGAAATACTGGGATCGCTATGATCCAGACGACATTGATGTGCCACAGGTCGGTGCCTTGCCGTTCGAGGATCTCGACTATGCGTCCCGCGCACTGTTCTTTGCACATGGGAGGCACCGTCACCGCGTCACGCAGGACGATCTGCGGCGCGCGCGGCATGGGTATTACGCGATGATCTCATTCATCGACGACAAGGTCGGAGAAGTTCTCGATGCGCTGAAGGCGAGTGGTCAGGCTGACAACACAGTTGTGATCTTCTGCGCAGACCACGGCGAGATGCTGGGCGAGCGCGGTATGTGGTTCAAGCAGAGTTTCTATGAATGGTCAGCGCGAGTGCCATTGATGGTCTCAGCGCCCGAAAAATATGCGCCGCGTCGTGTCAAAGACTGCGTCTCGCTGGTTGATCTCTTGCCAACGCTTGTCGGTATCGGGGGCGGCAAGGTGCGCTTGCCGTGTGATGGCGAAAGTCTTGAGCCTGCTTTGAACGGCGCGGCGACGCGTGATCTGGTGATATCGGATTACTATGGCATCGGGCCTTGCGTACCCTACCGCATGGTGCGTCAAGGGCAGTTCAAGCTGATCTATACCCATGATCATCCGGATCTGCTGTACGATCTGGAGGCCGACCCGCATGAGCTGCAAAATCTTGCAGGCGATCCTGCGCACACGGACACATATGAGCGGTTGAAAGCCATTCTTCTGGATGGCTGGGATCCTGATGAGATCGACAAACAGATTCGTACCAGCCAGGCAGAACGTCTTTTTCTGAAGACAACGCCCGGCGCTCCCGAGGACTGGGATTTTGTTGCGCGCAAGGGCGACGAGACACGCTATGTACGCCGTGGCTCGGGGGGCGTGGATGGCACCAAGGCCAATCGACGGCTGCCAAAGGTGGAACCCGTCGCACCGCATTTCCCTGAGCTTTCTCAAGAAGATGTGGCAGCAATCATTTCGGGAGACGCGCTGCTGCCAGCCTATCTTTCAACGGACGAGCACGATGCCGTCAACTGATAGAAACCGAACAGCTGAGCATGAAATGTTTGACAGACCTTGCGCGCCATCATTACAAACTAACAGATGGTTAATAAAGAATCATCAAGCTCAACCCCAGCAAGTCTGCGTCGCACGCACCGGGGGCTCATGCTGAGCCGCATTCAGGCAGAACCGGGAGTATCGCGTGCCGAATTGGCCCGTCGCTTTGGGTTTTCCGAGATGGCCGCAACCCGCATCGCGCGGGATCTGCTTGGGGCCGATATCATCGAAGAATTCGAGCTTTCCGAAGAAAACTCGAGTAGTCAGCGTCGACTTGGTCGTCCGCGCAAGGGCCTGCGGATCAATCCCAAAGGTGTTGTTGCCGCTGGCATCACCGTCTCGGCCTATTTCTCAGAAGTGTCGATCTGTGATGCAAACGGGCAGACGATCGCCCGCAGAGAGGTCAGTAACAGCTCTTTTGAAGACGCGACTGAAACCGCTCGGATTTATTCAAATGCTCTGCGCGACCTGATCAAGGATACGGGCATCAACACAAGCCGGATCGTCGGCGTTGGCGTGGCCCTGTCCGCCAAAACGTCGCCGGATCGCAGCAAGATTATCCGCTCCGAGTACTTTGGTTGGGACAACGACGGGGGTCAGTTCTGGGACGAAGTGCGCCACAACACTGGCCTGCCCGTCGTGATTGAAAACATTGCCAACGCGCTTGCGCTTTCGGAAATGCGGTTCGGTGCCGCCCAAGGTGTTTCGGAGTTTGCGTTGGCCCACGTGGCAACCTTTGCCGGTGTTGGTGTTGTGTCCGAAGCGCGCGTCGTTCGCGGCGCTTCAGGTGACGCTGGGCGAATTGGCCATTTTCGGTCTCATCGCCGCCCACTGCGCTGCACATGTGGCAGAGATGACTGCCTAAACCTTTCGGCAACGGGCTTTGGGTTGCTGGCAAAACTGGGTACGCTTGATCACGATACGTTTGAGCATTCGAAACTTCCGGTCTATGCAACGTCGCTTTTGGATCTTGTCGATAACGACGCAAACTCGGAACATCTGAACGACGCAGGTGGTCTTCTGGCCGAAGCGCTAGACCCGCTGACCAAGCTCCTTGCGCCAGAACTGATCATCCTCAGCGGAACGCTTGGGTCCAATAGTGCCTATTTCGACGGTACCAAAGAGAAGCTGACCACCGAATATGGATATGGGTCCGACAGCGGATTTCGGCTGGTGAAAGGTGAGGTGTCCCCCGCCGAAGCAGCATCATTGCTGGCGCTGCACACATTCTGCTACTCGGACTGGCTGGATTTCGAACGCCTGAACGCGCACGCGTCGGATCATGACAAAGGGACGGCTTATGCTTAGCGCGGTGCCAGAAAAGGTCTTTGACTGGGCCATCGGGATTGTGTCCGTTCTACTGGTCAGCCTGACGCTTTATACGGCCTATTTCGGGGTTTTCCCTGACGGGCTGCAGCGCAGCGCGCACCTGCTTCTGGTCATGGCGCTTGTCTACGTTGCGGCCCTGCGCGCATCGGTAAGCGCGGACGGGGCGAGCGGCCTGAGGGCCACCCTGCAAAAGTTTTGGATCCTTTTGGTATTGGCTGCGGGCATCGTCGCCACGGGGCACCACATAGTCAATTTCGACGCGATCAATGATCGCTGGGGCGAGATCACGGACTATGAGATCATTTTCGCCGTTATTCTGGTCATCGCGCTGTTCGACGCCTGCCGTCGGACCATTGGCTGGCCTATCGTTATTCTGGCGGCAATCTTCATCGCCTACGGCCTTTTCGGCGCCTATCTGCCCGATGGGCTGGCGCATCGCGGATATTCTCTGAAACGCGTAACGGCGCAGTTATATCTGGGCGGCGGCGGTATCTTTGGCACGCCACTTGGCGTCAGCGCGACATTCGTGACTGGCGTCGTCGTGCTGGGCGCGTTGTTGGAAAAGACCGGTGCTGGACAAGTGCTGATGGATTTTGCCACAGGCCTGACGGGCCGGATGCGTGGTGGGCCCGCTAAAGCCGCTGTCGTCGGGTCCAGCCTGATGGGTATGATATCCGGCACTGCGGTTGCCAACGTGCTGACCACCGGGCCGATCTCGATCCCGCTGATGCGCAAAAGCGGCTATCGCAAAGAAGCGGCCGGCGCGATTGAGGCTGTCGCCTCGACCGGGGGGCAGCTGATGCCGCCGGTGATGGGGGCTGCGGCTTTCATCATGGCCGAATTCACCGCGACATCCTATCTGACCATCGCCAAAGCAGCCTTCCTTCCTGCGGTAATCTTCTATGCGGTGCTGCTGGCTATGGTGCATTTTGAGGCAGTCAAACGGAATATTCCGCTTTTGCGCGACGCGGATTCAACCACCGACTGGGCTTCAATAGTTAAGCGCTCTTATCTCTTGGCACCGCTGCCAGTTTTCGTGAGCATGCTGCTGAACGGATATTCGATCATGCTGTCATCGTTCTGGGCTGTTGCGGCCTCGGTGATCGTCAGCTTCTTCAGTCCCGCTTCAGCGCAGACACCGCGCCGTATGGTGGAAACCGCAGTTACGGCGGCCAACGCGGTCATCCCTGTGGCACTTGCCTGTGCGGCGGCGGGCTGCATCATCGGGATTATCACGCTTACGGGGGTTGGGCTAAAATTCTCGACGCTTGTGGTGCTGCTGTCCGGTGGTCAATTGCCGCTGGCCCTGATGTTGACCATGCTGACCTGCCTGATCCTCGGGATGGGCCTGCCAACGGCGGCTGCCTACATTCTTGTCGCGACACTCGTCGCTCCGGCGCTTGTTGATCTGGGTGTCGGGCTTCTGGCCGCACACCTCTTCGTGCTTTATTCTGCCATGCTGTCTTCGATCACGCCGCCTGTTGCTTTGGCTGCCTATGCGGCTGCTTCGATCAGTCAGGGGAACCCGCTGAAAATCGCGGTCCTGGCCTGTCAATTCGGCATGGGCGCTTTCGCTGTGCCCTACTTCTTCGTCTACGACCCCGCGCTTCTGGGGATAGACGTCACATGGGTGCAGGTGGTGGTGTCTTTCATCACCGCAATTGCAGGCGGTGTGGCGGCCAGTGTCGCGATGATGGGCGTGTTCGCCTATCGCCTAAGCATCATCGAGCGCTTTGGCTTCGCTCTGGCAGCCGTGTTGTTTCTAAGCTCGGATTGGCGGTTCGATGCGCTCGCATTCCTGCTCGCCGGTGCACTGATCTTCTGGAGCCTGCGCAAAGGCGAACCTCACGAAACAACCAACACAGAAATCGGCTCAGAATCGATCAAAACAACCTCAAAGGGAGAGACCCAATGAAACTCACACTGAAATCAACGCTTTTTGCAGCGGCGGCACTTTTGGCTCCGATTGCAGCCCAAGCAGACGACTTTTTCTCAATCGGGTCCTGCCCGGTTGGCTGCACGGCCTATACTTGGTCGGCGGGCATCGCCGATGTGATCAACAAGAACATCGCCGGCGTCGAAGCCACGGCAGAAGAAACCAAAGGCTATGTGGCCAATATCAAACTGTTGCAGGACGAAGAAATCGAAGCCTCGATGGCGACGACCCTGTCCTCATACGAGGCCTATGCCGCGACCGGCCCCTACGAGGGGGGTGAGCCCGGCAAGATCCTGTCGTGGATGGCCATTGCACCCGTTGGCATGCACGTGATCGCGCTAGAAGGTGGGCCGGTGAACACACTGGCGGACCTCAAGGGCAAGCGTGTTGGCATGGGTCAGCCTGGCGGCGTGTCGATGCTGGATGCGAACGTTCTGATGGAGATGGTCGCGGGCGACGATTTTGAAGCCTTTCGTGTGCGCCTTGGTGATATGGTCGACATGCTGAGCGACGGCAATATCGACGCCGCCCTGTGGAACGGCTCCTTCCCGTTGCCACCAGTGATCAAACTCTCGGCGCAACGTGACGTGAAACTCATCCCGATTTCGGATGAATTCTACGCGGACCTTAGCGCCAAGTATCCCCCCTACTTCCGCCTCGCGATCCCTGGCGGCACGTATGAGGACGTGGCGGCTGACACTCCGACGTATGGTCTCGCAAACGGTCTGGTGATCTCTGCCGATGTGTCCGAGGATCGTGTCTATGCCATGACCAAGGCAATTTTCGAAAGTCTTGATGATCTGGCAGGTGTTCACCCGGCCTTTGGCCGCGTAACCAAAGAGACCGTTTTGAACGGCTTTGGTGCGCCTTTGCATCCCGGTGCGTTGAAGTACTATCGTGAGATTGGCGTACCCGGCATCGAAGAATTCGTTGCCCGCGTCGGCGAAAAGTAAGATCAAACGACATCCGCTCGGGCATTTCCTCGGGCGGATCAATTCTTGCAAGGAAGTCCCATGACCCGTCCCAATATCCTCGTCATTCAGGCCGATCAGATGACTGCACTTTGCCTGTCCGCCTATGGCAAGCCCTATGCGATCACGCCGAACATTGACAAAATGGCGCAGAACGGGACGACCTTTGCCAACGGGTATTGCAACAATCCGGTGTGCGGCCCGTCGCGCGCCTCGATGATGACAGGTCGCTTGCCTTCGGACGTTGGTGTTTTTGACAACGGGGCGGAGTTCCTGCCCTCCGAGCCGACTTATGCGCATTACTTGCGCAAACTTGGCTACAAGACAACGCTGTCGGGCAAGATGCACTTTGTCGGCCCCGATCAATTGCACGGGTTCGAGGAACGCCTGACCACCGATATTTACCCCTCAGATTTCGCTTGGACGATGGATTGGGACAAGACCGACGAGGCCTACGCGCCCTCAGTCATGAGCCTGCTCAGTGTCGTCGAATCCGGCCATTGCGAGCGCAACCTACAACTGGACTACGACGAAGAGGTTTTCATCGCCGCGCGCAAAGAGCTTTACGACCACGCGCGCTCTACCGATGATCGCCCCTTCATGCTGCACGTGTCGTTCACCCAACCGCACAACCCGTTTGTTGCAGGCCGCAAATACTGGGACATGTATGAAGGTCGCGACATTCCTGAACCCGAGGTGCCGCATATCCCCTATGAAGATCGGGACCCGTGGTCGCAACGCTATTTCATGACGATCCGACAAGACGAATTCGACATCACGCCCGAGCAGTTGCACAGCTCGCGCCGTGCGTATTTCGCGATGGTCACCCATATCGACGAATTGGTCGGCGGGTTGATCGAAACGCTGGCAAGCATTGGTGAGCTGGACAACACCTACGTTTTTATGATCTCGGACCACGGCGAAATGCTGGGCGAACGTGGCATGTGGTTCAAGTTCAATCCTTACGAGGCCTCGCTGCGCGTACCGATGATCATGCAAGGCCCCGGTGTCAAAGCGGGCCACCGGGAAGAGGCCGTGACCTCACTCGTCGATCTGATGCCGACCTTCACTGATATCGCGAGCGGTGGTGCGTTTGATGGCTATGTTGCTCCCCACGATGGCCGCAGCCTGCTGGACCTTCCTGAACCGAATAGCTTAGAGGATCACGTTTTCATCGAATCCACTGGTGAAAGCCTTTATGGCCCCGCGTTCATCATGATCGAAGGGCGCAAAAAGCTGGTTTACACCCGCTCTGACCCCAAGATGTTCTTTGACATGCATGCTGATCCGCTTGAATTGAACAATCTGGCCAACGCGCCGGAACATCAGGAGCAAATCGAACTGATGTTCGCGACAATGATGGAACGTTGGGATGAAGAGGCGCTTGAGCTCCGCATTCGCGCCTCGCAGAAAAAGCGCATGTTTGTGCATGACGCCATGAAACACGGGCGCTTTCCAACCTGGGACTTCGGGCCTGAATATGATCCCGGCAAGGTCTATGTCCGGGGCGGTTCCGATCCCAACACGACTGCCACCAAGCAGCGCGGGCGTTTCCCCTACGTGCCGACAACACCGCCTCAGTTTCCGCGCGGTGCCAAGAAGTGACATGATCTCACGGCGTGCGCGGTGGAGCACCTCGCTCGCGTAGGCGCACCATATTCAGGCCGATGTAGCTGTTTGAAAGCCAGCTTTAGCATTCGTCCAATCTGCAAAACAAGCGGCTGTGGCCTGGTTGCCGTCGAATGACCGCTCTGGCGACATGAACTGCATTGCAGCGAAAGTCGTGCCACATTTGCGAGGGAATGCTGCGTCAGCGAAGGTCGAAATTCCAAAGTCGGTTTTGTCCCGCACAGCCGACATGGAAGTCACTTTCGGCCGAAGATAACCGGATCAGAAACGTCAGAAGTCAGGTTTGAGCCCAAACTGTCTGTTATATTGTTTGGCGCGTATGGCCGCTTTGACGCATCTAACCTCGGTCTTTCACTGGGTCAAGCGTGGCCACCGACTTAAGCAGAAACCCGGACCACCCACCGTAAACCGGCGAAACTAGATCACGCGTTTCACCCCCGGGATAAGGCGCAACAAGGTCGTGTTGAAGAAGCTGATGATCAACCCGGCTATGGTTACAATCGCGAATTTCGCAAGCGCGGGCAGATCAATGTTGAGGATAGCGCCCTGCAATCCGACTAGGATGAAAACATGAAAGATATAAACGCCAAAAACATTCTGATCTAGGCGTTCCATCCACTTGTTTGGGGCCGAAAATCGGTCTCGGAACAACACTGAAAACCCAACGATAAGGCCAACACAGGTAAAAGCCTCCAGCAGCCCCCAAAGAATGCCCCATTGTTTTCCCCCAAGTGTCATTGCGTCAGGCAGGATGCCCTCAGGGAATATTTGCATAAATGGCTGTGTGATGACCGCGATGACAAATGCGGCCATGCCAATTGCCAACCATTTTGGCGCCAAGGATGATGGCAGTTTCTCCAACCATTGCCCGCGTCCTGCAATAATTCCAATTAGAAACAGACTCCAGTATTGAGGCGCATGGACCAACTCAGCAGGGATCACACCAAGTATATCAACCCAATAATCTTGCTGAAAAAAGTTGCGGACAATCATCCCCGCAATCCCCAACGCTAGAGCGTAGATCAAAATGGCTCGATTGCTGGGAGTTGAGAATACCTGAGGCTCCCGTCCATTTTGTGTCGACGCTATCCCGCGCAAAAGAGCATAGACAATACTGAGGGCAAGCAGTTGTGCAATGAACCAAAGCGGACCCATTTCGATTTGCCACTGGCCGATATACCGAAAAAGCAAGAATTCAACAAAGCCATCCTGAGACCCAGAACCCAGATACGTGATGGGGCCGAACAGAAAAAGACAGACTAAGACCAACGGTACGCCCAACCGAATGACGCGGTCACGAACGAACGCCACACCACCTTTACGATCATACGATCCACTTACAAAATATCCGGATATGAAAAAGAAAAATCCCATAAAGAATGCGGAATTAAACAGAAAGAAAGCCCCCAGCCAGTTGTTTGAGACAGGGTCATCAATCGGCCATTCGCCCCCCGTTGGCCCGTAGGGCTGTGCTGCATGATGGGCAACCACCAGCGAGATCAGGATAACACGAAGCCACTGGACAAAATACAACTGCCCTGAACGCGACTGCGCGGCGGTGTCTACCGCGACACTTTCTGACGCGACATTCGGAAGAGCGGGAAGTGTAGTCAGGTTTTTCATCTTCAAGGTCCTTTTTTGGCAGTTTGCCCGGCAGACTTACGCTCTTGTTGAGCAGCGAACAGCGAGTGTGCAAAAAGGATACGAAAAGCCTGACGCCAATCGCGACCGCGCAGGCTGGATAGGACGTTCGAACAAGCTGGCTCGAACTTCTGGGAATTTTTTAGATTATATTCCAATGCGTTATGCACGCGGAAATTGCGCGAATTTTCAACGGTGCAGCGCAGCTACACGTTTCCGACGGCACTTTGGGGTTTGTGTGTTGCCCGCCAACCCGAGGGCGTCAGGTCCGTAACCTTCTTGAAACTGGTGTTGAATGTGGATTTTGCATTGAAGCCCACGGTCTCACTGATCTCGATGATTGTGTCATCGGTTTTGACGAGTAAATCGCAGGCATCGCGGATGCGACATTGGTTTACGTAATCATAGAATGGCATGCTCAATTTGGTGTTCAGCACCTCGGACAAATGGATGGGCGAAATCGAAATCGCAGATGCGAGGCTGCTCAAATTCAATCCGTGATCACGCCAGAGCTGACCTTTCACCATCCGGCTTTCCAGTCGGGCGGCATAGCGGTCGATGTCCTCTTGTTGCAATCCAGAACGTGCGTAGCGCGATTGTGGTTCTCCCGGTTCGGGCATCTCGGGGGCGGTGGGCGCTTCCAATATCTGTTCAGACCAATCCGGCAAAGGTGGATTTGCCCGCAATGCGAAAATACCGAAAGACATTGGCAGGACAAGGTCGAACAGCCGCGACCAGACTCCTTCACGTATGGCCGGGGAGCCCATCAACAGCAGCACTTCGTCAATAATCACGAACAACGCGAGGATCAGAATTGTCGCCACCAACCCATCCAGCCAGCGCAATGTCTTGTTTTCCAGATCGGAAAACACATCCCGGATATTGCGCTTATGCTGTATCAATCTCCGTATGCAGAGGCCGCCATAGATGATCAAAATCGCGATCCAAAGTATCCAGTACGCCATTTCCCCGAGGTCAATAAGCTGCTGATAACTCGGAGATATCGCGCCTTCGACCAAACCACGCCGTACGTTGGCTGGAAGCACCAGTGCAGGCGCGAGGCAAATGAAACTCATAACGAATGGCAACAAGTGAACGGCGTCACGCCGATGCAGGGTTGCGTTCGAACTGGTCAATGCACGGACGTAAAAATATAGCGCCACCATAAATCCGGGAACGAATACGTCATGCCAACGAAAGAAAGTGCTCTGCACTAAAAAAACGCCCGAATAGGCAAATGAGTTCACTGCATCGGCAATGGTATTAACAAAGAAAGCGATCATCGCCCAGATGTGCATCCGGGACGTCGGCGTTTCGTGTAAACGCAAGAATAGCCCGAGGAGGACAAAGGCCGAGACTGCCACAGCGCCTGCTATGCCGAGATGTTCCCAATAAAGCAGTTCTTGAATTTCCATCATAGCACGGCCCTTCTAAAGATCTTTCTAGTGCCAATATCACGAAATCATAGTCCAACTGAAATCACTAGGTTTCACCTCTCAGAAGATTCAGCGCCCCCGCCCATTGCCGTTGCTGTCTTCTACCCACCGCGTCAGAGTATCCTTGGACTGGATCGTTGAAGTGTTTAAGAAGGCTGTGCTTTAGCTTCGGGGTCCGGCCGAGAGCGGCCACAGTTTTTGAAGCGGACATTCAAGCAAGTGCAGCGAAAGCCCGTTTTGTTGCGCAAACTGTGAGTTCACCTAAACCTTGATTTTGCGCCCGCAGCGAATGTCCGGATTGACGGGCCGCACCGCAGCATTACCGGAGGAGGATGAACGGCAGCAATGGGCCGTCCTCATCGATGAGTAACAACTCAAGGGTTCACATGCTGCATAAGCTCAGATGGCCGCAAAGAGCCCCAATTCGACTGATGCTGCACTTTGCACAAACGTCCGCCGTTTAGGTTTGACGACCTATGGTGAGTTGTGAGGCGAAGGCCAGTTGAGATCGGATTGAAACCTTTCATAGACCAAAGCCTCAGCCTCCGCATGTGCAGCA
>NZ_JBGCEQ010000029.1:0-57644 GCF_045106495.1 Roseobacter sp.
TCACGGCGCCCGCCGAGATGCTTCCGCTGGATATGGTTGGGCCCGAGGATATCGACAAGATCCTTGGTTATGCGCGCTCCAACTTTGACTATGTGGTTGTGGATATGCCCACGACCGTGGTGGCCTGGACCGAAACCGTCCTGCATTCCGCGCAGGTCTACTTCACCCTGCTCGAACTCGACATGCGGTCGGCCCAGAATTGCCTGCGGTTCCTGCGTCTTCTCAAGGGCGAGGACATGCCGGTCGAGAAGCTGCGCTTTGGCATGAACCGGTCGCCAGGGTTTACCGATTTGCAGGGCAAGGCCCGCGTCAAGCGCATGGCCGAAAGCCTCGACATCGATATCGAAGTGCTGCTGCCCGATGGGCAAAAACAAGTGCTGCAAGCCAATGACCATGGACTGCCCCTGGCCATCAACGCCGCCAAGAATCCGTTGCGCAAGGAAATTTCCAAACTTGCGATCTCGCTCCACGAGCTTGTCTCGGCGGATGCGGTGGCAGCGGGCGGTCAGTGACGGACGCCTAGGGTGCGAGGCGACGGAGAAGGGGTCTGAAAGATGTTCTCACGTTATAAGAAACCGGGCGAGCCAGGGGCGAGACCGGCCAAGGCCGGTCCAGCTGAACCACAGCCCGTTGCCGAGTCCGCGCCGAAACCCTCGGCTGGGGCGACGCAACGCAAATCCATGGGCCCGCAAAAGCCCAAGGTCGCGGCCCAGGCCGTCCTGGGCGACAAGGAAAAGAAGCGCAAGGAACGGCTGTCCGAGATCAAGCTCGAACTGCACAAACAGCTGTTGGACAACCTGAACCTCGCCGCGCTGGAAACCGCGACCGAGCAGGAACTGCGCGCTGAAATTCAGGCCATCGCCGCCGAGAGCCTTGAGGAAATGTCGATCGTTCTGAACAAGGACGAACGCCAAACCATCCATCAAGAGCTGTATGACGAAGTCACGGGTCTTGGCCCTCTCGAGCTCCTGCTGAAGGACGACACGGTCAACGATATTCTGGTGAACGGGCCGCAACAGATCTTTGTGGAACGCGCCGGTAAGCGGACGCTCACGGATGTGACGTTCAAGGACGAACGCCACCTTCTGCGGATCATCGACAAAATCGTGTCGGCCGTGGGTCGCCGTGTCGATGAATCCAACCCCTATGTGGACACCCGCTTGGGCGATGGCTCGCGTTTCAACGCGATGGTCCCCCCGATCGCGGTGGATGGCAGCCTGGTCTCCATTCGTAAGTTCAAAAAGGACAAGCTCGCCATTGACGACTTGGTCAAGTTTGGCGCCTTCACCGAGGAAATGGCGGCCTATTTGCAGGCCGCCGTGGCCACACGCCTCAATGTGATCGTCTCAGGCGGTACCGGTTCAGGCAAGACAACAACGCTGAACGCGCTGTCTTCCTTCATCGACAACAACGAGCGTATCTTGACGATTGAGGATACGGCGGAACTTCAGCTGCAACAAACACATGTGGGCCGCATGGAAAGCCGCCCGCCCAATGTCGAAGGCAAGGGTGAAGTCTCGCCACGCGATTGTCTGAAAAACGCTCTGCGGATGCGCCCCGACCGTATCATCGTCGGCGAGACACGCGGCGAAGAGGTTATCGACATGTTGCAGGCCATGAACACGGGCCATGATGGGTCCATGACCACCATCCACGCCAACTCAGCCCGAGATGGCGTGTCGCGTCTTGAAAACATGATCGCCATGGCCGGCATTGAAATGCCTCTTAAAGCGGTCCGCAGCCAGATATCCAGCGCTGTCAATCTGATCGTGCAGGCGTCGCGTCTTCAGGACGGAACGCGCCGCATGACATCCATCACCGAAATTACCGGGATGGAAGGAGAGGTCATCTCCATGCAGGAGATCTTCCGCTATCAGCGCGTAGGCCTGACACCAGACAACAAGATCATCGGTCACTTTACAGCCACCGGCGTGCGTTCGTCTTTTGCCGAACGCTTCCGCATGTGGGGCTATGATTTGCCACCATCCATCTACGAGCCCATCGCGGCCGAATAAGGACCAGGACCATGAGTGCAGAACCAATTATTTACGGCTTGATCTTCATCGGCGTCTTGGTGCTGGTCGAAGGCCTGTATCTTGTCACTTTTGGCAAGTCCATCAGCCTCAACAGTCGCGTCAACCGCCGGTTGGAAATGCTCGACAAGGGCAATGGCCGCGAAGAGGTGCTGGAAAAACTGCGCAAGGAAATGCAGCAGCATATGAAGTCGCGGTCCATTCCGCTTTATTCGCTTCTGGCCGAAAAGGCGCAAAAAGCCGCGATTGCCTTCACACCGCGCCAGCTGGTCATGATTATGGCGCTGCTGGCTTGTATTGCCTTTTTGGGCCTGACTGTCGGGACAGAAACCGAAGTGGGCGTGCGTGCCTTGCTGTCTGTTGGCATTGGCGTGGGTGCTGTTTTCTTTTGGGTGTCCTCAAAGGCAAACAAGCGCATGTCCATGATCGAAGAGCAACTGCCCGACGCGGTTGAACTGATGGTCCGTTCGCTGCGCGTCGGGCATCCGTTTGCCTCTGCGGTGCAAATCGTCGCCAAGGAAGTCCAAGACCCGCTCGGCTCGGAATTCGGCATGATAGCGGATGAATCCGCATATGGTCGTGACATTGGCGACGCCCTCAAGGAAATGGCCGAACGCCTGGACATGCAGGATTTGCGGTTTCTGGCGGTGGCCGTGACCATTCAACAAACATCCGGTGGTAATCTGGCGGAAATCCTCGCCGGTCTGGCAAAGGTGATCCGCGCCAGGTTCCGTTTGTTCCGCCGCGTCAAAGCGATCACTGCCGAGGCCAAATGGTCCGGCAAGTTCCTGTCCGGCTTTCCCATTGTCGCATTGATTGTGATCAACATCGGGGATCCAAATTACTATGACGAAGTGCGTGACCACGCCATGTTCATTCCGGCCTGTTTCACCGTCGGAATTCTGCTCGCATTGAACCTGCTGGTCATGCGCATATTGACCGACATTAAGGTGTAAGGACCCCTGCCATGGAAATTCTGAATTCAACAAACACCTTGATTATCAATGCTCTGGGACCCTTGGGACCCATGATCCTCTTGGGTACGGTCGGTTTGATAATGGTGGCCGTGACCGCCATCATGATGTTGAATCAACCAGAAGACCCGATGGCGAAACTGAAACGATCCGTGCAATCGCCGACCTCCGGCAAGGAGCCGCAACAGCGTTTGCGGCAAGGCGAGCGCAATGAGCAACTGCAGAAATTTGCGAGCTTTCTGGAACCCAAAGACGTCGCCGAACTGAGCAAGAAACAACTGCAACTGCGGCAAGCGGGATACCAGAGCCAGGATGCGGTGCGCATGTTCCACTTTGCCCAGTTCACCCTTGGCATTCTGGGTATGATTGGCGCCTTTGTGTATCTGATCCTGTTGGACGGGGGTCAGGGTTTCAGCAGCAACAAGATGATGGTCTATTTCATTGTACCGTGCTTTTGCGGGTACTACTTGCCAACCTATTGGATCACCCGGCGTATTGAAGAGCGCAAAGAGCAAATCACACAAGGTTTTCCAGACAGCCTCGACATGATGTTGGTCTGTGTCGAAGCGGGTCAGTCATTGGATCAGAGCATCGTTCGGGTGGCGCGCGAACTGCACGCCTCCTACCCGGCACTGGCGCAGGAGTTCGACATCGTCGCTTACGAAATGAAAGCAGGCAAAGACAAGGTCACTGTTCTGAAAGATATGGGTGAACGCTGTGGCGTCCAGGACGTGTCCTCTTTTGTAACCGTGCTGATTCAATCCGCGACATTCGGGACATCCATTGCAGATGCGTTGCGGGTTTATGCTGGCGAAATGCGAGATAAACGCGTCATGCGTGCGGAAGAGGCTGCAAACAAGTTGCCAACCAAGATGACGCTTGCAACAATGATGCTTACCGTTCCGCCGCTTTTGATCATCCTGATCGGGCCGTCGGCGCACGGTATCACGCAATTGGGAAACATGGGCGGGCCCTGATGGCAAAAGGAGTGTGGCGGGTAACAGAACCTGCTGCTGTACTGGCAATATGTTTTGGAATTGCCGCCTGCGCGCCGGGCGGCTTTTCCCGTTCTGATGACGCTGCCCTACCCGAAGGCCAACTTGATGCGCCTGGCGTGGACCTTTCAGGCGAAGCGGTGGACGGTGTTGCAGTGGGTCACCGGCTCATTGCAGCAGGCGAATACGAACTGGCAATCAAAGCTTTCAATCGTGCGGCATTGGACCGTGGCAAACTCGACGCCGAAATCCTGTCGGGTTTGGGGAGCGCCAACCTGGGATTAGGGCGTTTGGGTCAGGCCGAAGTTCTGCTAAGGCGGGCGACCGATACGGAAGACGCGCAACCTGAGGACTGGAATAACCTTGGGGTTGTATTGATGGAAGCTGGTAAAACCATAGAGGCAGAGCAGATATTCCGCCGTGCCTTTGCACTCGACAATGGCGAAAGTGTCGCAATCCGGGATAACTTGCGCTTAGCACTCGCAAAATCTGAGAATTCTGCTACGAATAGCTTCGAAACTGACACTTATAAGTTGGTTCGGCGTGGCGACAGTGACTTTCTAATACGTCAAACGCCATAAATGAGGTAAGAGCAGTAAAAGGACGCACAAATGCGCCATCCTATTCTTTTGTCCGCTTGTCTGGCGGGTGCAATCCTGGTCTCAGGTTGCGCCGAAAAAGACGATGAAACCGTGGAACGTGCCTTTCAAGACGTCAATGTCGTCGATGAATCCAATCTCAGCGATGTGATGCTGACGGTCGCTGACCCCAATGAGGCCGTCAATTACTTCAGCCGCACCGTCAAGGAACAGCCCGAGCGCATCGACCTTCAAAGGGGCTTGGCCTATTCTCTGGTGCGCGCAAAACGCTTCTCGGAAGCCGCCCCCGCGTGGGAAAAGGTGACCCAGATGGAGGGCGCAACGGCTGAAGACAGTGTCGCCCTTGCAGACTCTCTTATTCGGACCGGCAATTGGAAAAAGGCGGAAAAAACGCTGGATGCGCTGCCCCCAACCCATGAGACCTTTAACCGGTACCGCCTGGAAGCCATGCTGGCAGACAGCAATGAAGAGTGGACCAAGTCGGACAGCTTTTACGAGATCGCAACGGGCTTGACGACGAAACCCGCCGGTGTTTTGAACAACTGGGGCTATTCCAAATTGTCGCGTGGTGACTACGCCGAAGCCGAACGTCTTTTTGGCGAAGCCATCCGCCAGGACCCATCGCTGTTCACCGCGAAAAACAATCTGGTTTTGGCCCGTGGTGCGCAACGCGACTATTCACTTCCGGTCATTCCGATGGACCAATCCGAACGGGCACAGCTCTTGCACACCATGGCTCTGACCGCTGTCAAACAAGGCGATGTGACCACTGGTAAAGATCTGTTGCGCGAAGCCATCGAGACGCATCCCCAGCACTTTGACGCCGCTGTCCGCGCTCTGGATGCGCTCGAAACCAAGACCTAAGGCGCGCGTATCGTGGCGATCACAGCTTATTCTGCATGGTGGTTTCTGCCTTTTGTGCTGCCGCTTTGCGTCTATGTGGCGTACACGGATCTGTCGCGCATGAAGATCACCAACAAGGCGGTGCTGGCGCTCGCGGGCGTTTTTGTGGTGCTGGGCCCGATCGCCTTGCCGAGCTTTGATCTCTATCTTTGGCGTCTGGCGCAACTGGCGATCATGCTGGTTTTCGGGATTGTCTTGAACGCCATCGGTACCATGGGCGCAGGCGACGCAAAATTCATTGCGGCATCGGCACCCTACGTCGCGCTCGGCGATCTGAGGTTGGTCATTGCCTTGCTGGCAGCTTCCTTACTGGCCGCCTTTGTAACTCACAGGCTGGCGCGCCATACACCTTTACGCAAACTGGCACCAAACTGGGAAAGCTGGGATCAGGGCAAAAAATTTCCCATGGGGCTTGCTCTGGGTATTACCCTCGGTTTCTATCTGCTTCTCGGCGCGCTCAACGGAATGTAATTTACTCAATTTTCACCCCACAACGGTATTTTTCCGGGATGCTGCGTAGCAGTGAACGTTTTCACCCGGGGGGTGTCAGATGAACATGCAAACCGCCAACGTCATGGCACCGCCGCCGCCACGTACTCTCGCGGAGATGCGGCTGTCGACCGTAATGATGCGCGATATCGTCCTCAAAACGATGTTTCGTAAAAACGTCGACATGGTCAGCGAACTGAGCGCAGCCGTTTGCTTGCCAATCCCGGTGACGCAAGAACTGGTCGACATGGCCCGTGATCAGCGGTTGTTAGAAGCAACAGGCACTCTCAACGCCAACAATGGCAATGAGATGGGCTACCAGCTCACCGAACAAGGTAAGGCGCGCGCACTCGACGCCCTTGCACAATCCGAATATTTCGGCGCCATGCCGGTGCCGCTTGATGTCTATACAGAGCAGGTGAAACGCCAGTCTGTGCGCAATATGCAGATCACCCGCGCGCAACTTACTTGCGCCATGGGCCATCTGGTTCTGCCGGACATGCTGCTGGATCAACTCGGGCCTGCCGTCTCCGCTGGCCGTTCGATCCTCATGTATGGCCCGCCAGGCAATGGTAAATCGTCGATTTCAAACGGGATCAGGGACGCTTTGGGTGACAACGTTTACGTGCCGCGCGCAATCGAATACGCGGGTCAGGTCATAACCGTTTACGATCCGATCGTGCACGCCGCTGTCCCTATTGAAGAAGACGACCCCAACTCACTACGCCGCTCCACCAAATTTGACATGCGCTACGTGAAATGCGAACGGCCCACAGTGATCACCGGGGGCGAATTGTCTCTCAGTATGCTCGATCTGGTGTACAATCCGACGGCGCGCACATATCAAGCGCCGCTGCAGCTGAAATCCACCGGTGGCATTTTTATTGTGGATGACCTTGGTCGTCAGGCTGAACCACCTCAATCCCTTGTCAATCGGTGGATTGTCCCCTTGGAAGAGAGCAAAGACATTCTGGCGCTGCAATCGGGTGAGAAATTCGAAGTGCCGTTTGACACGCTGGTGATTTTCTCGACCAATTTCCACCCCAACGAAATCTTCGACCAAGCCGCTTTGCGTCGCATCTTTTTCAAGATCAAAATTGACGGTCCCAACCAGGAAAATTTCCTCAAAATTTTCGCTATGGTCGCCAAGAAGCGCCAAATGCCCTTGGACGAAGCATCGTTGGTGCACTTGCTGAAGGTAAAGTACCCGGAGATAGACAACGTCTATGCGAACTACCAACCCATCTTCTTGATTGATCAGATGATATCCATTTGTGATTTCGAAGGAATTGCCTACCAGATGTCACCTGAGCTGATCGATAGAGCCTGGGCAAATATGTTTGTCAAAGACGAACATATTGTGAAGTAATAGTCTCGAACCAGAGCTTGAAAATGTATCGAAGTGGTACTTATCGGCGATCCTTTGTTGGTCGCGGAGGAGGATCGATCTGCGCCATCCGGCGCACCTGAAGACTATAATTTTCGCGCTTGATTACGTGTGCGGGTCGCTGATGATGCCCTTCCCCTCTGAAAACTTGCTTGTTCTGATGTGTGGGTTGCGCGACCTCTTGAAGGCGCCATCCAATGCGACAGAGCCGTTTCACCGACAGGCAAATCATCGGGATGATTTTAGAGCAGGTAACCGGGACGGAAGTGTCCCACATAGTCAGATTGAAACCGCTGGAAAATGAGAATGCCAAGCTCAGGCATTTGCTGGATTACACTTTGCTGGACAATTGCGTGTTGAAAGATATGCCGGGACAGCACCCACGACCAAAAACATGCAATCCGGCCCCCGGTCGGGCACTATCGGTGAGGGCGGGCAAGTTACCAGCTTCTTTAACGTGACGACTGAAAGTCTCGCCGCTCTTTTTGAGTTAGGTCCAGTATTATTGCTTGTTATCGCTCGGCTCGGCTAGCCAGTTCAGGATTTTCGCCCTATCCAGTTTCCGTCAAGCGCATCCGATTTCTTCGATAACCGATCAATACTCTGCATTACTTGCGCAATGCCCGCAAACCAACTGGGCACGAAACACAAAATTTTGCTTATGCGCGGCCTGTTTTTTGCAGCGGTTTAACAAGAGTTCCAAGGAATTCACCAAGTTGCTATTTATAATGTTATGATATTACATATTCTCAATGCGATTCTGCAAGAAACTCACTTGCGACAACCAAAAGCGCGTTGCCAGTAATAAACCGACCTGGTTTTCACGAGTGTTTGTTGGACTGCATAGGAAACGATCAATTGAACGACGGGGGGCCTTGCTCAAAAAATCGCCGATACCGGAACTTTACCCGCCAAGCACTTGGGATTTGTCATGGAACCAGACAACAATTTGGGTCCGTCAAACAAGATCGTCGCACCGGCGTGTTGCGGCTTTGGCCGCAAATGAAGCGCAAAGGTACGTAACCCGTTACGCCGTACCTTTAGAACTGTCGGGTTTTCCACAGGCGAAGTAACTCTAGGTTAACCAAATATCAGAAAGGATTCTCGTTATGAAAACTCTGCCACTTCTCGCCCTTTCAACAATTATCGCAGGGCCATTGTTGGCCGAAACGACCCGCCAACTGGATGCACATGAACATGGTGTAAGCCAGTTGGATATCGCTTTTGATGGCCAAAAGATCGCCATGGAATTACATGCCCCTGGCGCGGACATCGTGGGTTTTGAATATGCGGCCGAAAGCGCCACAGATCGCGCAGCGGTCGATGAAGCAGTTGCCAAATTGGCACGTCCCCTTGATCTTTTTGAGCTGCCGGAAGCGGCAGGATGCAGCGTCGTGCAAGCCAGTGCCTCACTTGAGAGTGAAGAAGAGCATGATGACCACGACGCGCATGCCGAACACCATGATCATGAGGACGAAAAGCATGAGGAGCACGCTGAACACGCGGAGTATGAAGAACATGAAGACCGCGCCGAGCATGAGGAGGACTCGGGTCACACTGAATTCCATGCCGAATACCTCCTGACTTGCGCAGACACCGCTGCCGCAACTGAGATCACCTTCGCGTTTTTTGACAGTTTCCCGAATGCGCAGGAGGTTGAGGTGCAAGTTCTGACCGAAACCGGCGCGACGGCGTTTGATGTAGAGCGCGACGCGCCATCACTGAATATACGCGGTATGTTTTAATTGACCCAAGATTTGGCTGCTGCCACCCCGATCCTGCATTTACAAGATGTGCGCTACCGTTGGCCGGGACGGGCCAGCTTTGGGTTGTCAGTGCCAAATTTCGTTTTGAAAACCGGGGAGAAGCTTCTGCTGCTCGGGAAAAGCGGCTCGGGAAAGTCAACGCTATTGTCTTTGATCTGCGGGACAATTTCGGTTCAATCAGGCATGATTTCAGTCGCGGGAACGGATATTTCGGGATTGTCTGAAGGTGAGCGGGACAGGTTTCGCGCTGACCAGATCGGATTGATTTTCCAGCAGTTCAACCTGCTTCCATACGCAAGCGTAGGGGATAATATCCTTTTGCCTTTGCGGTTTGCACCTGAAAGACGGCTGCGCGTTGAAGCGCCATACGCGGAAGCGACGCAGTTGTGCAAGCAACTGGAATTGCCCAAGAATGTCATGTCAGCCCGCGCAGGAACGTTGAGCGTAGGCCAACAACAAAGAGTGGCCGCCGCGCGCGCCTTGATCGGATCTCCGCCTCTGATCATGGCGGATGAACCCACATCTGCTCTCGACGCAGACACGCAAGCGTCATTCGTTGAACTTCTGTTTGAACTGTCCCGCAGCGCGGGTTCATCGGTCTTGATGGTCAGCCATGATGCCCGTTTGGCAAACCAATTTGACCGTGTTGTTAACTTGTCCGACATAGCAGTGACTGAAGCCGAAGCGGCATGATTTTGCGCCTTGCCTTTGGCTCGCTTAGAGCCCGCGTTTTGACCGTCGCCATGACCGTCCTGGCCATTGCTCTCTCGGTCACCTTGTTTCTGGGCGTGGAAAAGGTACGCACCGGGGCCAAGGCCAGCTTTGCCGATACGATTTCCGGCACCGATTTGATCGTCGGCGCGCGTTCGGGGTCCGTGCAACTCTTGCTCTACTCTGTGTTTCGGATCGGCAATGCCACCAATAACATGACCTGGGAAAGCTACCAAGACATCGCCGCACGCCCCGAAATAGACTGGATCGTTCCCATTTCGCTGGGCGACAGTCATCGCCAGTTTCGCGTGATGGGCACCACCTCGGCGTTTTTTGAGCGCTACAAGTACCGGTCCGGCCAGTCACTCGCCACGCGCGATGGCGAGATCATGTCTGATCTCTTTGACGCGGTCATCGGCGCGGATGTCGCGACAACGCTTGGCTATGAAGTCGGCGATCCGATTGTTGTCGCCCATGGGCTCGCATCCTTCTCCAACCATGATGATCAGCCCTTCCGCGTTTCGGGCATTCTGGAAAAAACCGGGACACCGGTGGATCGCACCGTCATCGTCAGCCTCGAAGCCATAGAAGCGATCCACGTAGATTGGAAAAGCGGTGCGAGGATTCCGGGCCAATCAACGCCCACCGAGGTCATCCGGCAGATGGATTTGGAGCCAAACGCCATCACCGCAGCGCTGGTTGGGACAAAAAGTCGCCTTCAGGTCTTTGGCCTGCAACGCGCCATCAACAGCTATCCGCAAGAGCCGCTCCTCGCAATTTTACCCGGTGTCGCGTTGCAAGAGCTCTGGCAAATTGTCGGCATCGCCGAAACGGCCCTGGTTGCAGTATCTGGCATGGTCGTTGTCACAGCACTCATTGGTATGATGGCAACGATCTTTTCCAGCCTCAACGAGCGCCGTCGCGAAATGGCAATCTTTCGTGCCATGGGCGCGCGACCGCGGGTCATTCTGGGCATGCTGGTGCTGGAGGCCTCAGTGATGGCCGCAATCGGGGCCGCTCTGGGTCTGGCGCTCCTCTATATCAGCCTTTTTGTTGCGCAGCCCTGGGTAGACCGGGCGTTTGGCCTGTGGCTGCCGATCAATGCGCCATCGATGCGCGAATTGCTCGTTCTGGTCGGCGTTGTTCTCGCTGGCGCAATTGTGAGCCTCATCCCAGCACTAAGAGCCTACCGAATGTCGCTGGCGGATGGTATGATGGTCAAAATCTAACGAAAGGCCTTCCGGCATGAATTGGTCTCGCCGCTCTGTCATATGTGCAGCAACAGCAAGCGCCGCCTTGCCACGCACGGCCTTTGCCGCAAACCCACGCGAGATCACCTGGGACGATCTGATCCCGTCCGGCGTGCCCTATTCCCAGATCATCGGCGAAGGGGTGGTCGACGAAGCAAATGACACATGGCGTCCCCAGTTCGACGAGCATGCCACGAAAATGAACGAGGCCCTCAACGGTGCCTACATCAAGATGCCAGGGTATATCATACCCTGGGATGTCACCTCTGCCGGGGTTACAAGCTTCATTCTGGTGCCCTATGTGGGCGCCTGCATCCACGTGCCACCACCGCCGCCCAACCAACTGGTTTTTGTGACAACGGAGAACCCTTGGCCCAATGACATGCTTTGGGAGCCTGTCTGGGTCATCGGTCATATGAAAAGCGAATTTCAAACGACAGAGATCGCAGAAATCGGCTATAGCTTGACCGCGGATAAGATGGAGGTTTTCGAATGGGAGGAAAACGGCTGATACGCAGAGACGCAATTTTGGGCCTCAGCGCTTTGGCATTGGTGCCAAGGCCGGCTTTCTCCATAGATTACATCGATTTGGAGTGGTCGGATCTTGTTCCGGAAGGGGAATCGTTCATTCCCCCGATGCTGCAAGGCATAATCGATCATGACGGGTCTTCGCTTATCAGCGAGCAACCGGAATCAGGTGGTCTGCGTACGGATTGGAACGGCAAAACCGTCAGGTTGCCGGGGTACATTGTACCGATCGACTATTCCGGTACCGGCGTGACAGCATTTATTCTGGTGCCGTTTGTGGGCGCTTGCGTGCATGTGCCACCGCCGCCAGCCAATCAACTGGTTTTCGTGACGACCCAAGAACCATATGAAAACTCAGGTTTGTTCGAGGCGGTCAATGTCGTGGGCATGTTCGGGACCGCTTCGATGACAACCCAATTGGCCGAGATCGGATATGCTTTGTCTGCAGATCTGATTGAACCATTTTGAGATCAAAATCGATGTCGCGGCATGGTGATCAAGACTATCTGCTGCGACACCCTGAACGCTGATCTCTTTGCGGACATTCAACGTCGCTTTCACCCTGCCAGGGTCCGCTTGCAACAGCTCGGCCCGCAATTTCGGTGATGCGATCATTGTCAAACATCCCAAACAAGCTGAATTTTGGTTGCCCGTATCGCGTTAAGCCCTATCCTTGATTTGGAAAAACAAATTTCTTTTTGGGGGGAGACCATTATGAACCAGATTTTGTTGAGCTTGACGGCAGGGTTGTTGTTGGCCGGAGCAGCATTCGCCGATGGGCATCGCACTCCAGCACCAGATGACGCGCGGGCATACATCATATCACCTGATGACGGCGCGACAGTTTCAAACCCGGTTACAATCGTGTTTGGCTTGGAGGGTATGGGTGTTGCACCAGCTGGTACCGAAGCGGAAAACACCGGTCACCATCACTTGTTGATCAACACGGAGTCTGGCACGCTGGACCTCGACTCAGGGTTGCCAGCAACGGACCAGATTGTGCACTTTGGCGGTGGACAGACCCAAGTGACAAAAGAACTGCCGACAGGTACGCACACACTGCAATTGCTTCTTGGTGATTGGAGCCACGTTCCGCACGATCCTCCTGTGCTGAGCGATGTCATTACCATTACAGTAAACTAACACCTCTCGATCCACCAGGCGATTAGCCGGATAGGTCGCTCAATCAGAAGCGGCTGAGATCGAGATTGCGTTGATGTGAGCGAAGAGCGTCTTGGCCCTCTTCCGGCGTTTCATTGGGACGTCGGATTGCAGGGTCCTGGCGATAGAACGCGCGATCTGGCAGGCGTCTTCAAATTCATCAGGTGTGATCTTTCCGGCGCGGGCGTCGGGACCGCGCTTGGCCTTTGATCGACACGCCTTCATGAGTGTCGTCAAGGCGCGTCGCGATCCTGGTCTCGCGCGTTCGACCAATAGAGCATCCCCACGGCCAAGAAACAGGCGACGATGCCATGTTGCGCCTCTGCTGACAGATACGCCAGTGCAAAACCTGTAACCAATGGACCAAGGGCTGCGCCCAAATCCCGCCAAGCCTGCATACGGGCAAGTGGGCCGATCGCATCCTGTTGCACGTCCAGATCGGCCGCGATAACCGCAGGTCCCAGTGAGGCCAAAGCGCCTCGGAAGGGCAGCATTACCAGCGCATCAATCACCGTGATCCCCGACGCAACAAAGATGAATCCTATCATCGTCAGAACCGCAGCGATGACGAAAACCCTCTGAGCGCCGAATTTGTCCGCAATTGCGTCAAACAGCGGTGCCGCGATGGCCTCGCCAAAATGACGCATAGCAAGGAGTACGCTTCCGCCAATTACTGCAGTCAAAAGATCGGTGTTCCTTGCAAAAATCAGGGTAATGGTGATCGCGACGACACCGTCCACGCCATAACCCTGCAAAATGAAAAGCACATCAACCGGTTTCGGGCGCACCAATGCGGGAGATCAGCTGCGGCTTTTGGCAGGCGAAACAGCGCGCGGCAATCGCAACGCGATGAGGATGCCAAACGCCGATGGCATGGCCAGAACGGCAAAGGCCATCTGTGGTCCGGCTTGTCCCACCAGCCATGCCCCGCCGAACAGTGCAAGAATGGGTCCGGCCCTTTGAATGGCCTGCCCGACACCGACGCGTGTCCTGACCTTGTCGCGAAACGCCACCGCTTAGGACCAGGTTGCCAGCACCAGACTGGCGTAGGTGAGCCCCCACAATATCCGCGCGCCAAGCATGAGCGCAGGTCCTTCTGCAAAACTGTAGGCTGCGGTTGACACGGTGGCCGTGACAGCCGCCCAAATGCACAGTTTCCGCAATCCCAATCCGGCAGCAAGGCGCGCAATTGCACCGTAGGCAAAGACGCGGACAAACCTGTTTGCAGACAACATGACGCCGACCAAGGGTAAGGTCAGTCCGAAATCCGAGGCATAGGCGGGCAGAACAGCATAGAGTAATGCATCCCCCAGCAGCGCCAGGGACATAATCGACGAAGACCCGACGATGGCCCGCCAGCCGCGATCTTCATCCTTCTTCAAAACCCGTTCCCTTCCAGAACAGTTTCGTCTGGTCCCATGAGACGGGCAAATCCTGATCCCAGTTCTGCGGTCAAGGCCCGATAGGTGCTGCTCGGATGGTTTTGGGTGCAATGTCGCAGGCAAATCATTGGCCTTTTGCACCTGCACCGCATGAAAAACCGCAAAGGAAACCTGTACCCGTCAAAGCCAGGCCAGTTCTTGGTCCAGAAATCTGCTACTCGCCCAATTCGGCGCAGCATCACCGAAATTTGGGCATATGATCGCAAAGCGCCCAGGGAGGGCAACAAATGGAAGCATCCGTTTCTGCCACCGTGACGAACGGCAGACCCCGCCTCCCACTCGCCGAAATTTGCTTGCGCCTTCGCGGATAACCTAGGGCAACAAAGCCGCCGCTCCCGCGTCAGTTCGCGGGTGAATACCAGATGGGTGAGCCCCAGGCGCGTTCCTGAATGGTTGCGGCTACATCCTCAAGCAAAGGCAACCCGTTGCGCACCGCGTCATAAGTTGACCACCTTGGCGTGGGGATTTCGATCGCACGTGCATAGTAATACGCGCCCTCTTGCGGGTTGAAATCATCGTCTTGCCAGCTTCCGATCAGAGACGCCGCTCCGATGTCATTGGTGTAGAGTGCCGTGGTCACATCGACGGTATTCCCGACGGATGCGAGTTTCCCGGTCGCAGCATCCACAACGCGATCATCGGACCAAACGACATCAATGATCTTCTCGTTTGTATCGCCGTATTCATCGACCCAACCCTTGATGATCTGAATGCGATCCAGGTTCGCTCCGAGCGGGTCTTTCTCGGCGTAGACTGTAAACACAGGGGCTGTCACGATGGGCGGAAGCATGCCTCCCATGTGCGTGCCCATCAAATACCCTTCTTGGGCCATGGCCAGCGGGTCACTGGCTGGGCTCAGATCGACACCACCGAACATGCGGACTTTTATCCGCGGGCCCGATGTTGCAAAGGTCTCACGCCGTTTCATCGCATCAAATATCGCAGCACGCGTGTTCTCTATGGCCCACACGCCGGCAAGCGATCCAATAGAGAGATCCTTGCCATCGATCCAACCCAGAACATCACCGGTACGACGACGCTCAACCGACCCATCCTCCGGTCCGTGCGCGCCGATAAATGCGTCTTCGGCAACCGCAGACATCAAGCCGTTGTGATTGTCCGTGCCCCCGATAAACCCGTACCGAAACGGATTGACGCCAAGGTCCATCTCATAGGCGATGCCCCGCGTCAGCCCACCGCGCACGAAATCGCGCTGACTGAAGACACGCCCTGAGTTTTTCTGGATCGAGTCGGCGTTCTCAAATGCCGCAAATTCGTCCGCGGCCCAAAACTTTCGGTGCACCTCGGAATTGCCCTTGACCTGCATCATTTCGATCAAGGGCTCAAAATGCTGCCGCAAACGGGCATACTCCACATCCAACGGGTCGCCAAAACTGTCAATATCGGGAAACATGCGCCCCTTGGATGCGTTCGAATTATGCGGAATGGCCAACAAGTGGCGACCTTCAATCTCTTGCTCGCGCATCCACTCCCAGAGTTTTTCTTCCTGGTTGATATCAATGTAGCTGGGCACGCTGTCGGGCACGTTGTCATCGCGGAAAAGCACGTTGCGATGCAAGTTGGCGCCATTCGGCGCAGCAGACCATTCAAACCCGATAATGGCGCTAAACTCACCCGGTTCATTTGCGTCTTCGGCCGCCTCGATGATAAGCTGCCAGGCGCTTTTGGCGGTTTGTGGCCCGGCATAAAACGGCGGGTGCTGCGGTGTTGCCGAACGATTTGACGAGATCACATACTTGAAAAACCATTGCTGCCGGTCATCGATGTCGGTCATGGTCCGCAGCTCTTCCAGATCCGGATTGTCATGACCCGGCGCGTCGTCGAACATCGTCGAGTACATCTCGCCGATGTATTCCGCATGGTCAGACATGGCCGCAAAATCCAGCGGGCGCTTGTGCTGCATCACGGTGCCATCCGGCAAGGTCACCGCATTCCCTTTTGCAAAACCATAGGCGTCCGCTGGCATAAGACGCGCGCCGCCGATGTAGGCATCCAGAGAGAACGCGGTATGCATATGCGTCTCACCAAAATAGGCGTTGCGCAGGGGATTGGGCTCTGCCCATGCGCCAGTGGCCAGAAGAGTGCTCAGCAAGAAGGCGAGTTGGGGTTTGCGCATGGCTTTACTCCTCTGGGGTGTACCAAATTGGGGATGTGTAAGCTCTTTCCTGAGTGATCATCTTCACGTCGCTGTCCATCTCGATGTCAAAGCGCACGGCATCATAGGCCGTCCAGCGCGGTGTCGGGATTTCGAGGACACGCGCATAATAGAACGCATGCTGATCGGGATCGAAATCAGGATCGGTCCATACGGTGCCAAGCTCGGCGCGACCAATATCATTGGTCCAGCTCGGAATGCTCAAATCAACCGTGTTGCCAACCGGTGGTAACTTGCCATCCGCGCCGGGTTCCCGGTCTCCTGCCCACACAACATCAAACACCTTTTCCTGCGTCGCGCCGTTTGCGTCGACCCAACCTTTGATGATCTGAATACGGTCGAGGTTTGCGCCAATGGGATCACGCAGCGCATAGACAAGGAAACTTGGCGCTGCGCCATCCTCCGGTGCGATCAGATCGCCGCCCATTGGAATGCCTTGGGAATATCCGATACGCGCCAGGTCGCGGTGTTTGATGTCGTCATCGGCAAAAGTGCCGCCGAAAAACCGAACAGTGATACGCGGGCCTGTGGTCGAATACACTTCCCGTCGTTCCATGGCATCGAAGATACCTGCGCGGGTATTTTCCGTGGCCCAAACGGCCGTTGGACCCGGTGTCGCGTACTGCCAGCCTTTGTAGGAAATGCCCAGGTCGGTGTTGCCTTTGGCGACGGAGAGCGCACGAGTTTCAGAAGGCTCCATCCAAGTGAAAGCGCCAAAGAAGTTATTGTCATCCTGTGTGGTCAGCCCGGTATGGATGTCGGATCCGCCGACAAAGCCCAGTTTGAAGGGGTTGATGCCTTGTTCTGCTTGGAACCGGATGCCTTCTTTCAAAATGCCCCGCGCATATTCATAGGGGATCATGTCAGGTGTTTTGGCAGCGGACACATCCAGATTGGCCCAGTCCCATGTCTCGTAGTCGGCGAATTCATCTGTCGGCGAGATCAGCGGATGTGTTTCGCTGTCCCCTTTCGTTTGCTGAATTTCCAAGAGCTTTTCCCAATGGGCGCGCGCGCGCAGATATTCGGAATCAAATGCGGCCCCATCTCTGAACGTGTCATTGGGTGCGAACATACGGCCATTGGAAAGGTTGGGGTTGTGCGGAATCGCCAGCACGTCGCCACCCGTCGTATCTTCGTAATTCTGCATCCACTTCCACAATTCGCGCGGATCCGTACTTCCTGCAGGCGGCGACGTGAGGAAAGGCACGACCTGCAGCGCGCGCTCAGGACCATCGCGGAAAAGGACGTTGCGGTGCAGGTTGTCGCCGACCTCCAGAGACGTCCATTCATAGGCAATAATCGCGGTAAAGACGTGAGGTTCGTTGTATTCCTCCGCCGCCTGCACCAGATCGCGCCACGTGTTGTCATATCCGGGGCTGCCCGGCTGGTACAAAAGTGCCTGGCTCAATGTGCCCTGACTGAATTTGGCAATCAGCTCGATCGAGGCTTGTTTTGCGGCGTCACCACCCTGCGCAAAAGCTTCATGAAAACGCTTTCCATCGGCATCCGCCATGATGTTGGGCGCCCCACGTTTGATATCCGTGATAACGCCCATGCCGTCGGTATGCTCGGTCAACATGTAAAAATCGAAAGGGCGCGGCAGTTTGACCGGCTGGCCGGTATTGGAAACCACCTGTTCGCCTCGGGCAAAGCGATACATATCCCGTGGCATCAAGGTTGTACCGCCGCCACCGGCATCTGCGGATAACGCGGAGTGCACATGGGTGTCGCCGAAATAGACCATTTCCGGATAACCTCGATCCGCGTTGGGCGAATAGGGTCGGCCTTTCAACACATCGGCAGCTGCATCCGGCGGAAGATCCTGGCCAGACGCTTGCGACGCCAAAACGATCATTGCAGCAAAACACAATAGTCTCATTTTCTGATACCCTTCTGAAAATCCGATTTACTGTTCAAACCCGGCCTCCTCTGACCGCAAAGTTCTGGTCTTCTCGTTCTCGACACACTCAAAACGACACCCCCACAGTCAACCAGAATTTATCACTTTCGAACCGGCGCTTGGCCTCAAATTCCGTGACATATTTCGCTTTGATGGAAAGAGGCACGTGGTTGAGCTTGGTGCTCCATGACACGATCGGACCAATGCCAAAAACACGCGCGCGCAAACTGTTGGCACCGAGCAGAGCTTTTGACGCGTCCGCCCCCGAGCCACTGTCGTCATCAAGTTGCTGATACCAATAGCCTGTCAGGCCTGCGGCGAATTTCGAAGGGAAATGGCGCATGACTGTCCCTTCGAAATGTGCTTCGGGGGCTGTCTGATAATCTGTGGTGTCGTTTTTCTCGCTGAGAGTTACGCCCACAGCACCGGTAAATTCCCACCCATTCGAGGGATCAAACCATGTCATGGCAAGGGTCGGATCAAAGGCAAATCTGTTTTTCCCTGCGTTCAGGACGTCGACAGAGCGGCCAGGAACGTCAATTCTGGCGGACGAATAGTCGCCCGTAGGCAGAAAAAACTGCAAGGCAAGAGAGGTGTGCAGTTTGTCCTGCGACCAGTTGAAAATGGGCGTCAGGGTGATGTCTCCAAATGCTGTTTCGCTGTCCGAAAGGCTGCCTGACAAACCCGACGTCAGTTCAGCGTCAAAATCCATGTCAGCCGAGACATACGGGATATTGATGTTTAGACCGAACCTTGCCGACCCAAGTTTCGCGTCAAAAACATGTGTGAAATTGAATTTATAGGTGAAAACGTCGATTTCCGGATTTACAACGGCTGCGCCACCAGCAGAAATTCCCGGTGCGGACCCACTGAAGAATACGAAATCGTTGTTCCAGTAGGAGCCGGCCGGCGGGAGAATTCCTGCGAAACTGTCCCGGCTGCCCAGCAGGTAGGTTTCAATGCCGCCCTCAACGGCTTCCGCAGTCTCTGTCATTGCCAAAGAGAGAGACGCACAGAGCGCAAAACCCAATGTATTCTTCATAGTTCTGGCCCGTCCGGATGATCAAACACCTCCAACTATAGACATTCGTTAACGGGCCATTGTAATTTTCTGAACAATTGAGGAAAAAATTATGGCGATTGATATCTCGGCTTTTGGAACGCCACCAAATTGGATCCACAGTTTGCCTGCCGATTTGTCGACAAACTTGCTCAAGCGGGCCAGGCTTCACAGTTACTTGCAAAACGACTTGATCTACGACTTGGGTGACGCTCCGGGAGGCATATACGGCATAGTGTCAGGCGTCGTGGGCATCGGAACCGACGACAACGAGAGTTCCATGATCTACGGCCACCTGCTGGGTCGGGGCGCATGGATCGGTGAAAACGCTGTATTGACGGGATCAAACCGGCAAGTCGCAGCAGTCGTCCTTTCATCGCAGGCCGACATCGCCTCTGTATCATTCCCTGTTCTGAACGAATTTGCGGAAGTTGAACCAAGACTTTGGAAAGCCCTGGCCGCCTTATCAGCGCAGAACGCCCAGATTGCCATTCAGACGGCACGGGATCTGATGATACGGGATGCTGACGGCAGATGTCTGGCGGTTCTCAGACGCATCGCAAATTCGATTGGCGCCAATCAATCCATTCCCATATCTCAGGAAGAATTGGCGGAAATGTGTGGTGTTTCGCGCGGGGCTCTTTCCAAATCGCTTGGAAAACTGGAAGGCCGGGACCTGCTGAAACGCGGGTATCGTTCAATCGAACTGGCAGCGCAGTTTTCCTCAAGATCAGAACGTCTTACCCTGGCCGATCGTACCGCGCGGTAAGCCTGTTCCCGACCAGTATCTGCTTTGAGGTAAATCGCGCGGCGCTAAACAGCACCCTTCATCATGGTTTCGTCCCGCGCGAAGGCTTCCCAGGGGCGAAAAACCTGAATGTTGTTGAACACAACATCGATGTCCCAGTCGTAATTTACGGGTTCAAGACCGATCAATAGAACTTTCTTAAAAGCGACCAGACAATGCTTGTCGAAGAAAGGTGGGTGTAAACGCGCGCCGGACTACAAGCGCCGGGCCAGCCCGACAGAACTCGGTTGGCCGTTGCGACCTGTCCCATCGCGGCGGAGTTCAACTTGTCAAGGAATTGACCTCTATGCACTTCACCCTGCCCTCAAGTCCAAACCTCATGCGTCACGTACCGATCGACCTGATCCCGGGCGACACCTCAGATGCCGAACCGCTATCGCCGCTCAAGGCTGCGAGAACGATCCTGGATTTAGTGACTGATATCAAAGGCGCAATTGTGAGTTCCCAAGAAGAGAACGCTGATCGCGAGTTGCTTCAGGAACAAATCGCGACACAGACCGCCTCCATAATCGAATTGGCGTTGATTGCCGGATATTATATCCCGCCCGATCTCTTGCTCCTGGACGTGCAAACGCAGGGCAGCGCAAACAGTGCGCTTGAAGACATCGAAGATGTCATCCAAACGGCAATTGAACTGGTCCACAGCCTCGGCGGCTTCGAACAGCCCGAACCGATGCCTGCCCCGACGCCCCTCGAAGCGGCGCAAGCCATCCTGCCAAGGCTGCTCGACATCGAGGAACAAATGGTCTTTTCCCTTTCGGGATATGTTGATCTTGAAAAGATACACGCCAACATCGAGGCTGCGGTGCACCATATCTCCAAACTGGCCCCCTTTGCAGAATATGACGGTGTCGGGTTTCTGTCGTCGATGAACGTTCGGGATGCGGTCGGCACTGAGGCGGGTCTGGAGCAACTCGATACCGAAGTGATTTCGCTGCTCGGCCTCATAGACGATCTCAACCAGGTCGATGAAGACCAGACTGTCCGCGGCACAAAAGCAGATGACTTGATCACCACAGGTGACGGCGACGATATTGTTACAGCAGGCCGAGGGGACGATCTTGTCGATGCCGGGAATGGCGAAAACGTCCTATTCGGCGGCTGGGGTGAGGATCGGTTGCGGGGCGGCACCGGAAGTGACGCTATGGAAGGGGGTTATGGCAATGACGTGTTGCGTGGGAATGGCGGCCATGACCAGATCTTCGGCGGGGAAGGGCATGATCGGTTGAGAGGCGATGCGGGAGGTGATGTTCTCCATGGCGGGAACGGCGACGATTTTCTCACCGGGGGTGGCGGAAATGATACGTTGATCGGTGGGGGTGGCGCGGATGCGCTTTTGGGCGGCGCAGGTGCGGACGTTTTCGTATTCGAAGAAAATTCTGGCCATGACACTGTCCGGGATTTCAACGCCGATGCGGGTGATCATTTGGCGTTCATCCTCAACGGTGATTCCTTTGACGATTGGACCGCTCAGACTGTCCTTGACGCATCCAGTCAGAGTGGGCGCGATGTCGTCATTCGTATTCAGGGAAACGACAACATGGTGACACTTGTCGATACCGATCTGGCAGCGCTTACCATCAGCGACATCGACGTGTTTTCCTACACCTGAATACTATCAGACCGGTTTGGAGGTATTGTCGCGCGCCGTGCTACGATTTTCGTCGGTGCGGTGCGTGGCATCAACACCCTTCCAAATCGACATTCGTTCACTGCAGCGCTTGCAATTTCATTCTCTTGACTACTTGAAGATTAACTGATGCGCATGTTTCATTGCCGGTGGGTCGTTTCGCCCGCGAAGCCGACTTGGGACCCCCAGATCTAGAAGCCCGTTTGCCACGCACCTCAGCTCTTAACCCCACGTTTACAAACCCCGGCGACCGCCCTGTTAATCCGGCGCGCATCGTACAAGCGGTGCACGGGCTGTGCACGCAGGGTGCATCGCGTTTTGCCATATTTTACCGGCTTTAACCCCCGATTCGCCCCGCTGCCGGGACTCACCCCACCGTGCGTTGCGCAGCGCGTGGTCAGAATGTCACCTTGCGTGGGATGCGGCCTGCGCGATAACATCCGATAATCCGACCTCAGAACCTGAACGCCAATGCCGTACCAATGGACATCCGCCCCCGGGGAGATCCCTCAGACCCTCAAGCTTTGGCCGCATAACTCGCTGCCCGCCCGTGGCATGGCGGCATTCGTGCTGACGACTTTTACGCTGATTTGCATCCCGACCTTGCCGCTGCTCGGCTCGCCTATCCTGTGGGGCCTGCTCCCTTTCCTTCTGGCGGCGGTTTGGGGCATTTATTTCGCGCTGCAACGCAACCACCGCGCCCGCCAGATTACGGAGGTGCTGACGCTTGACGCCGACGACGCCCGCCTGACACGCGAAGAGCCCTCGGGACGGGTTCAGGAATGGGACTGCAACCGCTATTGGACCACAATCACCAAATATGAAACGGATGGCCCCATCCCGCATTACATCACCCTGAAGGGCAAGGGACGGGAGGTCGAAATTGGCGCATTTCTGAGCGAGGACGAGCGGGTATCCCTCTATGACGAGTTGCAAATCGCCTGGCGCAGATAGCGCGCAGATAGCAGCGAAACCCCTTGAGCCACATACGGCCGCCACAGGATTTTACCGTGGCAGACCAAGGAATTGCTCTGGATTTTGACCGCCAGGAATGCGCCGCTTCAATGGATCTGTCAAAGCGCCACGTTTACCCCAGGCGCGCTTTGACCTTGGGGCCAACGGAGCCAAAATCCATCTGTCCGGTGTATTTGGACTTCAGGATGGCCATGACCTTTCCCATGTCGCGAATGCTCTGCGCGCCAACTTCGCTCACAGCCTCCGCAACCGCTTTTTCCGCTTCTTCTTCAGAGAGTTGGCGCGGTAAAAATTCTTCGATGACTTCAATCTCGGCCTTCTCGCGCTCGGCCAGATCGAGACGCCCGCCCTCTTCATAAGCACGCGCGCTCTCAAGCCGTTGCTTGGACATCTTCCCCAAAATAGCCAGCACTTCCGAATTGGCCACGCCCTCATCATTGCCTTCCGCACGTGCGGCGATATCCTTGTCCTTGATCGCAGCATTGATCAAACGAAGGGTGGAAAGACGGTCAGCGGCTTTGTCTCTCATCGCCTGCTTTAGTGAAGCGGCAACTGTCTCGCGCAGTTCCATCGCAATGCATCCTTCAACTATTGGCCGCCATTGATCTTGGACACGGCGTCATGGGCTCAAGCCTTGGACCTTATCCAAAGCATGGCGAAGCCGCAATACAATCCGCAACGTCACGCTCTAACGCATATCCGTTGACGGGCCGCGATAGGTCTTGACCCGACACTGTGGCCCGTCTACTTACGGCCAGATTTCACTGTCGCCTGACCGCCTGAAAGGATCGCCCATGCAGCCCTCTGCGTCCGACCGCCCAACCGCTTGTCTGGCGCTTGCCGACGGAACATTGTTCTACGGCACAGGGTTCGGCGCCACTGGCCAGACGGTTGCGGAGTTGTGCTTCAACACGGCGATGACCGGCTACCAGGAAATCATGACAGACCCTTCCTATGCAGGGCAGATCGTGACTTTCACCTTCCCGCATATTGGCAATGTTGGCGTCAATCCTGAAGACGATGAAACCGGCGATCCTGTTGCCGAAGGCATGGTTGTCAAATGGATGCCCACCGATCCCTCGAACTGGCGCGCGGTTCAGGACCTGGACGTCTGGCTTTCGTCACGCAACCGCATTGCGCTGGGGGGCGTCGATACGCGCCGCCTGACCCGCGCCATACGCAAGTCCGGCGCACCGCATGTGGCTCTGGCCCATAACCCTGAAGGGGTTTTCGATGTCGCAGCCCTTGTCGCCGCGGCCCGCGCCTTCAGCGGCCTCGAAGGCCTTGATCTGGCACGGAAAGTCACCTGCGCACAATCCTATCGTTGGAACGAAATGCGGTGGGCCTGGCCCGAGGGATATGCACCTCAGACGGACCCAATATACAAAGTTGTGGCGGTAGACTACGGTGCCAAACGCAACATTCTACGTTGCTTGGCCAGCGCGGGCTGCGATGTGACCGTCCTGCCCGCAACCGCAGGTTTTGATGAAGTGATGGCACATCAGCCGGACGGCGTGTTTCTGTCCAATGGTCCGGGAGATCCGGCGGCCACGGGTGAATATGCCGTCCCGATGATCCAACAGGTTCTGTCGGACACGCAACTCCCGGTGTTCGGCATTTGCCTGGGCCACCAGATGCTGGCGCTGGCGCTTGGTGCCCAAACCATCAAGATGAACCACGGCCATCACGGCGCCAATCACCCAGTCAAGGACCACGATACCGGTAAGGTGGAAATCACCTCGATGAACCATGGTTTTGCTGTCGATGCCCAAACCCTTCCCACGGGCGTGCTGGAAACGCACACGTCGCTCTTTGACGGATCAAATTGCGGCATACGCTTGGACGGACGACCGGTATGGTCGGTGCAGCATCACCCGGAAGCCAGTCCGGGACCACAGGACAGCTACTATTTGTTTGAGCGATTTGCCCAGGCCATGGCCGACCGCGCGGCCTAGACCGGGTTGCCCGCTAGGGTTGTAAAGCGTTAATTTAACAGAACATTAACCGTGTTCTGACAGTTTGCCTCGGGTTGCATTCAAGCAAGGCATTCTATGGTGAACACCCTGCGGCTGGTTGTGTCCGACCCGGTACCAGAACCGGATTTGGCAGCACCCGCGATCAAGTATGAACCGATTGGGCATATGCTGGTGGAGCGGGGCAAAATCGCGTCCACTGATCTCGATCACGCGCTGAAAATCCAAGGGCATGTTGATGCGCCCTTGGGTGAAATCATGGTGTCCGAAGGTCTGCTCAGCAAGCGGGATGTGCTGGCCGCACTGGCTGAGCAGTGTCGGGCACAGGGTGCCGATCTCGACCTGGAACCACCCTCGCCCAAAATGGCCTCTATCTTGCCCGCCGAAGTCTGCCTGCGCCATGGTGTTGTGCCTTGGAAGCGGGACGACCTGAGGATTCTTGTCGCCACCAGCAGTCCTGCAGATTTCGCGGCTCTCTGCCAAACCATGAGACGGCGCGGGCTGTCGCTTTTCCCGGTGATCGTGGATGAGCTACAGATTCAGTCGCACATCAACCGGCTTTATGGGGCAGAACTTGCCCAAAAAGCTGAAGTCCGAGTGCCCGAGGTTGAAAGCTGCCGCAGCTGGGGAGTTCAAGGAAAAAACAGGCTTTTCTGGGCATCAGCCCTGTGCCTGACCATTTTAGCAGCGCTGATTTGGGCGCCGTTATGGACCTTCACTGTCGCTGTTCTTTGGGCGGTTCTCACCCTCGTGATGACAACAAGCATGAAAGCAGCCGCCTTTGCTGCGCAACTCCGTCACAAGAAACCAACTAGAACAGCGAATTTCGACCTGCAATCCGCTAAATTCCGCATGCCGCGCGTCTCTGTTTTGGTACCCCTGCTCAAAGAAAAGGAAATCGCCGGACAACTGATCAAGCGGCTCAGCAAACTGACCTACCCTAAATCACTTTTGAACATCGTCCTTGTGCTCGAAGAGGGCGATGATTTGACGCGCCAGACCATCGCGCAGACAGAATTGCCTGAATGGATGAGCGTGATCGAAGTCCCCGGCGCAGGGGATCTGACAACAAAGCCGCGCGCGCTGAACTACGCACTCGACTTTTGCCGAGGCAGCATCATCGGTGTCTGGGACGCCGAGGACTGGCCGGAAGCAGATCAAATTGAGCAGGTTGTGAACAGGTTCAATCAGGCGCCTAAAAATGTTGTTTGTTTGCAAGGTGTTTTGGACTACTACAATTCCCGCACAAACTGGCTGTCACGCTGCTTTACCATAGAATATGCGACCTGGTGGCGGGTGATCCTGCCGGGCATTGCAAAGCTGGGCCTCGTCATACCACTGGGTGGCACGACGCTGTTTTTCCGCCGAAGTGCACTGGAAGAACTGGGAGGGTGGGACGCACATAATGTGACAGAAGACGCCGATCTGGGTGTCAGGTTGGCGCGCCATGGCTTTGTCACAGAGTTGCTGCCGACCGTGACCCATGAAGAAGCCACAAGTCGGGCTTGGCCGTGGGTTCGACAGCGTTCGCGCTGGCTCAAAGGCTTCATGATCACGTATTTCGTGCACATGCGACATCCTATGCAATTGAAGCGTGATCTCGGATGGAAAAGGTTCCTGGGGTTGCAAACCATTTTTCTGGCTACGTTTTCGCAGTTTGCGGCAGCACCCCTCTTATGGTCTTTCTGGTTAACCTTTACAGGTGCGACTCACCCTGTCGAAATCACACTGGGAAGCCATGCCATCTGGATCTTGATAGGCCTCTTTTTATTTTCCGAACTGCTCAGCCTTGCTATGGGTATCTTTGCCGTTTCAGGTCGGTCCCATCGACACCTGATTCCTTTTGTCCCGACCATGATGCTGTATTTTACCTTGGGTACGGCAGCGAGCTACAAGGCTCTTTGGGAAATGGTGCGCGCTCCTTTTTTCTGGGACAAAACACAACATGGCGTGTCCTGTCAGACCGATGTCAGACCAAGCCGACCAAAATGCACATTGGCACAAAAATGACTGCTAACAGTTCACCATAAACTGATGCAGGTCTCGCCTTTGTTTTGGATGTCACGCGACAAAAAAAAGCGGCAACAGACCAGCTAATATTAAAAGAAAATCAGATGCCTGCACTTGTGGAAGCATATCGCAAGCGATTTTGTCCGCAATCCTAGCAGATCACCTTGGCATGCATCCTCGTGTTAATATGGAGTGAGCCGCTTCCGCCAGTCTAAGCCTCTTCTTCACGGCGGGCGGCATCCTGTTTGAGGCGCGTCATGAAGGCGACCGAAATATGTTCGCGCAGCGCTTCACCCGCGCCTTCGACATCCTTTTGTTCAATCGTACGCACAATCGCGTCATGTTCTGCCTGTGCAATCTCTCCACGTCCCTGTGCCGCCAGAGACGTGGTCGCCATTAACGCCATTGTGCGATGCACCAGATCGAGTTGCTGCACCAGGTAGCGATTGTGTGACGCCAGATGGATTTGTTTGTGAAACCGACGATTAGCCCGCGCCAGTGCCGCGGGGTTGTCTGTCAATGCATTGTCGGCTTCGACCATTTCTCGCAGGATGCGTACTTCCTCATCGGTTGCATGCTGTGCCGCGAGACTCGCCGCCAACCCTTCAAGCTCACGTCGCACGACATAAAGCTCTGCCATCTGGTTGTGATCCAACGAAGCAACAATCAAACTCCGCCCATCTCGCGCGAGCAGAGATTGCGTTTCCAGCCTCTGCAACGCCTCGCGGATCGGTGTCCGAGAGACCCCAAAACGTTCAGCCAACTCGATCTCGACCAGCCGATCACCCGGACGGTAAACGCCCAGATCAATTGCCTCGAGAATCATTGAATAAGCATCTGTTTGCTGCGGTTTTTGAAACCCCATGGCGTTTGCCTTTTCCTAAAGTCGGTTTAATACCTTAACGAGGCCGAGTGCCATCATGCAACCCTGGGATCTAGGTCCTTTGCAACCAAGGATTTAAATCGATCATATGCCAAAGGACGCGTTCTCTCATGTCAGCACCTGGGTTTTTGACCTTGACCACACGCTGTACCCACCATCTGCGCGACTTTTCGATTTGATCGAGGTCCGCATGACAGCCTATGTCATGGACGCTTTGAGCGTGGATCACACCGAAGCCGACCGTTTGCGCAAACATTACTGGGCAACACATGGCACGACTCTTGCCGGTCTCATGCGCGAACATGACGTTGATCCCGGCCCGTACCTGACTGATGTGCATGATATTCCAATGGACCGCCTTGAACCAGATCCGGTCTTGGCAGATCAGATCGCGCAGCTGCCCGGCAGACGCATCGTTTACACAAATGGGTGCGCGCCTTATGCGGAACGCGTACTCAAGGCACGCGGATTGGACGGAGCTTTTGATGCAATTTACGGTGTGGAACATGCAGATTTTCTGCCCAAGCCCGACCACGCCGCTTTTGATAAGGTGTTTCGAAAAGACGGCCTGAAACCTGAATCTGCCGCCATGTTTGAAGACGATGCACGAAATCTTAAGGTGCCGCATGACATGGGTATGCGCACAGTCCATGTGGCTGAGTCACGTGGGACGGGCAGGCATATACATTTTCATACGGACGATTTGAGCGGGTTTTTGAAAGGCTTGTCTTGATCTACCTGCGACATCAGGTCTCTGTGAAGCAGAACGCGCCCGCCTATCTCACAAATAGTATTGGAGATAGGAGAAGTCTCATGGCGCTTGACGTAAACCCACCTGCACTGCCGCTTTGGCAGCGATTGTTTTTTAGAATCCCCGTATTGGGTTGGGTCGCGCGAGACCTGTTGTTTGGCGACAAGAACAATGTGTGGTTTGCGCTGATCGGCTTTGTCAGCCTTTGGATGAGCGCGGCTTTGACATTTGGTTTGCCCGGATTGTATTTGCCCGCATTGGCATTGGTCCCGGTGATATTCGTCGTTTTGCTTTTGATCACCTGGGGATAGCCGCCGTCTGGCCATCTGCCCGATGAGGACCTAATCTCCAATTCAGAATGCGGGGGCAAATGTCTGATAAATCTTGTGATGTTCTGGTCTCCGGTGGCGGTATTGCCGGGCTGACAGCAGCCGCTGCCCTTGGAACGGCGGGCTTCGATGTGCTCTGCGTAGATCCTGCTCCCCCGGTGATCGATCCAAATGCGAAGGGTGCTGACATGCGTTCGACCGCCATGTTGCAGCCTGCAAAAGGTGTCTTGCAAAGTGCGGGCCTTTGGGATCGGCTGGCACCGCATGCCGCACCTTTGCAGGTTATGCGAATTATTGATGCAGGCGGTGACGTTGCAGAACCACGCCTGACCAGGGATTTCAACGCTTCCGAAGTGTCCGATCTGCCATTTGGGTGGAATTTTCCGAATTGGCTGCTGCGGCGGGAAACCGTAGCCCGGCTGGACGAATTGCCCAACGTCACATTGCTGACCGATACCGGCACAAAAACGCTCTTCACCCGAGAGAACGAAGCGCGCGTGGGCTTAAGCGACGGGACAAGGGTCCGCTGCCGATTGGTCGTCGCAGCTGATGGTCGCCACTCGCAGATGCGCCAAGCCGCTGGCATACAAACGCGTACGACACGCTACGGGCAAAAGGCGCTAGCGTTTGCCGTTACGCATTCAATCCCACACGAAAACGTGTCCACCGAAATTCACCGAACTGGCGGACCCTTCACACTGGTACCATTGCCGGACCGAAGCGGAATCCCTTCTTCGGCGATTGTCTGGATGGATGAGGGATCCTTGTCGCAGTCACGAATGACCATGGATGTGTCGGCGTTTGAGGAAGAAATATCCGCGCGCAGTTGCCACATTTTTGGCCCTTTGAAGCTTTCATCACCTAGGACAATCTGGCCCAACAACAGCCAAAAAGCGGCGCGCCTCTGTTCTGAGAGGTTAGCGCTTATCGCAGAGGCTGCGCATGTTGTCCCGCCAATCGGCGCGCAGGGCTTGAACATGAGCTTGACTGATACCGCTACGCTTCTATCACTGGCCTTGGAACGCCCGAACGGACTGGGTGATCGACAGATGTTGGATGCCTACCACACCGCACGCTACAAGGATATTTCTTTGCGGGTTCAAGGGATTGATATCTTGAACCGCGCCAGCCAGGTCAGCGCTCCATTGCTACGAGATGCACGCGCCGCCGGACTAAGCGCGCTCTATGCTATGGGCCCGGTGCGAAAAACCTTGATGCAAATGGGCTTGGGCGTCAAATAGCCAGAGCCTTACAAAACCTGATCGATTACCCGCTGTAAACGACCCACTGTGGCGTCAACATCATAGAGTTTATCCAACCCAAAAAGCCCCAACCGGAAGGTCCTGAAATCTGCCGGCTCGTCGCATTGTAGCGGAACGCCGGCGGCAATCTGCATACCTTCCGCCGCAAACTTTTTGCCGCTCTGCACGTCTGGATCATCTGTATAGCTGACGACAACCCCCGGCGCACCGTACCCTTCTGCGGCAACAGAAACGATCCCCTTTGCGGCCAGCATTGCACGAACGGCATCGCCCAACTTCCACTGAGCTTCCTTCAATCGTTGAAAACCATAGTCTTTGGTTTCAACCATTGTATCGCGGAATGCGCGCAATGCGTCTGTAGGCATGGTTGCGTGATACGCATGGCCGCCATTTTCATAGGCCTTCATAATGCTGTGCCATTTGCCCAGATCAATGGCGAAACTATCCGACTGCGTTTGAGCTAAGCGCACCTCAGCCCACTCCGACATCATCACCAAACCGGCGCATGGTGAGGCCGACCAGCCTTTTTGTGGCGCCGAAATCAACACATCTACGCCAAGGGCGCGCATGTCCACCCAGACGCAACCAGAGGCAATACAGTCCAGAACCATCAATGCACCGACATCATGGGCTGCCTTGGCCATTGCGGCAATGTAGGCATCTGGCAGAATTACCCCGGCGCTGGTTTCGACATGCGGCGCGAAAACTACATCTGGTTTCTGCTCGATTATCGCGGCGACAACTTCGTCGATGGGCGCAGGTGTAAATGGTGAAATAATTGCATTTGCGATTTGACGGGCTTTCAAAACCGTTGTGTTTGATGTCAGCCCGCCCGTTTCGAAAATCTGGCTCCAGCGATAGGAAAACCAACCGTTGCGCACAACCAAAACCTCTGCCCCTAGCGCGAATTGGCGCGCGACGGCTTCCATACCAAATGTGCCACCGCCAGGAATGATCGCAACAGCATCCGCCGCGTAGACTTCTTTCAGCATGGACGACAGGTCATTCATCACCTGCTGAAAGGCCGAACTCATGGAGTTCAATGAACGATCCGTGAAAACAACCGAGAATTCTTCCAATCCTGTTGGATCAACTGTGTCGAGCAGAGCTGGCATGATTGTATCTCCCTAATACTTGCCCACAGTTAGCGGGCGACCTGCGCCTTGGCAAAGTCTACTTATGTATACAAGCGACCAAACACCTTATCGTTTCATGCCTATCGGAAACAAACGACCCCTACCTTAGCCGATGGGCCCGGGACACCGCTCTTCGCTCAACAAGACATTAGCTTCCACTTCGCCCACGCCCGGCAAGGTCATGATGCGGCGGCGTAAAACGCGTTCGAAATCCGGCAAATCCCGCGCGACCACACGCAAGCGATAGTCATATAGTCCCAACACATGCTCGACACGCTGCACTTCAGGAATTGCGCCAACCGCGCGTTCGAAATCCTCGAGGCTTACACGCCCTTTTGTCGCCAGTTTGACGCCCAGGAAAACGGTTACACCAAAACCAAGGGCCTCCGCGTTCAAACGTAGGTGGCGCCCCTTGAGTATGCCAGCGCTTTCGAGCTTGCGCATGCGTCGCCAGGTGGCAGGTTGCGACAACCCGAGCTTCTGACCCAAAGCGCGGGCACTTTGAGTGGCGTCTCTGGCCAAGGCGCGCACCAGCGCGCGATCCAGGCGGTCCATTTCTATCATATCGGCAAAGCCACTTCTGCCTTGATTTGCGCAATTTGCATCAGGGCCTCAATATCCGAGATATGGGGCAACGTCAGAACCCGCTTGCGATAAATGTCCTGATAGTGCGCCATGTCCCGCGCGATGATATTCAGCCGCACATCGACACGGCCCAAGAAGGTTTGGATCTCAGTTACTTCGGGAACGGCGCGAGCGGCGGCGATGAAATCATCAAACGCCCGCGGTTGCGTTTTGTCCAAGGTCACTCTTAGGGAGACTTCGACCGAGTAGCCAAGGGCTGTCCAATCGATCACGGCACCGATCCCCTCAATCACCCCAGTTTCCTGCATACGCGCAATGCGTCTGGCGACTTTTCCCGACGAGGTAGCACAGCGTTCTGCAAGTTCTGCCGGGTTCAGACTTGGCTCAGCCTGCCAGTGCCTCAAGATACGTCGATCAAGATCGTCGAGCATTAATTTTTTACTTTTCCAGGTTAGGCGAATAATAAATTCACTTAGATGATCATAGATGTCGAATTCTGTAATGGCAATTAGCGCTTTTAGTCGTAGTTTGGCGGCAGTTTCAATTTCTCAAAGGACTGCCAACATGCGTGTATATTATGATCGCGATTGCGATGTGAACCTGATCAAAGACATGAAAGTCGCCATCCTCGGCTATGGCAGCCAGGGCCACGCCCATGCGCTGAATCTGCGCGACAGCGGTGCCAAAAACCTTGTCGTTGCCCTGCGCGAAGGCTCTCCCTCAACAGCAAAAGCTGAGGGTGAAGGTCTCACTGTCATGGGTATTGCGGAAGCCGCAGCCTGGGCCGATCTGATCATGTTCACGATGCCCGATGAGCTTCAGGCGGAGACATACAAGAAGTACGTCCATGACAACATCCGTGAGGGAGCAGCCATCGCATTTGCGCATGGTTTGAACGTTCACTTTGGCCTTATTGAGCCCAAGTCAGGCATTGACGTCGTGATGATGGCGCCAAAAGGTCCGGGTCACACAGTCCGCGGCGAATACACCAAAGGCGGTGGGGTTCCCTGCCTTGTTGCGGTGGACAAAGACAGCTCCGGCAAAGCGCTCGAAATCGGCCTGAGCTATTGTTCTGCCATCGGTGGTGGTCGTTCAGGCATCATCGAAACCAATTTCCGTGAAGAATGCGAAACCGACCTCTTCGGTGAACAGGCCGTGCTTTGCGGTGGATTGGTCGAACTCATTCGCATGGGCTTCGAAACGTTGGTCGAAGCAGGGTACGCGCCCGAAATGGCCTATTTCGAATGCCTGCACGAAGTGAAGTTAATCGTGGACCTGATCTACGAAGGTGGTATCGCCAACATGAACTATTCGATCTCCAATACGGCAGAGTACGGAGAGTATGTATCCGGTCCACGGGTTCTACCCTATGATGAGACCAAGGCGCGTATGAAGGCCATCCTCACAGACATCCAAACCGGAAAATTCGTTCGCGATTTCATGCAGGAAAATGCTGTTGGCCAGCCGTTCTTCAAAGGCACCCGACGCATCAATGATGAACACCAGATCGAAGCAACCGGCGAAACCTTGCGCGGTATGATGCCATGGATTTCAGCAGGAAAAATGGTCGACAAAGCCAAGAACTGATCCTTCGAGGTAATTCGAAGCATTTTTCGATCACTTCGGTTTCCAACATACGGGGCGGACAAAATCCGCCCCGTTTCCTTTGGAAAGTCCAAATGCACTCTGTAACCCTGATGATACATTGAAATTCTAGCACACGGTCCCCATTCTGGACCTCATTTCGGCTGGTACACATTAAGTTTCGCAAGTTGCATTGAATGGTCCGCCGCCTTGGCCCGATAACAAACTGCGTTAGGTCGTTGCAGTTTTAAGCTCAATTCCGAAAACAGCAGCAATCCTATTGCGGGTCCAGGTCGCGCGTACGGGTTAGCCAGTTTTTATGCCATAGACCAACTATCGGGTATCATTGTGGTGTGTGACCCTAGGCGTGGATTTGCTGCGGAAACCCTGCTCGTGCCCTTGATGTAGGCAACGAACTCTATTCTGCCGGGCCATAGCCTAAACCAATACGGCGCTTTGCGGCACCTGTTTCGATTGCGCTAAGTGCTGACGGATTCTGCAACGGCTTCAACGACGCTGTCGACGGCCCGTTCCATCAAAGCAGCGTCTTCGTGCTCGGCCATTACGCGAACTAAAGGTTCTGTCCCCGATTTTCGAATAAGCAAACGACCCGCCCCGGCGAGATCTGCTTCGGCCTGCGCAATCGCCTGTTTCACGATTTTTGAGTCCAAAGGCGTTTGACCTGTCGCAAAACGCACATTTTTAAGAAGTTGCGGTACTGGATCGAAATTGTTCAAGAGAGCGCTGGCCGGTTTCCCCGACCGCACCATTTCCGCAAGAAACTGAAGCCCTGCCATTAAACCATCTCCGGTCGTCGCGTAATCCGACATGACGATATGCCCGGATTGTTCTCCACCCAGATTGAAGCCGCCCGCGCGCATCCGTTCCACCACATAGCGATCTCCCACGGAAGTGCGTTCCAGGCGAAGGTTTTTTGCAGCCAGAAAGTGTTCCAGACCCAAGTTTGACATAACCGTGGCCACCAAAGCGTTGTTTGCAAGCTTACCTTCCGACGCCCATCGCACCGCCATCAAAGCCATGAATTGATCGCCATCTCCCACCTTGCCGTTTTCATCCAACAGGATGACACGGTCCGCATCACCATCGAGACAAATAGCGAGATCCGCTCCATGGGCGGCAACAGTTTCGGCGGCCAGTTGCGGATGGGTCGAGCCGCAACCTTTGTTGATGTTGTTTCCGTTTGGATCAACGCCAATCGGTATCACCGTCGCGCCCAGTTCCCAAAGGGCCTCTGGCGCCACTTTGTAGGCCGCCCCATTGGCGCAATCCACGACAACTTTCAGACCATCCAGACGCATCTGGCGCGGAAAAGAAGATTTGACCCTCTCAATGTAGCGGAAACGCCCATCATCGATGCGTTTTGCACGCCCGATATTTTCTGCTTCGATTGGTGCCACACCTTGCGTTATCAGCTCCTCAATGTCCGCTTCCATTTGATCCGACAGCTTGTAGCCGTCTGGCCCAAAAAATTTAATGCCATTGTCTGCCGCCGGGTTGTGGCTGGCTGAGATCATAACCCCGAGGTCCGCACGCATCGAACGTGTCAGCAAACCGACCGCAGGTGTTGGCACCGGCCCGAGCAGCAAAACATTCATGCCTGTAGATGTAAGCCCGGCAGTGAGCGCATTTTCGAACATGTAGCCGGAAAGACGAGTGTCTTTTCCGATAACGACACGATGTACGCTTGACCTGTCGCGGCTAAAGTATCGTCCCACCGCAGCACCGATACGCAGCGCCATATCCGCGGTCATCGGATGGGTATTCGCGGTGCCTCGCACGCCATCTGTACCAAAGAGTTTATCCATGCGCGCAACCTGCCATGGCAGCCCGCCAAAGCGCAATAGCCTGAGCTGTTTCCGGGACGTCATGCACGCGCACGATTTGTGTCCCATGTTTCAGTGCGGCGAGGGCTACAGCCAGCGACCCTGGCATCCGATCATGCGCAGCATTGGTCTTGGAAATTGTCCCAATGAACTTTTTGCGCGACGCGCCCAAAAGAAGAGGAACACCCAAACCGTGAAACAGGGACAACCGGGATAGCAGACGCAGGTTATGTTCCAAGGTTTTTCCGAATCCAATGCCCGGGTCTGCCAAAATCCGTTCTTTTGGAATGCCTTTGGCGATCAGCATATCGATTTGATGCTTCAGAAAGTCGAACACATCAAGCAAGACGTCATCGTAGCGCGGGTCCTGTTGCATCGTGGCGGGATCCCCTTGCGCATGCATCACGCAAACAGGAGCAGAACGGTCCGCACAAAGCAGTGCCAAAGCTGGATCAAAGGTGAAGCCCGACACGTCATTGACCAGATTTGCGCCTGCATCCAGAGCGCAAGCTGCAACAGCGGCTTTGCGGGTATCGATTGAGATCGGTGTTGTGATGCCCGCCGTACGAAGCGCTTTGATCACGGGCACGGTACGGGCAATCTCTTCGTCCTCGGATACAAAAGATGCACCTGGACGCGTCGATTCGCCCCCGACGTCCAGAATATCGGCGTCCTTCATGTTCAAAGAGCCGGCGACAGCTGCCTCAATCGAACTATGTTTACCTCCATCCGAGAAACTGTCAGGCGTGACATTGATAATCCCCATGACGCGCGGGCGATCCATTGAAATGCCAGCGATGGGCACGCGCGGCTCCATCAAGGGACGTAGGTGTACCGAGTCGACGTCTGCGGCAGCCATAATCCTCGGTGGCTGGCTACGCGATAGAACTTCGACTTCTGTGAACCAGCCCCATGCGCCGACAAGCCGATGCGCATTTTCCGGACGCGCAGCATCAACCTGAGCAATTGGACGATAGTAATCGGTCATCAATCAGAACTTTTGATCCCGAACAGACACAGCGCGCAAAGGCACGGATGCAGTCAACGGCAAATCGGCCCCAATGACCAACATCTCACTTGCCTCGAAGGTATTTGCAAACCACGCCGCCAAAGCGACAGCGTCATGTGGTTGTGCAGAGGGACCATCCACGGCATCCAGAACAATCTTGGAGGGCGCCCAAACGCAGGTTTGTCCATTCTTCATGGCCCAGTCGAGTTCGGTGCGTGTGTTTACGACAACGCAACGGTCATCTTTGGATGCAAGGACCCAGGCGTTCTGCTCGATGGCGAGCAAATCAATCCGGCGCTGCGCCATCTTGTGGCGAGTTTGGGGCGCTGCGGTTTCTGACGCCCCAACACAAAATATCAGAGGTTTTCCGGTCGCCTCCAACTGGTCGATCCATCCTTTGAGATACGGCGACGCTATGGCGTCGTTGCCAAGGTAAACCAACTCCGGCTGTGGCGGCGATTCTTCTTCCGGCCGGACAGGCGCCAATTGCCCCTGTGACCTGACGATCTCGACGCCGAGAGCGCCTGGGCCTCTGTCCAGCTTTTCGATCCTCACAAACGCGCGGCGTGCTTGCGGTTCCAGCAAAATCCGTTCCGCGACGCGTTCCGCCAGAGTTTCCAATAGGTTGAGACGCTCATCCGAGAGCTCAAACGCAATGGCTTCCGTGACTTTGTCGTAGCTAAGTATACGGTCTACGTCATCATCAATCGGCCCTGTCAAGGGCTGCACTTCGACCACCACGTTGAAACAGATGCGCTGGGTCACCCCACGCTCTGCTTGGAACGCACCTATTTCGATTTTTACGATATGATCGCGCAGGGATATTCTGTCGAGCGGATCCGTTCCCGCTGTGGCTTCCGAACGCTCGCTAGGATGAGCAAAGGCAAGTCTGATTTCGGAAGTCATGGACCGGGCTCTCTGTCAATTTCGCGTCTACACCCAGTGTGACGCCATGGGCCCATTAACAACCTTCTACGCGGCGCGCCAAGGTCTGAAAACGTCAGTTGCTCGCAGTTTGCCACGTATGCCGGTAAAAAATGTGCACGCCAATGGCCGCCGTCTTGGTGTAAACCTTGCTCCAGTTTGGGTTTACCGCAGTCGTATGATAGTGTGTCGCACCTTCTGTGAGGGGCGGTGCGACGCCATCAAGGGCTGCGCGCGCGACCTTCGAAACGCGCTCGAAAGCTCGTTTTTCCGCGATGATCTCTTTGTGCCCATCGCACATGTAGGTGAACTGGCATTGAAATTTTTTGCCGGTGCCCTGGTTTATCACACCACAGGCCGAAGCCGGAAATCGTGCCGATTCAACACGGTTCAAAATAACTTCAGCAACAGCAAACTGACCTTTAACTGTTTCGCCCCGCGCTTCGAAATAAAGCGCTTCAGCCAAACACCGCAACTCATCCCCACCCTGCGGCATTGGCAGCCGGTCAATCCATGATTTCGAAAACTCCAGATCGTTGTACATCTGAGTATCGAGAACGTCGTCTTTTGTGCTGGCTTTCTTAACCGACTCCAATTCCTGCTCGACGCTATTTTGTTGTTCCACGCCTTGACGCGCGAGGCTGGGATCAGCCACAAAAAAGCCCAAGAACAGGCCAAAGGTTAGCGACAAAATCGCTTTGCAGACAATTCGCAAGACCATTTCCCCCAGGTCAAAAATCAGAATTTCTCTACCGATTAAAATCGTTGACGTAAAGTTTACGACCAACAAGTCGGTTAACGTCGGCAAGCAACCGCTCAACACGTCATCCGAGTAGACACAACATTTAGTGATCAATTGGTCCGGCTGCTACTGTATGTTGCCGCCGATCGCAAGTTGTGCGGCAGCCAATCGTGCGACTGGCACCCGGAAGGGTGAACAGGAAACATAATCAAACCCTGCATCCCGACAGAATGAAATTGATTCGGGGTTACCGCCATGTTCCCCACAGATCGAAAGCGTAACATTGGGTTGCGCCGATCGCCCTCTTTCTGCCCCAATTTTTAACAGCTCTCCAACCCCTTCAGTGTCGAGCACGTGAAAAGGATCCTCTGGGAAAACACCCTGTTGCACGTAGTCCGACATGAAGCGACCGGCGTCGTCTCGGGACAGTCCATATGTCATTTGCGTCAGGTCGTTTGTACCAAAGCTCAAAAAGGCACAGTGCGGGGCGATTTCGGCAGCTCTAAGAGCAGCTCGAGGTGTTTCAACCATAACGCCCAGCCGGTATGCAAAATCCCGATCCCATTCGTTGCGTACCGCTGCTGCAACCGCGTCGATAGAGGTTTTGACCAATTCAACCTCGCGCCGTGCGGACACCAATGGGATCATGATTTCAGGTTCAACGGGTGTTCCCGCATCACTGGCATCAATGCTCGCCTCAAAAATCGCGCGCGCCTGCATTTCGTAGATCTCGGGCACCGTTACGCCTAGACGTACACCCCGCAAACCCAGCATCGGGTTATACTCAGACATGGCGTCGATCCGTCGTGTCACATTCGACAGCGGCAAATCTAACGCCTCAGCCAGTTCGCGCTGCCCTGCCCGATCGGTTGGCAAAAACTCATGCAAGGGCGGATCAAACAAACGGATGCATACAGGTTGGCCTTTCATGATACGGAAAAGCTGTGTGAAATCGGCGCGCTGCATCGGCAACAACCGCTCAAGGACTGCACGACGATCCTGTGATGTTTCCGCGAAGATCATTTCGCGCATTACTGTTAAACGTCCGGCTTCAAAAAACATGTGCTCCGTGCGACACAGCCCTATGCCCTGAGCGTTGAAATTGCGCGCTGTTTGCGCATCAGCGGGCGTATCGGCATTGGCGCGTATGCCAATGTCACAAAACTCCGTCGACCAATCCATCAGCTTCTGGAAACCTTCATCTAACGCGGCTTCGCGCATTTTCGTGGCACCGGCCAAAACCTCGCCACTGGTCCCATCCACGGTCACCACATCGCCTGCGCTAAAAACCCGGCCATCTTGGGTGACCAACTGCTTCTTACTGCTGATGAACCGCATATTGGACGCACCCACGACGCAGGGCAAACCGATCCCGCGCCCAATCACCGCTGCGTGGCTTGTTATACCGCCACGTTCTGTCAAAACAGCATGCGCGGCGTGCATCCCACGAATGTCTTCGGGCGAGGTTTCCCTACGCACAAGGATACATGGATCACCTCGCGCAGCACTTGCCTGAGCCTCCGCCGCCGTAAAGACGATTTGCCCAGTGGCAGCGCCCGGGCTCGCGGCAATGCCATGGCCAATTACATCTCTTTCGGCATCCGGGCTGATCTGACGATGGAGTAACTCCGACAACGTGCGGGGTGGCACGCGCATCAGAGCTTCCGCACGTGGGATGATCTTATCATCGGCAAGCTGCACTGCGATCTGCACTGTCGCCTGGCTCGACCTTGCCACACGCACGCCGTCAAGGATGTAGAGCGCGCCGTTTTCGATAGCAAATTCTACCTGCATTTCTTCCCGCAGTTTTGACCGCATCAAACCTGCGTGGGTTTTCAGTGCGTTAAACGCTTCCGGTGCCAGTTCTTCCAAAGAAGGGCCACGCGGGTCACGACCCAAGTAGAGCGCTGCGGCATCACCTTCGAGCGCATCTCGTCCCTGGCTTTGGCTCAAATAGCGACCAGTGATCTGCGGCAGCCCCGTATCGCTATCGACCAATTGCAAAACACCCGAACCACTTTCACCCTGACCGAGCCCAAGCGCCATTTCCTGAACAACCAATCCCAATCCTGCGTCAGCGGGCGCGCCCTTGGCTTGGCGTAGCAGACGCGCGGATGTCCCGTCCCATGCGCGCGCCATTGACTTCAAAACAGCTGCGAGTTGATCGGATGGGTTCGCTGGAAAGGGCTCTTCCAATTCGGATTCGTAAGCCCGTAACGCCTCGCTCAGGCCTTCTGCCCCTTCGCCCTTTACGTTTTCAAATACATCTGGGTCCAGCCGAGCGACATCAACCGCATAGGATTGAACAAAACGGGTGTATATCGCCCGCGCCGCCGTTTCACCCAAACGTTCATTCAGCGCCTCGCAGCGCTGCGTGTTCATTCCGATGTTCAATACAGCACCCGGTCCGCCCCAGTCGGGATCTTCCGAAGAGGGGCGAACGCAGAGCAATACCCCTTCCGGGAACTGTGAGACAATCGCCGCGATATCGGGCAATTCGCCTTTTGCAATGCGCTTTACTGCGTCAAATGACAGCGCGACTGTTCGGGGGACAGGCAACTCTAGGCGCACAAGCCTTTGCAGACACTTGGCGCGGCCTCCATGGGTTTCGGCAGCAATTGGCGCCTGCGCCGTGACGAGAGTGGTATTTGGATTATTCTGCACTGCAGCACCTAAATTGTATCGCTGCAGCATAAGCTGTAAACTTGGGCTGACAAGTCTTTAGAAGGACGCGAAGATCAGTTGCGTATTAGCCTTCGATCAGGGTCAAATCCGCAACTGATGCGCATAGTTTTGTAATCTGGCTCAAAAGATTTAAGCGATTACGTCGGACGGTTCCGTTGTCTGAATTGACCTGCACAGAGTTAAAAAACGCATCTAAAGGAGCGCGCAAATCTGCCATGGCAGACATTGCGACGGCAAAATCATGCACTTCCATCGCCGGTTTGATCTTGGCTTCTGCGGCCTCGAGCGCAGCGAAAACGGCGCGTTCTTCATCGGTCTCGGCGAATTTCGGATCTGCGCCGTAAGAGTATTCAACCCCATCCGCCGCTTCGGCCTGGGTCAGAATGTTATTGGCGCGTTTGAAGGCTTGCAGAAGGTTTTCGCCATCATCCGTGGCCAAGACTTCGGACAGCGCACGCGCGCGCTTGACCAGCAGCGCGAGATCGTCGTTGCCAGGCATTGCAATGCAGGCGTCGATGATGTCATGGCGGATGCCCTGATCGCGCAGGTAAACCTTGAGGCGGTCGTGGAGGAAGTCGAGTGTCGCTCGCGCCACAAACCAAGCGGAGTCGTTGTCATGTGACATTTTCCGAGCAAAGGCCAAGGCTGACGACGCATCAGGAGCAGGTTGCCTGCGTGCAGCCGGAGTGGCCACGTCTAACCAGGACATTGACAAGCCCCCTTCGAGCACGATCCGAATGACACCCAAAGCTGCCCGGCGCAGCGCAAAGGGGTCCTTGCTTCCGGTAGGCTTCTCATCAATCGCCCAGAACCCAGTCAACTTGTCGATTTTCTCCGCCAGTGCAACAGCCACCGAAACGGGAGCAGTTGGCACATCATCAGAGGGACCAAGCGGCGCGTAGTGTTCCTGTGCGGCGGCTGCAATCGCATCCGAGTGACCGGCAGCCTTGATGTAGTAGCGCCCCATGAGGCCTTGAAGTTCGGGGAATTCATAAACCATTTCCGAACTGAGATCGGCCTTGGCCAGACGTGCGGCCTCTTCGGCTTCATCCGGATCAGCACCAACAAGAGGTGCCAACTCGCGCGCCAACTTCGCCATGCGGTTGATCAGTTCCGCCTGCGTGCCCAGCTTGTTGTGAAAGGTTACGTTCTCAAGCGCTGTCAACCAGACGCCCATATCACTTTGCGCAACGCGCAGGTCGTTGTCCCAGAAGAATTTTGCATCGGCCAACCGGGCCGATAGGACTTTTTCGTTACCCGCCAGTATGGTCACCCCGTTGTCGGCGGTTTCTGTATTGGCGACGGTCACAAAGCGCTCAATCCGTTTGGTTTTTGGATTTCGCACGGAAAAGAACTTCTGATGTTCTTTCATAGAGGTTTGCAGAACTTCCGGTGGCAGACCAAGGAAGTCTTCGCCAACATTGCCCATCAAAACCACCGGCCACTCAACGAGCCCCGCAACCTCCATAAGCAGGGCTGAATCCTCGACAACCTCCATTCCGTTGGCAAAGGCCATATTGGTCGCATCATGCCAGATGGCATCCGCCCGCTCTGTCGGATCAAGCACCACATAGGCCCGTTTGAGCTTGGCGGCGTAATCCTCAAAAGAGGACACTGTAAAACGATCCGGTGCAAGAAAGCGATGGCCGGCGGTCGTGTCGCCGGACTTTATGCCATCGATATCAAGCGGCACTACCTCCGCACCGGCTTCATCATTCAGAATGCAGAGAATGGAATGCAAAGGCCGCACCCAGCGCAAAGAACCCGCGCCCCACCTCATGGACTTAGGCCACGGGAAGTTTCGAACCGTGGCTTCCAGAACCTCGGCAACGATATCTGCGGCAGGCCGACCCGGTTTTTCAATCTTGGCAAAGAGCACCGCACCCTTGGGGGTTGTGCGTTCTTCCAACTGATCGCGAGAAAGGGCCGCCCCGCGCAAGAAACCTTCAATGGCTTTTTCCGGCGCGTCCGCGCGCGGGCCTTTGCGCTCTTCAACTGTATTGGGGCTGGCATCTAGCACGCCTTCAACCGTCAAGGTCAGACGGCGCGGGGTGGAGAATTGTGCGGCTGACGCATAGGTCAGACCAGCCTCGACCATGCCTTTTGTAATCCGGGTTTTCAGATCTTCCGCGGCGCGGCGCTGCATGCGCGCGGGAATTTCTTCTGAGAAGAGCTCAATCAGGAGATCAGGCATCAGTTTTCATCCCGTCTGGGGCACTCTTCGCCCACTATGGTTCCGTCATAGGCTTTTTCGCCGCAATCGTTGAGTTCATGCCATATGTAACCACGGCCATCCTCAGTGATCGCCACGATACGGTCGACACCGAATTCAACATTTTTCTGACCCAAGAAGGAAAGAGCGCGCCCGCTGGCCATGTCATCGGCAATCGCAGCGGCATCGAAACAGTCGAACCAACCCGGCGCATTACGCGGTGTGGCTTGCTCCAAAGTGACATAGGTTTCGGTCAACATGGCCAGACTGGATGAGGTTTCAAAGCACGCACGGAAGCGAATGGGGGAACTGTCGGCATCAATCGCCTGAATTCGCTCCGCCAAAATTGTTTCAGGCTGATTTGATGTCAGCGAGACGAGCTGCACTTCAGGCAGTTCTGATGTCGCCTCCTGATAAAATCCGTAAACCTGCAGGTAGTAAAGCGCAACGCCCGCAACCAAAGCCGAGATCATGATGACACTTCCAACGATTTTTCCGTTCATATGGGTGTCTCTGGCGTCCAGCCGCCTGCACGGGTCTGTACAAAGGCATCAGCGCAGTTTTTTGCCAAGGCCCTCACCCGCCCGATGTAGGCCTGACGTTCGGTTACGGAGATGACCCCGCGCGCATCCAACAGGTTAAAGATATGGCTGGCTTTGATGCATTGATCATAGGCCGGGTGCGCCATCACAATGCGTTTGCCGGTTTTTTTGTCGTCATAGGGAAGGTCAAGAATGTCGCGGCAGTGTTTTTCAGCTTCATCAAAATGACGCAGCAAAACATCGGTGTCTGCGGTATCAAAGTTCCACCGTGCGTATTCTTCTTCTGTCTGTTTGAAGACATCGCCGTAGGTGAGTGCGATGGGCGTTTGCGGATCATTGAAAGGCATATCCATGACGTGATCGACACCCAGGATGTACATCGCCAACCGTTCGAGACCATAGGTGAGCTCACCAGAAACAGGGTGGCAATCATGGCCGCCTACTTGCTGAAAATAGGTGAATTGGCTGACTTCCATACCATCACACCAAACTTCCCACCCCAAACCCCAGGCTCCTAAGGTTGGGCTTTCCCAGTCATCTTCGACAAATCTTATGTCGTGCAAGCCCATATCGACGCCAATCGCTCGGAGCGAGCCCAGGTAGAGCTCTTGGAGATCAGGTGGGCTGGGTTTGATCAGGACTTGAAACTGGTAATAATGCTGCAACCGATTTGGGTTCTCGCCATATCGCCCGTCCGTAGGACGCCGCGACGGCTGAACATAGGCGGCTGCCCAGGGTTGCGTGCCCAAGGACCTCAGAGTGGTTGCAGGATGAAAGGTCCCGGCGCCCACTTCCATGTCATAAGGTTGCAACAATGCGCATCCTTTGCCGGCCCAATAGGTTTGTAGCCTCAGAATAATCTCCTGAAACGATTTCGGGGTTTGCGATGTTTCCGACATTGGGCCGCCTCAGCTGCTCATTCGCGCCTTTCCTACGTGTGTGTGCTGGAAGCGTCAATTGCACAGAACCGGATAAATCCTACCAATCCCATATGGTAATGGCTAGTTTTTCCTGATTAATTAGGCTGGCTATTTTTTTGCAAAGGCAAAGGTATCGATGACTCGGTTATTTGTGGTTTTTGTTGCGGTTTTGCTGGTCGCGACTCAAGTGGTTCGGGCGCAGTCCCAAGACCCGGTCGTATGGGTGCAAATCGAAGCCCAGCCAAATCCTCAAGACGGCTTGCAGCGCGCGCAGGTCTATGCCCGCGCGTTGGACGACGTGAACGGGTTTGCCTTGGGCAATGGATGGTATGGTATTGTCCTTGGTCCCTACACTGCGGCCGATGCCGAGCAAGTTCTACAAGTCTACAGAAACGACGGCCTGATCCCGCGCGACAGCTATATTGTTTCCAGCGCGTCACTGGCACAACAGTTCTTTCCGGCAGAAACAAATCTGTTCCAGCAGCCCAGAGCGCAGGAAGCGGCTCTCGCACCGCCCGAACAAAACGCCGAAGTGGTGCCAGAAATACCCGACAGCGAAAGTCCAGGCCTGACCATTCAAGGTTTGATACAACAGCCCCAGTCACCCTCTGTGCTAGCTGATGAAACCCCGAGCCAAGCCCGTCAAAGCGAACGCAACCTGACACGCGAAGAACGCCTTAAGATCCAGACCGCACTGCAATGGGCCGGGTTTTACAATTCAGCGATTGATGGTTCTTTTGGCCGCGGAACGCGTAATTCGATGACCAACTGGCAGCTTTCCAGAGGGTTCGAGCCAACCGGCATTCTGACAACTGCGCAACGTGCAGCACTCATTCAAGATTATGACGCGGTTCTACAAGGCTTGGGGTTGCGGCCCGTTGCAGACACTCAAACTGGCATCGAGATCATGCTGCCAACCAAAAAGCTCGCACTTGAGCGGTATGAGGCCCCTTTTGCGCAGTTCAGCGCCACCGATGGCACTCAGGCAGGCGTTTTGCTGATCAGCCAGCCGGGCGATGTAAATACTTTGAGCAGCCTTTACAACGTTATGCAAACGCTGGAAGTCGTCCCTCTGGACGGGCCGCGCAGTTTGCAAAGGACAAGTTTCAGCCTGACCGGTCGCAACGCGCAGATCGTCAGCGACACACGTGTGAGCTTGGAGAATAATCAAATCAAAGGTTTCACGCTGATCTGGCCAACAGGCGATGAACCACGCCGACAACGCCTGCTGGATGAAATGCAGGCCAGTTTCACCCGGTTGCCCGGTGTGCTAAACCCCGAAGTCGGTGCCGACGCGCAGCAGCGCGTCGATCTGCTCGCCGGTTTGCAGGTACGTCAACCAAGCATTTCGCGCTCTGGCTTTTTTGTGGATGGCAATGGATCTGTTGTTACGACGGCCGAAGCCGTTAAAAGCTGCGGACGTATCACACTGGACGAAGAAACCGATGCAAACATAGCTTTCGTCGATGGAGATCTTGGCGTTGCTTTTCTGACACCCACGACTGACCTGGTGCCAGCGCAAATCGCACGGTTCAGTGCTTTGGCACCACGTCTGCAATCCGAAGTCGCAGTCTCGGGTTATTCCTACGAAGGAATTCTGGAGGCTCCATCGATGACGTTTGGTACATTGGCCGATCTGCGCGGCCTGAGCGGCGAACAGGACCTCAGCCGACTGGCGTTGAACAGTCTGCCCGGTGATGCCGGTGGCCCTGTTTTTGATGACAGTGGCAATGTCTTGGGCATGCTATTGCCAAAGAACAGTGGGACCCGCCAATTGCCAAAAGAAGTGAGCTTCGCCCTGACAGGTTCGGCCATTGCCAAGGCGATGGAAAGCGTCAGCCTGATCCCGGGTAGCGGCGGCAGCACCGAAAAGCTGGCCCCCGAGGATATTACCCAACGCGCTCTGGCTATGACAGTATTGGTCAGTTGCTGGGACTGAACGCGCGATTAGCTAGCGATGAAATCAACGCGATGTAAGCGGTTGTTTAGAAGCAACCTGTTATTCAATCGCACATGACCTTTGAAGCCATTGTAGAAAACCCATAGGCGCAGTCCTGTAATTTGACGGGGCTCCGCTACTGAGCCGTGATCGTCGGTGTAACGTAAATCAGCGTTGGGCCCTCCGAAACGAAAGCTCTTTTGACAACCTCTTGCAACTTTTCAAGCGTATTTGGCGCTTCGGCTTTGGCGCCAAATGCCTCTGCCAGTTTGCAGAAATCCGGGTTGCGGGCGATGACTGCATTTGGAGCGATCTGCGAGCGGATCATGCTGTCTTCGATTTCCTTCAGCTTGCCGTTGTCCCACAAGATAATGGGCAGGCTCAAACCCAACTCCACCGCAACGCCGAGCTCCTGCATCGTATAGTGAAAAGCATAGTCGCCGATTATTGCCATCGTCGGCAGACCGCGCCGGGCAACGGCGCCACCGATCGCAGCCGGCGTCGCATACCCCAGGGTGCCGAATCCGCAAGGATGATGCCAATGACCGGGACGATCCATGTCCCAGACAACCTTGGCCATATAGGCAATTTGCGTCATGTCGGAATAGATCATCGTTTCAGCAGGAACAGCCGCGCGCAGCGCAGCGCAGACCAAGCCGATGCCTGGGTAAATAGCATCCATTTCCGCTAGGCCGCGGGCTCGGGCTTCGGCCACCTCCTGCTCGGTCCAATCAGTCGCCGTCTGATGTCCCTTGAGCGTTTGGTTTACAGCCGCGAACCAAGCCGACGCATCTGCGAGATGCGTAGTGTCACCAGCAGCAGCACGGCTCAAGACCGCCGGATCAAGGTTGACATGAATCGCTGGTGCCTGATGTCCTAGAACTTCACGATAGTGGTCCACTTCCGCCAGATCGGTCCCGACGCAGACTACAAGATCTGCCTTTTTCAGCTCATCAACAGATGAGGTAACACTGAGCATCGCACCGTAACACAGCGGATCGTCCAGATCGGCAATACCACTTCCTGCAAATGTGACGTAGGAAGCGGCCCCAAGTGAGGCAAGCAAAGCACGGGCTTCGGAGGCGGCCTCTGCGGCGCCACCTCCCAGAATGAAAAGTGGACGTTTTGAATGGGTCAGCTTTTCTGCCGCGATGATCACGTCTTCGGGTAGCACCCCTATCCGCTTCAGGTGGTTTATCGCCTTTGGTGCAGCTTCCGTCTTTGCTTCCAATACTGCGATGGGAACCTGGATGTGCTTTGGCAGCGGGCTTTTGGTTTGAAATTCGGCAAAGGCGCGATTGATCAGCCCATACGCAGCCGCCGCTGATTTCGCCTCAAATGACCAGTCGCAAACCGTTTCTGCGGCAGCGCGCTGGTCTTTCATCTGATGAAGTTGTCCTTTTTTTGCGGCCGTTTCATCAAGGCAGGATGATATCACCAGCAATGGTACGGAATCCGAATACGCTTGCCCCATCGGCGTCATGATATTGCACAGGCCCGGCCCTGTGATGACATAAGCCACACCGGGATTGCCCGTAGCCCGCGCATAGCCATCTGCCATGAAACCTGCGCCCTGTTCATGGCGCGCCAATACATGGGTGATTCCCGCCTCTTCTATTCCGCGATACAACTCTTGGTTATGTACGCCAGGAATACCAAAAATGACGTCGACACCCCGTTCCTTCAGCATATGGGATATCTGAGTGCCCAGCGGTTTTTGCATGTTAGTTTCTCCAGAATTGCACCGTCAGGATGGCGTAGACCGCCAAAAGCTCCAGTCGTCCAAGCAGCATACCCGCCGTCAGCAACCACTTTGCCGTATCATTCAGACCAGAAAAATTGCCCGCGGGCCCGATTTCCGGCCCTAGCCCGGGACCAACATTTGAAAGCGCCGTTGCTGCGCCGGAAAGCGACGTGATAAAATCCAATCCGGTCAAGCTCAGCGCCACGGCCAAAAGGCCAAGGGTGACGATGAAAAACATGAAGAATGAGATCACAGAGCTCAGGACATCTTCGCTGACGGGGCGTTTGTCGTAACGCACCACAAAAACGCCATTGGGGGATCTGATCCGGCGCAATTGCATTTTGATCGACGCGAACAGCAGTTGATACCGGAAAATCTTGATCGAGCAGGTGGTAGATCCGGCACAGCCGCCAATCAATCCCATGAAAAAGAACATTGCGATCAGCAAGGGGCCCCATTGCATATAATCGGCTGAAGCATAACCAGTGCCGGTCATGATCGAGGTGACATTAAAAAGAGCGGAGCGCGCGGATGCCCCCCACTCAAGCGGAAAAAGCTGAATCAATGCAACGGACACCGCCGTGACAATGACTGTTAGCGTGATGACAAAAGTCCTCACCTGACTGTCTTGCCAAAGTGGCGTGTACTGCCCGTTCAAAAGCTGAACGTAGCGCACGAATGGCAAGGCCGAGAGCACCATAAAAAGCGTTGCGGCAACTTCAATATTGCCTTTGTAGACGCCAAAGGAGTCGTCGTAGTTCGCAAAACCGCCCGTCGAAATAGTAGTGAGGGCATGCACCGTAGCGTCAAACGCATTCATACCAAGCGCCAGGTAGCTCAGGGCGCACACCATTGTCAAACCGAGGTAAATACTCGAGATTTGGCTGGCTATCTGTCCGGCACGGGGCAAGATCTTGCCCATGGTGTCGAAACCTTCGGATCGGAAGATCTGCATGCCTCCGACCCGCAATTCCGGCAGGAACACCATTGCGACAACGATGATCCCGATACCGCCCAACCACTGAAGAATGCCCCGCCACAACAGAAGGCCTTTTGGCAAATCTTGCAAGCCGGCGAACACGGTTGATCCGGTGGTCGTAAGCCCGGACATGGCCTCGAAGAATGCGTCAACGAATCGCGCATCCGTATCGCCCAAAACGAAGGGCAAGGCGCCAAATAGCGGCAACGCGACCCAAACCCCCGTGGTCAACAAGAAGGTTTGCTGAATCGTCAGGCCTTCCTTGACGCCGTTGGCGCATGCCAGCGCAATCAGGCCGCCAGACAGGATCGTGATCAAAGCCGACTGGATGAAGACCGGCCAGTGATCTCGCCCCTCGGCAATGTCCACCAGCATCGGCAGGAACATCGCCACCCCGAGCACGGCCACAAGCAGTCCGATCACATATCCAACAGGGCGTAGGTCCAACATGGACGCAGGGTTGGCTGTGCGCCGCGCCACTGTCAAGCGCATGCCGCGCCCGGTTGTCGTCAGGCGTAGTATAGATCCTGGAAAACGTGGTGAACGATGTCCTCGCGCTTAATGCCAAGCGCTTTGAGTTCCGCGTCAGATTTCGCATGAAGCGCCTGAAAATTCTGCACCCGCACGGTATACGCACTGGACGTTGCCAAGGCACGTCCCAGCGAAACAAAAAATCCGGAAATTGCACCGAAGGCCGCAGATAGGAAGCCGGCCTTTTCGCTTTCGAAATGAGTAGGTTGATAAGCCATTGGAGATCCTAACTAATTGTTGGTCTCCTCCCTGACCACAACATAGTCGCAATCAAGGAATTTTAGAATTGCAACTTTTGCATAGCCGCTAACCAGGTATTTGCAAAAAGATCATGTGTCGCGAAGCGTCAGCCCGTCGAATAGCGCGCCTGTTGCAGCCTAGCCAACGTGGAAAAGCGTGTTGAACATCTTTGGGTCTATGCTTTCTGACGCGAAAGTATCACCCTCAAAAAGCACGCTGACCGCATCATGGCTGTGCAGGCTCTCCTGATGACTTGCGATTACCCGAAAGTCACCGACACGCACATCTGATTGCATTTGCTCGCAAAAGAGGCGGGCAGCGTCCTCGACGAAAATCGGGTTTGCAGCATTGAGTTCCGCAAAGGCTTGTTCATCCTCGCGTTTGACCATCACTTGCGTTTCGGTTGGCACAGCGCGGCGGCAGGCCTCAATCAGATCCTCAAACCACAAGCAACCGGCGTCCGTATCAACCTCGACTGAGACGCGCGCGACTGAGCGTTGAGAGTGGGGTGTAGCCAACTGCCCACGTGTCGCGCGTGCATGCTCGGACAGCTCTAACGAACAAGGGCACGTTGAAGAGTATACATAGTCGAGATGCATAATCTTTTTTCGCACACCGCTTGTTTCCACCAATTCCAAAGCAATGTCGTAATATTGATACCCGGACAGCCCAGACCGTAAGCTGTCTACTTTCATTGGAAAACTAAACCGCATCTGGATCCGCGCGTCAAAACTCTCCAGATCATCAATGTAATCGTCTAGCGCCGCTTCAATCACCTCGAAGCTGAATGTTTCTTCGGCATGCTTGTAAAATGATCGCATGATGCGCGACATGTTGATGCCTTTTTTGTCGGCCTCAAGACTAACCGTCCCGGTAATGGAGGATTCGAGAGTCAAATCGCCGTTGTCGCGGGTCTGGAACCGGATCGGCAGGCGAAAGTTCGAAATTCCAACATGCTGGATCTGTTGCTTGGCCCCTTTGATCAGGCTGGAGGGTCCGTTTTGCAGGTCCGGCAGAGTTTCTTTGTACTCTTGGTTGCTTACAAAGCCTTCGGGGTATTCCCGCGAGAAGGCCGGATAGGTGTCGATATCGCTGCCGGGCATCAAGCTCACCACCGAGGGATCGAGTTCCAGAATTTCTGCGGTCGACGCACCTTTGGCCCAATCGCGGAGTACAGACAGCGCTGCGGCTGCCTCGTCCCGATCTGGAGTGGCATCAAATATGGGTGTGTGGATGTTCATCGCTATGTCCCTCATGACGACTGCTTAATTGAAGATAGGGCTTGTCCCTGCTTTGACCAACCTCTCTCACAGATACGTCAAGTTACTGCAACAGGATCATTAATTGCTAAATCGCTGCAACAGCAAAAAACCGAGGCACACCGGGCCAACCCCGTCAGGCAGTGTCCAGCGCGTTTGAAATATCGGCGATGAGATCCGATGTATCCTCAATCCCGACGCTAATTCTGACCAGCCCGTCGCTGATGCCCAGAGCATCTTTCTGATCCTGCGGCAACCTTTGGTGCGTTGTCGTCGCCGGGTGGGTCATAATGGTCTTTGCGTCACCAAGATTGTTTGAGATCACACCGATCTTCAAGGCGTTGAGAAACCGGAATGCAGCCGGTTTTTCGCCCGCCAGATCAATGGATAATACCGTGCCGCCCTGCGCCATTTGGCGCTGAACCAGCCCATGCTGGGGATGATCCTTAAGACCTGGATAAATGACCCGCGACAGCTTCGCGTGACCCTTTAAGGCATCCGCGATCGCCGTCGCATTCGCCGTCTGTGCGCGCACGCGCAAGTCCAGCGTTTCCAGCCCTTTGAGCATAACCCAGGCGGTGAACGGGCTCATCGAACCACCGGTGTGCTTCATATAGGGCTCAACCGTTTTGCGAATGAATTCCCGGCTGCCCAGGATCACCCCGCCCAACGCACGGCCCTGCCCGTCGATGTGTTTGGTCGCCGAATAAATGACGACATCAGCACCCTGTTCAAACGCCTTGGACCAAACTGGCGTCGCAAACACGTTATCGACCACAACCTGAGCACCTTTTGCGTGGGCAAGTGCCGAAACCCCGGCAATGTCGACCACCTGCAACGTAGGATTAGAAATAGATTCGAAAAAGACGGCCACTGTGTCCTCTCGAATAGCCGCCTCCCATGCAGCCAGATCCGTGCCATCGACAAAGGTGACCTCGACCCCAAAACCCGTCAGCACTTCTTCGAGCACGTAAAGGCAGGATCCAAACAACGCGCGGGCTGACACCACGTGGTCTCCTGCCTTGAGCAAGGACATCAACGCCCCCGAAACCGCTGCCATGCCCGAAGCGGTGGCAAAGGTATCCTCCGCTCCCTCCAGCGCCGCAATCCGATCCTCGAACATGGCCACAGTGGGATTGCCATATCGCGCGTAAATGAATTCATCCGGCCCTGCTTCCACGAACCGCGCTTCTGCGTCCTCGGCAGTCTCGTAGACAAAGCCCTGCGTAAGAAAAATTGCTTCAGAAACTTCGCCGTATTGGCTGCGGCGGGTACCGCTGTGAATGGCTTTGGTACGTGGTTTCAGGTCGCGTGTCATATTCTTAATCTCCAGCCCAATCGGGCACAAAAAAACCCCAGACGCGGTCAACGCGACGGGGTTTCCTCATCGGTGACCTTTTAGCGGAATGTTTAACGTGGCCCGCAATCCGGTAACAAATCTCCACAGGCGAACGGTTAAGACAAAGGGTGTTGCGCGTCAACACCGTCACGGTGCTGTAACAATTATTTCATGCCCCCGTCGTATGCCTTTGAGACAGACCAGCTACCACATCTTGTAGAAAGGGCGGCACATGCCAGTGCTTAGGATCAATGCAAGCGACAAAGATTTGCAGGTTCACAGCAGCGCGACGCCAATCCATCGCGCTCTGGCGGTTCAATCACCAGATCATGGCCCGGTTGTCATCATGGTTCATGGCTACAAATACGCGCCAAACGATCCAAACCATTGCCCACATAAAAAGATTTTCAACGACAGTGATGCCGGCTGGCCCAAACAGCTTGGTTTCGCCAAAGGCCAACAGAACGAAGGGCTATGCATCGCATTTGGTTGGTATGCCCGTGGACCCTTGTGGCAAGCGCACCGGCGTGCTGTTCGGTTAGGTGAAAAGCTGGCAACATTGGTGACGCTGGTGCGGGACGCAGAACCGCGCCGCCCGGTACATGTGATCGCGCATTCATTGGGATCGGAAATCGCGCTGTCGGCCTTGGCTCATCTGAAGGCAAACAGCATTGATCGCATGGTGCTGTTGACCGGCGCAAGCTTCGCCAGCAAAGCCCGCTCCATGTTGTCAACGCCCGCCGGACTGACGACGGAATTGTTCAATGTTACGAGTCGCGAAAACGATCTCTTTGATCTTGCATTTGAGCATTTGGTTGCCGCGCCAAAATTGAACGACCGCGCGATCGGACAAGGAATCGACACACCCAATACGCTCAACCTGCAACTGGATTGCCCGACCACCCTGAAAACCTTTGCTGACTTAGGGTTGACCATCGCTCAACCGCAAAGACGCATCTGCCACTGGTCTGGTTACACGCGCCCCGGCGTGATGGCGCTCTATGCGCATATTCTGCGAAGCGCGAATACGTTTTCGCAAACCAATCTTGCACAGATACTTCCTACCAGACCCGCGCCGCGATGGTCCCGTTTCCTCGCGCCGCATCCCAAATCCACTCGGCCCATCACCTTCCCCGGTCTGCCCCTTGCCTTGAAGTTGAAAAACCGCATCATGGCGGCAACATCTTTGCAAGGAAAAGACAATGAGCCCGCCTATTGATCTGTATTTCTGGCCGACACCCAACGGTTGGAAAGTCTCCATTGCGCTTGAAGAGATGGGTCTGCCTTACAACACGCACCTCATCAACATAGGTGCTGGCGATCAATTCGCGCCTGCTTTTCTTGAGATTGCGCCCAACAATCGTATGCCCGCAATTGTCGACCATGCCGGTCCGGACGGCGCACCGATATCTATCTTCGAATCCGGAGCGATTTTGCAGTACCTTGCGCGCAAAACTAGTAGTTATGGCGGCACGACCGAGCGCGAAAAAATCGCTGTTTCAGAATGGTTGATGTGGCAAATGGGCGGTCTTGGTCCAATGGCAGGACAGGCGCATCATTTTCTGAAATACGCCCCTTTTATGGAGCCCCCCAACGACATACCCTACGCCAAGGACCGCTACCGCGCTGAAACAGCGCGACTTTATGGGGTCCTGGACCGACGATTGGCGGAGAACGAATACGTTGCAGGGAACTTCTATTCGATTGCCGATATGGCAATCTGGGGTTGGGCCTCTCTATGGGAGGGTCAACAACAGACCCTCGAAGACAAGCCGCATATGGAACGCTGGCTGAACTTAGTTTCGGAGCGGCCAGGTGTTCAAGCGGGTCGTGCGCTCTATGCAGAAAAACGCGCCGACTTTCGAAAAGACAAAGACGCGCAGGATCAGCTCTTCAAAAAAGCATGAAATGCGCAAGTAAGATGAAGGGTTTGCAATACATTCTGTCTCGATTTTCTTTGCATATGAATCAATAAATCGTCACAACTCTGCCAGTGATTTTAAAAGGTATTCCGCCGGCATGCTCGAAGACGTTCTAAGCGCAGAGAACCTCGTCTATCTCGCGGGCGCTTTTTATATTGCGGGCTTGGCCATCACAAATCAGATCATTTTGCGTCTTCTGCTTCTGGCAGGCACCGGTATCTATCTGATTTATTACTCAACGATCGCCGATAACCCGCTTTGGGAGGCCATCTACGTCAGCCTGCTGATCGGGCTGGCCAATCTAGGCGGGCTGACAAGTTTGATCGCACGCAACTCGCAATGGGCCATTCCGGCCGCGCATGCAGATATCTACTTTGATTTCCCAAGTCTGCCGCCCGGCGACTTTCGCGCACTGATGAAATTGGCAAAACGTTATACTGTTGATGAAGACAGACAAGTCACTGTCGAGGGCGAAGCGGGCAACAAGCTCTATTATGTACTCGACGGCTCGACGCTCGTGCGCAAAGGAGATCAGGCCTTTGTTCTGGCGCCAAAACTGTTTCTGGGTGAAATCGCCTTTCTGATTGGCGCACCAAGTTCCGCCTCAACCTGGCTGGAAGAAGGCGCAGAGGTTCTGGAGTGGCGTTTCGAGGATTTACGCCGCAAGTGCGCGCGAAACACCCGTTTCAAACTTGCGCTCGAAGCGGCTATCTCCACCGATCTGGCCAGTAAAGTCGCGCATTCAATGGGTAAGGACGCCGTGCGTGTCGATATCATTCCGAAACAGATGATCGAAGCACTTGGAACCGTCCGCAAAGGTTAAGCGTCGCCTTCGCTATCATCCGAGATCATATGATGTTGCAAACTCGTGAATTGCCACATCAAAAATGCCATCAACGCCACCGGAAACCCGAAGGTTTCGATCTTGACCCACGCATCGGTCGACATCGTACGCCACACGATCTCGTTCGCCAGCGCCAGCAGCGCAAATACAGCACAAAGGCGGCGTGTCAGGATCATCCAGCCTTCTTCGCGCATCGGCATCATCTCGTTCATGACATAAGCCAGATAGGATTGACCGCGCAGCAGCCCTATCCCGAGCAGAACGGCAAAGAGCCCATATACAATGCTGGTTTTCATCTTAAAAAACCGCTCATCATTGAACCAGGCCGTCAGGCCGCCAAAGAAAATGACCATAAATGCCGTAAATACCTGCATCCGGCTGAGTTGACCGGTCAAGCGCCACAGGATCGCCATAGCCGCCAGCAAGATCGGAACAAATATCAGCGCCGAGACAATGAAGCCTGAATACTCCGTACCGCTAATGACAAAAACGTCTTCCTTGATCCGCAAGTAGATCAGGAAAAACAGAACGGTTGGACCCAGCTCCAGGATTTGTTTGACAATCGGGTTGACCGGTTTTGCGTCTGACATGTTTCTTTCCTATCCGCCCATTTCAACTATCACAGCACCCAGCGCAATCAATGCCATCAATGCAATTCTGCGCGGTCCGACGGTTTCTTTCAGAAACAACCACCCGATGATGGCGGCAAAAACGGTTGAGGTTTCTCGTAAAACGGCGGCCTCACCGACCTTGTCAAGGCGCGTGGCCATCATAATCGCTCCAAAGCTGAGCGGCGCAACGAGCCCACCAACCAATCCGCGCACCATCAAAGGCCCAAGCGTCGGCCGATCCGCCATGCGCCACCAACGCGCGCTTGCGATTATTGGCATCACAAAGCCATCAATCATGAAAAACCACGCCAAAAAAGTGAAAGGGTTGGCTGTGGCGCGAATGCCGTAGGCGTCATAGGTCGTGTAAAGCGCCACGAAGAGGCCCGTCAGAACGGCCAGACCCAGCGCGGCGTGGAGCGTATCGCGTTCCGAGATCAAAAAAATCATATTGTAAACCGCAAGCCCGAAAATGCCCGCCAGTAGCACGACGATGCCCACCCACTGAGTGGCTGAAAAAGTCTCGCCAAAGAGAAGATAGGCCCCGAACACTGTAAACAGCGGCCCTGTCCCCCGAACGACCGGGTACACCACGGTGTAGGCCCCTTTTGTATAGGTCCAGGCCTGAAGCAATTTGTAGATAACGTGGATCAGCCAGACGGCAGCAAAGATCGGCCACATGTGGGCTTCGGGCCAAGGCACGACAAAAAACACAAAAGGGATTGCCATGATCAGGTAACAGAAATCAATCGCGCCGCGTGCAAGCCAGGGATCGTGACGGCCCTTTTGTAATGCTCCGAACACAGCGTGCAAAAGTGCGGCCATCAAGGCCAAGACGAGCGCTGCCTGATGACCCGTTTCTGTTCCCTCGATGGAGATCAACCATTCGGTCACCGAAGTGTCCAAGCCATATCGCCGTCCAGCCGGGTGGGGGCAAAAGTCATTTTCCCTCTAATCCCATCAGCGCGTCCGCAAAGTCCTGCGGGTCAAAGGCGTCGAGGTCGTCGATTTGTTCGCCCACTCCAATTGCGTGGATCGGCAGTCCGAATTTATCCGCCAGAGCGACAAGCACACCGCCTTTTGCCGTGCCATCGAGCTTGGTCATGACCAGTCCGGACACGTCCGAGATTTCCCGAAAGACTTTGACTTGATTGAGCGCGTTCTGACCGGTTGTGGCATCCAAAACCAGCAACGTATTGTGCGGCGCAGTTTCGTCCTTCTTGCGGATCACGCGCACGATCTTGGCAAGTTCTTCCATCAGATCCGTCCGATTCTGTAAGCGTCCAGCGGTATCGATCAGCAGCAGTTCAGCCCCGTCGGCCTGCGCCTGTCCCATGGCGTCAAACGCAAGGCTGGCCGGGTCCGAGCCTTCGGGCGCGGTCAGGACCGGCACACCAGCCCGGTCACCCCAAACCTGCAATTGCTCTACCGCGGCCGCGCGAAACGTATCGCCTGCAGCAATGACCACTTTTTTACCCGCCGCGCGAAACTGACTGGCGAGTTTGCCAATGGTGGTAGTTTTTCCAGAGCCATTGACCCCCACCACCAGAACCACCTGCGGCGTGCGCGGATAAAGCGGTAGCGGTTTGGCCACTGGATCCATAATGCGTGCAATCTCGGTTGACATCAGCGTCTTGATTTCCTGAACGGATAGCTTTCGCCCAACCCTGCCTTCGGCCATATTCGCGACCACCCTCAAGGCCGTATCAACGCCCATATCGGCGGTGATCAAAAGCTCTTCCAATTGCTCCAGCATCTCGTCATCAAGTGTGCGTCGTACAACGGTTTTGGCGCTTGAGCGTCCCAGCAAACGTCCCAAAAGACCGGGCTTGGCGCCGGGCACTTCATCATTCTCTTCGGCAAAAGCTTCCGCCACAGGCGCAGGGCTACGCGGCAGCGAGACCGGAACATCGACAGTTTCGCTTTCAGATACCGGAACAACTTCTGGCTCTGGCTCTGGCTCTGGCTCTGGCTCTGGCTCTGGCTCTGGCTCTGGCTCTGGCTCTGGCTCTGGCTCTGGCTCTGGCTCTGGCTCTGGCTCTGGCTCTGGCTCTGGCTCTG
>NZ_JBGCEQ010000030.1:0-17984 GCF_045106495.1 Roseobacter sp.
CTTTAAAACAGGCAACGGCGGCGGTCGCAGACGGGAAAGCCGACCTTGTTGGTCTTGCCCGTGCGCTCATCATCGATCCAGATTTGCCAACGAATTGGGAAATGGAAAGCGCAACTGATCCTCAGTTCCCACGCTTTGAAAGCCTCCCGAAACTGGCTTAGATCTCTCCTGCAACGAAGAAATTGCGCGAAACACGATCAGAAAGGTGTTTGCTCGCCGTTCAGGCCGTCTTTTTCTGCACGTACAACACATTACTTTTCAACAGATCTGGCTGCCCAAAGTCATTCGACTTTGGCGTGAAATCCAGAAAACTGCGCGTTGGCCAATACTTGAGTGCTGCAGTTCCGCATGACAGGTCCGAGCCCAGAACGCACATGTCCAGATTTCCAATCGTGCGCACGCAGCAAACATGTACCGACAACACGGAGCTTCGCCATAGATCAATGGAGAGCAACGCATCACTTGATGCGCCCGCCAGAAGTCAAAGACGGAATCGCCGCGACACTGGGATGGAAAAGCGTGACCGCCATCGCCCAAAAAACGACGCGACACAGCATCGTAGCACGAACGATCCACGTCCACGCGCCGGAGCTTAAAAGCCGAAGACCATACGGTGGGAAAGGCACATACCTTAAACTCGGGAAAGGTGTATTGCCCAATCCGGAGAATGCATGATGCTGCGCAGACGCATAAGCTTCCACTGGCCATATTTGAAGTAGTCGAAATCTAGCGCCGAGACCTGCTGCTGAACAAACGACCACAACGCCCATTTGACATCCGCCAATGCCTTATGAACTGTGACGCGCGATACGATTTCCGGCCGAACTTCCGCGAAATAGGCCTCTATCAATTCGACTTCCTGATCAGGAGTAAAAAACATCTCACCAAACCAGATGCCCAGATCGTAACAACGGTCATTCATTGACGCATATTCATAGTCAATCAGCATGATGGAGCCGTCATTTCCAATCATGAAGTTCCCTGGCATGGGGTCATTGAAACAGGGCACGAGATCCATTCCTGATGCCTCCAACGCTGAGCGCGCCAGTATATATTGATGATTGAGCCATGCGTAGTCGGGCGGAAGCCAGCCTTTCAGTTCGCTTACTTGGTCGGCGTGCTCGTCAATCATATCAAAAACCGACTTTTCCAACGTCAGAGGTTCGATCGCATGCATTTTTCGGTATGCGCCAATGGCAGCCAGACGGGTGTCTTCGCGAGCAAGATCACCATTGGTGCAGGCGCGGCGATCCTGAATGAAGTCATGAATCTCGATTCCGTCATCATAGAGATCTTCATAAACCCGCGGACCAAGCCCTGCTGCCGCAGCTTTGCGGCTTGCGTCAAAGGCGGCGCGACGGTCAATAAACATCTCTGTTCCGATCCCGGGGATTTTGACGAAATATTCAAGCGGATTGCTATCCAGTTGGATGCGAAAATTCGAATTACTGATACCCCCGTGAACGGGCGCGTATCGCAGGGACTTGCCCCGAAACATCGCGGCTTTTGCCACCGCAGCTTCCAAGGCTTCTTCCAGTGGCGTCGTGGCCTCACCGATTTGCTTCATCTAATGACCTCCCGCGACACGGCGTACCGTCTGTTCAAACGATCGGTCAGCGATCATGCTGCGGCATCGCATGAAACGCCACTCCGAATATTTTCGAAACTCGATTGAAATGCGTTTGGACAAATGCGCGTTTATGGCCGCGCTGATCGCCCAACCGAGGTCATCGACTGCGCCGTAAAGGCGAGCGCGACCTAGCATTGTCTCGTCTGGGTCACTGTGCCAGTCGCAAATCCAGGCCATCGCTTCGTCATCGAAAACCTCCGCTTCGGCCAATAGGACGCCGAGGTCAAAAGCCGGGTCATTCATTCCGGCTAAATCATAGTCCAGCAAAACGACACGACCATCATCATGGAGCATTATGTTGGAAGCGCAGCCATCGTTACGGCATGGCCTCATCTCCACAGGCTTGGCGGAAACAGCGACGCGCACCTGCTCGGCACCATCTATCAGCCAATCCACATCTGAGGGCAAAGGCGCTGCAACGTCTTTCGCCCTGTTAAAGAGGTCCCGAATCCGATTGAAAGGATCAAAAGTTCGGCAAAGTGCTGGAGCAGTGTGCAGAAGTTGCGTGGCGGCGATGACCCCGCGCCGGACAGATGCGCTTTTTAGGTCGAACATTGTCGCTGTACGCCACCCGTCGCCCAGATATGGCATCAGAATAATACCGCTATCAGCATCCGCCATCAAAACTTCTGGGCCCACACCAAGGGTTCCAGACATTTTAGCTGCCTCGACAATGCCTTGGGGGGAGAATTCTGCTTGACTGTCCGGGTGCAGCACGCGCAGCACTCGGGGGCTTTCGCCCGGTTCTTCGACGCGCCACAACTCATTTTCCACGGCCATGTGCATTGGTGAAATAACGGCCTCCTTCAAGCGGCTAAAGCGGGCTTTCCCGGAGTGCCCTGCAAGGGCCGCAAATGATGTATTTGCAATATCGGTCATGTATGATCCCTCAATGCTTGATCCAGATCGCCTCCAGCTTGCTCGATCGCCTGGATCATACCGGCTAGAACATTGGCGCCGTTCAGTAGATCCTCCGGCTTGGAATACTCGGTTGGATGGTGAATGACGCCGTCCACGCTGGGGATCGCAATGACGATCCCGGGCATTCTCCGGCTGACCGGCACGGCATCGTGACCGCCAATCGTTTCTAGCTGCATCGTACCCAGCCCGAGCGTCTTGGCCTGTCTCTCGCACAAAGCGACAAGACGTGGATCAAAACTGCCTGCTTCGCGTCTGTCGATAGAGATAACTTCATGGTTCACTCCTGCCTTGTCTGCGCTGTCCTTGAGCACTTGCATCAGCTCTGCTTCGGCGGCACTGAGCTCATCCGGATCTGGTGAGCGCAGTTCAAGAAACATTGTGGCAAGGTCAGCCACCATATTAGGCGAATTGGGTTGGACGACCAAACGTCCACACGACGAATACAATGCGCCATCCCTGCGGTCGGATATCTCGCGAGCGCCAATAATGGCATGTGCTGCGGCCAAAGTTGCATCGCGTCGGTCGTGCATAAGCGTAGGACCCGTATGGGATGTTTCGCCTTGCATCGCGGCGCGGATCTTGAGCGCGCCCCAATAGCGAGTGAATGGTCCGATCTGCAAATCGGCTTTCTCCAGTTCATCGTTCCCTTCGACATGCAGCTCAATGTAAATATCAGCGTGAGGCGCAGGATCGGTGCCACGATAACCGATGCGTTCCAATTCGTCGCTCACGCTCAGACCTGCGCCATCACAACGCGTCAGCGCGTAATTCAGACCAAGTTCGTTACAATAGACACTGCTGCCAAGCAGGCTGGGCTGAAAGCGCGCGCCTTCTTCGTTCATCCAGTCCACGATCACGAATCTGCACCCCAGAGGCACACCTTCCGCGTCGGCTTCGGCGCGCAAGGCTTCTACCGCAAGAAACGCTGCGATGACACCATAGGCCCCATCGAAACGGCCGCCGAAAGGCTGGCTGTCGAGATGAGACCCAACCATGACAACCGGAGAGTCTTCAACGGAGTTTGCTTTCAGAACGGCAAATACATTGCCTATTCCGTCGATTTGCACCTCATAGCCTCGCGTGCGCAACTCCCCAAAGAACCAATCTCGGGCGTTTCCATGATCGGGGGTGCCGGCTTCGCGATTCAGCCCTCCATCCGGGGTGGCCCCGAACTTTGAAATTCCGTCCATGAAGCTGGTTAGTTGATCGGGATCCACCTTGAGTGTCATGCAGAAACCTCTTGAGGTGCCGTGGTCTCAGTATCGAGCAGATGACAGGCGGCCTGATTGAGACCGCCTCTGCCTTGCAGTTGCGGGTTTTCGTTCAGGCAGCGGTCAAATGCCTGAGGGCACCGTGATGCGAAGGCGCACCCAACCGGAAGGTCAATGGGGCTGGGGGGTTCGCCATCCAGTAGGCAATCCTCGCTCAGGTAACGCCGGGTTTCCAGTGTTGGGGCGGCGCTAAGCAGAGCGCGGGAATAGGGGTGACCCGGGTTGAAGAAAAGGCTCTCGTTTTCCGCCAATTCCACCACTTCACCCAGATACATTACCGCCACGCGCGCACAGACACGACGGACCATTGCAATGTCATGCGAAATGTAAAGGTAGGTCACGCCATGCTGCGCCTGCAATTTTTCCAGCAGATCAAGAAGCTGCCCCTGTTCGGTCTGCCCTAGGGCAGAGAGGGTTTCATCCATCAGCATCAATCGAGGCTCAAGGATCAGGGCGCGTCCCACATTGACCCGCTGGCGCTGCCCTGCGGTCAAGACCATTGGTAGTTCTTCGTAGAGATTGGCCGGAAGACCAACTTCCGCCATTACTTCAAGAACGCGCGCACGACGTTCTTTGCGTGACGCCAGCCCATGAATGACCAGCGGCTCTCCGATGATCGTTCCAATGGAATTGCGCGGTGGCAGCGAGTTGTAAGGATCTTGCAAAACAAGCTGCATGCGCCGGCGGAAAGCGCGGGTGCCCTCCTTTCCGCGCCCAAAAATGTCTTGGCCCTCAAAAGTGATCTGGCCGGTGTCTGGCGGTTCAAGTGCGGTCAGCAGTCGTGTTAAAGTCGACTTGCCGCAACCGGATTCTCCGACAATGCCGAAATTTTCACCCTCATAGATGTCAAAGTTGACATTCCGGACCGCTTTCAGAACGCGCTTTGCCCCAAACCCCAGCAAGGCACGTGACGCCAGGTTGTAGTACCTGCTCACATCGCGCACAGACATGATCGGTCGTGCGTCGTCCGACGCGGGCTTCAACCTTGACCGTGTGTCATGTTCCCACAGGGTCGGCAGTTCGTCGATCAATTGCTGCGTCTGGGTGCTGCGTGGGGAGGTGATCAAATCAGTCGTGGACTGCTGTTCCACGACCTTGCCGTGGTCCAGAACAATTATCTGGTCGGAAACATCTGCGACGGTCGGAAGTGAGTTCGATACAAACAGGATCGACGTGTCAAATTCATCTTTTAGCTCGCGCAGCAGTTTCAGAATTTGCGCGCCGACAGTCACGTCAAGCGGTTGGGTAATGCTGTCCGCTACGATGAGCCGAGGGTTTGAGATCAGCGCATCGACGATCATTGCGCGCTGCATCATACCGCCGCTGTATTGAAACGGATATTCATTGAACCGTTGGTCGGACGAAGGAATGCGCACGGCATCCAGCAAGGCCACAACCCTTTCGCGTGCTTTTCGAAAGGAGATGCCTGGTTCGACGGCTTGCAGTTTCTCGACTATTTGCGCCCCGACGGTCATTGTGGGATCCAGCGCCCCCGAAGGATTGCCGCCGACGTAACCGATCGCCTTTCCGCGCACCAGTCGGGTTTCTTTATCAGACATGGTCAGAAGATTGCGGCCTTCAAAAATGACCTGACCCGTAACAACTTTCAGCGGGCTTTCCAGCCAGTTTATGATTGCTTTGGCCAGAACGGATTTGCCTGCTCCACTGCCGCCAATGACGCCAAGTACGCTGCGTTGCTCCAGACTGAGGGAGATACCGGTCAAAACCTGCGGCGAAGTTTGAACTTCACCTACCGCTACGGTGAGATTTTTGACTTCAAGCAATGGCGTGTTCATGCTCACTGTTCCCCACCATGGACTCGGTTGCGGGAACGTTCAAGCGCCGCCCCCATGAGATTGAGGCTGATCAGGGTCAAGAATAAAAAGACGCCGGGCACCGTGGCGATCCACCATGCATTGACCAGATACTTGCGGCCGTCTGCGATAATGTTGCCAAAGGTTGGCGTTGGAGGTTGAACGCCCAGACCAAGAAATCCGAGCACGGCTTCGAAGATCATCATGCGTGCTACGTCGAGCACGGCAACAAAAGCGATGGGTGGCAGGCAGATCGGCAACAAAAGCAGAAACATGATGCGTATGTCAGACGCGCCCAGAATGGTGGCACCCCGAACAAACTCGCGTTTTCGTTCGGCCATCACAACGGACCGCATGACGCGCGCATAAACCGGCCAACCTGAAAGACCGAGCACAAGTATGATCGCTGGAATTGTTGGGCGTGCCACTCCGAGAATGGCAATGGCCAAAATAATCATCGGGATGGACAGTTGTGCATCCGTAATCCGCATGAGGAATGTGTCTGTCAATCCGCCGCGATATCCGGCTACCAAACCTACCAGAGCACCGACGGCCAGCATTACCGCCACTGTCGTCAAACCGATCAACAGGGAATAGCGCAATCCGACAAGGGACCGCATGAGCAAATCCCGACCCAGTTGATCCGTCCCCATGGGATGCGCCCAGGACCAATCTTCCCCGAAAAAAACCGGAGGTGTGAGCTTGGCCCGGATGTTAATCTTCAACGGATCGATGCTGCTGATCATCGGCCAGAAGATCGCAAGCAGAACCATCGCCGCAAAAACGAAAAAACCGATGCGGAACTCAAAAGATCGCCAAGCGCCAAGCGCGACCCTTTGTGCGATGGTAAGCGCCTGTGCATCGTTTTCAGCCGGAAGGTTAACGTCTGAACTATTGGTCATCAGTATTCCAGCCTAGGATCAATGGTGGTGGCGACAAGATCTACAATGATGTTGATGATGACGAATGCAGCGCTGGTCACAATGGCAATCCCCTGGATCAGCGGAAAATCACGTTGCAGAACCGCGTTGATTGTCAGCAACCCCAGCCCCGGATAATCGAATATGAACTCGACGACGAGCACCCCGCCCAGAAGCATTGAAAACTGCACACCAAGCAGATTGAGCAGCGGCACAGAAGCGTTTTTCAAGGCATGTGCCATGACAATCCGCCTGTGACTGATCCCTCGGATCGCAGCGACCGAGATATAGTTTTCCTGCATGTTCTGAGCAACAGAAACGGTCAGGCTTCGGATTAGAAAGGGCGCGATTTCAACGGCCAAGACGATGGCCGGTAGGATCGTATAAGCAAACCCCTGGTACCCAATGGCAGGCAACCAGCCCAAATTCACCGACAAAACCAGCGCCAGAACGATACCCAACCAAAAGTTCGGCAGGGAAATAAACAGCGATCCCATGTAAAGTGCTAACCGATCAGGCCATTTGCCCGGTCGCAAACCTCCGTAGATTCCAATTGGGAGCGCAACGACCAATGCAAATGCCATGGCAAGCAAGGCAAGCTGTAAGGTAAAAGGCGCGGTATCTGCGATCAGATCAAATACCTCTGCTCTTTCCGAACGGGTATTGTCATCAAAACTTGAGCCGCCAACGGCTGCACCACTGGCAGGACGAATGAACGATTGACCGAGATCGCCTTGCAAGACACCCCCCATATACCGCACGAATTGGACGGGGATTGGGTCTCGAAGCCCCATGTCTTCAGCAATCTGGTCAATCACATGATCCGGTGCCATCCCGCCAGCCATCAGGCGGACGGGATCACCGGGGATCACCCGCAAGAGTGTGAAGATCAGGAAACTGACCAGGAATATGATGATGACGCCTTGCGCCAGCCTCCGGATCAGAAAATTGACAAGAAACACAGCCCTGCCTCCACAGAAGTTGAAACGGTTGCGCCCACCTTATCACTGACGGGCGCAACTAGATCAGATAAAGGCCGCGTCGGAGGCATCAATTGCCCCGTCGGGATAGAGAAATAGACCTTCCAGATCAGATCGGATCGCATGCACGAGAACGGAGGTAAACAGAGAGAGCGCCGGTGCACGATCCGCCAGCATAGGGGTCAATTCCTCCTGGATGATGCGACGCCTTTCCTCAAGCGTTGACGCTGAGCGCTCTTTGTCCAGAAGCGCATCGACATCTGGATCAACCAGGCCGCAAATCCGCTTGGAAGACGAATGAAAATGCGTTCTCAAAACAAGATCAGGTTCCGGAGAACCAGTTGACCAGCCGCAGTCAATCATATGGCCCGGCCCACCGCCTTCACGGTCATAGAGGTTTTCATTCCATGCCGCGACCTCCATGACATTGAGCGTCACCGGGAAACCTTGCTCTTGCAGCAACGCCGTGATGACTTCGCCGTACTCCTTGGTTTTGGGATAGAATCCCACGGATGTGATGTATTCCAGCTCTGGAAGGCCTTCGCCATTCGGATATCCCGCTTCAGCCAGTAGGCGCTGACATTCTTCGGGGTCGTATTCGGGGTAATTCTCCAGATCGATATATCCAAACTTGATCGGCGAGATGAAATTCTTGGATGGAGACCCTGACTCGCCAAGGACTTCGTACAAGATTTCTCGGTCAATCGCGTGACAGGCCGCCTTGCGAAGCAGAGGGTTGTCAAAGGGAGGCTTCGAGCAGCGGAACCAAAGGTATTTGTTCTCAACAGAGACCATCTTGCTCAAAGTGATGTTTGGTTTTCCGGTCAGTGTCTCGATCTGTTCGGGCTCCAGTCGTTCGATGATCGAAGCTTGCCCGTTCAACATGGACAGGATCCGTGTGGTCGCATCCCCAACAAAAGAATAGTTCACGCCAGACACCTTCGGTGCGCCCAAGAAATAGTCAGGGTATGCCTCCAGCACGGTGTCATTGCCACGCTGTTCGACAAAGCGGAATGGACCAGTGCCATTCAAGCGTTGGCTGAGTGGTCCATTGGGGCCAGCAGCAATGTCCTTGGCCGACATCATTGGCAGGTAGGAAGCCAGGAAAATGAACAGGCTGGCCGCGTAACCGCCTTTGGAAGTGTCAACAATAACAGTCATATCGTCAGGTGTGGTAACTTCGAAACTATCCGTAGGGCCCGGGTACCACTGCGCTGGTCGATCGGGCTGTGCGCCATACTCGAACGTCGCTTTCACATCCTTGGCTGCGAAGGGTTCGCCGTCATGGAAGGTTATACCGGGGCGCAATTTGATTTCCAGCCGGAACCCGTCCAGCAGCGTTATCGATTCCGCCAGTTCCATATTGGTTTCATCAGGATTCTCAGGGCGCATCGGTGTGCGGGAAAGGTAACCCATCACATAGGCTTCGATGTTTTTCTGCGACAGGGTTGTGTGGGCGGTCGGGTCCCAGTTGCCGGTGATGTTTTCTGCCGACAAGAAGATTATTGGTTCACCTGTTTGAGCATAGGCTGACGTGATGAAAAATTGTGGGTCGATTTGGGTCATGGCAGCGGCGGCGCCTACACTTCCCAGAATGCTACGACGAGTGATCATGGTGTCTTTCTCCCTAGTTGATCGGCAAATTGCCTTGTTGGTTTTCCTTATTCGGTATCGTGGATAATTCGGAGCGCTTGCGCGTGAAGTTCGGCGGATGCTGCTGCCAATACGTCGCCTGCTGAGTTCAGAGTAAGAGGTTGACCTTCCCAGTCGGAAATAACCCCCCCGGCCTCTTCAATAATCACGGTCACGGCCATGAAATCAAAGGGCTTTAACCCGGTTTCTACGATCAGATCTAGATGCCCGGACGCAAGGAGCCCATAGGCGTAGCAGTCTCCGCCCAGGCGGGTGATCGCAGCTTCCGAAGACAAGCAGTCAAACACCCGGCGTTCCCGCGCACGGAGCAGGTGGATCGAAGTTGAGGCCAATGACGCCGTTGCCAACGAGGTTTTATTGCTGGTCGCACAGGTCACATTGTTGAGCTTTGCACCCATGCCACGTTGCGCGGTCCAGCGTTCTCCCGTTGCACAGGCGTCAATCACGCCAAAGGCGGCGCGCTCGCTCACAACAAGTGCCAACAAAATACCGAACAAGGGGGACCCAGTGGCAAACGCGCCTGTGCCATCAATCGGGTCAACAACCCAAACACGCTCGCATTCCAGCCCACTCACCCCAGTTTCTTCTCCGTAAATCCCGTCCTTTGGGAACCTCATCTGAACCAGGTCGCGGAATGCTCGTTCGATCTCAGTATCCGCCAGCGTGACCGGAGTTTCATCAGATTTCCAAGACAAGCCGTTGGGCCCTCGAAAGTATGACAGGGCCGTCTGGCGCGCGCTGTCAGCAAAGGAAGCTGCAAAATCGAATTCAGCCTGCAAATGCTCGAGCCGATGATCTTGTTCTGACAACGTTAAACCCCACAGCAGCGAATGGATCTCTTGAAGTGTTAAACAACGTTAACTGATTCGCAATAAAATACACAAATACACAAATACGCAATTCTTCTGAGTTTGTATAAACATCTTATTTTTCATATTCTTTGCTTCTTCTTTAGGCATTCCATCTGCCAAAAACTTGCACATTCCGACAACTAAGCGATATGTGGTCACAGTAATCCTGGAAGAAGGACACAAGGTCCCCGTGCTGAAAGAAGAGCGAAAAAACCGGATTCTCTCGATCTTGTTGGATCGAGTAAGCGCACGCACCATCGACATCGCGGCCGAGTTGGGTGCCTCGCGTGAAACCGTCCGTCGCGATCTATTGGCTCTGCATGCGGAGGGCCGGCTCGAAAAGATCCACGGTGGCGCGACGATTGACCTTCAGTCGACCGAGAAACCCTTTCAGGTCAGGATGGGGCGAAACTGGGCAGAAAAACTCGAGATTGGTCGGCGTGCGGTGGACTTTTTACCTACAGGATCAGCGGTTTTTCTCGATGCGGGGTCGACTACTGCGGCTTTTGCAGAAGTGCTGAGAGACAGGGCGACAGACATAAAGGTCTTTACGAACCTGCAACCAGCAGCTCAGATTCTCGGTCAAAAAGCATTCCTCCTGGGTGGGACGTACAATGAGGATGTGCCGGCAACTTTCGGGGAGCTGACGTTGGCGAATATCAGTAGGTTTTATGCAGACTTTGCAATCGTGTCTCCGACTGCCATCCATCAGGAGCAGGGTCTGATGTATTACGAATTGCACGAATGTGAAGTTGCCAGGGCCATGATCCAGAATGCCAGAAAAACGATCGTTCTTGCCGATGCAAACAAGCTGGATGCCACAAGTCGCGTTCGTCTCAGCGAAATCGATTGTGTGGACGTATTGTTGACTAACTCGGATGCGCCACAAAATCTTTTAAAATTGTTCCGTGAGCGAATTCCTGAAGTTATTTGATTTACTTTTTGGGAAGCCAGCACTTTTACGGATCGTTTTGACTGTCTGACATTCATGGCAATTTGTGGGCTAAACATTCAATTCTGGAAGGGACGCGCGGACCACCTTAACGGCCGAAACCGAAACGCACGAGATCGCATGTTACTATATGTGCCCATGCTGCATTGACGGCTACAACATCCGGGATATGTTCCGTCGATATGGTACATCTTCTAATTGTTTATCATTCTCGAACCGGCGGTTCTCGTCAGATGGCCGAGGCGGCTTTTTCAGCAGCACAGATAGAAATGAAAACAACTGTTAAAACTGCAGCTGACGCAAAACCTAAAGACCTCCTTGACGCCGGAGGATACATCTTTTGCGCGCCCGAGAACCTCGCTGCGATTTCAGGCATTATGAAAGACTTCTTCGACCGATGTTACTATCCCGTTTTGGGTCGCATAGAGGGTCGGCCTTACGCTCAGATGGTCTGCGCTGGTTCAGACGGCGAAAACGCAGCACGTCAAACCGCACGTATCGCGAAAGGGTGGCGACTGCGCGAGGTGCAAAAGCCCCTGATAATTTGTACAGGAGCACAGAAACCCGAACAAATTTTGGCCAAAAAGAAGATTCCAGAAGAGCAGCTGTTGCATTGTCGCGATCTTGGTACCGCACTGGGCGCAGGCCTTTCTTTGGGAATCTTTTGAGGCAGGGCAGAACCATCCGTTGCCAAAGGGCGAATGAAACCAGGGCGCAAGCTTGAGATCAACGTGGGTTGATAACCTTGGTTTTGAGCCGTTCATTTGCGCCTTTGAAGCGAGACGCCAACCAGAATAACATCACCGATACGGCAAGTGCTCCAAATGCAATTGCCCATCCGAGCGCAACCAGCCCAGTGCCGGGCCAAAAGATGAGAAACAACCCGATGAGCAACGCAGCGAACCCTGCATTGCGGGCAGAGGTGCGCTCAGGATCCGCTTCAGGCAATTGCCGCCAAGTCAGCAGAGAACCCAGACCCGTCAGCAGTGCAAAAGCGCCTAGAAGCGCAAAAGCAAATCGCGCGATACCCTCAGGCCAAATCAGCAACAACAGCCCGATGATAATCGCGCCAAAACCAACGCCACCCGCGGCGCCACTGCGTCCTATTCCAAACAAGGTCAGCCCACCATCGAGAAGGAGGAGAACGCCCACGAGTTGGAGCAAAAGGGAAATGCTACCTGTTGGCCAGAACAGGGCGGCGACGCCGACGCCAGCGGCGAGCAGTCCACGTAAGAAAAACGTCCACCAGACACTGGCGAGCCTACTACTCAGTGCTTCGCGAGCATCTAGCCGATTGTCGTCTACAATCTCGGCATGTGGGGTTTTCGGGTTATCCATTAGACTCTTGCAACATTTATCCAAACTCCAGCGCAGGCAAGCGGCCGAGTCTTCCGTCAGTCTACGGCGCCAATTTCTTTTGTTAAACCTCAATGAATACTGGCCAGAAAACAAAGACCACTGAACTGTTGCGAGGCATCCAAGGTCCAACCTATGTGATTCAACTGACGCCGTTTGGCGCCATTGAAATTAGGTGGGCTGATGGCCCCGTCGCATCAGCACCTCAACATGCGCCGCGGCGCTCGCCGCCAGCGCCTTCAGGTCATAGCCACCTTCAAGGATGGACACCACACAACCGCCAGCATGAGTGTCAGCAAGATCACACAGTGCGTTGGTAATCCACGCGAAATCCGTCTCGCGCAGTCTAAGCTCTGCCAATGGGTCATCCTCGTGGGCATCGAACCCCGCTGAAATCACGATCAGCTCCGGCGCGAAGGCGTCGAGCGCAGGCAGACCATGGTTCTCCCAGGTCCGGCGGAAGCCAATGCCGTCGGTGCCGGGTGGCAACGGCAGGTTCATCACGTTGCCGTGGGCGCCGGTCTCGTCGCTATCGCCCGTCCCTGGCCAGAGCGGCATCTGGTGGCTGCTCACGAAAAGTGCACGCGCCTCGTTCCAGAGCAAGTCCTGTGTTCCGTTGCCGTGATGAACATCGAAATCGACGACCGCCACGCGTGTTAGACCATGGTGGTCGAGGGCGTGTTTGGCGGCGATAGCCACGTTTCCGAACAAGCAGAAGCCCATAGGCTTTGCCGTTTCGGCATGGTGACCCGGCGGGCGCGTCGCACAAAACGCATTGGTGACCTCACCAGCAACTACTGCGTCAACGGCCGCGACAGCTGCACCAACGGCGCGCAAAGCGGCCGTCCACGAACCCGAAGATAGATGTGTGTCTGCATCGAGCGCGCGGCTGCCTTGAGCAGGAACAGAAGATTCGACCATTGCGATGTAGCTTTCCGGATGGCAGCGGAGGAGTTCGGCCCGCATAGCCAAGGGCGTGTCCCTTCTTTGCAGGTCGGTAAACCTGTCTTGGGACAAAGCTGCTGCTACCGCCTCCAACCGTTCGACCCGCTCCGGGTGCCCCGACGGTGTGACATGCGCATTGCAGTCTTCGTGCATGTAGAGAGCTGTCGTCATATGCTTCCACCAAAAATATGCTGGGCTCTGGGCCCTACCCAAAACGGATCATGCACCGCGCAAAACGTAGAAGGACAATGCGCCTGTGTCGGATTTCGGCCCCTTCATCACTCTTTCACACAAGGAAAGATTCGCTTCAACGGGCATCGGTCATTTGCGTAGAGCCAACACCAGATTGCTGGTTTTTTCAGTCTCGGAAGATGTTACCCTTGCAGCGTTGCGCAAAGGAGTAGTTTCAGATGAAAATTGAGATCAAAGAAAAGGAAAATCTTTTCGTACTATTACCCGAAGAGAAAATCTCAAAAAGAGACATCGAACGTCTCGTCGAAGAGATGAACAGCTACATCAACGAGCATGACAGGGTGCCGAGCCTCGTTGTCGTGACTGCAAACGTACCCAAGTGGGAAAGCTTCGACGCGCTTAAATCCCATATCTCGTTTATTCACGAACGTCAGAAAATCGTGCCTAAGGTTGCCTTTGTAACGGACAGCGTCCTGCTATCCCTCGCGCACCCCCTAGCGGACGTGTTCACGGGCGCAAAAATTAGGCGTTTCAAAGCCGACGCCTTGGATGACGCACTGAACTGGGCTGCCATGGAAGAGGATCACCCCGGAGCAATCAGTGAGATGGAGGGTTTCCCAAGAGACGTCATTGCCCTGCGCTTTTCCGGTTTAATTACATCAAAGGACTATTCTGAAAGTCTTGTCCCATTGATCGATGAAGCGGCGCAGGAACACGACAAACTCAAACTGTTGTGCGTATTTGATCAGTATTTTGATGGATATTCCGCGGGCGCTATCTGGGATGATATGCGGTTTGGATTTTCGCACCTGACGTCATTTTCCAAGCTGGCCCTCGTGACTGACATCGACTGGATACGAAAAAGTGCAAAACTTTTTGGCAGTTTGATGCCAACGGAAGCCATGGTGTTTGATGTTGAGGACTTAGATGACGCAAAGGAATGGATAGTGACCTGAAACACGCAAGGCATTTTCGGTCCACCCCAGCTGTTGAAACCAAAACTATTCTGTTTGCAACTAGTCCAGACGAACAATCACATCTGCCGGCCCGATCCACAAACCCAAATGGAAATTCCTGCTCCGCTTCTGGCGTGAAAAGGCTCCTCGATACTTCTAACAGGCGCTGAAAAATAGAAACCCTGTCGCGAAAACAACAACCTTTGGACCGCGTTTCTAGGACACGGCTTTCTGAGCGGAGTGGAGTAAGCCGAGGCGCACCTAATTCCAATTCCATTCAAGGTTTCAAGGCGAGCCTTTCTCGGTTCAGCGTGTACAATCCGGTCGCAACGAGGATCAAAGCACCTACCCATGTCCAAGCATCGGGAAGCTCGCCGAACACGACAAAGCCGTAAAATGTGCCCCATATCAGCAAACTGTAATGAACGGGCGCTACAACAACCGCCTGTGCAGCGTCCAAGGCCATTATGACAAGCACTTCGGCAAAAGCGGCTACAACGGCCATTCCGACAAGCAAACTGATTTCCAGTGTTCCCATTGGATTTTGCCAAACAAATGGCAACGGTATGGTCAGCAGCGTCCAGGAAACAATAGCCGTGTACGCGACAGTTGTTTGGGTCTTGTCCTCGCCCGCAAGGATACGCGAAAGAACTTGCCGGAGAGCAAACGCCGTTGCCGCAGCGATCAACAATATCGCTGCCGGATGAATAACTCCCATACCCGGCCGGATGACAATCAGGGTGCCGATGAAGCCGACAATCACCGCTGTCCACCTTCGGATACCCACCGGTTCGCGCAAGATTAAAGCGCCCATGACAGTGACCATGAAGGGAGCAACAAAAGTAATTGCTACTGCATCGGCAAGTGGGACGTAGCTTACGCCAATAATAAAGAGAGTAGCGGAACAGGCCGCCAATACACCACGTCCGATTTGCAGTTTGGGATTGGAAGAAATCAAAACTAACCTACCCCTAACACCAATCAGGACAACTACTCCCAAAAGCAATCCAAGTTGGCGAAACCAAACGATCTGGATAGGGTGCACAGTCTCAGTAAGAAATTTACCAATCGCATCCACCCCGGAAAAGAGAAACATGCCCATAGCCATCAAGGCAATTCCACGCATGCTTTCCGTGCGCCTCACTGACGGTGTTGGCTTCTGCAGTATTATTGGGGTGATCGCCATTGCAGCTTTCCAAAGAACAAGCCGCTCGAGGGGCCTGCAGACGACTGTTAGGCATCAATACCAAGTCGGTCTATAATCTTTTGCGTGAACGATGACCTGAAGATCCGATGGTTTTACGAAATAGATGCCACAATGCTTGAAGTTTTCATTATGGGCGATGACGGCATAGAGTCACCAACCCTAATCTTCTGACCAAACGCGGAGTCCAATCTATCGGCTAAACTGACAGCCGAGCGCCAAGTTCCACGAAATCAAGTTTTCACATTTTGTATCCGCGTTTGACTTTCCGACTTTACCTTTCAAAGGGAATTTAGACTGCGTGACCCTTGCTTTTGAACTCTTGTCGCAGAGCCTGACACCTTCAACCAATGCGATCTCAATCGCGAAGCAAGGTACAGCCGCCAAAGAGACTTGATTGCAACGCCGTAAGTAAAAACGGCGCAAATTCTGCTTTGGATTGATATGACTAAGCCGTGGCTGCAAGGGGCAGAGATTTTTTGTGCCCTCGTGTTGAATCCTTTCTCCAAACACTGGATTTTGCAAACCTTTCCTTTCCAGATACCTGAATACTGTGATGATGAAAAACGCCTTGCAGCCACCGGCCCTTGGGCCATTTTGCGCGGACCAATCTGTTTCGTTACAAATCAGTTCACGGCGAAGTATCTAGTTCACTTTGATTGGCGGTGCGTTGTTATATTCAAGTCCTCTTCGGTAGATGGAGCCACAAAGTGCCTGCCTATCCGATCAAACTGTTCTTCGGTTGCCGCAAAGGGGTGCTCACCTCTTGCGTTTCGGCCGCGTAGTCGCGCGAGGCAGATTTCATCAGTTGCCTGCAAAACGTTTAGCTGATGACCGGCTCCGGTTCCTTTCACGAGATCGCGCATCCAACTTCGGTTTTCGACAGTATTGGCTGGAAAATCCAAGACAACCGAAACCCCAGCCATTAGCAAATAGGAAACATGTGGACCCATGACGATCTTCAGTTTTGACGCGTATTTCACATAGTCTTGTAAAGTCCTTATTTCACTAGAAAAGAGAACTCCCAGCCATTCATCTTCTGATATCAATACTGTTTTTGGCTGTTCGCTAAGCTTTGCCGCAAGAGTGGATTTTCCAGAGGCAATTTTCCCGCATAGCATATGCAAGGTTGGTGTCGGATGCGACATTGCAAAGGTCCTATATTTCTCCGCTTTTTTGGTAACTCAAATGGTCGGCCAGAAGATCAAAAACCAGTCGGATCCGCCGTGCGGTATGCAACTCGGAATGTGTTGCCAACCAGACTGGGAATTTGAAAGGTTCCCGTTCTGGCAGTACTCGTTCCACTCCGGATGTCAGCATGGCAATATCCTCTGACATCACACATATCCCGAGACCCTGACGCACCATCTCCCAAGCGACGATCCCGCTTTTCGACCCCATTCTGAAATTTTGCGTGGTAACCGGTATGCCGGCAGAATTGAGGTAGTTGATCATTGTTGGGATGTCGCCAAATCCGATGAAGTCAAGTTTGGCCAACTCCCTTTCGTCCTTCGGCCGTCCAACCTGATCAAGATAAGATGGTGTCGCATAGAAATGTGCACGCATCTCCGCGACAAGCTTTGCGATCAGATCTGGTTGCGACGGCCGAACGTGCCGAATGGCAATGTCAGCCTCTCTGCGTTGGATGTCACGAATGTCATTTGCGGCGACTACGTCGATTTCCAACCGAGGAGCGACAAGTCTGATTTGCTTTAGTACGGTCGGGAGTTGATAGGCAGACATCACATCCGAAGCGGTGATCCTGACTTGTCCCTCAATGGTTTGGGATTTGCTCGTCGCGGTCAGTGAAATCCGGTTTGCGACTTCTGCCATATCCCGAACATGTACCAAGAGTTCAGACCCAGTTGTGGTTAGGTTCAAAGATTTTCCAACACGTTCGAATAACCTGACACCCAATGCTTGCTCGAGCGCTGCGATCTGACGCCCAACGGTCGGCTGGGTTTGACCAAGAACACGAGCGGCCGCGGAAAAAGAGCCTTTGTCCGCTGTCGCCAGAAAAGAACGCACTTGGTTCCAATCGAAGTTGATCGCCTGCCAGTTCATGCAAATATGCATATCACCTCATCTGATTTGAGCAATTCTGTTTGTTTGTGTTTAAAGATAAAGAGCGCCTAAATCACTCAACCCAAGAGGCAAAAAATGGCTGTACTATCCAATGAAGCTGCTTTCTGGAGCAAGATATCACGAAAATACGCCGCCGGCCCGATCCGAAATATGGACGGGTACCTGCACACGCTTGAACGCACTAAATCCTACCTTAAGCCAGAAGATCCCGTGCTGGAAATTGGTTGTGGTACCGGATCGACAGCACTTTTGCT
>NZ_JBGCEQ010000031.1:0-139695 GCF_045106495.1 Roseobacter sp.
AAGAGATCAGCGAATGCCTTACGGTCTTCATTTTCGGATTGTGCGAGATTTGGCCAGTTTTCAGCCCTAAAGGATGCAAGATCGGACTGGTCTGCTGCGCCTTGCGCCGCATAGATCGGAGCTGCGCGATCATATTCGCCCATGGCGACAAAGGCTTGCGCACGCAGACCATCTGCAGCTTCTGTTCGCAAACCAAGCATATATCTTAAAGCCTGGGCAGGATCATCCATCGCCAGGGAAAGATAGGCGTTAAGCAAGACTTCGTCTTCCAGCGGGTCTGGTCTTTCAATCGCATCATAGTACTGCTTCGCTTCTTCATAAAGGCCGGCATCAGCCAAGCGCCTGGAAATATCATAAGATGTTTGCCGGGATAGGTTTTCCGCCTCGCCTACCAAGGGTCCCGTCGCAAGGGCTGCAAAATCTGCGTCCAGGGCATTTTTGTGCATCATCGACGCGACTTTATCACGCGTATCTTGCGCTAATACGGTTGGAAAGGCAGAGTTATTGATCCGATCCAACGCCTGCGCATGACGGCCCGTTCCAGCCAAAGCAAGCACTTCCACTCGGGCAAGTTCAGGACCCAAATCATCGTTGCGATATTCAAAGGCCAATGATCCCGCCAATACCGCTGTTTGATCATCAATCGGTTTGTCTTCAACCGTTAACGTTTCAACCAGGGCAATGATTGCTTCGGCGGCAACCACGTTATTATTTTGATCTATTACGTCTTCCAATTGCGCTTTGGCCTGTGCCGGTTGTCCGTCAGCGGCGTCAAATCTTGCCTCGCTCAAGCCAATTCGATCACTTTGGTCACCAGGCGTGCGATCCATATCCCTTAAAATCATTCGGGCGGTGTTTGTATCGCCAAGGGCAACAAACTTGTCCGAAAGACCGGATCCTAAATGTCGTTTAAGATGGGCGGGAAGGGCCATGAACCCGCGTAGAATGGCCGTGGTATTCACAGTGTTTCCGCCAGACAATTCAGAAAGCGAAAGCGCGGCCCAAAGGGCTGCATGGCCGTCGCATCCCAATGGTTCCAAAAAGGGCCCCGCGTTTGGGTCAAAACCCTTATCCACAATTGAAGCCATAGAACGCAGCATTTGCGCTTGAGGGATGGGGTCCGTGGCCAATTCCATAATGTGGATTGCTTCAGCGCCAAATCCAAAGTGGATGTAGAATTTTGCCAGTTCAAGCACGTTGGCATCAGAGATGACGTCAAACTCACCCACCAGCGCTTGACGCAACTCTCCGATTTGCTCAGGAAAAGGTTTATCATCCGCCCAGGTGTTTACCGCCAATTCTGCATCGCTGATGCATGCATCACCGTCCAAAGTACGAAGCGTTCTGTCGCCAAATACCGACGCAATATCCAGATCAATGCGCGACCCTGCCCGAAGTGAGACATGATCCGCTGCTTTCGCAGGCTCTTGATTCTCTGGTTGTATCTCCACCAGTTCTTCGACGGGCTCTGCCTGTATGGGAACGGGAGCAGAGGCAGAAGGTATCTCATCCAAGGCAGGCTCCAAAAGACCTTGAGACGCAGCGCGACCGATTTGAGTAAGCAGCGTTTGTGCTGCCTGATCCACACGATCTTGCTGATCTTCAACAAAACCTATCTGAACGCGATCCTGCTTAGGAACTGGCGTCGGGCTGGCGGGCGGCGCCACCGCAAGCGCTGGTCGATCAAAAAGAAGCGGAAGCACGGGTTGCGCGCGCAGTTCTTCTTGAGATGTCTCGCTTTGCTGAGGCATGATCTGAGGATCATCACCCGTCCCGCTGCTTTGCCGCGCCACCAGCTCCGGAGTGCCATTTGGTTGTGAAAGCGGCACTTCAAAGGGTGATTGCGTGGGGGCGGGGCCGTCAATGATATCAACAACCAACATGTCGGGGCGGAACAGGAACGCGTTTGCATGGCAGGGACAGTCCACACCAATATCAATGGCGTCCTGGGTGCTGCTGATACTTAAGTCCCTAACCCGATCCCGTGGAATCAAATCAAAGGCGCGCGCGGTATCAATCTGCGCCACCGGCGCTCCAAAGGACACGGTATACCCGGTTTCATTGCGCCCTACCTGCCAATCCAGATCAACGGGAACTCGGAAGACAAGTCGGGAAAAGTCAGCATGTTCACCAGACCGGGTTGTGACTGTTTGCGCAAAGGCAGGCATCCCAAGAACCCAGAAAAGCAAAAGGGCCACATACCGTATCATGCAGCGTCTTTTACAGATTTTAGCGCCTCTTCCAGTTCGGAAAAGCTTGGCCGGTTGTGGTGAGGTGTGTTTTGGCGCCCCACTTCAATGCAGATATTGGTGGCGTGGTTGTGCAAGTTGGCGATCAGAACTTCGCGGATCAACTGGTAAAAATGAGCATCCTCTTCGGTCGCACCTTTTACCTTGGCTGCAAACGGACCGACCAAACCATAGGCAAGAAACACACCAAGGAATGTACCAACAAGGGCGCCACCGATCAGCTTGCCCAACACTTCGGGTGGTTGATCAATAGAGCTCATTGTTTTGATAACGCCCAGCACCGCCGCCACGATGCCCAGTGCTGGCAGACCGTCGGCCATGGTTTGCAACGCATGACTGGAATGCAGCGCATGATGCATGTTGGCATCCATGCGCTTATCAAGCACTTCTTCGACCTGATGGGGATCATCATAGTTCATTGACGCAGATCGCATCGTGTCGCAAATCAAATCTATTGCTTCATGATCCTTCATGATCTTGGGGTATTTCGAAAATATAGAAGAGCTTTCTGGTGTCTCGATATGTTCTTCAATCGCCACAGGATTTTGCCGAGCCAATCTGATCAATTCAAACAATAGACACAAAAGTTCACGGTAGTCCTGGGCCTTCCATTTTGCGCCTTTGAAAACTTTGCCAACATCTTTTAGCGTGTGTTTGATGCCGCCCATATCATTGCCGATCAGAAAGGCGCCGGCTGCAGCACCCCCGATCATCATGAACTCAAACGGAAGGGCTTTGAGAATGATTCCCATTTTGCCGCCGGCCGCCAGATAGCCGCCAAACACCATGACAAAGATCACAACAATTCCGATGATGCCGATCATCGTAAACGACTCCTACCTACCAAATATCCAAAGATAAAATGGCAGATGAACCTTAAGAAACTCTCTGCATTATTGACTGGGAGCCCGGGCATTGCGTCCGGCCAGAATGACACTGATGGAATAGGCGGCTTGCGGACTAAGGCCTGCCATCACTTTTGCGGCTGCATCGGGGCGCATGCGCCCCAGAAACCCGGCCGCAAATTCTGGGGCCATTTCCTCAAACAAGGCAGCGGCATCCTTGGATTTCATATTTTCATAAACCGACGTGAGCCGCGCCAGATCCGTCTCTGCAGCCGTCTCGACCAGAGAGAGCGTGGCCGCCAACCCCTCCTCTGCGGCAACAAGATCACTCAATTTGCTGTCAATTTGTTCTTCTGCCAAGGCAAGGGCTTGCAGACGATCTGACAATTGCTCTTCTCGCCTTGCGACGCGGGCTTCGCGTTCCTTTAATGTGGCCATCAGCGCTTCAAGATCACTGCGCAATGCCTCAGTATTCAAGTCCAATGCAGGAATAGGCACTGCAGGTTTGGTCAATGCCTGCGCGAGTGCCTGTCCGTGTTCTGCCCCCAATCGCAGCAACCCGGACCCAATCAGCATAATGGCCACCAGAAAGAGCGCGCCACGCCCCGCACGACGGCGTTTCTTTATCCCAGCCATCAGACCTCTGCCTCAGCGCGATCCCGGTGGCTTTTGAACAACGTCTCCTCCGACACCGGCTCTTGTGCCTTGTTCGGCTTAGGTGCGGGTGGTTCTGGCAAGTCGTGCATGGAGGCCACCAAAAGTTCCAGCCGTTTGGCGGCATCCTCGGCGCGTTCCGTTAATTGATCAAGCGATCCAGTTGAAGACACTGCCGCACGATGTGCCTTATCCAGCGTTTTGGTCATGTCATCGACTTGGGCAGACAAGACCGCCACAGCACCGCCTACACCCTTTTCAAGATCATTAAATCGGCGCAACCGGCGGGACAAAACCAGACAATAGAAGCCCGCCCCAAGAGCACCGGCAATCAAAAGAATATCTGCAATCATGTCAGATCCTTGTGCGAATTGAGCCATCATCTCCATCACATATCTCTTAATTCAGTACGAATTCCGTGATCAAAAGATCCCTGACGCGGCCTTCACCAGTGACAATTTGAACCCTCCGCAGCATCTGCGCGCGTAGCCGTATCAAAGCTGATGGATCTTCCAGCTGTGCAGTCTCAACCGCACGCAGATAACTGTTCAGCACGTCAACCACGCGCGGCAAAAGCTTAGTCACATCGGCTTCATATCCATCGACAACTTCCAGCTGCGCCCGAAACCTGAGGTACTTGTTGCGCGCTTCTGCCCCCAAAGAAATGACCAAAGGTTCTACCTCAACAAATGTTATATCAGGCAAAGCACCTGCCTTAACCTCGGGCTCGTCCTCTGGTTCTTCCACCGCTTCACCGCCAAGAATCATACCTGACTGCACAGCGAAAAACCCACCTCCGCCGCCCGCAATGGCCAATACCAACCCAATGATCAAAGGGAATTTAGAGGCTTTCTTTGGAACCTCTTCTTCGTCAATTTCTTCATCTGCCATAGCTGCGCCCGATAACCGTTGACCGTTTCTATACAGTGATGAGGGCTAACCGATTATTAAGCCCGATCGGCGAAACATAACGAGTACAAACTGGGCAGAACGCCCGGTGAGGAGAGAATAGTGAATCAACTAGCGGGCAGTTGGGCGGGGCTAGGTCTTCGCAGGCAAATCATTGTCGCAATCGCTACAATTGCAGTTTTTGCTGCAGTTTTGATGATGTCTAGGATGGCATCCAAACCCAGCATGTCGCTGCTTTATGCAGGGTTGGAAAGCTCTCAGGCAGGAGAAGTGATTCGCGCTTTGGAGCAGCGTGGCGCCGTCTACGAAGTGCGGGGTGGGGCCATTTTTGTCGCCTCAAACTCTCGAGATCAGTTCCGTATGACACTCGCCAGCGAGGGCCTTCCCGCGAATGTGAGCGGGGGATATGAATTGCTTGACCAATTGACCGGGTTTGGCACCACATCCCAAATGTTTGACGCAGCCTACTGGCGCGCAAAAGAGGGGGAATTGGCCAGAACCATCATGGCAAGCCCACATATCAAGGCAGCTCGGGTTCATATTGCAAACCAGTCTTCGACCCCCTTCCAGCGCGAAATTGGGGCAAAAGCGTCGGTATCTGTCACCACCTCGGCGGGGTCGCTTTCAGTACCACAGGCGAAGGCATTAAAATATCTGGTAGCGTCAGCTGTGGCCGGCATGCTGCCCGAAGATGTTTCAGTTATCGATGGCACCGGCGGGTTGATTAGTTCTGGCGACGAACTGGCCACAAATCCTGCCGGTGACGACAAGGCCGACGCGATGCGCGCCCGCATTGAACGCCTGCTCGAGGCGCGGGTGGGGTATGGGAACGCTGTGGTTGAGGTCAGCGTTGAAACAAACACAGATCGCGAATCGATTGTAGAACGGCGCTTTGATCCCGAAAATCGGGTCGCAATCAGCACTGACACCGAAGAACGAAGCACCTCTGCAAATGACAGTGGTGGCGGAGATGTCACCGTCGCATCGAATTTACCCGATGGTGATGGGGCTGGTGACAGATCTTCCTCGTCAACCAACAGCGAAACACGCGAACGCATCAATTTTGAAGTTTCCGAAACGCAGCGTGAACTTGTCCGCGCCCCCGGTGCGCTTAAGCGGATCACCGTCGCGGTGCTGGTAAATGGAACAACGGCGGTAGATGCTGAAGGTGTTGAGACGTTTTCCCCCCGGTCCGAAGAAGAAATGTCAGCGCTGCGCGAGCTTGTCGCCTCTGCCGTTGGTTTTGACGAAGAACGTGGCGATGTGATTACCCTAAAATCGATGGAGTTTGAGCCCATTGTCATGGAAGGCACAGTGGGTGCGCCAAGCCTGCTGGACCAAATAAATCTTGATGTAATGTCGCTGGTTCAACTCGCTGTTTTGGCCCTTGTCGCATTGGTTCTGGGACTTTTCGTGGTTAAGCCGGTTCTTGCAACTGCGAACACCCCTGCGCCCGCCCTGCCACCACCGGGAACCGGGCAAAGCGACACCAACGATGACAAGGTCCTTACAGGAGAAATCCAAGACGATGCCGATCCGATGCCAGACATGGCAATGGCAGGGGGTGGGTTAGGTGACTTGCCTGATCTGCCGGGATTGCCAGATCTTGGTGGAATGGGCGGAATGGGCGCGGAAGATCCTGTTGGCCGCCTGCGTCAGCTCATCTCAGACCGTGAAGATGAAACCGTTGAATTGCTGCGCAGTTGGATGGAAGATGAAGAGGAGGCAGCTTAGTGAACACGCCCCTTATTCTGGAAGAGTTTGGCACATCTCCCCGTGGACCCGGCATGATGCAGGGTGCAGATGCGGTTTCTTTGGAAGAGGCGAAGCTAGAGTCGTTTGACCGCGGTTTTAAGGCTGGATGGGACGACGCTATTAAGGCGCAGGCTGATGAAAAGTCGCAAATCTCGGCTGACCTTGCCAGTAACCTGCAAGATTTATCCTTCACTTTTCAAGAGGCGCGGACGGATATGCTGGGTGCGCTGGCGCCCCTTATGGAAGACATGATCACCAAGGTTCTTCCGGTTGTGGCACAGGGCGCATTGGCCTCTCAAGTTCACGAGCTGATCATGGAAGAAGTGAAAGATGGCATATCAGAGGATGTCTCTTTGGCAGTCGCGCCAGATGATGAGGATCGCATCTCTGACCTACTTTCTGAAAGCCCTTCTCTTACTGTCGCGGTTCGATCTGATCCCACTTTATGTGTGGGGCAGGTCTTTTTAAAATTCGCTGACCGTGAACGGGAAATTAATATGGATGAGACACTCCTTAAAATCAAAGCGGTAGTAGATACCTTCTTTACCTCGCAAAAACAGGAAGCAGCCAATGGCTAATGACAGCCCTCCTTCGACAGATGCGTCGGAAAGCCCGTTCACCCATGTGCCGATCGAGGTGACAGTTACGGTTGGCAAGGCGCGCCCCCTGGTCAAAGACCTTCTTAACCTTGGGGAGCAGGCGATCTTGCCGTTGGACAAACGGATTGAGGATCCTGTTGATCTTTATATCGGTGATCGCCTGATCGCCCGTGGCGAACTGCAAGAGCTTGAAGGCGATCAAGCCGGTCAGCTTTCTGTCCGCCTGACGGAAGTGGTTGATTTAAAGAGCGGTGCGACAAAAGCCTGATGTTCCGGTTCATGCTCTTTCTTGGGGCAATCGCCTTGATGTCGGGCTTACCTCTGCCCGCACAGGCACAAGATATCTCAATCTCGCTTGGGGATGATAGCTCTCTTGCGGCGCGCAGCATCCAACTCATTATCCTCATCACTGTGCTCAGCCTTGTGCCGGGCATTGCCATTATGGTTACGTGCTTTCCCTTTATCGTGACCGTTCTAGCAATTTTACGGCAAGCCATTGGCTTGCAACAATCACCGCCCAATATGCTGATTGTCAGCCTGGCCCTTTTTCTAACCTATTTCGTGATGGAACCTGTTTTCACAGAGGCCTGGGGCTTGGGAATTGAGCCGTTGCTGTCCGAAGAATTGGACATGGAAGCGGCTTTTGAAAACGCGATGGGTCCGTTTCGCATCTTTATGGTGGGGCGGATCGATTTGGAAACCTTCGAAACGCTCGCGCTGCTGCGACCTGAAGGGACCAGCACAAGTGCAGCGGTCGACAGCCCACTTTCGATCCTGGTTCCCTCATTCTTACTAAGCGAGATTGAACGGGCTTTTCAGATCGGATTTCTGATCTTCATGCCCTTCTTGATCATCGATCTGGTGGTCGCGGCTGTGCTGATGTCGATGGGTATGATGATGGTGCCGCCCGCAATCGTTTCCCTTCCCTTCAAGCTTGCCTTTTTTGTCGTCGCAGATGGGTGGAGCCTGATTGCCGGCAGTCTTGTCAGGAGCTATTTCTGACGCCCAAGGCATAACATTTTACCGGCCGATGGTCTTCAGCAATAGTTTGCGAAACATCTTGCGTCGCCTACCCCGCTAGGATCAGAGGTTTCGGAACATAGCTCAAAAGTTGGCAGTTTAAGGTGTCTCTGTTCCGTTGGCTGTAGACAGACAGTTGCTTTGGTCTTGTGGCGCAACATACGAAATTACCTTACCAGAAACTCTGCATGCAGGGCACCTGCGGCTTTGATGCTTTTGAGAATATCGATCATCTCGCGCGGGGAAACGCCCAGCGCATTCAGCCCTGCAATCACCTCGGAAAGAGAGGTGCCGCCAGGAACAACGGCCAGACCTGTCCCTTCTTGTTCTTCCAGCGCTACTTCGGTGCGTGGAACGACAACCGCCTGGCCATTGGCAAAGGGGTTTGGTTGAACGACAAGCGGGGCTTCTTGCACCCGCAAAGTCAGATTGCCTTGCGACACGGCAACAGGCGAAATGCGCACGTCTGCGCCCATAACAATGGTGCCGGATCGTTGATCAACCACCACGCGGGCCCGACGTTCTGGTTCAACGCGTATGTTCTCAATCTCACTTAGGGCATGGGCGGGTGAAATCGCGCGCGTGGCCGCGATGTTCACTTGAACCGTGCCCGCATCCAACATGCGCGCGACGGTTCGACCATAGGCATCATTGACCGCCCGCTCCATCCGTTCGGCAGTGGTAAAATCGGGAGAAAGAAGCGCCATTCGCAATGTGGAAAGAGAGCTAAAATCAAAATCAATCTCGCGTTCGACACGCGCGCCGCTGGGGATCACGCCAGAGGTTGGTACACCTTCGACAACCGCCGCCCCGTTCCCTTCGGCAGCAGCGCCACCGGCAATGATTGTCCCTTGCGCAACCGCATATATTTGCCCGTCGGCTGCATTCAACGGCGTCATGATGAGCGTACCGCCCAGCAGGCTTTTGGCATCCCCAATCGCAGAGACTGTTACGTCAATACGGCCACCCGCACGGGAAAACGGCGGTAGGCTTGCCGTGACAAAAACAGCCGCCACGTTCTTTGGACGGAATTGTTCGCCGGTGACATTGACGCCGAGACGCTCAAGAATGTTTGACATGATCTCTTCGGTGAATGGAGCGTTGCGCAAGCCGTCGCCGCTGCCGTTCAAACCAACGACAAGACCATAACCAACCAAGTCATTTCCGCGAACACCATCGAATTCAACCAAGTCCTTTATTCGCACCGGTCCAGCTACCGCCGCCGTTATCTGGAGAGAGACAAATAGGACCAATGTAAGAAGCGATTTCATAGGAAATTCACCAGAGAAAGTTGCGAGCTTCGCACAGTTACTGAGTAAAGGCCCTGCAATTGGAACTGCACGTTTTCCAATTCGGTTGCCGTTTCGAAAGGATCCGCAGCAAGCAGGGCATTGCGCGCAAATTCCGTACTGGTTTCTTCGGCTTGATTTCTCGCGGCGATTAGTGAGATGCGCTCTTCTGTAAACCCGATTTTGGCTCGTAGGCTGGTCAATTGATCCTGATTGGACTGCAAACCCAGTCCATTGATGCGCAAAAGCTCTGATTGCTGATTGACATCCAATCCAAGAACGGGGTCTTCGGCCAGCGCTGCGACGGTCATATGCAGCAAAAGATCTTTTACTGCTGGATCGTTTGCACGAACATCGAGAGTCACACGTTCCGTGTCAGAAAGAACAAATGGCGCAAGTGCAGTGTCAGATCCAGTGTATGCAACAGTATCAAACCCAGCTGGATCGTTGAACCAGTTTTCTGCCGCAGCAACAATGTCTTCTGGTGTGGTTTGGCCCGTCACAACGGCCAGAACTTGAGCCAGTAAATCATCCGCGCTTGGCAAAGGAGTTTGGTCAGTAGTAGTTCCTGCGAACATGCTCCTGCCGGCGACATCATCGTTCAAGGAATTGATAACACCCTGAAGTTGTATTTGGGCATTGTCGGACGGATTGCCAGAAATGACACCGATCGGACCACCACCTGCCAAGATGAGATCAAGTCCCAGTTCACTACCAAAGTTTTGGACTCTTTCGAGAGTGATCTGCATTGCTCCGGTAAAATAAGTTGCTTCGGCATTTGCCACCGAATAACCATCCAGAACTTCTAGCGATCGCTCCAGTCCAGTCAGGTAATTGTGATTTCCCGAAAGAACTTCTCGGATATCTGCGACTTGACCACTTGAAAGCTCATCTGTCAGTCGGGACATATCTTGTCGCAAGCTTACACTGCGGCGTTGAAGCATAAAAGACTGAGCAAGATCGCCCAATGAAACAGAACCCATAGTTATAGCCTCAATATTGTTTGCATCATTTCGTCAGCAGCCGAGATCATACGCGCATTCGCGGCGTAGGCCTGCTCGACAAGTAGCAGCCGTTGCAATTCTTGATCTGTGTCTACGCCTTCGGCGAACACCAGTTGTGTCAGTTCATTGAGCTGAGTGGATGCAAAAGTCTGACTTTGTTCAGCCTGTGCCCTGTCCGCTCCTAACTGAGAAGTAAGAGTTGCGACCAGATTGATTGCAGAAAACGCGCCGCTTCCAAAGTCACCAGTTGCAGGTACTCTTTTTGCACTCAAAGTGCTGGAGAGAGACTGTAAAAGACGCGAGTCCCCAACATCTCCTTGAACTGCAGCGTTAATTCCATCTCGAATACGCCACGCTTCTCCGCCTTGTCTTTCGTCAACGGCTGCATTGATTGAAAGGCGTTCAGACACCCCAACTTCGTTGAGAGGATCAAAAGCTATCCCTGAATCCGTGAATAGGCCAGCGTCTCCCACTGCCAATGAAGCGTCCACGGCAGGATCCTGAAAGCGCTCAATCAGATCACGTGACAGGGCATCAAGTTGCGTTTGCGCATCCACGCCGAGTTCATCCCTGATTTCAAACTGGGCACCGAGCGAACCGCCACCTAGTGCACCACGTGCACTGTCGGTCCGCACTGGATAACCATCTATCGTCAGGCCCGACAGGTGTCCGCCTGCGAGTGTCATATATGGAGTTACTTGGTTCACTGGAGAAAATTCAATTTCTGCCACACCGCCGTCGATCAATATTACGCCGCCTGTTGAATAGAGCGCTATTTGGCCATTATCCCGTGGAATTTGGCGGACGGGTACAATTGAGCTAATTTCGTCGACTAGAGCTTGCCGGTTGTCTTGCAGTGCAGAAGTATCGCCACCGAGCACAGCCGTTTTTGTAATTTGAACGTTCAGTTCCTTTACGCCCGCCAGTGACGAATTGAGTTTATCGACTTGGATGCCAATATTGCGATCCGCTTCGCTTCGGGACTCTTGAATGTCATTGGAAGCGGACGAAATAAGTGTCGCCAGATCGCGTGCCGCGTTGACGACGCCCTCCAGCCTTTCTGGCGCATCGGGGCGGCTAGTTGCGGTGATCAGTTGGCTTTCAAATTCGGCAACGCGCGCCGAAAGAGAGTTCGCGGTGTCCGGTGTCCCCAGAGTGTCTTCATAACCCTTCAAGAAAATTGTCCGATCGTTCGCATTGTTGAATGCGGCATCAGCAAGGCCTCGGTCAGCAAGAAGGGCCGGGTTAACGTTCCGAGTGATTCCATCAATATTTACGCCACCGATCTGCGAAGACGATAGGTCAAGCGAACGAACACCATACCCAGGGGTCATCGCATTTGCGATATTTGCTGAAATCGTCTCCGAATTGCGCCCAGCGGCGCGCAAACCGGTCATAGCATTTGATAGCGCTGAGGAAATAGTCATATCCAGCCCTCTTCTTGAGTTTCAGGCGCTCGTTACGATCACCGTTTGATGTTGGTTGTTTCTTGCAGCATCTCATCCACTGTCTGGATGACTTTCGCGTTGGAAGAATAAGCCCTTTGCGTTTTGATCATATTGGTGAGTTCGCCAGCGACATCAGTCGTGGATTCCTCACGTGCAAATGATGCAATATCTCCGGTAGGCCCGCTTCCCGCATCCCAAAGAAAGAACGCACCACTATCTCTGGAAGGCAAATAGGTTTGGCTATCGAGAGCTTCTAACCCATTGAAGTTTGGAACGTTTGCGAGCGGCACTTGATAAACAGTCCTAATTTCACCTGTGTCAAATGATGCGCGAACATAACCGTTCGCATCAATGTCGATACCAATGAAATTTCCGATCGGAGACCCGTCTTTTGTTACAGCAACAGGAGCAAAGCTATATGAAAGCTGAGATAGCCCTTCGTTGTCACCGTAAGCGCCCATATCGATCTCAATCGGACCCGATGCGGCTTCTATCGTAAGTATGCCCGTGGTTGAGTCATATGTAGGTGGCGTGCCGGGAGGCGTTGGAAACACGGCTGCGTTGACAGCGACATTGTCGATTGTACCGCCCTGTGTACGGCTGTCGTTAAACTGAATGTCAATTTCTCCAATGGAGGTCAGTGGGTCGCCGGCAGAATCATAAATATTCATGGTCCATTCGTTTGTCGCCGGGTCCGTCGCGAGCGCTGGAGGCACGGGAGCAAATGTTATGCGGAGGCTTTGCGATGTGCCGAGGTTGTCAAAATATTCAACGGCAATCTGTTCCGTAGCCGCGGCCGCGCCAAATGCAGTTTCGGTTGCTGGTAAGTTGACCCCGAGATTGATTGCCGTGGTCGGATTGCCCACCAACGCGCTGGTATTTATGCGGATCGGTTCCAGACCATCAGCAGTATCTCTTGGATATTGGGGAATTGTCCCATCTGCATTCGCAGGAAAACCCATCAAAATTAAGTCGGTTTGGGATTTCAGGTAGCCGTCAGCATCGGTTCGGAAAGAACCGGTTGTTGCTAAGTACATCGGAGCATCCGCGCCACTTGTTGCCACTTGCGCCGCTTGCGCGACAGGGATCATACCACTCCCACGTACCGCGATGTCGGTTGAATTTGACGTCCCGATCAGCGTCCCGCTCTGATCAATCAAACGTTCCGTGGCAGCGCGAACGCCCCCAGCCGCATAGGAGCCGCCTCCCGAAGACAAAACCATGGACGCGAAATCCGTTTCAACCCGCTTGTAGCCGTAAGTTGAGGAGTTTGCGATGTTGTCCGAAATGGACGCCAATCGCTGAGCATTTGTCTGTAAACCTGCAACGCCTGCATTGAGCGAAGATGAAATTGTCATGGGCACGCCTTTCTGATGTGATCATTATTTGATCACTCAGATAGACGCCCGGACTTAACACCGCGCTAACATATAAAATGCGCCCTATTTAAGCCACAATTCAGCGAAGTAGCACAATTTCCACCCTATCGTTGCGTGTTGCCATCGGGTTGGGATGCACAGGCTCACGGTCTGCATGTCCGGTGACACGGTGCATTCTTTCGGCAACGATACCCTTTTCCTGAAGCATAACACGGGTCCGGCTGGCACGCGCAAAAGAGGAGCCCCATACTGGGTTTTCCGCCAAAACAACAGGCCCAGAGCGAACATGGCCGCCAATGGCAACGTCGTTGACCAGGGTCACACCTACGCTTGCGACCAAATCCACAAGTGTTTCCATCAATTGTGTTGGCCGGTCGGTATCGTCGACAAAAAGCGGTAAGCCATCCAATGCAAACAACTCTATGACAAGACCTTCATCCGTAATTCTGGTTACAATGTGCTTGAGCGCATTTTCCATGACGGTGCTCTCACCGCCACGCGCGGTAAGTTCGGCCGCGACGGCTTCCAAAGCTTGATCAGCGCGGTTACGTTCGCCACCTTCTTCGCTGACCCCGGATTCGCCGGCCGCTTTGTCTTTCTGTGTGGCATGCTGGGCTGAAGCGCCCAAGCCATTCTGCGGCAATGTTTCCTCAGAAAAGATACTGTCGCCCCCGAACGAACCATCTCCGCCACCGGATACACGGTTGATCGGAATAGTCGGCGCGAAGTAATCCGCCAACCCCTGTCGTTGTTGCTCGGTTGTTGCGTTCAGCAGCCACATCATCATGAAAAAAGCCATCATCGCTGTCACGAAGTCCGCATATGCGACCTTCCAGGCTCCACCATGGTGACCGCCCGCGATAATTTTCTTTCTCTTGATGATGATCGGTGCCAGATTGCTCTGCGCGCCCATATCTCCACCACTCATAAATTCACCCAACAAAAGGGTTACCGCAAAAGGTCTTTCCACTCTCTTAACGCAATTGCGGTTTGTGCGCTTGCGCCGGCAAGATCATTGGGAGCAGATAGGCAAAAAGGGGCACGGTACCGCATATGCCTATCACCGACAGCATATATTCTTGGGGCAGGCTTGTTCTGACCCTGGCGATCGCGACGATCGCAAACGTCGGCATGTGGGCGATTATCGTAATCATGCCCGCGGTAGAGACGGAATTCGGTTCTGGGCGTGCGGAAGCTTCCTTGCCTTACACGTTGACGATGATCGGCTTTGCGTTTGGTAATTTCGGGATTGGCAAAGCGGTGGATCGCTTCGGCGTGACGGTATCGCTGATTGCCGCAGCCATTGGAATCGCTTTAGGTTTTGGACTGGCCACTCTTAGCACTTCAGTTGCTTTTCTGTCGCTGGCACAGCTTCTGATCGGCTTTTCATCGGCAGTCGGGTTTGGACCCTTGATTGCTGACATATCACACTGGTTTGTGCGGCGCAGAGGCATTGCCGTCGCGCTGGTAGCGAGCGGAAATTACCTGGCAGGGGCAATATGGCCTCTGGTCCTGGCTGGAATGCTAGAGACCACGGGGTGGCGCAGTGTCTATTTGGTCATGGCCATTGTCACGCTGGTCGGTGTGATCCCGCTGTCTCTTGCGCTGCGCAGACAAGTACCCGAAGACACTCGGGTCACCGCTCAGGCACAGTCCTTGCAGAATGCAAGTTCATCGGGATTGTCGCCACGTGCACTGCAATACCTTTTAGGACTGGCCGGGATCGGATGTTGCGTGGCCATGTCAATGCCGCAAGTACATATCGTTTCCTATTGTGTGGACCTGGGATATGGGCCCGCTGTAGGTGCCGAAATGTTGGCTTTGATGCTTTTAGGGGGTGTAGGATCACGCATCGTATCGGGTCTTGTTGCGGACAAACTCGGAGGCGTGAAAACTCTGCTCATTGGATCAGCGCTGCAATGCATGGCCCTGTTTTTGTATCTGCCGTCGGGAGGTTTGGTCTCGCTCTACGCCGTCAGCCTGATCTTTGGCCTGAGCCAAGGAGGTCTTGTCCCCAGCTACGCCTTGATCGTGCGCGAGTACATGCCCGCACGTGAGGCTGGTGCGCGGGTTGGATTTGTACTGATGACAACCATTCTGGGCATGGCGCTTGGTGGTTGGATGTCCGGATGGATATATGATGCCAGCGGTTCGTATCAACTGGCCTTTGTCAATGGCATCCTTTGGAATGGCCTGAACATCGCAATCATGCTCTGGCTCCTGTCGCGCAGCAGACCAAGACGCAAAACAGCTCAGCCCGCCTGATCTCAAGCTTCGCCGCGGGCCTTCGCCAGCATGATTTGCTTTTGCCGCTCGCGAAACCTGTTCTTGTCCGCTTCTGATGTTTCATGCGCACATTGATGGCAGCTGACACCAGCCTCATACTCGGTCCGTTTGACGTCTTCCGGCAAGATGGGACGCCTGCAGCCATGGCACAGGGAATGCGGCCCTTCGCGTAGACCATGTTCAACGCTCACCCGGTTGTCGAACACAAAGCAGGAGCCTTCCCACTTGGTATCTTCTTCGGGCACGTCTTCGAGATACTTCAAAATGCCGCCTTTGAGGTGATAGACATCATCCACGCCCTGACCCAACAGAAAATTGGTGGATTTTTCACAGCGAATTCCGCCAGTGCAAAACATGGCGATCTTCTTGTTGTGAAAACGTGCTTTATTTTCCTCCCACCACGCCGGAAAATCGCCAAAGCTCTTAGTTTTTGGATCAATGGCGCCTTCAAAGGTCCCGATGGCCACTTCATAATCGTTTCGCGTATCGATAACGGCTACATCTGGCTCCGAAATCAAGGCGTTCCAATCCTGCGGCTCGATGTAATGTCCGACACGCGCGCGCGGATCGACGTCTGGCTGGCCCATTGTAACGATTTCACGTTTGATGCGGACCTTCATCCGACCGAAAGGTGCTTTCGCGCTGGTGGCCTCTTTCCACTCCAAATTGGCGCAGCCGGGAAGAGATTTTAGATGCGTAATCACCGCTTCAATGCCGGTGCGTGGCCCAGCAACGGTGCCGTTGATCCCTTCGCCCGCCAAGAGCAAGGTGCCTTGCACATCGTGCGCTAGGCAAAGTGCGAGTAAACCAGGTTTGATGGCTTCGGGATCATCAAAGCGCGTGAAGTGATAAAGGGCGACGACGGTATACATGAGCGCTCAAATATGCCGCGTCTGCCGCACAGGCAAGGGGCCAGTTAATCCGCGCATCTCCCAAGGCGCAGGCGGATGGCATTGACGCACTCGGAACATCCCCTTAACCACAAGATGGAAAAAGGAGATGCATAGATGTCCCAGGCTCTGATCGTAATTGATGTGCAAAAGGATTTTTGCCCTGGCGGCGCGCTGGCCGTGCCAGAAGGGGACACCATTGTATCCCCGATCAATGCCTTAATGGCAGATGCAGAAGCGGTGATCCTTACACAAGACTGGCACCCGTCAGGGCATTCTTCATTTGCATCGTCCCATGCTGGAAAATCACCCTATGATATGGTCGACATGCCCTATGGTCCGCAGGTGCTATGGCCCGATCACTGCGTGCAAGGGCGCAAAGGGGCGCGGTTTCACGCAGGTTTGCAGGTGGATCATGCCGATCTCATCATTCGCAAAGGATACAATCCCCAAATAGACAGCTATTCCGCATTTTTCGAAAATGATCACGCGACGCCAACGGGGCTCGAAGGCTACCTGAAGTCGCGCGGGATTGATGAAGTCTTGATGGTGGGTCTTGCTCTGGATTTCTGCGTGAACTTCTCCGCCGTGGATGCCGCAAAACTTGGGTTCAAGGTCACCGTGTACCAAGATTTTTGCCGTGCTATCGATCTGGACGGATCTTTGGACGCCGCCCTTTCGGGCATGAAAGCTGCCGGGGTGATGCTGGAGACGCACAATGGTTGATATCGCGGCGCGGGTTTGGAATCACAATTGGAAGATCGACCCCATTGTCCGATCTCTGATTGATACGGATTTTTACAAACTTCTGATGTGTCAGTCCGTTTTCCGCAACAAGCGCGATACCCGTGTGACATTCAGCCTGATCAACCGCACCAAGAGTATTCCCTTGGCAAAACTGATCGACGAGGGAGAATTGCGTGAGCAGTTGGATCATATCCGGTCTCTGTCCCTGTCGCGCGGGGAAAGCACTTGGCTACGCGGGAACACGTTCTACGGAAAACGCCAGATGTTCCGCCCGGATTTCATGGAGTGGTTCGAAAATCTGCGCCTGCCACCCTACCATCTGGAACGCAATGGCGATCAATACGAACTGACTTTTGAAGGCACTTGGCCTGAGGTCATGCTATGGGAAATTCCGGCTTTGGCTGTCCTGATGGAATTGCGCGGACGCGCGGTGCTGAACAAGATGGGCAAGTTCGAACTGCAGGTACTTTATGCCCGTGCAATGACCCGTGTCTGGGAAAAAATCGAAGCCATGCGCGACATGCACGATCTTTCAATTGCCGACTTTGGCACGCGCAGACGGCATAGCTATCTTTGGCAGGATTGGTGTGTTCAAGCGATGCAGGAAGGCCTTGGACAGGCATTTACCGGCACCTCGAACTGCAAGATCGCGATGAATCGTGAGCTCGAAGCCATTGGCACCAACGCGCATGAGCTGCCGATGGTCTATGCTGCCTTGGCAGAAACGGATGATGCCTTGGCACGCGCACCCTATGATGTCCTATCCGATTGGCATGAAGAACATGAGGGCAACCTGCGGATCATTCTGCCAGATACTTTTGGCACTCAGGGTTTTCTCGACAAAGCCCCGGACTGGTTGGCGGGTTGGACCGGCATTCGCGTCGACAGCGGTGACCCTGCCAGCGCAGCAGAGATCGCTATCGCCTGGTGGATTTCGCGCGGCGAAGATCCAAGCACCAAACGGATTATCTTCAGCGACGGCCTTGATGTGGACAAGATACGATCTTTGCACATCAAATTCTCTGACCGGGTGAACGTATCATTTGGCTGGGGTACGCTTTTGACAAACGATTTTAGAAAACTGGTACCCGACGACCGCCTTGCGCCGTTTTCACTTGTCTGCAAAGCAGTTGAGGCAAATGGCAAGGCAACGGTCAAGCTATCGGACAATCCCAACAAGGCGATGGGACCAGCTGACGAAATCCAGCGCTATAAACGGATCTTTGGTGTCGGCGAGCAGCGTCCCCAAAAAGTCATCGTCTAGGCTCCACGCGGTGCCGATTACAATTCAATGTCCACTGCAACTGTTTGCCAGTCAATGACGAGATAGCCGCTGTACTTGAGGCATCACTGAGGCGTCTTTACCCTCAGTTACCCATCAAACCGACGCAAGGCGCGTCGCGCATCCATCAATAACGGTTTCATTACGGATAATCTGTTTGCTCGGGTGTATGCCTTCTGCCCCTTCTGGCAGCATCAAGTACATAATGTCGCTACGGCGGTGAATACCGACCCCGGATTTCTTAGCCACTTTGTAAAGGTTGATCATCACAGTTGCTTTCGACCAGCCGGTCTCGGCTTCGATCTCCGACAACGACGTTCCCTGATCAAGCGCATTAATCAGATAACCAGCGGCAGTGCTTTCGTCAGGAAGGACAACATCTGATTTGTATCGCGCGGGATGCACCAGAATACGGTCCGCATTGCGCTGCGACAACGCTTTTACGCGCCGAGATTGAGCAAGTTGCAAAGTCATAACAAAATACCTTTTACTGAACTACTTTTAACAACGAGGAAAACGCGGATGGGAACCTGAGGCACTGCAGCTGCCAGCTGTTAAGACGTGTGCCAAAGCCCCTCGATGACGCACGATACGTGCAAGAATGTGATCGCCTTTCATGCCGGAGGTACATTCCTCAACTCCCCAACACTGCCCCTTCCAGATTGTCCGATCCGTCGCGCAAATGCGCTAACTGAAGCCGTTTTATGCCACAGTTCCGCTCAAGTTCAAAACTCGTTTTGACGCGCTACCTCTGGTGGAAACAGTTCAACAATCGCGGTTGGGTTTGGTTCCAATGCGTGCACTCTTAACGAAAGTGCCCAAATAAAAATCCCATTTATAGATAATAATTTCAATAATTTAAGTGCCAATTCTTGTTCTGATTGAATATCACCGCATTAACTAAAAATTGTGCGACTTACAGCGAATCATTCGACAAGTCTGGTTGTGTTTCAAAGACTCACGATCAGTGCCGTGTTTGAATTGCGGTCAAAACATGGCCGAACCGCGGCGGACAAACCCTGCGTTTTCCATTCGGGCGTTGGTCGGAATTCTTAACAAACACGCCAATTCGACCAATGATCTGCAAGCGCCATCGACACCCTTCCAAGCAGTTGTGTTTTTGATTTCAATGCAAGAATTTGCTGATTTTTGACGGTTTCGCTTGAGAACAGGCTCAAACTGACCCAGAAAGTGGGGAACTTTCCGAACTAAAGATCAGGAGTTCGCGTGTCCCTCTTCATCATCGTCGCTTTGCCATTTTTCGGTGCCCTGCTGCCAGGTTTGATGAACTCCGCAGGCAGGCAGGCCTGCGCGGGGGTCACATTTACCGTTTCGCTGGCGGCTTTCATTGGCCTGCTGACCAATTTGCCCGCGGTCATCGCCGGAGATCTGGTCACGGCACGCGTGGATTGGATACCGGCGCTGGGTCTAAATTTCACCTTGATGCTGGATGGGCTTGGCTTTTTCTTTGCTCTACTGATCCTCGGAATTGGCCTCTTGATCATTGCATATGCGCGATCTTATCTCGCACGCGAAGACAACATGGGCGAATTTTTTACCTATCTGCTACTTTTTCAGGGCGCGATGGTCGGGATTGTCCTGAGCGACAATATACTGCTCTTGTTGGTTTTCTGGGAACTCACCTCGCTCTCCTCTTTCCTGCTCATCGGGTATTGGAAGCATCTACCTGAAGGCCGTCAGGGCGCGCGTATGGCTCTCACCGTGACCGGTATGGGGGGCTTGGCGATGATCGGTGGCATGCTGATCTTGGGCCAAATCGTCGGCAGTTATGATCTGAGCGTCATTCTTGAAAACCGCGATCTTATCCAGGCCTCGCCTCTCTATCTGCCTGCATTGATCTTGATCCTCCTCGGGTGCTTTACAAAATCTGCCCAATTTCCATTCCACTTCTGGCTGCCTCACGCCATGGCTGCGCCCACGCCTGTTTCTGCTTATCTACATTCGGCCACCATGGTGAAGGCGGGGATTTTCCTCATGGCGCGCATGTGGCCGGTTCTGTCAGGCACCCCGGAGTGGTTTGTGATCGTCACTACCGCCGGTCTGATCACGATGGTGCTCGGCGCGGTCATTGCGCTCTTTAAACATGACCTCAAAGCGCTGCTTGCATTTTCCACGGTGAGCCACTTGGGGTTAATCACCATGCTTCTGGGCACGGGTACTGCCTTTGGGGCCATGGCGGCGATGTTCCATATTCTCAATCATGCGACCTTCAAGGCCGCGCTTTTTATGTCCGCAGGTATCATTGATCACGAAACCCACACGCGCGACATCCGTCGGCTGGGTGGCCTGCGTCATTTGATGCCCATCACTTTCACAATTGCCAGTCTGGCCGCGTTGTCGATGGCGGGCATTCCACCGTTGAACGGCTTCTTGTCAAAAGAGATGATGCTGGAAGAGGCCCATCATACGGTTCTGTTCCATTCCCATTGGTTCGTGCCAGGGCTTGCCGTCTTTGGGTCCATATTCTCTGCTGCCTACTGCTTCCGCTTGATTGGCCACACTTTCCTTGGAAAAGTGCGTGACGACTATCCAGCCAAACCCCATGATCCCGGCGCAGGTCTGTGGTTGCCCCCCGCAATCTTGGTGGTGCTGGTCGTGGTCATCGGCATAGCACCGTTTCTGGCAGAACCTTTCGTAAAATTGGTCACGGCTTCCGTTCTGGGTGATGCCAATGCTGTGCCCAAAGCGTACTTCAAAATCTGGCATGGCCTCGTGCCCGCCTTATATATGTCGATCGTGGCAACCGTTGGTGGGTTTCTCTTATTGTTGGCTTACCGCCCTGCGTTGCGCATATGGGATGGCACCCCCAGACCAGAGGCTAAAGTGATATTCGAAGGGTTGGTTGAAGCAATTGTATTGTTAGCCAAAAGGTTCACTCATGGTCTGCACAACGGTGCGTTCTCCCGATATGGCGCGATAATGGTGGCAACTGTGGTGGTTGCTGGGTACTTCGCCTGGACAACTGGAACAGTTGGTGCCGCAACACGGACCATGCAACCGGTCACACCAGTGGTCGTTGCCGGTTGGGCAATGTTGGTTGCCGCGACAATGGGAATGGTCTTTTTACACCGCAATCGCCTGATGTCTCTGATCCTGATCGGTATTGCGGGTTTGATGGTTTCGGTCGGTTTCGTGTTTTTCAGCGCGCCCGATCTTGCCATGACGCAGATCACGGTTGAAGTGGTGACAATTATTCTGTTGCTACTGGCGCTGAACTTTCTGCCAAATCAAACACCGATTGAGAGCACCGTGATGCGCCGCGTTCGTGACACCACGATCGCGATTGCTGGCGGGTTGGCCACAATGGCGATGGCCTATCATTTCCTGATGCGTGACGCGATCACATCGCCGATCTCGGAATTCCATTTGGCGAATTCCTACAAAGGCGGGGGTGGTACCAATGTCGTAAACGTCATCCTCGTTGATTTCCGGGGCTTTGATACCTTTGGCGAGATCATCGTTTTGGGTATTGCCGCCCTGCTGATTTATGCGCTGACTGAAACGCTCCTGTCTGGTCCGGTGCGCGCACGGCTGCTGAATCGCAAACCCGATCAACCACGGGCCGGTGACATGCACCCGATGATGATGGTGGTCCTGACCCGCGTGATGATGCCTGTGGTGATGATGGTCGGCTTCTACATATTCCTGCGCGGGCACAATGAGCCGGGCGGCGGCTTCATTGCCGGTCTCGTCGTGTCCATTGGCGTCGTGATGCAATATATGGCGAGCGGATTCAGCTGGGCCTCCGCCCGGTTGAAATACCCTTATCATGGTGTGATTGGCGCGGGCGTGCTGGTTGCTGGATTTACGGGCATCGGATCATGGTTTGTGAGTAAGCCCTTCCTGACCTCCGATTTCACATATGTCCGCATCCCGCCTTTCGAAAAATTTGAGCTGGCGACCGCGGCGCTCTTCGATGTCGGTGTTTTCCTCGCGGTTGTTGGAGCGGTGATGCTTTCCCTTGAAAGCTTTTCGCGCCTGGCCCGTCGCGCTCATGTGCCAGATACAGAGCACCCGATGGATATTGATCCATCACGCGACGACCCACCCGAACCTCCAATGACCACAAAACAGGAGGGCGTGTGACATGGAACTCCTCGTTGCATCCGCAATCGGCATCCTGACCGCTGGCGGGATCTATTTGACGCTACGCTTGCGGACCTTTCCGGTCATCCTGGGCATTTCGCTGCTGACCTATGCGGTAAACGTGTTTTTGTTCGCCTCCGGGCGCTTGACCATTGGTGCAGCGCCCATCCTGATGGACGGCGTTGAAAGCTATACCGATCCACTGCCGCAGGCTTTGGTGCTGACGGCCATCGTGATCTCTTTCGGGATGACGGCGGTCGTGGTGATGATTTCGCTTGGATCCTACCTCGGATCAGATGACGACCAGGTGAATGATCCTGAGACGGAGGATGCCGCATGACCCACTGGATCATTATGCCGGTCATCCTTCCGGCCATCCTCGCACCTTTCATTGTCCTGGCTGCCCGCTACCACATCGGGATACAACGTACCTTTTCGATTGCAGGTGTTCTGGCGTTGATCGGCATCGCTGCCAGTTTGGCTTGGACGGCTTCTGACGGCACCATCATACTCTATCAACTTGGAAATTGGGCCGCGCCTTTCGGCATTGTTCTTGTCGGTGACAAGCTGTCAACGCTTATGGTTTTGTTGACTTCTGTTTTGGCGTTCTTTGTGCTGCTTTATGCAATCGGGTCGGGATGGGACGATCGAGGGCGCCATTTCCACGCACTTTTTCAGTTCCAGTTGATGGGCATCATGGGCGCGTTTCTGACCGGAGACCTGTTTAACCTCTTCGTTTTCTTCGAAGTTCTGTTGATTGCCTCCTATGGGTTGATGATCCATGCAGGTGGCAATGCAAGGCTAAGAGCGGGTGTGCAATATGTACTTTTCAACCTCTTGGGCTCCACGCTTTTTCTTTTCGCACTTGGCGCGCTTTATGCCGAAACCGGAACACTGAATATGGCGGATGTTGCCAATCGTCTTGCTCTGGTGGATCCGAGTGAAACCGTAGGGATCCGGTTGGCTGCTGTCCTGCTGTTGCTGGTGTTCGCCATCAAGGCCGCCGTGGTTCCCTTGCATTTCTGGCTGCCTTCCAGCTATGCCGAAGCCCCACCGCCAGTAGCGGCGCTTTTTGCGATTATGACCAAAGTGGGCGCTTATGCGATCATCCGTGTTTACACGATGATCTTCCACCCGGAACTTGAAGTAACGGCGGGCTTGCAAACCGCCTGGTTATTGCCGGCGGCTCTGCTGTCTCTCGCAATTGGGATGGTCGGAGTCCTCGCTGCAAAACACCTCGACCGGTTGGTGGCGTTTTCTGTTATCGGTTCGATGGGAATGGTGATGGTCGCCATTTCATTATTTACCGAGACCAGTATCACTGCGGCTCTCTACTACATTGTACATTCGACCTTGGCCGCAGCCTCATTGTTCCTGATCGTTGATCTTGTCGGCAGCGGGCGTGCTGACCTAAAACTGACGGCGCAACCGATCGTTCCAGGTGCCGCATTGACCTCTGCTTTGTTCATGGTGGCCGCAATAGCGATGGCAGGTCTTCCGCCCTTGTCAGGGTTTGTAGGCAAACTGCTTATCCTGAACGCGGCTTTCCCGACGCCTTTGGTGGTTTGGGTCTGGGCGGTCGTTCTGATGTCCAGCCTGATTGCCGTGGTAGGTTTTTCACGCGCAGGCAGCGTGCTTTTCTGGAAAGCCAAGTCTTTGGCTCCAGTAGAAGAGCCCTCTGACACGTTTGCGCAACAAGCCCCTGCGACACTATCATATTGCGCAGTGGGCGGCCTGCTTTTGTTGCTGGCAGCCCATACCGTTTTCGCAGGCCCGGCCACCGCCTATATGGCATCAATTTCGCAGCAGCTGTTCAACCCGGAACCCTATATCTCGACGGTTCTCAAAACGCCGGGTAAACTCAGCAAACCAACGAAAGGACACTGACATGATCAAGGCCTATCGCTGGCTTTTGCCACATCCCCTCATATCTTTGTTGCTGGCGGTCGTATGGACCATTCTGCAAAATGATATTTCAACGGGTATGGTCGTGTTTGGTTTGATCTTGGGCGTGATCATTCCATGGGGCACTTCGGTCTGGTGGCCGGATACCCCACAGGGTTTTCACATGGGGCGCATGATCACCTATAGTCTGATCGTAATGTGGGACATTATGGTCGCCAATGTTCAAGTGGCGTGGATTGTTTTGACGCGGCCCAATTCCAAATTGCGTCCTGCATGGATTGTCGTTCCGCTGAAACTACAGCAACCCGAAGCGATCACCGTGCTGGCGGGCACCATTACGCTGACACCCGGCACGGTCTCTGCTGATCTGTCCAGTGAAGGTCATAGCCTGCTGGTACATGTCCTGGATACAGATGATCCGGATGCGGTGCGGGATGACATCATACATCGCTACGAGCGTCGCTTACTGGAGATATTTGCATGAGCTTTGCAACCGATCTGATGAATTTGGCGTTGATCCTGGCTTTCGTAGTGCTCGCCATCGCGCAAGTGCTATCGATGATCCGCCTGATAATGGGACCGACCACAGGCGATCGCATTCTGGCGTTGGATACAATGGTCGTAAACGCCATTGGGTTGATCGTGCTTTTAGGTATTGCCCAGGGCGTACGTGTCTATTTTGAGGCTTCGATGATCATCGCAATGCTGGGGTTTGTATCGACGGTCGCCTATGCCCGTTTTGTTCTACGAGGAGATATCATCGAATGACCTCTGAAATCATTGGAACATATGCTGTTGCCATTGCCCTCTTGATCGGATCAATCTTTGCTTTGGTAGGCGCGATCGGGTTGCTAAGGTTCAATGATTCAATGACCCGACTACATGCGCCAACAAAGGTTGGTACCGTCGGCATCGGTTCATTGCTTCTGGCCTCGATGATCCATGCTCATACTTTCGATGATGGCTCCATGCATGAGGTGCTGATCATGGCATTTCTGTTCGTGACGGCACCAATCTCGGCGCATTTCATTGCAAAGGTGAATATCCACAAAAGCGCCTGCGAAACACCCCCTTCGCCGACGCGCGACGCTACTTGGTCGACTTTAGATGTACCTGAAGCTGATCGAGACATCAAAGTTTCAAACCCGGGATAATGCACAAGTGTGCAAAGGTGTCCCGAAACTAAAATATCTCCTGATTCAGCAATCTATGTCTTGCCTTATGACAAATTGAAATCGAACCGCCGCAAGGACCGTTGCCTAGAGTCTGTCAGATCCTTTGCACCCATTTTGTTTGAGCTTCAGACATCAATTTTGTTGATCATCGAAATGACTGGAATTTCCGCGAAACAGCACCTCGGTGTTGGTGTACTCCTTCGGAAGATTTGCTATGAAAGAGGTTCTCTACATCACACACGGTTAAAGTTTCCCGCAGCGACTTCCCGGTTGTGAGGAGGCGTGATAGCGGTCAGTGTTCCATGGGTTACGCTACAGTTCCGGTGTTATACTGCGCTCAGAAAATACAGACGCGTTTCAAGCATGGTTATTCGAAGCCTTGATCGGAGCTACTGAGAAACAGTGACCTTTTCAAGTAACTGTGCCACGATTTCCCTCGCCGCGGCACTTTCTTCCAATGCGCTCGAAGTTGCGGCGATCATCCCGTTTTCGGTCGAGATATCTTCTACAGGTTCTTCTGCCAAACTACGAATGTCGCCGAATACAGGCGAGTTTTGAGAGGTAAGGTCAACCCAATCATCAGATAGCCAAGCTGCCCTTGACGCTGTTTCTGGCGCGCCGGAAGATTGAAACAATTCAACTGCCCTACCGTTTTGGCCAAGATCTAGGAATGATCTTGCACGCAATTCGTCTACTGCTTTGCCTGTTTCGTCTTCCAAAACTTGCAGAGCGTCTCGTGGTTTCTCTAAATCTAAACTGATCTCAGCTACTAAGATGTCATGTTCTTTCGACCGCAAATCACTTGGAAGGACTGATAAAGTCTTTTGGGCAAGACTACTGAATCCCATTTCATTCAATCTTTTAGCGACAGAGAGAACTGATTGCTCCGTAAGGTCACTATCGGAGATAGGATAGTGAGAAAAAAATACTTCAAGGAAGTCTTCGTCGTTGGCGTCTTTTGCTAGAGCGGAAAAGATATATGACTGCAATTCGGCTGAAATTGTAGCGTCTTGATAGAGAACCGAATTTTGGAGAGATTTGATCGCTTTTGCGAATTGGCCAGACAAAGCGGCAGCCAACACATGAGCCCGAGTTAACTGCGTGCCAATGGGGCTGTCTTCGAATTCGAAAGCATATGATTCAATCAAAAGCGATATGTCCGCAGGCACAGGTGACAGATCGTTCACCCTGTTTTCCACAAATGCGACCAATGCTTCCGGAGATTCCTTGCTATTTGATTGAGTGATATCAGAAAGGAGTTTGTCGGCTGCGTCTATGTTGCCTTTTCTTTGTTCAATTTTGGCTCTTGCTAAATTTGCGTCATTAGCACCTTCCGACTTAGACAAGTTAACGCGGCGCAGCGCAATTGACGCGGCCTCGGTCTTTCCCAGTTCAGTAAATCTTTTACTCAACGCTGGAGCAATTTGATCCCTAAGATGTAAAGGCAGTTTTATTAATGTGCGCAGCGCAGCATCTTCGTTTACAACTTGATCCCTTGATACCGTTCTTGCGGCCATAATTGCCCACAATGACAACTCAGAGTCACAATCCGCATAGCGGTGTACAGAACGCGGGTTTTTTGCGAAACCAAAGTCCACAATGCTTGCCAAATCCATCAATTCGGGATTGGATTTTGTCAATGTTTCCGACAAACGAAGAACTTGCTTTGCTTCTGCGCCAAATCCGAAAAAAACATATAACCGTGCCAGTTCAAGAGCTTTGATTTCGTTCAGTCGACCAACTTCAGAAAAGAGACTTTCGCGGACTGATGACACTTGTTCATGGAATGGTCGATCGTCACCCCAATTTGTTACTTGAACTGCTGTCGAGTCAGGGCATACCCCACCAGACGACATCAAGTCTAATGAATCTCGTTCAATGGGAATGTCGCGGCTATTAGTTATTCTGAGGTTGCCAAGTTCATTTTGTGCATCAGGCAGGGTCTGTCGAGAGGAGTCAAAAATCTCTGCCTCTGGCGTTTCTTCTTCTTCAGTTACTGGCAGGTTGAGTTGAACTATTGAGGGTTCCACTAATCCTCTGGAGGCCGCCGCAGCCACTCCTTGTAAAAGCCGGTCTCTGGTTTCAGCTACAACCGCAGCTTCAAGATCGGATATCAATTCGTTCTGTGCAGAATCCAAGTCCGTTGTATCCTCTTGTAGGACATCGCGTTCTAAATTGCTCGGGTAAGGGCTTTCAGTACCAGACCAAAGCAATTCGCCGAAGTCGAATTCAGAACTTGGCTCTAACGAAACAAATGAAGGATCACTTACACGATTTTCCTCCGGTAGCGGGGGGCCATCGATTACGTCAACAACTAGAAAGTTACCGCTTTCAACGAAAACTTTTGTATCGCAAGCACAAGAAAGAACCAATTCTAGCCTGGAGGGATATTGCACGATGTTTGTCAATTGGTTTCGAGGTATGATGTCGAAAACACGGCTGATATCGAATCCGTCTTCGTGTCCAAGAAAAGTAATGTACTGCCTTCCAGGAACGCTGGACATTTCCCATCTTACAGACGGTGGCACCTGCATTACAAGCCGGGTAAAACCGTCATGATCGCCGGAACGAACGTTGATTGGACTGGCAACCGCTACACTCGAAAACCAATAGGTTAAGACCCAAAAAGCTACAGTCAGCTTCTTCATGCGGCACCTTGTTTCACGGATTTTAAGGCCTCTTCAAGTTCGGAAAAACTCGGTCGGCAATGCGATGGTGTATTCTGACGCCCGACTTCAATACAAATATTGGTGGCGTGTGCATGAAGGTTGGCTACCAGCACTTCGCGAATGAGTTGATAGAAGTGACCATCTTCTTCAGTAACGGTTTTCACTTTGGCGGCAAAAGGGCCAACAAAACCGTACGCGAGAAAAACGCCGAGGAATGTTCCAACCAACGCTCCGCCAATCAGCTTTCCCAAAACTTCGGGGGGTTGATCAATCGACCCCATTGTTTTGATAATGCCCAAAACCGCGGCCACAATTCCCAGCGCAGGCAAGCCGTCGGCCACTTGTTGCAGAGCGTGGCTGGAGTGCAACGCGTGATGCATGTTGGCTTCCATTCGCTTTTCCAAGACCTCTTCGACTTGATGCGGATCGTCATAGTTCATCGAGGCCGATCGCATCGTGTCACAAATAAGCGCAACGGCTTCTTTGTCTTTTATTATTTTTGAATACTTGGAAAAAATCGAGGATTCGTCTGGAGCTTCGATATGCTCTTCAATCGCGACTGGATTTTGACGTGCCAATCGAATTAGCTCGAAAAGTAAACAAAGCAGATCCTTGTAGTCTTTGTGCACCCATTTTGGTCCCTTAAATACACGACCAAGATCGCCTATCGTGTGTTTGACGGCGGACATACTGTTACTAATGAAGAACGATCCCACGGCTGCACCGCAAATCATCATCATTTCAAAAGGCAATGCCTTTATTATGATACCCATTTTGCCGCCAGCGGCTAGATAGCCGCCAAATACCATGACAAAAATGACTACAATGCCAACGATTCCAACCATGTTGTTCCCCGGAGCAATTCAACAAAGGCATCATCGCAAAAGGAGGTTAAAAAAACCTCTGCACGCACTATCCTTTTGGAACATCTGCATTTCGGCCAGCAAGAATAACACTAATTGAATAGGCAACCTCGGGAGACAGGCCAGCCATTATGCCGGCAGCGGCATCCGGCCTCATCCGACCTAAGAAACCGGCTGCAAACGCTGGTTCCATTTGTTCAAAAAGAGGGGCAGCTTGCTTAGGTTTCATATTTTCATAGACCGCTGTTAACCGTGCCAAGTCATCTTCGGCTGCAGTGTCAGCCAGTGCTAGCAGGCCGCGCAAGGAGTTTTCCGCCTCTTCCAGAACGGTAAGTCTTCGTTGCAATTGCTCATCTGCAACGCTCAGAGCTTTCATACGTACTGCGATCTGGTCTTCTTTTTCGGCAATCTTTGCTTCACGTTCTTGAAAAGTCCGCAACATTTCGGACATTCTGCTTTTGTCCTCTGGCGACATACCGCTGCCTGTGAGAGCTTTTGGTTTAGACTCTTCCTCCTTGACCTCGGAAACCATCGGATTTTCTGTCGCGACTGCTTGGCCAGCGCCGACGCCAATTCGTATCACTGCCGAACCGACCAACAATCCGACGATGAGGAGAACAGAACCACGTCCACTACGTCCGGAAAAAAGTTTTTTTGGTTTCATTGGTGCGTCTCCGTTGCCCGATGCCTGACGAACATGGGTTCGGCAGCCGATTGCGGCGTAACCGGAGCGGCACGTTCTTGCGAAACTACAGATGGCTGTTGGTCTGGTATGTCATGCAGCGATGCCATTTGAAGCTCCAACTTCCGAGACATTTCTTCTGCACGCTGTGTCAGATCTGTCAAAGTCTGTGCTGATCCGGCGGCAGTGCTTTGCGCTGAAGAAAGCGTCTTGGTAAGGTCATCCACTTGCGCGGACAACACTGCAACAGCGCCGCCCACACCTTTTTCCAAGTCATTGAAACGGTTCAATCGTCGACCTAGGACGAAACAGTAAACGCCCGCGCCCAAGGCTCCAGCAGCGAGTAAGATATCTGCGATAAGGTTCATTTCACCCTCCTAGTTCAGTACAAATTCCATAATGAGAAGATCATTCACGCGATCTCTACCCGCTGCGATTTGCACACGGCGCAGCATTTGTGACCGGAGGCGCGTCAGCTACGATGGATCTTGAATATCGCGCACTTCGATTGCGCGCAGATAGCTGTTCAAAACATCAACGACGCGCGGCAATACTTGCTCCACTTCGTCAGCATGTTGTTTCGATACTTCGAGTTGGGCACGAAAGCGCAAGAACTTCTGTGCACTTTGCTGCGGTAGCGAAACGGTGATTGGTTCAAGAGGAATAAAGACGACTTTTGGCTGAGAATCTTGAACTTCTTCCTCTTCAGGAGCCTCCGCCGATTCGGGACCTAAAATCATTCCGCTCCACGTTGCAAAGAAGCCTCCGCCGCCGCCTGCCAACAGCAAGACAAGCCCAATTATTAAAGGCATTTTCGACGATTTTGGTTCAATTTCTGTATCATCAGTCGTTGCGTCGGCCATGATTAATCCATTTGCAGTTGCGAAAATGGTTATAGACGCGATTGCACTAACCGATTGTTAAGCCAGATAGTTCATTGCTGTTGCTACCGCCGGACAGAACGTTCGGTTTGACGGAGGTTATTGTGCAGCAACTTTTGAATGCTTGGACCGGGCTAGAGCTTCGCCGACAAGTCATTGTTATTGTGGCCACTGGAGCGATGTTCTTTGCAATTCTGGCAATGACCAGAATGGCTTCTTCTCCTTCAATGACTCTTCTTTATTCTGGTCTTGAGAGTGGTGCTGCAGGAGACGTTGTACGTTCTCTTGAACAACAAGGCGCAGTTTTTGAGGTGCGTGGTGGGTCAATTTTTGTTTCCTCAAAAGACCGTGACCAGCTCAGGATGACGTTGGCGAGCGAAGGCCTCCCGCAAAACTCCAACCGAGGCTATGAGTTGCTCGATACGTTGTCCGGTTTTGGCACTACTTCACAGATGTTTGACGCCGCCTATTGGCGCGCCAAAGAAGGTGAACTCGCGCGCACAATTGTTTCCAGTCCACATATTTCAATGGCCCGAGTACACATCGCCAGCACTGGATCAAATCCGTTTCAACGAGGCGTGACGCCGAAAGCTTCAGTAGCCGTTACGCCATCTGGCGCAGCACTTACCGGACCACAGGCAAAAGCGATCCGCTTTCTTGTATCTTCCGCTGTCGCTGGATTGGCATCGGAAGATGTAGCGGTAATTGATGCAAATGGCTCGCTAATTGGGGCTACAGACGAAGCTGCTCCGACTAGCGGGGGAGACGACAAGGCGCAAATTCTGAAAGATAAAGTGCAAAGACTCCTGGAAGCACGCGTCGGTTTTGGAAACGCAATTGTTGAAGTCAGCGTAGACACAGTAAACGAAAGCGAAGCGATCAGAGAGAGGTTTTTTGATCCTGAAGGTCGGGTTGCCATCAGCACTGACACCGAAGAAAGAACAAATTCTTCAAATGAAGCCGGTGGTGGCGACGTAACCGTTGCCTCTAATTTGCCAGATGAGGAAGGTGGTGCAGGAGAGAATTCTTCGTCTCAAAACAGTGAGAGTCGAGAGCGCATAAACTATGAAGTGTCCGAAACAGAACGTGAGATCTTGCGTAGCCCCGGCGCGGTCAAGAGACTAACAGTTGCCGTATTGGTAAACGAGACGCTGACAACTGCCGAAAACGGAGATGAGACTTTTGCCCCACGCGAAGAAGCCGAATTAGAAGCCCTTAGGGACTTAGTTTCATCCGCTGTGGGCTATGACGAAACCCGTGGGGACATCATTACAATCAAATCGATGGCCCTTCAGAGCGTGCCAGCGCAAGGGACGGCTGCCAGCACATCGTTTATGGATGTCCTCAGTGTAGATTTGATGTCAGCGATTCAAATGGCTGTTCTGGCTGCGGTTACATTGATTTTGGGACTTTTCGTTGTTCGACCACTGCTTATGAAACCAACCCCACCTGTCAATGAAGCTGTTGCTGCATTGCCTCCCGGCGAAGAACTGCAGTCAGATGAGGCAGGTTTGACCGGTGAAGTTACGTCTGACGAATTCGACCTCCCGGAACTGCCAATAATTTCAGGATTTGGCAACGATGACGTGGGCGGATTGCCAGACTTAAACATGGCCGGCGGCCTTTCAGATGATCCGGTGGATCGCTTGCGGAACATGATAGGCGAGCGCCAAGAAGAAACTGTGGAAATTCTGCGTGGTTGGCTAGAAGACAAAGAGGAGAAAGTCTGATGTCTTTGTCACATCGATACCGAAATTTTGGAGGTTCGAAAGCAGAACCCAAGACCGGTGAATCTCTTAGTACCGAGGGCATAGAAGACCAAAAACTTCAATCTTTCGAGGAGGGTTATCAAGCCGGTTGGGACGATGCAGTCAAAGCTCAAAACGACGCAACGATGAAGATTAGCGCCGAATTTGGTCAAAACCTTCAAGACATGTCTTTCACTTACCAAGAAGCAATCTCCAAACTCACGCTCTCCATCGAGCCCGTTATGGCGCAAATCGTAGACAAACTGCTTCCCTCTTTGGTGAGCCAGGCTTTGAGCGCTCACGTCGTGGCAGAACTTACCGGTTTGATTAAAGAAAGTTCTGGGCAACCGATCGAGATTGTTGTGGCACCGGAAAACGTAGAGACAGTGAAAGAGCTTGGAGAGAAAAGCCTTACAGAGACATTTGAAATCGTCGAAGAAGCTTCGCTTGGGCAAGGGCAAGCCTTTGTTCGGATTGGTTCTGAAGAAAGAAGTATTGATCTGGATTCCGTGATCACTGGTGTTTCACAAGCTCTAACCGCGTTTTTCCACGAGACCCAACAGGAGACTAACAATGAGTGATTTGCCCACTGATCAGAAACCCGCTTCGGAAGTCTCAAACCCATTTACATCGGTTCCGATAGAACTGAGTGTATGTGTTGGCAAAGCAAGGCCACTAATCAGAGAGCTCATTGCGCTTGGCGAGAATGCTGTTTTGCCTTTGGACAAATCCGTAGACGATCCTGTTGAACTCTACGTCGGTGACAGATTGATTGCGCGTGGCATGTTGGAAGAAAGTGAGGACGAGAAAAGTGGTCAACTGGTTGTCCGTTTGACGGAGATCGTTGATTTACAAGCAGGCCTCTGATCATTGTTTTCCCATCGCGCTTTCATCGCCTTCCTGGTCCTGAGTAGCTTTTTACTAGGAACGGAAGCCGGTGCTCAGGACCTGTCGTTTTCTTTTGGAGACGATGATTCAATCAGCGCGCGCACTATTCAGTTGTTTGCACTAATAACGGTTTTGAGCCTAGCACCTGGTTTGGCAATTATGGTGACTTGCTTTCCGTTTTTGGTAACGGTTCTTTCGATCCTGCGACAGGCGATTGGACTCCAACAGTCACCGCCCAACATGTTGATCATAAGCTTAGCCTTGTTTTTGACATTCTTTGTCATGGAACCCGTTTTTGTCCAAGCTTGGAACGAGGGTATTATGCCGCTGAACGATGAAGTCATTGACATCGAAACTGCATTTCAGCGTACGTTAGAACCATTTCGAGTTTTCATGGCAGGTCGTCTAGATCCGGAAACGTTTTTTGCGATGGCCGAGTTACGACCAGATACGATCGAAGCAACACCAACAAAAGATGCTCCGTTGTCAGTTCTTGTACCCAGCTTCCTGCTTTCCGAAGTATCACGGGCTTTTCAAATTGGGTTCCTAATTTTTTTGCCCTTTCTAATAATCGATCTGGTAGTTGCGGCGGTCCTGATGTCGATGGGTATGATGATGGTGCCTCCAGTAATCGTTTCACTGCCTTTCAAACTTGCTTTTTTTGTTATCGCAGACGGGTGGAGTTTGATCGCCGGAAGCTTAGTAAGGAGCTATTTTTAAAAGCCCTTGCAGTCATGATCGGCTTCGCTGGAGCGGTCCAGATTCCGACCAGCGCATGAACTGGCTTTCTTGCCTCGTATGGTCAAGTTGTTAGGGCGGCGAACGTCATCGTTCAATTTTCTGCGGTCTATCAATACCACTTGCCCCCTTTGCAAAAGAAGAAGGTCAGCCCAAAGCCACAAGAGAAAACAAAAGACTGTAATTGCAGGCAAGATCATATCACTTGATTTGCCGCCTGTTTGCAGAATTGGCAAAATGAGGGCCAAGATTGACGGTAGTCGACTAGATACCACTATGATTCGAAAACCACGCTCTATTGTCGCTTGATTTGGTAAATGGAAGGTCGGCAGGATTGCACCGCCAAGTTTCCCGCCGGCCAACAGAACGCCGGCGAAAACTGCTATCGCTGCGTTTCCCATCCAAACGAGTGCAACGGTCAAAGCAATGGCCGCAAGCCCAGAGATCAGGTCACCTATTTGGGTTAAGCGTGGGTCGGGTATTGGATTGCACTGCCACGCGCGATGATAAATTTCACCGGACACCAAAAATATCAGCATGGACCCGCTCAACCAAAGTGAACCGGGGCTGCCAAGCAAGTGCTGACCGACGGCTTCAACGATACTGGTTTGGTCCCAAACCTCACGAATTTGAAAAGCAAGTCCGGACAGCAAGGCAAGAAGGTTGCCAATGTTGTAAAGCGCACCTGGTCCAACTAAGCGTCTTCTGAAACCGGGCGGAAAAATTGATGAAACGCGCTTGGTCAGCTTGGCTCCATGATTTTGCGACCTCTTGGCAATGGGCTGCAAATGGGCTGCATTGCTACTATTATTCATCGCACTACCCTCTAACTATTCACTTGCAATTGCTGCGCTCTGGTTTGAGGCGGAGCACGGGGCTACATGATAGGGTCGCGTAAAAGAAGCGTTTGATGAGTTTTCGTTGATTCTGAAAATAGACATAAGAACAGCGGCATACATAAGGAATCTTGGCCGTCATTCTCCAGAAACCCGGCGTTCGATGGGTAGTCTGAACGGTCAAGAAGTGCATTTGTGAGTTGAGACCCAGGCGATGCGAATGCAAAAACTGAAGTGCGCAGGGTTTTAAAGAATGTGGGCTGATCCAAGGCTTCAATGTTTTTGTGCCTTGAGAAAAGCTGAACGAGACCTTGACCTTGCATCGGGGTAATTGTGCGGTGACGTGAGAAATGATTTGGTCGGACAACCGCGATGAGCGACCAAAACATCCGGCGTTTGTTGATCATTAGTATGACCAAGCGATTGCGACAGCATTCAGTGAACTCGGGACATGAGGACGCTTGGGCGATTGATTGAATGGCCCGCAGATCTGTGCGCCTGGTAACGGTGAAAACGCATGTAAGAAAGCAAGTATTGTTTAGATGGCGTAGAGAATGCGCGACTACTACCGGCCCAACCCAAGGTAAATGCGGACGAAGTTCCGGATACGATGCAGTTGCTCGTCATGACACACGCCGTCGCGTTGTTTCATGCCGTTGGTTGAATTCTCCAGATCTTGCCCCGCAAATCTTCCGACACGACGTTATCCAGTAAGTTGTGTTGCAACACGCGCTTGAACTTGGCGTTCTCGTTTTCCAGTGTCGACAATCTGGGTGTATCTGACACATCCGTCCCGCAGTATTTGGATTTGAATTCGTAGAACCCGGCTTGGCTCTCGCCATGCTTGTGGTTCATTCCGATGATTTGTGCCTAGATGAAACGGCTCTTTCGCAATCGTTTGTGCCTTCAAGTGGTCGAGCACACTCCACATTGGAACAAGAGAGATTTCACACGGGCAACGGCAGGCGCTTACCTAACTATTATGTGGCAATAAGCGCCGCCGCCCTCTAGAATTCTGACATGACATATCAGCCGTCAGTGGTTTTGGAAGATCTTAGCAAGCTTACGACAGTACCCGCTTGGGCGACCGCGCGGCCCATCGAAACTCAAGAATCTTTGGCTTTTCGATGTGGCGCCGCGTGCACTGTCCTCGATACCCTGATTACTTCACCGATTTATGGTGTTCCGACGCGACTTTTGGCCAATCGACTGGCACTTAAGGCGGCAACTTCGACCTCGAAACTAGAAGGCAGACTGGCGCTGGCAGCTGACATTCGTGATGCATATTATTTGACACCTTCCGATGCAGCGCGCGGGCCCGACGGGGATTTGCTCGCTTTCTGGCGCGACATCGCGCGACTACGCATCAGAGGACGTGACTGGATAGCTGGAGTTAATGAATTGGCGGGTTCCAATTTCGAAGATGTCGAGGATTGGATCGGCACTGGAATTGCCATGGCGCATGCCAAAGGGCCTTTGGCAGGCTGCGTGTGGGTGATGCGTGTAGTTTTGTCCGCCAACGATCGTTCTGAGCGGATTGCCTGCATGCTTTCGGACATCGTGATGGCACGCGCTCTGAACTGGAAATCCGTAATACCGGTTTCGTCGCAGGGTTTGACCAAAGCGATGTTGCGAAACCTTGTTGCCGACGAGCAAGATGCCAACTTGGAAATCCAAAGCCGAATCCTGAAATCAGTCGAAGATACAATCACCCAGGCGCGGGAGCTTGCCTATTCGGCCTCGGCGCTGCGGTCCGTTGCGCCTAAGCTCAGGGCAAAAGGTTCGGATGCCGCTGTCGCACTGTTTCTGACTGAAGACGCAGTCGCGCCATCCTCGATGCTTGCGCCGACGATCCAAGGTACATCATTGCGCATGACGGATCGCGCGGCGCGGCGATTTTGTGATCGGCTGGTGGCTTTGGGGGTGGCGCAGGAATTGACCGGCAGACCGACGTTTCGACTTTACGGAGTCGCGCCGTGACCGCCAATCCGACGAGTGCCATGACGGCAAAAGTGCAGAAAGGTTCGGAGTTGGAAGGCAATTTTGACCGCGAACTCAGAGAACTGCCTCAGGCGTTGCGCTGGCGCGAGTGGATGAGTCGTATTGAAGCGATACTTTTTGCAAGCGCCTCTCCTGTGACCCGAGAGGATCTGGCACGCGTCATCGGCAAGAAAGCGTCGGTTGAGATCTTGATTTCGGACATACAAGCTGAAATTGCCGGTCGGCCCTATGAACTGGTCCAGGTTGCTGGGAGTTGGTTGTTCCGAACGAAGTCGCAATTCGCTGAAGCGATCAGGGTTGCGGCTGATCTTGGGGATATGTCGCTTGGCCTCACCGAAGTGGAGATGGCTGTGCTATGTGCTATTGCTTACCATCAACCGATCGATCGGGCAGGTTTGGCCGATATCTTCGGCAAGGAAGTTAGTCGAGATCTTTTGTCACGCCTTCGGTACAAAGACCTGATCGCGAATGGCCCACGGTCTCCACGCCCTGGTGCGCCGCATACCTTTGTGACAACGGAAACATTTCTGGTAACCTTCGATTTGCAGACACTAAGAGACCTTCCAGAGTTACTGTTCCAAAGGGAGGGGGAATAAGCTGCCCTGATGCAAGCTATTGATGGCAAAGCGAAACCCCGTTGCCTCATAGTCGGGAGGAAGATAGCACCCGTGCAAGTCACGTCGGTAAATTGGACGTCTAAAATGCGGACAAATGGCAACCTGTCAATTTAATTGGCTGTATTGAACGTCTTTTGCAAAGCACAAAAGGCGAATCAAAAAAGGGCAGTGGCGTAACGCTGAGCGTTATGATCCTTATATCAGATCACACATTTGGTCATGGGTAATGCCGTGAATGGGTTCTGCAACGAGACAGGCAACCGATACACGATTGAAAAACCAGAAAGACCAGTTAGTGGTGTACTAGAACTTTTTGTTTCTACATTTGCGTCCGCTGCCAGATCTTAAGCTTTCCAGTGGTGTTTTTTGCGAGTAATTTGGACCAGCGACCCGCAACCTTTTACAGTCGAAGCAGAAACCCGCGCGAAAGGGCGGATTTCCGGCAATTCCGTTCTTTGTGTAAATGTGCATCGCGGATCAGGTCACTCCACAATTGAATAATGAGGCGCAGAGGCCGGCGTTTGCAAAGTGGCGATGTCGCGCTGTAAGTCGTGTTTGAGAGACGGTGGAACGCGACTGGTCAGTTTGTATTGGATGTGATTGGTTTACCCGATCAAACCGCGTGACAGCACAGGAAACCTTATGTCCCAGTCCAGCACCGAAAACCGCCGTATAGTTCTGGCTCAACGACCAAAAGGGTTGCCAGATGCAGACACACTCCGCCTTGAAACCGCCTCCATACCCAAGCCGGGTAACGGAGAAATGCTCCTGCGGACAAGCTACCTGTCACTTGACCCTTACATGCGAGGCCGAATGAACGATGCCAAGTCCTATGCTGAACCGGTCAAGATTGGCCAGGTGATGACGGCTCAAGTCGTGGCTGAAGTCATCGAATCCAATCTCGAGGGTTACGCCGTGGGGGATCTGGTGCTGGCAGGATCTGGTTGGCAGGACTACGCGATTTCGGATGGGACGCAGGTGATCAACTTGGGTCAGAATCCAGAAAACCCCTCATGGGCTTTGGGGATTATGGGAATGCCGGGCTACACGGCCTATGCAGGATTGCTGCTGATCGGCGACCCAAAGCCTGGAGAGACGGTTGTTGTGGCAGCGGCCTCGGGTCCCGTCGGGGCGACTGTTGGTCAAATTGCCAAGATCAAAGGGTGCCGCGTCGTAGGTGTTGCTGGCGGTGCGGAAAAATGCGCGCATGTTGTCAACAACCTGGGCTTTGATGAATGTATTGATCACAGATCTGAGGATTTCAGCGAGAAACTGAAAGCCAGCTGCCCGGATGGGATCGACGTTTATTTTGAAAACGTGGGCGGCAAGGTGCTTTACGGCGTGCTTCCGCTGTTAAATTCTTTCGCGCGCATGCCGGTTTGCGGTGTTGTGTCGTGGTATAATCTTCCAGGGTTGCCAGAGGGCAATGATATGGGCCCCGCGATAATGGGAACAATCTTGCGGATGAAGGTTAAGGTGCAGGGTTTTATCATTTTCGACAGTTTTCCTTTGAGCACATACAAGGACTTCCGTCGCGATATGACGCAATGGATTGCGCAGGGTAAAATCAAATACAAAGAACAGGTTGTGATGGGATTGGAAAATGCGCCTGAAGCTCTCAATGATGTTCTTCTTGGACGCAGTTTCGGAAAAGTCGTAGTGAAGGTAGACTAGGACTACAATGGCCATCGGCTCGCAGGATTTGCGATTTCATAAGGTTGTCGACTATCGGCGCAAAAGTTGGCCATCCTCCTGACCCAATCGCCGATCTGATTTAGACAGTAGATAAAACGTTTGTTGACGTCTCTGTTTGGGACAAAGGACCTCTGCTAGCCCGGTGTTCTGCCGTATGGTTGACACGACTGCATCGCAATGCGTGTTACGGCCGAGACCCGTGTTTCCCGGCTTGCTCACAAACATGGTTCCGCAAGGTGTTTGTACATGGATTTGCCGGGTTTAACTGTAGGTGCCGGAAAGCTGCGTTGATCTACAGGTCTACCCGACCAGGCACTTTTCTGTCCTAAGAGTAACCCATTATGAGTATGTGACGTCAGGTCTTGTAAGGGTCGAGTGATGCGCGCAGCCCGTCACCAAGGAAATTGAAAGCCAAGACAACGAAGATGATCGGCAGCATTGGAATTGCAGTCCAGGGATAAATTTCTATCGAAGCCAGGTTTTGCGCATCGTTAAGCATGACGCCCCAACTCACAGCAGGCGCACGCAGGCCAAGGCCGAGAAAGCTGAGCGCTGTCTCGCCAAGGATCATTGCCGGGATTGAAAGGGTCGCGGAGGCAATCAGGTGGGACATGAAGTTTGGCAACAAGTGCCGCCGGATGACACGCCCGGGTTTTGCCCCCATCATTTCCGCCGCACGCACATATTCTTCCTCTCTCAGCGAGAGGAACTTGCTTCGGACAGCCCGTGCGAGACCTGGCCAGTCGAGGATCCCGAGAATGATTGAGATTATGAAGAACACGGCGACCGGACCCCAGTTCGATGGCACCGCAGCGGAGAGCGCCAGCCAAAGGGGGAGTTCGGTCAGGGAGCGCAGGATTTCGATCACTCTGTTGATCACCCAATCGGTTTTGCCGCCAAAGTAACCGGCAATGGATCCGAAAAAGATACCCAGGACAAAAGACACCGTGATCCCGATCAGGCCAACCGTGAGAGAGAGCTGTGCGCCATAAAGGATTCGACTGAAGACATCTCGCCCCAGTCGGTCGGATCCCCAGAGGAAGATGGTTGCCCCTTCGGGTGCGCAGAACAGATGCGTGTTTGATTTGACCAGACCAAAGAGCTTGTATTGGCTGCCCTCGCAGAAGAACTGTAAGGGCATGGGTATCGATGTGTCGGTTTCATAAGTCCAACGATAGCTGACCAGATCGGCTGTTGCCGTGGTCGGATAAACAAACGGTCCGACAAACTCTCCTTCGTGCCAGAAATGCACCGATTGAGGCGGCGCATATAGGTAATCGGCACTGCGCTCATTGGGAGTGTAAGGTGCGATAAAGCCGGCTATGGGCAACATGAGATAGCTGATCAGAAGGAACAGACCGGAAATCAGCCCCAGCTTGTGACGTTTGAATTTTCGCCAGACCAAAACCCAATTCGGCGCGTCCATATCCGAGCGTTCCAGCGCAGAGAGATCCACGTTGTCGGAATAGGGCGCATCGTCGACATAGCGACCGTCTGGCAACTCCGTCATGATCCGCGGGCTCCGTATCGAATGCGCGGATCCAGCAGAACCAGTAGCAGATCAGACACCATCGTGCCGATCAGTGTCAGCAGGGCCACAAACATCAAAATGAAACCTGCCAGGAATTGGTCTTGCGACTTAAGCGCCGTGAGGAGCGAGGGTCCGATGGTTTGCAGGCCGAGCACCACAGACACCAGCACGGAGCCTGATACCATGGCAGGCAGTAGATTGCCGATGTCCGCAACAAATGGGTTGAAGGCCATGCGAAGCGGATATTTGGCCAGCAGTTTCGCGGGTGCAAGACCTTTGGCTTTGGCGGTTTCCACGTAAGGTTTGCTGAGTTCATCCAGCATATTGGCGCGCAAACGTTGCATCATTGCAGCCGCCCCTGATGTGCCGATAACGAAGGTCGGGACAATCAGGTGAACGAGGATGGATTTGACCTTGTCAAAAGACATAGGCTCGCCCTCGAATTCCGGTGACATCAACCCACCGATGGGCAGATCAAAGTATTTGTTGCCATAGTAAAACAGCATCAACGCCAGCAGAAAGTTGGGCGTCGCCAACCCCAGATAGCCCACAAAGGCAGAAGTATAATCCACCCAAGTCTCGGACCGCGCCGCCGCAATGACGCCAAGAGGCAGGGCTACAAGATAGACAAAGAGCACAGCCGCGAGATTGACCAGTACGGTTAACCAAAGCGCATCACCGACAATCTCGGAAACCGGGCTGTCAAATTCAAACGACCAACCGAAATTGCCCTGAATGAGTCCGTACCAGCCTTGCGGCCCGGGCGCCATACCGACCCAGATCAGGTATTGCTCCCAAATGGGCCGATCCAGAGCGTATTCGGCACGTAGGAATTCCGCCTTGGCCACGCCCTCTGCCTGTCCGGTTGCGCGCAGTTCGGCGATCTGGTTGGAGAGGTAGTCGCCGGGAGGCAGATTAATGATCACGAAGATCATGATCGACACGACCCACAGCGTAAGCAACATGGTGATGAACCGGAAAACGGCGTATCTGAGTATCATCATTGCGAAAGCTGCTGAAACGGTTCGTCGTAGTAAAATTCATCTACGCGGTGGATGCCGAAATGCGCGCCGGGGTCCCACGCCCATTTGGCGACTTCGGGCACATTGCGCAGTCGTTTTGAGACTACAACTGGTTGCGGTGCTTCTGCCAGTATCCCGATGCCGTATTGTTGGTCAGCATGAATGGCCAACATTTCCCGCCAGATTTCCGCCCGTTTTTCCACATCCGTTGTGTGATCCCAATCCCAGCTGAGCTGCATCAACCTTTGTGCTTCGGGCATATCCGGCTTTTCACCAACTTCGCCACCGGTTTGGTAGTATTGCCCCCATTTGGGCCAGGCAAAAAATTCCTGATGTGTGGGGGCCAGGTATTCGGGCGGTGTGTACGCCTGAGGCAATCCATTGTCCCATCCAAACCAGACTGCTGACATTGACAGCCCGGAATAGACCCGGTTTCGCAGAATGTCGCGGTCCAAAGGTCGCATAACCAGTTTGATGCCAATTTCGCGCCATGTATCCGTGATGATGGCCAGGGCGTTTTCGACTTCCTGGCGCTCGCCGGCTGTTTCGATGACGAATTCCATCGGGCGCCCGTCATGCAATTTGCGTATGCCGTCCGCCGTGCGTTCGATCAAACCCATTTCATTTAACAGTGCATTGGCTTTGGCAGGATAGTAGATCGACCATGAAAAAAGATTGGCCGGGTCAAAAAACGGGCTTTTGGCCAGCGCCGTCATACCCCCTTCTTTGGCCAGTCCGAAATACAGCGCGCGATTGATCATACGCCGGTCGATGCCGAGGCTCAGCGCGCGTCTGAAACGCACGTCACGGATGACTTCGCGCCAAACCGGGTCCGCAAAGTTGAGGTTGGGATAAATGGCGATCTGATTGGCTGCGCCATTTGCCCACAGAAGGGTTTTATAATCGCCACCATCGGCTTCACCCTTTTTCAGGATGGAGATATCCGGGAAATCAAGGCCCCGTGCTTGAAGATCAACCTCGCCCGCGTTTGCTTTGGCAGCAATGAGGCCGCCGCCGACAATGGTCATTTCCACGATGTCGATGTATGGCAACTGCACGCCTTTTGCGTCGATGCGATGGTAATATGGATTGCGCACAAAGAGATTGCGGCTCGATTTTGTACCGGAGGCATTCATCCAGGGCTGCAAGGTCGGCAGGTCCGGATTGTCAAACTTGTACATGTTGTCGCGGTCATTGTGCAGCGCGGCCCAAGCTCTGACCCGCGCCTTTTTGATGGCCTTCTTCAGTGTTTTGGCGTCCGTGAAATCCGTGTGGAATTGCTTGAGGTAATGAGCCGGACGATAGAGGAAAAAGGGGCTGGCCTGCGCCAGCAGTTGCAAAAATTGCGGGTTGGGTGTTGGCCATTCAACCACGACCGTATGGGCGTCGGGAAAAGTGACATCCGCCAGAACGCCATCGACGATCATGTGTTGCGGCGGGCCTGCCGGGCTGAGTTCGGTGTTTTGCGCCACATGTTTCCAGTAATACTCGAAATCTGCTGAAGTGAAGGGATGACCGTCAGACCAACGGTGCCCCTTGCGCAGATGCAGGGTGAACTTGCGCCCCTCCACGACTTCGATATCGCGAAGTATATCGGCGCGTAACTTGTAGTTTTGATCGTATCCAACAAGGCGTGCGTAGCCGTAAACGACCATTTGGCGAACGTCTTTGGAGCGCGATACCAGCGTCCGCAGTGTGCCACCCTGCTCACCAAATGTGCGCCCTTTGGCGGCAAGATCGATCACCAGTGGTTCTTGTGGAATGCGCTGTTGCACAGGTGGCAAGCTGCCGTTGCCAACTTCCTTTTGCCAAAAACTGCTTTCCTGTGGTTCAGGCATGTCCGCTTGTGCTGGCAAGGTCAGGGCCAGCCATATGAGAAATAGGCAAATAAATCTAAACATGGCAACGCACCTTATGGCCGGGTTCCAATTCGGTCAAAGCCGGGGCCGCAACGCCTTCAAATCGAAAGGCTTCGGGCCAGGTTGACGGGTTTCCTGCACCTTTGGCTACCAGCCCGAGGTCAATCGGTCTGGAAATGTCAGGTTCAGGCTGCGCGGCGATCAAAGCCTTGGTATATGGGTGTCGTGGATTGTAGAAAAGAGAATCAGGCGGTGCCTGCTCCACAATGACGCCTTGCCGCATTACAGCGACATCGTCCGCGATGCGTGCCACTACGGCCAGATCGTGACTGATGAATAGATAGCTCAGACCAACTTGATCTCTAATGTCTTCAAGGAGGGTCAGAATTTGTTCTTGTACCGATACATCCAATGCAGAGGTTGGTTCGTCACACACCAGTAGAACAGGGTCCAGCGTCAGCGCGCGGGCAATCGAAAGCCGTTGTCGCTGGCCACCTGAAAAAGCGTGTGGGAAGCGCGTCAGCATCGAAGGATCCAACCCAACCCAGCGCAGCATTTCAGCGGCTTTTTCGCGCCGCTCAGCATTGGAACCAATGCTGTGGATTTCCATCGGTTCGGTGAGCGCCTGCTGCACCCGCATGCGTGGCGATAGGGACGAATAAGGATCTTGAAAGACCATTTGGGCTTGCCGCTGGAATGCCACCCGTTCCGCTTTTGTCATGGCATTGATCATGACCGGCGACGCCGCTGCTGACGGTCGAAAAATCACCTCGCCGCCGATGTCCGGCGTCTCTGCCCCCAATGCTATGCGTGCACAGGTCGTCTTTCCAGAACCGCTTTCACCAACGACGGCCAGTGTTTTACCACGCTGGAGCGCGAGATTGACCTCATGACAGGCCGCTACGGTCATAGGTTTGCTCCAACCGCCCGCCCGCATGGTGTAGGTCTTGCAAACGTCACGCATTTCCAGGATCAAGTCATCGTTTGGTGCGGCACGTGCGGGCGCGGCAACTTCCGGGATCAGCGGAGCGGCTGCAAAAAGCTTCTTGGTGTAGCCATGGGCAGGAGCTCCCAAAACCGCTGGAGCCGGACCGCGCTCCATCACACGACCCTTGTTCATCACGACAACGGTTTCGGCCATATTCGCCACGACACCAAGATCGTGGGTGACCAGGATCACGGCCATACCCGTGTCTTTTTGAAGGTCTTTGATCAGACCCAGCACTTGCGCTTGTGTGGTCACATCAAGAGCAGTTGTTGGCTCGTCGGCAATCAGGAGATCCGGCTTTGCCACCATGGCCATAGCGATCATTGCCCGTTGCCGCATGCCACCGGACATTTCAAAGGGATATGCACGCCACACTCTGGTAGGATCTGGAAATCCGACGCGCTCGAAGGTGTCCAACACCGTTTTCTTTGCCTCTGCAGGACGCATGTTGCTATGAAGATGCAGGACCTCGGAGACCTGATCGCCCAGCCGATGGAGCGGAGACAGAGAGCGCATCGGCTCCTGAAAAATCATTGATATCTGATCGCCGCGGATCGATCTCATCGCACGTTCCGGCAATCCGAGGAGCTCCATTGATTTGCCGGCACAATCAAATTTGATAGACCCGCTGCGGATCTGTGCGCTATCGGGCAAAATGCGTAAAACGGACCGGCATGTGATGGTTTTGCCCGAACCGCTTTCACCGACCAAGGCCAGGGTTTCGCCAGGCATCACCTGGAAACTAACGTCGCGTACGACCGCTTCTGCTGATCCAAAGCCGATGCTCAAATCCTGGACGTCAAGCAGAGGCGTTGTCACGTTTCGGTCACTTCCCTAGATAATCATCGCCAAGAAAGCCATTCCCCGGCTCGAACAGTCAACTTGATTTCGCCTCTTACGTCCAGCGTACAGATGTGTGAGCGGCTTTGTGCTACCATTTTTTGACCAAATGGCGCATGTCACGACGATAGCAAAGCAAAAGGAACATCCATGAGTCGTCTGGATCTGTTTATTGACCGCATGGTCTCGCAACGCGCCTGCCTTGACCATGCGGTACGTCTGACCGCAGATTTAACCGGGCCGGTGTTTGAACTTGGCCTTGGCAACGGACGAACGTATCATCACCTGTGTGAAATTCTGCCGCCCCGCGACGTTTTTGTATTTGAGCGTGCAATTGCGTCGCATCCCGACAGCACGCCATCTGACGATCGCGTTTTTCTGGGCGATGTTTTTGAAACTCTGCCAGCCGCCCTTGCTCGGTTCGGCGCGACATCTCGGTTGATACACGCGGATTTAGGCGGACATAGCGCGGAAAAGAACGTTGATTTTGCGCGACGTGTCTCGCCAGTGATCGAACCGTTGCTGGCGCCGGGCGGGCTGATGGTGTCCAGTGACAGAATGTTCTTTGAAGACCTGAAAGAGATTGCCTTGCCCTCTGATGCCGTTCCGGGGCGTTGTTTCATCTATCGACGCTAGTTCGACATGCAATGGCGCCGTGGGCACAAGGCGCTCGGCGCTATTCGGAGCGTGAATTGGTGATTTTGGAAACGGCGGCTTGGCACGCGCCTATCGCAGTTGATAAACGCTGTTCAGGGGTTTGATGAAATCCGACAATAGTCAGCCCCTGTTCCATGCATCTTTCGTGGCGCGTGCCGTCAACTGTTTGCCAGAGTTCGAAGGAAGACCTTCAAGTTGGCATTCACCCAAGTGCGCTACCGAAACAAAAATCGCACTCGGCAATGTGGCCACCATGACCAAGGTGGTTGCGGAAAATACAGATCTGGCGAGGCAGACGTTGGCTTGGAGCTGCTTTCTTTCAATGAGTTTGCGTGCATTTGGGCAGGAAGTTGGAGTGAGCGGGTCAAGGACCAACTAGGAGGATGCGGAAACAGTTTTGGGACATGGCACTTTAGGTCAGATGATCTGAACCGGATATGGCCCGAAACCCTGTGTATGCGCGCGCGACAGGCCCAAAGACTTCAGACATAGGTGCCTTGTGCCGCTTCCCGGATCGCGCGGATGTTGGCCCCGTAGGAAGACGGGTCGATGACCGACCCGCCGCGGAAAACAGCGGAACCGGCAACCAGAACATCTGCACCGGCCCGGGCGACGAGAGGTGCGGTGGTCGGGTCGACGCCGCCATCAATTTCGATGTGTATCGGCCTGTCCCCGATCATGGCGCGCAACTGACGTATCTTGTCGACCTGGCTATGAATGAATTTTTGCCCCCCAAAACCGGGGTTTACGGTCATAACGCAGATCAGATCCACCATATCCAACAGGTATTCCACCGCCTGAGCGGGGGTTCCGGGGTTCAGGGCAACGCCCGCCTTGACCCCAGTGGCTTTGATGGCCTGAACGGTGCGGTGGATATGTGGCCCGGCCTCGACATGGGCTGTAATCACGTCAGCTCCGGCTTGCGCAAAGGCATCGATAAAAGGATCAACCGGTGCGATCATCAGATGCACATCCATCACACCTTTGATGTGCGGGCGGATCGCGGCGCAGGTGGCGGGCCCAAAGGTGATATTCGGCACAAAATGCCCATCCATGACATCAACGTGGACCCAATCGGCGCCTTGTGCTTCGATCGCCTCGCATTCCTTTCCGAAATTTGCGAAATCGGCGGATAGAATGGAAGGGGCGATTTTCACGGATCGATCAAATGACATGGGTGCGCCTTGCATAGAGGATCAAAGATAGGGGCGCTATACCCCCCGGGACAGATGCGAAGCAAGGGGAGTGTGTGCTTGCAGCTTTGTTGGCTTAGGTTAAACTTTGGTCAACCGGGCAGATGGGCCTGAAAACGAAGTCTGGGAGGACATCATGTTGAAATTCGACCGCCGTCAGGCCATTGGAACACTTGGTGCGGCCACTGCGATAGGACTGGCCGCGCCCGCCTTGGCAACAGGCAAGAAAATCACCGTTGGCGCCCTTAGGTTCACTAGCCATTCTGGCAGTTTCATCGCCTATGAACGCAATTACTTCGGCGATGCAGGTCTTGAGGTAGAGTTAAAGTTCTTTCAGGCGGCGCAACCGATGGCCGTGGCGATTGCCAGCGGAGATGTCGACTATGCTGTGACGGCGATCTCGGGCGGTTTGGTATCGTTGGCCGACAAGGGCGCAATCAAAGTTATCGGTGGTGCGCTTTCAGAGGAACCGGGGATCGACGGGCAGAAAATTCTTGCCAGCGATGCGGCGTTTCAGGCGGGCCTGACCTCTCCGGCGGGATTGGAAGGCAAAAGCTTTGGCATGTCGACAGCCGGGTCCTCGTTTCACTACATGGGGTCCAAAGTTGCTTTGGCCGAGGGCGCTTCGATGTCCTTCAAACCCCTTCAAAAGGTCGGAGCGATCATTGGCGCGCTCAAGACCGGACAGATTGATGCCTGGTCGATTGTGCCCCATATCGCAAAACCGCTGGCGGCGTCCGGTGCGGTGCACATCATTGGGAATATCGCCGACTATCTGCCCGACTATCAGGTCACCACTGTGTTTACATCGGCCAAAAACGCCGGCGATGAAAAGACGCTGACGCAGGATTACCTGGCCGCTTATTCGCTAGGCGTTGCGGATTACAATGCCACGATGATCGCACAAAAGCACGGGCAGGATGGCATTGATGCCATGGTCGATCTGATTCACAAATACGTCTACGCTGACCGGCCACGGGAAAAGGCCGCTCCGTCGATCATCAACGGTACGATGCGCCTGAATGAAGGCGCCGCGTTGAATGTCGCCTCGGTGCGTGACCAGTTGGAATGGTTTCAATCGGAAGAACTCGTAGACGCAGGCATCACCTTGGATACGTTGCTCGATACGTCCTATGTCGCAACTATCGGCAGCTGAACCCTGTGGAATTACGCCTTTCCGGGATCGGTCATTGGTACGGCGATCGCGAGGTTTTGCGCGGCATCGATCTTGAGGTGCCGGCGGGGCAGATTGTTTGCATCGTTGGTCCGTCCGGGTGTGGCAAATCTACATTGTTGCGCATGATAGGCGGGCTGGAAGAGCCACACACAGGAGAGGTGCTGCAAATGGGCGCGACGCCCTTGGGGTGTCTGAACCCGCTGACTTATGTGTTCCAGGATTTTGCACTGCTGCCATGGCGCTCGGTGGCGGGCAATGTGTCTCTCGTGCTGGAAGATCACGCGCTGTCAAAAGCGCAAGCAGGCAGCATGATCAAAGATGTTCTGGAACGGACGCGATTGACGGATTTTGCAGATGCTTTGCCGCGCCAACTTTCCGGTGGGATGAAACAGCGCGTGGCCATTGCGCGTGCCTTGGTGGTTAAACCGGCGGTGATGTTGATGGACGAACCGCTTTCCGCTCTGGACAGCCAGACGCGGGAGCTTTTGATAGACGACTTGGTCGGGCTTTGGACCCGCACGCCATTTACGGCTGTATATGTGACGCATAATCTGGCCGAAGCCGTCCGACTGGGCCACAAGATCGTGGTGCTGTCGCGCAGGCCGGGAGCGATACGCGCTGTTATCTCGTTGGATAAACCCTTGGCCGACCGGGGTTATGGCGATGCGGCGTCAGAGGCGCAGCAAAAGCACCTGTGGGATTTGATGCGAGCCGAGGCCGTGGCGGCAGATGCGGAGCTTTTGAATGGCTGAGCCCGTGCAAAAGGTGACATTTCGTGGTGGAGGATTTGCCCCATCTACGCGGCGCTGGGTTGGGTTTTGCGTCTTTGCCTTCCTTTTGCTGCTGGCTGAATGGGGCACGCGCACCGGTGTGATCTCATCGCTCACGCTGCCCCGGCCCAGCGATGTTCTATGGACTTTCCAGGAGCTCTACGACTCCGGAGCGCTCTTCAAACATCTGCTGCCTTCTCTGGCGCGTCTCGCGATTGGGTCCGCACTCGGGGTGAGCCTTGGCATCGGCGTGGGTCTCTTGATGGGTCTCTTTTCCTATATCCGCGCCGGGCTTGTTCCGCTGGTCGCCGCCATTTTTCCGGTCCCGAAAATCGCGCTCCTGCCGCTGTTTGTGATCTGGTTCGGTATTGATGAGGGCAGCAAATACGCTCTGATTGCGTTTGGCACATTTACGCCCACAGTAGTTGCAACCTATGCGGCTGTGGACAACGTGGACCGTACCCTGATCCGCATGGGCCAGAGCTTTGGCCTGACATGGTTGTCGATCGTAGGCAAAATTGTCTTGCCCGGCGCGATGCCTGGAATCTTATCCGGGCTGCGTATCAGTCTGGCCATTGCCATTATCCTCTTGGTGGCTGCTGAGATGCTGGGCGCTGAATACGGAATCGGCGCCTATATTCTTGAAGCGGGATCTCTGTACGACCTCGAACGGCTCTTTGCAGGCGTGGTCATTTTGTCTCTGCTGGGCGTGATCACCAGTGCAGCCATCGGAGCGATTGAACGTCGGGTGCTAAATTGGCGCAGTTAAGACGCGCGCATTGCCAACGTTACAATTTCCGGTTTTTGAGTGAACTTCGCCGCGCGAAAAGAGCCTGAAAGCATATCGCCTTGCGCAATTGTTTCGTGAGCTTCGTTCTCGTTATCAACTGAGAAGAGGCGGCCAAATCTGCAGCCGAGTTTTTGGCGCAGTATCTGGCACAAGAATATGTGAATTCGGGGCTCTGGCCTCATGGGGAAATTCGTGAAATGGATCCTCGGCAACCAATTCAAAGGAATTCCGCCATGCTGATGCCACGCCAGAAAACACCCGATCTTTCACTGCCACTTCTGGGCGGTGGTCAGTTCGATCTGTCAAATGAAAATGCGGAAACCGGCACGGTCGTGTGCTTTTATCGTGGCCTGCATTGCCCCATCTGCGCCACCTACCTGGCGGAGCTGGAAAAACGTACCGCCGACTTTGCCGAGCGCGGCGTGAAAACCATAGCGATCAGTTCGGACGGGCAGGATCGGACCCAGGCGATGGTGGAGAAAATCGACGCAAAATCATTGCGTTTTGGGTATGACCTGAGGCTCAGCAAAGCAAAGGAATGGGGGCTCTATGTTTCCACATCGCGCGGTAAGACCTCGATCGGGATAGAAGAGCCAGCGCTTTTTTCAGAACCAGGCTTGTTCATGATCACGCCGCAGCAAACGCTTTACTACGGTTCGGTCCAGACGATGCCCTTTGTGAGGCCTCATTTTTCCGAACTCGTCGGGGCTTTGGATTTTGCGATCAAGAACGACTATCCGGCGCGCGGCGAATACACCGGCGAGGTCTGACCCAGTCGTGTAAATTTTACCGGGCAAATCCTACGCGGATTTGTCCGGCGCGCAGGACTGCGACATGTCAATTGTCAGGTGAATTTTCGAAACAGTTTCGTCTGATCAAACATATCTTCCAGCGTTTGCATGCGGTCTTTGGTGTCTGTCCACAAAAGGTCCTGTACGGCAGCAATGGCGGTTTCGACGAGCAACAGGGTGGTCGCCGCAGAATCCCAGGCTGACGGCACAACGATCCTGCTGGAAAAACAGATCTCGGCAATTCTGTGCACCGGGGACCGCCACTGATCCGTAAACAGGATAAGCGTCGCACCCCGCGCATGGGCCATTTCCGCCAGTTTCAGCGTGTTGCTTTCATAGCGCCGCACATCGAAAATCACAAAGGTATCGCCCGGTTTTACGTCCAGCAGATAGTGTGGCCAGGCATTCGATGTTGATTGAATGTGGATCACGTCCGGGCGGATCATCTGCAGATGCAAAAACAGATACTCGGCCATAGTATGGGTAATCCGACCGCCCACGATATGCAGCCGGGATGTAGTATCCGCCAGCTGTGCACAGGCTTTGTCGAAATCATCGGTATCGATTTGCGACAGCGAATGGCGGATGTTGTCCATCACCGCATCGGTGAACCGATTGAGCATATGCCCGGCGGGCACACCCTCTGCCCAGGTATCGTGTTTGGCAATCGGATTTTTTACCTTTGCTTTCAGCTCTTCGCGCAGGTCGGACTGAAACTCTGGATAGCCTTTGAACCCCAACTTTTGAACCATGCGCGCCACCGTAGGTGTCGAGACATCGGCGTCATGAGCGAGCGCTGCAATGGGTCCAAGTCCAGAGGCAGGGTAATTTTCAAGAATTGAATGAGCCAATTGACGTTCGGCGCGGGTGAGCGTTTCAAGTCTTTCTTGTATACGATCAGCGATGGTCAGGTCGGCGTCTTCCAAGCGATTAGCCTTCATTTTGACGGTTTTTGTTACAGTTCAATTAAAACTGAAAGAATTCTTTCATTATTGTGTTGACAGAATCCCGATCCGGCAAGAGGTTTATGCCCAACGGGGACTAAATGACGACAAAAACCATGACAGATGTGCCGATATCGTCGGCTATTGTAAGCCGAAGCGCCGGTGCATCCGACATTTTTCTGGTTTGTGAGCATGCGTCTAACCACATTCCTGAAAGCTACAACAATCTGGGGCTGAGCGCGCCTGATCTGCGGAGCCATATTGCCTGGGATCCAGGCGCTTATGGTGTGGCGCTGCATTTGTCCGAATTGCTGGATGCACCTTTGGTAGCAGGCGGAATTTCGCGACTGGTTTATGATTGTAACCGTCCGCCAGAGGCGGCAGGAGCGATGCCGGCCCGTAGCGAAACCTACGACATACCAGGTAATGCCAACTTGTCTCACGCCGATAAATCCGCCCGCATTGCCGACGTTTACACGCCGTTCAAGGACACGTTGGCGGAAACATTGGCAAACAGCAAAGCCTCAGTATTGATCACTGTCCACAGTTTCACGCCAGTCTTTCAGGGCCAATCTCGCAGCGTTGAAATTGGTGTTTTGCATGATCAGGATTCGCGCCTGGCCGATGCAATTCTGGCCTGCGCGAAAGCACATACCGATTTGAAGGTTCTGCGTAACAAGCCTTACGGTCCTGAGGATGGGGTAACCCACACCCTGCGCGAGCACGGGATCAAGCAGGGCTTGCACAATGTCATGCTGGAAATCCGCAGCGACTTGATCGCCACCCTGCAAGAGCAGGCGTCTATGGCGCAGATGCTGGCCGCATTGTTGCTAGATGCTGTTGCTGCCACTCAGGCGGAGGCTTCTACTTGAAACATGTGGCCGCCACATATGTCCGCGTGGTTGATGCGGTGAACTACAGGATTGGCCGCGTGATGATGTATGGCATCTTTGCGATGATGGCGATTTTGCTTTGGTCATCGATATCCAAGACGTTTTTCCTGCCTTCACTATGGACCCTTGAAATCGCTCAATTTGCCATGGTGAGCTACTACATCATGGGCGGCCCCTATTCTGTGCAACTGGGAGCCAATGTGCGGATGGATCTTTTCTATCATGATTGGTCGGTGCGCAAAAAAGCCTGGTTTGATGCCTTCACGGTTCTGTTGCTGATTTTTTACCTCAGCATTTTGCTTTATGGAGGCCTTGGCTCAACCGCTTATTCACTGGGGTATTGGGGTCAGGAACCACTGAGCTACTTTGCAGGGTTGGTCACGGGCGCCGAGGAAGTTGGGCGGTTGGAGCGCTCCAGCACTGCGTGGCGCCCCTACATATGGCCGATAAAATCCATCATGGTTCTGGGTTTTTTCCTGATGTTGTTGCAGGCCATCTCGGAGTTGATCAAGGACATTGCCACCCTGCGTGAGGTTGACCTCAATGTCGTATGAGATGATCGCCATTTTGATGTTCGCCTCAATGATGCTGATGTTGATGACAGGCCAGCGGGTCTTTGGTGCAATCGGCGGTGTTGCGGCAGTGGCTGCGATTTTACTGTGGACGCCGGGCGGCATGAACATCCCGTTCGCAAGTGCGATGAAGCTGATGAAATGGTATCCGCTGCTGACACTGCCGATGTTCATCTTTATGGGCTACGTGCTGTCGGAATCCAAAATCGCCGATGACTTGTACCGTATGTTTCACGTTTGGATGGGGCCTGTATCCGGTGGGCTGGCCATCGGCACGATTGGGTTGATGGTGCTGGTCTCGGCGATGAACGGACTAAGCGTTGCGGGCATGGCCATTGGTGCAACCATCGCGCTGCCGGAGCTGTTGCGCCGGGGATATGACAAACGGATGGTCACGGGGGTTATTCAGGCTGGATCCAGTCTGGGTATTCTGGTGCCGCCTTCGGTTGTTTTGGTGCTCTATGCGATGATCGCACGGCAACCTGTGGGGCAATTGTGGCTCGCAGGCGTGTTCCCGGGTCTGATGATGGCGGCGGCGTTCATTCTCTATATCTATCTGCGGTGCAAGGCGAACCCCAGTTTGGGTCCTGTGCTGCCACCGGAAGAACGCACCGTACCCATGGGCGAAAAGCTGCGATTGTTACGTGCAGGCCTGTTACCCATCGTGATTTTCATGGCGATGATGGTGCCCTTCGTAAACGGGTGGACATCCCTTGTGGAAAGCTCGGCCATTGGAGCAATCACGGCATTTTTGGCGGCCATAATAAAGGGCCGGATGACCCGCGAAGTGTTCGAAGTATCTGTCCGGCAAACACTCGCGATTTCTTGCATGTTCATGTGGATCATTCTGGCGGCACTTGGGTTTGGCGCTGTCTTTGACGGGCTTGGCGCTGTGAAGGCGATCGATACGCTTTTTACTGAACAGCTTGGTTTGAACCCTTGGATGATCCTGATCTTGATGCAGCTTTCCTTCCTCTTGATGGGAACATTCCTGGACGACACCGCGATGCTGGTCATCGTGGCGCCGCTTTATGTACCACTGGTCGCGGCTTTGGGCTTTGACCTGATCTGGTATGGTGTGCTTTATACCATCACCACTCAGATTGCCTACATGACGCCGCCCTTCGGCTATAACCTGTTCCTGATGCGCGCAATGGCCCCGCCAGAGATCACTTTGCGCGATATCTACGGCTCCATTCTGCCTTTTGTTGCGGTCATGTTGGTGTGCCTGGCCTTGATCATGGCCTTCCCACAAATCGCTTTATGGCTGCCGGAGTATGTATACGGAAAATAATCAAGACCCCGGTGTGCGGGGCGCTTTTATCAACAAGGAGAACCACCACCATGACAACAAGACGTAAGTTTATCACCACGGCTGCGGTTGGCGCCGCTGCCGCGCCCCTCGCGGCCCCCGCCGTGGCACAATCCACGATCAAGTGGCGGATGCAGACCTATGCCGGCCCGGCTCTGGCAGAGCACGTCATCAAACCCGCCATTGACAGTTTCAACAAGATTGCCGGTGACCGGATGCAGATCGAGTTGTTTTTCGCGGACCAGCTGGTGCCGACTGGCGAGCTTTTCCGCGCCATGCAGAACGGCACAATTGACGCGGTACAATCAGACGACGATTCCATGGCTTCGCCTACAGATGTGACCGTATTTGGCGGCTATTTCCCGTTTGCCTCGCGGTATTCGCTCGATGTGCCGGTACTGTTCAACCAGTATGGCCTCAATGAGATCTGGGACGAAGAATATTCCAAGGTTGGTGTCAAACACATCTCTGCTGGCGCGTGGGACCCTTGCCATTTCGCGACCAAAGACCCAATCAACAGTCTCGAAGACCTTAAAGGCAAACGCGTCTTCACCTTCCCAACCGCCGGGCGTTTTCTAACACAATTCGGCGTGGTGCCTGTCACCTTGCCTTGGGAAGACATCGAGGTTGCCGTGCAGACCGGCGAATTGGACGGCATCGCCTGGTCCGGAATTACTGAAGACTATACAGTCGGCTGGGCGGATGTGACCAACTACTTCCTGACGAACAATATTTCCGGTGCTTGGGCAGGCTCGTTCTTTGCCAATATGGAAAGCTACAACGCGCTGCCGGAAGACTTGCAAGAGCTGTTGAAGGTTTGCATGGATCAGTCACACTACTATCGGCAGTGGTGGTATTGGGGAGGAGAGGCCAACCTGCGTGTCAACGGCACCAAGATGGAACTGACCACAATCCCCGACGCGGAATGGCAGCAAGTCGAAGACGCTGCGCTGAAGTTCTGGGATGAGATTGCCGCAGAATCCGAGACCAAGGCCAAAGTGGTTGAGATCTTCAAGAAGTATAATGCTGATATGGTAAAGGCCGGACGCCCTTACCGTTACGGCTAAACTGACCATCGGGGGCGGTGAAAACGGCCCCCGACTTACCTAGAAGTGGACATGTCCCATGCCTGGCATCCTAAGTTTTGATCACCTGAAAACCCAAGTGTCCGAGGGCACGACTGACACTGTTCTGGTCTGCGCGGTCGACATGCAGGGCCGCCTGATAGGGAAAAGGTTCCACGCCGCCAATTTCATTTCGCATTCCTATGCTGAGACGCATTGCTGTAACTACCTGTTGGCCACGGATCTGGAAATGGCCACGCCTGACGGTTATGCGTCGACTTCCTGGGAAAAGGGCTACGGCGACTACGTGATGCGCCCGGATTTGAGTACCATCCGCCCCGTACCCTGGTTGGAAGGCACGGCGATGGTCATGTGCGATGTGCTCGATCATCATACGCATGCCCCTGTGCCACATGCGCCGCGCGCCGTGTTGCAAAAACAGATCGCGCGGCTGGAGGCGATGGGTTTCACCGCCAAGATGGCGACAGAACTGGAATTCTTCCTGTTCGAGAAGAGCTTTGATGACATCCGCAAGAGCGGCTTTCGCGATCTGGCCCCGATCAGCGGGTACAACGAAGACTACCATATCTTCCAGACCACCAAGGAAGAAGGCGTCATGCGCCCGGTGCGCAACCACCTATTTGCAGCGGGTATCCCTGTGGAGAATACCAAAGGCGAGGCCGAAGCCGGGCAAGAAGAGCTCAACATCCGTTACGCCGCCGCGCTCGATTGCGCGGATCACCACACCATTGCGAAACATGCGATCAAGGAAATTGCCTGGCAACAAGGTCACGCGGCGAGCTTCTTGCCGAAATGGGATGCTGGCAAGGTGGGCAGTTCCAGCCATGTGCACCAGTCGCTTTGGCAAGATGGTACCCCGCTGTTCTACGATAAAGGCGCGGACCTTGGCATGTCTGATCTGATGAAACACTATATGGCGGGGTTGATTGCTTTTGCGCCGGAGTATGTGTTTTTCTTGGCGCCTTACGTCAACAGCTACAAACGCTTCTCCAAGGGCACTTTTGCACCGACCAAAACGGTCTGGTCCGTGGACAATCGCACGGCGGGGTTCCGGCTTTGCGGCGATGGCACCAAGGGTGTCCGCGTAGAGTGCCGGATCGGTGGCTCCGATCTAAATCCCTATCTGGCGCAGGCAGCGATGTTGGCTGCAGGCATCAAGGGAATTGAGGATCAGATGGTGCTGGCTGCGCCCACCAAAGGCGACGTCTATGAGGACGCGAAAGCGGCGGATATTCCGCAAACGCTCAGAGCCGCAACGGATACCCTGCGCGGCTCGCAGATGCTGCGCGCAGCAATGGGAGACGATGTGGTCGACCACTACACCCGATGTGCGGAATGGGAACAGGAAGAATTTGACCGCGCTGTTACGGATTGGGAAATTGCACGCGGTTTTGAGAGGGCTTGAGGATGACCATCACCTGCGTTTCTCCAATCGATGGATCGGTTTATGTCACACGGCAGACACTGAATGAATTTGAAGCCGCGCAAGCTGTGGCAAAGGGGAAGGCGGCTCAAATTGCCTGGGCGGCGCGCCCCTTGGAAGAGCGCATTGCGCTGGTGTTGCAGGCCGTGGCCAACATTGGTGCGATGAACGACGAGATCGTTCCCGAACTGGCTTGGCAAATGGGACGACCCATTCGTTACGGCGGCGAGTTTGGTGGATTTAACGAGCGCGCTCTTTACATGGCTGAAATTGCCCAAGAAGCGCTTGCGGACATCAAAGTCGAGGATAGCATTAATTTCAAAAGGCTGATCAAGCGGGTGCCGCATGGGTTGGTGCTGGTTGTTGCGCCGTGGAATTACCCGTTTATGACGGCAATAAATACAGTTGCGCCCGCTTTGATCGCGGGCAACTCAGTGTTGCTGAAACACGCCAGTCAGACACCGCTGGTGGGCGAACGTCTGGCGCAGGCTTTCGCAGATGCAGGTGTGCCCGAAGACGTGTTCCAAAACGTTTTCCTCGATCACAAAACGACGTCTGCGTTGATCGCGGACAGGGCTTTTGGCTTTGTGAATTTCACGGGGTCTGTCGCGGGGGGCAAAGCCATGGAAGCTGCGGCACAGGGGACCTTTACCGGTTTGGGGCTGGAACTCGGCGGCAAGGACCCCGGATACGTGATGGAAGACGCAGATTTGGATGCTGCGGTGGACACACTGATCGATGGGGCGATGTTCAATTCTGGCCAATGCTGTTGTGGAATCGAGAGGATTTACGTGGCGCAGAGCTTGTTTGATGGCTTTGTGGAAAAAGCAGTGAAGATCGTTGAGGGCTACAAACTCGGAGATCCGCTTGATCCAGAGACAACTTTGGGCCCGATGGCGCAGGCGAGGTTTGCCGACCTGGTCCGCAGCCAGACTGCCGATGCGGTCGCAGCCGGAGCCAAAGCGTTGATTGACCCCGCAGGTTTCCCGCGGGATGGCGGGGCCTATATGATGCCGCAGATTCTGGTCAATGTGGATCATTCCATGCGCGTGATGCGTGAAGAAAGCTTTGGGCCGGTAGTGGGTATCATGCCTGTCAAAAATGACGCGGAAGCCATTCGCCTGATGAATGACAGCGATTATGGTCTGACTGCCTCCCTTTGGACGCAGGATACGAACCGCGCAGAAGCCATAGGCGATGCGATTGAAACAGGTACGGTCTTCATGAACCGCGCCGATTATCTTGATCCGGGCTTGTGCTGGACCGGTTGCAAGGATACGGGCCGGGGTGGCGGATTATCGGTGATTGGCTACCATAATCTGACGCGTCCAAAATCATTTCATCTAAAGAAGGCCTGACCTGATGTCTCTCTCTGCTAACTGGTCCTATCCAACAGCCGTACGATTTGGCGCTGGTCGTATCTCTGAAATCGCGGAGGCCTGTGCTGCGGCCGGGATGTCCAAGCCCTTGATGGTCACGGACAAGGGTCTGGCGGACTTGCCGATCACGGGTGCAACACTTGAGCTTTTGACCGCAGCAGGTCTCGGGCGTGCGCTTTTCTCAGACGTTGACCCGAACCCGACAGAGATCAATGTCGAAGAGGGTGTTCAGGCTTTTCGAGATGGCGGGCATGACGGTGTTGTGGCCTTTGGTGGCGGGTCAGGTCTCGATCTGGGCAAAATGATCGCTTTCATGGCCGGTCAGTCCCGTCCGTTGTGGGATTTCGAAGATATCGACGATTGGTGGACGCGGGCGGATGCGGACGCGATTGCGCCCATTGTCGCCGTGCCTACAACTGCCGGAACAGGATCAGAAGTTGGACGCGCGAGCGTCATCACGAATTCGGAAACCCACGAGAAAAAGATTATCTTTCACCCCAAGTTATTGCCCGCCGTGGTGATTTGTGACGCAGAATTGACTGTTGGGATGCCGCAGATGATTACCGCTGGCACGGGTATGGATGCCTTTGCGCATTGCTTGGAAGCTTACTGTTCGCCGCATTACCACCCGATGAGCCAGGGCATCGCTCTGGAAGGTATGCGCCTGGTCAAAGACAACCTTGTCGCGGCTTATGAGGATGGCACAAACCTAAAAGCGCGCGCGCATATGATGTCTGCTGCGGCTATGGGAGCCACGGCGTTCCAAAAAGGTCTGGGCGCAATTCATGCGCTGTCCCATCCCATTGGCGCTGTGCATCATACGCATCACGGCACCACAAACGCGGTTGTGATGCAGCCGGTGCTGATGTTCAACCGCCCGAAGGTGCGAAAACACCTTGCACGCGCGGCCAATTACCTCAGCATTTCCGGCGGTTTTGACGGGTTTTACAACTTTGTCGGCGAGATAAATGCCAAATTGAACATCCCTGCAAACCTGACCGAGCTAGGCGTGACGAACCCAGATATCGGCGCGCTGGTGGCATCGGCACTGAGAGACCCAAGCTGCGGTGGCAATCCGATGAAAATGTCCGAAAAGAACACCACCGATTTGTTGGAAAGTTGTTTTGCACCGCCTGCAGGGGACTAGCTGTACCAGATCGCCCGACGGATCAAGTTGACGCCCATCAGTACGAAAATGATAAGAATGGCGTTTCGAAAGGCACCTCCCGACATTCGATTGCGCAGCACCTCGCCCGCTGAAAAACCGATCAGCGTCGGGATCAGCATTATGGCGGACGCACCCGCGAGCGGACCCGTCATAAAACCCAACTGAATATAGGCGAGGCACAGCGGCAGGCTGCCCACAAAGATCAAAAAGCCGGCTGCGCGGACAAACTCATCTTTGTCGACCTGTTTTGCAGCCAGATACATGGCGAGCGGTGCACCCCATCCGGCGGTCATGCCACCGACAATGCCGGTAAACAGACCAAAGCCCACTTGAGCTGCCGGGTCATATCGCGCAGGTAAAGGCGGTACCATGCGTTTCCAACTGACGGCGACGAAAAGCAAAATGACGGCACCAAGGACGGCCAGCAGGACACGGTCGCCGGCGTTTTGAGTCGCGAAAGTGGTCAGTGTTACCCCACCCAAAAGAACAAATGCGAAGACGGAATACCGACGTACAGTCCGCCTGAGCCCGCCTGCACGAAAAACCTGCCAAGCGTTTGACCCAATCATTGGGAACAAAACAAGAGAAATGGCGGTCCGTGGATCGAGAAACAGGGTCATGATCGCAATGGCCGCCGTGGGCATGCCGATCCCTGCCAGCCCTTTGACGGCACCTGAGAAAAGGAATGCAGCACCTGCCACGAGTAGAGTGGTTGTATAGTCCAACGGGTTCTTTCTGCGCTGAGGGTGCCGTTGCAATCTCCTATACGTGCGGCTCAAGTCAATCAAATGCCCTTTTCGTTGCCGTTGGCCATAGCCTGTGCCACCTTGAACCAACCCGCAACCGCATTGGAGCCACCATGCCCTCTTTGAAAATCAGTTCCGCGCAAATGGTGGCAGAGGCCCGCGCCCGTATCGAGGAAATAGAGACCCAGGACCTGATCGCTATGCTGGAAGATCCGAATGTGATTGTGGTCGACATCCGCGATATCCGCGAACGGCAGCGCAGCGGCTTTATCCCGGGCAGTTTTCATGCACCGCGTGGGATGATCGAGTTCTGGGTGGATCCTGATAGCCCGTATTTCAAAGAGGTTTTTGCACAAGACAAAAAATTTGTGTTTCACTGTGCATCTGGTTGGCGGTCCGCACTTACAACGGCGACGTTGCAGGACATGGGGTTTGAAGCCTCGCATCTGAAAGAGGGTTTCTCTACCTGGGAAAAGCTTGGCGGCCCGGTGACCTATTCCGAGCCCAAAGAATAGCGGATCAAGCTGTTATCATGAGCAGCCAGATTTTGAGGCTTACAAGTTCTGCAAACCCGCATCCGCCCAACGGTGAACCGACAGTGTTTGACCACCGGCTTGATCCTTAAGCCGGTCGTCATCGGTCTGGGGGCGGGTGGTTTGTCCCGGCTGCAGTTCGAGTGGCAAGACGATGCTTTGTTCTGTCGGGACGCCATTGATCCTTGCAAGTAGATTGCGCGCGCCGGTGATCCCCATCAAGCGGCGCAATGTGCGTACTGTTGTCAATTTTATTGGCAATACGGACCCTAGGTCCAACCCATTGAAACCAACGACGCCGATGTCTTCTGGTACGGAAAGACCTTGGGCCTGGCAGCACATCAAGCCGCCGAACGCCATGTGGTCATTCAAATAGCATATGATGTCTGGCGCATGTTCGGCGAGCAGGGTTTTGGTGCCTTCGAAACCGGTTACGAAGGCATTGCCCAAGAGCGGGCGGGAGGCCAAAACAGGTGTTGATCGTTGTTGCGAAAAGACATGTCGGATGCCCGCCAATCGGGCGTCAGCGCGTTTGTCATGTCCGCGGGGGGTGCTGACAAAGGCGGGCCGCTGATAGCCCATTTCAATGGCGTGCTCACCGATCAGACGGCCCGCTTCGAAATGATCAATGCCAACACAGATGTCGATTGGGTCGTCGGTATGGTCCCAGATTTCAAGAACTGGAATAGGAGAGGCTTTGAGCAGCTCGCGGGTTTCCGGGTGATGATCAGTGCCGGTCAAGATAATGGCTGCAGGCTGCCAAGACAAAAGGCGGCGTATCCAATTGAGCTCTGCCGTGCTGTCGTACTCGGTTGTATCGATCACGCTGGAATACCCTGCAGTATCGAAAGTCTGGCGCATGCCGTTCAAGATTTCTGCAAAGACATCGGCAGCAAAGGTGGGCAGTGAAATTCCGATCAGATTTGAGTTGGCTACAGCAAGAGAACGCGCGGCGCTATTGGGCATGTATTTCATTTGCCGTGCGATCTTGAGAATCTCTGCGCGCTTTTTTTCGGATACTCCTTCCACGCCGCGAATTGCACGCGAAACGCTCATGATGCTGACGTTGGCTTTTTGTGCGACATCTTCGATTTTGGTTGGCTTTGATTGTTGTGACATGCCTTCGTGTGCTTCCTACTCAATTTTTTGAAAATTCGGATTCTATATATTTTTCATGCACTAATACGCCATTGACGTTAACGTTAACGTAGTTTTCGATTTTTGTCCTTCCTGAAATTCACAGTCGGATGCACTGTTGTCCCAGTCAAGTGTGCGCCTGAATCGCGTTTTTGACTGTGCTTTTGGGGGGGGTCGCGTGCCGAAAATTATCTTTGACCAAGTTGCAAAGAGCTATGGTGCAGTCGAGGTTTTGCCGCCATTTGATTTGTCGTTGGATGATGGAGAATTCACGGTACTGGTGGGCCCTTCCGGGTGCGGGAAATCTACCACTTTGCGCATGCTCGCCGGGCTTGAAACCCTATCGGGTGGTGAGATCTATTTCGATGAAAAACCCATCAGCAGGCTCGATCCCAAGGAACGCGATCTCGCGATGGTGTTTCAGGACTACGCACTTTACCCCCACATGAACATCGCCAAAAACATGTCTTTCGCGCTGCGTTTGGCTCGGGTGTCTAAACCCGAAATCGAAGCAAAAGTTCAGCGTGTTGCTGAAATGTTGAATATAGCACATCTTTTGGACCGCAAACCGGCCGAACTGTCTGGAGGCCAGCGCCAACGCGTCGCAATGGGGCGTGCGTTGGTGCGGGACGCAGGAACATTTCTGTTTGATGAACCGCTATCAAACCTTGATGCAAAGTTGCGTGGCAAGATGCGTGCGGAACTGGCAGAAATGCGGGATACCATTGACAAAAATATGGTCTACGTGACGCATGACCAAGTCGAAGCTATGACGCTTGGCGACCGCATTGTCGTGATGAGCGACGGCTTCATTCAACAACAGGGATCGCCTGAAGAGCTGTTCAAAGCGCCTGCAAACAAGTTCGTTGCAGGCTTCATCGGGTCACCAACAATGAACTTTGTTGATGGTGAGCTTGTCGAAGAAAACGATACACTCTGGGTACGTGGTGACGGGTTTCACTTGCCGCTTGATCCTGAAACCGGCGCACGCCTTAAAAACGCTGCGGTCCGTGGCATAACGCTGGGGTTGCGCCCGTCCAGTTTCACCACCGACATGACAAAAGGCGCACCCATTGAATTGCGTGTCGTCGTCTCAGAATACCTCGGGGCGCAATCGGTGCTGGTGACACGGTGTGGCGACGCAGATGTGTTGGTCGAAACCCAAAGCGCGGCACCGGTCAAGGCGGGTATTGTGCAGACCTTCGGGGTGCTGACCAACGAACTAATGATTTTCGACAAAACGTCAGGGCTCAGGCTCTGACATCCAAGGAATAGCATCAGGGAGGACTGACAAATGCTATCACTCAAAACGATCCTGACGGGAGCCGCGGTTTCTGTCTCCTGCGCAGGCATGACGCTTGCAGACGGTCACGGCGGGCCTTATGCGCCCTACGCGGGCACCACGCTTGTGATCAACGTCCCGGCACATCCGCACTACAATGCGATGATGAAAGTGCTGCCGGAGTTCACCAAAGAAACCGGCATTGAGGTCGAAGTGGACCAGTTGCAGTACCTTAAGATGCGCGAGCGCCAGACCTTGGAGCTGACCAAGGATGAAGGCGATTATGACATGATTGCCTATGTGGTTTTCTCAAAAGCGGATTATGTCTTTGCCGACCAGTTGGAAAACCTTGCGCGTTTTTTCATGAATCCGAAACTGGCAGATCCCGCTTATGATGCGGAAGATCTGATTGACGGTTATGTGGCCAACATCGGAATTGCTGGTGGTAAGAAAGGCTACCTGCCGGGCGCCACGGGCTCTCTGTTTGGCATTCCGTTCGGGTCAGAGACCTCGGTCTTGGCCTATCGTAAGGATGTCTTTGAAAAGCACGGTATTGCCACGCCGGAAACCTATGACCAGCTTCTTGACGCGGCCTGCAAAATCCCGGAACTGGAACCAGGAATGGGTGGCATGGCGTCGCGGGCAGCCTCCGGCCACCAAGCCAGCCACGCGTTCCTGTTGCACCTGGCGCCACTGGGCGGGCGTGTATTTGACGACGCATGGGAGCCAATCATCAACAATGAGGCGGGTGTCGCCGCAGCCAACGCGCTGAAAACCATCGTTGATTGCGGACCCGAAGGCTCACAGACATTTGGTCCAGCCGAAGCTGCTGCAGCCTTCAGCCAAGGCCAGGCCGCCATGTTCATGGACTCTATTGCCTTTGCAGCAGGATTTGAGGATCCGAGTAAGTCAAAAGTGGCAGGTAACGTTGGTTATGCCCTGCATCCGGAAGGGGTGCGTCGCGGATCGCAAACAGGCGGATTTGGTATAGCCATCCCTAGGAATGCGGAAAACAAGGAAGCCGCATTCCTCTTGATGCAATGGCTGACCTCGAAAAAGGGCGATCTGATGGTTGCCATGGCAGGCGGCAACCCGTCGCGGTTCTCTACGTATGAGAATGCCGAGTTGAATGCGAAATACCCATATTCCGCAACCTTCGGTGAAGCTCTCAAACACGCAGACCCTGACTGGCGTCCAATCATCCCGACATGGGGAAAGATCAACGCGGACATCGGTACAACCATGAGCCAGGTTCTGACTGAGGGGCTGGACCCGCAGGAAGCTTTGGATGGTGTGGCCGAGCGTGCAAAAGCCATCATGGATGAAGCCGGCTACTACACCTGGCAGTAAGCGTTCCGGATCAAACACGGGTCGGGCGGCAAGATGTCGCCCGATGCCCTAAAACCCTTGGACACCAGAGTTATGCAAAGCGCGAACGTCAATCGGCTCACGCCCTATCTGTTCCTTGCTCCTGCGGCCATCATCATGGCAATCGCACTGCTCTACCCCATCGGTTACATGGTCTATGCCAGTTTTCTTGACTGGAACCCGAGCCAGCGGATCGGTGAGGCGGAGTTTGTTGGTCTGCGGAACTACGCCAACCTGCTCGGCGACGCGAGCTTTCTGGAAAGCTTCTGGGTCACAATCAAATTTGCCGCCGTCGTTGTGACGCTCGAAATGCTGCTCGGTGTTGGCCTTGCTTTGCTGCTCGACCGCAACATCCGGGGCATGTCTCTATTGCGCACATTGTTCATCCTGCCAATGATGATCGCGCCCATCGTCGTTGGTCTGATGTGGCGTTATATGTACCACCCGACCGTCGGCATTTTTAACCGCACGCTGAAGTCCATGGGGCTTGAGCCAGTGCCTTGGCTTTCGAACGGCGATTGGGCTTTTGCCTCTGTTGTGATTGCAGATGTGTGGCAGTGGACGCCCTTTATTTTCATTCTCTCACTTGCCGCCCTGCAATCGTTGCCCCAATCGGCGATGGAAGCTTCACGCATTGACGGGGCAACAGGTTGGCAGCAGGTGATCTACATCAAGCTGCCTTTGATGCTGCCGGTCCTGATCGTGACGCTGCTCTTACGCCTGATTGACGCCTTCAAAGTGCTCGAAGTCATCCTCGTATTGACCAACGGTGGCCCGGGGCTGTCCACGGAAATCCTGTCGCTGCGCATTTCGCGAACGGCTTCCGAATTCCGAGAGTTGGGAGAGGCTGCAGCAATGTCAAACTACCTGCTGATCCTGCTCATGCTGCTGACCTTCGGGATGTTCTTTTACAACAAAGCCATGGAACTCCGCGCTGCACGCTTGCGCAAAGCAGCCGAGGAGGACCTCTGATGTCTGATAAAACTTTCGAACGCCAGAACCCGGCATTTTATGCGCTTCTTGTCGCGTTGGTGGTGATGTCGGTAGGCCCGATCGTGATGATGCTAAGCACATCGCTCAAACTGAATGTCGACATCATGTCCGACGCCTCATCGTTGTTTTTCATGCCGACACTACGCAACTATGAAACCGCGCTTTGCGACTTTCTGTGGTATGAGGCGCCGCATATTGACTATTGCGACAAGACCTTTGGCCGCGCGCTGGTCAACTCACTGATAATTGCTCTTGTGTCGACCGTTCTGACGCTGGTGATTGGCTGTATGGCGGCCTACGCACTGGTAAGGTTCCGGTTCATGGGGCGCGATTCCGTGTCACTGGCAACCTTGGCGATGCGCATGGTTCCTCCTGCAGTTTTGCTGGTACCCGTTTTCGGTATTTGGACCTTCCAGTTCCAGATCGATGGTACGCGTGCCGGGATTATTCTTGTCTATGTCGCGATGAACTTGCCGTTTGTGATCTGGATTTTGCAGAGTTTTATTGTGCAGGTTCCGATCCAGCTGGAAGAGGCCGCGCGCATGGACGGCGCCGGGCCGTTTCAGGTATTTTTCCTGGTTGTACTGCCTTTGATCAAACCTGGGCTTGCAGCCGCTGCGATTTTCACTTTTCGAGTGGCCTGGAACGAATTCTTGCTGGCCAACGCGCTGGCAGATCGAAATTCCCGCACGGTGCCCGTCACCATTGTGAATTCCATGACGGAGTTTGACATCGACTGGGGGGTGATCATGGCAACAGGCATGTTGCTGGCCATTCCACCGATCATATTCACGTTTGTCGCATCGCGCCAGATTATCACTGGTATGACCGCAGGAGCGGTCAAAGGCTGATGTTGAGTTGGCTGCTTGCTCCGATGGACGTAGCGAGCGCGCATGACGTGGGATGGCATCTAAGCTGGCACGCGCGGATCATGGTGCTGGCGTGGGGTGTTCTCGCACCTCTCGGCGTTCTCATCGCCCGTTTCTTCAAGATCATGCCAGGGCAGGATTGGCCGCGCAGGCTTGATCACAATTTTTGGTGGAACACACACCGGTTTTGTCAGTACAGCGCTTGTGTTCTGATGGTGATTGGCGCGGTGATCATCTGGAACGCACCCGCCCTGACCATCAAGCCGGGGCCACATGCTTACTTCGGCTGGACCATTCTTTCACTCGCGGTCGTACAGATTTGCGGGGGCATCTTGCGCGGTACAAAAGGCGGGCCAACAGCACCGGCGCCAGATGGCACGCTGCGCGGCGATCATTTTGACATGACGCCCCGGCGGTTGGCCTTCGAATATGTCCACAAGGTGGCCGGTTACCTAGCTCTGGCTGTGTCAGTCGTCGCAATTCTGACCGGCCTGTGGCAAGCCAATGCACCGAATTGGATGTGGTTGAGCCTGTTGATCTGGTGGTCAGGCTTGACAGTTTCAGGTGTATTTATGCAAACCCGAGGCATGGCCGTGGATACCTATCAGGCGATTTGGGGCCCTGACCCTGCATTGCCAGGCAATCAACGCAAACCCATCGGAATTGGTGTGTCGCGCCGCGCGGATATGGTGTCAGATGTCGGCCCCGATGGCTCTTAAGGCGGCCGTTGCTACGGTAACATCCTGATCGCCTGTACCAGAGCCAATCCCAATACCACCCACACACTCGCCACTAACTAATATGGGCAACCCGCCGGGCAAACCGGTCATATGGCCTTCTGTAGCCATACCAATCGACTGACGAACTGCATCTGGAATGGTTGTGGTGGCTGCGCGGATCGAAGCAGCGGTCAGAGCTTTATTGTGCGCACTTTTGCGGCTGAGAAACTTTGCGCCTGTCATTCGGATCTCACCCAGAACTTCACCACTGGCATCCACGATCACGATACACTGCGGTTGCCCTTGGCTTTGTGCTTCGGCGATGGCCGCAGACAGCATCGTCATTACGGCCTCGTGCGTGAGTATTTTTGACGGCTGGATAAATGACATGACTTCAAGCTCCCGGAGCGGCATTGGTTCGACCGACATTGTGGAGGAGTTTGACGCAGGTAGGAAGAGCCCGCGCAGTGATCATCCCATGACGGAACTATCCAAAGTTGGCGATTTGCCAATTCAATCGTAGCATGTCTCAAAGAAGCGGGGCCGGGCAATGCATTCGGACCTTGTGTACAGGGGGAAGTTCGATGCCGTCTTATCGCCATTTGAGTAAACGCCATCCGGCTGGTTCGGACGCAGAGATTTTGCGCAAGCGCACGATTTCAGGGTTGCGGCGACTGCGCACAGCACTTTCCGCTCATTTTCCGCAAGACATCGACAGGATGACAACGGTTCGAATAGGCACCTGGAACATCCGCGAGTTTGGTAACACCAAGTACGGCGGCAGAGACACCTACGAGCCGCTTTACTATATGGCGGAGATTGTATCCAATTTCGACATTGTTGCCATTCAGGAAGTGCGGGGCAACATGAGTGAATTCCTCGATCTGCTGGAAATCCTGGGACCAGCCTGGGACTATCTGGCCACAGATGTCACCGATGGGCGTGCTGGAAACGGTGAACGCATGGTCTTTGCGTTTAATCGCAATCGAGTGCGTTTCAGAAACATTGCGGGTGAACTGACTTTACCGGATGGCAAAAAAATATTGGCCAGCTTTGGGGAGCGAATCCGGCTGGAAAACGGCATAGCGCTAGAGTTGCCCGATGGCACAGATCTTTCAGGTGTTTACAGGGCGCGGAGCGACAAGAAGAGCAGCGGTGCCGTTAAGCTCGCCGAGGATGTTGATATTGCCTTGCCAGCTGGCACCCGGCTCAATCTGCCCGACGGTAGCGCGCTTGCGGTAACCAGAGGGACCGAAGTAACACGACCGCCCGGCACCAGGGGCCAAGTCACGTTAGATGTGCCGCAAGGCGAAGTTGTTGGGGAAAGTTTTCGACTACGGTTTCCCGGCGCTGCCCTCGACCAAAGCTTCAAACAATTCGCGCGGACGCCTTACTTGGTAAGTTTCCAGGCGGGATGGCTCAAGATTGATCTGGCGACCGTGCATATCTATTTTGGCGATAATTCAGACGAGAAATTGCTAGAGCAACGCAAACGGGAGATCGCTGGCCTGACCGAAGCGCTGGGCAAGCGAGCGGCCAAAGACATGTCAGACAATCCCGAAAGCTCTGTGTTAACGGCCGTACTGGGGGACTTCAACATACTCAGTGCAAAACATGAGACGATGCAGGCGCTGGAAGCCAATGGCTTCGAGGTCCCGGAACAGATACGCGCCATTCCCGGGTCTAATGTCGATAAAGACAAAGCCTATGATCAGATCGCGTTTTGGGAGCCGAAACGCGCGCGGGGTTACACGCGTTTTGAAGTGCGGGGCGCGAATGTTTTCGACTTTTATGAACATGTTTATCGGCTGGATGAGCGCACCACTTACCAGCCGGACCGAAGCGAAGGGTCATATAAGACATGGAGAACCTACAAGATGAGTGACCATCTGCCTATGTGGGTTGAATTGACCAGCGACTTTTCAGATGCGTTTATCGAAGCATGTGACGCGTCCTAGCCGATTTTGGCGGTAATTCAGAATCTCGGAAGCGATTTTTTCCGCAAACCAAATCTGATCTCTGATGCATCGGAATCTCCAGTTTTTTTTTAACTTTGCTTTGATCATCGCAATCTGCAAACCAATCGTGGTGAAGGGCTAGCGTCCCCAATTGGAATGGAACAAAGGAAGGCGAAATTTTGGCGCTTTCACTTGGTGTTGAACCATTTGTCAGCAACATAGCCAAGTGACTCTTGCCAGCTTATTGACCATCTGGAGCTTGTGGAAAAATCGGTCTTTCAATCAATGAGAATTTTTTGCTAACAATAGATCATCTCTGAGTACGTGGAGGAACAGCATTGGCAAAGTTGTTGATGATGGAAGACGATGTTGTTTTCAGCTTCCGATTGAAGAACATGTTGAAATCAGCCGGGCATCAGGTCGAAGTTCGAAGTTCTGCGACGGATGCCATCGAAGAACTATTGAATGAATCCTACGATGTCCTGATCTCCGATGTCATCATCCGCGAAGACGGCAAACTTGTTCCAGATGGCGGCATAAAACTGGTTTCCTGGGTGCGCAACCATGAGGAGATGAAAACACTTCCAATCATTGTGATCACTGGATCTCATAAATATCAAGGAATGCAACACATCCTGACCACTGCCAGGCAAATCGGCGCGAATGCTGGTTTGGAAAAACCATTTGATGATGATGAAATTTTGTCTCTGATCAGTCGACTGTCCGAAACCACTGCGAACGCGCTTCACAAAAATGCGCTTCGATAGTGTTGTCGGTAAAAAAGTGCTCGCATTTGCTCGGCGGCCCCAATTCGCAATAGCTTGGTCTCAATGATGCGGCGCGATACTGTTCCATATCTCACATTCCAACAGATTGGGCGACCAGCAGTATGTCTATTTCTTCTTGGCTTGCGCGAATAAAAACCTTCAATACCGGCTTTCACCGCGATCGAATTGGGCGCTTTGTAGCAATGCCAGGCGCCGAACGGATCACACGGCAGCTGTCTCGCTCAATTTGGCGCGGTCATGTGGTTCGGCGTAGTCAATAACGGGTCCAATGGGTACAACACGTGTCGGGTTCACTGTTTCATGGCTGCCATAGTAGTGCTTTTTTATGTAGGGTATATCGACTGTCTGAGCCACGCCGGGATGCTGGAAAAGGTCGCGCAGATAGCCTGATAAATGCAGGTAGTCCGCGATGCGTTTCATGTTGCATTTGAAGTGGCTTACATAAACTGGATCGAACCGAACAAGCGTTGTGAACAAGCGCCAATCGGCTTCCGTTGGCTTTGATCCCATTATGTAGCGCCGGTTTGCCAAGCGCTCTTCGAGCCAATCAAGTGTCGCAAAAAGAGGCACAACGGCCTCCTCATAAGCGTCTTGTGTGGTGGCAAAGCCTGCCTTGTATACGCCATTGTTGACCGTGTCATAAATTCGGTCGTTTACGGCATCTATTTCGGCGCGTTCAGGTTCCGGGTAGTAGTCACCTGGATTGGCCCCGATCTCGTCAAACGCTGTGTTGAACATGCGAATGATCTCGGCTGACTCGTTCGATACGATTGATTTGGTTGTCTTGTCCCACAATACCGGCACGGTGACGCGCCCGGAATACAGCGGATCGGCTTTGGTGTAGACTTGATGAAGGAAGGCAGAACCATGCAGGTGGTCAACGGTGGCTCCATCACCTGGCGCAAACGTCCAGCCGTTTTCGCCCATGAGCCAATGCACGTTCGACACATCGATCATCGCTTCCAGCCCTTTTAGGGTGCGGAAAATCAAGGTGCGATGAGCCCACGGGCATGCCAGCGAAACATAGAGATGATACCGTCCGGCTTCCGCCTTAAAACCACCTTGCCCACTGGGCCCTGGTGCCCCGTCTGCAGTCACCCAATTGCGGAACTGCGATGGCTTGCGGACAAACCGACCGCGGCTTGACTTTGTTTCATACCATTTGTCGACCCATTTGCCATCCTGAAGAAGTCCCATGATCCGATCTCCGTTATTGGTGAGCCGCAAACTGGCGATCACATCTTCGCGCATGTCCGTCGATTTTGCCGCCGTGATCGCGCGTGCGCTGGCAATGATCGGAACACGGGGAGTGTTGCTCGAAAGATCTGGAAGCTCAAGGCTAACATCCAATGTAAAGCGCCCGGGTATCTACCGAATGCGAGGGCGCTTCCTAGACCTTCCGAACTTGGATCAAGTTTGATGCAATTGCGCGATTTTTTCATGTCCTGTCTGGCGGACAATTGCCGCAAGCTCCATGAGTTGTTTTTCCAAGGGGTTCGTTTTGCGCCAGAGCATACCGATTTGGCGTTTCGGTTTGTTGGACGTAAAGCGCGCTATCGAAACCGGAGCATTATGTGTTTCCAGTGCAACCGCAATCTCCGGGATCAAAGTTAGTCCGAGGCCCGCACTTACCATTTGGACCAACGTTGAGAGCGACGAACCTTCCATCACCAGGCTTGGATCAGAAGGGAGCACGTTGCAGAAAGACAGCGCCTGATCGCGGAAACAATGACCTTCCTCTAAAAGTAATAGCTTCATGTGTTGCAACCGGTCCGGGCTCGGAATAGGTAAGTCTGCATCCTTTTGCGACCTGACGAGCACGAATTCCTCCTCGAAGAGCGCAAACTCGCGCAAAGAGGGTTCCGAGATTGGCAAGGCTGCAATGATAAAATCAAGGCGCGATTGCAACAGGTCTTCAACAAGGGAACGGGTCACAGTCTCGCGGGGCATAAGCTCCAATGCGGGTAAGTGGTCTGACAGTCTTTGGATAATGGTCGGCAATAGGTAGGGCGCTACCGTCGGAATAACGCCCATTCGCAAACTGCCTTTGAGAGGCCCGTCGGAGGAGCGCGCAAGCTCCGAGATTTCCTCGACATCAGCGAGGACTTTGCGCGCTCGCAGCAAGAACTCCTGCCCAAGAGTTGTCAGCCGGATCTGGCGCGCCGTGCGTTCGACCAACGGCGCGCCGAGCAAACCTTCCAATTCTTTGATTTGCACGGATAAGGCCGGTTGAGAGATTGCACAATCCTCTGCCGCTCGACCAAAGTGTCCCATGCGCGCTAAAGCGTCGAAGTATCGGAAGTGTTTAAGCGTGAAGTTTATCATAACCTCAGCGTATCGCAGTTTTAAGTTTTTTCAATTGGAGTTTATCAAATTCAAGACCTATGAAGGGCATATCACCTACCAAATTTCAAACAGGAGGAGTTCCAGCGATGGATGGAAACAGAATGCCAGGACTTGGCGGATGCCCGGTTAATCACGGCGGCAATACGTCAATGGAGAAGCCGGTCACAAAGTGGTGGCCCAATGCTCTGAACCTAGACATCCTGCACCAACACGGTGCCCGCACGAATCCGATGGATGCGGATTACAACCATCGTGAGGCGGTCAAGGCGCTGGATTTCGAAGCTGTAAAGGCAGACGTGACCGCCTTGTTGACAGAAAGTCAGGATTGGTGGCCAGCGGATTGGGGCCACTATGGCGGTTTGATGATCCGCTTGGCGTGGCATTCTGCAGGGTCCTACCGGATGCAGGACGGTCGCGGCGGGGCTGGCTCCGGCAACATTCGCTTTGCGCCGCTGAATTCCTGGCCTGACAACGCGAGCCTGGATAAGGCACGCCGTCTGCTTTGGCCGGTCAAAAAGAAATATGGCAATGCGCTGAGTTGGGCCGACCTGATCATCTTGTCGGGCACCATTGCCTACGATTCGATGGGTCTAAAGACTTTCGGATTCGGGTTTGGTCGTGAAGACATTTGGGGCCCCGAAACGGACGTCTATTGGGGGTCCGAAAATGAATGGCTCGCGCCTTCCGAGAACCGTTACGAAAATCTCGACGATGCGTCCACACTCGACAACCCGCTTGCTGCGGTCCACATGGGTCTCATCTATGTGAACCCCGAAGGTGTGAACGGTCAGCCTGATCCTGCCCGCACGGCCCAGCATGTTCGCGAAACATTTGCGCGTATGGCGATGGACGACGCGGAAACCGCCGCGCTCACTTGCGGCGGTCACACCGTTGGCAAAGCACATGGTGCGCTTGACGGCGACAGCATTGGCGCTGAACCGGAAGCGGCCGGCATCGAAACTCAGGGTCTGGGTTGGACCAATCCGGATCATGCAGGTACCGCATCAAAAACTTTCACGTCAGGCATCGAAGGTGCCTGGACGAAACATCCCACCCAGTTCGACATGGGTTACTTTGACTATCTCTTTGGGTACGAATGGGAACTCACCAAATCCCCGGCAGGTGCGCATCAATGGGCACCGGTGAACATGCCTGACAGTGAAATGCCGGTGGATGCTGGTGACGGGTCTTCACCAAAAATGCCGATGATGACTGACGCGGACATGGCGATGAAAGTTGACCCGATCTACAACGAGATTTGCCAGAAGTTCATGGCAGATCCTGAGTATTTCAAGGATACATTCGCCCGCGCATGGTTCAAGCTGACCCATCGCGATATGGGACCACGTCCCAACTACTACGGCCCCGATGTGCCTGCCGAGGATCTGATCTGGCAAGACCCGATTCCCGCGGGACCTACAGGCTATGATGTTGCAGCGGTGAAAGCGAAAATCACCGATAGCGGCCTGAGCGCATCGGAACTCATTGCCACCGCTTGGGACAGTGCCCGCACTTTCCGCGGCTCAGACAAGCGCGGCGGCGCCAATGGCGCGCGCATTCGGCTGGCACCGCAGAAAGATTGGGTAGGGAATGAACCCACCCGTCTGGCAAAGGTGCTCGGCATTCTGGAACCTATCGCGGCATCGACCGGTGCTTCAATCGCCGATACAATCGTTTTGGGCGGTAATGTCGGCCTGGAGATGGCGATTAAAGCAGGTGGTCAGTCAGTTGAAGTGCCTTTCACGCCGGGCCGTGGTGATGCCGATGAAAGCATGACCGACGTGGATAGTTTTGGGGTTTTGGAGCCGGTCGCTGACGGTTTCCGCAACTGGCAAAAAGAGGCTTATTCGGTTTCTGCAGAAGAGATGATGCTGGACCGCGCGCAGCTTATGGGTCTGACCGCGGCAGAAATGACCGTTTTGCTTGGCGGAATGCGTGTCATCGGTGCCAATCACGGCGATAGCGCTTACGGCCGCTTCACAGATAGTGTTGGTGCGCTGACGCCAGACTTTTTCGTGAACCTCACGGACATGGGGCTCAGCTGGCATCCGCTGGATGATGGAACTTATGAGCTGCGGGATCGTGCGACCGGAGAGACGAAGTGGTCTGCGACCAGCGCGGATCTGGTCTTTGGCTCAAACTCGGTGCTGCGCAGCTATGCAGAGGTTTATGCGCAGGACGACAACAAAGAGAAGTTCGTACGCGATTTCGTTGTAGCTTGGACCAAGGTAATGAACGCAGATCGCTTCGATATGATTGCGTAAAAAGTTTGGTGCGGGCTGCCATCATCGTAGCCCGCACCATTTTTCCAGACACGTATCCTGGTGCTTTTTGAAAACCATCCAGCGTCCCATTTGAAAAGGGGAACCCAATGCAGCCGGAAGCGGAACGAAATACGCAACAGGCGCTTCTTCGTGGCTTTATGCTGAAATGCCCCTCTTGCGGGACGGGAAAGTCGATCCACAGATATCTGAAGGTCAAAGATCGCTGTGATCACTGCGGTCTTGAACTGCATCACGCAAGTGTGGACGACGGGCCTGCATATTTTACTCTGATGATCGTGGTGGCGCTTCTTTTCCCCCTGCTGGCGGTCATCTATACCCAATTTGATCCAGAGCCGCTTGGGGTAGCGATTTCACTGATGTCTTTTGCAACAGCGTTAGCCCTTTGGTTTTTACCTCGTGTCAAAGGCATGTTCATCGGCTTGCAATGGGCCAATCGGCTCTACGGTTTTTGAGGTCATAGGGTATCGCAGTCCCTTGTTGAAAGCGTCTTCCCTTCCAATTTGTTAATCAACGGGTGGGTTGAGCCATCGCGAAGGTTCAAAAGGCCTGTCCAGCGCACGTTCTACCAATTCAAGATGATCCTGGCCGTAAAACGGGTCACCATCGACAATATAGGTTGGTGAGCCAAAGATATTTTGGGTCCGCGCCCAATCGCAGTTATCCCGCAGCTGGCGCTGTATCTGTTCGGATGCCGCGTGCGCCAAAAGCTCTTTCGAATCATGCCCCAAGCCTGCGGCTACCGCTGCGAGCGTGTCGCGATCAGACAGGTCCGCATCGTCGCGCCAATGCGCTTGCAATAAGCCATGTGCCATTTGATCGGTTGCCTCGCCCCTGTTGCCAAGCGCTAGGATCAAACCAGAGGCGAGGCTGTAATCGGTGTCGTGATGGGTCGGTCGGTGCGATAGAATTTCTACCCCGCGGTATGCCGCCCAACGCTCGATTTCGCGGCCAAAGAAGTAGTCTACATGCGCCTGTGTGCGAGCGCGGAAGGGTTGGCTGCCTTGTGCTTCGACGACAGGCGATAGGATGATTGGCCGATGGATCAAAGTGACTGCGTTGGTCGCGCAGAGTCTTTGGAGTTGTGTCGAGCCTAAGTAGGCAAAGGCCGAATGGGCCGAGTAGACATATTCGATCACTGGCATGGCATTTTTCCTGCGGGCAATGGTGAATAACGGTTTCACGCACGTTGCAAGTTGAGCTCAATGGTTGGGGGCTTGTTCTGATGCTTTGCTAAGCCATTTCGATGCTCAGCGGTACAACGCGGCCGAGCGTATGGCCGACGGGTGATGTCGCAATTACCTTTTTGTGAAGGGCCTGCAAGGCCTCATCCGATCCATCGCTATCCATGGACACTTGCACACTGATGTCGCTGAAGCCGGCATTGCCGTCTTTCAGTCCCAGAAACGTATGTAGGTCGAGATTTCCTTCGACTTCAATTTTCATATCCTGGATCGTGATGCCTGCTGCCGTGGCGTTTGCCGCATATCCTACCGCAAGGCAATTGCCCAAAGCGCTCAAGAGTTGCTCGACTGGATTTGGCCCGGTATCCGTGCCGCCCAATTGAGCAGGTTCGTCAGATTTCGACGGTGCGAAATCGCGCACCTGAGCCTCTGACCGAAAGCCGCCATTCCAACGAACATCAGCCCGCCAGGTGGTCTTTGCGACCTGGGGTTCCGATGCAATCTTTTCGGCAAGGCTCGCCACCTTACCTATCTCAACGTTGTTCATCTGCGTGGTCACTGTTGTCATTTACTGTTCCTCCCTATTTTACCGTCAAGACAGCTACCCATGCATCGAGCTGGGACTGTTTAGATTTTCAGATCGAGCCTTGGCTTCCAGAACGGTCGGAAAAGTTCGATCTTTGGGCAGCGGTTCATGACCACTTTTAGCCCAGCCTCCTCTGCCAAAGCGGCGGCGCGTTCATCATAGACGCCGATCTGCCCCCACAGAACCTTTGCGCCTATGGCTATGGCCTGCTCCGCAATGCCATAGAGTTCTTCTTTGCGGCGAAAGACTTCAACCATGTCCACAGGTCGATCAATTTCGCTCAGCGACCGGTATACTTTCAAGCCCCGGATGTCTGTCAACGCAGGGTTCGGGTTGACGGGGATCATGTCATATCCGGTTTCATGCAATACCCGCAGAACCCCGTAACTGAATTTCGTTTTATCGGCGCTGGCACCCACCATTGCGATGGATTTCACCGACTTCAGAATATCTGCCAGATACGCGGGATCGTAGTCGAAAATGTGATCAATGTCTGCTTCGGGCATTGTCAGGTCTCTTTCGGAACGGCAATATTCGCCTTCAGTTCGTGGGGTTTCAGTGGGTCAAGAAACGGGTTGCGATAGAGCTTGTCGTGGCTTTCGACGCCAATTTCGAGCGTACAATCGGTGAGCGGACGTGCGACGCAGAGAATGACATAGCCGTTGTTGATTTGACGATTGTTGAGTGCGACCTGTCTGCGTTGATCGACTTGGCCAGCCGTCAGTTTGGCGGCACAGGTTATGCATCCACCGTACTTGCAACCGTAGGGTAAATCGACCCCTTGCGCGCGCAAACTTTCCAGTAAGGGGCGCCGCGCGTCGACCTGAAACTTGGCGTTTTCGCGGTTGGTGAGCGTTATGGTTCGGTGTTCTGTCACAACCAGATGTCACTTGTGCAATCGCCGCCCGGGTAGCGTGTCTCGTGACAGCGGCTTGGGCCATTGGGCTCTTTGCCAAAGTCGACCATGAAGTCCTTGTTGAGGCTCATGCCGCCGTTCTCCACATCGCAATCGATCATCATCATAACGCCGCCCTTCTCGCAGATCTCTGGATAGAACTGATTGTCCCATGTGGAAAAAAGCGAGGTTGTGACATAGAGGCGTTTGCCGTCGAGGCTCAGCTGGAACATCTGCGGGCCGCCGGCGACCTCGACGCCATTCACAACCGGGGCCTTGCCAAGCAGGCCACCCATGTAGACCTGACCGGTAAGAACCGGCTTGTGCGGGTCTGTGATGTCATATTGGCGCATATCACCATGTAGCCAGTTGTTGAGGTAGAGGTATTTGTCATCCATTGAGACCAGGATCGCCGACATCACGCCAGGGATTGGGATGGGCCATTCCGGGTGCGGTTCGTTGTCCACATCGATGATCTTTTCCCATTCCCATTTGCCTGCCTCGGATTTCCAGAAATGGATCACGTTTGCGCTGAGTGCAGCGCCACAAAAACCATGTGTGCTGTCGGGGTTGTGATGGAATTTCACCTCCAGCGGGATAAGGCCGTCTTCGCCAAGATACAGGCTTTCCACCGGTTCGCGTTTCTCAAAATCCCAGATGTGCAACCTGCGACCGTATTTTAGGTGCCCCACTTCTTCGAGATCGAAGCCGGGCATGAAGGTGTTGGGCGCCGCCCATTCGGAAGAGACCATTACATTGTGCCGGGGCTGGTACCAAAAATCATAACCAAAAGGGATGTCGCCCATAGAGTTTTCCCAGCGACCAATGATCTCGAAATCCTTGTTCATGTGGAGATAGCCGCCCGGCGCCTCGCCCATCGCATCGCCAAGGAAGGAAATAATGATTTCGCAGCCTAGGCAATGTACCGTGTGTGGGCCTGACAGATTGGCCTTGGCCTTGATCTCGGCGCCATCAATTACTTTGTACAGGCGCGGTGCACGCGGGTTGCTGGCTGTGTCGATTACGTGGATGTTGTTTGAACGGACGCCTGGGACCAGTAAGTACTTGCGCGACATGGAACCGTCGTTGTGACATGACGAACAGGCGTTCCAGCCCATATGGTGCAGTTCGTCGCCAATGCCGGGCATTTCCAGGCGGTGGATTACCTGACTGTAGGTGCCGCTGTCCGGGTCTGCATCCACCGTGGCCAAATAGTCAGGCTTTTGAATGCCGGTGCCGGTGTAAATCGCAATCGAATAGAGCAATCTCTCTCGTGGCGCTTTGATTGCTTCTGCGGGGCTTGCGTAGCCCGGACCGCAGCATGTTTCCGCCATTGAGTCTATCGCCCTCCCGCAGTATGTATTTTATTACTTTGCGATAATAATGTTCTTACGGAAAGAGAAAAAGTGTACTTAGAACGCCTTTTGTCAATTGTAGAGGTTGTTGCCGGGTTAGGGGGCTCAGCTGCAATGACGGTGTCGGAGATTGCCGAAGCGACCGGTGTACCCAAGCCCAGCCTCTACCGGCAGGTGAACGATCTGGTGGAAGCAGGTTTGCTGGAACCGCGCGAGAATGGGCGCTATGGGATTGGTATGCGCGCCCGACGTTTATCAGATCAGTTTGTCTCGCCGGACGACGTTAAGCGTCTGGCCTTGCCGTTGCTGAAAAAGGCCGCGCGCGAGATCGGTGTTGCTTTTTTCCTGGCGCGTCTCCGCGGAGCGTCGGTCGATGTCATCCACGCTGAGGTGCCCGTTACTGGCGTCTCCTATCTTCATCCGGGTATCGGCGCGCGACCGTTGCATGCCTGTTCATGCGGCAAGGCAATCGCCGCATTTTGCGAAGGCCACGCATTGACCCAAGTACTTTCTGGCCGTTTGCGGGCTTTTACGGATCATACCAAGACGGACTTAGGGAACATCAGGGATGAATTCCTAACCATACGGGCCCAAGGCTATGCAGAGTGCGTCGAGGAACTGGAACAAGGGATTTGCTCCGTCGCGGCACCGATAAAACGTGCGGACCAACCGGTGGAGTACAGCATTGGCGCCACAGGAACGTTACGCGTGTTCACGCCGTCATTCCGAGCATCGTTGGGTAGTAATCTGGTCGCGGTATGTTCAGAAATGAGCTATCTTTTAGAAGACCAGGACGTTGGCGCAGCGCATCGAGCTGGCTGAGTGGTAAAATTGAACTTCAATACTGGAAACAAACAATGCCTCAAAACATTACAAAAGGCTCAAAGGAGATCGTAAAAGCCGCTCTTGCGGTCGTGCCAGCGATCAACGTGGAAGACGCAGCCAAACTAGTAGGATCTGAAGATCACGTCTTTGTCGATCTGCGCGACGGAACCGAGCAAGTCAAAACAGGCGTGATTCCAGGCGCTATCGCGTCGTCTCGCGGCATGATGGAATTTCACATTGATCCTGAAAGCCCGGCGCACAATCCGGCATTCAACCAGGATAAAACCTATGTTTTCTACTGTGCTTCTGGTGGTCGTTCAGCGCTTGCCGCTGCCGTAGCAATCGATATGGGTCTGACACCAGTTGTCAATTTATCCGGGGGCGTTGCGGCTTGGTCCAAAGCAGGCGGTGATCTGGTGCCGCTTGGGTGAGCAAATCGTCTCAATATTGTTGTTTTGGATGGGGCGTGTGATGCACCATCGACGAGGGTCACTATGACGAAAGTGGCTTACTGGGCGTAAAAATGCCGCCCGAAAGGCTCGAAGAATTGACGGATCACTCTGTGAAGTATGGATCGTGGAGAGGTCGAAAGCCTTTATAGGCGACTGGGATCGTCATTGGGTAGCAGATGCTCACGATGAATCTTACTACCGCGTTCTCCAGGCTGGCCACTAGATCTCGCTTGGGTTGTTTAGGCGGGACAGGTCCGGAGACCCAAGGCAGGCGAGGCAGTGATGCGCCGACCTTTCTGCCTCCATGCCACGCCAATGGGTCGGGAAAAGATGGCGGGGCAACGGCGGTATGCGCAGCGCGACGCGCCGCCACGTATGGACAACAAGAACCCGCATGACAACGATGGACAGGGCCCTTGTTAAGGGGCTTTTTTCCAGACGATTTTCAAGCAAACCCAATTGATGTGCAACAAGATTGGTCTGTTCGATGAATTCCGGAACAAACAGTTTCTCCAACATCCAAATGGGCAGTTCGTCGCAGGCCTTCAAGCGCTTTTGGAAATGGTCAGGATCCATTGTAAGTTGAGATGTGATCGTCAAATTCGTAGCGACCGAATAGCCTTCAACGCCATCACCGGCGCGATGCATCGCGATCCAGGCTGTTTCCGGCAATTCAATCGATTGATAAATTCGCGGGCTTGCAGCGATTGTTTCGCGCCGCCCTAGTTCGGTCAGCTTGTAGATACTGTTGCGACCTTGCCGTTCGTTTTGGAGCCAACCGTCTTTGCGCAAACGATGCAACGCCACGCGAATGGCTTCGGGTTTGACTCCGATTGCCGAAAGAATCTTGTTCAGGGTTTGTGTAGATACCTGGTCCTCATTACTTTGCGCGAGGTCGCCATATAGCGAAACAAGAAGCGACCAGACACGCGGAGGCTGATCATTGGTAAGCAATGAAATCAAATGTTTGAGGTCTGCATCTGCCATAGCAAGTTGTTTAGGGGCCGCCGCAGGAAATGCCAAGATCAGCGGGAATAGGCATTCATTGTCAGCAGCTCGTATTCCGCAACTGTTTCATCGGCCTGATTGGTCAGCGTCGCATGCCAACGTATCTCGCCATAGTCTTGGTTACGCGGTGTCTTCTTCTTGACTGTGAGACGCACTTTTATGCTGTCGCCTGCTTCAACGGGCTTCATGAAGCGCAGATTTTCAAGGCCGGTGTTGGCGAGCACCGGGCCTTCATTCGGTTCGACGAACATGCCCGCTGCGAAGGAGATCAAGAGGTATCCATGGGCAACACGGCCCGGGAAAAACGGGTTTCGCGCCGCGGCCTGTTGATCCATGTGAGCATAGAACTTGTCGCCGGTGAAATGGGCAAATGTCTCAATGTCCTCGGTTGTGATCTGACGCGCGGCGGTTCGGATGGTTTCGCCGATGGCAAGCTCATGGAAGGTGCGGGTGAACGGGTGCGCGGGCCCCTTGATCTCGGTCGCACCGGGCACCCATTTTTGACCGATTGCTGCGATGATGTCAGGGCTGCCCTGAATTGCAGTCCGCTGCATGTAGTGCATCACACCGCGAATCCCGCCCAATTCCTCGCCACCGCCAGCACGACCAGGGCCTCCATGCACCATATGGGGTAACGGGGAGCCGTGACCGGTAGCGTCTTTCATACTGTCGCGGTTATTGAAATAAAGCCGTCCGTGGAAAGAGCCCGCGCCGATAGCAATCGCGCGCGCCACAGCAGGGTCATGGGTGAAAACAGATGCCACAAGCGAACCTGCGCCGCGGTTCACAGTTCGGATCGCATGATCCAGATCGCGGTAACCCATTACAGTGGAAACCGGACCAAAGGCTTCAGTTTCATGAATGCGGGTAGCCTCGTCTGGATTTGCGCAGTGGAACAGCATTGGCGGCAGGAAAGCACCTTTCTCCTTGTCGGCGCCGCTCACTTCGAAGTTGTCCGGGTCACCAAACACGCGCTTGGCTTCTGTCCCAATGATCCGGGCCTTTTCCAGCACATCTCTCTTTTGGGCGTTCGAAACCAGCGCACCCATTTGGGTTCCGTCCGCCTGCGGGTCACCGATGACGGTTTTGGACAGTTTGGCCTTCAAGGCCTCAAGCACGGTGTCAACTTGCGCCTGTGGTGCCAGGATACGGCGAATGGCGGTACATTTTTGGCCTGCTTTTGTCGTTATTTCGCGGACGACTTCCTTGATGAAAATCTCAAATTCAGTCGTGCCAGGTATTGCGTCCGGTCCCAGAACTGAAGCGTTCAAACTGTCTTGTTCTGCTGTGAAGCGGACCGCGTTCTTCTGGATATGCAAGGCCGAACGCAATTTCAACGCCGTGTCAGCGGATCCGGTGAAGCTGACCACGTCCTGACAGGTCAGCTGATCCAGCGTGTTGCCGAGACCGCCCGAAACCAGTTGCAAGGTACCTTCGGGAAGATGGCCACTTTCGATCATTACTCTTACAGCCAGCTCCGTAACGTAGCAGGTCGAGGTCGCGGGTTTGACAATAGCCGGAACGCCAGCAAGCAAGGTAGGGGCCAGCTTTTCGAGCATGCCCCAAACCGGGAAATTGAACGCATTGATATGGACCGCAGCCCCTTGTAGCGGCGTGCAGATATGCTGACCCAAGAAGTTCCCGCCCTTTGACAGAACTTCGACATCACCTTCGAGGTACAAATGTGCGTCAGGTAACTCGCGACGACCTTTGGAGGCGAAGACAAACATGGTGCCGATGCCACCGTCGACGTCGATCATGTGATCGGATTGCGTAGCGCCCGTAGCAAAGCTTAGATTGTAGAGTTGCTGTTTCTGCTCAGTCAGACAAAGCGCCAATGCTTTGATCATACGCGCGCGGTCATGGAAGGTCATCGCACGCAGGGCAGGGCCGCCTGTGTTACGGGCGTAGTCAAGCATTGCAGCGGTATCAAGCGCGTCGTTGCCTGCGCGTGCCATCACCCGTCCGGTGGCGGCATTTTCGATGTCGCGAGCTCCCTTGCCGGGCGCAACCCAGTTTCCGTTTACAAAACTGCGCACGTCCAGAACGCCCATGAACATATCCTCTCGGGAGATTCGTGTTAACAAGTAATATATTGACCGTCCGGTCGGTTTATGCAAGCCTTGCCGCATGCCGATGATACCAACCTGACCCGTGCAAAAAATGCATGCGCAAGACCGCGAACACTGGACGAAAACTATGCTGCACTTTCGAGGCTGCCTGAGCTGCATAGAAAACAGGATACATCTTGCTCGACGTTCGAATTCGGAAATAGCCCGAGGTTTCTGGATGAGGGTTCACCGTTGACCGGGCGCGAACGGGACCATTGCAATGGTCTGGATTCAAGCCGTCGCCATCGTTTGAAGCGGCACTACTTGCTCAACCTGAGAAAAACGGTGCGCGCACTTCACGTGCCTTTGATCCAATCGGGAGTTCGTCTGATCGTCCTCGTCACTAATGCCAGGCGCCCCGGAAATGCACTGAAATGGCGCCGAATTCAAATGAATGGCTTGAAGTGCGAAGCGACGGGCACATGAGCGGGAAAGCGGACTTTCTGAAAGACTGCACAGGCTTTCAAGGGGTAGCGGGATGACGCCAAAAGAAAGGGCTAAGGCTTCTGCGGTGGCTATGTGGGCGGGTGATGGCGCATCCAATTGGATGGGCATGTCTATGGTAGAGGTCGACGAGGGCCGTGCAATTCTGCAGCTAACGGTCGAGCAACACCACTGCAACGGGCACGGTATCTGTCATGGCGGAGTGACTTTTTCTTTGGCCGACAGCGCCTTTGCCTTTGCTTGCAACAGCCGCAATCAGGCGACGGTTGCGCAGCACAATACCATCACTTACATCGCGCCCAGCCGCCTTGGCGACACACTGACTGCAACGGCATGCGAAGTATCTCTGATCGGACGCAACGGGGTCTATGATGTCCAAGTCATCAATCAGGATGGCACGGTAACTGCGGAATTCCGTGGCTTGTCTCGCGCCATCCAAGGCACGCTTTTTGACGAGGTAGACCCATGAAAGATCTGAGCCCAAAACCTGGAGAGCTTGATCCGATTGAAACCGCCAGCCGAGACGAGATCATAGCTCTGCAGATTCGGCGGATGAAATGGTCGGTGCGCCATGCCTATGACAACGTGCCGATGTATCAGGCCCGATTTGATGCCTGTGGCGTCCACCCGGACGATTTGAAAGATCTTAAGGATCTCGCCAAATTTCCGTTCACCTACAAAGATGACCTGCGCAACAATTATCCTTTCGGCCTGCGCGCCGTACCGAAAGACCAGATCGTGCGGCTTCATGCGTCGTCGGGGACCACGGGCAAGCCTACAGTGGTGGTCTACACGGCAAATGATATTGACGTTTGGGCCGACACTCTGGCCCGGTCGTTGCGCGCTTCTGGTTTGCGCAAAGGTGATGTGGTGCACAATGCTTATGGCTATGGCCTGTTCACAGGAGGGCTTGGCGCGCATTACGGCATCGAACGGCTGGGTGCAACGGTCGTACCAATGGGGGGTGGGCAAACCGAAAAGCAAGTAAGTTTGATCACTGATTTTCAGGCTGACGGCATCATGGTGACCCCATCCTATGTGTTCAATATTCTGGAAGAATACCGCAAACAGGGAATGGATCCGCGAGAGTCATCGCTCAAAGTCGGGGTTTTTGGTGCAGAGCCCTGGACCAACGCGATGCGACATGAGATTGAAGCGGCCTTCGACATGCACGCCGTTGATATCTATGGTCTCTCGGAAGTTATGGGGCCGGGTGTGGCCAACGAATGCGTTGAAACCAAAGACGGCCTGCACGTCTGGGAAGATCATTACTACCCCGAGATCATCGATCCGGTGACGGGTGAAGTTCTGGAAGACGGCTCAGAGGGCGAACTGGTTTTCACGACGCTGACCAAAGAAGGCATGCCGATGATACGTTATCGAACTCGCGATCTAACGCGTCTGCTGCCGGGCACCGCGCGTAGTTTGCGTCGAATGGAAAAGATCACCGGGCGCACGGACGACATGATCATTCTGCGTGGCGTAAATGTGTTTCCCACTCAAATTGAAGAGCAGGTCATGGCCACAGATGGTCTGGCGCCCTATTTCCAGATCGAGCTCTATAAGTCAGGTCCGATGGATGCCATGCGCGTGTTGGTCGAGGCGAACCCCGGTGCGACCAGCGATTCAAGCCGACGACATGCGCAAGACGCACTGAGCAAACGGATCAAGGACAAGGTCGGTGTAAGCGCTGAAGTGCGGGTATCTGATCCCGGCGGAGTTGCCCGGAGTGCGGGTAAGGCCGTCCGGGTTATCGACAAGCGAGCGGAAGGGTAGAATTTGGCGCGCACGATCGCAAAGGATTACGATGAAAAACGGGTTCGAATACTAAAAACGGCAGCCAGTGTCTTTGCACGTGAAGGTTTTGCACGCGCCTCGATGAACCAGATTGCCAAGGAATGCGGTATCTCCAAAGCAAACATTTATCACTACTATGATGGCAAAGATGCGCTGTTGTTCGATATTCTTGAAACCTATTTGTCCGAGTTGCGCGACAGGGTCTGCAATCTGCATCTGGGTGGTATCAGCGCGCAGGAAAAACTCCACCGGATCGTTTTCGAAGCGCTGCTCGCCTATGAGGGTATGGACAACGAGCACAAGATCCAGACGGAAGGCATTCCGCTTCTACCGCCCCAACAACAGGATGTTTTACGCGGTTATCAGCGCGATATGGTGAACCTCTTATCAAATGTTTTGAAAGAGAATGCACCTCGTGTTTTTGAAGGCGATAAGGCAAAACTACGGGCGGCGACGATGTCGATTTTTGGCATGCTCAATTGGTTCTACATGTGGAACAGCAAATCCGACAAGCTTGCGCGTGAAAGCTATTCGGAGCTAGTTGCCAAAATGACTTTGAACGGGATCAAAGGGCTTTAGCCCTTACGTCATTGGTGACCATGGCTATGCTGCGTTCGCGATTCAGCGCGCAAATGAGGCCAGCGGAAGCTTGTCGAAAAACGCTATTGCGTCGGTTAGTACGGTCTTCAGCGAATGGGCTCGAGAACTGATAAGGGATGCATCCGGGATGGTTTTACCGCCCTGGAGGGTTCCTTCAGGAATGGGTCGATTGCGCTGCTCACCTTGAATTTAAGAGTGGTTCTCCGACAGATGTGCGGAGAAATTGCATGAAAACAGAGGTGGTGAACTAGCCGTCAGTGCCCGCCACCGTCATAATCGATCGCAACCTTGTCGGTCAGCGCGAAGGATTGACAAGCCAGGATGAAGCCCTGCTCGACTTCATAGTCCTCCAGCGCGTGGTTCGCGGCCATCTCGACCCGGCCCTCTTTGATCCGGCACATACACGTAGAGCAAACACCTGCTTTACAGGCAAAAGGCGCATCGAGCGCGTTTTCCAACACTGCCTCCAGAATTGATGTGTTCTTGTCGGCTGTGAGAGAACGCTTAGCGCCGTCAATTATAACGGTGAGCTCGTAAGTATGGTGTGCGACGTCGCGAGCGGTGCCATTTGCTGGCCTTGCTAACTTACCAGGCTGACCGCTGGCAAAAAGCTCGAACTTGATCTGCTCCTTGTCAAGACCATGAGCTTTCAAAGCCGCAGAAATGCCAAGCATCATCGGTTCGGGCCCGCAGATGAACGCGGTGTCTACCGAGGTCACGTCGACCCATTGTTTGAAAAGCTCGGCGCATTTTTCTTCCGTCACCCGGCCCGTGAATAGGTCGATGTCCTGGCTGTCCTGCTCCAGCACATGGATCACCGCCAGTCGCCCCATATAGTCGTTCTTGAGATCCTCAAGCTCTTCGCGAAACATGATCGTGTTCACGCCCCGGTTGGCATATATTAGCGTAAACGAGCTGCCCGGTTCTTCTGCCAGAACGGTGCGCAGGATTGATAGGACCGGCGTGATACCTGAGCCACCCGCAAAACCGAGGTAGTTCTTGGCTTTACTCGGTTCGATTGCAGCGTGAAAATTGCCGGCCGGCCGCATTGCTTCGAGTGTTTGACCAACGGTCAATTCGGTATTTGCCCAGGTTGAGAAGGCGCCGCCATCCACGCGTTTGATCCCGACTTGTAGGTGGGGCGCACCGCGTTCTACGCAAATCGAGTAGGATCGGCGGATTTCTGTGCCGTCGAAGTCACGCCGGAAAGTCAGGTACTGACCGTGGGTGAAGTCGAAATCCGCACCAGTACCGGGTTGAAGCGTGACAACGACCGCATCCTTGATCGTCTTTTCAATGCCTGTAACGGTCAGTTCATGAAAGCGCGCCAAAACGTTTCTCCATTTTGTTCAAGCATGACGGAACAATTTTGACGTGATGCAACAACGCCATCGGGCAGCTGGGCAGGCTGAAGTTGGTTCGTGCAACCCTTGCTCAACAGGTTCTTTTCGTCGGTCGCGTCTGGTGACATCTTTTCGGTCACCATCAAAAGGGCAGTTTCTGACATGTTGTCGTCAACTTCGCTGGCCGCAACCGCACCAAAGAAGGGCACTGGCGCGCCAATTTGGATATACGGGACCAGATAGCCCACGATGATTGCATCTTGCTGAGCAACTTTCTTTAACAGACCGGTATCGCGCGTTGCTGTCGCTTTGGACGTCGCATCGACAGCAGCTTGCAGGCTGGCGGGTGCATCAAACACGTGCTGTTCCCCACTTAGATACATTTGAAGTAGTCAAAGGGCTCCAGACAGGCGTTGCAGCGCCAGTGGGCCTTGCAGGGTGTCGAACCAAATTGGCTTACAAGCGAGACGTTCCTGTCATGGCATTGCGGACAGCGCTCAGGTCCTCCGGTAATTCGAGGCGGGGCAATGCCATATTCTTCAAGCTTGGCGCGCCCTTTGTCGGAAAGCCAATCGGTTGTCCAGGGCGGAGAAATCTGGGTCTTGATGCGAATATCATTCAAGCCCCGATCACGTAGTGCCGTCTCGATGTCCATGGATATGACACGCGTGGCTGGACAGCCGGAATAAGTCGGAGTTACTGCAACTTCCAGCGTATCCTGATCCCATGCCAGATTGCGCACGATGCCCAGATCCACGACTGAGATTACGGGGATTTCAGGGTCTGGTACGGCATCAAGCCAGGTCCAGATATCGTCGACATCGGGTTTCATCGCTACCAGCTCAAGCCTGGGTAGGCGCGCTGCAGATATTGCATTTGCGACAGCATGTGACCCAGGTGTTCCGTGTGTCTAAAGCCGTTCTTGCCGCCCTTGTGGGCAAATTCGTTTGCGGGCTGGGTCAAAGTCGCTTTGCCAAAAACCTGCGCGTATTTCGCAAAACAATCATCTCTCAACTGCGAAGGTAGAGGGGCGATTCCCTCTTCCTCGACGGCGATGTCCGCCTCATCGTCATGATACATCTCGCCTACGTAGGTCCAAAGCGCATCCAACGCCGATTGCATTCGGTCGTGGCTTTCCTGTGTTCCATCACCAAGGGCGATTACCATCTCGGAGGAGCGGGTAAGATGGTATTGAACTTCCTTGATGGATTTGGCGGCGATCTCGCTGACTTGCGTGTTTGACGAAGACTGCAACTGATCCAATTGGGCGAGATGCCAGGTATCGAACAGGAACTGACGCATCATCGTATGGCCGAAGTCCACGTTGGGACGCTCGACCAGCAAAATGTTCCGGAAATCGATTGCATCGCGGAGCATTGCCAAATCGTCGGCACTCCGGTTCTCGCCTTCGACCTCGCCTGCGAGACCCAGCCACATTTGGGTCTGGCCAATCAAGTCAAGCGCGATATTTGCCAGTGCTATGTCTTCTTCCAGTGCGGGGGCCAGGCCACACCATTCACTGATACGATGACCCAACACCAAGGTGTTGTCGCCCGTGCGACACAAGAACGCGAAGATTTCGTTTTGAGGACCCATCACATCGCTCCTACATCATCTGGAATGTCGAAATAGGTGGGATGCCGGTAGACTTTGGACTGCGACGGTTCATACATCGGACCCTTGTCGGAGGGCGATGATGCTGTGATTTGAGCTGTTGGTAGAACCCAAATGCTCACCCCTTCGTTACGGCGAGTGTAAACATCGCGCGCATTCAGGATTGCCATCTCGGCATTCGCAGCATGGAGCGAGCCCACATGGCGGTGCGCCATCCCGTGTTGACCACGGATGAACACTTCCCAAAGCGGCCATTCACGGCGGGGCGGGGTCTTGGCTTGATCGCTCATTCGGCTGCAACCTTTCGTGCTGCTGTTTTCTCGGCATGGGCCATCAACCCATCACGGACCCATGCTCCCTCATCCCAGGCCTTGTTGCGTGCGGCCATACGGTCGGCGTTGCACGGGCCATTGCCTTGGATAACGTCGTAGAATTCCTGCCAGTCGGGTTGCGAATAGTCATAACCATCCTTTTCCTCATTCCAGGTCAGGTCTTCATCCGGCACAGACAATCCCAGGTATTCAGCTTGCGGGACGGTTGCATCGACGAATTTCTGTCGCAGCTCATCATTGGTGTTCATCTTGATTTTCCAGCGCATGGATTGCGTGGAATGTACTGAATCTTTGTCCGATGGGCCGAACATCATTAATGCGGGATACCAAAATCGGTTGAGCGCATCCTGCGCCATTTTCTTTTGAGAAGGCGCGCCCTTCGACATCTTCATCATAATGTCGAAGCCCTGACGCTGATGAAAGCTCTCCTCTTTGCAGACTCGGATCATCGCGCGGGAGTACGGCCCAAAGGACGTGCGCTGCAATGGCACCTGGTTCATGATCGCGGCGCCATCGACCAGCCAACCCACCGCGCCCATATCAGCCCAGGTGAGCGTCGGGTAATTGAAGATCGAGCTGTATTTCATGCGGCCATCGAGCAGCATTTCGGTCAGTTCATCGCGGCTGACGCCAAGGGTTTCGGCAGCGCAATAGAGGTATAGGCCATGCCCTGCCTCGTCTTGGATCTTGGCCAACAAGATTGCCTTGCGCTCCAACGTGGGCGCGCGGCTTAACCAGTTACCTTCTGGCAGCTGGCCGACGATTTCGGAATGAGCATGCTGCCCGATCTGGCGGATCAGAGTTTTGCGATAGCCCGCAGGCATCCAGTCTTTCGGCTCAATTTTTTCGCCAGCATCGATGCGTGCCTGAAAGGCGGCGAGCTTTTCGGGGTCTTCCTGTGTTGCTTCGGTTTCAACCATTTGGGCATACATGGCTTGTTCTCCTTTAAACGCGTTCCAGGATAAGTGCAGTACCCTGACCGACGCCCACACACATGGTGCACAGCGCATAGCGACCTTTGGTCCGCTGCAACTGATAAGCGGCTGTCAGTACAAGCCGCGCGCCGGACATGCCAAGCGGGTGGCCCATGGCAATCGCGCCGCCATTGGGGTTCACATGGGGCGCATCATCGGCGACACCCAAGCGCCGCAATGTCGCGAGGGCTTGGCTCGCAAAGGCCTCGTTAAGCTCGATCACGTCCATCTGATCAATCGTAAGGCCTGCTCTTTTCAAGACTTTCTCACTGGCCGGAGCAGGCCCTATGCCCATTACGCGGGGTGCGACGCCGACGGATGACATGGCAATGATCCGTGCCATGGGTGCCAAGTTACTGGCTTTGGCTGCTTGTTCCGAGACAATCAACAAGGCGGCAGCCCCGTCGTTGACGCCGGACGCGTTGCCAGCGGTAACGCTCAGGTCAGGGCCATTGATGCCTTTCAGTTTGTTAAGTTTTTCAACTGTGGTGCCCGGGCGCGGGTGTTCATCACCTGCGACGATAATCGGATCACCCTTGCGTTGAGGTACAGAGACGGGGACGATTTCGTCCGTAAAACTTCCGGCTTGCTGGGCGGCAAACCAGCGGTCTTGACTGCGAACGGCAAAGGCATCCTGGTCAACACGGCTGATCGCATCTTCCTCAGCCACATTGTCTGCAGTCTGCGGCATGGAGTCGATGCCGTATTGCGCCTCCATTATTGGGTTCACGAAGCGCCAGCCAATGGTCGTATCATAGAGGGCGTTGGCGCGGTCAAAAGCGCTGTTGGCCTTTGGCATGACAAATGGGGCGCGGCTCATGCTTTCAACGCCGCCTGCAATGGTGACGTCACAATCGCCTGCTTTTATGCTCCGAGCAGCGACACCCACAGCGTCCATTCCACTGGCGCAAAGGCGGTTTACAGTCATAGCTGGAACGGTTTCCGGCAAGCCAGCCAACAAGGCTGCCATACGCGCAACGTTCCGATTATCTTCGCCGGCTTGGTTGGCCGAACCAAAGATTACCTCGTCGATGAGCGATAGGTCCAAAGTCGGATTGCGTTCGACTAAGGCTGCGATCGGTAAAGCTGCCAAGTCGTCTGTGCGGATAGAGGACAAAGCGCCGCCATATCGGCCAATGGGCGTTCGGACACCATCGCATATCAGGGCTTGCACCATGTTCTCCCTAAATTAATCGACCGATCGGTCGATATATGATAACCATAATTCTCACAATAATAGGTTACAGTATGATCATCTGCAAGAAAATGTGTAACTTATGAAAAAAGTGGCGCCGAAGTATAAATGCCTTTGCACTATTATGCAAATCATGCAATATAACGCATAACTAAAGAAGAATGGGAGGAATAATATGATTAATCGAAGGACGCTGATGTACGCCTTGAGTGCCGCCGCGGTCGCAATTGCCGAACCTGCTGCTGCTCAAGAGTTCGAGTTCAACTTGCAAAGTTTCTTACCTGCGCAAGCTACGATTCCCTCAAAGATCGTTGATGTCTGGGCTGATAAGATCGAAGCCGATTCGGAAGGCCGGATCAAGATCAATCGTTACGCATCGATGCAACTTGGTGGCAAGCCGCCTGAATTGCTGGATCAGGTCATTGATGGCGTTACGGATATGACTTGGAACGTGATCGGATATACACCAGGGCGCTTCCCGTCCACCGAAGTGTTTGAACTTCCATTTCTGGTGAACGATGCCAAGCCCGCGTCGGCAGCTTTCTGGACGATGCTGGAAGAAGATATCGCAGAGCGCGAGTTCTCTGACGTCAAGGTTCTGGGCGGCTGGGTTCATGGTCCTGGCGTGATTCACACAAACAAAGAAGTCACGTCACCGTCTGATTTCAACGGCATGAAAATCCGAGGCGCATCCCGTCAGGTAAACACCTTGTTGAGCACGTTGGGTGCTACACCAGTAGGAATGCCCGTGCCTGCCGTTCCAGAAGCTTTGTCCAAAGGCGTTATCGATGGCACCACGATCCCTTGGGAAGTGACTAAGGCGCTAAAGGTTCCCGAGTTGGTCGAGAACCATACCGAGTTCACCGGGCCGATGATGTATACGGTTACCTTTGTGCTGGCCATGAACAAAGGAAAATACGAAGCGCTTCCGGATGATCTCAAGGCGGTCATCGACGAACATTCCGGCATGGCGTTCTCAGTCTTTGCCGGTGAAGTTCAGCAAGCCTACGACGAGCCCGCGCGTGAGATCGCATTGGATCGTGGTAACAACGTTGTCACGCTCGACGCAACACAATCCCAAGCATGGGCAGATGCCGCGCAGCCGGTGTATAAGTCCTGGATTGCCGAAATGAACGAAAACGGCATTGACGGACAGGCGCTGATTGACCGTGCCAAGGCTTTGATGGCAGAAAACTCCGGCTTGTAATTTGATATGGCGCGTCCTGACTGCTAGGGCGTGCCTCCCATGACATGCACGTGTAAGGGAACAGCGGTGCACACTCTAATCGTCCGTCTGGCGCATGTTATGGCTCATTTGGGCGGTCTCGTCCTTTGCCTGTTGATCTTATTGACGTGTCTTTCCATTTCCGGCCGCGTTTTGAATGGTGTTCTACATGGCTGGGTCGAAACACTTGCGCCCGGCTTTGCCGGGTGGGCACTAAATCTTGGAATTGGGCCAATCAACGGCGATTTCGAGATCGTTGAAGCGGGTGTGGCTTTTGCCATCTTTGCTTTCCTGCCGCTTTGCCAATTGACGTCTGGCCATGCGGTTGTGGACGTGTTTACCACGAATCTTTCACCTCGCGTGAACAGGATCTTGCGCATGGTGACAGAGGTGGTCTTTGCGTCAGTGCTGATACTGATTGCGGTTCAGCTTTTTGCCGGGATGCAGTCGAAGTTCAGGTTCGGCGAAAACACCTTCATTCTGCAGTTTCCGGTCTGGTGGGGGTATGCCGCCAGTTTGTTTGCATCCGTCGCCGCGGTCATTGTGGGCGTCTACATGGCGGTCCAGCGCATACGCGAATGCGCGCATGGCAGGGATCTGCTTCCGTGAGTGATTTTGCCATTGGTGTGCTGTCTTTTCCGGCGCTGCTGGCGTTGATTTTTGTTCGGGTGCCCATCGGTCTTGCCATGTTTCTCTCGGGTGTTGTCGGCATCGTTCTGGTGACCGGAAACCTGAACATACCGCTGGGCCGTTTGAAGTCCGAAACCTACACGACGTTTTCCAGCTACTCGCTGTCCATCGTGCCAATGTTTCTGCTGATGGGGTATTTCGCAACGCTGGGCGGTATGTCGACCGCGCTCTTCAAAGCCGCAGAAGGTTTTCTGGGTCACCGAAAAGGCGGCGTTGCCATGGCGGCCGTAGGTGCCTGCGCCGGTTTCGGCGCCATTTGTGGATCTTCACTCGCAACGGCGGCTACCATGGGTCGCGTGGCGTTGCCGGAACTGAAACGCTACGGTTACGCAGGTGGATTTTCTACCGCGACACTTGCAGCTGGTGGTACGCTGGGTATCCTTATCCCGCCATCTGTAGTGCTTGTGATCTACGCAATTCTGACCGAACAGAACATCGCAAAATTGTTCCTCGCGGCCTTCATCCCGGGCATTCTGGCAGCGCTTGGATATGTGATGGCCATTTCGATCTATGTAAGGATCTTTCCGGAAAGCGCAGGCACACGGGATGCAATCCCCTACCGCGAACGGTTTCAATTGTTGTTTGACGTTTGGCCTGTGCTTTTGGTGTTCGCGCTGGTGGTGGGCGGCATTTACGCTGGCTGGTTCACGCCCACCGAGGGCGCGTCGATTGGTGCAGCAGGCACAGGTTTGATTGCGTTCTTTAATGGAGGCCTGACGTGGAATACCCTAAAGGAAAGTTTCACCTCCACGGCAAAATCAACTGCGATGATCTTTTTCATCGTGCTGGGTGCCGGGATATACAATGGCTTTTTGGCGCTCACCAATGTCCCGCAAGAGCTGGCAGACTACGTTCTGGGTCAAGGTTTTAGCCCTTGGATGGTTCTATCCCTGATCTTGGTTTTCTATCTGTTGCTTGGCTGCGTTATGGACAGCTTGAGCATGATATTATTGACAATCCCAATCTTCTTTCCGGTCATTTCGGTTTTGGATTTCGGTCTTGTCGATTTGATTGCAATGCAACATGACGCTGCACGCGAGGCGCTTGCTTCCGCGACTGATCTCGCCCCTGACCTTCGTTCCGAGATCGATGCTTTGATTGCGACAGGATCAGAGATCAGCCGGGATCTTCAGAAAGAAATTGGCATACGTGTGACGCAAGGCATGGCCGATCGTATTGCCTTGGAGAGAACAGCGATCTGGTTTGGTATCCTCGTATTGATCGTTGTAGAGGTTGGTCTGATTACACCGCCCGTCGGGATGAACCTTTTCGTAATTAATGCGATGGATCCGAAAACCCCCATGGTCGATACGTATAAGGCGGTGCTGTTCTTTGTGGGTTCTGACCTGATCCGGGTTGTGATCCTTGTGCTCTTCCCAGCAATTACATTGTTTTTGATCCCCTTTGGTTGACGTCGCTGCGTTGCAGTTAGTGTTCATTCAATTTGCGCAAAGAACGCTCGGGTAACACTTGGATTTGCGAAAGTTAATCGACGCCAGAAGAACGAGCGGATTGCCAGGGCGCTGATTGAATTCAAAGCACTCTGCATTGTCTTGCGACGAATATTGCCGAACACCGGCTTGGTGCGACACGCGAAATTAAGCTGTTGCTCGACGTCGGTGGAAGGTTTCGGGCTTTTCTAGGTTTTCCGGAGCTTTGGCATTTGAAAGCGACCTCATCAAAATTCATTGGTAATTTCAACCAAGCAGTAACACCGTGCAATTGAGTGTTGACCTTGTGCCAGAGCACGAGGCACGAAAAGCAAATGGCCAGGCTGTTCTAACATCTAATCGGGTGCCTCAGCGCTTCATATGTCGAACTTGTAAGTGCTGTTGTCCGGCGCCCGAAGAACGCATTTTTCCAAAACAGGTTGCCGGACAATTTTGATAGCCAGCCGTGCCAGCATCTCGAATTGACCGGCTTATGCGTCGGGCCGTGTTTGACAGATTTTGGCGGAATGAATTTGTTAAATCGCTCACAAGGCATAAAGTGGTGCAATATTTGCAAAAGACACCGAACCGAAAAGACCACCATTCAAAACGGAAAGGCACGGTATGAGTTGGGTAAATTTGGACCGCGTTGAAGCCGATGGCGTTCTGCTAGAATGTGCCACCTTTGGTCCTCCGCCGGGCGATGCGCCGACACTGGTGCTTTTGCACGAAGGATTGGGCTGCATCGCGCTGTGGCGCTCATTTCCAGATGCACTGGTCGAGAAGACGGGATGCGGCGTGTTTGTTTACTCACGGGCTGGTTATGGCCAGTCTGATCCCGCTCTTTTGCCGCGTCCACTGGACTACATGACGCGCGAAGCGATCGAAGAATTGCCCAAAGTGTTGAATGCGGCTGCGATTGGGCGATGTATACTGGTGGGGCATTCGGATGGCGCAACAATCGCTGCGATTTACGCCGGATCGGCTGTGGACGCGCGGGTGCGTGGACTGGTTTTGATGGCGCCTCATTTTTTCACCGAAAAAGTCGGGCTGGCCGAAATCGAAAAAACGCGAGAGCTCTTCAGGGTGAGCGAGCTTGAAGAAAGTATGGCGAAGTATCACCGCGACGCAAAGGCGACATTCCGAGGTTGGACTGACGTTTGGCTGGACTCGGAATTTAAGGATTGGGACGTCAGTGACGTCATCGATTACTTGCGCATCCCAACTCTGGTGATCCAGGGCAAAAACGACCAATATGGGACCACCGCGCAGGTTGAGGAGGTTGCAAACCGCATCTATGCCCCTTGTGATATCGAAATGCTGCCCGATTGTAAGCATTCACCGCATCTTGATCAGCCGAACGTGACCACGTGCTTGATTGCAGGGTTCGCGCAGCGTCTACAGCGGATCGAAAATGAAGTCGTCACAGTTGTATGATGCCCAGCTGGCGGCCGCCCCATGCCTATGTGCCGCGCAAGACGCCCCGCCATCCAGAAGAGCTGTTTGACGACATCAAAGCAACGGCGGACAGGATAGAGCTTTCAGACATTGTGACCTGTCAGGCATGGAAGTCGGGATTGGACTTTTTGGCGGACGGTTACTTTTGGGAAGCCCATGAAGTGCTTGAGGCGGTTTGGTTGGCTTGTCCGCCGAATGCGCCCGAAAAACTGATGGTGCAAGCGGTCATTCAAACCGCAAATGCGAAACTGAAGAAGGTCATGGGCCGGGAAAAGGCCTGTCAGCGGTTAAAGGATGAGGCCCGGAGGCTGAGTCGTGAAGCAGTGTTGCGCGCCAGGAGCCCGGTTCTTGGAATAAACTCCTTAGATGATGTTATATAATGCATAAACTTAGTCGATAATTCTGAAAAAGTTGCCATACAGGGCGTAGTGTGATGCAGTGTAGCGAAATAGTGCAAAAGATAACTGTGCCAATCTCCACTGAGGCAATACATTTGCCAATGTGATCGCAAAGGGCTGCCATGACCAAGGCCATCGACTTTCAAACGGACCCATCCCGCTACCGTCACTGGCGTGTCTCATATGATGGGGCGATTGCAAATCTGATTATGGATGTTGATGAGGATGGGGGTCTCTTTGAGGGGTATCAGCTCAAGCTGAACAGCTACGACCTCGGCGTTGATATCGAGCTTGCCGATATCGTGCAGCGGATGCGCTTTGAGCATCCCGAGGTGAAAGTCGTGGTCATTCAGTCAGGTAAAGAGAGAGTATTCTGTGCTGGAGCAAATATTCGCATGCTTGGTAGCGCGTCACACAGTCATAAAGTGAACTTCTGCAAGTTCACGAACGAGACGCGCAACACTTTCGAAGCCGCTGAACAAGATAGTGGTCAGAAATACATGGCTGCGATCAAGGGGTCTTGTGCCGGCGGTGGCTATGAGCTTGCTCTTGCGTGCAATCATATCTTGTTGACTGACGACTCTGCTTCATCGGTCGCTCTTCCAGAAGCGCCGCTTCTTGCCGTCCTTCCAGGGACAGGTGGTCTGACACGTGTCACTGACAAACGCAAAGTCCGTCGCGACCTTGCGGATGTTTTTTGTTCGGTTGAGGAGGGCGTTAAAGGCAAACGCGCCGTTCAATGGCGACTGGTGGATGAGGTGGTGCCTAACTCCAGGTTCGACCAGGTGGTTCAACAGCGCGCAAAGGAATTCGCCGAAGTTTCGTGCAAAGCCGATGAAGCAATAGGAATTGAACTTGGCCCACTCAGTAAAACGGCCAACGAAGACGGATCCCTTACCTACTCGCTCGTAGAAGTCCTGATTGATCGTAATGCACGAAAAGCAACGATCACTCTGGCGGGGCCAGATGTCGCGGCGCCTGTTGATATGGATGCCTTGGCGGCGCAGGGTGATCAGGCCTATTTGCTGCGCCTCGCGCGGGAATTGGATGACGCTATTTTACATCTGCGATTTAATGAAATGGACGTTGGGCTGTTGGTTTTCCGCACGCAGGGCGATGATGAAGCTGTCTTGGCCCATGATGATGTGTTGTGCAACAACACGGATCACTGGTTGGCCAATGAGGTGCTGGCCTACTGGAAACGCCTGCTCAAGCGTATCGACGTGACTTCGCGGTCAATGGTGGCCTTGGTCGAGCACGGGTCATGCTTTGCGGGTATCCTGGCCGAATTGTTATGGTCGGTAGATCGCACCTATATGATGGAAGATGAGTTCGAAGGCGACAATCGCCCAACTGCTGCTGTGACCGTTTCAAAAACGAACTTCGGCATGATGCCAATGGGAAATGGGCTCACACGGCTTGAGACGCGCTTTTTGGGTACGCCAGACGCCGTGGATGCATCGGAGGCGAAGATCGGCGAACGTCTCGAAGCCGAAGAGTGCGACGCGCTCGGGCTAGTGACCATGATCCTCGACGATACCGATTGGGATGATGAAATCCGTATCTTCATGGAAGAGCGCGCCTCCTTCAGCCCGGACGCCATGACTGGGATGGAAGCGAACCTGCGCTTTGCCGGCCCCGAGACAATGGAGACACGTATCTTTGGACGCCTTACGGCTTGGCAGAACTGGATTTTCAATCGCCCGAACGCGGTTGGGCCCAAGGGTGCTCTGCAGCGTTATGGCACCGGTATGCGTGGTGAGTACAACATGGAGCGGGTCTGACCTGCTCCATAAATTTCGGAGGAGTAAACATGCTTGACCTCATCAATGTGAGCTACGACACGCAAATCCCCAACAATGTGGGGTTGAGCGAAGACCGAAAAGTCTTGAAGGCACTGGAAAAATGGCACCCCGGTTACATTGATTGGTGGAACAAACTGATCCCCCAGAATTTCCAGGACAGCATGGTGTATTTGCGGACTGCCGTCAGCGTGGATCCCAAAGGGTGGGCAAAATTTGACTATGTGAAAATGCCGGAATATCGCTGGGGTATATTACTGGCTCCACAGGCGGAAGACCGGATTATTCCGATGGGTGAGCATAAAGGCGAGAAAGCATGGCAAGAAGTGCCGGGTGAATACCGCAACATGCTCAAACGCTTGATCGTCATTCAGGGTGACACCGAGCCAGGGTCCGTTGAACAGCAGCGCTTTCTCGGTCTGACTGCGCCGTCTCTATACGATATGCGCAACCTTTTTCAGGTCAATGTCGAAGAGGGCCGCCACCTTTGGGCTATGGTTTATCTGCTTCAGAAGTACTTCGGTAAAGATGGCCGTGAAGAAGCAGATGACATGCTTGTTCGCTCATCCGGTTCAGAGGACGCGCCGCGAATGCTCGGGGCCTTCAATGAAGAGACACCCGATTGGTTGTCATTTTTCATGTTCACCTACTTCACCGACCGCGACGGCAAGATGCAGTTGGAGAGCCTTGCGCAATCGGGGTTTGACCCGCTGAGCCGTACTTGCAGATTCATGCTGACTGAAGAAGCGCACCATATGTTTGTGGGCGAAACAGGCGTCAGCCGTGTGATCCAGCGGACCTGTGAGGCGATGAACGAGGCGGGTATCACAGATCCTTATGAAATAGGAAAAGTTCGTGATCTGGGCGTGATTGACCTGCCGACGATCCAGAAAAAACTAAACCTTCACTATTCCCTTTCGCTTGATCTGTTCGGTCAGGAAGTTTCGACCAACGCGGCCAATGCCTTTAATGCAGGTATCAAAGGCCGCTACATGGAGAACAGGATCGATGACGATCACCAGCTGCAAAGCGACAACTATATCGTCAAGAATATCGTTGGAGGTACGATCGTGGATGAAGAGGTCCCGGCCCTGACAGCGATCAACATGCGATTGCGTGACGACTATGTACGCGATGCTTCTGGTGGAATTGGCCGTTGGAACAAGATCGTTCAGAAGGCCGGGATTGAGTTCAAACTGGCTCTACCGCATGAGGCCTTCCACCGACAGATTGGTGTCTTCTCGGCGATCCAGGCCAACCCGGAAGGGGATATCATCCCTCAAGAAAGCTGGGACGCCAAGGTTGAAAACTGGCTGCCAACCAAAGAAGACGGCGCTTACATTGAGTCGCTCATGGTAGCTTGTTATGAGCCCGGTAAGTACGCAGGCTGGATTGCGCCGCCAAGAGTTGGCATCGACAACCAACCGGGCGAGTTCGAATACGTGAAGCTGCATATGGCATAGGCCGTGCAGGCGCCTGGTACCTGCTTGTCTAGTCATGTTGTGAATTCGGAGGAGTCGATGTGAAATCTGCAACCATCATCCTGAAAACGGTTCAGAATCTGCGTGTTGAGGGTGGTTTGCCTCCCGCAAAAACATGTATTGATTGCCCCGGATGCCAAGGTATCTGCGCCGCTCTAATAGACGTCTTTACCCTTCCTGATGTTATACTCCGAAAGGAGGCATGATGAACAAGCCGCGCAAACAGCACCTAATCGATCCAGAGGTCTGCATCCGCTGTTACACTTGCGAGATGACCTGCCCTGAAAACGCCATCGAACATGACGATAACAATGTCGTGGTCAATGCGGATCTTTGCAACTTCTGCATGGACTGTATCCCGGTTTGCCCCACAGGTTCGATTGATGAATGGCGGGTTGTCAGAGATCCTTACTCGCTTGAAGATCAATATGGTTGGGAGGAACTGCCGGAGCAGGGCGTCATTGCGGACGATGCCGGCGATACCAACGTAGAAGCGCTGGAAGATGCCATGGCAACGTTGCTGGCGGATGCCCACAAGGGGGCAGGCGGAAAGACCAAGGCGCCGGCGACGGCCGCAAAACCTACTGTCAACTTATACAACCTTGGTAAGCCCGTCGAGGCGACGGTCCGGGGTAATTTCAAGCTGACTGACGCGGGCGCAGATATAGATGTGCGCCACATCATTCTAGATTTCCAAGGTCATCCAATGCCCGTTTTGGAAGGTCAGTCCATCGGCATCATACCACCTGGTACAGATGTGGATGGTAACGCCCGCTTGCCGCGTCTTTACTCGATTTCCAGTCCGCGCGATGGCGAGCGGTCCGGATACAACAACGTCTCATTGACAGTAAAGCGCGAAGAGAGAGGGATATGTTCGAACTACGTTTGCGATCTGGACAAGGGCGATACGGTAAAGGTCACGGGCCCGTTTGGCGCTACGTTCTTGCTTCCGGAGGATCATGAGGCGCGGATCATGATGATCTGCACTGGCACAGGATCAGCACCCATGCGGGCCTTCACCATGCGGCGGCAACGGGCAGTCGGCGAAAAGAACGGCGGAATGGTGATGTTTTTCGGAGCACGCACACCCGAAACTTTGCCCTATCACGGTCCATTGAAAAGGGTACCTGAAACACTTTTGAAGCAACATCTCGTTTTTAGCAGGGTTGAAGGCGCCGCCAAAGAATACGTTCAGGATCGCATGTTGATCGAACGGAAGGAGGTCGCCCGCTTGCTCCAAGATCCAAAAGGCTATGTTTACATCTGCGGGTTGCGCGGAATGGAGACGGGTGTCGATCAAGCCTTTCAAACCATCGCAGACGATTTCGGGGGCGACTGGGTGTCGATGCGCGACACCATGCGCGAAGATGGGCGGTATCACGTCGAAACCTACTGAGACAGCGGTGTTGAGAGCTTCAGTGTACCAGCACTCTTTCGCTGTCACCTGAGAGTTGGTTCGGTTAGACAACGCTTCTGTCACGAGCTGCCTCTTTTAGGCTGGAGGCGATCCTCGCTTTCAAAAAATCCAACTTTGGGAACGGTTGGTACTGGCCAGTGTTGAAGCTAGGGCCTTTGTAAGACTTGAAATTGCTTCAGGCCCTTTGTGGCTGTCCGTTCTGTGGTGTTTGGCATCCATAGATAGTGAGCCGTAAAACTGCAGCTTCCGACGACAGAAAAATTTTGAATGGCCTGTTATTGGAGAAAACAACTAGTTTCGCTCGCTACCTGTCGCCCATCGAGCACAACCGCACCGGCGGCGATTTGGTTCGTTATGTAGCGTCGCCTACTAAGCATTCGTTCTGGTAGGGTTCTGTGTTCTTTTCTTTTCTGTCAAAGACACTATTGTGCATTATTATACATAAGGGGTCTTTGAAACCATGTCCGAAGTAGTTCGTTTTGGAGGTCGCGCGACCAAGCCAGACATGGTATCCGAGATGGACGAGCGCGTTGCAAATTTGTTGATACAAGTCGGAGAACGCGTTCGCGCCGCACGCGAACGCAAGCGAATTTCACGCAGAATTTTGTCCGAAATTTCCGGCGTTTCGCCTCGATATCTTGCGCAATTGGAAGCGGGCGCAGGCAATATTTCCATCGGACTTCTCACTCGTGTGGCCCACGCGCTTGATATGAAAATCGAGTGGTTTGTCGGAACGGAAAACCCGTGGACGTCAGAAGTCCTGCGCGTCGCTGATCTTTTCTCGGTTGCGGATCAAAACACACGCGCCAAAGTTCTGCACATGTTAAGTGTGAAACCTGCATCTGTCGGCAAATCAGAGCGGGTTTGTTTGATTGGCCTTCGTGGCGCCGGAAAATCAACCCTTGGTGCACTGGCAGCAGATCGATTACAGGTGCCTTTTCTTGAACTAAACAAAGAAATTTCCCACTACGGTGGCATGCCAGTCGACGAAATTATCGCTCTTTACGGTCAGGAAGGATACCGCAAACTGGAAGCAGGTTCTTTGGACCGGGTGGTTGCAAACTATGATCGCATGATTTTGGCTGTTGCAGGTGGCATTGTTGCCGAGCCCGAAACCTACAATAAGCTGCTGTCGCAATTCCATACGATTTGGATAAAGACTAGTCCACAAGAACACATGGATCGAGTGCTTGCGCAGGGGGATGAACGACCCATGGCCGGAAACGCGGATGCTATGGATCAATTGCGCGCCATTCTCAGAAGTCGAGAGGCACTTTATGCAAAAGCGGATGCAGAATTGGACACGTCCCAGCAAACCCAGGACGAGTCCTTGGAAAGGCTTATCGCCATTGTTTCAATACGAGGCTTTGTCTCACAAAATCCAAAAACTCGTATTTGAACTATACTGCAAAACAAGGGCGATAGCGCAAAATAGAGTTGCTTGAGAGCTGCCAAGTCTTTGGGCGAAAACACTAAGTCTTCCGTCAACTTGGAAATCCGCCTTTAATCGCGATTTGGCAGGTTTTTCGTTCAAGGCTTTCTGACGTGCTGGATTATGTAGACGCCGAAACTGCTTCGACACCCGTGGAGTTTCCTGGATCAAAACGTACCTTTGCCGTGGGCGTCTGGGTACTTGGCGCGAAGTCTGCCGAATTAAAACTGCCGGAAGTGAACTTGGATCGGCAAACACTTTCTGGCGGTAATGCTACGCTACAAGCAACGTTTTGCATAAAAAAGTCCACGCCTTGGCAGTGTGTCGAAGGGATAACCGAATTTGGGTTTCCAGTGAGGATTTGTGAGACGTATGCTGTGTCTAGGCCAAATTTTTCTCACCCTCTGCTTGTTCTGGCCGTATCTGGGTGAGAATTCGTTTTGCTTTGTAATTTGTCTAGATTTAGCAGTCCGAAAAAAGGGTCGATGATAGCTTGTCTGACATCTGAGAGAAATCGTATCTCCGTTAGAATGCGGCGTGGATTTTAAATGCGTAGGACTCGTTTGCGCGTACGTGAAAGTTTTGGAACCGAAGTTCTAAACATGTCGTCTCTTGTTTTCCAGCCAATCATTGGCGGTTGGAAAGACCAGAAATTTGACCGTCAGCCGGCTTTGGCAGTCCCTTCGACGATTTCTGAACCATGTTTTTGCAATGTGCTTAAAGGCTCGGGTCTACCATGCAGGTATCCTTGCAACACATCACATCCCAAAGTGGAAAGAAGCTGGGATTGCTCATGCGTTTCTACGCCTTCCGCGGTAATTTTCATGCCAAGTCGCGCGCCGAGCATCACGACAGTCTCGATGATTTCACGGGAGCGTTCAGGATTTTCGTCGAGTGCTGCGACAAATGAGCGGTCAATCTTGAGCCGATCAAACCCGTACTTCCAAAGATAACTCAAACTGGAGAAGCCGGTTCCAAAATCATCCATTGCAATTGCGACACCCATTTCCCTGAGCGTGTCGATCTGCATCTCAATCAACGGGCTGTCTTCCAGTAAAAGCGATTCCGTGATCTCCAGTTCAAGACGCTCGGTCGGGAAGCCTGTTTCCTGCACTGCATTTCGCACGATATTTACGAGTTCGCCGCTCTGGAATTGATTTGATGACAGATTGACGGCCAGCGTCGTTTCTTCGTGCATATCCATCATATCCCGCATGGAGGTACGCATCACCCACGTTCCGATCTCGTCGATCAGACCGAGTTCTTCGGCCAAAGGAATGAACACGCAAGGCGAGATTGGTGTTCCGTCAACATGACTCAGTCGCAGCAACGCTTCGTAGCCAATGACTTCACAAGACTTGCCATCTACCAAAGGCTGATAGTGGATTTTAAAATCAGACGTTTGCGTGGCGTCGCGCAGTCTTTTTTCCAATGCGTGGCGCTCGCGAAGCTCTTCCCCCATTTCCGCTCCATAAACCGCAAAGTCATTTCGGCCCGCGGACTTGACGTGATACAAAGCGGCGTCGGCGTTGCTAAGCACACGTTCCAGTGTTTCGCCTTTTTCAACTACAGCAAGTCCAGCACTCAGGGAGCCATTGAGTTTCACATTCAAGATATCCGTTTGTGCAGAAAAATCCCTCAATATCGCGCGCACCCTCAGCGCTGCTGCTTCTAAGTCGATATCTGAAAATGAAATAACAAATTCGTCGCCGCCAAATCTGGCCAAAAGATCATCAGACCGACAGTTTTTGCGCAAAACCTGAGAGGTATGAACCAAAACTGCGTCGCCTACAGCATGACCGTAGGTGTCATTTACAGTCTTGAACCGATCCAAGTCGATGTAACAAACCACAGACAGACCGCCTTGCTCCAACAGTCGTTCGGACTGTTCAACGAATTCGCGACGGTTGAGCAAGCCGGTCAGGGGGTCGAAATGAGCAAGGAATTCCGCTGCTTTTCGCGAGCGATCAGAAACAATGCGTTGGAGCAGGAAAGCGCCAGCTGGAATCGCGAACAGCAAGGCACAAAAAGTTGTCAGCATGACACCAAAATTTTTGAAACTGTCGACGAAGTAGGATCGCGTTGAAGTCTGATCCACATAGACTTCCACCACCCCTTTTACCGTGCCATCCGAGCTCAGCAGTGGAATATAAGCTTCGGCGTATATGTCCGGGCGATCGGGTTTTTGTGATCCATCATATACGTCCACAATCGGCTTTCCTGTTCGCGCGACCTGCGAAGGTTCAGGGTCAACCAAATCTGAAAGGCCGCCTGGCCCTGAAATATTTGCGTCGTCGGACACCAGAGACAGCCTACCGTCCGCCGTAAAAAGTTTGAATCTGAAGATATCGCCCACGTTGCGGATTTCACGAATGATGCGCTGCTGTTGATCAGTCGGAATCCCGGTTGCGACCAGTGTGTCAAGATCTGGGACACGGGATGCCATGAAGTCCCCCCAGTTTTCTGCTTTGTCGACTGCCTCGCGGACCACCGCGCGTTCGACAGCATGGTTCAGACCTCGGACTGCAATGACGGAGATAGCTCCGAGCGCAAGAATCCCAACCAATATGAATTTGAAATATAGGTTCATCAATAACACTCCCTCGTCAGAAGTCGTTGTATTGAAAGCACTCTAAAATAATCTAAACCAGACGCGGGTGTTACCGAAGAATTTCCACTCAGTGTATAAAAAAATTAGCCGCAATTGACATAAAACTTCGCGGAGATCTTCTACAAATGGCAATATCTATCGGGTCCTCTTTCGCCTTGGTAAGCTCCAAGAAAGTGCGGATTTATGGATTTTACCGCCGAGCTCTGGCGCGCAACACAAAAGACGAAGTCGTAAGGAAGGATCGAGTGGAATGAGGTGACTGTTTCCTGAAGATCGACGGACGAGCAGCAAAACAACGCTTTTTCAAGCCGAATACTCTGTGGAAACTCTCAGCCTTTTTTGCGATACTTTTTGAATCTCTCAAGTGGAATTCCGGCGACCACTCCCCTAGTTGCGAATTGGGCATGTTGAAACAGATGGCACTATCTAGCTTCCAATTTGTTGCGCGCCACAGCCCAAAATCGCGCTATGAACCTAGCCTGGAAATCGCATGCCAAATGGCCAAGCCATGGTCTTGGGCGGTGTTGCTTGCTTTGTGGCCCATATTTCACACGTTCAAAGCTAGGGTTTTCCGTGACGCAGGAGGGTTATTCACGACTCTGCAAACAGCCCACAACGCGGGTTTGCCGTCTTTAATGCGACCGAACTAATAACTCCGTCCGGTACCCGACAATACGGAGAAGAATGTTGCTTCGAGTTTTTCAACCAATTCACTGGAGTGTTGTTCAGAAAACGTGAATGCCGGAGCCAGCAAAACATGATCACCTGTTTTTCCGTCCCGTGTTCCGCTCATCGGGTAGCAAATGAGACCTGCTTCAAAAGCAGCTTTCTTGACCTTGGCCGCAATCCCAAGGCCTGGTTCAAAAGGCGTTTTGGTTTCCCGGTCTTTTACGATCTCAAGGCCAATGAACATGCCACGCCCTCGGATGTCACCAATGTATGGATTTTGCCCAAATGCACCGTTGAGCGCAGCAAAGAGCTGGGCTGAACGTGTGTTTGCAGCTTTCAGCAACTTTCGATCCAGAATGGCATTCACCACCGCTAATCCGGCGGCACATGCCACGGGATGTGCAAGATATGTGTGACCATGTTGGAAAAACCCAGTCCCTGAGCCAATCGTGTCATAGATCGTTTTGGAGCACAGCATCGCGCCAATGGGTTGATATCCGGCACCTAGGCCTTTTGCGATGCACAAAATATCCGGCGAGATACCTTCGGCGTCGCAAGCGAACAAATGACCGGTGCGACCCATTCCGCACATGACTTCATCGAGGATTAAAAGAACGCCATAGGTGTCGCAGATATTCCGAATACGCTTGAAATACCCTTCGACCGCAGGCACGGCGCCCATCGTTGCCCCGACAACGGGTTCTGCGACAAAGGCCATAACCTTGTCAGGTCCGAGCCGTAGTATCTCATCCTCAAGCTCTTGCGCCGCGCGTTGGCCGTAGTCGACGGCGGTCTCATCCGCCTTCCGGTCCACGTATTCATAGCAGGGCGAAATGTGGGTTACATCAATAAGAATGGGTTCGAATTGCGCGCGCCGCCATTGGTTTCCGCCAACGGCCAAAGCGCCGAGTGTGTTGCCGTGATAGCTTTGGCGCCGCGCGATAATGTGGCGGCGTTGAGGCTCGCCGTTTTCGACATGGAATTGGCGGGCAAGCTTAATTGCGGCTTCGACGGCTTCTGAACCTCCGGACACAAAATACACGCGGTCCAAACCGGCGGGCGCATGTTTGATCAACAGATCAGCCAATTCTTCCGCAGGCGCGCTGGTGAAAAAACCAGTGTGCGCAAAGGCTAGTGCCTCTGTTTGTTGTTTGATGGCTTCAATGATCTGCACGTCACCGTGCCCCAAACAAGAGACCGCTGCACCGCCCGATCCGTCAAGGTAATGTTTGCCGTCTTCACCAATGATATAGCAGCCTTCGCTTGCAACCGCCTTTATCGGTGGTGCGTTGATTTGGCGGGGGAATACATGGCTCATGATAAGACCTGACTGAATCCAAGACCTGTTTTGACTGCCGCTTCCCAGAAAGGTTTAAACAGTGATTTCGTTGGAAATTTTGCCGCCTGATGCAACGTGGTTGTTACAAGTTCTACAGACGTATCCCTCTTGCGATGCACGGCGACATGCAGGCAAATTATTGCGAACGCAGTTTGAGCAACGAAGACAGCAAAGTGATGGTCCTCGATGAGCACCTGGCCCTTGGGAGTAGCATTCAATTTCAATGGGCCATCCCGCAGATTTCTCCAAGACTGTACCGCGATTAACGCATGCCCAATTCATTCACTGCGAATTACGTTGGAAGTCAATCGCCTCAGAAAATAACGTATGTTATTTATGCGTGAAGGAGCCGATTCGTATGGACCCAACGTTAAAAGCAGAAACGACGGCTGCGCTTAAACAGAGTATTCCGCAGTATTCTCCACAAATGAAAAGGGCTGCGAAATACATTGTCGATCAACCAGCGGCCTTTGGTTTGGACCCCATTCGCGAAACGGCGCGAAAGGCGCAGGTGAGTACATATACCTTTGTAAAAATAGCAAAAAATCTTGGTTTTTCTAGTTATGAGGAGCTAAGACAGCCTTTTCGACACGCTCTTTTGTCTTCGACAGACGTGCAATCGGACGCGGACTGGCTGCAAGATTTGCGCGCGCAGCCAGAATTTGGTCCGGTTTATGCCAATGCTGCGCAAAATGCCGTGGCTATCGTCGCGCGGTCATTGGAACGACAGCAATTGCACGAGCTTGAACAGATCGCGGACATGCTCTTTTCAGCAAATTCCGTATATCTGACGGCTGTGCGGTCCAGCTATGCTATTGCTTACTACTTGCACTATGTGGGCCGCATGGCGCTACCGCAGTTGCAACTGATCCCGCGTCATCGCAACAGTGCGATCGATGATCTCAATGATGCGACTGACCGCGATGTCCTGATCGCGATCACTGTGACGCCTTATTCTCGCGAAACCATCGAAGCCTGCGCTTTTGCCAAGAAGAAAGGCGTTAAGCTTCTCTTAATAACTGATTCAGAGGTGGTTTCGCCGGAACTGGTCCCGGAGCATACAGTGGTAGCTTCAGTACTCAGCACGCACAACTTTGGCTGTTTGTCGGGTATGATGGCCGTGGTCGACCTTCTTATCGCTTTCCTGATGAAACGTGGTGGCGCCGCCGCGCATGACCGAATCAAATCCTATGAAAAAGTCCGGATTGAAAGTAACGCCTACTGGGTCAAGCAAGAAAAACATTAGTTTTTACGTGACATCCTGAGAAACTTCTAAGACCTTCTCGCGTAGGAGGCGCATCAATGCGTCCAGTCAAGGGAGTTATCCATGAAAAAGACCAACCTGGTTGGCGGCATGATTGCCGCAGTAACAATTGCATTTGGCAGCGCTGCCACAGCGCAAGATCAGCAGTTCATTTCCATCGGGACAGGCGGCGTAACGGGCGTTTACTATCCCACTGGAGGTGCGATCTGCCGATTGGTCAATCGCGACCGCAAAGAACACGGCATCCGTTGTGCAGTCGAATCCACTGGCGGATCGGTATACAACATCAATACCATCAAAGCCGGAGAGCTTGAGTTTGGTGTAGCCCAGTCCGATTGGCAGTACCACGCTTTTAACGGCACATCCAAGTTTGAAGAAAACCCGTTCCCCGATGTGCGCGCGATGTTCTCCGTTCACCCGGAGCCTTTCACCCTGATCGTACGGGCCGGCAGTGGCATTTCGTCGTTCGAAGATCTGGCTGGCAAGCGCGTAAATGTAGGCAACCCGGGTTCTGGTCAGCGCGCGACCATGGAAGTCGTCATGGACGCCTATGGCATGACAATGGACAGCTTTGCGCTCGCAACCGAGTATAAAGGGTCTGAAATGGCCAAGCAGATCTGCGACGACAATATCGACGCTATGATCTACACAATTGGTCACCCCGCAGCGGCGATCAAAGAAGCCTCCACAACATGTGATGTGCAACTTGTTTCTGTCTCCGGCGATGCAATCGATGCGCTGGTCGCAGAAAACCCATATTACCGCGTCGCAACAATTCCGGGTGGCATGTACGCAGGCACAGATGAAGACACGACAACATTTGGTGTTGGTGCGACGTTTGTAACATCCGCAGATGTTTCGGACGATGTGGCTTATGTTGTTGCCAAGGCGGTTCTGTCCAATCTGGATGACTTCCGCGGCTTGCACCCAGCATTTGCGAACCTTGATGCATCACAGATGATCAGCGATGGGCTGTCGGCACCCCTGCATCCTGGTGCGGAGCGAGCCTACAAAGAGCTGGGTCTGATGGAATAATCGGCATCCCGTGATGTCTTGAAAAATCGACGCCAGCGTACCCAAGCGGTGCGCTGGCGTTTTTGACTAGGTGAATTGCGACCCGGGGGCACGGAATGAACGACACCACATCCAGATCAGCAGAAGACATGGTGGCCGAGGCCGACACAGGTGCGCGTAACGCCGGACCTTTTGCGGCCAACCTCATATTCGGACTGTGCATCGCATGGTCGATTTTCCAGCTATACATCGCCTCAAAAGTCCCCGGCGTTCTGGCTCAAGCCACAGGCATCAGCGGTTTCGCCAACATCGTGGCGCAAGCCCGATTTGTGCACCTTGCTTTTGCGATTGCGCTGGCAACACTTGCTTTTCCAATGTTCGGCCACCGAAACCGCATCCCATGGTATGATTGGGTTTTGGTCCTGTTGGGTGTGGGTGCCTGTCTTTATCTGGTGGTGTTCCGGTTCGAAATTGCCGACCGCCCCGGACTCTGGAGTGCGTCTGACATCGTGATGTCAGCCATAGGTATGTCGGTTTTGATGGTTGCGGTCTTCCGATCTCTCGGCTTGCCTCTCGTCATTATTGCCTCTGCATTTCTCGCGCTTGCATTCTTTGGCGGATACTCCGCTTGGATTGGCAGCATCACCAACTACGGCGGCGCATCTTTCAGCAAGGCAATGGGCCACTATTGGATGCAAACCGAGGGGGTCTTTGGTGTCGCGTTGGGCGTGTCCACCTCCATGATCTTTTTATTCGTGTTGTTTGGCGCCCTGCTGGAAAAAGCGGGAGGCGGGAACTGGTTCATCAAAGTCGCGATCGCGCTGTTGGGCGCTTTACGTGGCGGACCGGCGAAGGCCGCTGTTTTGTCATCGATGATGACGGGTATGATTTCGGGCTCCTCGATTGCTAACACAGTGACCACAGGTACGTTTACCATTCCGCTGATGAAGCGGATCGGTTTTTCGGCAGAAAAGGCCGGCGCTGTGGAAGTCGCCTCATCAACCAATGGCCAGTTGACCCCGCCCGTGATGGGGGCGGCGGCCTTTCTCATGGTGGAATACGTCAACATTCCCTACATCGAAGTCGTCAAGCACGCCTTCTTGCCTGCTGTGATTTCCTATATCGCGCTGCTCTACATCGTACACTTGGAAAGCTTGAAGCTGGGGCTTCAGGGATTGAAGAAGCCAGGGCGACACATTGGTGTTGTAATGATCATGATCCTGTTTCTCACAGGCTTCTTTACGATGGCCGCCTTGACCATGTTGGTAATCGGTTTCCGTGCCGTGCTAGAACCCTTTATGCCGGGCGCCACAATCTATCCTGCGCTGGCTTTGCTTGCTGTGGCGTATCTTGTGCTGCTGTTTGTGGCATCGCGTTTCCCCGATGTGGTACCTGATGATCCAAACTCCCAAGTCGTGGAAGCACCGCGCTTGACCCCAACGTTTTGGGGCGGCGCGTACTATGCATTGCCGATCTTTGTGCTTGTCTGGAACCTGATGGTACGGACCGATACACTCGATCGACTGTCGCCCGCGCTTTCTGCATTCTGGGCGACCATTGTCATGATCATTGTGGCTCTGACGCACCGGCCTATAAAACAGATGATGCGGGGGGCAACCCACCGGCATCTTGCAGCATCACCCACTGGCAATACCTTCGGCACAGCCGTCCGAGATTTTGTGGCCGGACTGGAAAGTGGCGCGCGCAACATGATCGGCATCGGTGTCGCGACGGGTGCTGCTGGTATCATCGTCGGCACGATTTCTCTGACGGGTGCACACCAAATCATTGGTCAAGTAATTGAGGCCATCGCCGGGGGCAACCTGATCATATTGCTTCTGCTGGTTGCGGTCCTGTCCTTGATCCTTGGTATGGGTTTGCCAACAACCGCCAATTATATCGTTGTGTCGTCCCTTATGGCACCGGTTATCGTCAGCGTGGGTGCCCAGTCCGGGTTGATCGTGCCGCTGATCGCGGTCCACCTCTTTGTTTTCTATTTTGGTATCCTGGCCGATGACACGCCACCCGTGGGACTGGCCGCTTACGCGGCCGCGGCGATTTCGCGCGGCGACCCGATTAAGACGGGCATCGTAGGCTTCAGCTATGACATCAGAACCGCCTTGTTGCCATTCATGTTCATCTTCAACACGGATCTGCTACTGATCGACGTAGGGCCTGGCAAAGCCGTTATGGTCTTCTTCATCTCGCTGATCGCCATGCTTGTCTTTGCTGCCGTCACCCAAGGTTACTTCATCGCCAAGACGCGCAAGTGGGAAGCCGTCGTTATGATGCTTGTTGTGTTCATGCTGTTCCGACCAGACTTTTTCCTGGACCAATGGCAGGATAAATACACTGAAACGACCGGACCCGCTGCACTAACCGCTCTCGAAGAATTACCGATTGGAGCGACCGCACGGCTGCGCATATCTGCCCCAGATTTCGATACTGGCATCGTCGGCACGACGACTGTGACTTTGACGCCAGAAGCGGAGGGCAGTGGTTCAGAGCGGCTGGACGCTGTTGGTCTGACGGTGATCGAAGACGGTGATATTCTCACGTTGGATGAACCCTTTCCAGGGACGCCCTATTTCGATCAATTGGCAAATGACTACGATTTCTATGGTGATGAACCTGCACAGATTGAAGCCGTTGCCATTGAGAACGAGCGCATGGCAAAGGAAATCTTCTTCATCCCTGCACTGCTTCTTCTCCTCATGATCGTTGCAATCCAACGCCCACGCGCAACACAACCTGCATTCTAACGGGAGTTTCGAATGTTTAAGAAAGTCCTGATCCCTGTCGACACATCTGTCAGCGATGACACGCAGCATCTGTTGCAAGCGGCAAAATATTTGACGGAGAACTGGTCATGTGAACGCCATGTCATCACCGTCATTCCTGACTTTGGAATGCCTATTGTCGGCTCATTCTTTGACGACAATTTTGAGGCAGAAAACCGAAAGTCGGTTGAAACGGCACTGGCAGAAGCAATTGTATCGTCAGGCATTGAGGCCGAGCAGAGTGTTCTGTCGGGAAAGGTCTACGACTGTGTCATCGCACATGCATCCAGGCTTGATGCTGATCTGATCATCATCGGTGCGCATCAACCGGAACTACGTGAGTATTTGCTTGGTTCAAACGCCGCGCGCGTGGTTAGGCATTCAAATAGATCAGTGCTTGTTTTGCGTTAATTGGAACGATCCCAACCCACCGGATTTGTTGTGTGTTCGCTTAGGTCACGATCGCCGTTTCTTCTGGCGTTGGTTTCTTGGCCTAGGGACGTACCAAACGCTTCTCCCCACGCTCTGGTTTGATCATCGTTGGAATGCAGCGATTTCTTTACGGGTTGTAGATCAGATGTGCGGAAACATGAGCGGCTTGACGACCAAAGCACCTTGCAAGTGGGCCCCGTGGATACGGCGTCTAATCCAAACTAAAGAATAACACGTATACTGATAAATTGCTGCTAAGAAGACGCCGACGCATTATCTTGAACGCGTGCTTTTTTAGTCATTTGATTGGGTTGCCGATGAAACTGCGTTTGGTTCTTGCAGATCAACTCAACAAAAGTATTACATCGCTCCGTGATCTTGAGGTACACGACGTAATCTTGATGGCTGAGGTGCGTTCCGAAGCGACCTATGTGAAGCATCATAAAAAGAAGATCGCTTTTCTTTTTTCTGCCATGCGCCACTTTGCCCAAGACTTGATCTCCGAAGGGGCGAACGTCGAGTATGTGTTCTATGACACACCCGACAATTCTGGATCATTGTTTGGTGAGGTGCAGCGGGTGGTAGAGTCGCATAAGATCGACAAAGTTGTTGTCACTTCGCCCGGGGAACATCGACTGCTATCAGAGATGCAAGGCTGGTCCAAACAGTTGGATATTCCCGTCGAGATACTGAACGATGACCGTTTTCTTTCCAGCGTAAATGAGTTTGCCGATTGGGCCAAAGGGCGCAAACAGCTTAGAATGGAATTTTTCTATCGCGAAATGCGGCGCAAGTACTCGGTTTTGATGGAACCCGAAGGTCCAACCGGAGGAGAATGGAATTACGACGCCAAAAACCGAAAGCCACCGAAGGAAGGCTTAACCATACCGCCGCCGTTTTGCGCCGAACCGGATATAGTCACACGTGACGTAATGGCCTTGGTCGACCGAGAGTTCGCTGATCACTTTGGTGATCTGGAACCGTTTCACTATGGGGTCACTCGGGGCGATGCACTGGCTGCCTTGGATATGTTCATCGAGACGCGCCTTGCCTGTTTTGGAGATTATCAGGATGCGATGATCCAAGGCGAAGCTTGGATGTATCACAGTCACATCGCTCTCTACCTGAATTGTGGGCTGCTGGAGCCACTGGAGTGCGTCCAAAAAGCAGAGGCAGCCTACCGACAGGGCGACGTGCCCCTAAATTCTGCGGAGGGCTTCATACGCCAAATAATTGGCTGGCGGGAATTTGTACGCGGAATTTACTGGCTCAAGATGCCGTCATATAAAGACTCAAATTATCTTGAGGCTCATCGCGCCCTGCCAGAGTTCTATTGGACTGCCGAAACCAACATGAATTGTCTTCGACAGTCCATTTTGGAGACGAAGCAAAACGCTTATGCCCACCATATCCAACGTCTGATGGTTCTGGGTAATTTTGCGCTGTTGGCTGGTCTCAGACCGGATCAGGTTAATGAATGGTATCTATTGGTGTACGCCGATGCGTATGAGTGGGTTGAGCTGCCCAACGTAAGCGGCATGGTTTTGTTTGCGGATGGTGGGTTGTTGGCGTCAAAACCCTATGCTGCTAGCGGTTCGTACATCAAGAAAATGTCCAACTACTGCGACAACTGCGCTTACAAGGTGGCTGCCAAGAATGGTTCCAAGGCCTGCCCCTTTAACTATCTCTACTGGGATTTCGTCGATCGCAACTCAGAAAAATTGCGAGGCAACCCGCGTATGGGTTTTGTGTTTGGAACGCTTGATCGGATGAGCCAAGACAAGCGGCTAGCTATCAAGGATGACACCAGTCGGTTCTTCAGCGCTTTGAAAAGTGGGGACACAGTTTAGGATCTCCATTTTCTCGGCGTTTCGTATGGATCGCTTATGCTTACCAGGACTTGTTATGTCGCTATTGGATTGCCGAGTTGGTGCGCAATTAGTGCAAAATTGAAAAGTTGTTTGTTGGCTTAGGCCCGCCCGCAGTCCAACAAAGTAGATACCTGCAGGTGAATGTTCGATTTTGCTATCAAGTCAAATTTGAGACTACATTTCCAACTACTTGCTATTGGTCACCGGCGGATAAAAGGCTTTGCAGAGTAAGGGACCTTTGCGGCCCGGCAAAACCCGGTTTTTTGTAAGTCACGCCTTCATGGCGAGCAAAATCAGCGAATGCGTTTGCCTCGTGCAACTGGTTGATTTGGGAATCAATAGCCGCCGCCAAAACCGAATTTCTTTCGAGCAGTGCGATACCGATATCCATGCCAATAGGATGACGCCAGTTGGCAAGCTCGAGAGTGCTGATTTGGTTGTGTTTTTTGTGGCTGTCATATGCGGCTACGTCGACGATTGCCACGTCGGCTATGCCGGTTTCGAGGTTCCACAGAAACCGGGGACCGGGGTTAAAGGTTTGCGCGACGGCTGCGATGTCGGGGGCATTGACCAGCAGGATAGCTCCAGACATTGTATTTTGCTGGTACGCCACTTTGCGCCCCATCAGGCTGTTCAGCCCTTTTGGCTCCTGTGTGTCTGTGGTGTACACCAGTCCAATTTCGGCCCTCATGTATGGTTGCGTTACGGTAATCGGTTCCAGCTGGACGTGGGGCAGGTGAGCGGCAACGGAACGCTGCGTCTCGGCGTCGATGGTTTCGGGCATGCCTAGCCATCGGGGCAACGGACCTGTTTCGGCAATTGATGCGCCAATGGCTGGCACATATAGCGGGTGAGAGGGGGCCATGTCGCACAGCCCATAAGCGAGCAGAGCATATATCTCCTGAACCGGGTCGTTTTCTTCGCCCAATTCGTTTTCAAACCAGACGGTTTTCAATGGTAGATTCAATCCCTCTGCGATCGCTTCGCTGACCTTGAAGTCCATCCCGGTACCACCATCCGAACGCAAACCGGAAATGGCACCGGCATTGCGTGCAAGGCAAGCAGTCAGATGACCAGGATTGACGAGGCTCTCAGGATCAATCGTTTGGCTCAGTTTTTTTTTGAGCCTTCGGGAAAAGGTTCTGAGCCGCCACGCGTGGCGACATAAACCCAAAGGGCGTCCATTTCTTCGGGGTAAATAACATCACCCCAAGCGGGCATTGCCCCCCGGCCAGACTGAACGCTGCTATAGAAGCGCTCTTTTTCATCCACAGGGAAGCGTCGCAGGTCGTAGGATGAGGTCCCGGGGTTCACCATATCCTTGCCATGGCATTTGGAACAAAAGAACTCGTATGCCTCCAGGCCCGCTTCAAATTGCGGATGGGGGTCCTCGCCAAAAGCCGGCCCTAAAGAAAGGGCCAGCGCAAAAAGGGAGATCAAGGTGCGCATACTTTTCCTCACTGCGGCAGTGCGAAGGTCCAGACAGACCCACCTGCAGGTGTATCGGCAAGACGCTCATCACCTGAAAAGAGAGGATAGACACCGCCGGACCCATTGAGGATCGAGACATACTGCATACCGTTCATTTCCCAGGTTACGGGCTGTCCAATGATGCCGGACCCTGTGTTGAAGGACCACAGTGGAGCACCACTTTCCGCGTCAAAGGCTTCGAACTCGCCAGTTTGCGCGCCCGTGAACACAACACCGCCACCTGTTGAAAGCACACCGGCAGTGCGCGGGATATCGCTGGGCGCTGTCCATTTGGCCTTACCCGTCATTGGATCAATGGCGCGCAGATCACCACGCGGACCATCCGGCCATTCCCAGGTGAACTCCGCCCCGAAATAGAAGACACCTGCGCGATACTTTGGTTCAACCGCCTTATAGTTCATACCCACGTTGAAAGTATTCACGAACACTGTGTTCAGGTCTGGATGGTAAGACACCGGAGACCAGTTTTTACCCCCAAAAGCAGAAGGCCAAAATTGCGTGGGTTCGCCCGAGATGGCTTTTTGATAAACATCAGTATGAACAGGACGACCGGTTGCAAGATCGATCTTTTCAGCCCAGTTCAATTTGTCCACAAAAGGGTTGGCCGCGATCAGTTCACCATTGGTGCGATCGATCACGTAGTAAAACCCGTTTCGGTTGGCCTGCATCATGACTTTGCGACCATCCAATTCAGCCAAGACCAATTCATTGGTGCCGTCATGATCGAATGGATCATTGGGCGAGAATTGATAGTGCCACTGGATTTCGCCATTTTTCGGGTTCATGGCGACCACTGAAGAGGTGTAAAGGTTGTCACCGGGACGCAATTGCGCATTCCATGATGCGGCGTTGCCGACACCCCAGTAAACCAGATTGAGGTCCGGATCATAAGATCCGGTAAGCCAAGCGGGGCCACCGCCGCGTTCCCAGGCATCACCTTCTGGCCAGGTTTCGCTGCCCGGCTGTCCTGGTTCCGGGATGGTATAGGTACGCCAAAGCCGCTCGCCGGTTTTCGGATCATAGCCTTCGATATAGCCGCGGATTCCATACTCACCGCCCGAGATGCCGACTATCAAAACACCGTCCGCCACTAAGGGTGTAACGGTAAAAGAGTAACCCTGTTTGTAATCAATGGATTTCGTGCGCCACAATTCTTTACCAGTGGCAGCATCAATGGCAATGATATGGGCATCCAGCGTGGTGCGAAACAATACTCCATCCAGCATCGCAACACCTCGATTAACAATGCCGCAGCACGCGACGCGCGGTGCTTCTGCCGGATAATCAACGGATGATTTCCATAATTGTTTTCCCGTGGCTGCATCCAGGGCAAATGTTGAGGAATGCGTTGTCGCGTACATGACGCCATCCTTGATCAGGGGAAAACTTTCCTGACCGCGTGTGTCACCAAGGCTGTATGCCCAAACTGGGGTTAAGTCCGACACATTTTCAGTGGTGATCTGATCCAGTGCGCTAAACCGTTTCTGATCATATCCCATTCCGTAAACAAGCACATCGCCTGGCGTGGATGCATCTGCGGCAAGGTCGTCTTCGGATTGCGCGGATGCAAACGTCGCCATACCGATCGCCGTGACAACGGCGGCTGTGAATAGTGACTTCATTGTCTTTCCTCCCTGAAAGATATTCCGTTCGGTCTTTGTATGCTATGCGGCCGTCGTTTTTTGCCTCAATTCTTCCTCTGTTTGTTGCCGCATAATAAACTTTTGTGGCTTGCCGGTGACCGTCATTGGCAAGCTGGCCTTCATCATGATGTGTTTGGGTATTTTGTAGTGAGCAATTTGTTCGACACAGTATGCTTTCACTGCCTCCGGCATCAATTCGGGTTCTGACGGCACAATCCACGCGCAGACAACCTCGCCTAGCGTTTCATCCGGGATGCCAAAAACCTGTACCTGTGCGATGCCGGGATGGGTAAAGAGGAAATCCTCAATTTCGCGAGGATAAACGTTCTCTCCACCTCGAATGATCATATCTTTGACGCGACCTGTGATATCGCAATATCCCCCGGCGTCGATGATCGCCAGATCGCCAGTGTTCATCCAGCCGTCTCGAATTGCCTCCGCTGTTCGCTCGGCGTCGCCCCAATAGCCTTGCATGACAGAATAGCCGCGGGTCAACAATTCGCCTTGCTGACCTATAGGCAAGGTCGCGCCATCTGCACCGACAACCTTGCATTCCACATGAGGGTGAATGCGACCTACTGTACTGACGCGCTTGTCCAGAGGATCGTCCACATCCGATTGGAACGAGACTGGCGATGTTTCGGTCATTCCATATGCGATGGTGACTTCGGTCATGTTCATCTTGGCCTGCACTTTTTTCATGACTTCAATAGGGCATGACGCACCGGCCATGATGCCGGTGCGCAGATGGCTCAGATCGAAGGTTTCAAAATCAGGCAGCCCAAACTCAGCTACAAACATTGTGGGAACACCATACAGTGCCGTACAGCATTCATCAGCCACGGCATGCAAGGTCTCAGATGGGTCGAAACCTTCGCCGGGCACAATCATGGTGGCGCCTTTGGTGATACAGCCCAATGTTCCCATGACCATGCCAAAGCAATGATAAAATGGGACAGGTATGCACAAGCGGTCGTTCTCGGAGAAACGCATGGTTGCCGTGACATTTGCCGCGTTGTTGAGAATGTTGCGATGCGTCAGGCAAGCACCTTTCGGACTGCCAGTGGTACCTGACGTGAACTGAATGTTGATTGGGTCGTTGTTTGACAGCTTTGCTGTCAGAGCATCCAGCTGGGATTTATTGATTGCTTTGCCGTCAGTCATAACCTCGGCAAATGCAATCATGCCCTCCGGTGCGTCGTCGCCAATTACTAAGATGTAGCTAAGGGCTGCCAAGTCAGGTGCGCAGTCTTGCAGCATCTTGACGTATTTTGACGATTTGAAAGACCGCGCCGTGACCAGTGCCTTGCACCCGGACAGAGTAAGCGCATGTGTCAACTCATGCTTTCGATAGGCTGGATTGATGCAGACCAAGATTGCACCGATGCGCGCCGTGGCAAATTGGGTCAAGAGCCATTCACTGCGGTTGGGTGACCAGATGCCGACGCGGTCGCCAGCGGTAACACCAAGCCGCAACAGGCCACCCGCCAGGCGATCCACCTCAGTTGCAAAAGTAGAATAGGTCCAGCGTATTCCTTCGGCTAAAAACACTGCGGCTTCGCGGTCAGGGAAACGAGATGCGGTGTCCGCCAACATCTGGGGGATCGTAGCTTCGATTAATGGTTGATCGGTACAGCCACACACATGTGACAAGCCAGATTGTGGCAAACGATGTTCCATCTTTTTTCCCCCTTTGTTGATGCCATAACTTTCGGGTGCAACTGTCATTTCGTTACATTCAGACCGTGTGCGTGACGCGGATCACCCGCACTTGCCAGCGATCCGCCACCCATTTCCGTGCCAAGCTCTTCGTTTTCGGTTACGATCGTCGCACGCTCCATCGGAAAATCCCCGATACCAAGTTTCGCAAAACACCGGAGCTCTGTGAGAGTTTTTAGCGCACATTTGAGCATGATCAGATGGACTGGTAATCGAGCCGGATCGACCATATCGGGCCAGTTGCCGGAAGGGACCACCTGGCTTTTTGTCGAAATTTTTGAACCCATGGTATCTCTCTAATCGCCATCTTTGGCATTGTAGTACCCGCAACAGCCTCACAAACATGCTCTCAATTCTTGACACTCAAAAAAACGCGTGTTCATCCCTTTTGTGCCTGCCTGAGTTCTACGCGCCTGATTTTGCCTGAGATGGTCTTCGGCAGAGCGTCAACAAATTCGATCTCGCGCGGGTACTTATAGGGCGCAGTCACCCTCTTGCAGAAATCCTGAATTTCGTGAGCCAGCGCGTCGTTGCCTTCAACACCTTCGGCCAGAATGATATAGGCTTTGACCAATTGCCCGCGCGTCTCGTCAGGCACGCCGACCACCGCGCTTTCCATAACGCAGTCATGTTCGAGTAGCGCGCTTTCCACCTCAAAGGGGCTAATCCGATACCCGGCAGAAGAAATCAGGTCATCGGACCGTCCGACGAACCACAGGTATCCATCAGCATCGCGCGACGCGGTGTCGCCCGTATAGTACCAGCCGTTGCGGAAAGCCTCTTTTACCAACGTTCCGTCTCGCAGATAACCGTGGAACAGTCCGGCAGGCCATGGGTCCGAAATCCTAATTGCGATATGACCAATCTCGTTGTCAGGCAGCACATTTCCGTTGTCATCCACAATATCGATATCATAGCCCGGCACCGGTTTGCCCATGGATCCGTTGCGTGTCTCAATGTCGGGGAAGTTTCCAACAATGTTGATTGTTTCTGTCTGACCATAGCCGTCTGCAATCGTGGTGCCTGTGTGGGTTTTCCAATAGCGGATAACTTCCGGGTTCAGCGGTTCACCGGCGCCGAGACACCTGCGCAGAGTCGACAGATCATAGCGCGCCAGGTCTTGCTGCGCGAACAGACGATAGACCGTGGGTGGGGCACAGAATGTGGTCACACCAATCTCGCCAATGGCCTGCAAATGGGCTTCGACATCCATACCCGGCGCATCATAAAGTACCGTTGTGCATCCCATCAGCATTTGCGGGAAAAGCATTCCCCAGGCGGCTTTGGCCCATCCGGTATCCGTCAGTGTCCAATGCACATCGCTTTCGCGCAGATCCATCCAAAAGAGCGCAGTCGCTGCATGGGCAAGCGCATAGCCAAAGTCGCGCGGCACCATCTTTGGCAGGGCCGTGGTGCCGGAGGTGAAATAGATCATCATCGTATCTGAAGACGCCAAAGGAGCCATGGAATCGCGGGTTAGAAACCCATCCTCAACCACACAGAGCGCTTCAAACGAAAGCCAATCGCGCGCGGCTTCTCCCACAACGATCAGATGTTTCAGCGTGGGGCATTCGCTACGGATTGCGTCGACCTTTTCCACATGTAGGGGCGAGACAATCACCGCCTTGGCGCCTGCCTGATTGATCCGGTAGGCGATATCTTTCGCGGTGAGCAGGTTTGTACCAGGCATTGATATCACGCCCGCTTTCATGCAACCGAACAACACCTTGTGCCATGCCGGTTGGCGTCCGATCAGCACACATGCCGCATCGCCTTGCTTGAGTCCCAGCCGCAACAGTGCTTGCGCAAATTTCGCTGAATCCGCAGCTAGTTCGCTGTACGAAATCGGGGTTTTGGTCCCGGCGACCACATCGATTGCCAGCAAGGCGTTTTTGTCGGCTTCACGTCCGCGCGCATCCAGAATGTCGTAGGCAAAGTTGAAATGCTCCGGAATTTCAATCCGGTAGTTTTGCCTCGCGACCTCATAATTGCGGTCAATGTGGTCAAATGTGATCATGTTGATCTTTCCCGCTAACCAGCGTCCCGCATGAGGTCGCGAGCAATGACCAATTTCTGAATTTCGCTTGTGCCCTCATAGATCTGGCAGATCCTTACATCGCGGTAGATACGCTCGACGGGATAGTCTTTCAGATAGCCGTAGCCACCCATGATCTGGATCGCGCTTGAACAGACCCGTTCGGCCATTTCCGATGCGAAAAGCTTTGCCATCGAAGCTTCTTTCAAGCAGGGCAAGCCTTCATCCTTGCAGTTGGCGGCCAAGCGGACCAACTGGCGCGCGGCTTCAACTTCGGTCGCCATCTCGGCCAGTTTGAACGAAACGCCTTGTTGGTTCGCGATAGGCCCACCAAAGGCGTGCCGTTGCGCGGCATAATCGCGGGCCAGTTCCAGCGACTTACGCGCCATTCCGACTGCTTGCGACGCAATTCCAATGCGTCCGCCTTCTAGATTGGCGAGCGCGATTTTGTACCCTTCGCCTTCTTCGCCCAACAGGTTTTCAGCGGGTACCATCATATCAGTGAAACTCAACTGACAGGTGTCCGACGCATTGATGCCCAACTTTTCTTCGACGCGTACCACCTCGTAGCCGGGTGTATCGGTTTCAACGATGAAGGCGCTGATGCCTTTTTTCCCGGCGCCTTTATCCGTTACGGCAAAGACGATGATCAGACCTGCATTCTTGCCGGAGGTAATGAACTGCTTGGCGCCGTTCAGCACGTAGTATTCGCCATCCCGAACTGCGGTCGTTCGCAAGTTTGCTGCATCTGATCCTGCTTGCGGTTCGGTCAGGGCAAAGCCGCCGATCCACTCCCCACTCGCAAGTTTGGGTAGATATGTCTGTTTTTGTGTGTCCGTCCCATACTTCGCGATAGGAACACAGGCGACAGACGAGTGGACCGATAGGATCGTGGAACACGCGCCATCACTGGCGGCAATTTCCTCGATCACGGTTGCGTAGCTCACGTTATCGCTGTCCATACCGCCGTATGCCTCTGGCACCAACATCCCGAGGAAGCCTAGTGCTCCCATTTCGGTCAGCTCTGCACGCGGAAAACGGCTTTCTCGATCTCGGTCTTCGGCCCCGGGCCAAAGCCTCTCCTGAGCGAACTGTCGCGCCATGCCCTGGATGGCTAACTGGATATCATCGAGGCTCATCTTACTACTCCATCAATTCCAACGCCACCGCCGTGGCTTCACCGCCGCCTATGCAGATCGTCGCCAAGCCACGCTTAACGTCGTGGGCGCGCATTGCGTTGAGCAGTGATACCATAATCCGTGCGCCTGATGCACCAATAGGGTGGCCCAAAGCACAGGCACCGCCATGCACATTAGTCGCTTCATGCGGCAATCCAAGTGATCTGATCGCAGCCAGCGCAACCACGGCGAAGGCTTCATTTACTTCAAACAATCCGTAATCGCCAAGAGTGGTACCGGTTCGTTCCAGCAGTTTTTCAACTGCGCCAATGGGGGCGATCGGAAAATTGTCGGGCGTCATGCCGTGGCTCGCATGACCTGTCATCGTGGCAATTGGCTGTAGTCCTTTAGCTTCGGCAACGCTAGCGCGGGTCAATACCATCGCCGCGGCGCCGTCCGAAATGGAGGATGCATTGGCCGCCGTCACGGTACCATCCTTGGCAAAGACTGGGCGCAAACTGGCAATCTTGTCCCGCTTGGCATTGCGGGGCTGTTCATCGCTGTCGATGCGCACCGAGTCGCGCTGTCTCACCACATCGACCGGCGCGATTTCTCTTGCCAATGTCCCGTTGACCTGAGCGGCAAGCGCCCGATCGAGCGAAGCGATGGCATACTCATCTTGAGCCTCTCGCGTGAATTGATAGTCGCTCGCGCAACGCTCCGCAAAGACACCCATCAAGGCTCCTTTTTCATACACGTCTTCCAGACCGTCTAGGAACATGTGATCCTTGACCTCCGCATGGCCCATGCGCAGCCCTTCGCGCACACGCGGCATTAGGTAGGGCGCATTTGACATGCTTTCAGTCCCGCCAATCAAGGCCATATCGATGTTACCAGCCATCAGCCCATCATAAGCCATCATCGCCGCCTTCATCCCAGAGCCGCACATCTTGTTTATGGTCGTGGCGACGGCACTCTCAGGCAACCCGGCGCCGAGAGCGATCTGTCTGGCGGGCGCCTGGCCCTGACCCGCACTCAGGACATTGCCAAAAACGACCTCGTCCACGTTGGCAATGCCTGCTTCTGCCAAGGCCGCCCGGGCGGCCACCACCCCAAGCTCTGCAGCAGTCACACCTGACAACTCGCCTCCGAGCCCGCCCATCGGGGTGCGCTTGGCGCCAGCTATGACAATCGGATCGGACAATGTGATCTCCTAATGGCGTCCATGCAAAGCGCACCGGTCAATCGGATGCGCATGCAGTTCAAGGTGGTGGCTTTGAGAAAATGCATTGGCAACGCGCGGTAGGTCCGCAGATCCCGAACAAGTTGTGGGACGTGGATAAGCGGCTTTAAATGTAATGTGTTCCGGATCCAGAAGCGCCGCCAGGACAGGTGTTTCGAATGCTCGTGGCACATTTCAGGCGCTTTTTGTGCTTTGATTTGATGTGTTGTGCGCGCGGCATCCAAGACAAACGACATGCGCGACGTAACGGCCGAGAAACAATCGTACGCAGAAATGCGCTCGATGCTCGCTTGGCCAAGTTCCGGTGCGGCCCCGACCACAATGAACGCAGATGTTTTGCTCATCCTGTCCTCCCTGACCGTGATCTTAGGGCTTGAAATTATTGCGCGCAGTGTCAGTTTACCTCAGAATAATGACACAAAATGCCACTCCAGTAATTGCACGAGTCTTTGTTGATGAAGTGTTAGAATGCGGACACCGGGCCGAAATCGACATTCCCTGTGTCATGGCAGATCTCCATCTGTCTCACGAAGATCTCGATCACCTTTCGCCAGAACGTTTTGCCGGGCTTTGGCTGGAAATGTCTGCACGGATGGGGGACGAGTTCTTTCATCTTGGGCAGCGCCCTATGGCACCAGGAAGCTTCACACTCATGGGCCATGCAGTGCGGGGTGCACGTACATTCGAGATTGCGTTGCGCAGAGCCCTGCGATTTTTGAAAGTTGTGATAGGCGAACCTTTCGGAACACTTGATGTGAGCGACAACACCTGCATTGTTCGACTGACTGAAAACGAAGGGTCGCGATCTGCATTCGCCTATCGCACGTTCTTTTTGATCCTGCATGGTTTGAATTGCTGGTTAGTCCGAGAGCGCATTCCTATTTTAAGCATTCAGTTTCCTTGCCTCGAACCCTCTGCTGCGAACGATTACGAGGATTTTTTTGGCAAACCCGTTGTATTTGGCGCAGATCAGGCATCTATCTCATTTCAGGCAAAATATCTCAAACGGCCGGTAAATCGCAGCGAAGAAGAGCTGAAGGTATTTTTACGCACCACACCAGAAACTTTTCTGCGAGGTTATCGCCCGGTTCTTAGTGTGAAGCGGCGGGTTCTAGACATTTGTAAGAACAATGGTTTCGCCGCGTGGCCGTCGACGGAAGGTATCGCTGCGCACCTTGGCATGTCAAAGTCGAGCTTGCATCGGCGACTTGGCGAAGAGGGTCAGTCTGTTCGATCCATCAAAGAAGAATTGCGCCGATCCCAAACGGCTTACCTACTCAAGTATTCTGACATGGCGATCAGCGATATTGCGCAATCAGTGGGTTACTCGGAAGCCTCCGCCTTTCACCGTGCGTTTCGGAAATGGTATGCGACTACGCCGAGCCAAATGCGCAAAGAGCGCTAGCTTACGCTTACACTTTCGGTCGTGTCCAAGGGGCAGTTTTTGTACAACTACACCTCCATTTCACAACGACGGCTGCTCCTGCAACTGATTGTTGAAATCTTCGCCCTGCGCATAGTCACGGGCCATATTTGTCACCTATTCTGGCACTGTTACGGTTACATCAAAAGACGCGTACCATGCGGCCAAGTCCTTGATATCATCGTCGCTTAGGTCTTGTACGATGAGAGACATACGACGATCTTCTCGAGCGCCATCCCGAAAATCCTTTAGGCTTTTTTCCAAATAGAAGGCAGATTGCCCCGCTAGATTGGCAACTTCGGGGTCGCTGGCGATCCCCGCTTTCCCATGGCAAACAGAACATTTGCGCGCAAGTTTTCTTCCATTCTCAGCGTCGACTGCCAAAACTGGGTCGGCTAGCAATGCAATCATGGCGAATGCCGCAACAAAAAATCTCATATAGAATGACTCCGGTTGAGGAGGTCGCCTACAGATTTGCAGGCGACCATAGTCGTTTATTCGGAATAGCTAATCCGGTAGACGGCATTCGCAAAATCGTCTGAAACCAGGATAGATCCGTCCTTCATCTGGACCACATCCACCGGGCGGCCATCGTATTCGCCGTTTTCGTCGATCCAACCTTCGGCAAAGGGTTCAGTGGATGCATTGCCCTCGTCGTCAATGAAGGTAACCATGACCCTGGCGCCAACTGGGGTTGTCCTGTTCCATGAGCCATGCTGGGCCGAGAAGATGGCATTCTTGTATTTGGCCGGGAACATGTTTCCGGTATAGAAACTCATCCCAAGGTCTGCAGCATGCGCGATGGTTTCCACAGCGGGATGCACAACTTCAACAGGTACTTCTTGGCCTGCGTATTCATTGGTGCGCACCGTGCCACCGCCGAACCAAGGATGCCCAAAGTGTTGACCCGCTTCGGTTTGGCGGTTGATTTCTCCTGGCGGAATATCGTCGCCCATGCCGTCAACCTGATTGTCGGTCCACCAAAGTTCACCAGTCACTGGATGAAAATCGTGCCCAACCGAGTTGCGCACACCGTATGTGTAGACTTCTCGGTTCTGGCCGTCCCTGTCCATGCGGATGATCCCACCAATCCCGGTTTCGTTATACAAGTCCAGTTTTTCGGCGGGGGCCACATTGAAGGGTTGCCCAAGCGAGATGTACAACTTGTCATCGGGGCCAACTTTTATCACGCGGGCCGTGTGGTTGTAGCTTTCTTCCTCAACCGGGATCAATTCGCCCTGTGGGACAATCGGCACCGCCACAACGTCTGGGCTTTCGTGGAAAAACTCGGCGGCAGGGTAGAGCATTACGCGGTTTCGTTCAGCAATGTAGAGAAAACCGTCTTTGGTGAAGGCCACACCATTTGGGACGTCAAACTCCAACGAGGGTGCAAAGTCTTTGACTTCATCCGCTACCCGGTCGCGATCGCGGTCCATGACCGCCCAGACTTTGGTCTTTTTTGTACCAACAAAAAGCACAGTCCCTTGCGGTGCCATCGCCATGTGGCGTGCATCCGGGACCAAGGCATAGAGGTCGATTTTGAAGCCTTCAGGTAGTGTAATACCTTCCAGAACCCGTCGGATGTTGTCCGCTTGTGGCCCGGTTTGGTCCACAAAGGTGTGTTCTTTAGTTCCTGTGACTTTGAATGCGCCCAGCTTTTCCAGGTTCGTTTGTGCATATGCCGATCCGGCAATTAAAGCCAAAGCCGCCGATGCGGAAAGCAGATATTTCATTGTAGTTCCTCCCATATTAAGTGACCGCGCGACTTTTGCCGCGCGACCTTGGTTTAAGACCTCCGAGCGATTAACTCAAAAGGTCGTCTTGTTGATGTGTCCAGCAAAGTGGTCTGCGAGACGAATATCCAGTAAGACATTCGTAGTGGTTGGTCGGACGGTCGGTGCAATGGAGAGATGTCACGCACCCAAGATGTCAGCCTCCGCGATCCGGTGATTTCGCCCATACAAATGGATTGGTTCAAAACTAGAGTCGCTTCTCTGAAAGTTGGCCCCAAGTTAAAGGAGCGATAGAAAGCAGACGTGCCAATCCAAGTTTCTGTCTAAATCGCATGATAATTTGCGAATTGATTGATTTACGGAACACCCCGCAGTTCCAATTTTCAACTGGCATTAAAAAAGTAAGCGCGACTGCATCACTATTTTCTGCTAGTTCAAGGCCTCGATCAAAGTTCAATACCCAGTCTTTGTGATCCCCATCCAGCGTAAGTTTCTGAAATCATTACGATCGAGTTTACGGCGTGGATTCAAAAGATGTGCATGGTGTGGAAATCTGATGTAAATTGGGCCATGAATTGGGAGGATAAACATGTGTGAGATATTTGCGGGCCAGGATCCCGAACGGTATGCGGGCAGTACTCGGCGGATACGTATCAACGGCCAGAGTACAAGCATCAGGCTTGAAAATGCGTTTTGGCAGGTGATTGATCAGATCGCCGAAAGTGACGGTTCAAGCACACCCATCTTTATTTCCAAACTGCACTCCGAGGTGCTGGAAATACGCGGGGAACCAGTGAATTTCACCTCTTTGTTGCGTTGTGCCTGTCTGAAGTTCATTGAAATTTCCGCGCAGGATGCACGATCAAAAATCGCCGCAGAATGAAAAAACAGCGTTCTACGCGCCAAATTTGGCGAACGTAGTAAGAGGCTACTACCCGCACCCCAAAGCTTCGCCCTTAGCTTGATCTTGTCACAAAGTGAAGGAGGAGGCTTTGGCTAAAGCAATTCATTCCATGATCCGTGTTTTGGATGAAGCTCGATCCGTTTCGTTTTACGAGACGGCATTCGGGCTTAAAGTCGCGGACCGTCTGGATTTCGAAGCTTTTACACTCGTCTATCTAAGCAACGAGGAAAGCAGCTTCGAACTGGAACTGACCATCAATAAAGACCAGACCGAAGCCTATGAACTCGGCAACGGGTACGGGCATCTGGCAGTTTCTGTGGACAATCTTGACGCTGAGCATGCGCGATTTGAGGTGGAAGGACTTTCTCCTCGCAAGCTTGTGGAATTTGCGCCGGATGGAAAGCTGGTTGGGCGCTTTTTCTTTGTCGCCGACCCGGATGGTTACGAGATTGAGGTGCTCGAACGCTCTGGTCGTTTTCAATAAAATCCAAGGGAGGAAAAAATGGAGAAGACAATTAGTCTGCAACGGCTAACGCGACGCCAATTGCTGTCGGGTGCAACCGCAGCAGGGACGTCTTTCGTGATTGGTGCAGGTTTCATCGCGGCGCCAAATGCGGCATGGGCGATGGAGACTGTCGCCCTGAAACCGGAAACTTTTGCCACTCTCGTGCAGATGGCGCGAGACATCTATCCACATGACAAGGTTGGTGACGAATACTATGTCGCCGCCGTCAAGGGATATGACACTGCCGATGCGGCAGAGGGCATCGAAGCGGGGATAGCTGCCGTGAATGCAGCGGCACAAGGAAAGGGCTTTAACGGCTATCTCGACGCGGGATGGGAGCGTGATCGTGTCGATATCTTGCGCGGAATGGAAGACAGCGCGTTCTTCCAGCAAATCCGCGGCGGTCTGGTCACCGGGCTTTACAACCAAAAGGCGGTTTGGCCGATCTTCGGGTACGAAGGCGCGTCTTATGAGTTCGGCGGCTACATCGAACGCGGCTTTAACGACATCAACTGGCTTTAAAGGGGGGATGGCACCATGACGGCACCATTTGATCTCACCGACGACAGCGTTGTTGTCATAATTGGAACTGGCGCGGGCGGAGGCGTATTGGCCAACGAATTGGCGCAAAAAGGCGTGAGCGTTGTTGCATTGGAAGCAGGCGGGCGACATCTGCCGGAGGATTTCGTCAATGACGAATGGGGTAGTTTTGGCCAGTTGGCCTGGCTTGATCCACGCACGACATCCGGTGATTGGCGTGTTGCAAAAGATTTCTCGGGCCTGCCTGCATGGATTGTAAAATCCGTCGGTGGTACGACACAACACTGGGCCGGGGCGAGCCTGCGGTTCCAAGAACACGAATGGAAGGCGGCAACGAACTACGGTAATGTGCAGGGTGCATCGCTTCTCGACTGGCCAATTGATGCTGCCGAGATGGATCCCTGGTACACGAAAGCCGAAGACAAGCTTGGCGTGACCCGCACCGGGGATCGTCCTGGATTGCCCGGTAACAACAATTATCTTGTTTTTGAAAAGGGCGCCAAGGCGCTTGGCTACGAGCAAGTCCACACTGGGCGCATGGCGATCAACTCGGATGAAAATCGCGACAGACAGATGTGCCAGCAAACCGGGTTTTGCTTCCAAGGCTGCAAGTGGGGTGCAAAGTGGTCAGCGGGCTATGTTGATATTCCCCAAGGCGAAGCGACCGGAAACCTTGAAGTCCGTTCTCAAGCGCATGTTGCGCGTATTCTGCATGATGACGCGGGGAAGGTCACAGGCGTCGAATACTTCGACAAGGATGGCAATCTGCAAATGCAGAAGGCGCGCGTGGTATGTGTTGCCGGCAATTCCTTTGAAAGCCCACGCCTTTTGATGAATTCTGCATCGTCGATGTTCCCTGATGGTCTGGCCAACAGCTCCGGTCAAGTGGGCCGCAACTATATGCGTCACATGACAGGGTCGGTTTACGCAGTCTTTGACCAACCGGTTAAGATGTGGCGTGGTACCACAATGGCAGGGATTATTCAGGACGAATCCCGTCATGACCCAAGTCGCGGGTTTGTGGGCGGGTATGAACTTGAAACGCTCGCCCTTGGGCTGCCTTTCATGGCTGCTTTCCTCGATCCGGGTGCATGGGGCCGCGAGTTCACATCGGCGCTGGATTCCTATGAAAACATGGCCGGTATGTGGATAGTGGGCGAAGATATGCCTCAGGAAACTAACCGGGTCACCTTGAACCATGAGGTCAAGGATCAGTATGGTCTACCTGTGGCCAATGTTCATTTCGATGACCACCCTAATGACATTGCCATGCGCAACCACGCCTATCAGCAGGGAACTGCAGTTTATGATGCTGTGGGGGCAACGCGGGTCTTTCCAACACCTCCATACCCTTCGACCCATAACCTGGGCACCAATCGTATGTCCGAAAACGCGCGTGATGGAGTTGTGAACAAATGGGGGCAAACCCATGACATCGCCAACCTGTTCATATCGGATGGGTCACAATTCACAACGGGCGCTGCAGAAAACCCGACGCTTACGATCGTGGCGCTTGCGATACGACAAGCTGACCGTCTTGCTCAAGAACTGAGTGCGGGCAATCTGTAAAATTGGTTTTCAGCGCCCGTTTCACGCGGGCGCTGATATCATTTACATTGCGCAACTTTTAGCTTGAAGTTGAGTGTTCTGCTGTGGTGCGACCAAACTTATGCACATGTGAGCAAGCCATTTTAGTGTTCTTGCGCTGGGCGCTTCAGGAAGCGAAGGAAATTGCGAAAAGCGAACCGTATCCACCGCGAGTGGAGAAACACTCCAAAAACATTTTTGGCCGATAAGTACTAATAATAGTCTGCCATTTGTTCCTCAGGCTGGTCGCGTCGCAATACTCCGTCTGTGATTGTAAAACACGACAACATCGAATGGCCCTGCGGGATTTCGGGCTAGCGACCAATAGTCCCTGAATCAGGCGATCCTTTGGTTTACAGGCAATCATACACATTTTCACAAATTGGATTGCCGATACGCCACCAACCATTTGTCCCGAATTGCCAGTCTATTTTTTTCAGCACTTTTTTGGGTGCGATGACTTTGTTTCTGTCCAAGCTGTTCGGTCTTTTTCGTCGCAGTTGCTGCAACATGGTTATTCACTATTACTCTTTTGTAAGAGTCGCATTGCGCTGGACGATTTACATGCGATTTGTCGAAGGAAGCCAATTGCTCATCTAGTTTTTCTTAGGAATGTGATATTGCTGAAACTGTTCTTGATTGTGGTCGTGTTTGTCGCCGGATGCTCCGTTCCTCCAGAACTGGTTGGAATAGACAACCCGGACATTCCGGCTGCTAAAGTCGAGAACGCCAAGCTAAAGAAAATATTCTTGGCTACGACTCGCCAGGCAACGGAAGCTGTTGGTGCCTTTTATTCCGATCAGCGCGCGCCGGAGCTCGGGTTGGCGTCGGTGCAAGTTTCGATTCCGCCCTCGCATGTTGTTGGGGAGTTGGAACGACCCAAAAGGCTCCCCCCTGATCCAAGAACCGAGTTCGCGATCATTGAGCCGACGGTCTACGCAACAGATGACGCCTTTGTTGCTTCTATTGACGAAGCATTGGCGGCGTTGCCGAAAGGAGACAGAAGTATTCTCTTTTTCGTCCACGGCTACAATAACACGACCAGCGATGCACTTCTTCGTCTTGCGCAGTTCGCTGAAGACAGCGGGTTTCGCGGGGTTCCAGTGCTGTTTGATTGGGCTTCTGCTGCAAGCGTTTCACGCTACGTGTATGATTTGAATAGCGCTCTTATCGCACGTCCAAAAATCCCTGAAATCAGCTCGATACTTGCACGCACCAAAGCGGAACAATACGATATCTTTGCGCACTCAATGGGTGCTTTTCTGACGATGGAAGCGATCAAGGATTCGGTTCTGGCCGGTCAATTCGATGAAGCTGATCGGTTGAAGTCGATCATACTGGCTTCCCCGGACATCGACATTGATCTGTTCCGCGCTCAGCTGGAACAGATTGACGGCAGGGTTGAACGTATCGCCGTTCTGTTTTCTGAAGACGACAGTGCCTTACGAATTTCTCGCCGCATCGCAGGTGGTGTCCCGCGAGTTGGTGCGTCTGATATCGATGCCCTTGCTGATCTGGGAGTAGTGGCGATTGACTTGTCAGAGGTCGACAACTCCAGTTCCGGAAGTCATTCGAAGTTTGCAGGTTCTCCGGAAATTGTTCAGCTAATTGGCAGCGGACTTAATCAAAACAAGCGTTTTGACCGCTTTCAAAACAAGACGCAATTGGAGAACCTAATTGCCGGGTTGCCCATAAAAGTCGCTTTTGATTGAAAATCCTGTCGCCGGGTTTTCGGCACCTCTTGTGCAGTTAGTCCGACAGCGCCGAGGTTGAATCGACACCATTTTTCAATGCAGTGACTGGGATTAGACGCCGATGACACGCTCGGGCGGCTTTTGCGGATCACCAATGCCACGCGCGATTTTCAACTTCAAAACGCTCAACTCTGCTCGCGTTGTTCCGCGGCTGTGGTTCGAATGGACTAGGTTCTCATAGGAGAACGCAAAATGCGCTTTTTGGCGCGACGGGCCTAAGGATCAGCAGGTGTTGCTTGCCGTCCACCGCTCGCGCCATGGTTTACTGTCACCCAATTATGCTCGCGGCGCAGTGTAGTCTTTCTTCTTTTTTAACATCGCCAATCGCAACAGGGGAGTGGCTATAACCTAAGTGTAAGGTAAAATTGACAGTTGTCTGTGTACATAAATTCTGACAGTATAAAGGAATCGACCGTATTGTTCCGCGGTGCGGTTGTGGATCTAAGAATAAAGGTGTGGCTCGTCTCCGCGTGACCGCCCTTCTGGTCCTAACACCAACCATGGAGGAAACTGGACATGTCCGATGATCCAGAAAAGGTTTGGCCGACTGGTCTTACCTTAAAAGAAGCAGAGGAAGTTCATAGCTACCTCATCGACGGCACGCGTGTGTTCGGTCTCATCGCGCTGCTGGCACACATTCTTGTGGCGTTTACAACGCCTTGGCTAGGCTAAGGAGGTGACGTTATGAACAATGCAAAAATGTGGCTTGTGGTATCCCCATCAGTGGGTGTGCCAATCTTCTTAGGAGCAGTTGCCGTTGGATCGTTCGCGGTCCACGTCGCGGTCCTGAGCAACACGTCTTGGGTTTCCGACTTTTTGTCTGGAAAAGAGCTCGGTTCTGGCGAAGAGATGGCTGCCAGCCAAATCACACCGAACGCTGAAACTTCAAAGGCGGCCTATGTTATTGATCAAGGTAACGATGGGCGAGAGCTCACTGTTTACTTTGCTGATGGAACTACGGCAAAGGCGGTTCTTAAAAACGAAGCAATATTGGCGTCTGCAGCGCCGCCACCCAAGATCGCGACCGATTGAGCGATCCTCTGCCCTGGGCGGTTTCGCCCGTGGGCAATCCTCCGGACAACTCTAGACCGCCCTTCTCTTTTGGGCGGTCTTCCGGACCGAAAAATCGAGATGAGGCATGCCAAACTATCGCGACTTTGCGCTGCGCAAGCTGGCTTCGGTAGCACCCCGCTACTTACCCTTCGCGGATGTTGCGACCGACGAAGTGCCTTTGTCGCGGCTCCTCCGATTGTCCCTTTTTCAAGTCACAGTCGGGATGGCCCTTGTCCTGCTCATGGGCACGTTGAACCGTGTCATGATCGTAGAACTTAATGTTTCTGCCGCACTTGTCGCCGGAATGCTGGCTTTACCTCTCTTGTTTGCGCCGTTTCGCGCCCTGATCGGTTTCAAATCCGATACCTACCGATCCGCGCTGGGTTGGCGCCGCGTTCCTTACATTTGGAAAGGGACGATGTACCAGTTTGGCGGCTTCGCAATCATGCCGTTCGCACTGTTGACCTTATCGGGATATGGCGAGGCAGTTGATGCGCCGCGTTGGATCGGTTTGTCGTCGGCAGCGCTTGCATTCCTGATGGTGGGTGCGGGACTGCACATCGTGCAGACGGTTGGCCTCGCGCTTGCCACAGATCTTGTCAACGAAGAAGATCAGCCGAAGGTTGTCGGTCTAATGTATGTCATGCTGCTTCTCGGCATGTTTTTTAGCGCGATGATCTACGGGGCACTGCTGTCAAACTACACACCAGGCCGCCTCATTCAGGTGATTCAAGGTTCTGCGGTTGTAACTGTGGCACTGAATTTGCTGGCGCTATGGAAGCAAGAAGCGCGCGACCGAAACGTAGCGCGACAAATGGAAATGGCGCCCCGGTCTCGGTTCAAAGATGCATGGGGGCGGCTTATGGCACAGCCAGGGGCAGTGCGCCTGTTGGTTCTGATCGGCCTTGGCACCTTCGGTTTCGGCATGGCAGATGTTTTGCTTGAGCCCTATGGCGGTCAAGTGCTCGGCCTATCTGTCGGGCAGACGACAAAGCTCACAGCACTGTTGGCCTGTGGTACCTTGGTCGGGTTTGGCATCGCGTCCCGTAATCTGTCGCAGGGAGGCATTCCTTTGCGTCTCGCGGCCTTTGGTGCGTTGATTGGTCTTCCCGGGTTCGCAGCAATCATCTTGTCATCCGAAGTGGTGGAAGTGTCGCTTTTCCTGGCCGGGACATTTGCCACTGGTCTGGGTGCAGGACTTTTTGGACACGCAACGCTTACTGCGACCATACGAAATGCTCCTTCCGATCAAATCGGATTGTCGCTGGGTATGTGGGGTGCTGTTCAGGCAACCTGTGCGGGCTTGGGCATAGCGCTCGCGGGGATTGTGCGTGACATACTGGTCGTAACTCCAACATTTGCGGGACTTCGGGTCAGCACGCCCTACAATATTGTTTTTCTAATCGAGATGGCATTTCTGGCATCGGCCATAATCATCGTCATCCCAATCCTGCTGCGCAGCGCTCGGTCAGGCGACGCACGCACGCAACCCAAACCGGTGGAGGCTCCATGACACAAATCATAACGCGCTACTTCGAAAGTGCCGATCAGGCCAAAAGCGTCTACCGGGAGCTTGTTACCATTCGTCGGTTTTCGCCGCGCATCCTTTCGCTTTATTCGGCAAAGGACGGGCTGGCATACCAGTTGGCAAAATCCCAAATCGATCCCGAAACGGCAAAGCACTACGAGGGTCTCGTTGCCAAAACTGGTTCGGTGTTGCTGGTCCGCGCCGGATATAAACCGCTGTCAGTGGCGCAAACCTTTCGCGACGTTACCGCCGAAATGGGGGCCGCTGATCTTGGTGATCTGGTGGAAGAAGTTCGCGTTTCGGACAAGAAGGCACGGGGTCTCAGCGTTTTGCAGGACCATCCTCACATATTGGCGCGACCTATCGACAGCACCAATGTCAACACTCATATGGCGGACTGGCCGATCCCTCTGATCAACCGCCGCAAGCCGTTTCGGGGGAGTGTAATTGAACCGCATGGGCGCATGGCAAGCTGGCCCATCGCCCTTTTGCTGCCAGGGAACAAGCGCTATGGACGCTTTCCCTTCGATTTTCTCATACCCGGCCACAAGTTCATGGCGAAGTTTCCCTTCGACCACCTCGTGCCTGGCCACAAGTTCATGGCGAAGTTTCCCTTCGGTCATATCGTTCCTGGCCACAAGTTCATGGCGAATTTCCCCTTCGGTCATATCGTGCCCGGGCACAAATTCATGGCCAAGTTTCCGTTCGGACATTTGGTGCCTGGCCATCGACACATGGCCAACTGGCCATTCCCGCATCTCATCGATGGAAAGACCGGGACGAATGCGCTGATGCCGGGCGGGCCTCGCATGGCGAATTTCCCGATTTCCCTGCTCAGTGGCCGGAAACCCTTTGATCAATCGATCTTTGGACGGCACGCTCGGATGGCGAATTTCCCGCTGCCTCTGATTAGTCGTCGCGTTCCGTTTTCGGAGTCGGCTTTCCCACGTCATGCGCGTATGGCGGACGTCATTCTACCATTGATCTTGCGGGACTCGAGTACTGCGTCTCCATCGGCCGGATCAGGATTTTCGTTATCCAAGTTTCTGAACTTTCCGACGATCCTCCGACGCTAGCAAGCGCATTATCTAAAAAGGCGCAGCGTCGTGAACCGCGTTTTCTTGACGCGCGGATGTCCAAGTTGGAACAACCTATGTTGCAAGAAACGGCAGTGCCTGTGTGTCGTATGCGCTACTGTGTGCTCTTTGGATACAACGTGCGCGGACGATTCCTGCGTAGAAAATTCTTCGGTTTGACTTTTCCCGTTCCGGCGAAGAATTCTGTGTGGCGAGACTTGATGATTTGTCCAACCCTGTTTGTGGACCACTTTCGAGCAATTTTTTGGTGATACATTTGGACCTTTTCTTGCCGCAAGGATCTGTTTGATTGTGGTTTGTAGGTCGCGATTGCTCTTGCATGCCTGGAATTTTAGAGCTTGATCTGTCGTGCCTGGGGCGGAACCACTTACTTTGGCAAGGAAATTCCATTGTTACGCGCAGCGTTGTTTAGTGCGGACTTCTCAAGTAGCTCATGAGGCGCCGCTTCGACGGTAAGGGGCTCGATTCCGCTCAAGAAATGCCGCGCGGTTTCAGGATTAGGCATCATGTTGGTCGCATATGAGGTAGGCGAGAACTTTGGAAATCGACGAAGTAGCTCGGCATATGCGCTGCGTGCAGCATCAAAATGTTCCAGCACAAATAGTGACATCGCGCTGAAAAGCAGGCTTGGTAAGGTTGTGGGTGCTGCCTTGGCAGCGACGATGCTGCGGGTGAAATCGCCTGTGAAATAAGCAGCTCGGCATTCCACCATTCGGTACCATTCCGGAGGCGTCGGACTGAGGCGCAGCGCTTCGTCAATCAACGCGACGGCTTCTTCGAAGCGTGCCAGATGCAGGATGAACGCAATGGAACAGTAGCTTAGCGTGTCTGGTTGCCTGCTACCCAGATCAGCGGCTCTGAGAAGCGTGTCCTGCACTACTGATGGATTGGGATGTTCCCAATAAAGGTCTGCCGACCATGCCAGGATATGAGGATCTCTCGGGTTCAGCGCGAGGCTCTTGCGACGTGCGAATTCAGCCTCGCGAAAGGCCGTATCGGGATCGAGGTCAGGATCAAAAAAGAAATTTACCAGCCCACGCAGGATCGTGGCGCGCATATGCCACCCGCGCGCAAACGTGGGATCTAGGGCGATTGCGCGATCAGCATGTTCCAGTCCTTGCCTCCAATCTTCCAGCGTCACCTCGTGTTCGCATTTCACCGACATCAGATACTCTTCGTAAGCCGAAAAACTGCCGGCCGGTTTGCGTTCGACCGACGTGAGAACGGCGTCATGCACGATGCCTCGGAACCGACCGATTTCCGCACTGATGCGCGTGGCAATTTCGGCTGTGACCGTTGGCAAATCACTCAAGGGACGATTAAATCTGTCGGTGCAGACAATTCTCTCATCCGCTCCTTTCACTACTTGGACTAACACGCTTACATGCTCGTCACCTAAGGTGATCGCTGTCACAACGCGAAAATCGGCTTGTATCGTGACATCAGGTTCACTTGGCTGTCGCGTCCGTCCGAGGACAGTGAGGTCGGAGTAACGCGCCAGCTCAAGCCTGATTTCCTGCTGAAGCGGTCGAGCCAGATCGCGCCAACACCCTTCGCCGCCGAAGATCTCAGGCGGTTCCACCGACACGCGCGGCAACTGAACAGGTTCAGCGGGCATTCCTGCCGAACCGATGGATACGCCTCCTAGAAAGCGAACCCCTTTGCCTCGGATGGTTTCGATATAACGCGGGCTTTTGGCGTCATCGCCGAGTGCATGTCTGATGTCGAAGATGTATTCTCGAACCAGATCCGGAGTCACCGAAATGTCGCGCCACACATGTGCCAGTATGTCATCTCGCGCGACAACTTCACCTCGACGGGAAACAAGATACTCCAGTACGGCTGCGGCCTTTTTGGTCAACGCGACGCAGTCCCCTTCTGACCGCAATCGGCACTCATGTGGATTGAATTCCCAATTTTTCATCTGGCGCGCACGCTTACTCTGTTTGTATCGAGGATTAACGAATTCCAATAATCAATTTGTTTGCGAGCGATCCTAACCCAGTGGAGAGATCCTTTCTACAGCCGAAATCGATGAGGGAAGATTCCGTAAATGCGCAAGTTTGAACACTGAGGTTAGAGAAGATGTATTGCTATGTCAGAGTTGCTTCGGTTCAGACCAAACTGGCGCGCTATAACTTGAAGGGACTCTTTCTTTCGCCGCCGAGATTCGCAGACCCGGACCATTCTAAAGGACGTCGCTACAGCGGTATCCCGTTCAATGGCCCCAGCGGTGTGCTTGCGTATGCATTTTCTCCCAAAAAAGTGGCAGGTATTTACTTGACGATACATTGTTGATGCCAAGTTTGAAAAATTGCGCTTTCAGTCTTCGCGGCAAGGGTCAGCAAGTGGTTCTCAACCCACCCATGACCACAAAGAACAAATCGTGGAGCGACACATAGTATTCGTTAACAGGATATCGGCGCGACGATTTCAAATAGGTATTATGGAGGCTGACGCAGCATCTTTGCCATTTGCGACGCGTAAGATTTCCATGCAGCGCAACAATCCAGAACTCTAGATCGGCTGTTATTCTGTCATTTGGTCGCCTTCGATGCTGCAGATCGCATCCAAATTCTCAAGAACCTTTGCCAGCTCTCTTTTAACGTTCGCGAGGCGTTCAGTCGTCATTGCTTCTTTGCGCCCAGCCAGTTCCAAAACAACGGCCAGCACGGTATCTGAATGTCTCATCAGTTCGATCAGGTACTCTGCGCTCGGTCCGTATGAACCAGAAATCCAATTCTTCGTTGTTCGCTCACTAGCTCCGGTCCACCGCATGGTGGCCTTTGCTGCCTGCCCCGCGCCGCAAAGCTCTTGAGACAACGCAGTGCTAATGGCTTGTCGGTATTCCGACGCAGAAACACGTCCTACATTTTCTCGATGAAACGAACTGCCCTTCTTATGCAACATGTTTCCATCCCTCTCTCGTTAAGAATGAAGAAGGATTCGCAAAGACTTCGCACAGTTTTGCGAATTTGAGAGACGGAGGGCCGTGTCATTGAGTTGGCCAGATAACGACCTTAGAAAAAACAACGCTCGCAACGCAGCGCAATATGTTCGTATGTCGACGGAGCATCAGCGGTACTCGACTGAAAATCAGGCGGAAGCGATCCAGCAATATGCCGATGAACGCGGCTACCAGATCATTCGAACCTATTCCGATGCCGGAAAGAGCGGTCTACGTATTCAAGGCCGGGCTGGTCTCACCCAACTGATTGAAGATATTGAAGTTGGGCAAACGGGATTCAAGACCGTGCTGGTCTACGACGTCAGTCGCTGGGGTCGATTCCAGGATGCTGATGAAAGCGCCTATTATGAGTATATCTGCAAGCGGGCGGGCATTTCGGTCGTATATTGTGCTGAGCAGTTTGAAAATGATGGCAGTCCGGTTTCCACCATCGTCAAGGGTATCAAACGGGCGATGGCTGGCGAATACAGTCGCGAGCTGTCTCAAAAGGTCTTCGCCGGGCAATGCCGCCTTATTGAATTGGGCTATCGGCAAGGTGGCGTGCCGGGTTTCGGTCTGAGACGGATGCTGATTGACGAGGAAGGCAACAGAAAAGGTATTTTATCGCGCGGCGAGCAGAAGAGTATCCAAACGGATCGCGTACTGCTTGTCCCCGGACCTGACCACGAGATCGCTGTTGTGAACCAGATTTTCCGTTGTTTCGTTCGTGATGGTCAATCTGAGGCCGAGATCGCTGCCAATCTGAACGCA
>NZ_JBGCEQ010000032.1:0-4220 GCF_045106495.1 Roseobacter sp.
AAGCTGCCAGAGTAAGCGTAGAAATGCCGAGTGCCAGACCTGTTAAAAACCGTTTTGCCACAATAATAACTCCTGAAATGTTTCTGTTGTGGGACTAGCCGTACCAATCCCTTGTGCCAACAAAAACCGCACCTATATCCACCCTCGAAGTTGCAAATTTAACAATCTTCGTTGCACCGCCACCTTGGACGGAGACGAGCAGCGGAATTTTAACATTCAGAACTAAGTGGGGAATCCATGGCTAAAGTAATTGGTATCGATCTGGGCACAACAAACTCGTGTGTCGCCGTTATGGACGGAGGCAAGCCGAAGGTTATCGAAAATTCCGAAGGCGCCCGTACGACGCCATCCATTGTTGCATTCACTAAGGACGGTGAACGCCTGATCGGTCAGCCGGCAAAACGCCAGGCGGTTACCAATCCTGATAATACACTCTTCGCAATCAAGCGCCTGATCGGCCGCCGGTTCGATGATCCGATGACCAAGAAGGACATGAACCTGGTCCCGTATAACATCGTCAAAGGCAAGAATGGCGATGCATGGGTCAAGGCAGGTGAAGAAGATTACAGCCCGTCGCAGGTTTCGGCTTTCATCCTGCAAAAGATGAAAGAAACCGCTGAGAGTTATTTGGGTGAAACTGTTACTCAGGCAGTCATCACCGTTCCAGCGTACTTCAATGATGCGCAGCGTCAGGCAACCAAAGATGCCGGCCAGATTGCAGGTTTGGAAGTTCTGCGGATTATCAACGAGCCAACCGCTGCGGCGCTGGCTTACGGTATGGACAAAGATGACGGCAAAACCATCGCCGTCTATGACCTTGGCGGCGGTACATTTGACGTTTCCGTCCTCGAAATCGGTGACGGCGTATTTGAGGTTAAATCAACCAATGGCGATACGTTCCTTGGCGGTGAAGACTTCGATAATGCAATCGTTGAACATCTCGCTTCTGCCTTCAATAAGAAGGAAAGCATGGATCTGAAGACTGACAAGCTCGCTCTTCAACGCCTGAAAGAAGCTGCTGAAAAAGCAAAAATCGAGCTTTCCAGTGCGCAGACGACCGAAGTCAACTTGCCTTTCATTACCGCCCGTATGGAAGGCGGCGCATCAACGCCGCTGCACCTTGTGGAAACCATCAGCCGCTCCGATCTGGAAAAGCTGGTCGGTGATCTAATCAAGCGTACTCTGGAGCCGTGCAAGAAAGCTATCGCTGATGCAGGCGTGGACAAAAGCGGCATTGATGAAGTCATTTTGGTTGGTGGTATGACCCGTATGCCGCGCGTTCGTGAGATCGTGAAAGACTTCTTCGGCAAGGAACCGCACACCGGTGTGAATCCTGATGAAGTTGTTGCAATGGGCGCCGCCATTCAGGCTGGCGTTCTGCAAGGCGACGTAAAAGACGTTCTGCTGCTCGACGTGACACCATTGTCGCTGGGTATTGAAACCCTTGGCGGCGTGTTCACGCGCATGATTGACCGGAACACCACCATTCCGACCAAGAAATCGCAAACCTACTCAACTGCGGAAGATAACCAGCAGGCCGTGACCATTCGCGTGGGCCAAGGTGAACGCGAGATGGCGTCGGATAACAAACTGCTTGGCCAGTTTGATCTGGTCGGCATTCCGCCAGCACCGCGCGGTGTTCCGCAAGTGGAAGTCACATTCGATATTGATGCGAACGGCATTGTGAACGTCTCTGCCAAGGATAAGGGCACTGGCAAAGAACAGCAGATCCGCATTCAAGCATCAGGCGGTTTGTCCGATAATGACATCGATCAGATGGTTCAGGATGCGGAGAAGTTCGCGGATGAAGATAAGAAGCGCAAGGAAGCGGCAGAATCTCGCAACCAAGCCGACAGTCTGGTTCACGCCACTGAAAAGCAGCTCGAAGAGCATGGCGACAAAATCAGTGCCGATCTGAAAGGCGAGGTTGAGGCTGCTCTGGCAGAAACCAAGACTGCCTTGGAAGGTGACGATACCGACGCGATTAGTGCCAAGGCGCAGGCGCTTACCGAAGTAGCCATGAAAATGGGTCAGGAAATCTACCAGCAGGAACAAGCCAATGCTTCTCCCGAAGGTGAAGCAGGACCTACCGACACACCACCAGAAGATGATGATGTAGTCGATGCGGAATTTTCCGAAGTGAATGAAGACGAGAATAAGGGCTAACATCCCTTTGGGAAAACCTCTTCGCCGCTGGCATAACGCATTGCTGCGTGTGCCAGCGGCGAAACCGGTTTAGGACGAAATATGTCTTCTGATTTTTATGACCTGCTGAATGTCAGCCGTGATGCGGACGATAAGGCGATTAAATCCGCTTATCGGAAAATTGCGATGGAATGCCATCCTGACCGTAATCCCGGCGATGCAGAAGCAGAGGCTAAATTCAAAACTGTCTCGGCTGCTTATGACTGCCTTAAGGACCCGCAAAAACGCGCGGCCTATGACCGGTACGGCCATGCTGCATTTGAGCAGGGTATGGGTGGTGGTGGCCAAGGTCCGCAAGGCGACTTCGGCGATATTGGCGATATATTTGAGACGATTTTCGGCAGTACATTTGGCGGCGGCGGTGGCCGTCAGCAAGCACGGCGCGGGGCTGATCTGCGCTATGATATGGAAATCGGGCTGGAAGATGCCTTCCACGGTAAAAATACCCAGATAGAAATTGAAGTCTCTCAAGCCTGCGATACTTGTAATGGCTCCGGCGCAGAGCCGGGCACAGGCAGTCGCGGCTGTAATTTGTGTAAAGGCCACGGAAAAGTCCGCGCTAAGCAGGGTTTCTTCGTGGTCGAACGACCTTGCCCCAATTGCAACGGGCGCGGCGAAGTAATCGAAAGTCCCTGTGGTGATTGCCGGGGCGAGGGCAGAGTCGATCGGCCGTTGGCATTGGATGTTGAAGTGCCGCCAGGTGTCGATACCGGCACGCGTATCAGGCTCAGTGGTAAAGGTGAGGCAGGCCCGCGAGGCGCACCTCCCGGTGATCTGTATATCTTCGTCCACGTGGCACAGCACGGCGTGTTCGAACGTGAGGGCACGACCCTCATTACGCAGGTTCCGATCAGCTTCACAACAGCGGCCTTGGGCGGTGAAGTGCAGATTCCTGATCTGGATGGCAGCACCAACACAGTCGATATTCCTGCTGGTATTCAGTCGGGTAAGCAACTCCGTGTTCGCGGCGCGGGCATGCCTGTATTGCAAGGGCGCGGTCGCGGTGATCTGGTGGTTGAAATCGCAGTGGAAACCCCGACCAAACTGACCAAAGCGCAGCGCGAAATCCTATGCCAGTTTCAGGAAACCGAGACGGGTGAGGAATGCCCTGCTAGCAAAGGCTTCTTTGACAAACTGAAAGACGCTTTCACCGTTTAAGGACACCTGTGTTGCTGCCCTCGCTTTCCGTAATTGACAATTTTCTGGTCGATCCGTGGGCTGCTAGGCGCGAGGCATTGGCGCTGGATTATGATCCGGCTTTGAAACAGGGGAATTTTCCAGGCTTAAATTCTTCCAGTGCTTTGCCAACCGATGCCGTCGATGCAGCTGTATCAAAGCATCTGAGTATGAAAGTAACCAGCGCGCCGGATACCAATCATGGTTTTTGCCGTGTCACCCGCAAAGCCGATAAAGGACGCAGCGGTGTCCATATAGATCCCGCATATTATTCCGGCATTTTATATCTTTCCAAACCCGAAGATTGTATCCGACCTGCTGCAGGCGGCACCGATTTCTTCCGCCACAAACGCACTGGCTTGGAAAGCGTGCCGCGCGATGCGGCGGGCATTCAGACGGCGGGATATACAGACATCAACCTGCTGATCGACGATGTAGTCAACAAAGACACCACGTCTCCGGCCAAGTGGGAACGGACTATGCGTATCCCCATCCGTTTCAATCGTCTGATCCTGTTTTCTCCGTGGCAGTTCCATAATGCGGCCCCGGGTTTCGGTACCGAGCTAGAGAATAGCCGCTTGGTAATGCTGCTTTTCTTCGCGCGCGCTTAACCGATAACGCTAGCCCAAGCGGTCGAGTATTTCGCCGCGTATGGTGGGTAACAGGGCAGTATCAGCGGTGAGCCTGTCCTCTTCTTCATCCAAGATTGCCAAGAAGGCTTGCCGTTTGAAACGGGTAATTTCTTCATCAGGCATAGGGTTCTCCAGAGTCGAGCAGACCAGATCAATCATCCGTTCTGACCCATGTAAACGCCCCCACAAATAATCATTCTCGCGGTA
>NZ_JBGCEQ010000033.1:0-25494 GCF_045106495.1 Roseobacter sp.
CTTACGAGCGCCTTGATCCGAATGACATCACTGAGACCTGGTTGGCCATGCAATCCAATGCGACGGCAATGGCGATTGCCATGTTTGGTGTTCATCCATTCCCCGAATTCTTGACTGAGCGCTTGCGCCAAATGTCAAAAATAGACGGCGCGACCGGCCTGATGGCAAAGCGCATCTCGGAGATTGCGACATGAACCGGTTGAACACCCGTATCAACAAGCTCGAAATGCAGAGCCAACCAGTGGACGCGGTCGATGCAATTACGTACTCGTTTTTTGCTCCCTCCTCTGAAGGTCCAAAACGAACGGGTGCAATGACCATCTTTCTTGGGGTGGATCTGCCCAAGATGCATCAAGGCGCGCATCAAGCAGCGGATGAATACGATGCTTGCGTTGATGAACTTCGCGAGCGCATCCGCATTTTGAAGACCTTGCCAGCAGCCGAAAAGCAAACAGGCCTGGATGCCATCTCAATCGAAATAAACCGCGCTAACGCGCCTAAATACAAATCATGATCAGTTGACTTTTGTCGCGCAGATGGCCTCCAGCAGGGTCAAGGAAGCGATGAACCATTTAACTGCTGACAAGGCCTCTCAGATGATTGCAGAAGCCGTGACAGACCCGGAATTGTTCAAGGCATTGCTGACGGGCGTGATGTCACCCAAGCTTGAGGAAAAGCTGATGCCCTGGTTGCCGCCGTATCTCGTGGGTGGGGTGTCTGGGGCGCTGGAAAACTAAGCAACGGTAAATCCAGGCTTGCTTTTTTATCTTAACCATAGTCAAATTTACCACGTTTTTTTAAATGGGAGAATTATTATGACTATGAAAGTACTTAGCGGTCTAGCGTTCGGTTCACTTGTCGCGTTGTCTTCAACGGCACACGCAGCAACTCTATCTCTGATTGGTACAGATTTGAGCCTGAGCGCACAAGCTCAAGCAACCCCTACCAGTGAACTGTTCGTCACGTCGTTTCCGGTAACTGCAACGGTTTCTGCAACCGAAGTTGAGTTTCCTGATGTAGCCAGTTTATTCGATTCAAGCACCGGCGTCCCTCCGGGCTTCGCATCTTCGTTGGTTGATGTTTCGATAGATGCAGGGAGCGACTTTTTGGAAATAGACTTCACCAACAGCGCACCTTTTACAGATTTCGCAACTGGCTTTCAGAACACCTATGTTTTTACATTTGATTCTGCTGTGGCTTTGGACATCACAGATGCAGTCATTGATACCAACGTGACAACACTTGGACTAACTGGCGACCGTGTGACATTTTCTGGCAATGAGCTTTTCGTAAATGTTCAGTCTTTGACTTTCAACACGTCGACTTTTGCTCGCATCAATTTAACTGCTGAAGATGCGATGGGTTCTGTCGTGACGGATGATCCGGAGCGTATGCCCGTTGTTCCGCTGCCTGCAGGTATGCCGCTAATTATAACGGCAATGATTGGCTTGGGCGTGTTATCACGCCAAAAAAAGACAACTTAAAAACCCAAGCAATGCAACGCTAGTTCTACTGGCGTTGCAAGCTTGATTAAATCGATGAACTGCTAGTGAGCTGCGTGACTTTGTTTTCGCAGCTTCTCAACATAGGCGTTGTTCGGCGGGTTTCCTGTACGCAAGGCGCTCTTGCGCCTAGGCTTTCGGTCTGGTCGGCAAACCTTCCGGTGCTTCCACGCCATGCTTTTGCAGCCAGTCCAAGACAGTGCTCCATATATCGGAATTCGCCGGGGTCGTACGCCAGCAGTCAAGCTCATCCAGGGCGGCGTCAAGGTCGTGTGGGATGCTGTTCGGCCATTTGTTCATGATATGTTCTCATCCACAAACCGAAGATAAGCAAGCTAGTATTGCAGTAGCCAATGCCCGGAACGATTGATTGGGACAGTAGATCCGGTAGGGTGTTCTTATAACTGGTGATATTCAGCATCGGAGTACTGCATGCGTTTCGTTCCATGGCTATTTGCCATCTTGCTTTGGCCAGCGGCGGCATTGGCGTTCGATTTCGGAGACTATGACGCAGTTTGCCTGAAAACGGCTGAAGCTGTGCCGCCAGATGATCCGGATGCGTTCCACCAAATCTGCACATGCGCCTACGATGTGATCGAGCAGGAGTTGGGAACGGACCTGACTATTATCTATGCCCGATTTGAACTGGTTGACGCTACTCTCGAGGAAATGCTTCCCAGCGGAACATCTACGGATGCCTTTTTTGAGCAACTGGGTTCCTTGGGACCAAAGATAGATGCGACCTGTACAAGGTAATCTTTGCATTCTTGGCTTGGCGGGAACTAGGGCGCCACAATGCATTGAGGCTTTCATGGATTCAATCCAACACAGGAAGCATTTCCAAGCCATCCAACTCACCTGTTACATCAGATGCTTCAAGGACTCTGAGGATATCTGCAGCTATCAAGGGGAAGTAGTCTGCCGGGATCGGTGCCCGATTGTCGCCGCCACCGATCATGATCAATTTTGCAAAAATCTCTCCTGAGAACGCCAGTGGAAAACTCTAATAGGCGCGTCCGCTGGATTATAGGCTTGTGCAACCCACTGTATGGCCTGGTAACGGTCCAAGGGCAAAACGGCCCGAGTTGCGATGTTGTTTGGAAGTTCGCCGAGGGCGCTAATGGCGGTCGCGTAAGCAGTCCAAGCGACGCAGTTTGTCCCCCATATGTCCCCCAGACCAGCATATTTTGCGTCATGAGGTTTAAAAATGCTTGCTAAGTGTTTGAAATTAAGTGGAGGCGAGTAGGAGAATCGAACTCCTGTACACGGATTTGCAATCCGCTGCGTAACCACTCCGCCAACTCGCCCCGGAGCTTGGTTGAGACCTGCTAACCCATTACAAAGGGTGCTGCAAGTGCCACAGATCGGCAAAATGCCACGTATCCACGTTGCCGCAGGCTCTTGTTTGTGCCACATCTGGTCCAACAACAAATGAACGGATGAGTTTAGCCCAGATGACTGATTTTGCCAGCCGCCGTACGATGATGGTTGATACCCAGGTCAGGCCATCAGATGTAACAAAATTTCCGATCATTGACGCGATGTTGAAAGTCCCGCGCGAAAATTTCGTACCGACAGCACAGCGTGAAGCCGCCTACATGGACGGGAACATCGATCTGGGAAGTGGGCGCGTACTTCTTGAGCCCCGAACTTTGGCTAAAATGCTGGATGCCTTGGATATTTCCAACGACGAATTGGTGATCGATATCGGGTCAGCAATGGGGTATTCCTCGGCGGTGATCGCGCACATGGCGGAAGCTGTGGTTGCCGTTGAAGACGAAGACATCATGATCGCTGAAGCTCAGGAAACCTTGATGGAAGCGGGTATAGACAACGTTATTCAACATGCTGCGCCATTGAGCGACGGAGCCAGTGTGCACGGCCCCTATGACGTCATGATCGTGCAGGGCGGCATTCAAGAACTGCCTGCTGATCTGCAGGATCAGATCAAGGAGGGTGGGCGGGTTGCTTGCATTTTCATGCAGGGCGCTCTTGGCGAGGTGCGCATTGGATACAAGCAAGATGGTCATATTTCATGGCGCATGTCATTCAATGCAGGCGCACCCTTGTTGCCTGGCTTCACCAAAGAACAAGCTTTTGAGTTTTAGAAACGTCCATAGCCCGGAAAAGGGCAAGAGCATAAAGAGGCAAACTATCATGGCCCAAATCAAAAACAATGGTGGTCTTCGAGCGCTGTACCGCGGTGTGGCGATGTCGGTTGGGATGATCGCCTTTTTTTCGGCACAAGACTTGCGATCAGAAACGCTCGCGGATGCATTGGTTGGCGCTTATGAAAACAGTGGACTTCTGGATCAGAATCGTGCCCTGTTAAGAGCTGCGGATGAAGATGTTGCGACATCGATTGCGGCGCTGCGCCCGATCATTTCATATAGCGCCAGCATTGCTCGCGATTTCGGTGACGGTCAGACACGAACAATCGCCGGTGTACCGACGACAAATAATCTTGAGAACACGTCTGCAACACTTGGACTTTCAGCGTCACTACTGCTCTTCGACGCTGGTGTCACGAAGTTGGGGGCAGATGCTGCCAAAGAGACCGTGCTGGCCACGCGACAGCAACTGATCAGCGTTGAGCAAAGTGTTTTGATTCGGGCGGTTCAGGCCTATCTGAATGTTTTCGCTTTTCGCGAATTTGTTGAACTGCGCCAAAACAACCTGCGTTTGCTCACCCAGGAATTGCGGGCGGCACAAGACCGGTTCGAAGTAGGGGAAGTGACCCGTACCGATGTGGCGCAGGCAGAATCAAGTCTGGCCGATTCCCGCAGCGGTTTAGCGACGGCCCAAGGCGATCTTATTCAAGCCGTGGAAGAGTATCGAAACGTTGTAGGACGCACGCCGGGGGAATTGGCGCCTCCCCCAAAGCTGCCGCAGTTGGACAGCAACGTTGAAAACGCCCGAGCTTTCGCGGTGCAAAACCATCCTGACATAAGGTCAGCTCAGCACTTGGTTGCGGTGGCAGAACTCAATATCTTGGCCGCCAAAGCAGCTTTGAACCCGACAGTTTCCGCATTTGGCTCATTGAGCGTTTCCGATGATCTGAGTGAAAGAAGTGATTCACAATCGGGCAGTGTCGGTATCGAATTGTCCGGACCCATATATCGCGGCGGAGCATTATCGTCAGCCATTCGGTCTGCCATGGCATCTCGGGACGCACAACGCGGAAATTTGTTGGAAGTGCGCAGAACAGTATCACAAAACGTTGGATCGGCTTATGCGGCGCTGACGGCTCAAAGGGCCAGTCTGCAAGCAACTGAAGAACAGATCCGTGCCGCGCGTATCGCCTTTGAGGGTGTGCGTGAAGAGGCTACTCTGGGCGCTCGGACGACCTTGGATGTTCTGGATGCTGAACAGGAACTATTGGACGCAGAGACTTCGCGTATTTCAGCTCAGGCCAACCTCTATGTGGCCGCCTATTCTGTGCTGCAGTCAACGGGTCGGCTGACGGCGACTGATCTTTCGCTTGGCGTGCAGATTTATGACCCGAACGCCTACTATGATCTGGTGAAAGACGCGCCTGTTCCGTCATCTGCGCAGGGTAAGCAGTTGGACCGTGTTCTGAAATCGCTGCAAAAAAACTGATACCACCGACGACTCATTGTTTAAATTGTTGTGAAGCGATAGTCTGGCATGGGGCTATCGTGGTGGGGATATGTCAAAAGCCAATTCAAATGTCGAAACTGATACAATTCTAAGAACTGTTCGGCGCGTTGCAGAAGGCGCCAAACAGACACAGGCTGCGTCGAAAAGTGCGCAACCAAAGGAGCGATTGATCCTTTCACAGCGCCTGCGAGTGGCAAGTCGGGATGTTTTGATGTTGGAGCCCAAACATGCTGTAGGGGTGACGCGCAAACAACGTGTTGACGCTGCCAAAGCTCCGAGTGATGTAAAAGATGTGCTGCTGTTGGATGAACCCGTTGTTCCTGACGCGGCAATGGCAGAAGCCCGATCCAAGTCTCGAGATGCTAAGACGAACACTGACCAAACGACCCCTTTGAAGACGGCGACGTCAACACGGCAGAGCGCGCCGCGAAAAGCAGCCCTTGGCGATCTCGACGTGGATGATTTGACGGCAAAAATTGCAGCACTTGAGACTGCAATCGCAAAAACGCCGGATCAGTGGGAACCAGACGGTACGAGCCCCGATGCTTATTCGGGCACCGAGTCCAACGCCATGTCGTGGGAAGAGAGCGTTGAGCTTGATGCAAAGGGAGAACCGCTGACGGGCGCAGCAATGAGAACACAGAACGCGCCTAAGGAAACGAACAGTGCAATCGATGAAGCCGCAGTGGAAGCATTGGTTGATGAAGAAAAACTGCGCGAGATCGTTGCGTTGATTGTGCGATCTGAATTGCGCGGCGTGCTGGGCGAACGGATCACGCGGAACGTACGCAAGCTTGTGCGTCGTGAAATCCAGCAGGCGCTTGCAATGCAGGATCGCGATTGATCAACTGACCTTGGCGGGTTCGGAAGCTAAGGGGCTGGGCGCTGCAAAGCTCAGCAGAAGATCCAAGTCCATATGAGTCTCGAGGTGAGTGGCTAGTGCGTCCAGTGTTGCCTCGACGGTCTGATCATATGCGGTTTGCGACCTTTGACCGAACTGCGCCAACCAAGCCTTTCGGAAAGCGTCCGAACTGAACAGACCATGCAAATAACAGCCCTGCACTAACCCGTTTTCCGACACGGCTCCTTGCATCCCCGTATCCAATTCCAACCAGGCCCGACTGCAATCAGGGCCGGTGGTTTGGCCCATATGAATTTCGTAGCCTGAAAGTGGGGCGTTACTGGCTACATGTCTGCCGCTGCTCAGGCTTAGAGTTTTGCGCGGCTTCAAGACCGTGTCCACATTCAAGTGTCCCAGACCTTTTGCCGATCCCGGTGTGCCTTCCAGGCCGTCGGGATCCGAGATTGCGTTGCCCAAGATCTGGTAGCCACCGCATAGTCCCAACACATGCCCTCCGCGTCTGAGATGTGCGGCGATATCGATGTCCCACCCTTCCCGCCGCAACGCGCCAAGATCGGCGAGCGTCGCCTTGCTGCCGATCAGCAGAACAACATCTGCATCACTGGGCAGGGGGGTCCCGCTCGGGATAACAGTCAGATCCACATGCGGCTCTGCCGCAAGCGGGTCGAGATCGTCAAAATTCGATATGCGCGGCAGATGCGGCACAACGATCTTCAAGCCATGCCCGCCGGACCGGGCTCGCATTGGCAAATCCGACACGTCTTCAGCTGGTAGTAGTTGCGCTTGCGAGAACCATGGGATCACGCCGAGGCAGGGCCAGCCGGTCCGCGCGCAAGCATCATCGCGCCCGCTATCAAAAAGACGCACATCACCTCGAAATTTGTTGATTGCAAAAGCTTTAATTAGAGCGTTGTCGTCTTCATCTAACACGGCCTGGGTGCCAACGACCTGGGCGATGACGCCCCCTCGGTCAATGTCTCCGATCAGCACAACAGGTACCTTGGCAACTCGGGCGAACCCCATGTTGGCAATGTCACGCGCACGCAAGTTAGTCTCTGCCGGGCTGCCTGCACCTTCAACCAGTACCAGGTCGCAATCGGCTGCCAATCGTGAATAGCTTTCGAGCACAAAAGGCATCAGCCTGTCTTTCGCGGTTCCGAATTCGCGCGCATCCTGATCGCCAAACACCTGACCTTGTACGATAATCTGTGCACCGGTGCTGGTTTGCGGTTTCAATAGTACGGGGTTCATGTCCGTGTGAGGCGCAATGCCGGCGGCGCGTGCTTGCAAAGCCTGCGCCCGTCCGATTTCACCACCATCTGACGTGACCGCTGCATTGTTTGACATGTTTTGTGGCTTAAAAGGGCGCACACGAAGCCCACGGCGGGCAAAAGCGCGCGCCAGACCCGCCACAATTATTGACTTTCCGACGTTGCTGCCCGTGCCCTGGATCATGAGTGCGCGTGTCATGTGCCATCCTCTTTTGTGCTGCCGCTAACCTGAAGGATGATCTGTCAAAGGAAAAGGACCAAAGGAGAAGACGGCGGCGCATTTTTTTGCGCAATTTCTCTGATGTGCGCTGGCCTTGAGCATCAACAACTTACTTCTGGTGCAGCATGATGAACCGCGCGCGTTTTTCCAAACTCTTTTTCATGAGGCAGTCAAAAAATCCATTCGGGGCTCGGGGCTAGAGTTTTGAATTATCTGCTTAAATTGGTGCCAAAGCGATCCTATTTGACACATGATCCAGTCGCGCTCAAAATATCCTTGGCGTATCAGATATTCTTGATTTTACAGGGGCCGGCCTTGCACGACCACCAATGATCAACCCCTTTTCAAAGGTTTCATAACATACAAAACGCGCCCGTGAGAGGACGCGTTTTCATACATTGTATCAACCGGTTGATTATGCAGCTTCGGCTTGCTGAGCTGCGTTCCGACGTTCGGATTCCTCACGCGACAGCGCAACAGATGTGCGCACGCCTTTGCCAACGAAATCCATCAGTCCAGTGACGACGCGCTCGTTAGGATCAATTCCTGCACAGCTTAATACTTCGCGTCCATCACGGGAGCGCGCCCAACGTGCAATCTGCTCAGGACCGTTGCCATATTTCTTGTCGTCCGCAATAGCATCGTCCAAAGCAGCCAGTACCACAGCTGCAAATAGTTTACGTGCACGGTTGCCTTGCTCGTTATTAAAGGCTGTGCCGTCAACGAAATCCTTCATTCGTCGTCCTTTCCATTATTCTTGCTCTTGTCTTTTCGGCGTGACGCTCCTTATGACGGAGTTCAGACGATTCGGATACCCCGAATTTGCATGGCACATATGCTCAAGAAGCATACCTGACTTCCACGCAACACGATATCTCGTTGTCTTGTCACCACCCGTCCTCCCAGATATAGGATGCGTTAAGATTTCATCAACCTTTTGCCATGGTTTAGACATATGCCGAAAATTAACGGAAACGAAATCCGCCCGGGAAATGTTCTTGAACATAACGGCGGTCTATGGGCCGCGGTTAAGGTCGATCATGTGAAACCTGGTAAGGGTGGCGCCTTCGCGCAGGTCGAGATGCGCAATCTGCGCAATGGCTCGAAATTGAACGAACGGTTCCGCAGCGCTGACAAAGTTGAGCGCGTTAGGCTTGAGCAAAAGGATCAGCAGTTTCTATATGAAGACGCAGGCATGTTGGTGGTTATGGACACGCAGACCTATGAGCAGGTCCAACTGCCTGCTGAACTCTTGGGCGAACGTCGCCCATTTCTGCAAGATGGTATGACCATTGTAGTTGAGTTTTACGAGGATGAAGCGCTAAACGCCGCGCTGCCTCAAAAGGTCACCTGCAAGATCATTGAGACCGAACCGGTGGTCAAAGGCCAAACCGCGGCTAATTCCTTCAAACCAGCGGTACTCGACAATGGAGTTAAGGTGATGGTCCCTCCCTTTGTGGGCCAGGATGAAGACATAATTGTCAACACAGAAACCATGGAATACGCAGAACGCGCTTGATGCGCGCTGCACGTCTCGCCCTGTAAATCAGTCGCTACGGGTAACGATGGCTTCGCTGGCCTGCATTTCGCCTTGGGCCCGGTCGAACCTCAAATAAGCTATCGCAGTATCTTTGCTGCGGGTCAAAAGCGTTCCAACAGGTTTCCCGCTCGATGTGATCTCACTGCCGGTTTCCGCCTCACCTTCGACAGAGACCTGCGCCAGCCCCTTGCGCAATTCCGTCTTGTGTTTCATGCGCGCCGTGACTTCCTGTCCGACATAACATCCCTTGCGAAAATCACCGCCAGACAGTCGCTCAAAACCAGCTTCGAGAATGAAAGTGTCCGACGTCAGTTCAATGCCTGTCTCGGGGATCAGATGGGCAACGCGGAGGGCGGTCCAATCGGTGGTATCATCGGTTTGCTCTGCTTGTCGATAAGCGCGCCATCCAAGCGCTTCATGGCGCGGATCGGCGAAGCTATCCGAGGGTCTGTCGCCAAGACCCCGATGCAGGAAAAGATCGGTTTCTTCGATCACGACGTCTGCACGTAACTTGTACATGTTCAGGCGTTGTGCCAGCGCGTTCCCCATACCGGCGTCCACATCGAGTAAAATGCCCGTGGGTGTGGGCGAAAGAAAGAAGTCAGCGATATATTTACCTTGCGGTGTCAGGATTGCTGCGTACACCAGCCCGGCGTCAATGCGGTTCACATCGTTTGTGATCAATCCCTGAAGAAAGTCCCGTACATCCGCGCCGGACAGATGCAGAATGCGGCGTTTAGTCATGGGGGGTTCCTCTCGTGGCCTGCAATGACATATAGAAGTTTCGCCGCAAAGAAGAAGAGGCATAACCTATGCGTGCACCGATTTCGGTGATCATACCAACACTAAACGCCGAGACACAGCTTGGCGCGTGTTTGGCTGCGCTGATGCCGGGGCTCGAGGCGGGATTGATCCGTGAATTAATCGTGGCAGACGGCGGATCGCAGGATGCAACGGTTGCAATCGCCAAAGCCTGGGGTGCGGAAGTCGTAGAAGGTGCACCATCAAGGGGCAGGCAATTGAGACAAGGCTGCGCGCAGGCAAAAGGCGATTGGCTGCTGGTGCTGCACGCAGATACCGAATTGCAACCTGACTGGGTGGGGCCGACGATCTTGCATCTTAAGACAAACAAGGCTGGCTGGTTTCGACTGGCCTTTGCCAAAGGCGGGTTTGCAGGCCGTCTTGTGGCAGGTTGGGCGAACTTACGTAGCCTTTTTGGACTGCCATATGGCGATCAGGGGCTGCTCGTCCCGCGAGGGCTCTATTTTGACGTAGGCGGTTACCCAGATCAACCTTTGATGGAAGATGTGGCATTGGCGCGCGCGCTCAAGGGGCGCTTGACGCAGATCGATGCGGTCGCGGTAACCTGCCCGGCCCGATACCATCGCCACGGTTGGGTTCGGCGGGGCACTCGCAATTTATGGACCTTGATGCGTTATTTTGCAGGTGCATCGCCCACGCATCTTTTACAAAGCTACCGACGCTGATTTTCGCCTTTGCGGCTTGGTTTCAAAACTTCTTCGGGTTTTAACGGGTCCTGCCGTTCCCAAGGGAAAAAGCTGTGATTGACGGCGTCAATGCACTGGCTACATTGGCGCCGATCAAAAGGACAGCAACCATGCCCCATTCGCCGAAAGTCGCCGCAGGTCGCGGATATCTCGCCATTCCCGGCCCGTCCGTTGTGCCAGAGGCCGTGCTAAACGCCATGCACCGTCCTGCGCCCAATATTTATGCAGGCGAGTTGCCCGACTTGATGCCTAAACTGGTGGAAGATCTGAAACGTGTCGCGCGCACATCAGGGCATGTGGCGATCTACATTGCTAACGGCCATGGCGTGTGGGAGGCGGGATTATCCAATGTTATCGCGCCGGGTGAAAAGGTACTGGTTCTGGCAACTGGTTTTTTTGGCCATGGCTGGGCTGGGATGGCCAGTGGGATTGGCGCCGAAGTAGACATATTGGACTTCGGCAAGGCGGCAACAATTGATCTTGAGCGTCTGGCAGAGGCGCTTAAGGCCGACGCTGATCAGCAGATCAAAGCAGTATTGGCTGTCCATGTGGATACATCCAGTTCCATTCGTAACGACATTGCTGCCGTCCGGGCGGTATTGGATGAGGTTGATCACCCAGCGCTGCTGATGGTTGATTGTATTGCTTCGCTGGCGTGTGAAGTCTTTGAAATGGACGCTTGGGGTGTCGACGTGATGGTTGCGGGGTGTCAGAAAGGGTTGATGGTCCCGCCGGGTATGGGGTTCGTTTTTTTTAACGAAAAGGCTGCAAACGCGCGGGCATCCATGACGCGTGTCAGCAGGTATTGGGATTGGACACCGCGCGCCCATGCGCAAGCGTTTTATGAATTTTGGAACGGCACGGCACCCACGCATCATGTTTACGGCCTGCGTACGGCGCTAGACATGATCCGTGCTGAAGGGATCGAGGCTGTCTGGTCCCGCCACGAGACGTTGGCCCGCGCTATTTGGGCCGCTTGCGATGCTTGGGCCGAAGGTGGCATGTTGAAAATGAACGTCCAAAATCATACGCTCCGCAGCCATGCGGTGACCGCCCTCCATCTCGAGGCACCCTTGGCCACCGATCTACGAGAATGGACCTCACAAAAATTGGGTCTGACGCTTGGGATCGGATTGGGGATGGTGGAACCGGACGATCCAAATTGGCACGGATTTTTCCGCTTGGGTCACATGGGCCACACCAACGGTCATATGATCATGGGATTGCTGGGTGGCATTGAAGCCGGGATGAAAGCGCTGGACATTCCGCATGGGCCCGACGGCTTGAGCGCGGCAGCTGAAGTAATTGGCGGTGGTTAACGGCTGTCTGGCATCGACCAGCGCTCATTTTCCTCACGCTTTCTGAAGTCTAGCCAGTTGAGCCAATGATTGACGGCCAAGGCCAAGAAAACGGCTGCAACCAAACCCCAAAGGGCCAAAGTAAACAGAAGTACCCAAACCAGGTTGACGCCAAACATGACGATGCAGGCATTTGTATAGTTCGGCGCGCGGCCAAGTTTGCGATTTTCCATAACAGGCATCTCGGCTGTGGTCAGATACCAAAATCATACCTGAGTCGCGGAAAACGTCAGCCTTTTTCTGCTGCGCGCAATGCCGATGGAAGCACTTCTGCCAAAATATCCAGATCCGCTGGGGCGCCGCAGCTGATCCGGATGCATCGGTTTTGCGGCGCCACCATGGGCATGCGGATGAAAACACCGCGCTGGATCATTTCATCAAGCACTTTCTTGGCGAAAGTATGTGTTTGTTTGCAGTCAATCGTCACGAAATTGGTAGCTGATTTGAGAGGCCGCAAGCCGCTCTTGATGGCAATTGTCGCAATGCGGTTTCGCGAGGCGGCCACACGCGCCTGCACCGATCGCAGCCATGTCTGGTCTTCGAGCGCGGCCAATGCGCCCGCTTGTGCCGCTCTGTTCATACCAAAGTGGTTGCGCACTTTGTCAAAGGACGCGATCAGATCGGGTACGGCCATCGCATATCCGACGCGCGCGCCGGCAAGACCATAGGCCTTTGAGAAGGTGCGCAGCCTGATCACTCGCGGGTCATCCATTGGCAAAGGGAGCGCTGTGCCTTCGGGCGCGCACTCGATATAGGCTTCATCCAACACCAGCAGTGTACTATCGGGCAGGGTTTCCATCGCCTTTACGATCTCAGCCCCTTTATGTGCCGTGCCCATTGGGTTGTCCGGGTTGGCCATGTAAACGAGCTTTGCATCCACTTCAGCCGCTTTTGCGAAAAGCGCTTTTGGGTCTTCGAAATCATCAGCGTAGGGCACGGTGTGAATGACGCCGCCGTAGCCAGCGACATGATAGTTGAATGTGGGATAAGCGCCCTGAGACGTCACAACGGCGTCTCCGGGCGCCACCATCAGCCGCGCGATGTAGCCAAGCAAACCGTCAATTCCCTCGCCAATCATAACCATTTCCGGCAGGATACCGTAGTGATCAGACAAGGCTTCGCGCAGCTCATAGTTTTCTGGATCGCCGTATTTCCACATCTGGGTTTCGGCCATTGCGCTCGCGGCCATGGGCGAAGGTCCAAAGACACTCTCGTTCGCGCCCAATCGGGCATCAAACAACCGCGAACGCGCGCGTTCTTGGGTTTCGGGTCCTACAAAAGGTACAGTGCTGGGAAGAGAGTCGGCAAGCGGTGTCAAGCGATAGTGAGTCATACGGTCTCATAAAACGGCTTTGCCTTGGTGGGCAAGCCCGAGATTGCCCTAACGTTTTTCTGGCCAAAATCGCGCTTCTTGGGTCACATAAGCGCAACGCAAGGAGGGCAGAATGACCCATATCACCGTCGAAATCTCGGATCATATCGCTCATGTTAAGCTAAACAGGCCCGAAAAGCGTAACGCTGTGGACCAGCAGATGTTCGAGGATCTGATCGCCGCGGGTGCGCAAGTCGGGCAATCCGATGCGCGGGTGGCAATCTTGTCCGGCGCAGGAGACAGCTTTTGCGCCGGAATCGACATTGGCAGTCTAGGCCAGATGATTGGCCAGGACATGCAAGCCCTGATTATGCCGCGCACTCACGGGCAGGGCACCACAAACAAGTGGCAAGAAGCAGCCATGGTCTGGCACCGGCTGGAGATTCCGGTCATCGCGGCACTGCAGGGCGCGGTCTATGGCGCGGGTCTACAGATCGCGCTTGGGGCGGACATCCGAGTGGCTCACCCGGATGCCAAATTGGCAGTGATGGAGATGAAATGGGGAATCATTCCCGATATGGGCGGAATGGTTTTGCTGCCGCGTCTGGTACGCTCTGATGTCATACGGAGGATGATTTACACAGCCACGCCTATTGACGCAGAACAGGCCGAGCGATGGGGGTTGGTAACGGAAGTTGCGGATGATCCATTGGCAACGGCGCAGGCCCTCGCGCAAGAAATCACCCAAAAAAGCCCCAAAGCCACTCGTGCGGCCAAGGCCTTGATCAATATGGCAGAACACGAGCTTCCCGAGAGTGTGTTGCTGGCAGAAGCACGCTTCCAGGCGGAATTGTTGGGACAGCCTGAGCAAATGGAGGTCGTCGCAGCGCAATTCGGAAAACGCGCCCCCAAATTCGAATAGCGGCGTGCATGCTGGTGTCAGGACATAAATTTAAGCCGCGCTTCGCGTGCGATTTCATAGCGCAATTCCAAATCGGCGAGCGTTGCCATGGCCTCTTTGCGCTGAGTGTCGGACGTGGCAGCGGCATAGGTCTTTCGCGCTGCATCCAGAGATTTTTTCAAAGCGAATTCTTCGGGAACCACACCGGCCTCGGCCATAATCCGCATGCCGGCAGAAATCGACGCAGTTTCGCTGGTCTCAATCGGGCGGTCAGGCAAGGGTTGCCCCTCTCCCTTCAATCCCGAGAGGATACCCGAAGCTTGAGCCTTGGCGATTTGTTGCTCGATAAGAGTACGAAAACTGCGCATGGCGGAATTTTACCCCAATTCGGCCAATCGCGCGAGCGCCTCTTTCAGCTTTGCCTCTTCTTCCTCGCGCAATGCAAGGTTCGCGCGGGTCTCTGCGACGACCTCTTCGGGCGCTGAGACCGCAAACTTCGGGTTGTTCAGACGCCCTCTGAGGCCGCCAAGTTCCTTCGCAAGCTTGTCGAGCGTTTTTTGCAAACGCGCTTTTTCTTCGGCAACATCGATGATGTCCGCCAAGGGCAGGCCAAAACTGCCGCCTGTGACACCCAATGTGACGGAGCCCTTCGGGAAAACTTCTACCTCTGTCATGGTCTCTACCCGTGCCAGGCGTTTGATCATCGCCTCATTGGCATCAAATGCCGCGCGCGCCTGATCTTCGAAGCTAACCACAACGAGCGGCACATAGGCACCGGCAGGCACGTGCATTTGCGCACGCGCAGAGCGGATCGCGTTGATCAGCCCAATGGTCCAGTTCAATTCTGCATCAGCGGCTGCGTCCACCATATCTGCGGCCCGATAGGTTGGCCAATCGGCGTGCACCAGCATGCAGGGGCGCTCCTTGAGCCCCCAAAGCTCTTCGGTGATGAACGGCATGATGGGATGCAGCAGGATCAGGCATTGATCCAGCGCCCAAGCATAAACCTCACGTGTCTCTTGCGCGGCGGTGGAATCATCGCCTTCAAAAACCGGCTTGCTAAGTTCGAGATACCAATCGCAGAAAACGCCCCAGACAAAGGCGTAAAGCCCGTTGGCGGCGTCGTTAAAGCGGTAGGCCGTCAAGCTGGCATCGACTTCTTCGCGCACCTTCGCGACCTCGCCAATGATCCACTTGTTCAACGCGAGCGTTGCAGCGGGCGGCGTGTCGCGGTGGGGGACATCCGTGACCTTGTGACGCTCGCCGAAAGACGCGGCATTCCAAAGCTTGGTACCGAAATTACGATATCCTGCAATGCGTTGCGTGCTGAGCTTAAGGTCGCGTCCCATCGCTGCCATGGAGGTCAACGTAAAGCGTACCGCGTCGGCGCCATATGCGTCGATCATGTCGAGCGGGTCGATCACGTTGCCGACGGACTTGGACATTTTCTTGCCCTTCTCGTCGCGGACGAGGGCATGGACGTAGACCGTTTCGAACGGCTTTTGGTCAACCACAGCGTATTGCATCATCATCATCCGGGCGACCCAGAAGAAGATGATGTCGAAGCCAGTGATTAGGACGGAGGTCGGGAAGTATTTTTGCAGCGCCTCGTTTGCTGCGTCCTGCGCCGCATCACCCGTCCAGCCCAGAGTGCCAATGGGCCAGAGACCGGAGGAGAACCAGGTGTCTAGCACGTCGGGGTCGCGACCAATGCGAATAATGTTGGTGGAAGGTTGTAGACGGTAGTTTCTCGAACGCGCGAGTTCGTCGAGATCGTTGTCCGTGTCCGCGGTTTGCTGCCCGATAGAATCTCTTTCAGGAATATACTCTTCTATGTGCTCTGCCCATGGCGCGACTTGTGAATAGTAGTTGGCAGCCTGCTCTCTTGCGTCATCGAAGCTGCTTTCGCAGAAGTATTTGTCGTCGCTTGGATCCCAGTTTCCGTCCGCATCGATCCCAGGCCCATACCACACCGGAATCTGATGCCCCCACCAGAGCTGGCGGGAGATGCACCATGGCTCGATGTTTTCCAGCCAGTTGAAATAGACCTTCTTGTCCTGCTCGGGGAAAATTTCAGTCTCGCCCGAACGCACGGCATCGATCGCCGGACCCACGATCTTGGATGTCTCAACGAACCATTGGTCGGTCAACATCGGCTCGATGACCACTTTGGACCGGTCGCCGAAAGGCTGCATGATTTTCTTGTTCTCGACCAGTGGCTCAAGAAAGGGCTCTTCGACCGGAAGAAACGCGTCCTCCGGATCGGGATCGGTGACCGGGACCATGACCGCGAGACCCTCCGCCGTGATCTGTTTGACGACTAACTCACGAGCTTGCGGGCCTTCATTTTTATCTCGCCGTTCAAAGCGATGCAAAGTCCTAAGTTCATCTGGCACTAGGTTGATTGCGTCGATGGCGCTCATAACGGCACTATTTTTTTCCGCACCGGAAAGATTTTCGGGTACGAGTCCCATCTCTACAAGCGTTTCATAGAGCGGTTTTCCGGATTTTGCGATTTTGGAGGCTTTTCCGGCTTCGTCTGCATAGGGCGGGCCGTCGGCACGCATTTTTGCCTCAGTATCCATGAGTCTGTAAAGAGGTATGTCGTTTCTGGTCGCAACCTCGTAGTCGTTGAAATCATGCGCTCCGGTGATTTTCACCGCGCCTGATCCAAAGTCCTTGTCCGGGTATTCATCCGTTATGATCGGGATCAGACGGCGGTGTTCCTTTAGACCAACAGGGATTTCACATAGTTTTCCGATAATTGGTGCGTAACGTTCATCTGACGGGTGGACCGCCACTGCGCCGTCGCCCAGCATGGTTTCGGGGCGCGTTGTCGCGATGGAAATATAGTCGCGCGTCTCGCGTAGGGTCTCGTACCCGTCTTCGTCCTTTTCGATGTACTCGTAGGTGGCCCCACCCGCGAGCGGGTATTTAAAGTGCCACATGTGGCCGTCGACTTCGATGTTTTCGACCTCAAGATCCGAGATCGCGGTTTCGAAATGCGGGTCCCAGTTGACCAACCGCTTGCCGCGGTAGATCAGGCCCTTATTGTACATATCCACGAAGACTTTGATGACCGCATCGTGGAAGTTCTGCCCGCCCGGTGTGTCGCCGGGATCGCCCGGTGCGCCCGACATTGTGAAGGCCTCGCGCGACCAGTCGCAGGACGCGCCGAGGCGTTCAAGCTGGCCGCGGATGTTGAAGCGCGACTTCTTTTTCTGCTCCCAGACGAGATCAAGGAAGTCCGCGCGCGTGAAATCGCTGCGGCGGCGGTTAGTTTTGGCCAGTTCGCGCTCGACGACCATTTGGGTCGCGATACCTGCATGGTCGGTTCCAGGTTGCCAAAGCGTATCAAACCCGCGCATCCGGTGCCAACGGGTCAATATATCCTGCAGCGTGTTGTTAAACGCATGTCCCATGTGAAGCGACCCTGTCACATTGGGCGGGGGTATCATGATGGAGAATGTTTCGTCACGCGAGGCGTTGGCACCTGCGGCAAAAGCGCCGGCCTCTTCCCAAGCGGCGTAGAGGCGGGCTTCTGCCACGCTTGCATCAAATTTCTTTTCCATCGGCATGGCGGCGATATCCATCAATACTGTGATAATGAGTGCTCTACCCAATGTATCCGGCAAGTGAAAGAGCACTTGACCGCCTAATCCTTGCGGAGCTTTTCAGAAAGCACATCTTGGGCGTGTTTTTGTCCAAAATTGCAATGGCGCGCGCCTCAGTTGCGCGCGCCCTGCTTCATTGCCGTTGCGGATCTGAGCCAATACCATGCAATTGGGTTTGCAATGCCTTGAAGGCAAGCAAGGGCCGGTAATTCTTGACATAGCTGCCTGCAGATACGTCAAAAAAGATGAATCGGAAGCAAAAAATGCCCACGACTGGACAAGCGCGTGTGCGCCGCTAGTGTCCGTTGAAAGCGCAGACAGCTCAAAGGAGACTACCATGGACAAGTTCGGTAAATCACAACCGGTCAAACGAGTCGAAGACGTGCGGTTTCTCACGGGGCATGGGCGCTACGTCGATGACATCGCACCGGCAAATGCACTGCGCGCTTTTGTGTTTCGATCGCCTGTTGCGCATGCTGAAATCACATCGCTTGATGTCTCGGAAGCACGCAACGGTGTAGGCGTGCATGCCGTTTTGACGGTGGATGACCTCGAAGCTGCTGGCATGAATATCAATATGTTCGCGGCCACGCTGAAAAACCGTGATGGGTCCCCTGGGGCAAGACCCGACCGACCCCTGCTGGCAAAGGGCAAGATGCGTTTTGTTGGTGAGCCGGTGGCCTTCATTGTTGCCGATACACTTGAGCAGGCCCGCGATGCTGCGGAACTGATCCTGCTGGAATACCAGGATCTGCCGGTAAAATTAGACATGGCAACCGGCGGTGCCGCCGTGCACGATGATGTTCCGGATAATCGCGCGTTTGACTGGGGTATTGGAGACGAGGCGGCGGTGGACGCGGCTTTCAAAACTGCGGCGAAGAGCGTCAGTCTTGAGGTCGGCGATAATCGCGTTCTGGTCAGTTCTCTGGAACCTAGGGGCTGTTTCGCTGAATGGGATGGCAACCGGGTTCACGTATCGCTGGGGGGGCAAGGGGTCTGGGCACACAAGGATGCAATTTCCAAAGCGCTGGGCATCGATCCTGAAAATGTGCGTGTGACCAACCCCGACGTGGGTGGTGCTTTTGGAATGAAGAGTTTTCCTTATCCTGAGTACCCGCTGGCGGCGCATGCTGCGCGTGTAACAGGGCGCCCCGTGCGTTGGATGTCGGAACGCACCGAAGCTATGCTGACAGACAATGCAGGTCGTGATCTGACCTCTGTGGCAGAATTCGCTTTCGATGAGACCAACAAGATTACCGCCTACCGCGTGCACACGCGGTGCAATCTTGGCGCTTACAACAGCCATTTCGGCCAGTTCATCCAAAGCGAACTCTTCAGTAAGGTTTTGATGGGTGTTTATGATGTGCAAAAAGCCTGGCTGCGTGTCGAAGGCTTCTATACCAATACAACCTATGTGGACGCCTATCGTGGCGCAGGACGGCCTGAGGCGATTTACATCTTAGAGCGACTAATGGACCGCGCTGCGCGGGAATTGGGTGTTGATCCGCTGGAGCTGCGACGGCGCAATTTCATCAAGTCAAACCAATTCCCCTATCAGACCGCGACCGGAGAAATCTATGATGTCGGAGACTTTGACAAACTGCTGACCCGAACCTTGCATGAAGCCGATATGACTGGCTTTCCAGCGCGAAAAAGTGCCGATGCCGCCAAGGGGCTGCTGCGCGGCGTTGGGGTGTGTTACTATATTGAAAGTATTTTGGGTGATCCTTCGGAAGGCGCGAAGGTTATGTTTAATGAGGATGGCACCGTGACGATCTATGTGGGCACACAATCCACAGGCCAAGGACATGAAACGGTCTATGCCGCTTTCCTGGCGGATCAAACTGGTATTCCTGCGGATAAAATTGGCGTGGTGCAGGGCGACAGCGACCAGATTGCACAAGGCGGCGGTACTGGCGGTTCGCGTTCGGTGACGGTTCAAAACAACGCCACCCTCGCGACCGTTGTTCAGATGACTGAGAGTTTTACCGCGTTTTTAGCCGATGAAATGGGCGTGCCAGCCTCCGAGATCAGCTTTGATGATGAGCGGTTCCGGGCCGAAGGATCGAACCTGACGCCCACCATGCTTGAGGTGGTGGATATGGCGCGGGCCAAGGATCGCGATGATCTTTTGGTGCATGAGGGCCGCGCAACACTGCCGGCGCGCAGCTTTCCGAATGGCTGTCATATTTCAGAGGTCGTCGTAGACCCCGAAACAGGCGTAGTGCAGGTCGAACGCTATACAGTCGTCGATGATTTTGGCAACCTTATCAATCCGATGCTGGCCGAAGGTCAAGTGCATGGAGGCATAGCGCAGGGTATAGGCCAAGCCATCACAGAGCATGTGGTCTTTGATGATGAGGGTCAATTGCTCACGGCATCGTTTATGGACTATGCCTTGCCGCGCGCCGACGACATACCCACTATTGGGTTTACTTCAGAGCCGGTGCCCTCCACCGCGAACATCATGGGCATGAAAGGTTGTGGCGAGGCAGGCACCGTCGGTGCCTTGGCGGCCGTGGCGAACGCGGTACAGGACGCACTTTGGGAGCGGGGCGTGCGGCAGGCCGACATGCCATTTACCCCGCATAAAGTTTGGGAGCTGTTGAACGGTGAGGTCCTCGCGGCGGAATAAAAAGTGGCTCGGTTGGCTGCGCAGCAGGTTCTGGCGTCGACCCGATAGCGATTTTGGCCCGCGCCGTGGCCCTGTCATTCACGTTGTGATTCTGGATGGCACAATGTCGTCTTTGGAACCCGGGTGCGAAACCAACGCCGGGCGGGCCTATCATCTGTGCCGAGAAGTGGGTGGACCTTTATCAATCTACTATGAACCCGGTCTCCAATGGAACGACTGGCGCTCTGCAATGGACGTCATGCAGGGGCGTGGTATCAATCGGCAAATCCGCAGAGCCTATGGGTATCTTGCCTCACGTTATCGGCCGGGCGACAAGATATTTCTGATGGGGTATTCGCGCGGTGCCTATGCCGTGCGCAGCCTGGCGGGCGTCATTGACCTCATGGGTTTGCTTAAAGCCGATGATGCAACAGAGCGAAATATCCGCGACATTTACCGATTCTACGAGAGCAATCCACATGGCGATTGTGCGCGGCGCTTTGCATCCGCCCATTGCCTGTCCGGGGTCGAGATTGAGATGATCGGTGTGTGGGATACGGTCAAATCGTTGGGCTTTAACGCTCCGGTGTTATGGCGGTTCAGTGAAAAACGTCATGCTTTTCACAATCCACACTTAAGCCATAACGTTAAGGCCGGTTATCAGGCCTTGGCCATTGATGAGACACGTGTGGCCTATAAACCCGTGCTTTGGACTTCGCCAGAGGGGTTCCAAGGCCGGGTGGAACAAGTCTGGTTCTCTGGCACTCACGGGGATGTGGGTGGACAGTTGGGCGGATATGAACAAGCCCGCCCGCTTGCGAATATTCCGCTGGTCTGGATGCTTGAACGCGCTCAGATGAACGGTTTGCCGTTGCCGGATGGTTGGTCCAGCCGGTTCCAACAAGACCCGTCGGCACCGATGCTGGGAACGTTTCGCGGTAACGGCAGGTGGTTCTTGACCAGGCGTGCCCGTAAAATACTTCAAGATCCCTCTGAACACATCCATGACAGTGCAGCACTACGCCAGGCAGCAAAGCCTTCTGCGCGCGGTTGGATGAGGTTTGGCAAGACCGTTTGAAGGCTGACCTAAGCTACCCTGCGAACGGCAATTTGATGAAAGCGAATAGGCTTGCAAAAACAGGGTTCCGAGCTTAGAAAATGCCCGCATCGCCTTGTTTATTGAGAATTTTAGCAGTTTGACATGACATCTTGAGCCTTCTTTCGCGCGATCCGTACTAACCAATGAGAAGGTTACTGGGGGGCAAGATATTGGGCGCAACGGTAGGTTTAGGAGCGTCAGAGGTCAGTAGAGAGTTGCTAAAATCGGCAAAGCCTAGGCCACGTCTCTGACACCGGTCACCGCTTGGGTAACGCCCAAGGCGTGACAAATCTGTCGCGTCATTTCGGGTCTGTTCAAAGTATAGAAATGCAGGTTTTCGACACCCTCGTCGACCAATTCAGAGCATAGCTCGGTGCACAGTGCCGTCGCCAGCAGATCATGGCGATCATCCCTGATGGCGGCATCAAAAGCCTGATCCAACCATGTGGGAATGGTTGCACCGCAGCGCAAAGCAAACTTGCGTGCGCTGGTCCAGTTGATGATCGGTAGAATGCCAGGTGTAATCGGCGCAGAGATTCCTGCTTTTGCGCAATCGTCGCGAAAGCGCAAAAAGGTTTCAGCTTCGAAGAAAAACTGAGTAATGGCCTCGCACGCGCCGGCATCAATCTTGGCTTTCAGCCAGTCGATATTGGCTTGCTGGCTGACCGCTTCGGGGTGCTTTTCCGGATATGCGCCAACACGCAATGAAAACTGTCCGGATTGCGCCAATGCTTCGATCAATTCACACGAATTTTCAAAGCCATCTGGGTGCGGTGTGAATTTCTCTTGATCTTCCGGTGCATCGCCTCGCAAAGCCACAATGTCCGTCACGCCTGCTTTGGCAAAACGTTGCGCGGTTGCCATTGTTTCTGTCTTGGAAGCCCCGACGCAAGTCAAATGTGCGGCCACGGGCAGCCCCGACGATTTGTGCAAAGTATACGCGGCATCATGTGTCAAATCCCGCGTGCTGCCGCCTGCTCCATATGTGACTGAGAAAAACCTGGGCTCAAGCGGTGCAAGCGCGTGTGCCGTCTCCCAAAGCTTGAAAGACGCATCAATCGAACGTGGTGGAAAGACTTCGAATGAGACAGAAGGCGTGGACATCGGGAGCGTTCCTTTTTATTTCGTCCCTTGTGCCACATGTCACATCGTGAGACAAATTCATAACTCTCATCTTTAATATGAATGTCGCATGCATATCGAGTTTCGCCACCTTCGCACGATTCAGGCCATCCATGACGCTGGCGGCCTGGCGCGTGCAGCAGATCAACTACACATCACGCAATCAGCTTTAAGCCACCAAATCAAAGGTTTGGAAGATCAGGCGGGCGTTGAACTCTTCGTTCGCAGATCCAAGCCGTTGAAATTGTCTCCCGCCGGAATGCGCCTTCTGAAACTGGCCCACCAAGTGTTACCGCAGGTGCAGGCCTTGCAGGATGAGTTCACCGGGTTGCGGGCCGGGAGCACCGGTCGCATGCATATCGCGATCGAATGCCACGCCTGTTTTGAATGGTTGTTTCCAGTGCTGGAAAAGTTCCGCAAGAACTGGGGTGACGTTGACGTTGATATCCGTCCAGGTCTGGCTTTTGACGCACTGCCGGCTTTGCTCAAGGAGGAGGTGGATTTGGTAATCTCTTCCGACCCGGAAGATCTGACGGGTGTCGAGTTTGTCGAGCTTTTTGACTACGCGCCAGTATTTGTTGCCGCCAGTACGCACCCTCTGGCGCAAAAACACTATATTGAAGCCTCAGATTTTCGCGGTCAAACACTCATTACATATCCTGTCGAGCGCACAAGACTGGATGTTTTCAGCCAATTGTTGATCCCGGCAAAAGTTGAACCCGCGGCCATTCGGCAGGTCGAGTTAACGGCGGTGATCTTGCTTTTGGTGGCTTCCAACCGCGGTGTATCGGTCCTACCGGATTGGGTCGTACGCGAGGTCAAGTACTCTTCGGATTACGTAACGCGCCCGCTGACGAAAACGGGTATTACGCGACGGCTCTTTGCAGCCGTGCGCAAAGATGATCTGGAAAAACCGTTCATGCAGCAATTGCTGACTTTGGCGGGCGAAGAAGCCCGCAAGCTTCAAGAGCTATAAATTCCACTGCTTGAGCGCCAAATGAATGAAGAGTGCCCGGGTGCGCGCTGCAATTTCAGGCGACAATGTTGGATGCCGCTTGCTTTGGCGCATGACTTGAATGTGCTAACACTCGATCAACACCAGTCAACAAAACGCGTGAAGGTTGGTAGCAAGGATGCCGTGCGAATGAATAATGATGGTCTGCGGTCAGATTTTTACAGTGCGCTCCCACGCATCACGTCTTTTGATGACCTTTGCCATGCAAGTAGTTTCACCGCCGTCCCCGAAGACTGGATGGTCGGCGTATCAGATGTGGTCAATTCTACGGTCGAGGTTGCCAACGGACGCTACAAAACTGTTAACATGGTTGGTGCGGCGGTCATATCGGCGCAGATAAATGCGATTGGGAAACGCCCATTTCCTTTTGTTTTTGGGGGCGATGGTGCCACATTCGCCATACCACCGGAACAGTCTCAAGATGCCGAAACCGCCTTGTGTGCTGTCCAGCGATGGGCGCAAGACGCCTTTGACATCGGATTACGTGCAGGTTTGGTTCCTGTGCGGGATATTCTCGCGGCCGGGTTCAAAATCGGTGTCGCAAGGTATCAGGCCTCCGACGGTGCCGATTATGCCATGTTCAACGGTGGCGGCGTTTCTTGGGCAGAAAGCGGTTTGAAATCTGGGGTCTACGGGTTTGATCCGGCACCGGTAGGCACCGTGCCTGACCTAACAGGACTGTCCTGTAGGTGGTCGCCTACGCAATCAAAAAATGGCACGATCCTCTCGTTGGTTCTGCAACCTGTCGGCGGGGTAGACGACGCGCAATTCACCAAAGTTGCCGGTCAAGCTATTGCCCTGGTGCAAAACCTAGAGCGAGGTGGTCACCCTGTGCCGGAAAGTGGGCCAGGTACCCAATGGCCACCACCGGGTGTGACATTGGAAGCCCATGCCAGCAAGGGCATTGGGTCACTTGGATCCAACCGTCTCAGAATCCTGTTTGAAACGTTAATCGCGTGGGTGCTCTTTCGGACCGGCTGGACTGTTGCCGGTTTCAACGCGCGTCACTACGCGCGTGTGACTGGTCGCAACTCAGATTTTCGTAAATACGATGACGGCCTGAAGATGACGCTGGATTGCGACCCTCAAACGCTGTCAAAACTCAGGGAGTTACTCGAAGATGCACAGTCCAAGGGGCTCGTCGAGCATGGTTTGTTCGAGCAGGATCAAGCCATGATGACTTGTATTGTGCCGTCGGTTATGACCGATGACCATATTCATTTCATCGATGGCGCATCCGGCGGATACACTCAGGCGGCGGCGATGATCAAAGATCGAAAACGCATACAAATGTAGAAACTTGTGGTTCCGCACCGACATGACATCAGGTCATGGAGCGTGCCCGACCTACCAGTTGGGTCATACTGCCCAACTCTACGGACTTGGAGACAAACCGGTCGTCGCGCAGCACCTCCAGCAATTTGGCGTGCTCAGGGTGATCTGGAGAGCAGACATCCTGCTTTCGAAATTCGTCAGGTGCGACGTGACCCCAGTTTCGCAATCTCAGAAAATAGACTCCATCGGCGCCAACATCTTTCGCCAGATCAACGAAATCTTGCATTTCCAAGTAGTTGGCCTGCTGAACGACAAAATCTAGGCGCAGGGTATCGATGGCCCCTTCGGCGTTTAGACTGCCCATAAATTTCAAGTTGTCCACGAGCGTGTCAAAGTTGCCACCCCGCCGCAACACGGAGTAGGTATCGGCATGTGCGGCATCGATCGAGACCCAGACCGATGAGACATTGTCCCAAAGGTTCAGGTCATCCCAAGCCCGTTTGTTTGCCAGCAGACCGTTGGTATGAAGTTGGATGCGACGCCCCTTGGCATCCATCGCTGTCAAGCGTCCCAACAAATGGCGGAAATGACGGCTGCCAAAGGGATCGCCTGAGCCCGTTACCTTGATGGCCTTGGCATTCTTGACCATAGGGAGCACGT
>NZ_JBGCEQ010000034.1:0-30987 GCF_045106495.1 Roseobacter sp.
TTTCAAAGCGTGGGAACTGAGGATCAGTTGCGCTTTCCATTTCCCAATTCGTTGGCAAATCTGGATCGATGATGAGCGCACGGGCAAGACCAACAAGGTCGGCTTTCCCGTCTGCGACCGCCGCCGTTGCCTGTTTTAAAGTCTTAAACCCACCGGTGACCATGAGCGGTATTTCGATTTTGGCGCGGGCTCTTTCGGCAAAATCCAGAAAGTAGGGGCCAGATCCCGCACGATCAGAAGCAGACGGTGCTCCAGGAAAATACGTGCCACCACTTATGTCAATCAAGTCGACGCTTGTGTCGTTCAGGGCAGCTAATACGGCAAGCGCTTCGTCTTGTTGAACCCCCCCTTCGAGTTGGTCTGTTGCGTTGAGTTTAAGCCCGACCGGAAAATGCGGACCAACGCCATGACGTATGGCATCTACTGTTTCCAGCAAAATGCGCATTCTATTGGATAGGTTGCCTCCATATTCATCTGACCGTTTGTTGAACAATGGAGATAAAAACTGGCTGAGCAGGAAACCATGTGCCGCATGTATTTCAACGCCCCCGAATCCAAATTCCTTTGCGAGACAAGCCGTCCGGGCAAACTCTTGAGGGAGAGCCTTGATCTCTGGCATAGACAACGCAGTACATTTCAACCCCGGAAGGTCAAGTTCGCTTGGGCCTTTTGGGTTGCTTATTGACGCATCAGCCATTGCACCTGCATGGCCAAGTTGCACCCATAAATTTGCGTTGTTGATGGATCCTGCGCGGGCCAGAGCCCTAAATTGTTCTGGCTTTGATTGGGAGTTCAGGACCAAGTTTCCAGGTTTCTCTGCGTAGTGCGGGGTGCTCTGCACTTCGCCAACAATCGACAACGCCAATCCGCCTTCAGCCCACCGTTTATACAGACGAATTTGGGCCTCTGTCGGTGCACCACGGCCATCTCCAAGAGAATCTGACATTGCAGATTTTGCGATGCGGTTTTTGAGAATGACACCACAAGGGAGGCGCAAGGGCTGAGAAAGCACATTGGTGATTGAAGCGTTCATTGATACGGCACCCATACTTTCTGACACTCTTGGAAAGTCGACATTGGTACCCGGTGCAGCAATTGTCAAAGTCAGTTCAAAGCCAACCTCGAATGTTGCACGCTGTCTGTTAACTTGCCCCCCGAACGACCATCGCCCAAGATTCAAGCCAGACTCCTGTCAACCAGCTGCGTTGCGACCAGACCTTGCGGCCATACGCTTCGAAATCAAAGCCAATCTTGGCGCTGCTCCAATTTCCTTTGGCGTTTTGGTGGTCACGTGGGCGACTGTCCCCCCCGAGTTGCACTTAGGTTCAGATGCTGCGTTGGCAATTTTCCTATCACTTACTCATGGTTGGAGGCGCGGCAGACAGAGTGCAGCGAGGCTAGAAGCAGCGCATCAATATTCGTTTTAAATCTTGGAAACGCCCACTAATGCCGACCTGAAATCTTCTTCTAGCCCCGCATTTTCTGGCCCGAAGACCCGCAGTCAAATTGGAGTCAAGAATATCTAAGGCGCTGGCAGCGCCAAGATTGCCACGTTCTGAGACACACGGAGTTGGGAGTTTGTGACAACCGCGACGGCTATCAGGTTCAGAACAGCTATGATTTCAGGAATCGTGACAATGAGTTTGCCGTTCAGCCAGCCGACCATGGTTTCATTCTTCAGATCGACGAGGAATGCTTGCCCGGCAAAGCCGTCGCGGCCCATGACTTCAAATGTGCCCAAAGTGAAACCGCCTTGCGGACGCCCAGTACTGGTGATTACGCAGCCTTCGAACAAAACCGCTCTATTCGCCGCAGTGGCAATCCCGCCGGGAAGCTGGCAGGATCTGGTCTCGCAACTCGCCAAATCCTGGCAAGACGCCGTGCATTGGACAAGGTTCCGGGCAATATCGTCGAGCGTAGCGTTTTAGCCGGCAGCACATGATCGATTACAGCGAAGTCGTTGTGGCTGGTCGGCGCCAGCGCCCGCATGACTTCCTCGGCCCTTTGATCATCCTTGACGTTCTCAAGTGTCATGGTTTCGCCCAAAGCGTTTGCGGCGAAAATTGGTCCTGAAGGTAGCCCAGCGATCGCATAAGAGGAGTGGATGATTTCGGGCACCGCGCGGCCTGCTGGATCGCCGTCAATCACAACAGCATCGTTCATCGCAGCGACGAAAACGGCACGGCGGTGTTCGATCCGCCGAGCTCGCACGTAACAGCGTCGAAGAGTGTCGCACCATAGAGTATGTCATCGACATCATCGCGGGTTAGCTCGCGGATCATATGTGCTGGGTCCCGATCTCCAACACGACATCCGAGCGGGTGCCGTCAAACCCAATGCGGTGCCAAACGACAGTAGTGTCATGCAGCGTTAGTACTGGAAGACTCTCACAAAACGGTTGGGTCGCCAGATCGGCGACGACAGAATGATCCGACCAGTGACCGAGTACATGCAGGCCATCGAACAAGTCCGACACACCCTCCGGGACGTGGCCCTCGCCTAGCGCCTCGATCAGAGGCTTCGTCGATGCTTTGTGCGGACGGCCAATACCGATCACGGGCGTTTCACCGACAGTAACAAGCAGGCCTTGATATTCATCATCGCAAAACCGAATGGACCGTGGCGCATCGCCGACGTGCCGTTCCCATAATTCAGTATACTCGGCATGCACTCCCTTCTCGACCAAACGTCCCTGAGAATCAAAGCTGATAAGACCTACATCCGGGACATCAGGCTTGCCGTGCAGGTTGACCTCGCGATGCCAAGTGCAGCGGGTGCCTTTGAGCGTGACATGCCCGGCAAAACCTTCAGCCTGCGCCAGTTTGATAAGGTCGCCCGTCGAAAGAGCAGCAAGCGCGCCCGCATTCGATAGATCCGGGCGCTCAAGCGGTATGCGTACATCGGCATAGTCCAGCCCAACCTGCGCCCAATGAACCCGGGTTGTGTGGTCTTCGAAGCCCGACGCTTTTATCCAGTCACGGGTCCAGTGTCCCTGAATGTCTTCCTTCAAACTCACTCGGCCGCCAGTTTGGCAGACCCTATGGCTTCGACGATCTCATCGGCTGACAAGACGGCACCTTCCTGCAGATATTCCATTGCGTTGAGCGCTGCCTGATGGGCTTCAGGCGATGTGCCGCCGACGCAGTCACCAACGACACGGCAGTAGTAATCATGCTGGTGGCCGTCGACGAAACTGTAGTGGACGCAGACATCCGTCATGCCGCCGATCATGATCAACGTTTCGGCTTTTAGACCCTTGAGCAGGATCTCGGTCTCGGTTCCGAAGAACACCGAATAGCGCCGTTTGTGCACAAAATAGTCGGTTGGGCGCATGTCCATCTCTTCTCTGGCAACCGGCGTGCCGGGTTCTCCTTCGAGACAATGGATGTCCTCACTGCCGTCAAGTTCGCGCCCATAGTCAATCAGGTCTCTGCGGTGTATTTCCTGAAAGAAGATCACCGGAACGCCGGCATTATGTGCGGCGTCGACCACGCGGCGGGCGCGGATCATGTTCTCTGTATAACCAGGCATATGGGGGATACCCCCTTCTGCCTCAATGAATGCACCTTTCTGGATGTCGATCACCAACAGGACCGTTTTGCCGACGAGTGTGGGTTGGCGGGGCATATGCGAATTCCTTTATTTACGCGACTGATCAGCGCCCATCAGGCGCGGTAGGTCACCCCAGCGGGCAACAGCAGAAAACACCAGCACCGAAACAGTCAGAAAGGTGATGGCAGCAACAGCCATAGTCGGCGTGTAGCCATTCCTAAGCGAGTTGAAGATTTGCAGGGTGACTGTCGCATAGGACGACGCCGAAACAAAGAAAATCACAATGAATTCGTTGAAGGACAAGACCAACACAAAGAAAAACCCCGAAATCGTGTACGGTACCGTTTGCGGCAGAACAACGGTTTTGAATGTCACCTGTTCCGTGGCACCCATGGTCGCCGCCGCGTCAAGATGAGATCGGTCAACCGATTGCAGCCCGATGGAAATAGTCACCAGTGGCAGTGCCATCAACAAGATGGCGTGGCTGATGACACCGGCCCAAAGCGCACCCAAACCGCCGGTGAAAGCCCAAAAAAAACCAAGGCCAACCCCAAATACAATGGGCGGCACTGCAAAGGGAAGCGAGCCAAGGCCCGCTAAAGTCTTGGACAGTTTCGAACCCGTGGACCACAGCATATATGCAATCGGCCAAGCAATCAGGACCGCAAGTGTTGCGGCTCCCACTGCCACGATGACCGAGTTCCATAGTGCATTGGTCCAGACCGGTTCAGACACAAAGAATTCGCCGAAGCGCGCCAGCGTCGGGTCGCGTGGCGGAAAGAACATGCTACGCCCCGAGTTCAGAGCGGCGGCACAAACCACAACGATGGGCAACGCCAGTACAAGCGCCGCAAGCCCCATGTATACAGCACCAAAAACCCGCATCAGTGTGCCTCGGACCGGCGGTTGAAGATATGCCCCGAATAGAGGCACACACTAGCCGAAATGAGGAGAATGATGGCTTGGGTCGCGCCAAACGGCGCGTTCAGGTTTGCGCCGCGGATGTTGGAATAGATGGCGACTGCTGTGGTATGTTTGTCCGGTGCGGCAAAGACGGTCACCGACACATAAGTCCCCAACAAAAAGACGAAGAGAAGCAGCGTGGTCCCAAAAAGCGGTAGACGGATCGAGGGCAATGTGACGGTGCGTGTGACTGCCCAGCGACTGGCACCCATGGTGCGTGCGGCCTCTGACAGCGACGGATCAAGGCGTGACAGCGCGGGGTAAAGTAGGATCACAGCGTAAGGCCAGACGAGGTAGCTCATCGTCAGGATTGTCGCGAAATCGGAGGTCTTGAATTTGACATTGCGAGGGTTGGCCAGGCCCCAGTCCCGCAAGGTCTGAAACCAGCCCGCATCCTTGAGCCACTGTGTCAGCCCGGTTTCTTTGAAAAGTTTGGGCAGACCTGAATTGTTCGACAACAAGATGTCCCAGCCCATGACGATAAACACTTCCGACAGCGACAATGATGCCATAATGAATACCAGCCATATCGCTTGCCTTGACCGTCTGAGCCGGGTCAACAGCAAGGTAAATGGCAATGCTGTCAGCACCGCAAAGAGTGAGGCAATCACTGCGAAGTAAAAGGAAAAGCCAAGTTGTTGCAGGTAAAGGAATGTCACTTCATCCGGCCACAGCACGCCAACGAAGAAGCGTTGGTAATTATCCAGGGTGAAATCCCAGACCCAAGCAGCGCCGTCTACCTTACGGCCAAATGAAATCGCCAGCACCAGAAGAAAAGGGAAGACGCAAAGTATTACGATGACGGATGTCAGCAGACCAAGCAGAATGGATTTGCCGGACGCCGCCTTTGCCTGCGGTTCGGTAGCGCTTGTAGCTGTGCCGCTTATGTCATCGGCAATGGTCACGCGGCTTGCACTCCGGGGAAGACCTGCAAAGCCTCAGGCGGCAGGCGCACGGTGGTCGCATCGCCTTTGGCCAGACTTGGGCCAGTTTCACCTGCCGCATATTCAACGATGATTGGTCCGATATCCGATTGTAGATGGTACTCACGAAGAGGTCCAAGATCGCGGACAAACATGACGCGCGCGGCAATCCGGTTTGCGCCGGGATCTTCATCGATGCATGTACGTTCTGGACGGATCGCAATTTTGACCGGGCTGCCGGATTGGAAGGGAGCAGCGGCCTGCAGGCGACAGTCGCCCACTTGCACCGCGCCGTCCTGGTAAACGCCGTCAAAAAAGTTTGCCTTCCCGATAAAATCCGCAACAAAGGCGTTTGCCGGTCGGTGATAGACGTCTTGCGGCGTGGCGATTTGCTCGACCCTGCCGTTTGACATGACCACAATCTTATCGGCCATCGTCATCGCCTCGCGCTGATCGTGGGTGACCACAATCGTGGTGATGCCGAGCCGTTGCTGCAAAAGGCGCAGCTCTACCTGCATCTCTTCGCGCAGCTTCGCGTCAAGCGCAGACATTGGTTCATCCAGCAAGAAAACCTCCGGCTCCTGCGCCAAGGCACGGGCAATGGCGACGCGCTGTCGTTGCCCTCCCGACAGCTCGCCGATACGACGATCGCCGAAGCCGACGAGCTGTACTGTTTCAAGCAGTTCATTGGCTTTCTCAAAGGCTTGCGCCTTCGCCACTCCGTCAATGATCAGGGAATATGCAACATTCTCCCGCACCGAATAGTGCGGGAACAGCGCAAAGCTCTGAAACACCATGCCGAATTTCCGCTTGTGTGCGGGCAGATTTGTAACGTCGTCCTCGCCAAGTCGGATAACCCCGCGCGACGGCTCCTCTAGCCCTGCAATCATGCGCAAAAGCGTGGTCTTGCCGCAGCCTGACGGACCAAGAAGCGCCGTCAGTTCCCCCTTGGCGAAGGTCAGGTCTGTAGGTTCAACGGCGCGGGTGTTCCCAAAGGATTTGGAAACATCTTTGAGAACCAGGCCCTCCACCCGACTACGACGCAGCCAACATCTTGTCCCAGCTTTCCTTGATGAAGGTCTCGTTGTCCAGGTAGGCTTCATAGGCGGGTTTGATGGCCGGTGCGCCGGAGACAAAGTTGAACTCGTCATCCGTTAGGTCCGTCATTGACTTGTCGACCAGAGGAGCAGTACCGATCTTACGGCTCATAAGCGCTTGAATGGCCGGGTCCGACGAGAAGTTCATAAATTCCGCCGCCTCGTCTGCCTTATCAGAACCTGCCGTCAGACACCACGAACCGTAGTCCTGCAGGTTGCCTTCTTTCGGGAAGGTTGGCTTGATCGGGAACCCGTCGAGCGCCATCAGGTTGGCCACGTCCAGGTAATACTGTCCTGCCACGACATCGCCGTTCTTCATCGATTGTTCCATCTGGCTTTCGGCAGTCCACCAAAGCGCGACATTGGGCTTCAGTTCCGTGATTTTTTCGAGGATGGCAACGATCCCGTCGTCGGACATCATCGTCTCTGCACCATCAAAAAACGTGGCGGCGGTAAAATCGAACAGACCCGCGTTGTAGTTCCGGCCCATCCCAAGCGACGCCTCAAAGCGGCTCGTGTCCCAGAAATCCGCCCAACTGGCCGGTGTTTCTACCTCGTTGGGGTTAAAAACCATAGCGGAGAACCAAGACATTGCGCCCACACCCTGCGGGCCCGCGTTGCCCTCAAACACAAAGTAGCTGTCGAGGTTGCTCGCCCCCTTGATCTTTGCCAGATCTAGCGGTGCGATCAGCTCACCGATGCGGCTGGCTTTGATCATCGTGTCGCGGGCATAAAGCGAGATGTCCGTCGGGATGTTCCCGGCGGCTACTGCCTGCTGCATGGTTACCAGCCAGTCGGATGAATTCGGCTGCGTGATGCTTTCGACCTCGATACCAGTCGCTTCAGTAAAGGCTGGATAGACGTGTTCCTTGAAGCTATTTTCAAAGTAACCGCCGTATGAGCCGATCCGGACGCTGCGCGTATTTGCGATCAGTGGCGTTGCAAGCGTCGAAGCGGCCAGACCCGCGACCCCGGATTTCAATAGTGTTCGTCTATTCATCATTGGCATGATGCTTCCTTTCAAATCCCCACGACTCGGTCACGCTCGCTGCGTGCACGAGTTTTTTTGTTCATGCACAAAGAGCGGTCATCAGGCCCTGATACGTCAATAAAACCGACCCGAAATGCGTCATTCACCCAGCGAATTGCTTAAAATGAAGGCAACCGCCTTAAAAAATGATCATCCTTAGACCACGCAGAGCCATAAATGACGTGATCTATGCATGGTTACGGAAAGTGAGAAATGGGAATGCTAAATGACCGAAGCAGGCGATACCGAACTTAAGGCACTAACGATCGACGACGCGACATTGCCCGTTATTGATCTTTCAGGTTTGTTCAGCGGTGACGAACCAGAGAAAACGCGCGTCGCTGCCGAGCTGGGCAAAGCTGCACGAACTTCCGGTTTTTTCTACATCACCGGCCATGGCATTCCGCAGGACCAAATCGATGCGACCTTTGCGGCCTCCAAAGAATTTCACGAAATGCCGCGCAGCTTCAAAATGAAATACTGGTCGGGCTTCACCACAAATCACCGCGGTTATGTCCCATTCGAAGAGAATGGCAGCTGTTTCCCAAAGATCATGAATTTCAACGAAGCATGGGATATGTCATTCGAGGCACCCGCGGATCACCCCGATTATCTGGCGGGATGGCGCATGACGGGTCCGAATGTCTGGCCTGATATTCCCGGTTGGCAAGAAACGATCTCGGCCTATTACGATGCTATCTTTAATCTTGGTCTGCGGATGCTGGATGCACTCGCGCTCGAGCTGGGCGTATCCACCGAAGAGCTGACCCGCCACATCACTTGTCCGACGTCACAATTGCGGCTGCTGCGCTACATTGAAAACGAAATGCCGCAGACCAAGGATATGACCGGCATTTCCGCGCATTCCGATTTCGAGTGCTTTACAATTCTGTTGCAGGGCGCGCCGGGACTGCAGGTGATGAATGCAGATGACGTCTGGATCGAAGCACCACCCATCCCGGGTACGTTCATCGTCAACATTGGGGACATCTTTGAGACGTGGTCAGGAGGGCAGTTCAAATCGACGCAACACCGGGTGATCAACACCGGCAAAGAGCGATACTCGATGCCGCTCTTCTTTGGCCTCGACTACGACGCAGTTGTCGAACCCCTGGAAAAATTCAGCACCCCCGAGACAGTGGCCAAGTACCCGCCGATGAAGGCGGGCGATCATCTCATGCGCATGTCCGTCCACGCGTTCCGCTATATGTCGGAAGCCAAGGAAAAGGGCTTGTTCACGCCGGACTACGAAATCCCGGACGAGAACCCGTTCAAGCGCGAGGCCAAGGAATCGGCAGAGTAACATGGACCCGCATCCTGATTTTGTCGAAGTGACGCTGCCACGCGACTTTGCCCTTGGCGCATATCGCTTGGCACCATTGTCGCCGGAGTTTGTCGATGAGGACTTTGACGCGGTCATGGCATCAGAACATTTGCTCACTGGCATATTCGGAGACTGGCCCGACGGGTTGACGCGGGAAGACAACCTGATCGACCTTGCCTGGCATGAACGTGAATTTACGGCGCGCCGCTCGTTTTCGTGGATCATTCGCGACCAGACGGGAGCGTATGCTGGCTGCTTTTATGTGTTTCCGGCCCTCGGGTCACGTGGCTCAGCCAAGGCCGCATTGTGGCTTTGTGATATATCGAATCGCGTGAGTGTGGCGCGGGCTTTGCGTGAAGACTTGAGCGATTGGCTTGTCGAAACTTTTCCCTCCGGCATCGACATCGCATGGACCACCCGACCCAAATTGGACTGACATCATGACATTGCCCGTTGCCGACAACTGGTTTGAAGCCAAAAAGATCGACGCCGATACAACGCTGATCATCGAGCCGCATATCCACGTGTTGGAACAAGCAAACATGTTCCTGGTCGAGGGGTCTGAGCGGGACATGATCCTCGATACCGGCATGGGAGTTATCCCGTTCAAACCTTATCTTAATACGTTACGCAAAGATCCGGGCAAAGAGATCATCTGTGTGTCGTCACATACCCATATCGACCATATTGGCGCGGTGCATGAATTCGATATCAGACTTGTCCATCCCGCAGAAGCTGACGAAATGGCGAACCCATCCGGGTTGAACAGCTTGTTTCGACGCGACATGCCCGAGGCGTTACTTGCGACATTTCAAGCCTCCGGTTACCCGCCTATTGGCGAAACACTGATCGAGGCGCTTCCGTTTGAGGGATACGATCCAGAGAGTTACCGCTTGGTTGGAGCGCCTGCCACCGGGCTACTCAATCACGGTGACACGGTTGATCTGGGTAATCACCTCTACGAAGTGCTTCACCTTCCCGGACATTCACCTGGCGGTATCGGTCTCTTTGAGAGAGCAACAGGCACGCTTTTTGCCGCTGATGCAATCTATGACGGACCGCTGATTTACGAAGGTCCAGGGATGAGCGTTGCGGACTACCGGAAAACCTTCGATCTGCTCAAAGCGATGCCCGTCACCATTGTCCATGGCGGGCATGACCCAAGCTTTGACCGTGGTCGCATGCTGGAGATTATCGCGCATTATGAACCGCTTTGGGAAGCGGTCTGACGGCTAATAGTTTCTCCGTGTTACTAGTGAACGCCGCGCTCTATTACGTCAGATCCAAAATTAGCGGTAGCTCGAAGATTTGCGCACTGCAAACCACGTTGTGGATCACGTTCGACGGCTCTGAAGCTGGCGCAAAAAATCTTGGTTGCATTGGAGAGGTTGCGGTTTCCGGCGCACAAACATGCCTTCAGGCGGTGGCAAACTTCCGGTTTCCACCCATTCTATGGACAGTAAGCAACGTACTTTTGGCGCATGCATCGGCGGCCCCGCGTCTGGGACCCTGCAGACAAGTGTCTTACCGACTTAGCAGTCACAGGAATCTTCGGTTGACGCTTTGGTACCACGACATAAGACACCGAAAACTCCGGCACATTGAGGACAAGTCGCGCGGTATTCAGGCCACCAGATACGCTTGAAAGACCGCGCCAGACCTAAGGTTGGCGCGGTCCACTCGCTATGCGTCGATCCACACCTTTTCGAGGTGCATTTCCCGGAACTGGTGCCGTTCGTAGTTCTGGACTTCTTCAACATGGTGCAGGTACTCGGCCATCCAGAAAGGTTGAATGATTGCACCACTGGATTGCAGTATCGCCTGCAGATCGACCATCAAACCCCTGCGCATTTCTGCATCGGAAGTACCCAGTGCTTCGGTAAGCTTTGCGTCAAAATCCGGGTTTGCATGACCTGATTCATTCCATGCCTCACCGGATCGGTAGGCCAGACCATAGACTTGCACGCCTAAAGGTCGCGCGCCCCAGTTCGTGGTAGAGAACGGATAATTCGTCCAGTCGTTCCAAAACGTGGCACCCGGGATGACAGTACGTTTGATGTTGAAACCCGCGTCGCGCAATTGACCTGCAATGGCATCAGTGGTCACGGTGCGCCAGTCGCCATCAATAGAGATCAACTCGATCTCGGTGTCCCCATGGCCCGCCTCGTCGAGCATCGCCTTGGCCTTTGCGGGGTCCGGCATGATCTTGGGCAATTCCGCGTATTCGGGGTGCATCGGTCCAACGTGATGATTTTCCGCCACCGTGCCAAGACCGTTTACGCCGAGTTCTAGAACTACGCTATTGTCCACCGCCAGTTGCACGGCATTTCGCACGGCCTGGTTGTCAAAGGGAGCACTGTCTGGACGCATGCGCGCGACTATGGTTGCGGCCGTGGCCTTTTCCTTTTTCACGAGACCCAGGCTGTCATGGATTTCAACATAGTCAGAGCTTGTGATGTCGTTTACGTGAATTTCTCCTGCATCGAACGCGTTCACAATTGCAGAGGGGTCCGTTCCATAATCGATGAACTCTACCCCGTCGAGGAACACTTCACCGCCCCACCAAGCACCATTCTCCCGGCGTTTCACCTCGGCCATGCCGCCGATTTCATAGTTCACCAGTTCAAACGGGCCGGTGCCGACGGGTGCATCGGCCAAACCTACTTCCACGGTATAATCCCGGTGCACGATCAAAGCAGGGTAGTCGGACATGCCGGCGATGAGCGTGATATCGGCTTGATTTAAGTTCAAGCGTACGGTGTGTGTGTCGACTTTTTCGATCGCGCCTTCGCGCGCCACACCGGTTTCTTCATCCACAAGTGCAGCCATGCGCGCTGCCATTGAGTTGCCTTCGACCTCTTTTTCGCACCAACGGTTGAGGTTGAAAATTACATCATCAGCGTCGAAATCATCACCGTTGTTCCAGGTTACACCCTTGCGAATGTTCAAGGTATAGGTCTTCGCATCATCAGAGATTTCCCATCCTTCGAGCAACATCGGCGTAAAGGTGAAGTCCATGTCCCAGCGCACAAGTGGTTCCAGGAATTGGCGGGCGACGTTGGCTGGCTCGGACCAGTCGAATGTACGCGGGTCTTTGAGATCCAGCATGCGCATACCGACCTTCAGGACACCGCCTTTCTTGGCGTGACCGTCTGCCAGAGCGGGCCGGGCCTCTCCCAGCACGCCATAGGCAAAGGCCGCTGTTGCACCAAACGTGCTGGCCAATGCCAGAAATTCCCGGCGACTTACTTCCCCCTTTTTCACGTCACGGATCGCGTCGGTCAGCATTGGATGATGGTTGGAATTATTCTTCATGATAATCTCCCTGTTAAATTTTTATGGACAAGTGTGTACATATATCCGAAATCATGACGTATTGGCCGTGTAGTGCAAGGAGAATCATCCTTCATGTCTGCCATACAAATCGATTTATGGAGGTTTGCTGTGAAATCGCATTATCAGGCTGTGGTTATTGGTGGTGGTGTTGTCGGAACGTCAGTGTTGTACCATTTGGCCAAGTTCGGTTGGAAAGACGTTTGCCTGATTGAGCGGGACATCCTGACATGCGGATCAAGCTGGCATGCCGCAGGCGGCTTTCATGCGCTGAATGCCGACCCCAACATAGCAAGCCTGCAATCCTACACCATCGATTTGCTCAGCGAGATCGAAGAGGAATCCGGTCAATCCGTTGGCATGCATATGACCGGTGGTATGACATTGGCAGGCACACCTGACCGTTGGGAATGGCTACAATCGGCCTACCGGGTCTTTCAATCCATTGGCATTGATGACGTGCACTTGATCACCCCTGAAGAAGCGGGCGAGCTTTGCCCTGTTATGTCCACTCACGGCATTATCGGCGGAATGTGGGCCGACCGAGAAGGCTATGTCGATACCACCGGCACGGTGCATGCCTACGCCGGGGCCGCCAAGAAACGCGGTGCGGAAATCATAGAACACAACCGGGTTCTGGAGTTGAACCAAACCCCGGACGGTTGGGAGGTCGTTACAGAAAAAGGGACGATTCACACCGAGCATGTTGTGAACGCTGCGGGTCTGTGGGCCAAGCAAGTCGGGCGTATGGCAGGGATCGAGCTGCCCGTCTCACCGTTGAACCACCACTACCTGATTTCCGATACGATCCCGGAGATTGCAGCTCTGGATAAGGAGATCCCGCTTGTCGTGGACCTTGAAGGGTTCACATACATGCGCCAGGACCAGAAAGGCATGCTCCTTGGAATTTACGAAATCGATCATGATCATTGGATGATGGATGGTGCGCCCTGGGACTACGGCATGCAACTTCAGCAGGAAGACCCCGACCGGATCGAACGCGAATTGACGCTCGGCTTTGAACGCTATCCCGCCCTGCAGCACGTGGGGGTCAAGACCTGGGTGAACGGTGCGTTTACTTTCTCACCCGACGGTAACCCTTTGGTCGGACCGGTGCGCGGAAAGCCAGGATACTGGTGCGCCTGTGCGGTCATGGCGGGTTACCTTCAAGGTGGCGGCGTTGGAAAATCTCTTGCTGAATGGATGATTCACGGTGAGCCTGAGGCCGACGTCTTTGGCATGGATGTGGCGCGCTATGGCGATTACGCACAGAACAAGCGCTTCATCAAGGAAACGACCGGGCAGTTTTACACAAGACGGTTTGTTATGACCTACCCGAACGAACAATTGCCCGCTGGCCGCCCGCTCAAAAAGGCACCGGCGTATGACGCTATGTCCGCTGCAGGTTGTCAGTGGGGGGCAAGCTGGGGCCTTGAGCTGCCGCTTTATTTTGCCAAGACCGCAAATTTTTCCGAAACACCAACTTTGAAACGCTCGAACGCCTTCGAAATTGTCGCCGAGGAGTGCAAGGCGGTCCGCGAGGCTGTCGGGTTGCTCGACATTTCGGGATTCTCTCGTTTCGAGGTGTCAGGCGCCGGCGCAGAGGCATGGCTGGACAAGGTGATGGCGTCCGCATTGCCCAAGCCCGAACGGGCCAAGCTTGCGCCGATGCTCAGCCCTGATGGCAAGCTCAAGGGCGATCTGACCGTTTTTAACTGGGGCAATGGCACCTGGTGGATCATGGGCAGCTACTATTTGCGTGAGTGGCACATGCGCTGGTTCAGCGACAATATGGACGCGTACGTCGATATCCGGGATTTGTCGGATGACGTAGTTGGCTTCAGTCTCTCCGGTCCAAATAGCCGTAAAGTGCTTGAGACCCTCACGGAAGGAGCGATTGCGGACTTGCCTTTCATGGGCTGTGACACCTTTGATATCGGGTTATTCCGCGTGAAAGTGGGTCGCCTGTCGGTGTCGGGCGAGCTTGGCTACGAAATCCACTGCGCAGCCGTCGAACACATCGCTTTGCGCGAAGCCCTATTGGATGCGGGAGCGAAGTTTGGCATGCGCGAGGTTGGGTTCAATGCGCTGCTCAGTCTGCGCCTTGAAAAGAGCTTTGGCATCTGGAGTGCCGAGTTTACGCAAGCCTGTACCCCAGGCCAGACAGGCATGGACCGTTGGATCGCATGGGAGAAAGGCGATTTCGTCGGGCGCAATGCAGCGATGGCCGAACGCAACAGTAACACAGCGTCCCAAAAGGTGGTCACGCTCGAAATTGATGCTCTCGATGCTGATGCCAGCGGGTTTGAGCCTGTGTGGCAGAACAGCAAACTGGTCGGCTTTGTGACTTCCGGCGGATATGGTCATACGGTCGGTAAATCACTGGCGATGGCGATGATGGATCAGGATGCCTGCGCAGAGGGCACTGATCTGACGGTGCATATCGTGGGGCGGGAACGGCCAGCGCGGGTGATTGCACCCTCGCCCTATGACCCTGAGGGCATGGCGATGAGAACGTAGCGCCATGACCATAGAAAACGAAGCGCATGTGCGCAGCAGCCGCAGACGCGGTCGCAAGGCTGGTGGTGCCGCGAACAAATCAACGCGTGATGTGAATTACCGACAACTGCGCAATCCATTTCCGCCCATGGAAGTCTTTCCGGCAGATCAGGTTGAAAACTTGCATCAAACCGCACTTCACATTTTGGAAACACTTGGTATGCGCGTCTTGCACAGCCAGGCGCGGAACTACTTTGCCAAAGCTGGGGCACGTGTTGAAGATGAAATGGTCTTTGTCGGTCGCGATATCGTTCAGGCCGCAATCGACAGTGCGCCTGCATCGATAAACTGCCGCGCTGGTACGCGCGGTCGCGATATCACTCTCGAATTGGGCAGTCTCGCATTTCAGGCCGGAGCTGGCGCACCACACGCAACGGACCTTGTGCGCGGTCGGCGGCCTGGATCTGCCGCAGACTACATTGAATACCTGCAGTTGACGCAACACTTCGATGTGCTTCACATGATCTCGCCTCAGGTCGAGCCACAAGATGTTGCAACCCATCTGCGCCACTACTTCACAACAGAGGCGCAACTGACCTGGTCCGACAAATTCCCCTTTACCTTTTCACGCGGCACACCGCAGGTGATGGATTGTTTCGAGATGATCCGCGACTACCGGGGCGTGTCAGACGATGAGTTTCAAGCGGCACCACACACTTATACAATAATCAACACCAACAGCCCGCGAACTCTGGACATTCCGATGGCACAGGGTCTGATCGACTTCGCGCGGCACGGTCAGGTGTCGATTGTGACACCCTTTACGTTGATGGGGGCGATGGCGCCCATCACTGTCGCCGGGGCAATCGCACTCTCTCACGCCGAGGCACTTTTAGGGATAACCTTGACGCAATTGGTCAAGCCCGGGTCGCCCGTCTGCTATGGTACCTTCACATCGAACGTGGATATGAAGTCGGGTGCACCTGTGTTTGGGACACCTTCACACTTTCAGGCCTCATTGGCGGCTGGACAGTTGGCGCGCAAGATCGGCTTGCCGTGGCGCGCGGCAGCGGGGTCGGCCTCGAACATCAACGACGTGCAGGCCGCCAATGAAAACCAGATGGGATTGTGGGGTTGTTTGATGGCAGGCTCAACGGTCATCATCCACGCGGCCGGTTGGCTGGAGGGCGGTTTGTCCGTCTCCTATGAAAAACTGGTGACCGATGTGGAAGTGCTAAACATGGTAGCAGAGCTTTGCGCGGGCACGCAGGCCGGGCCGGACGAAATCGGCCTAGAGAGTGCGATCAGTGTTGTCGAACCACAGGGCCACTTCTTTGCCACACCACAAACGATGGAAAGGTACAGCACGCAGTTCTATGAGCCGATTGTTCATGACTACGCGAATTTTGGCACTTGGACAGAACGGGGCAGCAACGACGCAAACACACGCGCGACCAAGGTCTGGCAGGACATCGTTGCGACCAAGGCACAGCTGGGTATTGTACCCGAAAGGTTGGGTGCGCTACAGGAATACATCGCGAAACGTACCGCTGCGGGCGGTGCGCCACCGGAAAGTTGAACCATGGACGTGCAATACGACATCAATGGGCCAACGGGCAAAGCTCGTCACGGCAACAGCAAAGTCACGCGGGAAGACTGGTTGCGCGCCGCGCGCGATATACTTGTGACGGTCGGCGTCGGCGATGTAAAAATCACGTCTCTGTCTGCGCGCCTTGGCGTCGCCAGGTCGAGCTTCTATTGGTATTTCAAGGACCGCGCCGATGTATTGAAAACCCTGCTGGAGGAATGGGAGGCCCGCAACACGCAATGCATTGTAGATAAGTGCGGGTTAGAGGCCGACAGTGTGGGACAGGCGGTTTGCAACTTTTTCGAATGCTTCATCGATCAGCGGCTCTTTGATCAGGGCCTTGATTTCGCAGTTCGCGACTGGTCTCGTCGCGATCCAACCGTACGTACTAAGATTGACAGCGCGGACGCGCTTAGGTTGCAGGCGATTGAACGGCTTTTTTTGCGCCATGGCTTTGATGCAGCCGAAGCCGACGCGCGGGCGCGCATTCTTTATTTTATGCAGCTTGGCTATCACGCACTTGAAGTGGTCGAACCATTGGACGTGCGGATGGACCGACTTGAAGGGTATCTGAAAGGCTTCACAGGCGAACAGGCGGCACCGGGACTTGTTACGAGTTTTCGGGCGCGCTTCTTCGAACTGGGTGCGAAAGTATAACCTGCTATTCTGCGTGGCGCGTGTTTCCCGAGGAGCTCCGCGCGAGCAGGTGATGGGACACAGACCCAAGGCGAGCGACGATGTGGTCATGTTCGGTGGCTGCCATTGGCTTGCGCCTGCTTACTTTCTAACACGAAACCATACCAATGCTGAGAAAGGCTAGCTAGGCAGTGATAACAAAGGTCGAAACACAACCGTCATCCGGTTGAGCTACTTCTGCACCGAACAGGTGGCTTCTTCTAAAAATCTGTGCTGCTTTGCGAGTAGATGTCACAGGGTCCGAACTGCAAATTCATGTTATCGCAACGTGAGTTGGCCGTTTGTGCCTATGGCGACCAAGATCGACGTCTTCTTGTGCGATCCGCAATCGCCGTGACAACGCGTTAGCAACGAAAAAACCAATACGCTTTTGCGCCAGTAATTCCAGCGCGGTCTGGACATATCGACCTACAGTCAGGCAAAGCTCAGCGCCGCCGCAACACAGCTCAACGAGTGGCCACAAAAAAACCTTGCAACACGAAACCCTCGCAAAGAAATTTACCCAGTGTGTCGCGGCGACACGTTAATTCCACACCCGCAATCGCGCCTTTCAGAGTGACGGCGTCTCGACAGTCTCTTCCGTTGAAAAATCGACATGGATGTGATTGCCGTCGGGGTCAACGATATTGACTTGGACCAACGGCAAACCGGGCACCCGTGCCACATTACTCGCCACTCCGTTGTCCTCCAGGCCTTGCAAAAAATCGGCATACCCACTCGCCGAAAACGCGAAATGCTCAATCTTCGGCGCGATGGACGCACATTCTTCGGTCACTTCGACAAGGTGGACGGCCGGGTGTTCTCCGACATAGATCCAGGCCCCTCGAAAACCGAAGTCGGGACGCGCGCCGGCCTCGAGACCCAGCACACGCGCGTACCAGGCGATCATCGCGTCGAGATTGTTAGTGCGAATATTGACGTGATCCAGCCGTTCGATCTTCATATGATATCCCCTTGCATAGTCTTCGACCAACATACTGCCGCGGATCCGCTCCTACAAGGACGCCAGCCGGATCGGTCGCCCGGTGCTGAGCTGATCCAGCGCTGTCAGTATCGCATGCTGGTCGATGCCGAAATGGTGGTATAGGTCAGCGACTGTGCCGGTCTGGCCGAAATGCTCTACCCCAAGGGCAAGCGTCAGATGCCCGCGGACGCCGCCGATCCAGCTTAGCGTGGCCGGATGGCCATCAATGACAGTGACCAGCGTGGCGTCGCGCGACAGGTTCGCCAATAGCCTCTCGATATGCGCCCGTGCCCGGCTGTTGCCGTTTGCCCTCTGACGCTGCGCAGACTGCCAACCGGCATTCAACCGGTCGGCGGAGGTGACTGCGAGCACCCCGATGTCACGCCGGTCAACCCCGGCTTTCCCGGCGGCCGCAATCGCCTCGGTGGCCACAGTCCCCTGATACACGATCACCGCTTCACAATTGGGCCCTGGCTTGCGCAGCCAATAGGCCCCGTCGATGATGTCCTGACGGCGAGCCTCCGACATCTCCAGACCAGGTTGCTCGATGGGCCGTGTTGAGAGACGCAGGTAGACCGAGCCACCGGTCTCATCGCGCAGCCAAGTGTGTTCGTCAGAGTCGCCCTCGCCGTCCCGCTGTAGGTAGTCGAAGGACCACGCGAGGATCACGGCAAGCTCATCTGCAAAGGCGGGTTCAAAGGCCGCCAAACCATCCTGGCTCATACCGATGAGCGGCGCGGCAATCGACTGATGCGCGCCACCTTCCGAGGCCAGCGAGACCCCCGATGGCGTTCCGATCAGCAGAAACCGTGCGTCCTGATAGCAGGCGTAATTAAGCGCATCGAGCCCGCGGCTGACAAACGGATCATAGAGCGTACCCACCGGGATAAGCCGTTCGCGGAACAACGTATGCGACAGGCCCGCCGCGCCTAGCAACAGAAACAGGTTCATCTCGGCGATGCCAAGCTCCAGATGCTGACCAGCAGGCGAAAACCGCCATTTTTGCGTGCTGGGCACCCGCTCATTGCGGAAGGTGTCAGGAATGTCCTGGCGAGCAAAGAGGCCGCGGCGATTCACCCAAGGTCCGAGGTTGGTCGATACCGTCACATCCGGTGAAGTCGTCAAGATCCGTGCAGCCAGATCGCTGGTACCTTTGGCGAGTGTGTCCATCACCTTGCCAAAGGCTGCTTGCGTCGAGATAACGGCCTCCCGTGGAACGTCGATATCGGGCACCGCCACCCGTTCCGCGCAATACCGGCGTGGCCCTTTTGCGAAAAAAGGCACCCGGCCCAGCGCATCGCGGAGTGTTACCTCAGGCAGGTCCAACCCTTCGAACAGGTCCCATTCGTGACCCGCGCGGATGTTCATGGCCTCCCGGAAGTTGTCCATCTGGGCCTTGGTCATCAATCCCGCATGATTATCCTTGTGGCCCGCCAGTGGTGTGCCCCACCCCTTGACGGTATAGGCAAGAAAGGCCACGGGTTGATCGTGATCGATAGCAGCAAAGGAAGCGACCAGGCTTTGGAGGCAATGCCCGCCGAGGTTTTCCATCAGCGCTGCCAAATCCGCGTCAGAATGGCTCTCGATCAGCCGCGTTACGTCGCCCTGATCTCCGAGATCGTCCATCAACCGCGTGCGCCAAGCCGCGCCCCCCTGAAAGATCAGCGCCGAATAAACCGCATTCGGGCAGGTATCGATCCATGCGCGCAGGCTGTCACCCCCCGGCCGGGAGAAAGCAGCGCGCTGCAAGACGCCATATTTAAGCACCTCCACCTGCCAGCCGAAGGCTCTGAAGATGTCGGTGATCCGGGTATAGAGCCCCTCCCGCACCACTCCGTCGAGGCTCTGCCGGTTGTAGTCGATGATCCACCAAGTGTTGCGCAGCCCGTGTTTCCAGCCCTCCTGAAGGCACTCATAGATATTGCCTTCGTCCAACTCGGCATCTCCGACCAGCGCGATCATACGCCCTTCATCGGGCGCATTGCTCCATGGCTTGGCCGTAAGGTAATCCTGTACCATCGACGCGAAGGCGGTGATCGCAACACCAAGCCCAACCGATCCGGTGGAGAAATCCACGTCATCCACATCCTTGGTGCGGCTGGGATAGCTTTGCGCACCGCCATAACCTCGAAAATTATGCAGGTTCTCCAAAGTTTGCTGACTCATCAGATACTGCATAGCGTGAAAGACCGGCGCGGCATGCGGTTTCACGGCAACCCGATCTTGCGGGCGCAGCGCAGAAAAGTAGAGCGCGGTCATAATCGTGACAATGGAGGCGGAGGAGGCCTGATGCCCGCCGACCTTCACCTGATCCTTGTCGCGTAGGTGGTTGGCGTTGTGCACGGTCCAGCAAGCCAGCCAGAGGAGCTTCTTTTCGATGGCCCGCAATACTTTGATGTCCGTCATTTGCGCGTGTCCGATTTTTGCGTGAGCTGTCTGGCATTCAAGTTGGTCCGGGCGATCTGGCCCTCGCCGACTTTGCCGGCGGCATCATTGGTTCGAAAGTCGAACCAACAGAGCGCGCCCGCTTGACCGCTGAAGTTGGCGACCGTCGTCACAACGCCGCCAATTGAGGCCGGGGCTAAGTGGCGAACATCGATCTTCCCGCCGACTGATACCTCATCCTGCCCGAAAGGGGCCGTCCGCAGATTAGCGCGGGCACGCTGGATATCCGTTATCAAAAAGGGCTTGCGGAAAACCGGCGGCAACGGCGCTCCTCCCTCTCGCTCTAACGCTGTAGCGGTGCGGGAGGTATTCACCTCGGCGCGGAATAGAGCCATCTGCCCTTTCTTTGGCACGGTATCATTCTGCATTGTCATGCGCCATTTCCTGCAAAGCCAGAAACCCCGCAGCCTGAAATCGGACCAGAGCGTCTAGACTTTCCGTCGGGCTGCGGAAACCGTCGGACGCCTCGGCCAGCCGCGCAGGGCGCCCCGTGTCGGCACAGAAGCCGAGCATCGCCGCAACCATGGCCGAAAACCCCTCAATCACATCCGCTTCCGGCACTCCCGAAAGGCTGCGTCGAAACTCTGCCAGATAGGCACGCGCGGTGCTGTCATAGTGCCGCGCGATGATCTCGGTCCCCAAGGGCGAATTGGCGAGCCGACCCATCAGCGCTGCATAGGTGCGCCAGCCTGGATCGCCGCGCCCCGCCGAGAGCACAAAGGGGCTGATATAGTCGCGCACCAATATGGGGATCGGAATCGGCGCAGCGCCCGCCGTCTGCGTTGCAGTATCCAGCGCTTTGAGCCTCAGCTCCGTCATGATCACCGACCGCCGGGCGATTACCGTGTCAAACAGCGCGTCTTTGGGGCCAAAATGATAGCCCACAGTATGCAGTTGCACATTGGCGGCGGCAGCAATATCGCGCAGTGCCGACCCTTCATACCCTTCATGAGCAAAGAGCCGTTCTGCCGCATCAAGAATGCGTTCGCGGGTTTCGTCGGATGAGGCGCCCTTTGGCCGTCCAGGCTTCCTGCGCGGCGCCCGTTGCGGCAGCGGCGGTGTGCCTTCGAAAGCAGTCTCTAGATCGGGGGGGATTTCGGTCATGCGGCTCCCTCTGTCTGGCGACGTGGCGCTAGATGCAGAATGTCTGCCGCTTCAGCGGGGGACGCTGCGCGCATACCCAAGCCCTCCAGCACTGCTATGGCCGTGCGCACCTGTTCGGCGTTAGACATCGCCAGTTGCCCCGGCCCGGCCCAGAGCGAATCCTCCAGGCCCATGCGCACATGGCCGCCTGCAGCCGCCACCGTCGCGGCCACGCGCATCTGATGCGCGCCTGCGCCCAGCGCCGACCACACAAGATCGTCTCCAAAAAGCCGTTCGGCAGTACGCCGCATGTGGGTAATGTCATCCACATGCGCGCCGATACCACCCAAGAGGCCGAAGACAGTCTGAACGAAGAACGGCGGTGCCACTGCGCCGATTTCGGCGAAATGGGCGAGGTTGTAGAGATGCGCGGTGTCGTAGCATTCAAACTCGAACCGCGTACCACCCGCACGGCAGGCGTCCAATACGTAGGCGATGTCCTTGTAGCTGTTGCGAAACACCAGATCGCGCGAACCTTCCAGATGCTGGGCCTCCCAGCCCGGCAGATCGGGATGCCGTCGCAGCATTGGAAAAAGCCCCATGTTCATCGAGCCCATGTTGAGCGAGGCGAGCTGCGGTGCGAAATGCGCAGCCGGGCGCGCGCGTTCCTCGACGGTCATATAGGGGCTGCCGCCGGTGGTCAGGTTCAGCACGGCATCTGTACCTGCGGCAATGCGCGGCACGATCTGGGCAAACCCCTCGACGCTCTGATCGGGTTGCCCGGTTTTTTCATTGCGGGCGTGCAGATGCAGGATCGACGCCCCGGCCTCCGCCGCCTCGATGGCCGAAGCGACGATCGCATCCGCCGTTACAGGCAAATGCGGCGACATCGACGGGGTGTGAATCGCGCCAGTGACGGCACAGGTGATGATGACGGGCCGAGGCTGGGCCATATCTGCTCCTTATTCAGCGGCCACCGCAGCTTCCGCTTCTCTGATTAGCCCGCGCAGAATCGGCGGTGTCACGGGCAATGAGGCGATCTTAACCCCCTTGTCGCGCAATGCATCCTCGATTGCGCTGGTCAAAGCCGAGGGAGCACCGAGCCTGCCGCCTTCGCCGCCGCCCTTGATCCCGTATTCGGTGTATGGGCTAGGCGTTTCCACGTGACCGAGCTTGAAGTTGGTCGGCATCTCATGGACCGACGGTATCGCAAACTCGGCGAAATTCGGGTTGGTGAACTGCCCTTCAGCATCATAGACAAACTGCTCACTCAGCGTGGTGCCGATCCCATTGGCCGTGCCGCCCCACACCTGCCCGCCCAGAGTACGCGGGTTCACAATGGTGCCGTTGTCATGCACTGCGGCATAGTCGAGGATCTCGACCTTTCCGGTCTCCGGGTCCACTTCGACCGCGACCATGTGACAGATGTGGCCGACGATCGGATAGAAGATGCCCAGATGCTCCCTTTCAGGGTGCGGGTCGGTGGACAACGGGTGATCGTAAACCGCCGTGGTTTCCATCCCGCTGTCGAATTCTTCGCCGTCGGGAAAGCTGAGCCGGAAGAAGCTCGAGGTCAGCGCGATCTCGGCAAAGCTCTTCTCCTGATCTTTCAGCCCCTTCACGGCGACCATGCCACTACGCAGTTCCAGATCTTCTGGGCGCCGTTGCAGCATGTGCGCGCCGAAGCGTTTGAGCTTCTCCTCAAGCCGGATTGACGCGGTTACGCAAGCGCCGGCCACCATGGCAGTGAAGCGGCTGCCCTGCGGCCCGACGCCATTGAAGCCGGTCTGGCTGTCGGCGTAGTTGATCACGACATCCTCGGGGGCCACGGTCAGGCGCTCTGCAAGGATCTGCGTGACCATGGTTTCCGGGCTGTTGCCGACCATACAGGAATTCAGCGTGACGAAGAGCTTACCCGAGGGATCGATCCGCGCGGAAATACCCTCCGGTGTTGAGGTCAGGGTGAAGCCTGGCGTTTCAGTGTTGTTCAGCGACCACCACTCGGTCGGCCCGTAGACGCTGCGCTCCATGCAGGTCGCAACACCGACGCCGACACATCGCCCCTGGGCGCGGGCGGCCTGCGCCTTCTGCCGCCAGTTGCCAAGATCAAACAACTTGCGCGCCTCGCCCAGGACTTTCTGAAAGTTGCCGCTGTCATATATGTTGCCGGTGGGGATCATATAGGGAAATTCATCCGGCTGAATCATGTTCTGCTCGCGTAGCTCAAGAGGATCACGCCCAAGTTCTTCGGAGGCGGCATCGACCATGCGCTCCATTACCCAGTTGGTGACTTCCGAGCCGAATCCGCGATAGGGCCCTTGCTGGCACTTGTTAGTCAGCACCGCGACGACCCGCATTCCGAAGCTGCCGATGCGGTAGGGTCCGGTGACCTGTGCCATAGCATTGCCATGGGTGCCGACACCGAATTGCAGATAGGCGCCATAGTCGTCGAGCACGGTGAAGCGCATGGAATTGAACGTGCCGTCCTCCATCACCGCGAGTTCGCAGTCGTAAAGCCGGTCCGAGCCATGGCTGTCGGAATTGGTGAAATGCTCCAGCCGGTCCTCGATGTATTTCACCGGCACCCCCGCCAGCCGCGCGAGACCCGCCGTCAAGATGATGATCTTGTGGATAAACACTTTGGAGCCAAAGCTGCCGCCCGTGAGCACCGGAATCATCTTCAGCTCCCCTGGCGAGACGCGCAGGCTGCCACCAATCACAAAGGGGATGAAGCTATAGAAATTCGTGTTTGCGTGAATGGTATAGCCACCCTTGAACGCATCCCATTGCGCGACCACGCCGCACGTCTCGATCGCCTGTGCGGAGGAGCGATTCCACCGCAGACGCCGCCTAATCACCCGGTCTGCCGCGGCGAAGTCTTCCTCCACAGGGCCGAAGGCGAAACTCTCGTCTAGTGCGCAGTTGCTCTTGCGATCGTCGGGATGCAACACCGCATCTCCCGTTGCCTCAAGGGCAGCTTCGATGTCCACATTCGCCGGCAGCACCTCCCACTCGACCTCGACCAGTGCGGCGGCGTCCTCCGCGATGTAGCGGTCCTCAGCTACAACCGCAGCCACCACTTCACCCACATGGCGCACCTTATCCATCGCCATCGCGTGTTGTGGCACGGGGGGCGAGGCAAAGCTGGGACAGGGATCAACCACGGTTGCGAGATCTGCCCCGGTGTAGACGCCAATGACCCCGGGCACTTCCTTCGCTTTCGAAGTATCGATCGATATGATGCGCGCGTGGGCATGCGGGCTCGCAACCATGGCGGCATGGGCCATGCCTGGCACAACGATATCGTCGACGTAGCCGCCTTTTCCGGTCAGGATGCGCGGATCTTCCACACGCTTTATGCTTTGCCCGATCCAGGTCAGCCCGCTGCGCGGCTTCTCGCGCTGGCGGCTTGGTGGGATCACGTTGCTTTTCAGATGCGATGACATGGTGTCCTCCCCCGGCCCGTCTTCAGACCGGCTCTGCTGTTATTTCGACCTCGGGTGCGCGCAGCTTGCTGCCTGCCGCGCGGATCGCGTTTATGATATACTCGTAACCCGTGCACCGGCAGAGGTTGCCCGCGATAGCCTCGCGGATTTCAGCATCCGTCGGATCCGGTGTTCGAGCCAGCAACTCGCTAGCCGCGGCCAACATTCCAGGTGTGCAAAACCCGCATTGCAGGCCGTGCTCCTCCCAAAAAGCCTGCTGGATCGGGTGCAGTTCCCCTGCCCCGCCAAACCCCTCAACGGTCGTCAGATTTGCACCATCGAGTTGCACGGCGAACATCAGGCAAGACCGAACGGCGGCCCCGTCCACCAGCACATTGCAGGAGCCACAGACCCCATGCTCGCAACCCACATGGGTGCCAGGCAGAGCCAGTTCCTGTCGGATGAAATCACTGAGCAGCATGCGCGGGGGCACCAGCGCCTGACGTTCCCGCCCATTGACCGTGAGTGTGACTGCAATCTTCTCCATTTGATCCTCCCCGATCAGGTTACACGCGCAACGGCAGCGTTCAGGGCCCGTGGCGTCAGAGCGCAGACTAGATCGCGCCGATAAGCTGCGCTGACGCTCGCCGTTTCAAGTGGATCGAGTGCCGCTGCCGCGTCCTGCGCCGCGCTCTCGAACAGATCTGCACAAGGCACCTGACCCTGTAGTGCCTGCTCCATGGCGCTTAACCGCTGCGCGCAATCCCCAACACCCGCCGCCGAGATTCGCAGGTCCGTCAGCACACCGCTATCCACCCGCAACATGCAACCGATGGCGACCCAGGCGAAATCGCCCTTTCGCATGCTGACTTCCTCGAAACCCCAACCGCTGCCTGTCGCCGGTTTTCGAATCCGCACTTCCACCAGCATCTCGCCCGCGGCCCGCGCGGTTTCATAGGTTCCGGTGAAGAAATTCACGGCTGGAACCTGGCGCCTCCCATGGGCGCTGGCCAACACCATTTCCGCCTCCAGTACCTGCATCAGCGCCGGCATCTCCGAGGCTGGATCGGCGTGGCAGAGATTTCCGCAAAGCGTGCCCCGATTGCGCACCGCCGCATGGGCAATCCACTCATAGCTATGCGCGATTAAGGGCAGGCGCTCCGCAATCAACGGCGAAGACTGAATTGTCGCGTGTCGGGCCAGCGCGCCGATCACGATTTCGTCGCCCTCCTCTCGGATGAAATCGAGTTCGGCGATCCGGTTGATGTCGACCAGATGATCGGGCTGCGCGAGGCGGTAGTTCATCATCGGCACCAAGCTCTGACCACCTGCGAGAACACTGGCCTCTTCATGCTGACTCAACAGAGCCAATGCGCTTTGCAGATCCACGGGCCGATGATATTCAAAAGCTGCTGGTTTCATTGTGTCCTCCCTATTGTCGATCAGCCGGCAAATCTGGGTTCCGGCACCCCCTGAATTCCAAGACCTCGAATGCGAAAAAGCCCTCCGGCCGCGAACTGTGGTTTCGTTTCGACAGCAAATCCGTCATGTGCAGCGGGATGGCTGACACGTGCCATCGATGTCACATAGATCTCCATCAGATCCGGCCCTCCGAACATTACTGATGTGATATTGCGCACGGGCATCGAGATCTTGCGATCGACACTGCCATCAGGGGCATAGCGGATCAAATCACCAGAAATCACCTGAGCGTTCCACAGATAGCCGTCCGCATCGACGGTAGAACCATCAGCAAACCCCGCGTCCTCCGCAGTCGAGGCGAACACACGCCGATTCGAAGGCGTGCCTGTACTCAGATCATAGTTATAGGCCCAGATCTCGTTTTTGAACGTGTCAGCGAAATAGAACGTCTGATCATCCGGACTCCAGCAGGGACCGTTGGAGCAGATGATGCCCTCCTCGACTTTCGTCAAACTCAAGTCGGGATCGAGCCGCCATAGCCCGCAAATACCAAGCTCCTCCTGATCGTCCATACCACCTGCGAAGAAACGGCCTTCGCGGTCGCATTTGCCGTCATTCAACCGGGCGCGCGACGGGTCGTCATCGACGTGTGCGATAAGGTCGACCTCTCCGCTGTCGAAATTGAAGCCATAAAACCCATCCGCCAGCGCTAGCACCGCGCCACCCTTAACGCGCAGCGCCATGGCCCCCACATCCCGATCAAGCGCCCAGCTCTCCACATGACCAGAGGCGGGATCCATGCGCCAGATCGCGTCTTTGCCCACCCGCCTGCCGGTGCTATCCACCCAATAGAGGTGCTGCGTCTCAACATCCCAGAGAGGACCTTCCCCTAGATGGTTCTCGCAGCAGAGCAGACATTCTATTGAAAATTCAGGTGCCACGACGCTCCTCCCCGAGCGGTAAAATCTATCACTACCAGTAACTCTATTTTAATTTATACATTCGTACAATATTTTTATTTCTGATTAAATTCAATAATATAATTGGTAAGCCGAACCCTGTAGCGATTTCGGATAACCCGCCGGTACCACCAAAAGAATCGTAAAATGGGATCCATGCAGCGCCGAAAATCAATGCGCGATGCGGTGTGCTAACTGGGGTGCAACGGCAATCGGCGCCGCAATCACACTCACAAAAAATCGCTCACTGAAGGCGGCAAACACCTACGCAAGAACAAGTGCCCTGCAAGGGCGGATGACAAAATATCTGGCAAGATAAACGGGACCATTGCGTCAATTGCTGAACACTTGCCGTGATTGGATGGGAGGATGTCGTTATGCCCGGCAGACAATCGTTCAAGCGTCATTGGTTTCCAGCTTTGATCGTCTTAACTTCGGTTAGAATGTATTTGTTGTATCCGCTTTCATATCAGAATGTAGCAAACTTTTTCGCCGGGCATGGTCTCGATGTTGATCGCTCAACAATTGTCTTCTGGGTAAAAAATCTGGACCTGAGTTGCCTAAACAGGCGGAACAACAACAAAATTTTTCAAGCTTGAACAGGAACGTAGAGCAAGCTTTTTATCCGCGTTGGTAACAAATGGCGTCACCTGCGGCGTGCAATCGATGCCAATGGCCAATTGTTGGATATCAGGCTCATGATCATGCGCGACAGGAAGGCTACGAAAGACTTTCTGAACAAGGCAGTCGAACGCTTGCAGCTACTCCGTCCTGTTTCAATCTGTGCGAAAAAGGCGCGAACGTAGTGAAATGTGATCCGCAAAGTCATTCACCAATGCGATCCACATATGGTCTAAATCATTCATGTTGATCGAAAATTTCTCAATGCCGCGTTGCGAGTGACCATACCGCTTTGAAAAGGTTGTTCAGACACTGCCAAAAATTTTGATCGTTGAAGTCTGCAAAAGCGACTCTGACAATTATCGAGACTCTGAAGACAATTAAAAACGTGCACTTTCAAACCAATCAATCAGGCGTCCTAGACGAAATCGGCTTCACCCATGATCTCTATGGCTTGGCAGCATAAGCAAAAGGTCGTTCTCTGGAATTCTTGCGCCATTCTCCTTAACGCAAATGTCCATTGCCGAACTAAGAAAAACGACTGCGTTTCAAACCCTTGAGCAATGGCTTTAACCGCCCAAACACAGTTAGGGCGTGAACAGCGCTCTCGGTTCAAATTCCAGGCGCTGCGTAGCCGTAAAGCGGCTTAGAGTCTAAAATTGACGCATTGCTGTCGTCGTCGAACGACACTTTCAGCTCGATCAACGCTTTCGGTTTCGTCTCGCAGCATAGCGTCGATCTCGTTCTGCTTTGCGCTCTGCTTCACGCGCAGCAGTCTTCGCGATGACTTGATCGGCCGTCTCAGCAAGTTCCGCTTTAATCGCCGCTTCGCGCAGCGAAGCTTGCTCTGCTTCGCGCTTGGCATCCTCAGATTGCTGCCGCTCGAGGTCTTCTTTTTCCTGTAGAAGTTTTGCCGATTTGGCCCGTTGTTTCGCTTCGCGGGCAGCTGCCACTTCGTCTCTTCGAGCGCGCCCAGCAAGTCTCTCTGGATCATCCGCTGCCGCTCGGAAACGTTCAAGCCTGTTCTGTTTGGCTTCAGACGCGTTCTTGAGGCGCCCGTCAAATCGATCTTGTTCAGTGTTCTTCATGTGTTTTTCGGCTCACATTTTAGGTGCAGTGATCAGGGTGCTTGCACGCCGCTTCGATGCGGTGACGGCTTGGCAGCCTTCTGGCAAGCCTATTGGGATTCCATCCAATGCATCATGATTTGATGCAATGGGTTTGTAGCGCACTCTTTGCGATAGCATGGCGTGATACCAGGTAAACTTGAAAGAAGACGCGCCATAAACGGCGGGCGAGTAGCTTGAGGCTTTGCTTGGAAACTCAAATGCGGGCGCATCGTCTCCGATCCGCCCGCAATTATCTGTCAGATTTGTCCCTAATAGGGAGCAGCCTCAAGCCAACGCGAGATTTGCGGCGCTTTCGCGACCGTCGCGACCGGCCTCGATATCGAAAGTAACTTTTTGGTCGTCATTCAAGCCGGTCAGACCAGCGCGCTCTACCGCAGAGATGTGTACAAACACATCCTTGCTGCCGCCCTCGGGGGCGATAAATCCAAAACCTTTTGTAGAATTAAACCATTTTACGGTGCCATTGGCCATCGTATATCTCCTTTTTACTGCCCACGGAATGTGGCAGTGCGGCTATGTCAGTGCTAGATCGGGACACTGAGCCGTAAGGAGCAGATTTTCGATAGAGGTAACTTAACTCTCGTTGCTTAGATCCTCACGCCCAATTAAGCAAACCTTATTCGCTCTAAATCAACGATTTTTTTGTTTGTGATTGATGTTCGAAGCCATTTTTTTGGGTTTTGTTGTGTTCCAGGCGTGGCCTTTTGAATTTGTTAAACGCGCCGGCATTGAGCAGGACGCAACCAAGGATGAAGAGGAATCACACGTAAAACATCGAATGGACAGGCCTCACTATGGCTAGCCTTGCTGGTTTCATCGGCACCCCAAACGGAGCAAGTGTTCATTCCATGTCGACCTGAAGAGAAGTCAAAGTTGTATGCAGTGCCACATTGGGGATCTGCCCGATTTCGATCTACCTACGCGGCGTAGATGCGCCCGAGAAGTTGCAAATAGCGCGAAGCGGACCGGCCAGTGTTGGCGCTGCGGGGCTGGCGCGTCTTCGTTTGTCGCCGCATTTATCGACGGCAAAACAAATGCGTGCGATGCGCTGGATCGCGACCTTTATGGACAGATTACATTACGTTGCGAAGCATCAAGTGCTGACCTTGGCGCGACACTATTCGAAAACAGATTGGCTTCGGCGATTTCTGCAATCAAGCGAACACTATGTGCCGCTTGAGCAAATCGCTCGCGCTCAACTAGTTTGCATTTGGTAGACTGGCCCTCGAACACCTTGGGCATTTCGAGATGACAAGTCGAACCGCGCCTACCTCGCGACTTCGTGGCCTACTTTTAGAGAGCATCCTTTCACCGACGCCAATATGTAAGGATCGTTCGACCCCGGAGGGAAGTATAAGCCCGATGCGATCTAAATCCGCACTTGAAATCGAAACCTCAGATAAAGAACTTTGCAAAGTTTTGCGTTCGAACCAAAACAGATTTCGGTACCATTTGCGGCCTATGTCTGGATTGAGCCCCGATGTATGTACCGACTGCTGTTCGCAAGTGTTCAATTGCATGTTCCCAGGAAGTCGCTGATATGTATTTGGCCTTTGCACCGGCTTGTTAGTCGCCGTGGCCCTGTTTGGAGCACGCCCGCGCCGCTGTCTCATGAGTGACCAGATCTTTTAGGGCCATTTGGGGTCTCCGTCATTGGGTGCGCTGTTGTTCCGCTCCATGCAGGTGGGGTTGGCGAGCTTCGTTTACGGTTGGGGTCTGGTCAGACCGCTGCCGCTATCTCGTTTCCCTTCCAATCAAAACCTCGACTGGATTGCAGCATGCTCCTTGCGCCCCTTGCTCGCTTGTTGGCCAGGGCGACGCCGAATTCGTTGTGTTGCGTGCGCGTTGATACCGCCTCCAGCCATGTCCCAAAACCGAACTTGGGTCAGTTCTTCGGTCGCATCACGATGACCTGGGCGGCCTGCAAAAATAG
>NZ_JBGCEQ010000035.1:0-57871 GCF_045106495.1 Roseobacter sp.
GTGTCACGACCGGTGAGCAATTTACTTCTTCAAGCGAGGAATTGATCATGCGTTGGGAAAAAGAGACCGCCTTGCCTTGAAGGCGCAGGCCGCCGCCAAAAGCGAATATGCTGATGCCAGATGCAATCCCCCACAAGTATCCGGTGCAAAACGGTTGTTTGATTTAAGTGCAGGGCATGGTCATTAGATGTCACAAGACGCGTGCCGGTGGACACCACAGAAATGGATGATGAGACAAATTTGAAAGATTGGATCGGGCGGACGACGGAGGCAGAGGATGTCTTGCGCCCGGAACCCGCGCGTTTCATGCAGGCTACGTTGGATCGCACGCCGGACCTCGCCGTAGGCAGTGAATTGCCGCACCTCTGGCATTGGCTCTATTTCCTTGAAGCAAAACGTCCAAGCGAACTGGGCCGTGATGCGCACCCGCGACGCGGAAGATTTTTGCCCCCGGTGCCATTGCCCCGACGGATGTGGGCGGGCGGTCGCTTCGGGTTTCACATGCCTTTAATCCTTGGCCAAAAGACAAATCGGACATCGACAATAAAGGACGTTGTCGAGAAAGACGGGCGGACAGGCCAGTTGTGCTTTGTCACGGTGCAGCATAACATTTATCAGGGTGGCAGGCTGGCTCTGACCGAAGAACACGATATCGTTTACCGCGGCGATCCAGACCCCGGGGCACCCAAGGCCCAACTCATGCAGGCACCAGACCATGCAGATGCTTCGCAGGTGGTACATCCTACCGAGGTTCTATTGTTCCGCTACTCGGCGCTGACCTTCAATGGTCACAGGATTCACTATGATGCAGCCTATGCGCGCGATGTTGAAGGCTATGAAGGATTGGTGTTTCACGGCCCACTGACCGCTACGTTGCTCATCGATATGGCTATAGGCAAATTTGAGCTTCGCCCAAAACGCTTTGAATTTCGTGGGCTTGCGCCACTATCAGGGATGCACGCCTTCAAAATCGAAGCATGCCTGACTTCCGATAAGGTGGATCTCTGGGCCAAACGCCATGACGATGCGCTCGCCATGACCGCTACGGCCAATTTCTGATCAAAAAGATACTTTTCAGAGCGCGCAGGAATTACGCGTTTTGAAGTGACGTCTCTGTCCAAAACTCACCCATCACACCCAAAGCTTCGTCGACCGTGGTTGCGATTGCGTCCACGCCCATGAGCGCTACCAGATCCGGCGCTTCATGTACGATCTGACCGCTGACAAATATCCGGGCTACCGGATTGCACAGACGCAGGCCAACCACCAGACGAGCCAATGTAGAGGCAGAGTGCAACCCGCTTGCTGAAAGTCCGATTATGCGACAATCGCTTGCTGAAATCCTGTCCAACAGCGCTGCATGTGATAGCCCTACAAGCAGTTCAATGTCCCAGCCTTTTTGCCCCAGCAGATCCGCTGCCATGCGAACGCCAACAATGTGAGTCTCTTCTGGCACAGAGGCGAAAATTGCAGATTTTTTGGTTACCGGTTTGTTGGATACAAACAGATAACTCATACTTCGCATGATTGAATAGATTCGGCTTGATGCGATCGAGACCTCAACAAAAGAAACATGATCCTCCAGCCACCACTCGCCCAACGTCCGCGCGGCTTCGGCCAGATACGCCAGATAGATCGCTTCCAAAGAAGCCCCATCGTCACGCAGGTTTTCGACGAATTGCGTTCCTTCATCTGCTTCCGAAGAAATGAGAGCATAACAGAGTTTGTCTACAACATGCTGGGGCGGACTATCTATCGGATAACTATCCCTTGATGCAATGCCCTTCACACGGCTCAATACTTCGTTCACAATCGTGCCGACTGTGTCGGCGGGCAGCCGCGATTTGAGCTGCAAGACATCCGTCTGTGTCTTCAAATAAACTTCCGGCGGTATTTGCTCGAAGCTTTGCTTGAGTGATGGCATGCCTGCGCCCCCCCGGCTTCTGGCCCCCAATAGTCGTAATAGCAAAGAAAAGTGCTGTGGAGCGAGCGTAGGTTTGCGCCCCCTCATCTGTCAATCAATGTTTACATTTTCTGGCGATGTAGGACGGCGACCCCCAATCCGAACCGGTGCAAAATTCGTCGTGGAGCGTGCTCTTTATTGATTGAGGCCACATTTAAAAGCGCTGTGTGCGTCTCGGCGCATTTGCAGGCGATTGGCTGACCGTCGCGGAAGTTCGATGGACCTGATAACGTCTCATCCATTTCAACGCATGCGAAACGGCTTCACACGCAGATACTGCCAGTTCTGAAACACCAGAAGGACAACACCCTACAGGTAGCGATCAACCGATTGCCTACCAAGGCACCTCGACCCCCGCCCAGTCGAAAAACCGCCCGGTCTGATCCGGGCCCAAACCGTCAACCACAGTCAGAAGGTTTTGGGCAGCTTCTTGCGGCGATACAGAAGGGTGCCGACCGAGGTATTTTTGCGTAAAAGGCGTCGCAACTGTGCCGGGATGAAGGGCTACACATGCGGTTTGTTTGTGCGTCCGCGCAAGTTCAATAGCGGTTGTATGTACGATCTGGTTGACCGCCGCTTTGGCGCTTCGATAGCTGACCCATCCACCCATTCGGTTGTCGCCAATAGAGCCGACCCTCGCGGAAATTACAGCGACTATGGAAGGCGAGTTGCGCGGCAGCAGATCACTAGCATGACGCAGAACCAGGGCCGGACCCAATGCGTTTACTGCAAACTGATCCAACATTGCTTTAGCGGTCAAGGATTTGATGGATTTCTCAGGCGCTGCCCCCTCGATTTCCAATGCGCCGGTGGCAATAAGGACAAAGTCAAAAGTGTCTTTCAAAGCACTCAAATGGGCATCCACAGATGTTTCGTCTGTAATTTCAAAGCCATCGTCCCTTCGTGACAACCGCGCTACTCTGTCCCCGCGCGCCTCGCACGCCGTTGCAACAGCTCTGCCCACGCCACCAGAAGCCCCTATGATCAAAACCTTTTTCATTGTCAGTGAGATAGCAGGGCAACAGTTTGCTTCAAGCCCCGTGCGGTGAACCTCGGACGCATTTGCCTCAAAAACCGACTTCCCATTTCTGAACGGGGCGGTATAACACCGTTATGGCCCCGGTTTTTTATACACCCATTCGTTCGCGCTATTCCTTGCGCCCGGCTGCCGCTCTGCTGCTGCTAACCCGCCTCTGAGCGTGCCTTTCGGCGCGCCCGCTCAGAGGGATGTGCAGCGCGCCAAGATATCAGCAGAAAATCGAAAGAACCAGACATGACAAATAAAGCCAAACAGGACCGGGTCCTGATTTTTGATACAACATTGCGTGACGGCGAACAGTCTCCGGGCGCTACAATGACTCATGCCGAAAAGCTCGAAATCGCGGGACTTCTGGACGAAATGGGCGTGGACATAATCGAGGCTGGGTTCCCTATCGCCTCCGAGGGTGACTTCGCCGCCGTCTCCGAAATTGCCAAGCAAGCGCAGAATTCTGTAATATGCGGGCTGGCACGGGCGCAATTCGGCGACATTGATCGCTGCTGGGAGGCTGTCAAACACGCAAAGCGCCCCCGCATTCACACCTTCATTGGCACGTCACCCTTGCATCGCGCCATCCCCAATCTCGACATGGATCAAATGGCGGACCGCATCCATGAGACAGTGTCCCGCGCTCGCAACTTGTGTGACAACGTCCAGTGGTCGCCCATGGATGCCACCCGCACGGAGGCGGACTACCTGTGCCGTGTCGTGGAAATCGCCATCAAGGCGGGTGCGACTACCATCAATATCCCTGATACCGTCGGCTACACGGTGCCTCGCGAATCTGCCGATCTGATTAGAATGCTGTTGCAACGCGTGCCTGGCGCGGACGAGATCATCTTTGCCACCCATTGCCACAACGATCTGGGGATGGCGACGGCCAACAGCCTCGCCGCAGTTGAAGCGGGCGCGCGCCAAATTGAGTGCACGATCAATGGCTTGGGCGAACGCGCGGGCAATACGGCACTCGAAGAGGTCGTGATGGCGATGAAAGTGCGCAACGATATCATGCCCTACCAAACTGGCGTGGACAGCACCAAGATCATGAACATCTCCCGCCGCGTCGCGACGGTCTCTGGTTTCCCGGTGCAATTTAACAAGGCGATTGTCGGTAAGAATGCCTTTGCCCACGAATCCGGTATCCACCAGGATGGCATGCTGAAAAACGCAGAGACCTTCGAGATCATGCGCCCCGAGGACGTCGGGCTTTCCGAAACCAACATCGTCATGGGCAAGCATTCTGGGCGCGCAGCGCTGCGCTCCAAACTCGAAGACCTGGGTTTTGAGCTTGGGGATAACCAGCTCAAGGATGTATTTGTCAGGTTTAAGGAATTGGCAGACCGCAAAAAGGAAATTTACGACGATGACTTGATTGCTCTGATGCGCACGTCGTCTGATCCGGAAAACGACCGTCTCAAGTTGCAGTCCCTCAAGGTTGTCTGCGGCACGGAAGGCCCGCAGCAAGCTGATCTTGTGATGGAGATTGATGGCGAAGAGCAGACAACGACGCAGACCGGTGATGGTCCGGTGGATGCCTCTTTTAATGCGATCAAGGCGCTCGTCCCACACAATGCGCGCTTGCAACTCTATCAGGTGCATGCTGTGACAGAGGGTACCGATGCGCAGGCGACCGTTTCCGTGCGGATGGAAGAAGACGGGCGCATCGTGACCGGTCAATCGGCCAATACCGACACCGTTGTCGCTTCGGCGCTGGCCTACATTCATGCGCTGAACCGCTTGCTTGTCCGGCGGGAAAAAGCCGGTTCCGATAAACGCGAAATCAGTTACAAAGACGTCAGCTGAGCGTCAATCACGCGGGTGGATCGTTGCGCTGCCCGCGTTTTTTTGCTCTTCGTGTGATGCGGGAAAACTAAAGGGCGGCCCCACTCGAAACTTCTGCTAGTGTGTGGTCAACACATCTTTTTTCGAAACCAATAGGAAACCCGACATGCGTCCCATTCTAACACTCTTTATTGCATTGCTCATCTTGCCGATGGCGCTTCAGGCCCAGACGTTGGAACGCATAAAATCATCTGGCGAAATCAAACTGGGATATCGCACTGACGCCGCTCCGCTGTCTTTTGAAAGTGATGCTGGACGGCCACAGGGGTATTCGCCAATTGTCTGTTTTGCACTGGCAGAACGGTTGGGCGCGCAGCTTGGTATGGAAGAGCTTGAAATTGTTTTCGAGCGCGTCGACACGAACAATCGCTTTGAAAAAGTCGCAAACGGAGAGATTGATCTTCTGTGCGGCGCGTCAACGATTACACTCGAACGCCGCGAGCTCGTTGATTTTTCGGTGCCCACTTACGTCGATGGCACGACGGTGATGTTGCAGAAAGACGGTGTGTCCAATTTGAAGGAGCTGGCAGGCAAAAAGGTCGGTGTGCGGGGTAACACAACGACAGAAGACGCGCTGAATAACTCGTTACAGGCCGATGGCATTGACGCAGAAGTGGTGACATTCGAAGATCACGGTTCGGCAATGGCAGCGATGGAAAACAAGGAAATCGATGGGTATTTTGCGGATCAGTCGATCCTGATCAATATGTTTCTGAACAGTGACAAACGTGACCAATTCAAAGTCTTTGAAGGAATCTTGACGGTCGAAAAGCAAGGTTTTGCCATGGCGCGCGGCGATAGCGATTTCCGTTTGGCCGTCGATACGGCCATTTCAGAGCTGTTCCAAGACGGTTCCATGGCAAAGGCATTTCAGAAAGCACTGCCTGGTGCTGAGCCCGGAGGGGCATTGGAAGCCCTGTTTTTGTTGTCTCCCACCTTGCCTTAGGACAACTTTAGAGTGTAGCGCTAAGGTGATTCGAATTAGGCGGGCAAAAAAAATGACGCGCAACATGCTTTCGAGATCATCGTTAACGCCCCTTTCACCCTTACTCGCCTAAGCATATATACAGAACGAAGCCCCTCTTAAAAAGTGCGGGCGAAGACAAATTCGGGCAAGGTTATTCTTAATGTTTGACAAAATTCGCGGGCTGTTTTCTTCCGATATGGCCATTGATCTCGGAACGGCCAACACGCTGGTTTATGTTAAGGGTCGCGGCGTGATCCTGTCGGAACCCTCCGTAGTTGCATATCATGTCAAGGATGGCGTGAAAAAAGTGCTGGCAGTGGGTGAGGACGCCAAGCTGATGCTGGGGCGCACGCCCGGCAGCATAGAAGCGATCCGCCCGATGCGAGAAGGGGTGATCGCCGATTTTGACACAGCCGAGGAGATGATCAAACATTTCATTCGCAAGGTGCACAAGCGGTCGACTTTCTCTAAACCGAAGATCATCGTCTGCGTTCCGCATGGCGCCACGCCCGTCGAGAAACGTGCCATCCGCCAATCCGTACTCAGCGCCGGGGCGCGTCGGGCAGGTCTCATTGCGGAACCGATTGCCGCCGCTATCGGAGCTGGCATGCCAATTACGGACCCAACGGGAAATATGGTTGTGGATATTGGGGGCGGGACCACCGAAGTGGCTGTTCTGAGCCTTGGGGATATTGTCTATGCACGGTCTGTTAGGGTCGGCGGTGACCGGATGGACGAAGCCATCATCAGTTACCTGCGCCGTCAACAGAACCTACTGGTTGGTGAAACAACCGCAGAACGCATCAAGACATCTATCGGCACCGCTCGTATGCCGGACGATGGGCGCGGCACGTCGATGCAAATCCGAGGAAGAGATTTGTTAAATGGGGTGCCAAAGGAAATCGAGGTTACCCAGGCTCAGATTGCCGAAGCACTGGCCGAACCCGTGCAGCAGATTTGCGAGGCTGTAATGACGGCATTGGAAACAACACCACCAGATCTTGCCGCCGATATCGTGGACCGGGGTGTCATGTTGACTGGCGGCGGCGCGCTTCTGGGCGATCTGGATCTTGCCTTGCGCGAGCAAACCGGTCTTGCGGTTTCAATCGCCGACGAGTCGCTAAATTGTGTGGCACTAGGAACCGGCAAGGCTTTGGAGTTCGAAAAACAACTGCGTCACGCGATTGACTACGACAGCTGAACGTAAAAACCGTTAAGACCTCATCAGCGGCAGGTTTGCCCTGCCTGACATGAGGCAGGAGACGACCGGTAGATGGCAAAAGAACGAACCAATGGCAGCGAATTTACCGGCCCACTGCGGCGGTTGCTATTGGGTGTTGCAGTTTTGTGTTTGTTTGCGACTTTTCTGGTCTGGCGCATAGATAGCCCACGTGTCGAGCGTTTTCGTGCTCAGGTTACGGATCGCTTTGTGCCGAGCTTGGACTGGGCCATGGCCCCAGTCACCAGCGCGATAAATCTTCTCAAAAATTTCCAGAGTTATCAACGTCTTGCGGAGCAAAATGGAGAGCTTCGATCTGAACTGCGTCGCATGCAGGCCTGGAAAGAAGCGGCATTGCAGTTGGAGCAAGAAAATGCCCGGTTGCTCGACCTGAACAACGTGCGACTGGATCCTCGCCTGACGTACATCACTGGCGTCGTGTTGGCAGATAGCGGGTCGCCTTTCCGGCAGTCGGTTTTGCTCAACATCGGCGCGCGTGATGGTATCGTAGACGGTTGGGCTACGATGGATGGCATCGGGGTCGTGGGTCGTATCTCTGGCGTCGGCGAAAACACGTCACGGGTTATTTTGCTCACTGACGCGTCAAGCCGCATTCCTGCAGTGATCCAACCGTCCGGACAGCGTGTTATCGTTTCCGGAGACAATTCTGCAGCACCGCCGATTGAATTTCTGGAAGACAGTGATGCAGTGCGCCCGGGGCACCGTGTCATCAGTTCGGGAGACGGGGGCGTTTTTCCTGCGGGGTTGCTGATCGGTCAGGTTGCGGCAGACCCAAATGGAAAACTGCGAGTCAGGTTGGCGGCGGACGATCAGCGTCTGGAATTTCTGCGTGTTCTGCGCCACCATGGCACCGAGCCGGTGTCGGACACAGCACGCGTAATTGGGCCCCAATTGCCCAGACAGCCGCAAATCGCTCAAGATGGGTTTAGCCAGTGACGGACATTCCGTTCACACGCTTGTGGGCTATGCGGATTGGATTTGCGGCGCTGGTTTGTGTCATATTGTTCTTTCATCTTCTGCCTTTGGAATCGCAACCAGGAAGCTGGGTGGGCCCGAACCTTTTGATTGGTTTCGCATTTGCGTGGTCTTTGCGACAACCTGAATACGTGCCAACTCTGGCGCTCGCTGTTTTGTTCTTACTTGCTGATCTAATTCTGCAACGTCCACCCGGCCTTTGGGCGTCGCTTGCTCTGTTGGCGTGCGAACGGCTGAAAGGACGTTCCCGTGGATCGCGGGAGCGTAGCTTTGTTGCCGAGTGGTTGCACGTCTGCATTATGATTGCGGGTATCACCTTGGTTTATCGCGCCGTGTTGATCATTACTTTGCTGGATTTGCCACCCTTTGGCTTGACGGTGATTGAGGCGATCATGACAATGGTTTTTTATCCGGTCGTTGTAGCGATAACACACGGACTGATGGGTGTTCGCAAATCGGCCCCCGGCGATTCTGAGAAAATAGGAAGTCGGATATGATCCATGCAGACATGTCAGCAGAGGGCTGAGAATGAAAAAGACCCGCGCAGAATCGGACCTCAGTCACCGCCGTATCTCGCGTCGGGCTGCCTTGTTGGGCGGCGCTCAAATGTTGTTCATCGGCGGTCTTGCTGCGCGCATGCGGTTTTTGCAGGTTGATCAGGCTGATCAGTTTCGCCTACTGGCCGAAGAAAACCGGATCAATGTTCGATTGATTCCGCCATCCCGTGGCGAAGTTTTCGACCGCAACGGTGTCAGGTTGGCGCAAAACGCTCCTTCCTATCGCATCGTGATTGTCCGGGAAGACGCAGGTGATATCGATGCGGTTTTGGAACGTCTTTCGACAATCGTCGATTTGGACGCCGAAACTCTGGAACGTACTAAGCTTGAGTTGAAACGATCACCTTCCTTTCTGCCGGTAACGATCGCCGAAGATGTCAGCTGGCATGATATAAGCCGTGTTTCCGTCAATGCGCCCGCGCTCCCAGGTGTCACACCTGAGGTCGGTCTCAGTCGAATTTACCCTCAAGGATCTGATTTTGCGCATGTACTGGGGTATGTCGGCCCAGTGTCCGACTATGATCTCGAACGGATTGAAGACCCGGAACCCGTTTTACGCATACCGCGCTTTCAAATTGGCAAGGTCGGGGTGGAAACAAAACTGGAGCCTCTGTTACGCGGAAAAGCTGGTGCCAAACGTGTTGAGGTGAACGCAGCCGGGCGGGTCATGCGTGAGTTGGACCGTGTCGAAGGCACCCCGGGAGCGGATTTGCAGCTGACGATCGACGCTAACTTGCAAGGTTATGTGCAAGCGCGGCTCAGCGAGGAAAGCGCAAGTGCCGTGGTGATCGATTGCGATAATGGCGATGTCGTTGCCTGTTCGTCGGCGCCCACTTACGATCCAAACCTTTTTGTGCGCGGTATTTCCGTCAAGGACTACAATAGCCTGACAGGCAACAAGTACCGGCCCTTGGCCAGCAAGACCGTTCAGGGCCTCTATCCGCCTGGTTCCACATTCAAGATGATGACGGCGATGGCAGCACTTGAAGCCGGTTTGATCGGGCCGGATGAAACAGTGTACTGTCCTGGGCATCTGACAGTCTCAGGCCGCCGCTTCCATTGTTGGAAACGCGCCGGTCATGGATGGGTCGACTTGCAAACTTCGTTAAAACGCTCTTGCGATGTTTACTATTATGATCTTGCCATCAAAATCGGTATCGAAAAAATTTCGGCAATGGCAAAACGCTTTGGACTGGGTGTCAAACATGATGTGCCTATGTCTGCTGTGGCTCAAGGTCTTGCACCCAACATGGAATGGAAATCATCAACTTATGGGCAAAGCTGGCGAGTGGGTGATACGGTCAACGTTTCGATCGGCCAAGGTTTCATGCTCACGTCACCCTTGCAACTGGCGGTCATGTCCGCAAGATTGGCAACCGGCCGTGCGGTTGAACCCCGGTTGATCAAATCGATTGACGGAGTCGAAACGCCAGAGCGTGGCGGCGAAAACATGGGAATGAATGAAAACAACTTGCGGAAAATGCGACGGGCCATGAACGCTGTGGTTAACGACCGTCGTGGAACCGCTTACGGGTCTCGCATTATTGATGACACCATGAGGATGGCCGGGAAAACGGGTACCAGCCAGGTCCGCAACATTACCGCAGCGGAACGGCGTGCAGGCGTAATCCGAAACGAGGATTTGCCCTGGGAACGACGTGATCACGCGCTCTTTGTCAATTTTGCGCCGGTCGAGAAACCAAAATACGCCGTAGCTGTTGTCGTCGAACACGGTGGGGGCGGCTCTAAAGCAGCGGCACCCATTGCGCGCGATATTACGCTACAAGCATTGGCTGGCGGTCCACCTTCATTGGAGGCTTATCCTGCGAAAGACCGCGAGCGCATCGAATTACAACAAGAAAAACTGCGTCAGATGCAACCGCAAGCGGTCTTTTCCGGGCGGGATCAGGCATGAGCTATCTTGAATATGCCGTTAAGTCCGCACCGTCAGGTTTGCGAAAGATACTTTATCTCAATTGGCCCGTTGCCCTTTTGCTGGTGTCTGTGGCCGGAGCCGGTTTCCTGATGCTCTATTCCGTCGCCGGCGGATCCTTCAGCCCTTGGGCGGAACCGCAGATGAAGCGTTTCGCATTGGGTTTCGGCCTGATGATCTGTGTGGCAATGGTCCCTATTTGGTTTTGGAGGTCCTTATCCGGCATCGCCTACTTGGGCACTGTTGCGCTACTTGTTGCTGTCGAACTTTTCGGGACAGTCGGCATGGGGGCACAGCGTTGGATTGATCTGGGTTTCATGCGCTTGCAGCCTTCGGAGTTGATGAAAATCACGCTGGTGATGTTTCTCGCAGCATACTATGACTGGCTGCCGGCAAAGCGCACCTCGCACTTGTTTTGGGTGTTATTGCCGGTTCTCATCATACTTGTCCCGACATATCTCGTCTTGCGGCAACCTGATTTGGGAACCTCTATCCTCTTGCTTGCAGCTGGTGGTGGCTTGATGTTTCTGGCCGGCGTGCATTGGGCTTACTTTGCGGCTGTCATTGCCAGCGCCATTGGATTGATCACGGCTGTTTTCAAATCGCGTGGAACCGAATGGCAATTGATCAAGGATTATCAATTCCGCCGCATCGACACGTTCCTTGATCCTAGCACTGACCCACTCGGCGCCGGGTATCACATTACCCAATCGAAGATTGCCCTGGGTTCAGGCGGTTGGACCGGGCGCGGTTTCATGCAGGGAACGCAAAGCCGGCTGAACTTTCTACCAGAGAAGCACACGGACTTTATCTTCACGACGCTGGCAGAAGAATTTGGGTTTCTGGGTGGTGTTTGGTTGCTTGGTCTTTATGCGCTGATCATTGTCTTTTGCGTCTGGTCTGCCTTGATGACCAAAGATCGTTTTTCTTCGCTTCTGATACTCGGCATTGCATTGAATTTCTTTTTGTTCTTTGCCGTTAATATGTCGATGGTCATGGGTATGGCACCTGTTGTCGGGGTTCCTTTGCCGCTGGTGAGCTACGGCGGGTCTGCAATGTTGGTTCTGATGCTCGCCTTTGGGTTGATGCAAAGCGCCCATGTCCACCGCCCGAGGTAATTCAAAATGTCCATCAATGTACTTTTCGCCGCCCCTCCCGAAAGGTGGGAGGCATATCAACCGCATCTGAACCGGGCGTTTTCGCAGCTGGGGCTGAACGTCGATCTCGCGCTGAGTTTCCCGCCGGAGGACGTAGACTACATCGTCTATGCACCCAATTCACCCCTGCAAGATTTTGGCCCCTACACGCACGCAAAAGCGGTTCTTAACCTTTGGGCGGGGGTCGAAGGCATTGTGAACAATGCGACGCTCAAGATTCCGCTCGCGCGCATGGTCGATCCCGGTATGACAAAGTCCATGTCGGAATGGGTTACAGGCCACGTGTTGCGGTATCACCTTGGTATGGATCGGCATATCGTGAACCCGGATCAGTCATGGGTACCACATACGCCGCCGCTTGCCTCCGAACGGTCCGTCTGCATTTTGGGCATGGGCGAGCTTGGCCAGGCGGTTGCTGAAGTTTTGGTCACGCTAGGGTTCAAGGTCAGCGGGTGGAGCAGGCGAGAAAAGCCTCTGCTCAACATTACCATGCACCATGGTGGCGCGGGCCTTGAAAACGCGCTGTCCCATGCGGAGATCTTGATTTTGCTTCTGCCGGACACAGCAGCCACCAAAAACACCCTCAACGCGCAAACTGCCTCTCTTTTGCCGAAAGGTGCTTTTGTGATCAACCCCGGTCGCGGGACCTTGATCGACGATCAGGCCTTGCTAGACGCCTTGGACAGCGGGCAGGTGGCACAGGCGACCTTGGATGTTTTCCGCGTGGAACCTCTGCCGCAGGACCATCCGTTTTGGACCGACCCCCGCGTGACTGTCACGCCCCATATCGCTGCTGAAACCAGAGAGGCAACAGCCTCGGAGGTGATCGCCGCGAATGTGCTCCGTTGCGAGATCGGTGAACCGTTATTGCACTTGGTTGACCGCGACAGCGGCTATTAGTCACGCAGTCGCCAAGCCGCGTCCTATTAGCAGCGCCTCAACTCCGGGAAGCTTACCACGAAAAGCGGTGTAGAGCTCGGCCGCATCCCGACTGCCGCCTGTTGAGAGAATATGCTCTTCCAAAGCAGCGGCCCGGCCTTCATCGAATGCACCCCCGGCTTCTTCAAAGGCGGCAAACGCATCGGCATCCATCACTTCGGACCACATGTAGCTGTAGTAGCCACTGGAATATCCATCACCGGCAAACACATGCGCAAATTGCGGGGTAGCGTGGCGCATGGTGATGGCAGAGGGCATGCCCAATTTTTCCAAAACCTTTTGTTGGTGTGCCATCGGGTCTTTGGGTGCGGGTCCGTCATGAAATGCCAGGTCAACTAGGGCAGATGCCACATATTCCACCGTTTGAAACCCCATGTCATAGGTCGCTGCAGCCAGAACCTTTTCCAGCATGTCCTGCGGCATTGGCGCGCCTGTTTCGGCATGGGTGGCGAATTCTGCAAGCACCTCGGGCACTTCAAGCCAATGTTCATAAAGCTGGCTAGGCAGTTCCACAAAGTCGCGCGCCACGGATGTGCCGGAGATGCTCTCGTAGGTTACATTCGACAAAATCTGGTGCAATGCATGGCCAAATTCATGGAATAATGTGCGCGCATCGTCGTAGGACAGGAGCGTCGGATCGCCTTTCGCGAAATTGCACACATTAATCACAATTGGTGATTGCACCTCAGGGAATTTTGCTTGCGAGCGCATGGCAGAGCACCAGGCGCCTGACCGTTTTGACCCGCGCGCAAAATAGTCCCCGATAAAGACGGCAATATGTTCACCGTTTCGCTTCACTTCCCATGCGCGGCAATCGGGGTGGTAAAGCGGAACGTTCAGCGTTTTGAATTCTAAACCGAACAGTCGTGTGGCACAGGCAAATGACGCCTCGATCATCCGGTCGAGTTGGAAAAAAGGTTTGAGCACCGCCTCATCCAGATCGTGTTCAGCCACGCGGCGCTTTTCGGAGTAATACCGCCAGTCCCATGGTGCAAGCGGGCCGTTGACGCCATCGCTTTGCATCATGTCGGTAAGAATAACGGCATCCGCTTCTGCCCGCGCACGTGCTGGATGCCATACCGCCATCAGCAAGTCGCGGACCGCCTCGGGAGTTTTGGCCATCTCGGTTTCCAGTTTATAGGCGGCGAAATTATCATAACCCAATAGGCTGGCGCGCTCTTCACGCAGTTTCAGTGTCTCGGCCGCAATCGCGCGATTGTCCGTTTTACCACCATTGGCGCCACGTGCGGTCCAGGCTCTGAACGCCTTTTCGCGAAGATCGCGCCGATCGGAGAATTGTAAAAACGGTACGATCAAGGAGCGTGACAGGGTAACAACTGGCCCATCCGCTTGCTTTTCTTTTCCTGCAGCGCGTGCTGAGCTGATCACAAAATCAGGGAGCCCGCCCAAGTCATCTTCCGTAAGCGGCATGAACCAGTCCCGTTCGTCTGCCAACAGGTTTTGCGTAAACTCTGTTCCCAACACGGCGAGACGCGCTTTTATCTCTTTCATCCGTGCCTCGGATGCTCCGGTCAGCGCGGACCCGGCCCGCACAAATCCGCGGTGTGTTAACATCAATACCCGCTCTTGCTCAGGCGTCAGGCTTGCATCATCCTTGTTTTCCCAAACCGCTGCCACACGGGAAAAAAGCGCTTTGTTGCCTGAAACCTCTGAGAAATGTGCGGCCAACTCTGGCGAAAACTGGCGCTGCAGATCTTCGCGGGCCGGATTGCTGTCCGCTCCAGAAACGGTGAAAAAAACCCCTAGCACCTTGTCCAGCGCCTTGCCGGCTGCTTCCAGCGCCTCAATTGTATTGGCAAAACTAGCGGGTTCTTTTGCATCAGCGATGGCGTCGATTTCGGCACGATGCTGTTTTAGGGCCTCTTTCATCGCAGGGGCAAAATGATCATCATTGATCTGATCGAATGGCGCGATCTGAAAGGGGGTATTCCAGTCTTGGAGTAGGGGATTGGTCATGACGGCTCTCCTTTGCAGTGCAAGCTAGATTTACGCGGTGAGATGCACAACCTCAGGTCATCGTTCAACGCGTCGATTTTGACCAAATCAAGCCGTCTGGGCGCGCATATCGCCGCAGATTGGGCAATCCACACGCGGGGTTATGGCGATCGTGCGGCTTTCGCCATAGAGCGCATCATAGATCACCATTTGTCCGCGCAGCGCGGTGCCTGCACCGGTAACGATCTTTACAGCTTCTACGGCCATCATCGCGCCAATTACGCCCGGTAGTGGGCTCAACACACCGGCTTCCGCGCAGGAAGGCGCCAGTTCTGCAGCTGGGGCCTGCGAAAAAATACACTGATAGCAGGGTGCGCCATGGGCGGGATCAAAAACGCTGAGTTGCCCTTCCCACTGGCTCAAAGCGCCAGAGACCAAGGGAATTTTTTGCTCAACGGCCACCCGGTTGACCAGATAGCGCGTGTCAAAATTATCAGTGCCATCCAGCACCAGATCATAGTCTGCAAAGAGATCTGATGCGATGTCTTCTGTCAGACGTCGCTGATAGGGCCGCACCTTGACATGGGGATTTTGCTCCAGCATCTCGGCCTGCGCGGAAAAAACCTTGTGCATCCCGATGGCTTTGTCTTTGTGGATCACCTGACGGGCCAGATTTGTATTTTCTACAATGTCATCATCGATCACACCGATCGTCCCGACGCCTGATGCGGCGAGATATTGCAGGGCTGGTGCACCCAGACCGCCCGCGCCAATAACAAGGACTTTCGCCTCTTTGAGCTTTTTCTGTCCTGGCCCACCGATCTCGCGCAATACGATATGACGGGCATACCTGTTTAACTCGGCATCGCTAAATCCCGGTTTGGGCGCAATAGGCTGCGCTGCGGCTTCTTTGACGTCAGCGCGCCTGCGCAAAGCCGCCAAAAGGCGACGGTAGAGAAAAATCAGACCGGTAAAGCCACCCAGAATAAGCCAAGGGGCAGGGCTATCGCCTGTGGCCATGCGCAATGGCGTGCCCGCTGGCAGGGTGATCTGAATGATCAAAACGGCCACATAAAGAATAGCGAGCATCATGCTCCGTGTGGCGCGCGGCACGCCCATCAGGCCGCCAAATACCCACAGCGCCACCGCCAAAATAATCACCACCAGCATCAGTTTTCTCCGGACGACCCAAAACCAGCATCCCCGCGTGCGGTTTCACTGAGGTCTTCCGCGATATAAAAATCAGCCTGTACAACAGGCGCCAGCACTAGTTGGGCGATGCGCATGCCGTGGGTTACGTCAAAAGCTATCTCACCCGCATTCATCATGATCACACCCACCGGCCCTCGGTAGTCACTGTCAATGGTACCGGGGCTGTTGACCAACATGATGCCATGTTTGAGTGCCAGCCCGGAGCGCGGCCGCACCTGGATTTCGTAGCCAACAGGAATTTCCATCTTCAAACCCGTTGGAATCAAAACCCGTGCGCCGGGCGCAATCACCACAGCACCGTCAGGGAGGTTTGCGCGCACGTCAGCGCCTGCGGCACCGGATGTCTGATAGGCGGGCAAGCCCAGTGCCTGATCCGCGCCCTCATCCCAAGCCAGCTTAATCTGTACCAATATTCAACCCTCTTTGGCCATGAATACGGGTCAAGCCAAAGCCTGCGCCATGCGCTCAGCCAGCCGTTTTGCGACCTCGACCTTTGTCATTTTGGGCCAGGTTTCCGTCCGATGTTCATCAATGACAATAACGGTGTTTTCTGCCCCGCCCATAACGCCACTCCCTGTTGAGACGTCATTGGCAACAATCCAATCACATCCTTTGCGCAGGCGTTTGGCAGTGGCATTTTCTAGCACGTCATTTGTTTCTGCGGCAAAACCGACGACCAACTTAGGGCGATCCTTTTTGCTCTGTGCGATATGCCGCAAAATATCCGGGTTTTCCACAAAGGCGAGTTGGGGCAAGCCGCCCTTTGATTTTTTCAGCTTGCGGTCACTGGCACAGTCGACACGCCAATCCGCCACGGCCGCAGCAAAGACAGCAGCATGAACCGGCAAAGTGGCTTCAACAGCACCAAGCATTTCCTGTGCTGTCTTAACGTGAACGATGTCCACGCCCGCTGGTGGCGGGACATCAGCCGGACCGGTCACAAACACGACCTCAGCCCCCAGCGCCGAAAGTGCGCGTGCAATTGCCGTGCCTTGGGCACCTGAAGATCTGTTGGCGATGTAACGCACGGGATCGATCGGTTCGTGAGTGGGGCCTGAGGTCACCAGAATGCGTTGGCCCGACAAAGGGCCTGCGGAAAAGTGTGTCTGAATTGCTGCAACGATCTCAAGCGGCTCTGCCATTCGGCCGGGGCCAAACTCGCCACAGGCCATGTCGCCGTCATTTGGTCCGACAACACCAACCCCGTCGTTTTTGAGTGTCGCCAGATTGCGTTGGGTGGCAGCGTGTTGCCACATGCGGACGTTCATCGCTGGCGCGATCAGCACAGGCGTATCCGTCGCTAAAAGCAGCGTGCTTGCCAAGTCATTGGCAAGGCCACTTGCCATTTTTCCCATCAGGTCTGCCGTCGCTGGAGCAACCACAACCAGGTCGGAGACACGGCTGAGTTGTATGTGGCCCATCTCGGCCTCGTCATTCAGATCAAACAAATTGCGATAAACCGTGGACCCGGCGAGCGCGGACACGGACAAAGGTGTCACGAACTCTTCGCCCGCCTTGGTGAGCACCGGTGTCACTATGGCGCCGCGTTCGCGCATCCTGCGGATCAGATCAAGCGATTTGAAGGCCGCAATCCCACCACCGATGATCAGCAATATGTGTTTTCCGGTTAGCATGATGTGCCTTATGAGGATAACCTTCCTTCAGGACCTTATGCTGGCTGTTGAGTGACTGCCAGTCCCCTGAGGTCATTTGAAAGCATCGCAAGGGTTCCCGCGGTCCACGACCGGGCCATCCAGCTGGGCATCAAAGATCCCCTGAGGGTTGGAATCGCCCTCGCCTTGCCCCAGTGCAAAAACGTCGACGTCGGGATCGGCCAGTTGCACCAAGAATGGGGCACCCCAATCCGTGCGCGCATGCCCATTGCCAGTTATGACCAGCACGGGCCCTGTCGTTTGATCCAATGCGTCCAATGCAGAGCGCGCCAATGTGGCGTTCCGCAACCGCTGAACCGACACCATCATTGGCAAAAGATCATCGGGTAGTGCATTGCAATGCGCCTCGCTTTGCAAGCTTTCCCGTTTGGATTGCTGGGCGTCAGGTAGTGGTTGATCCAGCCCGAACCGCTGCACGTCAGATGCCACCATAGCCTCATGTAAAGGTTTCTTCATCAGACTTTGAACCTGCGCACGCGGTACACCTGCACCAAAGATGCGTGCCTCGGGTGCAGCCTCAATTATCGGGTAATACATGGAAAAATCGGGCCATCCCGTGCTGTCCCATTCCAGCGCCGCAGCCAACTTATCCTGCGTGCTGCGATTTTCCTGTGTTATCGACGCAGCCTGTTCTGGCGTCAGCATCTCAAAAACCAATGCGGCGGGATTCAACGCTCTAGTCCATCTGGCCTGAACATCGTGGTGGCCCGGGTTATCATGTTGCTCACCCAGAAAAACGACATCAGCTGACTGTGCCGCAACCAGAACAGTGTCTGCAAACACGCAAGGAGCGGCCAAAATGACCGCTCCACAAGCCGCTAGTGCTTTGATACTTGGTACAATCACATCAGAAAGTGGTGCACTTCGCGCGATTGGTTCTCAAGCGATTTGCGCATCTTGCCAAATGCTGCCGCTTCAAGTTGGCGCACACGTTCCTTGCTCAAAGACAGCTCCTGTCCCAGACTTTCTAACGTGCGGGCCTGATCCCGAAGCTTGCGCTCTCTCACAATAAATCTCTCACGTTCATTCAGATCGTTCATGGCTTGCAGCAGCCATGTGCGCAGCTGGTCCGTATCATGCTGATGCTCAACGGTTTCAGCAGCTTGTGCGCTGTCATCTTCCAGCGCATCAATCCATTCCCGGCCTTCATCCTCGGTAGATTGCGTTGCGTTGAGAGAGTAGTCGGACCCGGAAAGTCGCCCTTCCATCATTTCAACGTCATGAAGCGGGACGCCTATCTCGGTTGATATCATCTGGTGTAGCTGGTGGCGGTCTAACGTCTCGCCCGCGGCTGCGCTTTCTCGCTCAAGGCGCGCTTGCACGCGCCGCATGTTAAAAAACAATGACTTTTGAGAAGATGTAGACCCGGTTCTGACCATGGACCAATTGCGCATCACATAATCTTGTATCGACGCTTTGATCCACCAGACAGCGTATGTTGAGAAACGCACACCGCGGTCCGGGTCAAATTTATCCGCAGCCTTCATGAGGCCCAAGCCCGCTTCCTGAATGAGATCATTCATCGGCGCGCCGTATCGTTTGAATTTTGACGCCATCGAAATGGCAAGCCGCATGTAAGCTGTAATCAACCTATGGAGCGACTTTTCGCATCGTTCATCTCGCCATGCATAGGCGAGCCTTAATTCTGTTTCTGCGTCCAGCAACTCTGCCTTCATCGCTGTTCGCGAAAGCGACCTATCTCGAGCCGTGTCCAAAGCCATACCGACATCTCCCGTTCAGATGAAGCACACCTTGCCGTGTACAATTAACAGAGATACGGATCGTATACGTGATTGGTTCACACCAAAGGTTGAAAAAATGTTGCCAAAACTGACACTGGCGCTAGGCGGCGCGGCCTCGGGCAAGTCTGTCTGGGCTGAAAAACTATTGTTAAGTAGTGGCTTAAGACCTGTTTATATTGCCACATCGCGCATTTTTGACGACGAAATAAAAATGCGTGTGGAGGAGCATAAATCGCGCAGAAGTGACCAATGGACCAATTTTGAAGCCGATCTGGATCTTTCGCCAAGCCTTTCGCAACTGCATGCGGGACAAGGTGTGTTGGTGGATTGCGCGACGATGTGGCTGAGCAATCAAATGCTCGACCAAAGGAATGTCGCGGCTGCGCAAAACGACCTATTGGCAGCACTGCACGCGGCCCAGGTGCCCGTTATTGTCGTTTCAAATGAGGTGGGCCATGGGATCGTGCCAGACAACGCTTTGTCCCGGGAATTTCGTGAAGCACAGGGCAGGCTCAACATTGCCCTGGCCGCCCAGTCTGATTTAACCGTGATGGTGATTGCAGGGCTTCCATCGGTGCTAAAAGGTGAAATGCCTTGACTGTTTGGCATTGGGTGCGGCACGGGCCCACTCATGAAAAAACATTCGTTGGATGGCGTGACGTCCCCGCCGATCTTTCCGACATAGACCGGATCGCACGTTTGCGTCTGCACTTGCCAGACAGGTCTTTGATGGTGTCGTCCGATTTGCGTCGTGCATCTGATACTGCAGATGCTCTGCAAGGCACGGGCCACACACGGCTTCCGAATAGCGACCAAATTCGAGAGTTTAATTTTGGCGTCTGGGACGGCATGCACTTCTCAGCCATCTCTGAGCGCGATCCTGAGCTAAGCCGCGCATACTGGGAAAAACCGGGCGATGTAGCACCACCCGAGGGTGAGAGCTGGAATGCCGCGGCTGCGCGGGTGAATGGCTTTGTGGATCAGGTCAACGCCAGCCATCCGACATCCGAAATCGTGGCGATCGCCCATATTGGCGTCATTCTCACCCAGGTCCAACGTGGTTTGGGCGTTTCTGCTTACGACGCGCTTTCACATTCCATCGACAACCTGTCTGCCACGTCCATCGTCTGGACGGGCGGCAGCGCCAAAGTCGGGCAGATTAATCACTGTCCGTGATCAACTCCGCCACAAAACTTTGTTTGCTGGCTGTACGCTTCGCCCGCTAGCATGACGGCATGACTTATGATCTTTACATCGGCGATCGCACCTTCTCCAGCTGGTCTTTGCGCGGCTGGTTGATGATGGAGAAATTTGACCTGCCTTACCGGACCAACTTGGTCGGGCTCTACAGCGGCACTATGCCAGAAGATTTGGCACCGCTGGCTCCGGCGCGGTTGGTTCCGGTCCTGCGAACGCCAGAGGGTGATGTAATTGGCGAATCCGTCGCAATGGCCGAGACCTTGGCGGAGCGACATCCGGACGTCCCATTCTGGCCGCACGACGCCCGACTGCGGGCGCGCGCGAGATGGCTTTGCGCGGAAATGGCATCGGGGTTTGCCGCTCTGAGAGACGCGTGCCCGATGCAATTACAACACGTCACAACAGGGTTTGTCCCCAATGCAGAGGTGCTGGCAGACCTGGCCCGGCTTGAAGCAATCTGGCGCAGCGCCCGTGATTTGTCGGGTTCAGAAAATGGTTGGATATTCGGTGATTACAGTCTTGCAGATGTATTTTACGCGCCGGTCGCTGCAAGGATCATTGGCTATGATTTGCCTGTTTCCGATGCAGCCCTGTCTTATTGCCAGACAACAATCAGTGACAGGGCTTTCAAAGTTTGGCGCGCGGATGGGCTGAAAGTGACATATGATCCCTTTCCCTATCCAATGGGCGGCGGCACGCGCGATTGGCCGGTGTAATGTTTCGCATTAACCTTTGGTAAAGACCGCTCAAGTACCGATTAACCATAATTGGTGAGGGAGATTGTTTTGATATCACTGGCACATTCTGTCGCATTTCGTGGCGTTGAGGCTTGCTTGGTCGAAGTACAATGCTCCCTGTCCCCCGGGTTGCCCGGTTTTAGTATTGTTGGCCTTCCGGACAAGGCTGTGTCTGAGGCCAAGGAACGCGTGCGGGCGGCCTTGGCGAATATGGCAATTGCCTTTCCTTCCAAGAAAGTGACGATAAACCTTAGCCCTGCCGATTTGCCAAAAGAAGGCAGCCACTTTGATCTGCCCATTGCCATATCGTTGCTGGCAGCTCTGGAAATCATTCCCCGCGACATCACCCAATCTGTTGTTGCTTTGGGAGAATTGTCGCTTGATGGCAAAATCGTTCCAGTCACAGGCGCATTACCTGCCGCCATGACCGCCGCCGCCGAAGGCATGGAACTGCTTTGCCCAGCTCCTTGTGGCAAAGAAGCCGCATGGGTCAGCGATGCCAGTGTGACCGCCGCCGAAACCTTGGGCGATGTGGTGCGCCATTTCAGCGGACAAGTCCCTATACCACCGGCACAACCAGGCGAGATTCCAGCCTTTAAACCGACCAATGACCTATCAGAGGTCAAAGGCCAGGAAAGGGCCAAGCGCGCACTTGAAATCGCAGCTGCCGGCCGGCACCATCTGATTTTTGTGGGAACGCCCGGTTCCGGCAAGTCGATGTTGGCACGAAGACTTCCTGGCATTCTGCCGTCGATGACAGCTATGGAGGCTCTGGAAACATCGATGATCCATTCGATCGCGGGCGAACTGGATGAAGGTGGCATCACGCGTGACCGCCCATTTCGCGATCCGCATCACACCTCTTCCATGGCTGCGATCATTGGCGGTGGGCGGTTGGCCAAACCGGGTGAGGTGTCACTGGCCCACAATGGTGTGCTCTTTATGGATGAATTCCCGGAATACCAACGAAACGTGTTGGAAACACTGCGCCAGCCAGTCGAGACCGCTGAGGTTATGATATCACGCGCCAATGCGCACATCAGATACCCCTGCCGCTTCATGCTTGTGGCTGCGGCAAACCCTTGCAAATGCGGCTATCTGCCGGATCCTGAGCGTGCTTGTGCCCGCGTGCCGCACTGCGGAGACGACTATCTTGGGCGTATTTCCGGACCATTGATGGACCGTTTCGACTTGCGCGTCGATGTCCCGCCCGTTTCTTATTCCGACCTTGATCTACCCGCAAATGGCGAAAAGTCCACAACGGTTGCCGAAAGGGTTGCAACGTCCCGCGCGGTGCAACAGATCCGGTTTGCCGAGCGGCCAAATATGCGCACAAATGCCGATGCTGAAGGCGAGGCTCTGGAAGAGATCGCAACGCCAGATAAAGAAGGGCGAGACCTGCTGCTCCGTGCTGCAGATAAGTTCAAGCTATCCGCGCGCGGATATCATCGCGTGATGGGTGTGGCTCGTACGATCGCCGATCTGGATGGGGCGCAAACAATCTCGCGCCCGCATGTGGCAGAAGCCATCAGCTTCCGCTTGGTCAGCCCGGTAGATGCCTAGCCAAGACGCGCCTCGATGGCGTCCCAGATTTTGCCGGCGATATTGACCCCGTCAAACCGCTCCAACTCTTGAATACCAGTGGGCGAGGTTACGTTGATCTCCGTGAGATAATCGCCAATGACGTCAATGCCGACGAAAATCTGCCCTTTTTCTTTCAATAACGGACCGATGGCAGCGCAAATTTCCAGGTCACGATCCGTGAGGCCAATCTTCTCGGGGCGACCGCCCACATGCATATTGGATCTGGTTTCGCCTGCCGCAGGGACACGGTTGATCGCCCCAACAGGCTCACCATCCACCAAAATCACGCGCTTGTCGCCATTGGAGACATCCGGCAGAAATTTTTGCACAATCAGCGGTTCGCGGGAAAAACTGACAAACAATTCATGCAAAGATGTCAAGTTGCGGTCATTTACGTCCAGGCGAAAAACGCCAGCGCCGCCATTCCCGTAGAGCGGTTTGAGAATGACATCGCCATGTTTTTCCTTGAACGCTTTGATGGTGCTGAGATCGCGCGCAATGCTTGTGGGGGGTGTCAGATCCGGAAAATCCAAGACCAAAAGTTTCTCCGGATAATTTCGAACCCAAAACGGGTCATTGACCACCAATGTGCCGGGCGCCAAACGATCCAGTAGGTGGGTTGACGTGATGTAATGCATATCAAACGGTGGGTCTTGGCGCAGCCAGACCACATCGAAATCTGCGAGTTTCACCTCACGCGCGTGACCAAGCTGCGCGTGCTCGCCTTGCACGCGTTGTACCCGCAGGTCGTGCCCGCGTGCTGTAATTTCTCCCTCCTGAAACGCCAAATGATCCGGCGAATAGAAAAACAAGTCGTGGCCCCGGGTTTGCGCCTCTTCCGCGAGGCGAAATGAACTGTCAGCGTTGATGTCGACGTCGCCAATTGGGTCCATCTGAAAAGCGATCTTCATAGCCACTCCTGCATTGATCGTTCCTAAATGGCGCAGGGATCGCAAAGGTGCAATGATTAGGTCATGATCGATTACGTTCCACCAAAGGCATTCTCGATAATGTGAATGCGACCTTGACCATCTACCAATGCAACATCAAACCGCGCCTCGGTAAGGGCGCCGAGCGGTCGCGTGCCAAGATACTCCTCGGCAGAACTATAGATGCGTTGCATCTGACGGGGGCTGACACGCAAAGCCGCATCCGCGAAACTAGCACTCTTTTTTACCTCAACAAAGACCACGGCATCATCGTTTTGCAAAATCAAATCGATTTCACCACCCGCGCCGCGCCATCTGCGTTCTGCGATTTCGTACCCAGTCAGCTGGTAAGCGCGCGCTACTGCTTCTTCGGCTGAAAGACCCGCGTGATAAGATACTTGCCCCTTGCTTGTGCGCTGTAGCTTGGCGGCCATCCTGTCATCCTTTGGCGAGCTCCAGCGCCAATTGATAGACTTGGCGACGGGGTAAATTATGTGCTTTGGATACCAGATCAACCGCATCACGCATTGAGGTCGCGGCCAAAGCTTGGCTCAGGTCTGATTTTATATTGTCTTGGCTAACAGAGTCTGAACGGTTACGATCGATCAGTACGACCACCTCGCCTTTTACGGACCGCTCCGAAAACTGCTCGGAAAGATCTGCCAGGCTGCCACGCTGCACCTCTTCAAATTTTTTGGTCAGTTCGCGGCATACCACAGATTTGCGTTCAACCCCCAAAACAGCCTCGGCATCCGCCAGCATCGCGGCCAGTCTTTTTGGGGATTCGTAAAAAACCAATGTCCCCGGAACCTCGCGTAACGCCTCCAGCGCGGATCGGCGTGCGGTTTTTGCATTGGGCAGAACCCCGGCGAAATGAAACGCGTCCGTTGGCAGCCCCGCCAAAACCAGCGCCGTCAAAACTGCCGAAGGCCCCGGCGCACATGTCACCATGCACCCCGCCTCGCTTGCGGCGCGACTCAATTCGAAACCAGGGTCGGCAATCAGAGGCATGCCCGCCTCTGAGGCATAAGCTACAGATTTGCCTTCGCTCACGGCGCTGAGCAGACGGTTGATCACAGCGTCGCCTGAGTGATCATGCAGGGCCACCAGATGTCGACCCACCAAAGGCACAGCGTGAATATCCATCAAACGGCGCAGACTGCGCGTATCTTCGGCGGCCAAAACATCCGCTGACGCAAGGATGTCGAGCGCCCGCAGCGTGATGTCGCGCGCAGTACCGATCGGCACGCCCACAAAGTAGAGACCCGCGTCCAAGGGCACCTTTTGGAAATTCAACGCTGGACCCGCCTTTCGTGACGTTTATGATCGCCGCAACCGCGCAGAACGCGCATTGACTTTGATTGCTGGAGTATTCACCTATGTTTGCCGTTTTGCCATCCGCCCGCAAGGTGTTGCAAGTGCTCACCTTACCCATCATCGCATTGGCCCTTGCGGCATGTGACGCTGTTCCTGGTGGAGGACCTAGCATTAACACAGGAGCCGCGGTTCCGGTGGCACTGCTTGTTCCGGGCGGCTCTGGTCAGACAACCGACGAAATATTGGCTCAAAGCCTTGAAAACGCGGCGCGACTGGCCATGCGTGACCTGAATGGTGCGACTATTGATCTGCGTGTTTATCAAACTGGCGGCGATGCTAACACGGCGGCAGCAGTGGCCAAGCAGGCTGTGGAAGAGGGCGCGAAAATCATTTTAGGTCCTGTCTATGCGGCTTCTGCCAATGCCGTCGGTAATGCCGTTTCGGGCCAGAACATCAACGTTTTGTCCTTCTCGAACAACGCGTCGATTGCCGGTGGGAATGTTTATGTCCTGGGGCCGACCTTTCAAAACACAGCTGACAGGATTGTCGGTTATGCAACCTCCCAGGGAAAACAACGGTTCGTCGTTGTTTATGGGCAGGATTCTGCTGGAACCGCAGGCCGGGACGCGATCAGCACAGCAGTTCAGTCGCAAGGTGCATCCGTGGTCGGTTCGGTCGGCTATGCGCTGTCTCAACAGGATGTAATTGCGGCCGTGCCACAGATCAAAGAGGCCGTTGAGAGCAATGCTGCAGATGCTGTTTTTATGACAACCGATACTGCGAGCGCTCTGCCGCTCTTGTCACAGTTGCTGCCCGAGTCGGGTGTGTCATCTGAGACTTCGCAATTTATGGGGCTCACACGTTGGGACATCCCCTCACAAACCCTCAGCTTGCCAGGGGTGCAAGGCGGATGGTTTGCGCTGCCTGATCCTTCGGCTTCCGCAACTTTCAGCGCGCAATATCAAAGTGCTTATGGCGGCGTGCCGCATCCCATTGGTGGTCTTGCATTCGATGGGATCGCGGCCATCGGCGCATTGGTCAGCCAAGGTCAATCCAATGCATTGACAGGCGCGGCCTTGACCCAGGGAGCAGGGTTTCGTGGTGCCAGTGGTATTTTCAGATTGTTACCCAATGGTTCGAACCAGCGCGGTTTGGCTATTGCGACCATCAGTGAAGCACAGGTATCGATCCTGAGCCCGGCGCCGCAGTCTTTCAGCGGTTTGGGATTTTAAGAAGAGTAAATGGTGCTCCACGCTCAGCAGGTCGATGCCCCTCAGGATGAGGCGCTGATTTGCCCGCCCGAACTGATTTTTGACGCTACCGCTTTCGCAAAGGATTTATCCCATGCCACCAGTGGTCTGACGGATCATAGCGAGATTCGCCGGATCGTCGTTGCATTGTTGCGCGAGCGTCAATCTAAAGGGCGCGCGGAGATCGCAAAAGCATTTGCCGCGCATCCGTTTCAAGCGCGGCCAATGACACGAGCCTATACCTACCTGACCGACAATCTGGTGACATCTGCATTGAAGGTTGCTCAGGATGTGCTGCACCCAAAGCCCAATCCGACGGCCAGCGAACATTTGGCTGTGATTGCGGTCGGAGGCTATGGTCGCGGTGAAATGGCACCGTTTTCGGACGTCGACCTTTTGTTTCTGATACCCTACAAAATCACGGCCTGGGCGGAAAGCGTCATTGAGTCGATGCTTTATATCCTGTGGGACCTGAAGCTCAAGGTCGGGCACGCCAGCAGAACGATCAAGGAATGTTTGCGGCTTGGCGCAGACGATTTCACCATCCGAACCGCGATGCTGGAACAGAGGTTTCTGGCGGGCGATACAGCATTGGCTCAAAACCTGGGGCACCGCCTGCGTAAGGAGTTATTCGCAGGTTCGGAACGTGCGTTTGTTGAAGCCAAGCTGGGCGAACGCGAAACCCGGCACAAAAAATACGGTCAGCGCTATGTCGTGGAACCGAACGTCAAGGAAGGCAAAGGCGGGCTGCGCGATCTACAATCGCTTTTCTGGATTGCCAAATATGTGCACAACGTGTCAGACGCTGCTGATCTGGTCGGCTTGGGCGTTTTCACGGAAGAAGAGTTTCGCGGCTTTGTTGCTGCTGAAGATTTCCTCTGGGCTGTGCGCGGTCATTTGCATCTGATCAACAACCGCGCCTCCGAGCAATTGACGTTTGACATGCAAGTTATGGTTGCCGAGGCGATGGGCTATCAGGACACAAAAGGGCGGCGCGCAGTCGAGGTTTTCATGCAAGAGTATTTTTTGCATGCGACCGACGTCGGCGATTTGACACGGATATTCATATCCAAACTCGAAGCGGATCATGTCAAGGCTGAACCGATACTCGACCGGATTTTCAGACGACGCCCAAGGATCAAAAGCGACTACGTCGTTGTTCATAATCGGATCGCCGTCAAAGACGAGACTGAATTTCTCTCAGATAAGCTCAATCTATTGCGGCTCTTTGAGGAGGCGCTCAGGACTGGCATGCTGATTCATCCGGATGCGATGCGCCTTATCAAATCCAACTTGCACTTGATCGACGAAAGCGTGCGCACCAACCCAGAAGCCCAGCGTATCTTCTTTGACTTGTTGCTGAAACATGGCAATCCGGAACGCGCTTTGCGTCGCATGAACGAGCTTGGTGTACTTTCGGCTTTTGTACCTGAGTTCGAACCGATCGTAGCGATGATGCAGTTCAACATGTATCATAGTTATACTGTCGACGAGCACATCATCCAGTGTATTGCCAATCTCAGCCAGATTGAACGTGGCGACCTGGAAGAAGACCTGCCGGTCGCCTCATCTATTCTCAAACGGGGTGTGGATCGTAAAGTGCTTTATACAGCCTTGCTGATCCATGATATCGCCAAGGGACGTCCAGAAGACCATTCAATCCTCGGCGCCCATATGGCGCGGAAGATCGCCCCGCGACTGGGGTTAAACCAGGCTGATACAGATACTGTTGAATGGCTGGTACGGTACCACTTGCTGATGTCGGATATGGCGCAAAAACGCGATATTGCGGACCCGCGTACAGTGCGTGACTTTGCCAAAGCAGTCCAAACGGTCAAACGGCTTGACCTGCTGTGTGTCCTGACGGTTTGCGATATTCGGGGTGTTGGGCCGAACACATGGAATAACTGGAAAGCAGTGCTGATCCGCGCACTCTACCGCCAGACAAAACGGGCGCTGGAAACCGGACTTGAAGATCTCAATCGTCAAAACCGGGGTGCGGAAGCGAAGCGTGATTTGCGTGAGGCGCTCAGCGATTGGCCCCGTAAGGAATTGCAACAGGAAACCGCGCGGCACTATGACCCTTATTGGCAGGCGCTTCACCTGACCGCCCATGTGACCTTTGCCAAAATGCTGCGAGACGTAAAGGATGACGAAATCCTGATCGATCTTCACCCCGATGATGATCGTGATGCGACGCGCGCGTGTTTTGTGATGTCTGACCATCCTGGTATTTTTGCCCGACTGTCGGGCGCACTGGCGCTTGTAGGTGCCAATGTTGTCGACGCGCGCAGCTACACGACCAAGGATGGTATGGTCACCGACGCCTATTGGCTCCAGGACAGCGACGGCAACCCATATGACGCTGCGCGCCTGCCCAGGCTGCGGCAGATCATCGAAAAAACCCTGCGCGGAGAGGTAGTCGCCCGCGATGCCCTCAAATCACGCGACAAGGTCAAAAAGCGCGAACGCGCGTTCAAGGTTCCAACGCATATTACTTTCGACAACGAGGGCTCCGAGATCTACACGATCATCGAGGTCGATACGCGTGACCGACCCGGTCTGCTCTATGATCTGGCCCGGACACTGGCGGCAGCCAATGTTTACATCGCCAATGCCGTGATCGCGACGTACGGAGAACAGGTGGTCGACACCTTCTACGTCAAAGATATGTTCGGGTTGAAATACCATTCCGAGAGCAAACAGCGTTCGCTTGAGAAAAAGCTGCGTCAGGCCATTGTAGAAGGTGTTGAGAGGGCGCAGGAGTGAAGCCCATCCGCCTGATGTCCGGCTTTTTTACGGTGGGCGGCTGGACATTGATGAGCCGGGTATTGGGTTTTGTGCGGGACGCAATGATCCTGGCCTATCTCGGGACAGGACCACTCTATCAAGCCTATGTCGTTGCGTTCCGATTGCCCAACATGTTTCGTCGGTTTTTTGCCGAAGGCGCGTTTAACATGGCCTTTGTGCCGATGTTTTCCAAACGCCTCGAAGGGGACCAAGACCCGGACGGCTTTGCCTCCGACGCCTTCGCCGGACTTGCCTCGGTATTGATCGCGCTCACCTTGCTCGCCATGGCCATTATGCCTTGGTTGATCTTCGGGCTGGCATCCGGATTTGCCGGACAGGAACAGTTCGAATTGTCGGTCGAATTTGGCCGCGTCGCCTTTCCTTACATCCTTTTCATTTCTCTGGCAGCGTTGCTTTCAGGGATGTTGAACTCGGCTGGTCGGTTTGCTGCTGCCGCTGCCGCACCTGTGTTGCTCAATATCCTTCTCGTGGGTGCCATGGCCACTGCCGCCTGGCTGGGCGGAGATGTCGCGCGGGCGCTGATATGGACCATCCCTGTCGCTGGTGTCGTGCAATTCGCTTTGTTGTGGGTCGCGGCGCGGCGTGCAGGCTTTGTGCTCAAACCCCGGCGTCCACGATTGACCCCGGACATGCGTCGCCTGATACGGGTGGCCATCCCCGCGGCCTTGGCGGGAGGGGTCGTGCAGGTCAATTTGCTCGTGGGTCAGCAGGTTGCAAGTTACTTTGACAAGGCGGTTGGTTGGCTATTTGCAGCTGACAGATTGTACCAATTGCCGCTCGGCGTTGTTGGCATCGCGGTGGGAATCGTCCTGCTGCCGGATCTGTCACGCCGGTTGCAGGCTCGCGATGAAGAGGGCGCACGTTTTGCACTCAGCCGTGCAGCCGAAATCTCGCTTGCGCTTACGATCCCGGCGGCGGTGGCCTTGATCGTCGTGCCGTTTCCCTTGGTTTCCGTGCTTTTCGAACGGGGCGCTGCAACAGCGGACGATACCGCCGCCATTGCCGTCGCCGTGGCGATCTACGGTCTTGGGTTGCCTGCCTTCGTCCTGCAAAAAATTTTGCAGCCGGTGTTTTTTGCACGCGAAGACACCCGCCGTCCGTTCCACTATGCCGTGATCTCGATGATCGTAAATGCGGGGCTTGCCATCGGACTGGCCCCAGTGATCGGGTGGATCGCGCCAGCGATTGCCACGACGGTTGCGGCTTGGGTCATGGTTGCGTCTTTGGGTATTGGCGCGCGTCGCTACGGTGATGTCGCGCGATTTGACGGACGATTTCATGGCCGCATCTGGCGCATGGTTTTTGCCTCCGCGATCATGGGGGTTGCACTTTGGTGGGGCAATGTCGCGCTCAGCCCGTTTCTGGGGCTGGACTGGTGGCGCGCCTTGGCTTTGGCCGCGTTGATTGCTTTGGGGATGGTCAGCTATTTCGGAACGGCCCATCTCATAGGTGCGATAAAACTGTCTGAAGTCCGCCAAGCTCTTGGGCGATCGCGATAATCTGGAATCTTAATCCCGCCGCATGGACGCAATCACCCGTGCAATGCCGCCGGGCACAAGCGCAGCGGACGCAGCAAACCCAAACACAAAACCGGCTAAATCGGCAACCCAACCGTTACCGACATCAAAAAACACACCCCAGACCAGCTGTAGCCCCATCAATATGGCAATCAGGTTGAAGGCCCGCAGCTGTTGTTCACCGCGCGCACCGAGGCTTTGCCACATCACAAAGGAATAGCCGCCGATCAACCCGTAAACAGCCGGAAACCCGCCCACCAGCCAATTTGGGTCGTTCAGCAACAGACCATATATCAATGCTCCGAAGATTGCGCCGCCAAAAAACAGCACGACGACGGCCATCTGACCCAGAACCTCACCCACAAGTTTGCCCAGGGCCAAAAGAAGTACAGCGGCGAAGAGTGTGGAGGTAAAGCTTACATGCACAAATGAGTAGCTCAAAAAGCGGATCATGTGGTCGGGCAGCCATCGCCCGTTTGCCACCATCCAATCGAAAATATCACCAGAAAAACTATAGGTTTGCACAGCAGCCAGACGCCAGCCTACGGCTTCAGGACCGCCGATGAGACCGCGCGCGCCGAGACCGAATGCTACCTCTGGGAGAGCCATCGCCAGAAACAAGACTACCACCACAGGCGGGAGTGGATTGACGGGAGAAGCTTCTTTGTGGTCCTGCATTGGCTCATTCCTTGACGATGCTCTGGCCCATGGGTAAGCCAGCGCAACCTGCTTTTCCAGCCCGAACGGAGCCCGCCATGATACCCCCGACCTTCACGCCGCGCGTCTTTTCCGGCATTCAACCCTCTGGCGGGTTGACGCTGGGCAATTATCTGGGCGCCATCAAGCGTTTTGTACAAATGCAGGAAGAAGGTATCCAAACCGTTTACTGTATGGTGGATCTACACGCGATCACCGTTTGGCAGGACCCTGCGGATCTGCGTCACAACACGCGCGAGCTGGCGGCTGGCTTCATTGCCAGTGGCATCAGCCCGGAAAAATCTATTCTTATCAATCAGAGTCAGGTGCCGGAACACGCGCAGTTGGGTTGGGTTTTTTTTTTTTTTTTCCGGATGGGTTGGGTGCAACGCATGACGCAGTTCAAGGACAAGGCGGGCAAGAACACACAAAACGTGTCGCTTGGTCTCTTTGGCTATCCTGCGTTGATGGCCGCGGATATTCTGGTCTACCATGCGACCCATGTCCCAGTAGGCGAGGATCAGAAACAGCATCTTGAGCTGACCCGCGACATCGCTGCAAAGTTCAATCATGACTATGGGGTCGATTTCTTTCCGATCACGGAGCCTGTCATCGAGGGGGCGGCCACGCGGGTGATGTCGTTGCGAGACGGATCCAAAAAAATGTCGAAGTCTGACCCGTCCGACGCCTCACGGATCAATATGACCGATGATGCCGACACAATCGCCAAGAAAATCCGCAAAGCGAAAACAGATCCTGATGCTCTGCCTTCTGAAGCTGCGGGTCTGGAGGAGCGCCCGGAAGCGCGCAACCTCGTAAACATTTACGCAGCGCTGAGCGAAAAATCCGTGGACGAGGTGTTGCAAGAGGTCGGAGGTCAGCAGTTTGGTGCATTCAAGCCTTTGCTCGCAGAATTGGCTGTTGCTAAACTCTCCCCGATTTCAACCGAAATGGCACGTTTGATGGCAGATCCAACGGAGATTGACAGGCTACTGGCACGGGGTGCATCGCAGGCGCGCGAAATCACCGTGCCCATCCTGGAAAAAACCTATGAGATCGTCGGAATGGTGCGTTAGCGTGCTCTGGCTCTGGAAAACCAAAAATCAGCATCAACTTGCATATGCCATTCATGGGCTTGTTCAGCGCTGGCGCGCGCTAATTTGCGCCGTGCCTGGGACTGCTTTTGGCGGCCGAATATGAATGAAGACACGCCAAACGCAAAGAAGCCATAGGCGCCAGCAGTGTAGAACACGCGCTGTCCGGCTTCTTCATTAAATACACCGACGCTGAGGACAAACAGAACACTGGCGATGCAGATAGAGACAATGCTACCTAGCGAAATCCAGTGGATTCGGCGCAGTTTCCAGATGGGTTTGAGAACACTTACCGGGTTACGCGATCTGGAGAAATTGTGCCAGGCGAACCCTGCTGCAGTTCCCAAGAGTCCCGCCGAAACAACAAAAACCTCTTTCGTGAAAAGGAGGGCGGCAATACCGAACATCAGCCCAAAAACCAGGCCGAAGAACATGATCATCAAAAGCGGTGGAGACGTTGTGGACTGGTCCAATGACTCCTCGGAAGTGAGTGGATGAGTAGTACGTGACAAAGAGTTACCCCTATCGTTTGGGCCGAAGGTTAACATAATCAGCAAACAGAGTCCCATCGATGCACGGTAAAATGGCGCGTTTTTGCTGAATTGCCACTTAATTGACCGCACAGATCCTGTGCAGTTACGTGTCTGGCCAACAATAGGGTTCGGTCTTAGCGTTACGGGCAAAGAATTCATGTCAGGAAGATATCATGTCAAAGTTGAATCATCCCAGCGTCGGCCATGTCCATTTGAAGGTCGCGGATCTGGACCGCGCAATTGCGTTTTACCGCGATATTCTTGGCTTCGAGTTGACTCAACGCTTTGGAGACACTGCGGCCTTTCTGGGCGCGGGCGGTTACCATCACCACATTGGTTTGAATACCTGGCACAGCAAAGATGGTTTGCCCGCGCCGGACGGTCACACCGGACTTTAACATTCTGCGTTTCTTTACCCTGACCGAAGAAGCCTGGCGAAAGTGATCAAACGCGTATCCGATGCGGGTATCGTTCTGGATGGGGCGGCTGATCATGGTGTCAGCGAAGCTGTTTATTTGCGAGATCCGGATGGGAATGGTGTGGAACTGTATCGCGATCGTGCGCCCGAGGACTGGCCGCGCGATGAGAACGGCGCCTTGGCGATGGTAAATGATCCTCTTGACGTGTCCGAGTTACTCTCGGAAGCAGACGCGCCCCGAGTTGGGTAATAACCCCTCGCTATTGCATGGACAACTGCGCAGAGCTGCGGCACGTTCCCATCAAACCTAAAGAGGGCGAATACTACCATGGCGACGGGGTTTTTCTGGGACGAGAAGTGTTTTTGGCACGCAGGTGGGAACTACGCCTATACCCTGCCCGTTGGCGGCCTTGTGCAACCCCTCGCTGCCGGCGGATTGCCTGAAAACCCCGAAACCAAACGACGGTTGAAAAACCTGATGGATGTCACAGGCATCTCTGCAGAGCTCGACATGCGGTCTGCACCTATGGCCAGCCAGGAAGCCCTGTTGCGTGTCCATCCGCAAAGCTACCTGGATGCCTTCAAGCAACTGTCCGACGCAGGAGGCGGGGAATTGGGGCGGCGCACCCCCTTCGCTTCGGGCGGCTATGAGATCGCGGCCCTGTCAGCCGGGCTGGCAGTGACAGCCGTAGACGCGGTTTTGACAGGTGCATTGGAAAACGCCTATGCGTTGTCGCGTCCGCCTGGCCATCATTGCCTTCCGGATTTCCCCAATGGTTTTTGTCTCTTGGCCAATATCGCCATCGCCATCGAAGAAGCACAATCCAAGGGCATGGCGCAGCGCGTTGCAGTGTTGGATTGGGATGTGCATCATGGCAATGGCACCGAAGCCATCTATTATGACCGGGACGATGTGCTGACCATCTCACTGCATCAGGAAGGCAATTACCCGCTGGATACAGGCGCGATCACGGACCGGGGCAACGGGGCAGGTGCTGGGTTTAACATTAATCTGCCCTTGCATGCGGGCGCTGGGCACACCGCTTATTTGCATGCCATGGACACCATTGTTGTGCCGCAGATCGAAGCCTTTGACCCTGATATTATCATTGTTGCATGTGGCTTTGATGCCAGTGCCATCGACCCTATGGCCCGTATGTTGGCCACGGCAGAGACGTTTCGGCAAATGACCCTGCGCATCAAGGCGGCTGCGCAAAACCTGTGCGACGGCCGTTTGGTGCTGGTGCATGAAGGCGGGTACTCTGAGGTCTACGTGCCGTTTTGCGGACACGCCACGTTGGAAGCACTCTCTGGTAGCGCAATCTCGGCACCGGATCCTCTTGGCCAGACCCTCGACATTCGACAGCCAGGTCCCCGGTTTGATGCCTTTCTCAAGGCAGAAATCGATCACCTTGCACAACTCCTTTGATGACCGGATCCAAATCTATGCCCATTCCGAACCCTGCTGCCCTCGACTTCCTGATAACACGACGCTCGCGTCCTGCCAAAACCCTGGCTATGCCGGTCCCCAAGGCGGAAGAATTGGCGCCGTTGTTACAAGCGGCGGCGCGTACGCCGGACCATGGAAAACTCGAACCCTGGCGCTTCATCGTGATTGAAAAACCTGCGATGCCCCGTCTGGCTGAAATTGCAGAGCAGCGCGGGCACGCTTTGGGTCTCGACGCCGAACAAATCACCAAAGGACGTGGCCAGTTCGATCAGGGCCATTTGGCGGTCGCCGTCATCGAAGTACAAAAACCATCAGAAAAGATACCCAGCATTGAGCAAACCTATTCGGCGGGTGCCGTTTGCCTTGCGCTTTTGAACGCGGCACTTACATCGGGGTGGGGGGCAAATTGGCTCAGCGGGTGGCCCAGCCATGACCGCGGGTTCATGCAAGAGGCATTCGGGCTGCAGAACCATGAAAGAATTGCTGGATTGATCCATATAGGTACCGAAACTGCGACACCGCCAGAACGGCCAAGGCCGGATCTGGAGACGATAACCACTTGGATGCGGGCATGATACTAAACGCCTTTTTCGCAGCGCTTGGGCAAATGCCCGACCCCCGCTTTCGGCGGGTGCTGCTAACGGGTGTTGCCCTGACCCTAGCCTTGCTGATCGCTGTTTCAGCCGTTTTTGTTTGGCTCTTGGGCGGGCTTGTCGGGGAGCAGGCGACATTACCCTTGATCGGCGAGGTCACTTGGCTGAACGATCTTGTTGGCTGGGGGTCCGCCGTTGTGCTGGCGGTACTGTCGACATTCCTGATGATGCCCGTTGCCTCGGCCATCACCTCAATGTTTCTCGATAAGGTAGCGCAGGCGGTCGAAGACGAACACTATCCGCATTTGCCTAAAGCCAATGCAGTACCCTTTGGCGATGCCCTGCGTGATACGGTGAGTTTTCTGGGAGTTCTGATTGGCGCAAATATACTTGCGCTGGTACTCTATGTCTTTCTGCTGGTGACCGTGGTTCTGGCCCCGGCAGCGCCGTTCGTGTTCTGGGCCTTGAACGGCTTCCTGTTGGGTCGCGAATATTTCACGCTTGCCGCCATCCGTCGCGTCGGGCGTGCAGAAGCCAAAGTTCTTCGTTCCCGCCATATGATGACCATATGGGTAGCAGGGTTTTTAATGGCGATCCCCTTGTCAGTGCCGCTTTTGAATTTGCTGATCCCGATCCTGGGCGCTGCGACATTTACCCATTTGTTTCACTTGTTGACGCAGCAGGGTTCCCGCGGTTGAACCAGTCCAGATCACGTACAGTGACAACTTCGAAAACAATGATCGACGATACCACGATCCATAGCACGACACTGATCGCGGTCGTGATCCAAGCCTTTTTGCCCAGATTGTGAACTTCCGGCGCGCCGGCATGTGTGCCTGGAACGATTTCGCCCAGATCGCCTTGGGTTTTTACACGAATGGGCAGGACGATGAGAAAGGTCATCGCCCATATCACGGCAAAAAGCACCATTGCTGAGGTGATACCCATCGTTGCGACCTTTCCTCAGACCTGTTCCAATTCGACCAGACAGCCGTTGAAATCCTTGGGGTGTAAAAATAGCACTGGTTTGCCATGCGCACCGATTTTCGGTTCACCAGACCCCAAGACGCGCGCGCCGGTGTCCAAAAGGCGATCACGGGCCGCCAGAATATCATCCACTTCATAGCAAATATGGTGAATGCCCCCGGCTGGATTTTTATCCAGAAACCCCTGAATGGGGCTGTCTTCGCCCAGAGGGTAGAGGAGCTCAATCTTTGTGTTGGGCAATTCGATGAAAATCACTGTGACACCGTGGTCAGGTTCATCCTGCGCTGGTCCGACTTTTGCACCCAAGGCCGTCCGGTACTGATCTGCGGCTGCATCCAGATCCGGGACCGCAATTGCGACATGATTCAACCGGCCAATCATATGAAGTCTCCCATCGACGTGATTGATCGCGCTTATGCTGCTGCGTGCACTGGGATGCAAGTGTCGCACCGTCGCAGGCGCGTCGGAGCCATTAACGGGCTGTTAGCCATATATAAGCCATGCTGAGTCGAAACCGAGTCACCCCGGAGTCGATTATGGATAAGACAGACCCCTTCGCTGCAACAATACCTGCACCGACAGCAACACGTCCATTGTTGGGCCTGACGGTTCTTGTAATCGAAGACAGTCGCTTCGCCTGCGAGGCTATGCGTCTGCTCTGTTTGCGCAGTGGGGCCCGTATCCGCAGAGCAGATTGTTTGCGATCTGCACGCCGGCATCTTCAGGTGTACCGACCTTCTGTTGTCATCGTTGATCTGGGGTTGCCAGACGGCAGTGGTGTGGACTTGATTACGGAGTTGACCCAAACCGAACCGCGTGTGGACGTGGTACTGGCAACATCCGGAGATCTGGACGGGGATGAAGTATCCATGGCTGCGGGCGCCGATGGTTTCCTGGAAAAACCGATCACGTCTCTGGCAGCCTTCCAGCAGGCTATCCTTTGCAATCTGCCCGCCGATCGCCAACCTACCGGTCTGCGCGAACTCTCGGATGAAGTTATTCATCCAGATCGCATGGCGTTTCAGGATGACATGGCGCATATCGCCGACGTGCTTCAAGATCCGGCAGACGACAGGGCCTTGGACTATGTTGCCCAATTTCTGGGAGGCGTTGCGCGTTCCGCGCAGGATGACGTTCTCGAAAAAGCCGCGACTGACCTGGCCAAACGTCGTGCCGCCGGCGAGTCTGCGGAGACGGAAGCAACAGCGGTTGCGAGTTTGATTCAGGAACGTTTGACGCAGAAAATCGCGATCTAGAGGTCCGGATCACTGGCAACTCGCACGACCTGTGTGAGATCGCCAAGGCGTTGGATCTGGTTACCTGATGCATCGAAATTGGATGGCGCCAACCAAGTCTCAAACGCTGTTTTCAAAGCAGGCCACTCACTGTCAATTATTGCAAACCAGGCTGTATCTCTATTGCGGCCTTTGACGACCGTCGCCTGTCGAAACACGCCTTCGAAGCTGAACCCAAGGCGTTGTGCCGCCCTCCGCGACCTCATGTTCAAGGCGTTGCATTTCCACTCGTACCTTCTGTAACCTTTCGCGAAGGCCCAATCCATCATCATGTACATCGCCTCAGTTGCCGCGCGGGTGCGCTGTAGCGCCGGGCTGTAGTTGATATGCCCAACTTCGACAGACCCATTTTGGGTGGAAATCCGCAAGTAACTGGCGACACCTTCCCAACGCCCCGTCTCCAGGTTCCGAATGGCATAGAAAAGTGTTTCGGGGTCCAGCACGGCTTCCAGCATCCAGCTTTGGTAGAAGTCCACAGATGAAAAGGGGCCATATGGCATATAGTCCCAGACAGCGTCGCTCCCCTCATAGGCCCGATACAGCGAACCTGCATGCCTATTCGCGTCGAGTTTTTCCAAAGCTGCATATTGTCCGGTCAATGGCACGCCGACTGGAGCGACCGGTGGTACCCAATTCGGAACCGGCGTGCCAAGATATGATGAGTCATCGGGTTTCATATGCGATCGCTAGATTAGGTCGATTGGCAGGCCAACCGCATTAAACGCAGCTTATTCTTGCGGAATGATCCGCAGCCCCAGTTCCATCAACTGATCGCTGGTGGGATCTGAGGGGGCAGACATCATCAAGTCTTCGGCACGTTGGTTCATCGGAAAAAGGATCACTTCGCGAATGTTGCTTTCATCCGCGAGCAGCATGACGATGCGGTCGATCCCTGCAGCACAACCGCCATGCGGTGGCGCGCCATACTGAAACGCGTTGACCATACCACCAAATCGCTTGCGCACTTCATCCTCGCCATAGCCCGCGATCTCGAAAGCCTTGAACATGATCTCGGGTTTGTGGTTTCGGATTGCGCCCGACACCAATTCATACCCATTGCAAGCCAAGTCATACTGGTAGCCGAGTACATCAAGCGGATCCCCCTCCAATGCAGCCATCCCGCCTTGGGGCATGGAAAACGGGTTGTGCTCAAAGTCAACCTTGCCGGTTTCCGCATCCTTTTCGTAGATCGGAAAATCGACGATCCAGGCAAAGGCAAACCGGTTTTCATCTGTCAAACCAAGTTCCGCACCGATCACGTTGCGCGCCTTGCCCGCAATGGCTTCGAAAGTCTTCGGTTTGCCGCCTAGGAAAAAGGCCGCGTCGCCCACTTCCAGCCCCAATTGTTGGCGAATGGCCTCCGTCCGATCTGGACCCATGTTTTTGGCCAGCGGACCGGCGGCTTCCATGCCGTTGCCCTGATCGCGCCAGAAAATATAGCCCATTCCTGGCAGGCCTTCTTTTTGCGCAAAAGCATTCATTCGGTCGCAAAACTTACGGCTGCCGCCTGAAGGTGCCGGGATAGCCCGGATTTCGGTGCCTTCGTTTTCAAGAAGCTTGGCAAAAATCGCAAAGCCTGACCCGGCGAAATGCTCGGATACGACCTGCATCTTGATCGGGTTGCGAAGGTCCGGTTTGTCCGATCCATACCAAAGTGCCGCATCCTTGTAGGAAATCTGCGGCCAGTCCTGATCAACAGATTTGCCGCCACCGAACTCCTCGAAAATGCCGGTCAGAACAGGCTGGATTGTATCAAAGACATCCTGTTGTTCAACGAAACTCATTTCCAGATCGAGTTGGTAAAAATCTGTCGGCGATCTGTCAGCCCGGGGATCTTCGTCCCTGAAACAGGGTGCGATCTGAAAGTATTTGTCGAAGCCCGAAACCATCAATAGCTGTTTGAACTGTTGCGGCGCCTGGGGCAGCGCGTAAAACTTGCCCGGATGAAGCCGCGACGGAACCAAGAAGTCGCGTGCGCCTTCGGGGCTGGAGGCCGTAATGATCGGCGTCTGGAACTCGCGGAAATTTTTGTCCCACATCTTGCGTCTGATTGATGCAACCACGTCGGCGCGCAATGCCATATTGGCCTGCATTTTTTCGCGACGCAGATCGAGGTATCGATACCGCAGTCGTGTTTCCTCAGGATACTCCTGCTCTCCAAAGACTTGTAGTGGCAGCTCTGCGGCGGCTCCCAAAATCTCGATGTCGCGGATAAAAACCTCAACAGCTCCTGTTGGAATTTTCGGGTTCACCAAGGAGGCGTCGCGCGCTTTGACCTCCCCATCAATTCGAATGCACCATTCTGCTCGCACCTTTTCGACATCGCCGAAAACCGCGCTGTCGGGGTCGCACAAAACCTGTGTCATTCCGTAGTGGTCGCGCAAATCTATGAACAATACGCCGCCGTGATCGCGCACACGATGTACCCAACCTGAAAGGCGGATGGTTTCGCCCACATTGTCTACGGACAGATCAGCGCAGGAGTGGGTGCGATAGGCGTGCATGGCATATCCCTTCGGGGTCAAAATTCGCGCCAGATACACCTTTTGAACAAGCGGAAGTCAAGGCAAACAGAGCGGGTTTTACACTGCAATTCGATATGACGCATTTCAATTGCAATGCTTTTGTTGCCGGATCGATTGTTTTTTGTGGCATTGAACCAGATTGATAATCCACACACCGTCAAGCGGATCTTCACTAACGCACCGGATATGATCCATCGATGGCGCGTTTATGGTCAATATCAGCGCTTCTTCATTTCGCGCCATGCCGACCGCAATTTTTCGTCTTCAATTCAACTTGCGAAACCTATGGCATGTAGTCGCCGTTTTGGTAGCGCGCCATGTCGAAGCGACAGGTTCCTTTCAAATAGGCCAAGGCCTGCGCACGTTTGCGCGCAGAAATGATCGTTAGGGGTGAGAGCAGCTTTAAAATTGCCCGCAATGCAGCGCGCAAACGCGGCACGGAAAGGCCATGCCGTTTCTCCACGTACATTCTCGATTGTGCTATGAAATAGGATTTCAAGGCGGCGCTTTTGATGGCGCTACCTGAAGATTTACCACCCAAATGAGTCACTGTTGCTTCGTGTTCTATTCGAAGCGTCCAGCCCGCTTTCCTCATGCGAAAAACCAAATCGTCATCCTCGTGATAGAGGAAAATCTGTTCATCAAACCCGCCCACCTCATCGAAAGCGGCTTGCCGACAAAACAGCGCAGCACCGGTCAAAATATTGACTTGTACGCTGTCCTTGTTACCGGGTGCGGCAAACTTTTTGTCTGTGTACTCATCGCGAGAAATCAGAGCGGAGCGGCGGTCAAGTCTCAGGGCACCCTTGCCGTTCAGAATAGCGGGGTTCATCGCACCGGCCCGTGGATGGTTTTCAGCGGCTTTTATCAAAAGCTCGCAACATTCCGGGGTCAGTGTAGAGTCCGGATTGCAAAAAAACACGAAATCTTTGGTGTTGCTTGCAGCACCACGATTGCAAGCTGTTCCAAAACCCATGTTCTTCGCCAAAGATATGACCGTCGCACCATGCATTGCGGCAATTTCGCGAGAGGCGTCCTTGCTGTTATTGTCGACAACCACGACTTCGATGTCTTTGGGCACCGATGCCAGAAACTGCCCAATGACTTCCGCACTATTGTAGGTGACGGACACAATTCTTAGTCGGTCATGCATATTCGCCTACGATTTTCATCTTGGATACGGGCTTACATTAAGCCGGGTAAATGGGTTCGTGCCAGCCCAAAGGCCAGCGCAATAGATCAAAGCGCGCGCAGGCGGTGCCGTTCAAGCAATTCTACGAGCATCTCGCGCGCCTGCTGTCTGTGCGCGCGGTGTGCGGCCCGGGCGATGATGGCATCACCTTGCTCGATCGCTTGATACACCCGGCGATGGGCCTCATTGGATTTCAGCGGCATGGGGCGCATGAACAACGTCGTCGCACGTGCCCTGCGCACTTGATCCCGCATCATCATGACGATGCTTTCAATGCGAGAATTGCGCCCAAGTCGAACCAGTTCGGTATGAAATCTGTCGTCAGATTCAGCCCATCTTTCCAGATCTTCAGCCGCGACCGCAACTTCCATATCCTCTATTGCACGGGCCAGTTTTGCCAGTTGGGCAGCGCGATACCCTTGCTGGGCCGCTTGTTCAGCTGCCAAGCTTTCCAACTCGGTGAGGACGTCATAGATCTCGCGCATATCTTCCGGAGACACCGGCAAAATGCGAACGCCTTTGCGCGGACGCAACTCGAGCAAACCTTGCGCTTCCAATGTCAATACGGCCTCACGAACGGGCGTACGGGACATTTCCAACAACTCGGCCAATTCGGATTCAAGATGGTTTGAACCAGCGGCAAGATGCCCGGAAAAAATCATCTCGCGAAGAGCTTGTAGTGCGCGCTGCCCGTTAGATTGGGTCTTTGTCAAAGCTACTCTCATACAAAAATTGGGCATCAATCATAAAAAACTCATCTTAAGAAGGCCCGAAACGAGCCAAATTTGCAAGCGTTCTGGTTTAATTTTCAAAATTTGATCTCGCTCAGGGAGAATCATGCAGCAATCAATGACTGCGCTTTTGCTGTTGCTCTGTCTGCCTGACCGCGATCTCCCAGGCCTTCGAAAGCCCGCGCTACAGCGCGCCAGTTCTGTGCTGAGGTCGGTTTGATACCTGTCCGTTCGTTGGCCAAAGCCAAGGCGAGATCGAACCGCCTGGCCCGCAATGCGGCTTCCAGCAATGTCCAGCCGATGATGTCGCGTTGTGCGTAACTGCCACCAAGGCGATGGGTCATGTATCTTATTGGCAGTAAACGATCCACGCAGGTTGCATAGTTTTCGCGTTTGAAATCCTGCATTGCCAGGCAGAATGGCAACCCGATTTCGCGGGTCATTGCCACATTCGCGTCGGATGCGTTCTCCAGATACCGTTCGTTGGCGGACAACAGTGCCCGTTGTGCGTCCACGCGGTCATCGGAGACAAAAGTCAACATCGCGTGCACGTCGTTGAAGGCATAGAGAGTGTCCTGCGCCGCAGGCTCCCATTTGTTTGCCAGATGTGTCCAGCGATCACCGCCATCCTGACCCACCAGATTCATCCGCCACAGCAGCGCGGCTGCATCCAGCTCTTCGTACTTATGTCCATCCTTGTTGCGAGAATCGAGATGCGTATCAAAGATGTCGAAAACCTGATCATATTGCTCCAGATCAAGATGGTAGAGGCCAGTGTGCCACCACAGGTGATTGGCAAAATTCGACGTGCCCCAAGTGCCTGCGTGATCCCGCATGAAGCGAATACCGCCAGCTTGCCGACCGCGCATTTCCATCACGTGGCTGACCGTATGAACGGCATAGGGATTATCGGGACGAATGGCCAAAGCCTGACGGGCCAGCTCTTCTGCACGGGCAAAGTCGCGATTTTCTTCTAGCCCGAAAGAATAGAAGCCAAGCACGAATTCATAGCCTGGGATGCTTTCATCCCAAAGGTTGAACACCCGCGCAACAACATCGCGTTGACCTGGCACGTCGCCCAACAGCACCATTGTGTAGTGGATCAGCTCTAATGCCAGGAGGTCCATTGGGTACTGCGTCAAAACCGCTTCCCATTTCTGCACAGCCCCGAAAAAATCGCCACGCACCCATGCCTGCACGGCTTCAAAGTGGCCGCGTTCGCGATCGTTGGCTATTGGCAAAAGGCGTTCCGCCTGCTTTAGACTTTCAAGCATCAGATCATAAATTCGGGTCTCCATTGCTTGCGTTAGCCAACCCGCCTTGAACAGCCAGGCCATAAGGAAATCAGGATGTTCCTCAAGAATTCGATCTATCGCTGCGTTTGCGTCGCCTCGGAAAGACAACGACATCAAGATAGCGTTCTCTAATCCATCGATCGCATCACGATTCGGGTAAGAAATCGGAACGCCGCGTAAATCCTTAAATGACGGTGGCATAGTCGAACCAGTATCGGCGCGCATTTCTGGGAGTCCTCAGCAACTTGGGTTAGCGTCAAAATAGTCGCTTACGGCCAAATTGCACTCAGGATCGACCAACTCACGAAAAATCTATCGTCGCGTAAGCACTCCGGCAGCGCATGTTTAGCTTAGTTGCGAGACACGTCCAAGTAACCACCTCGCGTTTGGGGTGTTTTCATGTTCAAAACCTTTCCCGCAATTAGGTTCCTTAGCATCTGTGCCGTACCCCCACCTATCGTAAACATGCGCGCGTCCCGTAGCATGCGTTCGATGGGAGCGTTGCGGGAATAGCCGCCCGCGCCATGCAATTGTAGCGCATCGTTTGTGACTTTGACGGCCATTTCCGAGGCAAAGACCTTGGCTTGCGCTGCCATCATTGGGTCGGGAAAGCCTGACTCGGTGTACGAAGCACTTCTTGCTGCATTCCAGATCATCATCCGCGCCGCTTCAATCTGGATAGACATATCTGCCAACATCCATTGCAGACCCTGAAACTCGGCGATCGGGCGGCCAAACTGCTCGCGTTTCTTGACGTGCACACAGGCGGCTTCAAACGAACCCCGAGCGATGCCAAGGGCAACCGTTGCAGCTCCGACACGCTGCGCATTGTAAGCATTCATGAGACCCGCAAAACCGCGCTCAATCCCCTCGGGCGGCGTGACAAGACGGTCCGTCGGGATCACTAGATTTCTGAAATTAATGGTTGTTTCGGGTATACCGCGCAATCCCATGGTTGGTTCGCGCTCACCAATTTCGAGCCCAGCCTCACCCAAAAACGCGATAAAGCCTCCGATACCCTTGTAGACTCCATCCTCCAAAACGCGCGCGAAAATCAGATGCAATCGCGACACGCCACCGCCTGTGATCCAATGTTTGGAGCCGTTAAGCACCCACGTATCTCCGTCGCGCTCAGCCGTTGTTTTCATTTCGGTGGCCGCGCTCCCGGCGGCGGGCTCAGTAATGCAAATGGCCGGTTTGTCACCTGACAGAACGTACCGGGCGGCGGTTTCGCGTTGGGCCTCCGTGCCGTAGGCGATGATCGCACCGACTGAGCCCATATTGCCTTCCACAACGATCCGTCCGGACACACCACAGCAGCGGGCAAATTCTTCGACCACCAGTGCCACTTCAAAACAAGATCGGCCTGGCCCTCCAAGAGCCTCGGGTACGGACATTCCCATGAACCCGGCCTTGGTTAACTCTGTTACAACGGTGTCGGGATAGGCCTCGGAGCGGTCCGTTTCAGCGGCCTGGGGCAGCGCCACGCGTTCTGCCAACACTTTGGCGCGTTTTTGCAAGTCTGCTTGCTCCGCGGTCAGCAAATGCGAAGGGTCTTCCAAAAACTCTTTATCGAACACTGCTAAACTCCAGTATGGGTGTTACAGATAGTTTAAACCATTCGATTTGTTAATGGTATTGAGTATGTCTTTCGATTTACATGAGAATAGTTAACTCTATAAAGCCCGCAAGAACGTCTGGATCATCGGGTCTGACGCGGAATCGTCGACCAGAAGCGCACCTACTTCCCGGGAATAAGGCGGATCCCCAAATGGGACAGACCTTAGCCCGGGCCAGATGCCAGAGCTGCCTCGACAAATTGGGACAATGGCAACGCCCAAACCTTCGCGCACCATTGATTTTATGGCGTCCAGCGAGTCGATTTCCATGGCGGCGCTCACGTCTATGCTCTGGGCTTTCAATTGGGCTTCTATGCGGCTTCCAGCCCAGGTTTTCCGATTGAACCAAATAAAGGGCTGCGTCGTCAGTAATTCATGCGCGTCGCCAACTGCGTCCTTGGGCGCAACTACGGCGAGTGGTTCGTGGGCAATGTGGTGCCAATTCAAACCTGGCACTGGACGCGGAGGCCGGGTGCAGACAACCACATCCAGCGCGCCTTCGGCCAATTGCTTGGCCAGGCTGTCGGAACTGCCGCTGCGCACATCAAAAGCGAGCGCCGGATGAATGGCTTTCAACTCGGCCAGTGCATTTGGTAAAAAACTACTCAGAACTGTCGGAACAGCCCCGACAGTCAGCCGACCTTGTACCAGCTGCCCCGAAACCACATCTTGGGATGCATCGAAAAGTGCTATGACCTTCCGTGCATGATCAGACAGAGCATGGGCCTTTGCCGTTGGGGATGGCGGCCGGGCTGTACGGTCAAAGAGTCTGACCGCCAATTCTTCTTCCAACGCTTTGATTTGCAAGCTGATAGCGGAATGAGATCGGCCAATGGCGTTGCCTGCAGCCGCGAAAGAGCCGCAGTCAATCACCGCAATCAAAATGCGCATTTGCAGTATGTTCATGGGCGGGTTGGCCAATACAATGAAGCACCGAACACGGCTATGTGTTTGAATTCTAGTGGATGTGCAGCCGTGCGTCCATGCGCCCAGATCAATGCGGCAAAACCACCGAAACTGCAGCAAACAATACCGTTTCAGATTGGCGGCAAGTGTGGTTTGAGTATGCTGCGATCAAGGCGGAGAATTGCAGCAATGGATTTCAAAGACAGCCCTGAAAAACAATTGCTGAATGGCTCCCATCGGGTGAGCACCATTGACGCGACACTCAAGCGCATTCTCCCATTAAAACACAGTTTTGGGATCACGCGCATTGCCAATGTCACCGGGTTGGACCGCGTCTCCGTTCCGGTTGCGATAGCCGTGCGACCTAACGCGCGGTCCATTGCAATATCCCAGGGCAAAGGTGCCACATATGACCACGCCAAGGCCTCCGCCTTGATGGAGGCGATCGAAATCTGGCATGCAGAACACTTTGAAGGCGAAGTCTACTACGCCAGCGCCGCTGATTTGTTGGCGAAACATCAAATGATTGACCTGTCCCGTTTGCCTCGGACACCCGGACCAGACCCAAAGGCAACGGTACGCATGCACTGGGTCAAGGCCACCGACCTTATGAATGATACCCAAAAGCTTGTTCCGCTGGAAATGGTTCATGCGGACTACACACACCCTTTGTCCTCCGACTGTGGCTATTTTCCGGCAAGCACAAATGGCTTGGCGTCTGGAAACCACCTTTTGGAGGCAACCTGTCATGCAATTTGTGAGGTGGTCGAGCGCGACGCGCTGTCGGTATGGCACCACTTGCCGTCCGAGTCGCAGCGCGCGACGCGGCTGGACCCCGCCTCGGTGACAGATCCAACTCACATTGCGACTCTCGAGAAATTCGCCAATGCCGGATTGGAGTGCGCGCTCTGGGACGTGACGTCGGACATCGGTGTCCCGACAGTTCTATGCATCATTTATGAGACCGATGCACCGGACGGGCATCTGGGGCTTGGATCGGGCAGCCATCTTGACACAAATACCGCATTGCACCGTGCCATGAACGAGGCGGCGCAAACGCGGCTCAATTACATAACTGGTGCTCGCGAGGACCTGTTTCACAATGAGTACACGACCGAGGGACGCCAGCAAAAAATCGATGCCTTTGCTGCCTTGCTGGATGGGCGAGAGGGTCTGCGCAAGATAAGCGACATAGAAGGGGTTGTGAACCAAACGCTTGAGGCGGATCTCGATTGGCTTAAGGCAAAGCTAAGAGAAGCAGGAATTGAGGAAATCGCCCTTGTGAACTTGACGCGAGAGGAATTTGACATCCCGGTCGTTCGCGCGATCATTCCAGGGCTGGAGGCTCCCCATGACGACGAGGCGTACATCAAAGGCACCCGTGCGACGCGGGCGATGTCCGGAGAAATAGAATGATCACGCTCTTTGCCGGTCCCTCGATCGCCGGATTGTCTCTGCCTGCTACGTCGGTATTCGACCTTCGACGCCCCATCCAGCAGGGCGGCCTATTTATGGCTGCGCTGGACCGCCCCGCCGCAATTGGCATCATTGACGGTTTTTTCGAAGGCGTGCCATCGGTCTGGCATAAGGAAATTCTCTGGGCGATGGCGCAAGGCATTCCCGTCTTTGGCGCGTCAAGCATGGGCGCTTTGCGGGCCGCGGAATTGCACGCCTTTGGCATGATCGGCGTCGGCAAGATCTTTGACGCATATCGCGATGAAGTCCTGGAAGATGATGACGAAGTGGCACTTTTGCATGGGCCAGAAGAGGTCGGGTACCCGGCATTGACCGTTGCAATGGTCAATGTCCGAGCAACACTCAATGCAGCATTGCATGTTGGCAAAATCCGTTCACATCAAGCGTGCTGGCTGGAAGACCAAGCAAAGGCGCAATTCTACAAGTCACGAACTTGGCACAGTGTCTTTGCAGCAATCGACATGGACATTATGTCCGAAACAGAAACTCATGAACTGAAATCTTGGGTCGAAATACACGAAGTTGACCAAAAGCAACTTGACGCGCAACTATTAATTGATCGTTTGGTGCGGGGCGATTTTGCGGCACCTGACGTGACCTACCACTTCGAGGAAACCGATCTCTGGCAGCATGCCACACAAATCTGGCGTGAACGCGCCGCGGAAAAAACAGACACTCCAGCCCGAGTGCAGCAGCTTGCGAAGAGTGTTAGTTTTCTGGATGAATAGACGGGCGCGTTTTATTGCGATAGCCATTGCAGGCGTGGGAAAATGCAGGGGGCTACAACGCCATGACAGGAACACGGTTCAAAATCTTCCCGCAACCGCAGTTTCTTGACGACTTTGCGGAACCTGAAATCATAGAGGTGTCTTCGCCCGCTGGCAGTCTTGCGCCAGGTCCGTCCGATGACCGGATGTATACCATTTTTCCAATTGGAAAGAAGGAGCCCTATGGCATTTCGCCTAACGGCCAAGATGTGGTGGCACCGCCCTGGAAGGGGAGGATTGAACCTTTGGCCATGCCAGATGCAGAAGGCCATTTCGACTATCTGGAACCCGGAACGCCACAATTTGAAACGGCTCATTTGTTTGGAACTGTGCGCTTCGTCATGGACATCTGGGAAGACTACTTTGGTCGCGAAATCCCGTGGCAAAGTGACAAGACCCACGACCGCATGGAATTGACGATCTTGCATTCGCTTGAAAATGCTTACTCTGGGTATGGATTTATCGAGATGGGCGGGGACCGATCCACGGGTAGCCTGAAACCTTTCAGTCTGAATTTCGACGTGATCGCCCATGAACTGGGTCACGCCATCATCTATTCCGAAGTGGGTGTGCCTGATCCGAGTAATGTGACGGGTGAATACTTTGGTTTCCACGAGAGTGCCGCAGATCTTGTGGCTCTCATCTCTTCGCTGCATTTTAATTCGTTGGTTGATCTTTTGTTGGAAAACACCAGCGGTAACCTTTACATGCTGAACGCCGTAAATCGCGTAGCGGAACTTTCGCAAAACAAACAAATCAGGATCGCGGCAAATGACAAACGTCTTGGCGAATTCGCCAAAGGCTGGGTCAAGGAACACCACCTCTCACAGCCGCTGACCGGGGCATTCTTTGATATACTGGTCGATCTGTTTCACGAAATGCTATTGGATTACGGGGCTATTTCTCCCGAAATGGAAGAACTCTCGGATGAGTTGCTGGCCACCGCTCAATACGCGCCTGTGATGCAGGAGCTTTTCGACGCGGCTTATGCTGATCATCCGGACCAATTCAAACTCGCGTTGTTGGATGCGCGTGACATTCTCGGGACTTACTTGGCGGACACTTGGCAACAACTGAGCCGAAAGGACCTAAATTTTGTGGATATCGCGGATATCTTTCTGGAAGTGGATCGGACCCACACGGGCGGGCGTTTCGAGAAATTGATCCGGGGCAACTTCAAAATGCGCGACATCGGATTTGTCGATGTGGGCCCCCAACTGGAGCCTCTCGGAAAAGACAGTCATGCAAATTCTGTCCGAACTATGGTTCCAATGGACTGAAAATGAAGAATGCGTTAACTAATAATTGCAATCGACTGAACGAGAGCAGATTTCGCTCTTGAAAGGAAAAATCATAATGTCAGAATCTCTCTTTACTTCCGCATCTATTGTTCTGTTCGGCCGCGAAGTCGACGACTTGGCGATCATTAAAAAAGGCCTGAGCACGGCGACCACATTTAGCAAGGAAAAGAACCAGTTCGCACGCATCTATGGATTTACCTACGATGGTATTTATTATGATATCGCAACGCCTGTTTTGTTCATGATGAGCACAAAAGGCAAGGCAGCATCGACCGTCGATGTGCCGGGACCCAACCCGAAAGAAAAGAAATTTTACGAAAGCCTGCTCGCCTGGACTGTCAAACAAACCGACGAGACCGTGCGTCTGGACATTGATCAGGGCAAGTTTCAGGATGTCCTTTTGGGCATGATGCTCGGCGATGGCGCAAGCGGCGTTTCAGGTGCCCGCGTCTCAGGGGCAAGAGTTTCCGGCGCGCGCGTTTCCGGCGCACGCGTTTCCGGCGCACGCGTATCTGGTGCTCGGATCAGTGGTGCGCGCGGCGATGCCAGCGACTAGAAAATAGCGCTGGTCGCGGTTAGAGGCCTGCGCGTTTGAGGCCGTCCAAAAAGTGCTGTGCGTCTTCTTCGTACAAGTCCGGTTGCACGGATGTCCATCTGTCGACCGAGAAATTTGGGTGTGCCTGCCGGACAAGCTCCGCCTGAGCCTTTGCTTCTTTGAGTTTGCCCAAATGCGCGTAGCTTGCCGCCAGGATCCGGCGCCCTTCGGTCGGGTTTTGCATTGTCTGGATCGCGCTGATCGCATTTTCGTATTGTTTGAGGTTAAAATAGGCCCCCCCGAGGTGCCAGATGTACTGGTCTGGGTAAAATGGGTTCAGCCGCATGGCTTTTTGAAGAAGATCAACCGCTTCTTCTGACCGACCCATATGGGCCAATGCATCTGCCATATCTGACATTAGATCGGCGTCGTTCGGGTTGAGTTTCAAGGCACGGGCATAAGCATTGATGGCTTGCTCATGTTCCTTTCGATAGAGATGCGCAAATCCAAGCTCGCCAAATCCGCGCGCGTCCGACTCGTCCAGATCAATGGCTTCACGGGCAAAAACCAATGCATCATCCAACGCCAGATCGGGTTTTTCGGCCCAGTCATAGCGCCAATCCAGGTTAAAGGTACGCGATTTCGCAGCATAGGCGCGCGCGTATCGCGCGTCGCTACCAATTGCGTTTTCGTAGAGATCACGCGCGTGCCGCACCTCAGGCTGGGTGTATTTCAACACATGTCGGTGTCCCTTGAGAACAAACCCATAGGCCATCAGGTTGGCAGGGGGCAGGAGACGCATCCGGTCCCGTTCTGTTGCCTCGATCCTTGCAGCCGTGGCAGTGACGATAATCTGGGTGATCTCATCCTGCAGGTCGAAAATATCTTCTACGTCGCGGTTATACTGTTCGCCCCAAATGGTGCGATCCTGTAGAGCGTCAAGCAATTGCAGTGTGATGCGAATTCTAGAACCAGCTTTGCGTACCGTGCCGTCGACCGCATAGCGCACACCCAATTCTCGGGCTGCCTGTGCGGGGGACTTGGACCGATCCATGTACATGTTTGCCGAACCGCGCGCGATCACGAAAAACTCTTGGAACCTTGAGAGGTTCGTCGTCACGTCTTCGGTCAAACCGTCGGCAAACCATTGATCATCTGAATTGCTGCCCTGAAACCCGAAAGGCAGTACAACAATGGATTGGTTGGCGACGGGACGCTCTTTGAATTCGGCTGAGTTTTCAAGGTTCCGACGCAGCCCTGGCGTCATCGCTGCTGTGGTTGGATTTTCATGGACTTGAAAGACGTCAATCGTCCGTCCGATGTTCTTGAAGTCCTGGCCGCCGAGATATTCGTATCCGTATTCCAGCTTGTTACTGACATGGTCATAGGCTGCGCCGGAAATACAGACTTGCCCGGGGGAGGCAAATGCCTCGATCCGAGCTGCTATGTTGATGCTCTCGCCGGTAATCTCATCACCGCTGACGAGAATTTCGCCGAGATTAATACCGAACCGGAACCAGATTTGCTGGCTTTCCGGAAGACCTTCGTTTTCGATTGCCAGCGTTTTTTGCATTTCGATCGCAAAGGTTACAGCATCGACGGCGCTTTCAAAAACCATGAATGCATTGTCGCCAGCAGACCCTTTGAACTCCCCAGAATAGCCGCGGATGGCTTCGCGAAACTTTTCCAGCCGGTTGGTCACCGAAATGGTTGTGCGAACCTCGTCTACGCTCATCATTGTGCTGAAATTCGCCACATCGGCAAAGGCGATTGCAACCAGCCGCCGTCTGAGGTTTCTCCTGGAACCAGATGATTGTTCGGTACTACTCACGTTCCTCTTTCCAGCAAGTCGGCATAAATGAAAGATCGCAGGATTTTGTCACCGTTTCAATGACCTGCTCCCTGCTGGCTATCCACTCCCTGCCAAGAATGCCAGCGATTACAATATCTTTTCTCACGCCTTCAAAGAACCAACCTTCACGAAACTTGCCTTCTTCGGAAAACCCCAGCTTTGCCAAGGCGCGTTTCGTGGCGGCGTTGTCGTCTCTATAAAATGTTGTAACTCTATGCAACCGAAGCCTTTTAAAGGCCAGGTCTAAAACAGACACTGCCATTGCAGATGCCAATCCTCTCTTGCGAAAGGCCTGGGAAACAAAGAATGGCATGACGGCGTCGCCCTGAATGTAATTGACTGATTCCAAACCCGCGATCCCAAGCGGTTGCCCGTCACCGGCCACAGCAATGAACCAATGTCCGCAAGGCGATTTCTGATACTCGATGGATTTGCCCCAGCTCTTGCGCAGTGCATCCACGCTGGTAGGGACTGGCAGCGACCGATCAAATAAGGCGACATCCTGAAAATCCCAGAACCATTCCGCAATATTTGTGATGTCGTCCAATGCCAAAGGGCGCCATGTGATCGGTTCAACCGCTTCATTTGACATAGTTATCTTCCACCACACTTGTTTTGAAAATACTTACCACCGGTTGGTTTTTGCCGCGGCGATTTTTCTTTGCAAAGAAAATACGTTCAAAACATTAATAACACAGAATATGACCGCACCGACCGTTATTGCAATGCTTTTACGGTCGTGAGAGTCGGCGGAAGCGATTACTGGGATGTGATCGTTTTCACCGTTAAAGTGTTTAGACTTTTACCTGATAACGGGACCTTAAACGCCAACACCTACTGCTTTTGCAACTGTTGTGAGAGCTTTGATGCGCGCCATGTACAACGCAGGTGAAGGGTTTACTGTTGAGTTGCTGGTTGATGCGCTGGCTCTGCCGGCGTTCTTCGTATGCTCGGATCACTTGGTTCGCTATGCTAACAGTCGCGCAATCGATTTGTTGGTCGGAGGGGATGGCGAAGGTCTGATTGGGCGTGAAATTCAGTCTTTGGTTCTGTCTGCTGAAACGACGAAGATTTGGGAACGGGACTTCACAACGGATATTAGTGGCCGCAAAAAATCTATTGCCAATGTAATGGTCAGCGGCCAATCCGGGATCTACGAATACTCTGTCTCGCAATTGAAAAATGATCGAAATTCGTTTGTTGGCTGCTTGTTTCAGTGCGTTCAATTTGACGATGAGAGAGAACAAGGCGGCGCATTTCACGCAGTCAGGCCGCGAGAACCCATATCGAATGCTCAAGGTCAATCAAGTACATCGCGTGATATTCTTGATCTGGCAGAGAGCGAATGGCGCTGGAGAACCGCTATTTTGTGTGCCAATCAGGCGGTTTGGGATCACGACTTCGAGAGAGACCGGCACTTCGTTTCAAATACTTGGCGCGAATTGCGTGGACTCAAACCAAAAGATCCCTTTCCCACGTCAAACAAGACTTGGCTGGCCACGATACACACAAAGGATATCGATCACATTAAGGAGGCACTTAGACGTCTCGATACCGGTGAAAGCGATGTTATCAACTACAAATTTCGTCAACAGCACACTGACGGGCATTGGGTATGGTTTTTGAGCAGTGGCCGCGTCGTGCGGCGCGACAAGAATGGCCGACCTGCACGGATTATCGGAACAGACACTGACATAACCGATATCAAAACTGTGGAACAGGAAAAACATCGGATGGCTGAGCGGCTCGAGACAGCGATGGAGGCTGCAGGTATGGGACGTTGGGAATTTGATGTCGGCGCGAACTATGCCTATTGGGACAATCGAATGCTTGAGCTTTTTGGTATTGAGGACAAGGTCAACATCAGAAGTTCTACAGATTGGGGTGGGTATATCCATCCTGATGACCGCGAAGCCACTTTGGCGCTTGCGCAAGAACGTTTGGAGCAAGGCAGAGACATTGAATGCGATTACCGGCATCTGAACAAGGATGGTACGGTGAAACACATTCGTACATGCGGTAAGTTTGTTCAAGATGCTGAACATGGTCCAAGGTATTATGGTGTAAACTTTGACGTTACCCAGGATTATGAGAGAGCACAGGAACTGGAACTTGCGCGGGAACGCCTAGAGTATGAGAGCAGGCACGATGTCTTGACGGGTTTGGCAAACCGAAGGTTTTTGGATGACGCTTTCACAAAATTAGCAAAGGGAGCCGACCACGTAGCACTCAGAACGGCTGTCTTGCACTTTGACATCGATCACTTCAAGCAGATCAATGATACACTTGGCCACGACGCCGGTGACGCTACTCTGAAACATGCCGCAGAAGTGCTTAAACAGAATGTTCCAGATGAAGCATTTGTTTCCCGCGTGGGAGGCGATGAATTTGTGGCACTTATGTTCGACGCACCTGACAATTGCGCTTTGGTGGAGACGGCCAAGAGTATAATAAACCATATGTCGCAACCCTTTTATTATGGGTCTCAACAATGCAACATCGGCACTAGTATTGGCATTGCAGTTTCGGAGCCTTCGGAGCCGTTGAATAATGGGCTTTTCATTGATGCGGACTTAGCTCTCTACGCGGCAAAAAAAGCAGGTCGCGGAAGATTCCGGTTTTTTACGACAGAAATGAAGCAGGAAGCACGCCGCCGCAAAAACTCTTTCGATGCGCTTTTGGCCGGCTTTGATCATGGTGAAATTACCTGCCATTACCAGCCACAGTTTGATGCAAAAACACTGCGATTAACCGGGCTGGAAGCACTCGTGCGCTGGGAAAGTAAGGAATATGGCTTGATCATGCCGGAAGAATTTCTTGCCACAGCAGAGGACATGGGGCTGGTAGCTCATTTCGATGAATTAGTTCTAAGAAAAGCTCTGCGCGATCTTAAGAAGTGGGAGGAACAAGGCTTTGAAGTTCCAAGGGTGTCGGTAAATGTTTCTTCGCATAGACTAAATGATCCCACGTTGATTGATAGGCTGAAACCTTTGGATTTACCCAAGGGAAAAATCTCGTTTGAACTTCTTGAATCTGCTTTCTTGGATTCAAAAAACGAAACCATTGAAAGAAACTTGAGAAAGATCGAACAAATGGGTATCGAAATCGAGATTGACGACTTTGGAAGTGGTCATGCTTCGATTGTAAGTTTGTTGCAGGTTGCTCCAAACCGCTTGAAAATTGATCGCATTTTGATTGAACCGATTGTTAGATCTAAGCGTCAAAGAAACCTCGTAAAAACAATAGTCGGAATTGGTAACATGCTGGACGTCGACGTTGTCGCCGAAGGTGTTGAATCGTTGGAGCATGCGGAAGTGTTGCGAAGTATTGGATGTCGTTTCTTGCAGGGTTTTGGGTTGGCTCGCCCGATGGATGCAAACGCCGTACTGCTTTTCCTAAGTGATTTGGACGAAAACAACGGTTTTCTTTCTTGTGCGTAAAAACCCTTATGCCACTTGCGGTGAAGAAAAATCGATATTGCTAAGAACGATTTTTCGAACGAGGTAAAGAAAACCAAATTGACATGAAATCATAAAACCTGGGTAGGTTTTGCGAACTGGATTTGGCTTGTTCGTCATTAACCCTAGCTTGCCCTCCTTTGACGCCGTTTTTTGACGTCAGCTCTGTCCAGTTGTTTTTTTCGACTGGGTCAAGAGTTCCAATGGCACCGTAATAGAGAGACTGGAAGGCGGGCGGCGATGTTTGAAACCGGCGCGTTGTATGGCTTGTGATCTGAGACCCAAGTCTCCTCCAGCCTATTAGACCTCGTGGTTGATTTCTGGCATTATGCGGTCTGCTTTTGCGCGTGTATTTTTGGCCGCGAACTCGTTGGTCTTGAGATTGCTCAACGACGAATGTGGCCTGTTTTGGTTGTGGTTCTCCTTCCATTTGGTGGTCTCCTTTTGAGCGTCTGCGAGAGACGAGAACGGGGATTCATTCAGGCATTCGTACTGAAAGCTTCGGTTGAAGCTCTCGATGAAGGCATTCTGTGTTGGCTTTCCAAGGGCGAAGTAATGCCAATCAATCTTCGTTTTGTACACCATTTGAGCACCGTCGAACTGGTCGCTTCTGCCCTAATGTCATCGACGATTGTCTTCGGCATCCCGCGCACTTGAATGATCGCGTCCAACTCGCGCATCGGCCGCACAACCGGTAGCGATGTGACCGGAACAAGCGCCAAGCATTCCCGGCTGAAGTTATCCATGACGGCCAACACGCGGAACCGGCGCTCGTCCGCGAATGTGTTCGAAACGAAGTCCAAGCCTCAACGCTCATTGATGGTCGTGGGCACCTCCATCGAGCGGCGTGTGCCTATCCGTTCAGCCAGCAGCTTCTTTGTTTTCTCATCTTCAAGCGCTTGCAGTTTGCGCGTTTGACACATCCAGCCTGCCAAACTTCGATTGGTACTTGTAGATCGACGCAGTGCTGTTGCCATGGTTACGGCACACCTAAGCCGCTGGAAGCCCTGCTTCCTGCTCTTTGATCATCGCGATGAACTGTTCTTCGGTGAACCGCGACATCCTCGTATTCGTTCTCCAATGCTTGGGAAAGAACCGGCTTAAACTAGAAGGAGTTTTAAGGTCTCACATCACGATATAAACATCTGTACAGTTTGGGGTATTTTTCTGTTCGTTCATCATGGACAATAGGAAGTGCAAACTACACACATGCTCGTAACTCGCAAACAACATATCTGGGCAGCTGTAGTAGGTCTAGTTACCAATCAGGCGCGCTGACCTCTCTGCCGATGGATCATGTCCGCGTCGCACGGTTTTGCTGATATGGCAGTAAATGCGGGGAGTCCGACTTTAAAGGCAAGTGCAAAACACGCTAACGAACTATAAACTCCGCATGCAATGCGCCAGCCGCCTTAATACTCTTAAGAATATCTATCATGTCTCTGGGAGATACACCGAGAGCATTGAGACCGGAAATAACCTCTGACAAGGACGTACCAACGGGTATTTCTGCCAAACCAATGCCTGGCTCTTCTTCGATTTCGGCATTCGTTCGGGGCACAATTACGGTCTCACCTTCTGCAAATGGGTTCGGCTGAACCGCTATTGGAGCCTCTTGTATTCGCAAAGTTAGGTTGCCTTGTGATACGGCTACACGCGATATTCGAACGTCCTCGCCCATAACAATAGTACCGGAACGCTGATCAACCACTACTCTTGCCTTGCGTTCCGGCAACACTGAGATGTTTTCAATGCGTCCCAAGGCGTGAGCTACTGACGCCATTCTTGTCTCGGGTATGTCCAATTGGACCGTACCGGAATCGAGCATAAACGCCACCGGCCTCCCAAAGTCGGAGTTTATTGCCTGTTCGATACGTGCAGCAGTTGTAAAATCCGCGTCGCGAAGTGCAAGCCGCAAGTTGGTCAAACTGGATAGGTCAAATTCGATCTCTCTTTCAACGCGCGCGCCAGAAGGAATGACTCCGGCAGTCGGCACGCCTTGCGTGACATTGGCACCGTCGCCCTCGGCAACGGCACCGCCAGCGATGATTGTACCTTGGGCAACTGCATAGATCTGACCGTCCGCTGCATTCAGAGGCGTCATTATCAGAGTGCCGCCTAGAAGACTGCTCGCATCACCGATTGCAGAGACAGTGACATCAATTTGGCCGCCGCCCCGCGCGAATGGTGGAAGGGCTGCCGTGACCAACACTGCCGCCACATTTTTGGGACGAAATTGTTCACCCGCGACGTTCACACCTAACCTCTCCAGAATGTTGGACATGATCTCTTCGGTATACGGTGAATTTCGCAAACTATCGCCGGTTCCATTCAGCCCCACGACCAGACCATACCCGACCAGATCATTTCCCCGGACTCCATCGAACTCCACCAGGTCTTTTAATCGAATTGCACCAGCTTGCACGGTGGCTGGCAACAAAACGCACAGGATCAGGAGCCTAAGGAACATCATGACAGGAAATTCAACAGCGACAGATTGGAGGACCGCACGGTCACGGTGTAGAGGCTCTCGAGGTGAAACTGTGCCTCTTCCAATCTTGTTGCGGTCTCAAACGGATCAGCTTCTAGAAGAGCCGTTCGTGAATAC
>NZ_JBGCEQ010000036.1:0-42584 GCF_045106495.1 Roseobacter sp.
GCGGCGCTCTGACAGCATAAAATCAAGGGTTTGCCCGTCCCGATCTACAGCACGATACAGATAGGTCCACTTGCCGCGAACCTTGATGTATGTCTCGTCCATCCGCCAAGAGACGGCTGTCGGCTTCTTTCTGGCCTGCGCACTTGCAGCGATCAGAGGCGGGAATTTCACTACCCAGCGGTTCAGCGTGGCATGATCGATTTCAACGCCGCGTTCGGGCATGATCTCCTCAAGATCCCGATACGAGACACCGTAGCGGACATAGAAAAACACAGCGTAAAGGATCACGCTCTTAGGGAAATGGTTCCCTTTGAAATCAATCGTCACGGGTAGGCGCTCGCTTTCAAACTCAAAAGCCCGGACCTAACATGTGCGAGCCAGTCCAACCAACCGAGAAAACTTTGCGACAGAACCAGGCAAAGCGGGGACGACCGTGAGTAGGCGAGCCAGTACATCGGGAGACAACGTCCACCTTCCATCGAAATTGGATTCCTTCCAATCTGAAGACTTCCCGACAAACTTAGGGATGGGCAACAGCAACCTGTCAGCCTGAATTGTTACATCTGCCGACTGATTTGCAAAATGAGACGTTTTTGAGCCAGTGGAGTTTTACAAGATCCACGTCAAAAAATTTGCGATGACGACTTTAATTTGTCGTGACCGGCTTGGATCGCAGTCGAAATACGGTTTCGCGTTCGGCCCTTTTGCAGCGCATTGGTGGAAGATCTTGATCTATTAGAGACATGTCTTCCAGAACCATGTCGCCCATTCGCTTGAAGGCGCTGTCGAGGGCACCGGCCCTATGTGCTGATCGTAGAAAACCTTTCAGACCACGCACCGGGTGATCGGATGGTAATGGCTCTTCAGGAAAGACATCGCTTGCCGCCAGAATGTGACCAGAGCGCACAGCAGCCATCAAATCTGCGAAATCGACAACATCTGCGCGGCTGAGCAAGATCAACCGAGCGCCTTTGCGCATCTGCTTAAACGATACGGCATTCAGGAACCCCTGATTTTCCGCTGTCACGGAGGCCACTACAAAAATAGTGTCACTGGACTGGAGAACGGTATCAAGAGTTGCGGGATTAACGCCCGCATCTGTCAGCATGGAGGGCGGAATCCAGGGATCATAAACAGAGATCTCTGCTCGAAATCCGACCAGCAGGCGTGCAAGCGCTCGCCCGAGGTCGCCAAAACCAATGATCCCGATGTTCGAATGCGAAAGCAATTGCGATGATTGGTTGCCTGCACCGCCCCAAAGCTCGCTGCCTTCTCGAAAGGCAAGATCAGCCTCCAACACGTCACGGGCAAGGCAAAGCGCCATGGCGATGCCCAATTCGGCGACCGGTTCTGCAAAAACCGCACCGGTTGTGACCACGTGTATGCCACGTGCAAACAGATCATCGTAAGGCATGTTATCGATAAGGTTGCTCTCTACGTTAAAGATGCAACGCAGTCCGGTCATTTCCGCCAGAGTGGCGCGAGATAACGCAGGCTGGCCGATAATGTAGCGTGCATCTGCAAGATTCTCTTCATGGATACTGTCGATATCCTTGGGTGCGACGTCGAGCACGTCATAGCGGTCATGCAGCTCGTCGCGCGCGGTCTGTGAAAAAATGAGATCGAGTGATCTGGGTTCTGGGGCAGAAAGAACAAGGGGTCTTGTCATGATAATTTGTGTGAGGTTGAGATATGTTTGGCTGCGGCTTCGTTGGCTTGTGCAATCGCCATTGGCAGGGCGCGTCCTTTAGCCAATTCATAGCACAGCGTGCCAATGAACATGTCACCAGCACCATGGGTGCTGACGACAGACACAGGAAGGCTTTGCAATGCACCGGAGCCCGAGACCTGATCTGCCCACGCCACTCCGGCGGCACCTGCCGTGACAATCACGGTTGGAATTCCTTTGCTCAATGCGAGTGCGGCGCTTCTGGCGCTGGCAAGATCCGTGACGGGACGTGCTCCCATGTCTTCGGCCTCCAATGCGTTTACAACGGCAATATCGATGCAGGCAATCAACGAGGGAGGTAACGCGCGCCAGGGCGCGGCGTTGATGCAAACCTGCACGCCATGATCCCGCGCCGCCTGAGCAGCTGCCAAATTAACCGCCTCGGGCACCTCGTTCTGAAGGATCAGAACCTGCATGCCCTGCCAAAGGGCCTGTGCTCCGAATTGCGCGGTGTCTATATGCAAATTCGCACCTGACACGATGACGGCCCCGTAATCCCCCTCGGCGTCAATGATGGCGACGCTCATACCGGTGCCACAATTTGGAATGGTGGCCACATGATCTGTCAGGATACCTGCCACCTGCAAGGACGACAGCATCAGGTCTGCAAAATCATCAGCCCCCACTGCGCCAACAAAACGAACCTGAGCGCCGGCTTTTACTGCGGCTATTGCCTGATTGCCGCCTTTGCCGCCGAACTTTGGATACCACGCCTGCCCAGTGACCGTTTCACCCTTGCGCGGACGGTGGGGCGCTTCGACCATGAGGTCGTGGTGCAGGCTGCCAACAACGATGATGCCGGGAGTCATCCTTCACGTTTCGCGGCGACCGCGTTCATGGTTTTGCCAAGGTTTACTTCCGCTGATTTGAAGTCACGCTGGGCAATTGACACGTAAAGCGCATCCAGAATGTTGAGTTGCGCGATGCGAGCGGCGGCATTTTCGCCGAGCAATGGCGACCCTTGTGCGGTTGAGCACAAGACAACATCGGCTACTTCTGCCACCGGACTTTCGGCGTAGTTTGTGACCGCGATCGTGCGAGCGCCTTGTTTTCGCGCCAGTTTCATCGGCTCCAGCACTGTTGTGGTTGCCCCTGAATGGCTAAAAACCATCACCGCATCATCGGGTTTCAAGACCGAAGCCGACATCAACATCATATGGGCATCGTCGTATACATTCGCCCGCATTCCTATGCGGAGAAATTTATGAGCTACGTCGCGGGCGATTTGAGCCGATCCGCCAATACCATAGAAATCGCGGTTGTCGGCTCGGTACATGATATCCGCCGCGCGATCAAAGGCCTCGATATCAAGAATTGCAATTGTTTCTTCAAGTGCCTGCATTGAAGTCCGGAAAACCTTCTGGATGATGCTGGCTGAACTGTCGTCTGGGGAAATTTCGCTATAAAGGTTCGCTACATCAGATTGCTTGTATTCCACCAGGCCACCACGCAGGGCACGAAAGCCGCTAAAACCCAGTTTTTTGGCGATCTTGACGATCATCGCTTCTGAGACGGAGGCATCCTTCGCGACCTGTTTGATCGACGTCTCTTTGGTCAGGTCCTCGCGCGAAGTGATCGTGTCGACCACACGTAGTTCGAGCGGCGTCAATTGTGGCAATCGCATTCGGATTTGTGCACCAACAGCCCGAGCGTCTTGCCCACTCATAATCTATCTCCCTCTTGTGGCCCGGTCGATCAACATTGCGACGATGATAATGATACCAGTCGCTAGAAGCTGATAGAAAGCCTGAACATTCATCAGTGTCAAACCATTGCGCAGCGCACCCAGAATGATAGCTCCGATCAAGGTTCCAACAACGCTACCTTTCCCGCCCATCAGAGACGCACCTCCAATGGCAGCCGCGGCGATCGCGTCAAGTTCCCAAAGGTTTCCAATTGTGGGCTCGGCCGCGCCCAGGCGGCCGACAAGAATGAGGGCTGCAATGGACGCTAAAACTCCGGAAATAACGAAAGTGGCGACTTTGGTGCGTGCGACCGGCACACCTGCGATGCGGGCAGCCTCTTCATTGCCGCCGACCGCCAGAATATATTCGCCAAGTGGTGTTTTGTTAAGGACGAACCACAGGATCAAGGCGATGATCCCTACCACAATCACCGAGTTCGGAACCCCCATCACATTGCCGTTGGTCAACGCCCGGAACTCGGGCGGGATCCCGAAAATCGGGTTGCCACCGGTGTAAATAAGCGAAAGCGCCCTAAAGAGAGAAAGGCCGCCCAACGTTACGATAAAGGGCTGAAGTCCGGCATATGCCACAAGCACACCGTTGAAGAGGCCACACATGACCCCAACCCCAAGCGATGCCATGACGGCCAATGGAACTGGTATTCCAGCGACCATCAAACTGGCACCAATGACCGCTGAGAGGGCTGCGGTAGGTCCCACCGATAAATCGATCCCGCCAGAAATGATCACTAAAGTCATCCCAAGCGCGATCGCCGCGTTGATAGAGGATTGCTGCAAGATATTGATCAGGTTGGGTGCTGTCAGGAAAACCGGCGACAGCGAAGCAAAAACCACGACGATCAAGGCGAGCCCCAGCAGGGTTCCCGCGTCCCGCAGGTTGAATTTCAGTTTGAAGGCAGACGCCGTTGTGGCGGATGGTCCTTCGGTCATAGGTCGTCCTTTTTTTCTTGCCGGTCTGTGATCAGGCCGTGACTTGGTCAGTGCGGGGTATCGCATGATAGGCAATCTGCTCTTCAGAAATCTGGTCAGACGAAAGATCGGCCACGATCCGGCCTTCGCGCATCACCAACACGCGGTCTGACAAGCGCATGATTTCTGGCATTTCGGAGGATACAACAAGTATCGCGTTACCTGCGTCAGCCAGTTTCTCAATGAGGCCGTAAATCTCCGATTTTGCACCGACGTCAATCCCACGCGTGGGTTCATCAAACAGGAATATCTGCGTTGATGCTGCAAGCCATCTGCCGATGATGGCCTTTTGCTGGTTGCCGCCGCTGAAAGTGCCAACCGGCTGGCGGACGTTCAAAGGCCGCAAGCGCAGATCGGACATTACAGCCTCCGATCGTCTATGAAGGTTGGCGTGGCGCAAGAGGCCCGCACGCGTGTAGCTGCGCATTTTTGGCAATGCCATGTTGGAGGCGACGGATCTGGCATGAACTATGCCTTCTTTCTTGCGCTCCTCAGGGACGAGGCCGATCCCTGCGCGGATGGCGGCCCGGGGATCATTTTGACGGACGGGTTGATCGTTGACCCGCACCTCGCCCGATGTCGGGCGATCGATGCCCGCGATCAGCCGTAACAGTTCGGTTCGTCCAGCTCCTACAAGACCTGAAATGCCCAGCACCTCGCCTTGATGCAACGTCAGAGTCGCGTCGATGACAGCCGTGCCTCGGCTGAGCCCTTTGACGGTCAGGACCGGTTTGTCGGTAGCGTGGGATACATGGGCGGCATGCAACACTTCGCGACCGACCATCTTGGCAACAATGCTATCTTGAGTTTCATCCTTGATGTTGACAACCGCGACCAACTTGCCGTCTCGCAGGATTGTCGCCCGCTCACAGACCCGAAAAACCTCGTCCATCTTGTGAGAGACATAGATCACCGAGACCCCGCGGGCCGACAAGTCGTTGATCAATGCTGCCAGGTTTTCAAATTCAGCGGGGGTCAGGCTTGACGTCGGTTCGTCCATGGCGATGACCTTCGCCTCGTCGATCAGAGCGCGGGCAATCTCAACGATCTGTTGCTGGGCTACTTTAAGCGTGTTGATCTTTACCGAAGGGTCAATCGTCGGATCCAGATCAGCCAGAACTGTGCGGGCCTGGTGTTCCTGTTCGCGGCGTTTGACGACCGCACCGCCAAAACCGGTCAGGGGACGCCCCAGGAAGATGTTCTGCGCTACCGTCAATTCAGGCACCAATTGCAATTCCTGGTGGATCATCGCGATGCCTGCGGCACGGGCATCAAGCGGTGTGCGAATGGCGAGGGTCGTACCATCGACGGCCATCTCCCCTTTTTCGCCCGGGCGCACCCCCGATAGAATGTTGAGCATGGTAGATTTGCCCGCACCATTCTCGCCAAGCAAACCGTGCACCTCTCCTGGTGCAACTGAGAATGTCACATCATCAAGTGCAACAATACCCGGGTAGGTTTTCGTCGCGCCGGTGATGCTAAGGCGGTCAGGGGGCATAAAAGGGACATCCAGGTTAATAATCAGAACCTGCACGCATCCAGCCGGATGCGTGCAGATTTCGTAAGGACGCGGATGCTACTGCGCCAAAAGGACGCTGCGCAAGGCACCCATGTCGGAAGTCGCATATTGATCGACGTTGTCGGCTGTGATCAACGCTTGCGGTGTCGCCACAACACGTGGCAAATCTTGACCATCCAGCATGCGCAAAACAACTTCCATTGCGATCTCACCCGTCAGAACAGGGAAGCTGTCTACCGTTCCCGTCAAATCACCAGCGCGGATCGAGGCGTAGGCATCCGAGATACCATCTGTCCCAAAGACGGCTGTCTGCTCTTGCAACCCGGCCGCCTTGACCGCCTCCATCACACCAAGCGCCATGCCATCGTTGTTGGCGTAAAAGCCGATCAGGTCCGGGTGCTGCTGCAAGATCGTTGAGGCTGCATTGAATGCTTGTTCGCGGCTCCAATTTGCAGGCACGGAAGCCACCACTTCGAACCCATCGGCACCCTCTACCGTTTCGGTAAAGCCGGCGGTGCGCTGTCCTGCAGCAAAAACACCTGGTTGCCCTTCGATCACGGCAACTTTGCCGCCGTCCGTGTTGTCAACAAACCATTGCGCAACGCGGACACCGTTGTCCTTTTGAACATTGCCCACGTAGTTGGCGACGGATGGGATCACCGCATCATTGACGTTTAAAACAGGAACCCCCTGTGCGATCGCGGTTTCATAGGCAGGCAGCAAATTGGCGTCCGTTTGCGGCGACAAAAGCAACGCGTCGAAACCCTGAGTGATGAGTGTTTCTGCAATTGAGAGTTGACCAAGTTGATCGCCCTCGTTTGCGGCGGCTTGATAGACAAACTCTACGCCATGAGCGTCAGCCATGGAGGCGTAGCCTTCACCCAAAGACCTCCAGTATTCATTGGTCAGCGTTTTTGACACCCCACCCACACGGGTGCCCTCTGGCACGTCCGGGAAAGCGCCAAACTTTGCTTCCAGCTCGGACCAGTCCATGCGGTCTGGCTCACTGTCAGAATTGAGCGGCGCAAGATCTTGCGCCGGTACTGTGCCGGCTGTCAGTGCCAGCGCACCTGCTGTCAGTAACGCTTTGATTGAAATGTTCATGGTTTCCTCCCTTAGAACTTTTGATGGCGCGAAATTGCGTTGATCGTCTTTTTTATCGGCCTTCGAGGGCCGCGTTGACGATTTGCTGCGATGTGACTGCATCCTGGTGGCCGATTGCATCGTTCAGCCGGTTGTCTGCAGTCAGGCGGGCTGCTACGCGCAACAACCCTTCAACCGTTGCGATGTTCGCTTCACATTCCGCGACCGGGTCAAGCCCGCTCGCATCTGGAAAAGTGTCGAAATAGATCGCGCCTTCGTAGCCGTCTTTCTTGATCTGGACGAGCAGCTCCAGCGTCGCCTTGGTGTTCACCGAAGCCACCATCAAGCCGTCGTCCCGCTTGCCGTAGCCGTCGTTGAGGTGCACCCCCAACAGTTTGGAATGCCTGTTGATCATCGCCGCTGCGAAGGCTGGAACCTCATCCGCATAGAGCACGTGGGCAAAATCGAGCGTGACACCAAGGTTCGGCGACCCAGCCTCATTAATTGCCAGCAGTGTCGTGGCCATGTCGGGCAAAAGGCTGAAGGCGCGCGGTTCGTTGGGTTTGTATTCGATGCTAATCTGGCAGGCCGGGTCATGATCTGCGACCTCGCGGATCGCTTCGACCTCATCTGCCCACATGCGATTGTAGTCAGCCTGAAACGAGTAGTCGAACCCATCCTGCCCCAACCAGATTGTCATCAAGTCCGATCCAGTTTCGCGGGCTGCGTCAATTCCCCGTTTGGTTAGATCGATCGCTTCTTGCCGCACCTGGGGATCGGGGTGGGTGAATGCGCCCAACTTGAAACCCGGGTTGGTATAGTACCGCATTGCCAGGCCATTCACGCCAAGGCCCATATCGGCAAGGCGGCGGGTCTGCGCCTTTACGTCGTTTTCCGCGTGATCGGGATAGTTCAAATCCAGATCCGTGAGCCCTTTCGCTGTCGCTGCTCGTTCCGCCATTTGCATAGGTGTTGGCTTACCTTGCAACTCCGGCCAGTACGCATGCGCGTTCGACGCAAACGAGTTTAGCCTGGTCGCATATCTGTTCGATGTCATAGTTGCACTCCAGTAATTCACAGCTTCATATATTTTCGTAAAGTTTACAAGGTACGAATTTTATTACCCCAAGAAAACTCATTAGTGTTTTACAACATATACTTATCTTTTTTGGGAATCTCTTCCTGACGACCTTTGGACAATAGAGATGATCGTCAGACCACCGGTTTTCCAACCAAATCGCATACAGCGAACTTCATCATCAATGTGATTCTTGAATGTGCTCGGCTCAGGCATCTGCTCCAAGCGTCATGCTGGACCTGTCTCCGCTCACATTGAACAAAGGATCGACAAAGAAAGTTCGATGCGAAGCTTTTGACTCTGGGGTTACTCCGGGAGCACGCCACCCCGACTTAGATTTCAAGGCAAGCGATTTTCATCGAAGTGCGGTCCTGATCCGCTCGAGGCATCGACGAAATTATCTAGACCACAGCACTTTGGAACTCTCCTGTAACACTTACGCCGTCGTCAATAATCATGTGACAGTATAACGGCGTGGGTGCACGCGTTTGACAGGAAGTTATTTTGCCTCTCCTTTGCGCACAGCAGTTTCTACCGCTACAATGTCTTCAGATGTCAGCCCGTATTCGCCGGCTGCGGTTTCCGCACTGATATAGCCGCGCGCGAGATCACGCTTTACCAGTTCGACAGATCGCTTAGACGGATCACCGTAGCCGGCACCACCGGGTAAGGCCATGATCACCCGCGCACCGTGGGGAACGAACTGTTTGCCTTTCACACGCATTTTAACTTTGTCACTGCGCACGATGGTTGTGTTGGCCCCGTTCCGACCGCCGCGACGACCCCGGGCGGGATGATCCGCACGGTCGAACATCGCTTGAAAGTCAAACTCGTGGCCCTCTTGTGCACCAACTTCCATGTATTGACCCAAACCGCCCCGGGTTTTGCCCGCGCCGCCGCTGTCGGGCCGCAATTCCTTGCGCCAGATGATGACAGGGCCCGCGTGCTCAGTCGCCTCAATGGGCATGGTCATTACGCCCGAGGGAAAGGCAGTAGCATTGAGGCCATCGTGTTCGGGTCGCGCACCAGAGCCACCGGAATTAAAGGTCAACACCTCGGATCGCCGCGCTTCTTCGGGGGCCGGTACATCTGTACGAGGACGCAAGGAGACTTGGAAGTTGCACAGGCACCCTGCCCCTTCGGCTGGCACCAGGTCGGGCACGATCTTGTCAAACGCGTCATAAACTGCATCGGGAACGAAGTGGCCCACAATATGTCGCAGCGCCACCGGAGCGGGGTGAAGCGCGTTGACGATAGAATTCTCGGGCGCGATAATCTCAAACGGCGCCAGCGAGGCCGCGTTATTTGGAATTTCGGGTGCAATGGCGACTTTGAGCGCATAACAAGCGTAGGCCTTGGCATAGACCAACGGGCAGTTGATGCCCTTCTTGTCCAAACCAGAGGACCCAGTGAAATCAGAGACAATCTTGTCGCCTTCAACGCTGACTTTGACCCTTAGCGTAATAGGTCGATCGTAACCGTCCATTGTCATTTCACCCGTCGCCGCCTGCTGCGGCAGTGCCGCGATGCGCTCGATCGTGGCGCGGCGGGAATTGTCGAGGATGAACTTGGAAATCTCGTTGAGATCGGTGAGGTCAAATTCTTTCATCATGTCAATCAAACGGCGGTGTCCGATTTCATTACAGGTGGCCAGGGCATAGACATCGCCGATGAGTTGATCTGGTTCACGCACATTTCCGCGGATGATGCGGATGAGCGTGGCGTCTACATCGCCCCTGTCGGCAAATTTCATTATTGGGATATAGAGACCCTCTTCGTAGACGCTGTGCGCATCCGCCCCGAAACCACGGCCGCCAATGTCCACAATATGGGCGGTACAAGCGAAAAAACCGACCATTACACCGTCTTTGAAAGACGGCGTAACCATGGTGATGTCATGCAGGTGACCTGTCCCCTCCCAGGGATCATTGGTAATGTAGACGTCACCCTCAAACATGTTCTGGCGACCAATGCGGCGGATAAAGTGAGCAACAGCGTCTGCCATGGCATTCACATGGCCAGGTGTGCCGGTCACCGCTTGCGCCAGCATGTTGCCATGGGTGTCATAAACTCCCGCTGACAAGTCCCCGGCCTCACGGACAGAAGTGGAAAAAGCGGTGCGCACCAGCGCCTGCGCTTGTTCTTCTACAATCGAGATCAGGCGATTCCACATGACTTGATGGGCAACGTTGGATTGCTTTTGTGCCAAATTGCTCACTCCTTCGTGACAACATCGATGCAGCCATCAGGCTGGCGGATCGCATTCCGGCTCGCGGGCACGATGATGGTTGTTTCTTCTTCGGTAATCACAGCAGGTCCTGCGGTACGCTGGCCTTCCTCCATCTCATCGCGGGGCACAACCTGGGCGTCGACAAATTTGGCTGTAGCAGGGTCATAAAGCTGGCGCGCACCATTGACCACCAAGGTGTCCGCACCATCGGTGGCTGCAACCGGCTCCACTTTTTCAGACGGTGTGGTGGCGTTCACTGACCAGACGGTGATTTCTACATCCATGCCTGCCACCGGGCGTCCAAAAAGCTTGGTATAGTCATCTTCAAACCGCACCTGAAATGCGACTGCATCGGGGTTCATGGCCTGCTCTTCGGTCAGCTCAACCGGGATTTCCCATCCTTGCCCAGAATACCGCATGTAAACCTTGAACTCGGAGAGAATCTCGCTGAATTCATCACATGTGCGCACAAATCCCGCGGCTTCCCTCTTGAGATCACAGAGCAGGGTCTTGACTTTTTGCGAATCAAAATCGCTGAGCTTCATATAGACTGAACGGTTGGCTTCAAAGCTGAACGGCGCGCGCAGGAAACCAATGGCAGAACCTACGCCAGCCCCAGGTGGCACCAACAAGCGTTCGATCCCGAGCTTCTCGCAAAGCCGCCCGGCATGCAGCGGGGCCGCACCGCCGAAAGCGATCATGGAGTATTCGCTCAGATCTTCGCCGTTTTCCACCGCGTGGACGCGCGCAGCATTGGCCATGTTTTCATCGACAACCTCGGCTACGCCAAATGCGGCTTCGACCGGGTCCATTTCCAGTGCTTGCCCCACATGGGCCATCAGAGCAGATTTGGATTTTTCTCCATGCAACGTGATCGACCCACCAGCAAAATTTTTCGGGTCAAGTTTACCGAGAACAAGGTCGGCATCGGTCACGCCAGGTCGTTCGCCACCACGCCCATAGCAAGCTGGGCCTGGCTCAGAACCGGCACTTTCCGGCCCGACACGAATCTGCCGCATAGTGTCTACATAGGCAAGCGACCCGCCGCCGGCACCGATTTCGACCATGTCGATGACCGGGATCGAGATCGGCATGCCGGACCCCTTTTTAAACCGATAAGTGCGAGCTACTTCGAATACCCGCGAGGTTTTGGGAGTTTGGTTCTTGATCAAGCAAATCTTGGCAGTTGTGCCCCCCATGTCGAAGGACAGAACCTTGTCCAACTTATGGCGCGCGGCAATATGGGCGGCAAATACCGCACCGCCAGCCGGGCCAGATTCGACTAACCGGACAGGGAAATCGGCCGCATTCTGGATAGAAATGATGCCACCACCGGAGTGCATGAGGAAGATGCGGCATCGGACACCTTCTTCGCACAAACGGTCTTCGAGTCGGCCAAGGTACGAGGCCATTAGCGGTTTGATGTAAGCATTGGCCACAACCGTGTTGAACCGCTCGTATTCACGCATCTGCGGCGACACTTCAGACGAAATCGACACGTTAACGTCAGGAAGCTTTTTTGCCAAAACGTCACGCACAAGTTGTTCATGAGCTGGGTTCAGATAAGAGTGGATCAATCCCACGGCAACACTTTCAAAGCCCGCTTCGGCAATTTGATCCACAACGGTTTCGACTTCGGACTTGTCAATTTCGACAAGCACATTGCCATTGGCATCCACCCGACCTTTGACGGTGAAACGCATCTGACGCGGCAAGAGCGGTTCGGGGAGGTTCAGATTCAAGTCATATTGTTCAAACCGCGACTCGGTTCGCATTTCGATGACATCGCGAAAACCTTCGGTTGTAATCAACGCCGTTTTGGCGCCACGCCGTTCAATCAAGGCATTGGTGGCAAGCGTCGTGCCGTGAATGATCTGATCAATCGCACCCGGTTCGATCTCTGCTTTCGCGCAAACCTGATGCATACCTTGGATGATCGCGTTTTCCGGGGCTGCGTAGGTCGTCAGAACCTTGGTCGAAAAACTTGATCCATTTTTTTCCAGCACAACATCGGTGAATGTCCCGCCGATATCCACACCAAGTCGAATTAAATTGGCCTTCATTATAACCCTCTGGTTCGTTGTACTTCGAATAACCATGTCGGAAACCACACGCGGTTGCGGAGATCCCTACCGGGAACTCGGCAATACCCGCTTGTGGATCGCCAGAGCGATCATGTCAGCATTCACTTCTTTGGCAATATGAATTGCCCAAGAACTTGTGCACTGGCTTGGTGGAAATGCATTGCCAATCCATTCTGGACGAACACGGTGCGGAAATGCCTTTGAGTTTGCTCAAGGCGTTTTCATGTGACAGTTCTGCACCGCAAAATGATCAACCAATGCATTGTCGAAGTCTACATTCACCACCTGCGACAGAATGAGCATCGCTGCCATGTTCGGCGGTAAGGGCAAACACTCTTTCAACGGAAGAACTCGTTTAATTTCTTAGCACAGATCGCGGAGACCAAAACAGCTTCTCACCTGTTTTGGCTTTTTGGCCACGTCATCCACCGGCTTCTTGAATACAAAACCTCGGCCGATCATGAACAATGTCAAAGGGTAGTTACGCAAATTTTTGCCACACACTAAACGAAGCACCTATGCTCCAGAGGACCCGTGTTTTTCTATAGGTAAATATGGCTCGCAAAATCCATTTTGGTTTTATAGAAGATATAGTCTAGTCAAACTCTTCACTCGCTTTTTTCTGCTGTTCGCACCTGCATGCGAATAGGCGGAAAGCTGGCCCTTGTCCAAAAACCAAAAGCAGTTGGCAAAACAATTTGTGGCATAGCGACGACGGCGCCGATAATCTGTTTACGTCAATGACCGCTAACGGATTCAGTAAAGTGTCACTCGATCCGAGCACAGCTGCTGCAAAAGCGACAATGTCATTATCATACTTTCGCCTCGACACAGAATTATGTAGTTGGATTTGCTGGTGAAAAATTTGGCGGCTTGAGATGACTGTCATCACAAAGGTCATTTTGGACTTAAAGATACTTTAGCGCGCCAACATTCTAAACAAATCCAAGAAGTGCCCAGACAAGTCCGAGTGGAACAATGCTGTCTTGAGAACAACATTGTCCTACCAGTGCTGGAATCGTAACGTTCCGATCGCTTCGCCTGAGCCGGGATCAACAATCGTCAGGGATTTTGACCTTGGTAAGTAATGGTTGAATCATCGAATTCGATTTCGCTAAAATGAACGGCGTCTGCACCGCGAACATAGGTTTCCGAGTATTTTGCCTCATCACCTTGCCAATTGTCAGATGTCAGGGAAATGGCTGCTACATTCAATCCTTGTGCGTCCATGATAAAAACCTGCCTGATACGGCCTCCGGCGGCTTCTACTTGTTGATGCAGAAAATCAGCAGCATCGCCGTTCAGTAATGGTAAAATCATTGTGGTATCACTACCGCCAACTTCTAAGAGCCAGCGTGAATCCAACTCGTTGGTCATTGCCTTATCATAGTCCGAAGTGGAGGCGTTCTGGGCTTTGATTGTGCGACAATTTATTCAGAATTTGCCGATGACCGGATCTCTGTATCCAAACAACTCTGCATCGCTGGCGCAAATGCATTCGCGTGTGCCGAAGAAGGGATCGCAAAGTAACCCACATATTTCTTCGGGAAGGCATCATCAGCCCAGAAATTGCGTTTTGATCTCTCTGAAGATCGTCGATTTGTGCCGTTTCAGGACACGCGCCAAATCGGCGACAGGGACCTTTGCGAGCCACGGGTCTTCGATCCTGCGGCGTTCCTGAAGTGAAAGTCGCGAGTAAACGGCTCCCATGCGATATTTTTCCTATTAGATAACTCATTGTTTTCTAATAGGCGTTGCGCTTCAAAGTAGCACGCACCGGTCTGGAACAGGCGAGGCCTTCAACGCGCACTTGATCCTGCGCCATAAGATTCAAAACCGATTTGTGTGAGCCTTTCGTTTCTGCATTTTCTTGCCAAGTTGGAAAAATACATTCATATTCGCATACAAGAATTTATTGGAGGAAGAAAATGAATCCGACACGCCGAGCGATCCTGCAAAGTGTTGTCACTCTTCCGCTCCTGGGTTCCTTTTCTCATCGTGTCAGTGCGGAGCTGGCTTTGGGGTCTGCAACACTTGAAACCGTTAGTGACGGCAATCTTCAACTTCCCGGCAGCTTCATATTTGGGCCAATGCCTCCAGACGAGCTTGCGCCAATCCTGGCCGAGTATGGCATTTCAAAGGAACGCATAACTCCAGAATGCAATCTGGCTCTCTATCGCGATGAAACCAACACCGTTTTGTTCGATGTTGGCTCGGGTCCGGACTTTGTCCCTTCGGCTGGCAGGATCGTCGGGAGTTTGGATACTTTGGGCCTCGCACCCGAAGACGTGACACAGGTTGTTTTCACCCATGCGCATCCAGATCATATCTGGGGTCTGCTTGATGAATTCGACGAACCGCTTTTCTATAACGCAACCTATATGATGGGCCGCGCTGAATGGGACTATTGGTGGGATCCTGAAACAGTGAATACGATCGGGGACGCACGGGTCGCATTCGCTGTTGGTGCAAAACGGCGCATGGTGGCAATTGAAGGCTCGGTCGAATTCTTTGACGATGGTGATGAAGTGCTGCCTGGGATCGCCGCGATCTCCACACCCGGTCACACACCTGGTCATATGGCTTTCGAAGTGCGTCAGGGCTCACAAGCCGCATTAATCGTCGGGGACGCGATTGGCAATCACCACGTGGCATTCCACGAACCCAGCTGGGAAAGCGGCTCTGATCAGGACGCGCAAACAGCGGTGGCAACACGCAAGATGCTGTTGGATCGTCTATCATCGGAGAATATGACCGTCATTGGGTTTCACCTGCCAAATGGCGGTATCGGTCGCGCGGAAAAGGTCGATGACGGCTATCGGTTCGTAGGAAGGTAAGAAAGCATGCGTTTGATTTTTTTGCTGTCGCTTTTGGCCGCATCACCTGTGCTGGCCAGTGAAGATATTCCTGACCAGTATCCCGGCTCACCGCTCTATTCTAAGCCCATCGAGGTCATCCCCAATGTGTGGGCTGCAATCGGTGCTACGGCCCCGCCCACCTATGAAAACTCAGGGCATAACAACAACTTGAGCTTCATTGTTACAGGTGACGGTGTTGTGGTGATCAATGGGGGCGCAGCTTACATCCTCGCGGAAGCACTGCATGCGGAAATCAAAGCGATCACGGATCAACCTGTCAGACTTGTCGTCGACGAGAACGGTCAGGGCCACGCAATGCTCGGCAATTCCTACTGGGCAGAACAAGGGGTTCCGATCCTCGCACATGTCGATGCGGCCCGCGAGATTGAAGAGCGCGGCAATCGAATACTGGAAGGCATGCAACGCTACAATCGTGACAAAGCCGAAGGCACATTTGTTGCGCCGCCCACAGAGACATTCGAAGACAAACAGATGATCGAAATGGGCGATGTCAGGATCGAGGTCCTGCATCTTGGCCCCGCGCACGGCCCTGGCGACACGCAGGTCTGGTTGCCAGAGCAAGGTTTGGTGATCGCGGGCGATATGGCATTTCACCAAAGGATGCTGCCCATCTTTGAGGACACCATTGTCATTGATTGGATCGAAACCTGGGAAAATGAATTTGAAAAGCTGAATGCAACTTATGTCATTCCGGGCCACGGAACCCCGACCAACATGGCGCAGGTCCGCCGCTACACACGCGACTATCTTGTCTACCTGCGACAAAAAGTTGGTGAACATCTGGATGCGGGTGGTGACCTGGCGGACGCGTATTATGTCGATCAGAGTCCATATTCGCATTTGGACACCTTCGAGGAACTTGCGGCCAAAAACGCCGGTCGCGTTTATGAGCAAATGGAATTCGAGTGAGCCGCCTGCCATCTCAAGATCTGATTGAGTATATTGAACAGGGCGATACGCTCGAAGCATCCGATGGCGCATGTTTGTTCCGCCCTGGAGACGAAGGGCGTGCTTTTCTGATCGTGAAATCCGGGACTGTGCGCGTCGAACAAACCAATAGCGCCGGGCGAACGGTTGTACTCTATCGCGTCGAAGCTGGGGACAGCTGCGTTTTGACAACAACCTGCTTACTCTCTGGCAAACCCTACTCCGGTTACGGATACGCCGAAGGTCATGTATCAGCATCGGCAATTTCTGCGGACCGTTTCCGCAGTCTCTTGAGTTCAGATCCGCGGTTCCAGGAGCTGGTTTTTCGCGGTTTTGCCGACCGTGTTGGTGAACTGACAGACGTGATTGATGACCTGCTGGAGCATCGTACCGATTTTCGCCTTGCGCGGTGGTTGGCTGCGCGCGGCGTGGCCGATGTTCGAATGACACAGCAAGAAATGGCGCAAGAATTGGGCACAGCCCGCGAAGTGGTATCGCGCACGCTGAAGTTATTTGAAAGTCGTGGATGGATCTCCTTGCGGCGCGGTGCGATCACAATCACGAACCCGGCCGCTCTCGCGGTGTACGGAAGTGATCACACATTGTGACTTAGTCACTGACGATACGTCCGAATCCGATTTTGTTGTGGGTCATGCAAGCAGTGGAGGCATTGATCATGACGCGTAATCTTGGACAAATCGACCGTATCGCCCGTTTGGCTTTGGGCGCTCTTCTCATTGTTTTGGCGGTCACGGGTGTGATTGGCCTATGGGGTTACCTGGGTATCATTTTAGTCGGCACGGGGTTTGTCAACTTTTGTCCCATCTATCGGGTGTTTGGCATTAAAACGTGCCAGGACTGCTAATCCGAAGGCTCATTTGGGTCCTCGGGTTTCTAACCGCCGCAGGCATCTGTTTTCTGGCAGCTACTGCAACTGTTTTCGCTTAAATACCGCGCCTTTTGCCACTGGAGGAACCAAGTTGCTTTGCGTTCGGTGGGCGCTGTCGTTTCGGCGTCTCATCGCCGTAGGAGTGCGTCGTGAACATGGTTGCTGACGCAGCATGGTGTGGATGTCAAAAATCAAATCCTGAGGAATGGTATGCGTTCATTTCGTTTTGAATCCTTTGGGCCAAACCAACCGGTTCACTCTGATCTGAGAACCCGGATACAGCTAACACTCTTGACCCAAATCAAAGCAGCCAATTTCGTTAGCCAGTATTGACAAAAAAACGTCAAAGGATGGCTGCGGTTGGAAGCTCTTTTGGACCAGTTTGGTGCAAACTCGTTGATGCTCGTTTCGGGCTTTGGAATCGGGGGGGCTTTTGGCCTTGCCGCCTACCGATCAAAATTCTGTCTGAGAGCGGCAACTGTTGAACTATCCGAGGGCCGTTTTGGCCGCCAATTGTCCGTTTGGCTGATAGCTTTCCTTTCCGCGTTGATTTCGGTGCAAGCTGCGATCTGGGGTGGCTTTCTGGATGTCAGCATGTCCCGGCAACTGTCCACCACCGGTTCTGTCTCCGGGGCGATACTCGGCGGCCTGCTCTTTGGCATTGGCATGATCCTTGCGCGTGGCTGCGCCAGTCGGCTGCTTGTTCTGTCTGCCTCTGGGAATTTGCGGGCGATCGTCACTGGGCTGGTTCTGACCTTGACGGCTCAGGCGTCGCTGCGTGGTGTGCTGGCACCCCTACGCGAAACGCTCGCAACGATCTGGACGATTGATGGCGGCGCGGCAAGGTATTTGATCCACCTCAATAGTGAGCTTGCAACTCCTTTCTTGGTGGTCTGTGGGCTTGCTTTAACTGCTGTGCTCAAAATTGGATACCGCAAAGGATTATCGCGGGCAGAGCTGCTGACGGCAAGCTGTGTCGGCATTGCCGTTTTCGCTGGATGGCAACTGACTTATTTGATTGCGCAATCCTCGTTCGAAGTTGTTTCCGTCCAGTCTGTAACGTTTACGGGGCCCGCTACGGACACTTTGATGGGTCTGGTCAATGAAAGACACCTTCCCGCGGGCTTTGGGCTGGGTCTTGTTCCAGGGGTATTTGCCGGTGCCATGGTTATGGCCGTTTTAAAAGGCGAAGCACGGTTGCAACGCTTTGGGCCTGACATCCCCATGGAACGTTATCTTTTTGGCGGCATTCTTATGGGTTTTGGATCAATGCTTGCCGGTGGGTGTGCGGTCGGTGCCGGATTGACCGGTGGATCCGTTTTGGCGATGACAGCTTGGGTTGCTGTTTTCTTCATGTGGGTTGGTGCGATGAGCACAAATTGGGTGCTTCAACGGGTTGCGACCCTTGAACTTGCTTGACGTCAGCAATTGTACTCTGGGCTATATTGGAACGCGGTAATACCCGCCTTAAGACAGTTGTTCGATGTTCCGCCACCGAACCCAGAAAAGCGTTGATCAGTTGCCAATGGCCTCCGCAACGATCTGTTGCATCAGATTTTCCACCGCCTGCATTGACCCATCAGGATAGTCTTGGTGACCCAAAGTGACGCCGTCATCAGATTCCAAGACAAAGATGCCGTATGGACAATGGGTGATGTTCATCGGGTCCTGTTCCATGACTTGACGTGAAATGACTGCAGAGCAAAAGAGGAAGATGTCAGCGTTTTTGAATATCACTGTGTCGCTGCCGACATCCACGCCGGTACGATTGAGCATATCTCCCACATGGCTAACATAATCAATGACCAGCCCTTGATCGACAATTGCACTTTCGACAGCAAAGGTAGCGTCTTCAAACGAACCCTCAAAAGGGTAAACGAAAGCGTCTTCGGCCATAACAGACGTTGCGCTCACAAGACCAAGCAAGCCACTAAAAACCACAGCTTTCATTGTATCACCTCCCGATTATGCGACGATTTTTGCATATTTCCGCACCCCGGACATTGCGCTACATCAAGTCCGGGGCGCGTTTGTTCCAGTTTAGCCCAACATGTCCGTGGTAATGCCGGTGTACCAGCCTTCAGACTCCTCATAGGTTGCCTTGCGCACATCCGCACTCTCGCCTGTTTGCGAGATGAAGCCATCAACCTTGGCAATCTTTTCGGGTGTCGCTTCGTACGTGGCACCCACCTTCACGCCATCATTCGCGGCAATCAGTGACCAGCATGTGTTTGCAAATTTAGCTGGGAATACCTTGGATCCAGTCAGCGCGCCACGCACAGCATTGGCACAGACTTTCGCTTGACTGTTGGCCGAGAATCCGGACTTGGGCATATCACCTTGGCTCGACGCATCCCCCAAAACGTATATGTCCGCATCGGCTTTTGTGGACATGTCCGCCGCATTGACCGGTGCCCAGTTGCCCTCGGTGACGCCCGCAAGCTCTGCAATCCGGCCTGCTTTCATTGCAGGGATTACATTGCAAACATCGACGTTTGTGACTTCTCCATCGATTGTGACGGTCATCGCACCTGGATCAACGGACACCTCGCCGCCGCCAAAGTCCTCACCAATCCAGTCGATCATACCTTCATAGTGATCCCCCCATCCTTCCTGGAAAAGTGCCATTTTGGAGAACTTCGGTTTCGGATCCGCCACAATAATTTTCGCCGTTGGATTATTTTGTTTGAGGAAATGGGCCACCATTGAGACACGCTCGTAGGGTCCGGGCGGACAACGATACGGGTTAGGCGGTGCGACCATTGCAAACGTGCCGCCTTCGGGCATCGCCATAAGTTGCGCTTTGAGCAGCTCGGATTGTGACCCGGCCTTGTAGGCATGCGGCATGGCATTTTGCGCGCTGACGTCCCAGCCTTCGACCGCACCCTCCACAAAATCAATGCCCGGGCTCAGAATGAGCTTGTCGTAAGGGACAGAACCACCTCCAGCAAGGGCCACTGTCTTGGCATCCCGGTCAACGCCAACAGCCCAGTCATGCACGACATTCACGCCGCCAGCAGCGAGTCCTCCATAGGTATGCCCGATATCGTCGATTTCCTTGAAGCCACCCAGATAGAGGTTGGAGAAAAAGCAGGTGTAATAGGTACGCGTTGGTTCGATCAACATGACGTCGATCTCGCCTTTGCTGTCTTTTGCTATATAGCGGGCCGCTGTCGCGCCGCCTGCGCCTCCGCCCACGACAACAACGCGGGGTTTGGCATGACCGTCTGCTTTTACTGTAGGCGCGGATAAAACTGCCGCTGCCGCTGCCGTTGTGCGAATGAATTTACGTCTGTTCAGTGTCATAGTCTTCCTCCCTGAAAACACTCTTATTCTTCTAATGTCGCAAAATATGCAGCCAGCGCTGCGATCTCCTCCTCGTTCAGCCTGCCTGCCATCATCTGCATCACAGGATTGGAGCGGTTCTTGTTCTTGTAAGCATGCATGGCGATCACAAAGTCTTCTTCCGGCCATAGCACGATCGACGGAATACCGTCGTCCCCGCCACCGGTTTGATGACAGGTGGTACAATCACCGCTGAGATATTCACCATATTCCGGGTCACCGACCAGTGCCAATATCGCCGGGTCCAAATCATGGTCCGTCGGGGTCGCTGTTGGATCGGCTTCAGGAATATTGGCGGGATCGTCCGAAAACGTCCGCAGATAGGCAATGAGGTTCAAGCGGTCTTCTGATTTCTTGAGACCTTTGAAACTCATCCTCGTACCACTGGCCATGGCACGCGGGTTTTCCAGAAAAACGTCCAGAGTGTCTGCATGCCATTCCAGTCCAGCCGCACCCGCCTGGACGAGCGCTTTGGAGTATCTGAAATCGTCATGGCTTGCAGCTTTACGGCCGAAAATACCATTCAGATGTGGCCCGATCCTATGTGTTGCCTCTCCGCCAATCTGGTGGCAGTTTTTACATTGTTTGTAGACTTTTTCGCCCGCGCTCGGATCACCAAATTCATCAGCAGCCGCAGTCGCACAAAACATTGCCACGGCAGCCGAAAGGGAGAAACGAATAACGCGCTTCACCCACTAGTCCCCAAACGACTTGAGATAAGCAGCAATCGCGGCCTGATCTTGCTCTTTTTTGAGGCCGGAGAATGCCATTTTGGTGCCCTTCATATAGGACTTCGGTTTGGCCAGAAATTCCGACAGAGAGGCCTCATCCCAGACCCGACCTTCTTCCATTGCCGTTTCAAAAGCGCTGGAGTAGGCAAAACCTGCAACCGATCCCATCGGTCTTCCAATCACGCCATTTAATTGCGGGCCAGACTTGTTTTTGGCGCCTTCACCTATCGCGTGACATGCTTTGCACTTCTTGAATACCTTTTCGCCTGCCACGACAAGCTCCTCTCCCGCATCAGCCTCTTGCACCGCTTCTGTTACAGGCGTTTCGTTTGCATCCCTCTCAGGCTTCGGCGCCACGACAGGAATAAACGAAGGACCATTCGCAGAGAATGTCGGCAACCCTTCCGTCGTGGCGGGGTTCATCACGGATTCGCTACCGCTGTCTTCCGGCGTGTCCACCAGAAACACAGAACGCATGGTGATTTCTACTTCGTCCTTGCAGTTTTCCATGCAGGGATCGCTGCGCCAGGCCGAATACTCCAGTTCCGGGCGATCATCGACGACGAAACCATCCCTATTGTACATCTCGAATGCACCGAGGTTTTCATGTGTGAGCTCGAACTCGTCGTCGATTAGATCGTTGGAATATAGAATGTAAGCCACGATTGCGTAGGTTTCGTCCGGCGTAAGCGTTCCAGCTTCACCAAAGGGCATCGAACGGTAGACATAGTCATAGGCCGTCGACAAATGCGGCCAGTAGGACCCAACTGTCTTGACCGGATCCTTGTCTGCCAAGGTATCAAATCCACCCGCCAACACCGGCCAGTTATCGACACCTTCGGCAAAATCTCCGTGGCAGGCAGCGCATTTGTCCGCAAAGATTTCTTCGCCGTCATAAGCGTTCCCCGTCCCTTCCGGCAATCCTCGACCATCGGGCAACACGTCAACGTCCCAGGCGGCGATCTCCTCTGGATGCGCCTTGCGTCCAAGGCTATATCTGTCGTCTGCGAGCGGTGCCGGGGCCGTGAGCGATACAGCATCGGACGCACGTTCCGCGGCAGCGGCTTGAACTTCCGCAATCTGAAGCTCCATTTCGGCCGCTCGACCCGCTTCTGCGGTGGCTTTCTCGCTGGCCGCTGCGGCGCGCGCCTCAACTTGAGCGATCCGCGTTTCCAGAGAGTCAATCTTGCTCGCACCATAGTCGCGCGATGCTATTCCGTAGGCCAACCCCAGAACCAATGCGGTACCGCCGAGCGCTGGAACCAAGATGTTAGGAGACTTCGACATTCTCAGCGATCCCTTCCGCGTTCACGTACCATGTCTGGATACAGTTGTTGTGGTAAACGGCATTCTCGCCACGCTGCTCGCGTAACTGGCCTTTTGTCGGTTGCACGTATCCGGTGTCGTCCATCGCACGGGCCTGCAACAGCATCGGCGCGCCATCCCAGGTGGTATCGAGGTAAAAGCGGGTAAGCGCTTTGGTGTCACCCTGTTTACCCAGACGCGCGATTTCCCAGCTAATGCCACCGTCTTTGGAAACATCGACCCGTGTAATCTGGCCATGACCCGACCACGCAAGACCGGAAATAACCATCGGCCCGGGCCCATGTTTAATCGGCATTTGAGGGCTGGGAGACGTGATGACGGATTTGGCGTCCATGACCCAAGTCCATTTGCGGGCCGTGCCGTCTTCATAGACGTCTGTGTATTTGGAAGTTTCCTCGCGGCTGCCAACAGCCATATCGGTTATTTCGATCCGACGCAGCCATTTTACCCACATGTTGCCCTCCCATCCAGGCACCACGAGGCGAACCGGGTAACCATGCTCCATGCGCAAAGCTTCGCCATTGGCCTTGAAGGCCACAAGCACGTCGTCCAACGCCTTTTCCATCGGAATTGAGCGACCATTCGAAGAGGCATCAGCTCCTTCCACGTAAACCCATTTGTCCGGGGCAATATCCGCGCCTGCTTCCTTAAGGAGGGTTCGCAGCGGCACGCCCGTGTATTCCATATTGTGGATCATGCCATGTGTGAACTGCACACCGTTGAGCTGCGCGCCAGCCCATTCCATGCCGGTATTGGCTGCACACTCACAGAAATACACATGGTTTTCACGTGGGAAACGTTCCAAGTCATCATAGGTGAAAACAAGCGGCTGATCGACCAGCCCGTTGATCATCAGGCGGTAGTCTTCTTTGCGCAACTCAATCGCGCCGGAATGGTGACGTTCAAAGGCGCAGCCTTGCGGCGTGATCGTCCCGTCAAGTGCATGTATGGGCGTAAAATTAATCGAGGATATCGGCGAGGCGGTTAACCATTCGACATTGCGTCGCACCACGTGGGATTCAAAACTGATCGGCAAACCGTAGGGTGTTTCGTCCACCCCGGCACCAGTGTAAGACGTCCAGTCCTGAAGCTCAGTGATCAGTGGGTCAGGACCTTCTGCGGCGGCGGCACCGGCAACGGATCCCGCAGCCATTGCGGCACTGCCTCTCAGAAAGGTCCGGCGGGAGGGTTTGAACACTTCATCCATGTCTCAAGGTCTCCAAGTTTCCTTTTAAACGCCGACGACTTCGACGCTGTTGTTTTGCTGCACGGTGACAGTGCCAAGCTTGCGTATATGGCTTTCGACCACGTCCCAAATCTGCGGTCCTTCTGTGTCCTCGTTGACGCTGGCCCAGCCCGCCACCACATAGGCACGTGCCGGGTCGATTGGTTCACCTGTGCTCAAAAGGGTCATGTTGGAAATCCGTGCACCTTGCGGTTTGGTTACGTCCACCCGGTAGCCAAGACCCCCTGTGCGGACCATATCGCCGCCCTGTTGATAATAAGGATCTGGATTGAAGATGTTGTCGGCAACGTCTTCCAGGACGACTTTCAGAAATTCGCCGGTCATTTCCGTGCGGTAAGCTTCTCCATAGGACATGGATGTGACGCCAAAGATATCTTCACGGGTGATGTCTTGTCCGGGGATCAAAGAAGGCCCCCAGCGCACACCAGGGCTCAAGGCAATTTCCGCGTCACGCTCTCTGATCAGCGCGTCACAGATCAGGTCGTCCCATGTGCCGTTGAAGTTTCCGCGACGATACAAAAGACTGTCCGTTTGGCCGATAACTTCGGTCATTTCATCGAGGTACGGCGCCCGCTCCGCGTCAATCAAAGCGGCAACTTCCGCATCCGGTTCAATCACGTCCGAAAAGATGGGTATGAGTTTCGTGCGGTATCCTTGCATGCGACCGTCTCTGATATCCAAATCCACCCGCGACACGAATTTTCCGTTTGAGCCGGATGGCAAGATGATCGTATCGCCAACCACAACCGGTTCCGGCAAAGCATCATGGGTATGGCCCGATAAAATAACATCAATGCCCGGTACGACACCCGCCATTTTCTTGTCCACATCAAAGCCGTTGTGGCTCAGGAGGACGACGCATTCTGCGCCCGCTGCGCGTACTTCCTCAACCATGGAAGCCATGTTTTCATCGCGAATGCCAAAGGAAAACTCGGGAAACATCCAACGCGGATTTGCAATCGGCATGTAAGGAAACGCCTGCCCGATCACGGCGATTTTTGTGCCGCCGCGCTCAAACATTTTGTACGGTGGAAAGAGCTCCGTCGGCTCATCCCATTCAGCATCGAAAATATTTTGACCAAGTGCCGCAAATGGCAACTCCTCCACCAGTTCAGTGACGCGGTCACTGCCGAGCGTGAATTCCCAGTGGAATGTCATTGCATCAGGTCTAAGCGCATTCATCACATTGACCATGTCCTGCGCTTGGGTTTTCCAACAGGTGTATGAACCGTGCCAAGTGTCACCGCCATCGAGCAAAATCGCGTCCGGACGGTCCGCGCGGATTGCATTGATGACCGTGGCCATGCGGTCCAAACCACCGACACGTCCGTACGACTGCGCAAGCGCTGAAAAATCTCCAGAGCTCAGTGCATAGTGATTTGGACCGCCATCCGCGATCCCATAAAGTTTGCGGAAATCGGCCCCGGTGACATGGGGCACGGCGCCCTTGTTGTCACCCACCCCAATGTTGACAGAAGGTTCCCTGAAATAAATCGGCTTAAGCTGACCATGAATGTCAGTGATATGGATCAGAGAGACATTGCCAAAGGTGTCAAATTGCAAAAGCTGATCCTGTGTCAGCGCCTGTTGCGCCGCCAAGCGGGCCCAATTCCCGAAACCCGACGCGCCGATAATGGCCGAGGTCGCCATGCTCACCTGTAGAAAATCGCGACGCGAAATCATGTTCTTTCAGCTCCTCTTATATATGCGCATGTTTGAATGTAGTTGATTCAAAAAAAAGCCCCGACGCACTGCGGGGCTTTTCTGGTTTTTGCGCTATTGGCGGACTGCGGGCGTCTCCACATGCAGGCCATTGGAGCGGCTTGCAACGTAAAGTTCCAACGCACGGAACTCGTCAGACCCTTCTGCGAAGGTTTCCGCGCGTGTATCGCGAATGCAACCCCGGAACCGGTTGTGCTTGGAGATCAGCTTGGCCTGCTTTAGCCGGTAAGTTGGGAACCCATTTACCTGGCCTTGGCTAAGATGGTCCGCCCGGATCCTGTTGCCATAGTTGTCTTCGTGGCAATTGGCACAACTCAGTTCGAGCTGGCCGTATCGGGTGTAGTACATCTCCTTGCCCTGCTCCCAGTACGGCGTTGCATCACCATCGATGGCAACGTTCATTGGCATTCCGCGGGATTGAAGACCAATCAGAGCAATCATAGACTGCATCTCGCCGCCGGACCATTTCCAAGGCTCCGCGCCCATAACATCAGCACGGTGGCCGTTGATCAGGTCTTCCATAGTCGTCAACTTGCCGTCGATCACCTTTGGCATCGATGCAGTGAGACCGGCAAAGTCTTCAACGTTTTCATGGCAGGATGCGCAGGATTTTCCCTCAGACCCATCCACAGTTTCCCAAAGATCGCGCGCCTGGTCGACAAACACCATTGCAGGATTGTCGAAATCGTCAGTCTGCAGCGCTTGCGTCTCAGGTGTACGGAAACGCCAACCAGAATAGATCGTGCTAACGTTCTCCAAATGCGCAGGAGCCGCCGTCTCTGTGAGAATGGGCTCGCCTTCGACCGTCAGGGAATTGTTGTCCTGAGCCCAAGCGGCACCGGACACCCCTATGATCGTCGCTGCCATCCACGGTATGATCTTCATTCTAGTCCCTCCCTGGCCAATCCGCGTCTTCTCAGGAGACGGTGATTTTCTTGCTTGTTTCGTAGACGTCTCCGTCGTCGTCGTACCATGTGAATGTGAACTCGCCGGATTCAGGTACAACAGCCTCAAATTGGAAATACGGATTCGTTGAGATCGCAGGCTCAAGCGTTACGTCGATTACATTCTGACCGTTAAAGTCTGCAGTGAAGCGGTTGATAATCGAACGTGGAATGACGTTGCCATCATCATCTTTGCGCTGACCGCTTTCCATCTTGTGACTGATCAACGTCTTGATCGTGATCGTTTCACCAGCAGCGGCTGACTTTGGGACTTTGACCCGGGGTTTTACACCAGATGCCATGATGTCTCTCCTATGTGTTTGCCCTGACCGCAATGCGGTTTTGGAGCAATGATCCTAAAATCAGCCGCCGCAGCCGCCGATAGTAACTTTCACGTTCGCTTTTGCCATTTGAAAAGAACCATCTTCCATCTTGGCAACTGCAACGACATTCTGGGTCGTCGCCAGTCGAATGCGGGTCGACGCACTACGCGACGCGCTCAACGGTCCGAATTTAAAAGTCGCAACGTTGGGAACCGGGTTACCATCCGCGTAAAGCGTGATTTCGACAGCGCCAGGCGCGTCCACTTCGATCGGAACGGTGTTACCATTTTCGGCAATCTCTGGCGCGGTCAGAGTGATCACACCCTCTCCAATATCCGCACCACCGGTCAGAGCAGCGATCGCGTCATCAGTCAGACTAGCAAATGCCGGCAGACCGGCAAAACCCGCCAAAACCAGCGTGCTGGCTCCTGTGGCAAGCATTTTTCTTCGTGTCAGTTGCATAGATATCTCCATTTTGTCCTGTCACCCGTCTTTCAGTGTCATGAGGAACGCCACCAAATCCTCGACTTCTTCGGCAGTCAGCAGAGGCTGTACCTCGCCATCCGCGTGAGCCTTGCCAGTATAGGCGTCGCCCAGCCGAATGAACCCTTCGGCCTTGTAAAACGAGGGCATGACTGTGCCGTCGAACATCATCTTGGCGTTCGCCACAATGCCGCGCAGTTCCGCCTCAGTCCAGCGGTCTGCGGCGCCATCAAGCGACGGCCCAACTTCTCCGTGGAAAGGAAGATCAGACAAAGCAGAAACCGCATGGCATGCGATACAGTTGCCCGATCCTTTATTCATCAAGATGGCACCGTTCTCGGCATCGCCGAGACTTCCCGTGAGTGACACGCTTACAGCGCCGTCCTCAAAGACGATTTCCGTCGGTTTGACTGCCTCCGCAAACGCGACGCCCGCCCCAAGTGCAACAAGCAAACCGAGTCCAATGGCTTTTTTCATGGTTCCTCCCGAGAACGATTCCTGTCCGTCGTTTCCGGTACACTAATGCACACCGGCGATTTGACGCAACAACAAATTCAACTACGTGAATTTTATAATTTGTTCGCAGCTGCGGCAAAATAGATGGGATTGTTTCGCGCTCGCAGCATTTTCAGCCGTTTTGTTCCTCAAACTTACGAGCGTGGTATTTCTGAAAAGGCTCGTCTTCTTCATACCCTTTCTCAACCACCCATGTGAGCATATTCAGCGTTGTCCATCGACCGAACGCGCCAGGCATGTTGGCGACAGCCGCCTGGGTCGCCATCAGCCCCTCATCCACATCCTCTGGGAAAAAGTAGATGCTTGGTGTGAAGAGCGCGCCCCAACGTTTGACCATATCCTTTTCCGGCAGCACCGTCCCATCAAAGTCAGTGACCTCGACATCGCCAAACATATTGATCTGAATAACAAAATAATTGTCTTCAATGTATTGCTCAATTTCGGGGATCACAAAGACCTCCTCATGCATCTTCTTGCAATATATGCAGCCACGCTGTTCGACGAGGACCATAAGGCGCTTGTCTTCTGCCGTCGCTTCATCAAGGTCTTCGCCAAGGTCTTTAAATGTGTCCCGCATCCAAGGCGCTTTGTGCAACCCGTCATCACCAACTTCTGCAAGGGCCATGTTTGAGGCAAACAGGATGTAGGCTAGCAAAGCCAATATTCGTTTCATGGTTTTTTCCTCCCTTTTGATTACCCGATGGTGCTGAACCAGGGGATGTAGTCCAGCATCCATTGGGCAATTACGTTGATTGAATTGGTCGCTATGAGCACACCGAACAAGATCAGCAGCGCACCCATCAGCTTCTCGATGAGACTCAGGTGCTTTCGAAATCGGGCCATCCAGGACATGAACGGTCCAATGAACAGGGCCGCTGCAATAAAAGGCAAGGTCATGCCCAGACCGTAGGTAAATAGGAGCAGACTTCCCTGCCCCGCAGTTTCTTGACCTGCAGCGGTAAAGAGAATGGCTGCCAAGACCGGACCCACACAAGGGGTCCAGCCAAAGGCAAAGGCCAGCCCGATCACGTAAGCGCCGATCAAACCCACATTGGACGTATTGCCAGTCTCTGCGCGAAACTGGCGATAGAGAAAACCAATGCGGAAGACGCCGAGAAAATGCAGTCCCATGACTATGATTAGGGCGGCGGCGAACCAGCGCAGAATGTCAAAATTCGCACGAACGAGAGATCCGAACACCGTAGCAGTTGCGCCAAGCCCGACAAACACCGTGATCACCCCGAGTGCAAAGCAGCATGCCGCAAGGAATGCGCGTATCCGCACGGCGGTTGAAATCTCGGACTCCGCCGAGATCTGGTTCATCCCCACACCGGCAAGGTAGCTCAGATAAAACGGAACCATCGGCAATATGCACGGTGACAAAAAAGACAGCAAACCCGCAACCAATGCGCCGAAAAAAGTGACATCGAACATGTCTTGGTCGCCTCGTCTCTTGAGATATTCACGAATTAGATTATGATCAAGTGAAGGCATACGTCAATGAGAGGACCCCGCCGCAATGCTAAAAGCACTGGCTGTTTCGATGTTGGGACTCTGGCCCATTGCTGGCGTTGCGAACCCTTTTTTGCTAATGGCAGAAGAAGATGGCTGTTACTGGTGCGCCAAGTGGAATGAAGAAATCGCGCACATTTATCCAAAGACGGTTGAAGGACGCACGGCGCCCCTGCATCGTTATGACTTGCACAGCGACACACCAGATGTCGAATTTACCAAGCGTGTGCATTTTACTCCGACATTCGTACTCGTTGTTGATAATAAAGAGGTCGGCCGGATCGAAGGATATCCCGGCGAAGACTTTTTCTGGGGCCTGCTCGGTATGATGTTTGAGCGCGCGGAAATCCCCTTGGAAAATGGGAGTTAACTCAATATGACGCTTGATATGACAACTGAAGTTGACACATCCAAAGAGAACGTTTCCCGGCTTCCTGTGTTCGACAAAGACATGTGCGCCGAAGATATGGAACGGATGATGGAGAATGCACAGCGCGCCTCCAACTTCCTGAAAGCGATCAGCCATGAGGGTCGGTTGATGATCCTTTGTCATCTCGCATCGGGCGAAAAGTCGGTTACGGAACTCGAAGAACTGTTATCTGCGCGCCAGGCAGCCGTGTCCCAGCAGTTGTCACGCTTGCGTCTGGAGGGGCTTGTCACACCGCGCCGGGACGGCAAGGCAATTTACTACAGCTTGACAGACGACCGCCCAAAGCAAATCATGGAAGTGGTCTACGACCTGTTCTGCAGGACAGACTGATCAAACGCCTCGCCAGCGTTTGATGCTGGGAGGACTAAATGCTGGAAGCACTCGGAGACGCGAATACAGTTGCGCTCATCGGATTTACGGGTGGGATCGCACTTGGCCTAGCCGCAAGGATTGGCAGGTTTTGCACCCTAGGTGCGATAGAAGATGTTCTTTATGGTGCCGATGATCTTCGGTTGCGGATGTGGGCCATAGCCATCGGCGTCGCCATCCTTGGTGTACACGTGTCAATCGGTGCGGGCCTGTTTGAAAGTGTCGAAACCGCCTATCTGACGCGTGTGTGGAACCCGTTTGGGACTGTCATTGGTGGTCTTTTGTTTGGCTACGGGATGGCCTTAAGTGGAAACTGCGGATACGGCGCATTGGCGCGCCTTGGTGGTGGTGATCTGCGCTCCTTCGTGATTGTGCTGGTAATGGGTTTGTCTGCCTATTTCGTGATGTCAGGGCCGCTGGCGCATGCCCGTGTTTGGCTTTTCCCTGTCGAAGAAAATGCAACATCGCCGCAAGGTTTCACGCAGCTTCTTGAGCTATATGGGGTGTCGCCTATGGTGACCGGTCTCGCCTTTGCCAGCGCACTCCTTGTGTTGGCTCTCTCGAAAGCAGAGATGCGCAAATCTTTCCGTCATATTGCTTGGGGAATTGTTGTTGGGCTTGCGGTCGTTTCTGGTTGGCTCGGCACTTATTGGGTTGCAACAACTGGTTTTGATGCTGAACCCATTGAAACGCACACATTTGCCGCACCAATTGGGGACACCATTTTCTACAGCATGACCGCTTCCGCCACAGCGCTTTCCTTTAGTGTTGGTTCGGTGCTGGGGGTCGTCGTTGGCGCAGCAGTTGGGTCCTATTCCAAAGGCCACTTCCGCTGGGAAGCATGCGAGGATCCCCGCGAGCTCCGCCGGCAAATTTTGGGCGCCGCGATCATGGGGCCCGGCGCCATTCTTGCTGTCGGGTGCAGTGTCGGCCAAGGCATTTCGGCTTTTTCTGTTCTGGCCTATAGCGCCCCGGTTGCTTTTATCTCGATTTTCGCTGGAGCCGCATTTGGCTTGAAGCAGTTGATTACCGGGTTTGCACCAGCGGAGTAATGTTTCGGCTGGTTGGCAATACAAAAAGTTCGCGAATGTCTTTGCGTTGTTGAGAAGTTTAGCATTCAAACTGGTGCATTGCGGCTACAGAAATTATAAGAATCCCCATTTTGAAACAGGGCTTATTGTAGACCGAAGTCTAGGATTGAGGATCATCGATGCTTAGGCCTTAGAACAAGGTCTATTCTTCAGTGTGACCGTTTGCAGTGTTGTTGTTCACACAGGGCTTTTTCGAATTTTTCTGCCTCCCAATTGCCATCCAAAGCCCGTTGCATCAATTCTTGTTGGCTTTCAGGTGCCATCCCACTCAGCGGCGAATCCAAATCAAGGTTGGCTGGAAATGGGTAGCCCTCGGCGCAGGCCGCGACAACACAGGCGACCTCGTTCTGGTCCAACGCACCTTCGGCCACCATTTGCTTTAGCACGGGATACAAAACACTGCTCATGCGTGCTCTGTCGACGATTTCAATAGAGCGCCCATAGCTCGAACCAACCTGCATCAGATTGGCCATACGGTCGATGTCTTTCGTATTGTTATCACCCGCCGCGTGAAACACTGCCGGATTGAAATAGAGTGTATCCCCCTTTTTCAGCGGCAACTGCTCCGCGTTCGCCTCAAAGTATTCGCGGAATTCCGGCAACTGTGCAGCAAGATAGCCCGGAAGATAGGTCTGTGAAAAAGGCAGCAACTTAGTGGGACCGGACTCCAGCGGCATATCGCAATGCGCAATCGCACCTTGTAGTGTCAGAGTAGCAGAAAGGCCGTGAACACGTGCTGGATAGCGAGTCAAAACCTCTGGAGACTGGAAGCCCATATGGTAGTCGCGGTGGCACGTTTGAGCTTTGCCACCTGGGCGCACCACATTGACCTGGGTCGTGATCTGATAAAACGGCCCCAACCAGGATTGGCTCACCTTGGAGACAATCGAATTGGCATTATAGAGCGCAAACAAGTCTGGAGCCGCCATACACAGCTTCTCATGCGCGTTCCAAACGCGGCTATTGGCCCCAGCGGCAGCGAAATGATCGCCCGCACCGTCTCCGCTCTTGCGTTCTTGTTCAATTATTTGGTTCAAGACCTCTGAAACTTCATCAATCAATTCAAGGTTCGTATATGTATTGCGCACGACCATGATGCCGGCGCCAGTCGCCAGAACATCATTCCATTCCGCCATGTATTGGTGAGTTTGCGCATCACTCAAGAATGCTCTGCGAACATCATCGCCCTCGTAGATTGGAATGTTTTTAACGATCTCCGCGGCATATGGCACGGATGCGGCAGAGGTTTCGCGTTCCACATGCGTCCGGAAATCTTCGAGCGAACAGGAGTCTGCGGATAACCATACGGTGCTGTCTGTGTGGGATTGTTTTGACATGAGTTTGCATTTCTTTTTTGAGTAAAGCGCCCAACCCTCCGTGAGGTCAATTCGGGCGGGTGCCAACGTCTAATCCAGGGTATATCCCACGTCAAAGACCTGTTAGGAAATCCCTTGGACCTTCTATTCCATAGCATTAAGTTGCTATTGTTTGAATGCGTCGCTCTTCTTGCAGCGCTGATCCATAAACCCACCGCGACAACCTCTTGTACCATGTCGCAGACAGGCAGCGCGAATTCCACTGGACGTGGGGATATCGCTTATCCCATTGCTCATAGGGCTGGCATGCGGCGCAACATTCGACACAGGTCAAGGCGCGCGCATAACGCGGAAGATTCGTTGCGCCACCGTGCCATGCGATTTGCACGAAACCATGGCGGTGCACGCAGGAGCCGGACATACCGGTCTCGCGATTTTGGCAGCCGGCAAGTTTCCGATGACATCAATTCTGTAAATAGATCGCCGAAGCGATCCGAAACTTCGGCTTCCCAATCAGGCAGTGCCAGAGACTTACTTTTCTTGCAACGGGCCAGATATCGTCCGAATAAAGGCGGCACAGTAAATTGCAGCAGATTTCACCCCGATCGTATTCCAGCCAATAGTTTGTCGGGCAAACACCGCAGAAGATGTCACAGAGGTTTCTGCCGCGCTCACTCGCCCAACACCGAGGGCCAGTTTTGAACTTCGCTCACATCTGGTGATTACTCTGCGCGACGACTCACCTCGTTAAACTCTTTGTCCAATTTGATGTCGAATTGATTGCCACCCTTGCAGATAACGTCGTCGAGGTCATAACCGTCTTCTTCGACTTCGATGTCATCTGAATCCATTTGACATTCCATCGCTGCCAGTGTGGCTTCAATCTTTTCCACAGTCGCCGCGTCCGGCCCGTCTTCCGCGAAGGCTGGAGCTGAAATCAAAGCGACCAATGCCAAAACCGTTGCATGTTTCATTATCATGGTTCCTTAGCTTACTGAATTGAGATTGTGATGGATTGAGCATCGCCGGTCGAACCCGGAATGCGCAGGGTGTGGCTGCCAGGCTTGATGGCAACAAACGACAATTCGGCGACACCGGCTTTGTCAAACTCAATGCTATCAATGGCCATAGGGCGTATTTCTATGCTGTTGATAACAATCTCATTCATCCAGATGGCCCGGAAAAAACTCGCTCCTTCTACCGCCAATTCAGCTGATCCGTCGGCGGTGATCTCCATCTTGTAGTAAGCGCCGGACTGCAATTGCACATCCCGCCCCAGAGGTTGACCGGAGGCCAGCAACACCTTGATGGTTTCGCCTCGATTACATTTTGCCAGTAGGCCAGCAAATCCCAAATCGTCGCACAGTGGCGCGGCGACAACCGGACTGCTCAATATGGCCACTGCAGCGGCCGCCAAAAGTTTTTTCATTTTCTCACTCCCATGATCTTTTGTCTTGTTTCAATCGATCACCACCACGCCCCAGGGCTGTTGGCCAACTTGAATCGATTTGATCGCCTTTTCCTTTGCCACGTCGATGATGGTGATGTCGTTTGAATTACCATTCGTCGTAAGCAGAAATTTTTCATCAGGTGTGAAGTCAAGCTGCCAGACACGTTGACCCACAAGAATGTAGTCAAGCACTTCCAGGCTTTGTGCATCAACAACCACCACGCGATTAGACGGTCCAAGTGCGACAAACAGGCGCTTGCCATCACTGGTCACCCGCGCTCCCACAGGTTGCAGCCACTCCGGTTGAATACCGGAAACTTCAAAAGATATTTTGCCCACGACGGTCGGTGCGCCATCTTCTGCAATGTCCATCACGGTGACCGTGCCGCCTATTTCAGACGTTACAAACAAACGCTTTCCGTCAGCCGTGTAATGCGCATAGCGCGGCCGTTGGTCGACCAGAATATTGTATTTGATCTCATAGTCTTCTGTGGAAATAAAATGCGCCATGTTTGTGGTCTCTGAGGTATTGACCACAAATTTCGCATCTGGGCTCATGCCCATTCCTTCAGGTTCCACACCAACTGGGATCTCGGCCAAAACCGTGCGGGTTTCTGTATCGGTAACAGTGACCAGATTGTCGTCTTCGTTGGCGATATAAAGGCGTTTGCCCGACGGCTCCAGGATGAAAAGCTCCGGGTCGGGACCGGAAGGTAGGCTGGGCAGTTCCTCGTAGGTTTTCGCGTCAAACACCCGGACAAGGTTGTCGTCAGAAGCGCAGACATAGATTACGCTGCCGTCCGGACTGGCTGTAATCCCACGCGGGCGATTGCCCGCGAAAAACTCGGTTTCTACTTCCCAGGTCTCTGTGTCAATAACGGTGATCGTATTGCCACGTTCATTCGAAACAAAGGCTTTGCCAGCGTAGGCAGGCGCCGCCAAAAGAGCTGCGCAGCAGGAGGCAAGGATTACCGATTTCATTTCTATCTCCATTTATTCAAATGCCGTGCAACCGGACTCAGGGCGATCAAGCCCCATTGTATCCAACAACGAGTTTTGGTGCAGGAACCCATCTTGCGGACTGACACTCACGGTTATGGTCCCATCGTAAAGTAAAATCGGCTGGCGCAACTGGCCATTCCAGTTACGGAACGTCACTTTCTGCCCCTTGAAGGCAGCCAATTCAAACGCGTCCGAGATCGCGTAGTTGCGAACGCCAAGTGGTTCAGCAGTATTCGCACGGGTGACGGCCTCGCCGATGACGCGCAACGCCAACCAAACATTGTAATCCTCAGGTTTTGCATATCTGCCCGTCAGAGCCTCAAACCGGGTCTGGTACTGCGTCGCACCGTAGGCCTCATGCGCGCCGTGAAAGGTTGTTGGCACCAATCCGCCAGAACCCATTACAGGACGTGGGGTCCAGAGGTGATAGCTGAGATAGCGCGCGAAGTAATCGGTGGCGTCCGCCGCAATCACCACATCATGATCTTCCGCATCCTGGGTAAAGGTTGGCAACTGACGCTGCACCAGAACATGCCCTGAGTCTGTGCGCCGCGATCCACCCGTGTCTTCAAAAGACCGGTCCTCTACGATTTTCGCACCATACTTTCGGGCCGAATTCCGATAGGCTTCCGCCAGCGCAACATCACTTGGATTGGATCCCGCGATCAAGAACCAATCCGTCCACTTTTTCCAAACCGCAAATTGCGCCACGGCATCTGCCATCATCGCGTTTGACGGGACCGTGTGGAGCAAATTTCCCCGACAGGACTCATCACGGAGGTCGATGTCTGGCGCACGCGCATTAAACACCAATGCATCCGATGCGGCGGCCTGATCGGTCAGCAGCTCCAATTCATCCCTGCGCGCCTGGATAACGACAAGCTTGATGCCATCGGACAAGATCTGCGTCAAAGCAGCTTCTGCCTCTTCCGGGGTCGCGGCAATGGTCACTGTTTCATAAGTGTGGCCCAAGAAACCACCTGTGGTGCCGTTGTCCTCATCTGCCAAGGCAGCACCTGCAAACCCCAGATCGTCTGGGGGAAGATCATATCTGCTAATCGGCAGCAGCGTTGGATAATCAACGCGCAAGACAGCTGCTTTCACCTCGATCGCGAAAGCAGCACCTGTGGATGCAAAGAAAGTAACCGCCGCCAGCAGCGACGCGCATAATCTTGTCACCTAATCCTCCCTCGCTCGGCTTTGGTGCCGAGCCTCCCACTTACCTGCCGAAACCAGTGCGGCGTAAACCGATACTTTTGGCCGGGTTGTTTGTCCAAGCCTAGCAGCGGCACGTTGAAGCACGATTCTTATTTTTTAAGAATGGCGTTATGCAACTGACCAGAATTGCCTTCTCGCAGCGATGCGAGGACATAACCGAGAACAAACTACATTGAAATTCTTGCGTGAATAGCAGGAATTCGCACCAAGTGAGTTGTGATCGTTTATCCGGACCGAGGGACCGATGCGCCTTTTCGCATCGAATTTCGACCGGAGGACAATTTTCGTGATACAGTTTGCAGGAACCAATAAGGTCCCACGTCGTGTCGGGGTCCAGCTATCGGGAGATCTTGTGTGAAGCACCTAGCACTATCGGCGTCATTACTTCTGATTACCGCTCTGCCAGCAATGTCCAGCACCGAAGCCTGGGATTCGGTGAAAGCACAGCTTTTCGGGGATCGGACCCTGTTGAACGGTGACGGTGTCATTGCCATTGATGCGCCTTACCGCACACCTGATGATGCGCGCACGGATCTTGCGGCGCAGATCAAAGCCCCAGACGGCGCGCAGATTGCAAAGGTTACCGTCGTCCTGGACGAAAATCCAATGCCGGTTTCTGCGGTCTTCGAGCTTGAGCAGCCGCAACCGGGTTTCTACTTTGACATCACGATGCGGGTCGACGGCCCGACCCCGTTGCATGTGATTGCAGAAACGTCAGATGGCAGGGTGTTCGTGTCAGAGACATTTGTGAAAACCTCGGGCACCGGAGCCTGCGCAGCGCCGCCCGGAACAGACCCAGAGCTTGCGCTGGCCACGCTCGGGCGCATGAACATCGATGTTCTGGGTGCTGTGCCGGGCACAAACTCCGGAAAAATAGCCAATCTTGCATCGCGGTTGAGTAAGATGGATGTGGATATCTCGCATCCGTCCCACTCCGGTATGCAAATGGATCAGATATCGCTGCTTTTCATTCCCATGCGCTATGTCGAGAACGTTGAGATTGATCTAGATGGCGCTGGGTACGTTGATGTGACCGGCTCGATCTCGCTATCGGAAAACCCGCGTCTGGGTTTAGCCGTGCCGCAAAGCACGCAATCGGTAGATGTCACAATGACCGACACAGACGGGACGATCAGCCACGCACATAAAGATCTACCTGGGTTCTGATACAACCGTTTACTGGGTCTGAGGCTGGCCCTCTTCTGGTTCAATCCGTTCCAATGGATAGTCCCAGAGCTGCCAACCATCTGTGCCCTCAGGCATCCAATAGACAGACGTGTACCCCCACTCAACGGCGCGTTTGGCTGCGTTCCAACTCATCCAGCAATCTTCCAGGCAAAAGATCACGACTGCATGGGTTTGATCACTGCGCGTTATCTTTTCAAGTCCAGCGCGGAAATAATCAGCCGTCACATCGGCAATGGCGCCATATCCTACATTGGGCAACCAGATTGCACCCGGTATGGAGTTGCGCGGTTTGTCACGCCAGATTGTACCTTTGGGTAAATTCGCAGGCTTGGGCGGTTGCGGAAGCACATCGATAAACGCAGCCTCGCCGTCCGACCAAATTGCATGTGCTTGTTCGGCGCCAATCACCGTCGCGCCCTGGAGCGTCGCCGGTACCGGGTTTCGATAGTGGTCCATCCGATAGTCATCTGGTTCGGGAACAGTTTGCGCCCAGCCAGCCGTGTGGAGAACGCAAAGCGCCGCCGCTAGCAGAGCTTTGGTCAATTGGAAATGTCCATGACTTCGGTCCCAAGGTCGGTCACCAGCGGAACACCAACGTCGTCCAGAAGCGCGTTGATCTCATCCTGATTTCGCCGGATCAAAGAATTGAGCTTGCGTTGCCAAACCTTCTCGCCTTGACGCACGCCCATTGTGATGCGGTAAAACAATCTAGGTGGCAATTCTTCCTTGATCAACGGAATGACCTTGAGATCTGAAAAATCCGTTTTCACCAAAGGTCCACCCAGAGGCCCCCAAAGGATTGCGGCATCGATCTCGCCTGAAGAGAGATCATTGAGCATGTCGACAGCGGGGCTTTCATGACGTCGGTCCACCACTAGGTTGTAAGCCTTTGCCTTGCCGATCAGCCCGTTGCGCGCAAGATGCGCGGAGGGTGGTGTTCCGGCGATGATACCAATTTTACGGCCCTTCAAGTCCGGGTCCGAAAGCGATTCTACATCTGCCAAATCGCCGTCATTTGATACGATCAAAGTATAGACCGATGTAAAGTAATGGTTGGTGTTCAACACCAGCTCATGCCCTTGCGCGTAACCCATGATTACATCGCATTGCTTGGCATTCAGCGTATTGCGCACAAAACCGGTCGCCATAGGGTACCAAGTATATTGCACAGGCAGTTCTAACTTTGATCCAACCAGTTCGGCGAGCTTGTTCTCAAACCCGGTTTCGTCGCGGGAGGACATTGGAAAATTCGCGGGATCCGCACAAACACGCAAAGCACTGTTCGAGACCAGGTCTGATGTCTGTGCACCTGCGGATCCCGCGAGGGAGACCCCTAACACTAGGGGTAACAGCAGGGCACAAATTCTATTAGCCCATGCAGGCATCTTCATCCTCACGGATTATGTCTGATTTGGCTTCCTTCTTGGCAGGGCGTCCGCGTGGGACAATTTCGGTGCCACGGGCTTTCATGTAGACGTAGATATCGTCCAGATAGCACATGACGTTCGGGTTGCTGCCAAAGGCAGGCATGACCGAGTTATGCGATGCGTCTACCTTTTTGCGGCCATTGGTCACCACATCCACAAAATCATAGTAATCCATGTCTATGGCTGATGTTTTCAATGCGGGTGCGTATGTTGATCCTTCGCCTTCGGGTCCATGGCAGACGTGGCATTCGGCGTGGTACCGGCGAAAGCCGGAGAACGTCAACCAATCAACCGTGCCATCTTCGGCGACGTTGAAAGTTGGTATATCATCTTCTGTAAAGTAACGACCGTCCTCCGAATAGGCGACCGTTACGTTGTCGGCTGATGCGGCGATCGGAAACACGACGATCAAGCCGACAGCGAAAAGACGTGCTGCTATTTTCATGTTCACTCCCTGTGTCACATTGCTGGCACGACCGAAAAGTCGCGCCAGCATTTTAAGTCACCACATAGGTGATCAGTTTGGCAGTGCGAAGACTGTCAGTTGACCCCCGAGCGCGGTGTAGTCGCTGAGTGCGGCATAACCGCCAACAGCGCCCAAACCGTCGTTGGGATTGGTCAGACCAGCCGCAAGACCGATGCCAGCCCAGCCGCCAACACCCGAAAGAATGCCGACATACTGTTTGCCGTCGGATTCGTAGGTCATGACGTTACCGATAATGCCAGAGGGCGTTTTGAAGCTGTAAAGCTCCTCTCCGGTATCAGCGTGCACGGCTTTCAAGTGGCCTTCCAGTGTGCCGTAGAAGACGATATCGCCTGCTGTGGCGAGAGCACCGGACCAGACAGAGAACTTCTCAGGAATGGACCACTTGATCTCACCAGCGATGTTGTCCCACGCAATGAAGTTACCCATGCCACCATGGCTTTCAGGTGCCGGATACATGGCCAGCGTCGCTCCGACGTAGGGTTGACCAGCAGTATATGACACACGGAAGGGCTCATAATCCATGCAAACATGGTTCGTCGGCACATAGAACATTTCCGTTTTCGGCGAGTAGGCTGCTGGCTGTTGGTCCTTGGTGCCCAAAGCCGCCGGACAAATACCGGTGGAGTTCACGTCTTCCCCGTTCTGCTCGGTGGAGTATTGAGCCACAACTTCCGGACGCCCATAGGTTTCGCTGTCCGGATCCATATCCACACCGGTTGTCCAGTTCACAACTGGGTCGAACTTTTCAGCGACCAGCAGCTCACCCGAAACGCGGTCCATGGTGTAGGCCAAGCCATTGCGGTCAAAGTGCGTCAGAAGTTTGCGCTCTGCACCGTCAATTTCCTGTTCTGACAGGATCATTTCGTTGACACCATCGTAATCCCACTCGTCATGTGGGGTCATCTGGTAGAACCATTTGGCTACACCGGTATCAATGTCCCGTGCCATCACGGTCATGGACCAACGGTTGTCGCCAGGTCGCTGCGCCGGGTTCCAGGTCGATGGGTTACCGGTGCCATAGTAGAACAGGTTCTCGTCAAGATCTGCCGAATACCAACCCCATGTGGTACCGCCGCCGATCATCCACTGATCGCCTTCCCAGGTATTCGTACCTGAATCAACACCAACAGGTTTGCCCAGATGCGTTGTATTTTCCGGATCTACGAGGATGTCGGAGTCCGGTCCCATGGAATAAGCGCGCCAGACTTGCTCGCCGGTGTTGATGTCGTAAGCCGTTGTGTGGCCACGCACGCCAAACTCACCACCAGATATGCCAACGATGATCTTATCTTTGACTGGCAGAACGGTTGCAGTGTTGGTTTCGCCAATCGCGGCATCGCCGTTCTGGGCTTCCCAGACCACGTCACCTGTTGCAGCGTCCAGTGCGACAACCTTGGTATCCGCCTGATGCAGGAATATCTTGCCTTCCGCATAGGCGACACCGCGGTTAACAGTGTCACAGCACATGACCGGAATGACATCCGGATCCTGCTTGGGTTCGTATTTCCAAACAATCTTACCCTCATTGGCAAGATCAAGCGCGTAAACGATGTTCGGGAACGGTGTATGTACATACATCATGTCACCGATTACCAGCGGCGAACCCTCATGCCCGCGAAGAACTCCGGTCGAGAATGTCCAGGCCACCTGAAGATCACCAACGTTTTCCGCGTTGATCGTATCGAGTTCAGAATAACGCTGGTTTTTGTAGTCGCCAGTTTGGATTGCCCATTGGCTTGCGTTGTCCATTTGTGCCACGAGATCGTCATTTGCATAGGCCATACTGGCAGCGCAAAGAGCGATTCCGGACGTCAAAAGCGTTAGCTTTTTCATCAAAGTACCTCCCTAGTATGCGGCAGGATTGCCGCGAAAATGACACCCTCGCCCGGTTCTGGGCTTGGCATCAGATCTTTTCTGCGCGGCTGGTCTCTCCTGTCAGCCGCATAGAAAATCTTTGCTCTTACGAACCTTCCCCTGAGAAGGACGCAAGATATGCGATTACGTTTTTGCGGTCGTCTTCTTTACGCAGACCTGCAAAAGACATCTTGGTGCCCTTCGCGTAGTTCCGCGGCTTTTCCAAAAAGGCGTCAAGCTCTTCAGGCGTCCAGGTTTTCCCTTCGCCCCCCAACCCCACCAAGACATCAGAATAGCCGAAGCCTTCGCCCGAAGCGATGGCACGACCCACGACACCATTCAAAGCAGGTCCAACTTTGTTTTCTGCGCCCTCACCTACGGCGTGGCAGGCCTTGCACTTGCGAAACACTTTCTCGCCGGCCTCTGCATCCCCAGTAACGTGGCTATCCGCGAAAGCGAAAACGGGGACCAACGCAAAACAGGTTACACTTAAAAACGTCTTTAGCATTTGGAGCCTTCCATGCTGTGATCTTGTATTTTCATATCAATGCAAACGCGCCGCGTGCCATTTCACGTGATCGCGGGCAAAACTGTTCACGAAGAAGTACGAATGGTCGTATCCTTCCTGTATCCTCACCTGACCAGGCTGGCGGCGACGCGCCATCGCATCTGCAAGAGCTTCGGGCTTCAGCAAGTCCAGAAACTGATCTCCGGCGCCCTGATCTACCAGCAAGTCGCCCTTCCAGCCGTGTTCCTGCAGCAAAAGCGTCGCGTCATGTTCCGCCCAACTGCTTTCATCATCACCCAGATAAGCACTCAGTTGTTTGCGTCCCCAATCGGATTGGGTCGGGTTGGAAATTGGCGCGAAAGCCGACAATGAATCAAAGAGGCCTGCGTTCCGGATTGCGATTGTAATCGCACCATGCCCACCCATCGAATGTCCAGTAATGCCATGTTTGTCCTGCACCGGCAGATTATCAATCACGATCGAACGCAATTCGCTAACGATGTAATCATACATCCTGTAGTTGGTTTTCCAAGGATTGCGCGTGGCATTCAGATAGAAACCGGCACCTTGCCCCAGATCGTAGGCGTCATCGTCTTTTACACCCGCACCTCGTGGCGACGTATCGGGGAAGATGACTGCCAGTCCATGCTCGGATGCATGTTCCTGAAATCCACCCTTGGTCATGGCGTTTTCATGAGTGCAGGTCAGCCCGCTGAGATACCATAAGACTGGAACTGGCGCTGTTTCCGCCTGCGGTGGCAAGTAAGCCGCAAAAGTCATTTCGCATCCGCAGGTATTAGAAGGGTGCTTGAAAACTTTCTGGCGACCACCAAAGCTTCTGTTTTCCGAGACCAGCTCCATAGCCCTCAAAACTCCACGACGGCGCGGATGGACTTTCCCTGGTGCATCAGGTCGAAGCCGTGGTTGATCTCGTCCAGCGTCAGTTTGTGGGTGATCATCGGGTCGATCTCGATCTTGCCGTCCATGTACCAATCGACGATCTT
>NZ_JBGCEQ010000037.1:0-5171 GCF_045106495.1 Roseobacter sp.
TGGCCATTTGTGGGATCTCTGACAGGCTGGGGAACGACGTCTTCCGGATGGGGATGGTCAGGGCCCATCTTTTCTGCGGCACGCCACACACCCAGGAAGCGTTCAAGATGCGAACGACTTCCGGTATATCCGCGGTTCTTGACGTCGTGAAACAGATGACGCCCAAGCCGGTTGCCGTCCCTCCAGCAATCAGCGAGAAACGCTTCAAAGTACCTTGGCGACGATGGTGTTAGCGGCGCACGCTGTCTATCTTGAGCATTACTGAACTTGAGCCACTTCGCGATGCTGCGCCTCTCATAGCCGGTTTGCCGGGCGATTTCGCTGAAAGAATGGCCCTGCTGGCGCAGAGCATGAAGCATCTCGACCGTTTCCTGGCGCGACGCCCGATGCACCAATCGGGCACGGCGATGTTGGACCGCGTTGCATGCCAACGCTTCCTTGGAGAGGATAGGCCGGATATTTCCTTGCCCCAATAAGCTCATCTGCTCTTTGATCGCTGCTCGAAGATTTTGAACCAGATGAAACCGATCGGCGACCTCCTTCGCCTGAGGTGCGCCTTCGCGCGCAGCTTGCGCGTACAAGCCGCAGCGATCACGACTGACGACTTCGAGAGACGGCCGGTTCTTCAACCACTTAGCAGCGGTCTCGGCCTTGCGGTCGTTCAGAACATCAACGACCTCGTGACGTTCGAGATCGACCATAATCGTCCCATATCGCGACGAACGGCGCCAACTCCAATCATCGATACCAACCACACGGATATCAGCCCTCGGTGCGGGATTGGCAGAATTTCGCTTCAAATGCCGGAGGATCGTGTCGTCGCTGACCTGTATACCAAGTCTGTGCAGTACATACTCACCGGGACGACCACCCATACTATGGCCGATCAACTCGATTATCTCCGACAGTCTTGAGGTACTTCTTGCATAGGGCTGCGCAACCCTCGGTACTCTGTCAGCGAACGTTTTTCGACTACAATTCAGGGATCTGCACTTCCAACGGCTCAGCAAGATCTCGACCGTGACGAGCTTTCCCTGGACCGGCAAGTCCTTCAAACGACGGCTGTAACGTCCATGCCGATGGCGGCTTGGCGATCCGCAATGCGGACAGATGCCGTTCTCGGGAGCAACCGCAGAGACGACATAACTACCATTTGCGTCCTGCCTCATACCCAGAACTTTTGCCCCTGGGCCGGGGGACAATTTTGATAAAACGCGCATGCAGGAAGGTAGCAGGCAAGGCATCAACCGGCTACCCGTCACACAAAGTGAGGAAGAACCCATTTAAGTGCTAAGTGACAGCTGGCCCGCCGGAGATGCTTTTCCGTGCGCTTGGTCAGTTCCGGGCCGAACTTCTGCACCCACCGATACACCGTGGAGCGGTCAACCGCGACATCGCGTTCGGCTAGCAGGTCGGCGACATCCTGATAGGACAACGGATACCTCAGATACCAACGCACCGCGCACAGAATGACATCTTTCGGAAAGCGGTGATGTTTGAACGGGAATTTGCGCGGCATGGCGAACCTCAAAAGCACAAAAATCAACGACAAAGCAGGTTAATGCAACAGTCCCATTTTTGTGGTGAGGATGTGGTGTTTTCTCTCTCTTCGGCGTTAAACCGCAGCGTGTTCAGAAGATCGCCAATGGCCCAATACAGACACAGGAGCCCCATTCCAGACTGCGCCACTGTCATCACCAAGGAAACACTTGGAGATAGGGCAAATATGACGGCAACAAACAACATCATGCATGGAAGGCTGATGTCAAAAAATGCCAATATCACGTCGTCAATGTCCATGACGGTCATTATAGACGCAGGATTTCGAAAAGGGCAGGGAAACGCTCCTGCTCACCAAAGAACAAACGGGGCGTGCCAAGCCCTCGGATACGTCTCGCTGAAAGATGCCTGAACCACCCAAAAACCTACATCAAGGACGCTACGCGCCAGCAAAGCTGATAAATCCTTGACGTAGAACCTCGGATGTTTCCCACACGGTATCAGCGAAAGCGGCTCCGAAGAACAGGCACTTACCCCCAAGCTAACAGCGTATGATTGCGGTTTTTCTTGCGCGTGGGGCAGGGGAGCTGAGTATCATGAAGGCATGACCAAGAATGACCTATTTTTGATTGCTCTCTCGTGCATCGTGATGTCAGGCGTATTTTACGTCAAAGAGACGTTTTTTGATGCGCCGTGCCGGACAGGGCAGGGCGGACTTACTACCCAATGATTGGGGTAGGCACAGGGGTTAGAAGTATTTGACAACTGGTAACGTATGAGTTACTATATATTTGTATGGTTACTCTTCGCGTTTATGAAACAGCAGATGGAAAATGCCCGTTCAATGATTGGTTTGATGGTCTTGATGCCGCCGCTGCGGTGAAGGTGACGACAGCACTTGCCCGCATGGAACACGGCAATTTTGGTGACGTGAAATCCGTGGGGCAGGGGGTATCTGAGCGGCGCATACCATTCGGACCCGCATATCGCATCTACTTTGGCCGTGATGGCGATGAACTGGTCATATTGCTTTGCGGCGGATCGAAGAAACGCCAGAGCAAAGACATTGATGCCGCCAAGGCACTTTGGGACGAATACAAACAACGAAAGAAAGGGGGCTGAGCATGCCACTGACACGCGATTTTAAAGATACAATCAAGGCACGCGCCGAGCGTGATCCAGAGTTCCGCATGGGTCTCTTTCAGGAAGCCTTGGACGCATTGCTGAATGACGAGCTGAACTTGGGAAAGACCCTGTTGCGTGACTACGTGAACGCAACGGTTGGTTTTGATGCACTGGCCGCCGAGATGGAGAAAAACCCCAAGAGCCTAATGCGCATGCTCAGCGAAAGCGGCAACCCACGTGCCGACAATCTGTTGGCGATGGTTGCCCATCTCAAGCGGCACGAAGGGGTGGAATTCAGCGTAAGGCGGGAGTGAGCCGTCTTTTGCATAAAATGATGGGGCTTATGCGCGGATCCATTTGCTTTCGCAGTACTCCGAACAACTTGTGAACGGCGCAACATAGGCTAATCTCAGCTCTACAAGACTATAGGAGGTGAGCATCGATCTTTTCAAGGAATACAAATTTGCGAAAGATCGCAGGCCGTCTCGATACTACATTTCGAAGAGGTTTCCTTTGCCATGGAGCAAAAAGCTTTGGCGCTATGGAAACCGCGTATTTTCGAGCAACGAGGTTCCTGAAGTGATCAAGGAAAACGATGAGTATGTGATACGGAGTTCAGCGAATGGAACACGTCAAACTAAGGTAAAGTTCATTGAGGATGGTCGAGGGATAAGTCATCTTTGGTTTCAACAGTGGAACGCAAACAAAGGCACCCCAATGGGGGAACAGTTTGTGATCTACGGTCGTGAAGTTCCAGAATTAATTGAGTTTTTACAGGTTATTGAGAAGCTAGAAATACCTGATGAACAGAAGTTCAATCGCGAATTTGATGATTTGAAACTCGTTCACCTTCCTGACACCGATGCTCGAAAAGTTCTTGAAGATCATCCCGATTTGGTTGTGGAGTTCGCTCGCAGCAAAATCACGACACAGGATGTTATTGCTCTCGCATATCGCCGCCAGCAATTGGACGAGTTCCGCGCAATGCTGGATCAAAGAGACCTTTCTGAGGACGACTGGCAAAAATTCTTCGAACGCAATCAATGGATATTTGGCTACGGATTGTCCTACGTATTCACCACTGGGTTAAACGATGAAAATCTACAAGCCACCATCCGTGGCGCAAGCCTAATTAACAATGGCAAAAGACCAGACGCAGTAATGAAGACCCGTGCAGCAATAAGCGCACTCTGTCTTGTGGAGATCAAAAAGCATACAGAAGGGTTGCTCAAAGAGAGTCAGTACCGATCTGGCACATGGGCACCCACTGCCGAACTGTCGGGTGCAGTCGCGCAGACGCAAGAGAATGTGCGCGCTGCATTGGATGAATTGGATGTTCATCACCGATTTACGGACGACAATGGAAATCCCACTGGGGAGGCGTTGACGACGGTTCAACCGCGTTCGTTCTTGGTCATTGGCAACCTGTCAGAGTTTGAGTCCAGACATGGAGTGAATGAAGCACGGTACCGCTCGTTCGAGGATTACAGGCGCAATCTTCGCCAGCCAGAAATTCTAACTTTTGATGAACTATATCAAAGGGCGCGGTTCATCGTGGAAGCTGCGGAAGGCGTAGAAACACAGGACGACGACCATTCAGTCGCCGCAGATGATGACTGGGAAATACCCTTTTGATGTTTAGTTTGCTGGTGCGTAATTCATGAATTTCGCTCCGCACTACCAATAGCGATTGTTGACGGCCAGCCAACTGTGGCTGATGGGCCTGTCATAAACAGCGCTACCTACAGAACTAAATCGTCCCCGTAGAGATCGAGCACCCAATTGGGAAGCTGCGGCAAGGCAAAGGCGAGGGTTCCGTTTGTGAATGACAACGCCCGCACCGGGGGCTGGTTCAACTGGGAGTTGTCAAAGACATGACCGATGTCACTGCTCAGAATCGCTTGGCGGATCAGGGGGCCGGAGCGATCATATCGGTTTCTGATTTTCTCTTCAGGTACGGGATGACCACCCTCAGTGACCCTTTCACCGACGCGAGCGACGGATAGGTCGGGATGCTCTACCGAGATATGAAACGTCATAACGCGATACCCTAGGGCTTTGGCTTGGGTAATAAGGTCAAGCTTAGAAGGATGAGAGAACACGGTTTCCGTGGCAAAGCTTTTACGATCCGCCATCAAGGACGTGCGGCGCTCGGTGGCGATTTGTGCCGCCTCGTACGCTGCATTGACATCACCGTCTTTGAGCTCATAACGCTGGATGACGTCGGCGTTGATAAAGGGCACGGCAAATTTTGGCGCGATCCGCGTCTCGTAAAGCGTGGATTTGCCTGATCCGTTCGGACCTGCCAGCATCACGAGTATTGGACGCGGGACAGGGGCCACGCTCAGGCTGCGGCCTCAGGGTAGACCAACTCGCCTTTGTCATTCAGCCCAACACCACGGCCCAGCTGACGACGCTGCGCAAAGAAGGCCTCTTCTTGATCAGACGGCGCGGTCATATCTTCACCAAACTGCGCAAACCAGACTTCTTGCTCTTCAGCGCTCAGTTCGTCGGGGGAAAGCTCCCCTGCAAGGGCGGCATTGATG
>NZ_JBGCEQ010000038.1:0-6937 GCF_045106495.1 Roseobacter sp.
TCGAAGTCGCACACATGATCCGCAAACAGCAATTCGACAACTCAGGCCAATCCGCATTTCAGCAATTTGCGGCACTCGCTGGATAACTGCGCTCAACGAACCGTTGCATTCCGTCCAACGCTGAACTTTGCGACAGAACCCCCCTTGTTCGGTTCGGACTCTGACAGTTGGTTCTGCTTACACTGCAACTCTGCGATCACCGGTCGCCAGATCGCCGATAACCTCTGGCATTGCCCAAAATGCAAAGCGTCTCCGCTTGATATCTTTGAAAGCGCCTTTTGGTTAGGTGACGGAGATGCTCAACCCATGCCAATACACACCCCGGACAGCGGGCGAAGTACTGATCCGACAATCGATATTGTAGATACAAGGCTTCAGCTGAGGCTTGACGAAGAGAACATAACTTTGCTGATCCGCTGCGCATTGGTTGAAGATGCGGCAAACGCCAGCGAACGCTTGGGCGCATTGTTTGCAGATATCGACGTCGACGAAGACAACAACGATGTGTGGATTACGTTTGATGAGGATCTGTGGCCAGAAACTAAAGATCCCATTCAGGCATTGGCTGTGGCCGAGCTTCTTGGAATTGAAGTGGAACAGTCGATGGCTTGGAGAAAGTTACCATTTGCTTGGCCTGGTTTGGGGGAGCACACGTTCAGCACCCTTGAATACACCAAGATGATGCTGGACGCTTATGCTGGGCCTTTGGCGTCGAAAGTGTATTTAATGTCTGTCGTCAAAGTGTTTCGGAGATCCGCGTTGTTTTCGTAGTGGCGACTCTGGTTCTGTTTCTGCTTGAGTTTAGGCGGCAGAGGATCGGTTCTTCAGGCGGCGGTTTTGGATGGTCTGTTTCTCGATCTCCTCTCTCACCTTGGCGCAAACAGGGCAAGTTGTGTCGCATTTGGAGCTTCAGGTGTCCTGATCCTAAAGAACTTACGGGGAAAACCCGCATGTTTATCCCCTCATCACTCCGAACTTAATGAAGTAGTAGATGTGCTGGAGCAAAAAATGACGCCAATAAAAAAACCCACCGCTGAACTATACAGCATTGCAAAAGCGCAAATTATCCGCGATCTCTATGATGCCGCCGACAAGGCTGTCCGAGAACAGCGCGAGGCCGGGTCTCATTCAGAATCTGCGCGTCTGACATTTGACGAGATAAATAGAGTTATTGCACAGGCGCGCAACTTTGGCGGTATCAGATCGCATCAGTCGAGCTAAAATCCGGCCCTGTGGCGGCTGAACCCGATGGCTTTTTTTTAGCCGTGCTTTCGTCATCTACCGACACCACTGACCACCTGCTTTTGGACGCGAAAGCGTTCTGAAGCAGCTATTGATCTGCACAACAGATTAGCCCCGGAACCAATTCCATGGAGCGAGGATAGAGATATGTTGTTAACGTTTTGTTAATTTTTGACGCTCGGGAAAAACAATCTTACTTGTGTACAATTTGGGTCCTGCTCCGGCTGAGTGCCGGTGGGTACCCCCTCATTCAGCTTGGTTTGATAGAAACCACAAAGAAGAACTTGCCTCTATAGTAGGCCACGTTCGACGTCATTTCAAAATGAACGATCAACTGCTTAATGTTTGAAACCCGTTCCTGGAAGTAGGTTTTGTGTTGAACGCCTGGATCCTTTTCCAATTTGGGTAGTTCATAATCCAGCCCACAGTATTCTGAAACGGACACTGTTTCACTGGAAAAGCGCCTTTCACCAAACAATTGTTGAGCAGATTTGTTTGCAAAAACTATTGTTCCGCGATCGTTGAGTACAAGAATGGGCTCCGATAGAGCCTCGAAGCCGGCTCGAAATTCATTGTCTGGCACGTTGATCACCGCTAGTTCGGTTATCTCGCCCTTATCGTTCTCCAATGGAATAACGAGCCTGCGCCAAGTGTGTACAAAAACTTCGGATGGCGGTTCATGACAGCTTAGAACCCATTCCTTCCGTTTGATCACCGCAGCATAGACCGACTGAAAGAAAATTTGAATGTATCCTGTGAAGCAGGATGTCCGATGCCCGGTCAGGTCTCTTCCGTATGCTTCAGCAATGAATTCGCCGTAGTGCATGTACTCAAAATCATTGCCACTTTCTACAACGCGCAGTCTCATCATCCAGGGTTTGAAACTCTCCAAATCCAGTGCATCAAATTGCTTTATCCGAACCGCTTTAGAACTAACGCCAACCGTTCGAACCAAACTGGAAAAAGCTTGAATAGTCGGGTGAATCAAATCGAATTCAGACGGCTTCCAAACGATGGTTGGGCATGATTTTGCGGCTTCATTGAAAAGTCTTGCTGTAAGCTCGAGCCTTCCACCAGCCAAATCTTGTGTTACGTCTTCAACAGCCAGCATAGCCAACCCCCCTTTTACGACATGCGCTCACTTGGTACAAAAAGCTTGCAGTCTGTCTCTGAGAAACGTGAAACACAGTTTTTTAACGAAGTAGGCAAATTGTTTAACCATTGGCTAAGTAAATGGTCATTAACACAAATATGCCAAGCTTGTGAATTGTTTTGGCAAAACACCGCTGACGATGTATGTATTGGTTAGGCAATTGCTATTGAGCACAAAAGCTACTGTGCAATGACTTTTGTTGCGCCACTTGGTTCAATATCTTCCGGCGGATTGGGCTGCGATGCAGGCCGAAAGTTTGGGCCGTTCTTCAGCGGCACCGGCAGGTTGTTTCCGATACCGCTGTGTGGACTTGCATCATCCTAGCTCAAATCGCTATCCGCTGCGCGGACCACGAAGGCGGGAGTTCATGGCCTGGCAATCAAGCCGTGCCCTCCAGCCTCGAGGTTTGCATCTTCTGACATGTGAATGGTGTGTCCCATTCTATACGAGTAAGATCTTATGCTACCGCTTGCCTGACGTCTTCCGCAACTGTCGATGGCTGTGGCTCACGCAAAACATAGCCTCGGCCCCAGACTGTCTCAATGTTGTTCTCGCCAGACGTGGCAACCGACAGCTTTTTGCGTATTTTACAGATGAAGACGTCGATGATCTTGAGCTCGGGTTCGTCTATTCCACCATATAGATGGTTCAGGAACATTTCTTTGGTAATGGTCGAGCCCTTTCGCAATGAAAGCAGCTCAAGTACTCGATATTCTGTGCCAGTCAGCGGCACCCTATTTCCCGCTACCTCGACAGTTTTAGTATCAAGATTAACCTCAATTTGTCCCGTTCGGATAATGGATTGTGCATGGCCCTTTGACCGGCGAACAATGGCGTTGATGCGTGCAATCAGCTCGTCCCGGTGGAAAGGTTTGGTCATATAATCATCCGCGCCAGCTTCGAACCCGGTGAGCTTGTTTTGTGTGTCATCCGCGCCCGATAGGATCAAGATTGGCGTGTCGATCTTTGCGCGGCGCAACTGGCGCAAAACGTCATATCCACTCATGTCCGGAAGGCTCAGGTCGAGCAGGACCAGATCGTAGTCATACAATTTGGCGAGATCAATTCCTTCCTCACCAAGATCTGTAGCATAAACATTCATGTTGGTTTCGGTCAGCATCAACTCGATACTGCGTGAAAGGGATGGGTCGTCTTCGATCAGAAGCAGTCGCATTTGAGTTTTTCCGCTGAAGGGTCGCTAAGCAAGTCAATCGGATACCTCAAGATTGGTAAACAAAAGATGACCGCTTGGGCTTTAATCCTTGAAGGATTAGTCTCTGATTTAGGGTGTGCGTTACGTGTTCAGAGAGTATGTTCTGAAGGTTTTAAAACCAGCACAGCAACACCAGGAAGTCAGGTTAACGACAGGCGATCCGGGCTGAACTTGGCAAGCCGCCCACGTTTTTCATCGGCATCCATGATATAGTTCAGCACTTCATCGGCTTGCATAGGCAATTTTACATGTATGTCGGAACCCGCTTGCGCAGCCAGATGATGAAAGCCAGCTGGATTGAAATTGGAAAATGTGATGATTGGCGCATTTGCTGATGGACCCATACCGCTTCGTATGTCGGCAACTGATGAAATGCCCTCAGCGCAGAATGGGTCAACTTTGTAAAAGATCACGTCGTATTGCCCGGAGCGACACGCTGAAACGGCTTCGACGTTGGAATCTATATATGAAACGCACCATTGACCAGACCGAATAAGTCCGCCTTCGATCTCTTCCCGGTGGTCATCCGAGAAATTTACGGCAAGCAGTCGCAATTCATCATTCGTTGTGTGTTTCACTTTTCCAAAGTCCCGCATTTCAACAGGCGACCCCCCAAGTTACAATCAGCCTTCAGTACTTTCGCAAAGAATTCGAGACCAATACGGTTGCGCTAACATTCGCTAGTGACCGATGAATACTTCGTGGGGGAGGTGAGGTCATTGACCGGAGGCGCGCAGTCTTATCCTTTCGGCGCCATGAGCATCGGAACCGGACATCCCCACCAAAGGTCTAAGGTGCCAGCGTTTGTTTGCGACGTATCATGCCCGGCGAAACACCATGTTGGCGCCTGACCGATCTTGTGTAGGCACTCTGGCTTGAATAGCCCAACCTGAAGCTGACTTCTGCCAGTGGCAGATCAGTCTGTGTGAGCATCTGCATGGAAAGCTCATTCCTGGTTTCTTCGAACAGCTGCGCAAAACCAGTGCCATGCTCAATCAGTCTGCGCTGCAGTGTTCTTTCACTCATGCCTTGCCGGCTCGCCACAGCGGAAATGCTGCATTGACCTGATGACATGTTCCTTATGAAGTCTTCCTTCAGTTGAGTGGCGATATCCTTCTTGCGGCGTTGCTGCTTTATCATATCTGCGCATTGCTGCTGCAGAAAATCGAACATGATTGGATTACCGTTCGGGTTGACGCCTTGCAGAGCTTCTCGCGAAATCGCGAACTGGTTTAAGCTCGCTTCAAATGTGAAATCCAGACCAAAGCTTTTTTTATACAATGACTTATCAAATGGTGCGCGCCTTTCCAGCTGTGCTTCCAGCATTCTCAAGTTGCCGGCAGCGAGCTGCTGAAAAACCCGCAACACCCCGGCAAGCGAGTAATCAACAAACTGATCCCGTCGAACAATAAGCGGGGAGTGTGTCCATTCGACCGTAAACCTGTCGTCTTCGATTGTTGTTTCGAAAACGTCCATGTCGACAATCAGCGTCGCGTACATCGAAAAAAAACGGAACATCTCCCGAAAAGTCGGCGCTGCGCTCATTCCCAGACCAACAGGCCCCGTACCACCAAGGCCATAAAAGAGCCCGTATTTGAGCCCAAACAGATCATCCCCTGTTACAACAGACAGTGCCTCCATCAGACGCGCAAACGCATCCAAACTCATGCGGGCATCGAAGTCAGAAAAGGATTGGGCATCCAGCTGGAGCGCTTGCGCCAAGGGCTCCAGTTCCACACCATAGGTCGCACAAAAGCGACCCAGATCTTTCCCTGCGGTTGCCACAACCAGATATGCCTCTGATGGCGCGTTTCTACTGGTGGTTTGGAGGTCCGTCGTCAAGTGTTAAACCTTTGGCGTCGAAAGTACACCCAATCATAGGGCGCGCTCTTGCGAAGACAACCAATACTGGGAGGTAATAGCCTATCGCCAAACATGCCTGCGGAGACCTCATGCAAAAACTTCCTGACGATGCACCTGACGTGCTTGTTGCCTTGTACAATGCGTGGCAAGCGATCCGAGTGTCACGTCCCCCAACGAAAGCTGACTTTCCGTTTGAGAAGGTCGCAAGAGAGCACCCGGGATTGTTTTGGGTTGAACGTACAGATGCGACCCAGCATGACGTCGACTTTCGATTCATTGCGGTCGGATCTGAAGTGGGAAAAAGAAACGGGCGAAAACTTGTTGGAACAGCGTATTCCGAAGTCATGAACGAGCGAACCTTAAATCGCGTGGCGCGCGTCTTCCCCCAGCAACTCGCGCGTGGTGAACCGCATTACTGGGATATCATAACAACCGACTATGGCGAGGAGCCGGTCCAATACCAAAGAGTGTTGTTGCCATTGTTTGATGACAATGGGACAGCGGTATCTCTTTTGGGGAGCTGCGTCTGGAAAGACCATAAGGCTCAGTCCGACTGAACGGCTACGGGCTGATGCCGGTAGGATCGGCGATGTGATTTTCGAGGTATTGCAGAGCGATATCTTCGGTAATGACATTGTTGGTCGTTTAGAAATACCGTCGGCCCCAAAACCGGCAGAGCGTTGTTCTGAGCACACTCACGAGGTCCATGATCCAAGGGTTCGATCGTCAGTAGCGATCAAGCGGTGCAAGGAAAACTCGTTGGACAACGTTAGCCGAAGGCCTGCCCTCTGTGCGCGATGCGTTGATCGTCGAAATTGATGCTGAGGCACTTGAAGCCGAACTCTACGCCGAGGTCCAGGCGGCGATAGCGGCACTTGTTGCCGCAAACGCCGTTGTAATGGTCTGACAAACCCAGATCGAGCGACTGCATTTGCCCTTGGTCCAAGCCTTCAGTCCTATATCTTGTAGCCTCAGACTTACAGAAAACGCCCTGAGGAAAGAGAGTTTACCGCCTGCTATCTTGGCATCAGTTTTTCAAAGATGCAGATATCCTCGTTCAAATGCGGCGAAAGCCTTCCTGACCAAGGCGATTGAACGGGTTCGGCTGCATCGGCCAGTATCGATCTGCACGGACAAGCTCTCGCGTCACTCACTTCAAATCGTAATTGGTTCTACCCGTCTAACTTGTTGCAAATAACCTGTCACAGCGGGGCACGTGCTGTCGCATCGGCATCTCTTTTGATTAGAGCTAACAAAATTCAAAAGGTAAATGACCATGACCAGTAACGATGACAACGGTAAATCTGCAGACAAACACGAGTTGAAGGGTTCTGTCGCAAAGTTTTCTCGGTTGGTTGGACTGGCTCGCACATGTTAGGTCCGGGCTTTTGAGTTTGAAAGCGAGCGCCTACCCGTGACGATTGATTTCAAAGGGAACCATTTCCCTAAGAGCGTGATCCTTTACG
>NZ_JBGCEQ010000039.1:0-5132 GCF_045106495.1 Roseobacter sp.
CCGTGTGAGGTTTCCCGTATGCTCCGTGGGAGGTTTCCCGTATGCCCTTGGGAGGTTTCCCGTATGCGGTCACTTGAGAAAATTCAGTAAAACAAAAGGCTTAACCCCTACTTTTGAGAGCTGAACACTATTATATTAAACACTAACTGATATAAACACAGTGCCTACGGCTTGAGATTATGTAAATTTTTGAGTGAAAAAGACGGAAAAAACCAACGAAGGTGAGCAGTCCATACGTTTAAGCTTACCAAATTGGATTGGATAAAATCAGGCCGCAAAGTGCAGCTACACGCGGATAAACAACGATACAAAATCCATATAGGTTCCGCGCCGCCCTGTTTTGGGGCCGCACCATACGCAAAATTTTCGCCGGAGAGGCCCTAAATTTGCTCGTGTAGGCGCTTTAGAGCGTTTTGGCTGGTCAGGTGTCGGATTGCCCACCTTGGCGCTTAGAGGGCCGTTTTTTGCCCGCCTTCGTTTTCGACCTGTTTTTAAGCTTGCTGATTGCCTCGCCAGTCGCCTTGCTGAGAACTTTTAGAAAGTCGGTTTCAAACCAGTGTTCGCGTATCTGGTAGCGTTTCCCGTCAATCGTCGCGCTCAAGCCTTCGTCGTCTTCGGAATACGGTCTATTGCGATCATCAACACGGGCGTTGTGGAAGTCTGCAAATCCGAGTCTGTCCAGCGGATCGAGGAAGTCCACGTCATCGACAATCGGCCCATTGTTAGGATCGATGTTGCGGGTTCGGACGGAGATTACGCCGATGAAATCCTCACGACCATGGACCACCCGTTCTATGTCGAGGGCAAAGGCTGGCTGGAAGTCCGAGAGCTGACGGTCGGGGATACACTCAGCACGGCCGACGCAGATACCTCCGGCGCGCTACGCATTAAAGCGATCACGCAGGAAGGCTATGCTGCGACCACTTACAACCTGACGGTTGCCAATGCTCACACCTTCTTCATCGGCGAGCAGAAGGTGTGGGTCCACAACACCGGACCGTGCGACGCAATTAACAATGCGCTTGCAGGTCGTACCGACATCCGCGCTCCAACAGACAGTGATGCAGCGCACTTCGGTCTTCAGAGGTCAAATGGCTCGGACACGCTCTACGATCCCGAAACTGGCATTAACTACGCCGTCAGTTCAGACGGTTCTGGTCTGTTCGAGGTGTCTTCCGCAAAAGGGTTTCTCAACGACGTTCTTCAAGGTGCGCGCTCTGCTAGTGGCATCGCGAGCGTAAAGATTAATCCTGAAAAGCTTACCCAAGTCAGTACAAATCCAGGCACTGCGCAGTCTCGTGTCAACTTGTCAATCGTCACACTTGATGGCGGAAAACAACGAGGCTGGGACTACGCCATAGGCCGACATGGCAAAAGCGCTACCTCTGGTCCGACCAAGAGTAAGTTCCAGATTGAGGATAGTGAACTTAGATCACTGCTTCAGCAAAGAGATGTTGTCCAGTCGCAAGTTTACAACGTCAAGCACGAATCTGGTGTGATTGAACAAGGTAAATTTGCCCGGCAAATTGACGCCGGAAGAATAATCGGGATAGACCAGAAGGGTAAGCCAGTTAGTACACTCACTGTTTTGACGGATAGACGTGGAAACTTGATAAATGTGTTTCCGGGCTTGCTGTAATTTGGAGGCCACCCGTGCAAGGAATTGCCGTATATCGTAGGTTTGGAGACGAAAAACGCCTATACGCTTGCAGTCATCCGCGAAATGGAGATTACTTAGAGCGGGAAGAAGAATTTGAAAAATTCTCTGTGCTATCTGAAGTTGATGACTGTGACCCCTCAGGATTTTACACGGAAGAAACACTTTCAGCTCTTTTGAATGATCTTCGTGTCACGATCTTAGAGGCAGCTAAAAGTGATGACGTTGAAATTTTAGAGCATTTAGAGGAAATTTTAAACATGTGCAAGTGGTGCATGAACAACATCGATTATTACGCACTAATAATATCTCCCTACGAAATCGTATCTGCGTGCGACCGCAGTAACGAATTCAATTCAATTGCAGAGATCGAAGAATCGACCTCAAAGAAAGATATAAGCTGAAACCGAAAGCAACACACATTACGTGACGTGAGCTTGAGTGAACATATTGCTCTTTCGAAGCCAGTGGGAAACAGTGTCATAGCCCCTCAAACCCTTTCGGTAACCGTCCAGCGAAGGCGCTCTATTGAGCGTTGTTAATTTGTGCCACGCTGCTGCGCAGCGTAGTTCCATTGCAGCAGTTCGTCGAGGCGTGTGATTTTCTGGTCGGCGATGCGGCCAAGCACCCAGGTAAGCCAGACCTGCGGGTCGATCTTGTTCAACTTGGCGGTCTCGATTAGGGTATAGGCAATGGCAGCTGCCTGCCCGCCGCCCTCGGAGCCGACAAAGAGGTAATTCTTGCGGCCCAAGGCGACGGGCCGCATCGCTCTTTCGGCTGAATTATTATCCAGCTCCAGGTAACCGTGATCGAGATAGGCGCGCATTTTTGGCATACGGCCAAGGGCGTAGCGGATGGCAACGGCCAGGTCGGATTTGCCGGAAACTCGGTGCAATTGGGCTGCGAGCCAAAGTTCCAGATCGTCGAATATCGGCTTTGCGTCGTTCTGGCGAAGGGCAACCCGTTCGTCTGGAGACTTCCCTCGCGCCTCCTTCTCGACCTTGTAGAGCAGTGCGATGCGCTTGATGGCTTCTTCGGCGATCTCGAGCCCGCTGGCCTTGAAGATGTCAACAAACTTGCGCCGAACATGGGCCATGCAGGCGACCTCCCTCACACGCCCACTGCCCAGAAGTTTGTTGAAGCCAGGGTATCCATCCGCATGCATCCAGCCTTTGAACTGACTGAGGTGATCGGCGGGGTGCTTGCCTTCACGGTCTGGGCTGAACTGATACCAGGCCGCCGGTGGATCGCCGCTCGCCCATGGCCGCTCATCGCGAACATAGGTCCAAATGCGGGCCTTGATGCATTTCTTCTTTGCCTGCATCCGGATCGGGGTGTCGTCCGCAAAGACGGCCTGGCCGTTGCGCACGTACCGGCCAATCGCATCGGCAAGTGGTTCCAGAAGCTTTGCCGACTGCCCCACCCATCCGGCCAGGGTCGAGCGGCTGAGGTCAATGCCTTCCCGCGCGAAGATCTGGCTTTGGCGGTACAGCGGGCAATGATCCGCGTATTTGTTGACAAGAACATGCGCCAGCAGACCGGGGCCGGGTCGTCCACGCTCAATCGGGCGTGAGGGCAATGGGGCCTGCACGATCTTCTCGCAGCACTTGCAGGCCATCCGGGGGCGCACGATCCGGTTCACGACAAACCTGCCGGGGATGTATTCCAGCTCCTCGGTCACATCTTCGGAAATGGTGCGCAGCTCGCCGCCGCAGGCGCATTCCTCGCCCGGTGACAGCACCTCCTCATTGCGCGGTAACTCGGGCGGCAAAGGCTTGCGCTTGGGTCTCTCTTTCTTGTCGGCACTGCCCTCGTCGTCTGGGGGCGTAATCCGGGCCGCCGCTGTCTCCTCTTCCTCAAGCTGAAGATTGAGTTGATCAGAAGCCTCAGATCTTGATCCAAACCGGTGCTGTCGATGCCCCGCAAGTTGATGCTCAAGCTTGGCGATCTTCAGGGCTTGCGCCTTGACCGTATCCAATAGCCCCTCCGCGGTCTCACGCAGCTCAGTGGGGTCAGACGGTAGCGATTTCGGTGCATCCAGCATGGCTCATCTTATAACTCAATGGCATGCCAGTGTGAATCCTATGGCGCTGGATTTGTTGATAAATTACCCGTCGTAAGAGGCTGCCACGTTCGCTTGGGCATCCGCCAGTCAATACCCTCCAGCAGCATCGCGAGCTGTGCAGATGTCACCGACACCTTGCCATCAGCCGGTGACGGCCACACGAACCGGCCTTTCTCCAGGCGCTTCGAAAACAGACAGGCACCCTGACCGTCCCACCAGATCACCTTGATCAGATCGCCGCGACGGCCCCGAAACACGAACAGATGTCCCGAGAACGGATCTTCCGCCAATACGCCTTCGGCCAGAGCCGACAAGCCATTAAACGCCTTCCGCATGTCAGTGACGCCTGCGGCCAGCCAAACCTTCGTGTTCGCCGGAACCGGGATCACGTTGTCAGCTTCCGGATCAGTGCAGCTAGGGTACCAGGATCATAAGGTCCGGTGACCGTCACCCGATGGCCTCCGGCAAGCTCGATCTGCAGCTCGCCGGAAACATCAGTGGCTGACGCATCGGGCACAGTTGGTTCAATGATCTCGACAGGCAGGAACCGGCCCACATCTTCGCTGTCTGGCTGCGCCGCGAATTCCGGATCTTTCAGCCAGTTGAAGACCTGGTTCGCGTTCACATCGTAACGCCGCGCCACCTGGCTGACAGATACGCCCGGAAAACGCGTCTGCCCACAGATCATCCGCTTCTCGTCGTCGCTCCAGTTCCTACGCCGTCGCCGCTTCGCCATTCAAAACCCGCTAATGTCCACTTATTCCTAATGGACATTATCTCTCATTAGCGGGTCGCGTCAGAGCCGGTTCGCCAGACGCTTACGTTCTTGGCTTCAATTGGGGTTTCAAACCAGAACGTGTCTGGCCCCCTCATCAACTTACTGATGGTGAGGTGGAAGTGGTTTGCATCTGCGCCTTTGGTTGCGGCGGTCAATAATATCTTACCAATGCCGCGATCTTCGTGCTTCTCGGCGTCAACGTCAGATGGATACCCACGCTCCAGAATGACATCCTTCTGAAGTTTTCGCTCTTCGATAATTGCACGTTCTTCGTCGTTGAAATCGACTGACAGTTCGACGCCGTGGTGTGTCTTTTTGAAAACCATTCCGGTTTTCTTCTCAACGTGTTTAATGCCTACTTTCATGGTGCTAACCCCCTCGAATTAAAGCGTGGTGTTGAGCGTCTGCACTGTCTCTACTCAGCCATTTGTCGTGCAGAAAATTCTCACCCACCTGTTGCAGAGTAGAGAACCGATAGAACTGATTGAGCGCCGCAGTTGGTGAGGTCAGCGCTTTGCGCATGTTTCCAACTCGCGTGTCGCTATCCGTGATTACCAAGAGGGTGAAGGACGCAAAGTCGCCCCACTGCTGGTAGCGTTCGGCCACCCGTTGGCTTTTGATGTAGCGGTCGT
>NZ_JBGCEQ010000040.1:0-12552 GCF_045106495.1 Roseobacter sp.
GTCGGCAATCGGCTCTTTCCTGCCGTTCTCCACTTCGCAGTATCGTGGCGGGTTTGCCTAGATCCCGTCACCGTTCGCGGTCCTGAAGCGGATGAGGTGGGTTGCTCCTGCTCCACCGGCATCGAATGTGCCAAAGTGCAGTTATCAATGACTGCTAGGAAAGGAGCCACCCAATGACAGTTAAAACAGTAGGCCTTGATCTGGCCAAGGATGTATTTCAAGTACACGGCATTTTGGAGAATGGCCGCGTTATTTTCAACAAGGCGATCAAGCGCGCGAAGCTGCTGTCGTTCTTTGAGTCGCTGCCACCTTGCACGGTGGCATGGAAGCGTGCGGTTCATCCCATCATTGGGGCCGTCAGCTTCGCAAGCTCGGCCATGATGTGAAGCTCATGCCTGCCGGATATGTCAAACCCTATGTGAAGCGCGGAAAGAACGATGCTGTCGACGCAGAAGCGATCTGCGAGGCAGTCCGTCGTCCGACCATGCGCTTTGTAGATATCAAGACTGAAGATCAACAGGCTATATTGTCGATCCATCACACCCGGGATTTGCCAGTCCGGCAACGCACCCAGTTGGCCAACATGATCCGCAGCCTGTTGCGCGAGTTTGGGCATATTTTGCCGATTGGGATCCAAGCAGTTACGGCTTTTGCAAAACGCCATCTGAGCGGCGATCACCCGGACATGCCCGACATCGCGAACGGCATGCTCGGCATCGAGTGCTACCAATTCATCGGCTTGAACGAACGCATCTCTGGGTACTCCAAGATGATCGAGCAACACGCAATGCTGAACGCAGATGCACGTCGACTAATGCGCATGCCTGGAATTGGGCCGGTCATGGCATCGGCGAATGTCGCCACAATCTGTGACGCGCACCAATTTCGGACAGGGCGCGATCTGGCGGCATGGCTGGGGTTGGCTCCTCTCAATAAATCCAGCGGCGGCAAGGACCGTCTTGGAAAGATCACGAAGCAGGGTGATCGCTACATTCGCAAGCTGTTGGTCGTAGGCATGACATCACGCGCGGTCATGGCGAAACGTTCACCCGAGAAGGTCGATCTGTGGACGGCGAAGATCATCGCCGACAAACCATGCAGATTGCCGGTCACCTCGTTTGATCCGGTAGTCCTTCCAACGGAAGGGGACGTTCATAGTCAGCACAGTTGGCCAAACATTTGATTGCGGGAAAACTAACTCGCAACATCTGCGCATGATACGGCACGAGAAGAAATTTGGGACTCCGTATAGCGATCTTTGTCGCAAAACAAGTGATATATGCGTCGCGTTGATGCGTTCTCCGACGTCGAGCTATGCGGGAATCCACCGCCGACAAAGGACGACTAGCTTAAATTATCCGCCAGCAACGTTTGCAAACACCAACTCCTTGTAGAGCCGCCGAATGCGCTGCGTCACCGATCGCTCGCCAGTCCCGATCTCTTTGCCGTCAATCTCCGCCACCGGAGTTTGTGCGCCGAAAGTCCCCGTGAGAAAAGCCTCATCTGCGCTGTAAGCCTCGTAGAGGGAATAGTTCTTCTCGAACACTGGGATGTCGTTGGCGCAGCATAGATCGATCACCTTCTGCCGTGTGACGCCGTTCATGCAATAATCGCCCGTCGAGGTCCAAACCTCGCCTTTGCGAACGATGAAGAAGTTGCAGGCGTTCGTGGTGTTCACAAACCCATGCGGGTCGAGCATAAGTGCTTCATCTGCGCCCGCCTGTTCGGCCTGCAGGCAGGCAATCACGCAATTCAGCTTTGAATGACTGTTATATTTGGCGTCCTGGCTCATTGGCAAGCCACGGACTTGCGGCACGGTTGCCAAACGGATGCCCGTCGATTGCAGCGCTTCCGCCGGCTTGGAATGCTCCATGATAATCACCAGTGTCGGACCTGACCGGCTGAGCGCAGGGTGCTGGAATGGTTTAACCTTGACCCCGCGCGTCAGCATCAGGCGGCAATGCACATCCGTGACCATCCCGTTTGCCGAAGCCGTGCGGGCCAACGCATCCAGGATTCCCGCCCGGTCCATGCCGACATCAAGTGAAACGGATTTGCAGGAGGCGAAGAACCGGTCCATGTGCTCGTCGAAAAAGGCCCATTTGCCGTCATAGAGCCGCATCCCTTCCCACATGCCGTCGCCCAACATAAAGCCGCTGTCATAGACAGAGACCTTGGCCTCATCGCGGTGGACGAGGTCGCCGTTCACGTAGATCTTGATGTCGCGATTACGCGCATCCTCATCGGCGTCATGGGTGGTCTTTTTGGTGTCGGTCATTATTAAGTCTTTTCAGTTTTCAGTATTGCGTTTGCAATCATCAGATCAAGATGCGCCCCTCTGCCGTTTTTGAAAACGGTAATCGTGTCCGGAAGCCGCGCAACCGCTTTTGCAGTATTGAGCTGATCGAGGTCAGCGATGATGTCGGATTCAGATATGACGCCCTCAGCCGGCGGTATTCTCAGTTCCCCGATATGCGCAATCGTGGTGTCGCGACTGTCGAAACAAATTTCCCCTCGGGTCAGAACGTAATCATCTGCCTCTCGCATATCCGCTCGGAATGCACCGATTAAATCGACATGCGTGCCGGGCTGCAGCCACTTTCCTTCGAGGATCGGATCAAGAGACATGGTTGCACAGCTCTCAATATCGTCCTCCGCAACTGCATGCGCAAGGTCTTTCGATGCCTTCACCTCAATACCGGTTTCACTCAACTCTGAGGACAATGCTTCTGCTTTCGCATACGTGCGGGTTCCAGAGGGCAAAGCAGTCAAGGCTCGGAAAAAATCTGGCTATATGCTGCGATGTTGTTGCGCGCGACGCTACTTACACCAACCAAGACCATGTTCCGAGCGTCGCGGCGCGCCAGATACCTGGCGCCAAGCGCGGAGTTTGCCGCAGATTTGATGTCTGTGATTAGCGCGCCGTCAATCAGCGCTGTTGGCGTGTCGGTTTCCTCTTCAAAGATGATCATGCCGCCCTGAGCGCCTGCCAGGCCGCACGCCGTATTGTCAGCCATCACCGTTACGCTTTTAACGCCGAACCCAGCGCTTTCGATCCGTGCTGCACGGCTTAGGAGTAACTTGTCTTGTGAACCAAGAAAGACGTCCTCTACTTGGGCCTTTGGGAGCGCGTGACCCGCATCAATTGCATCAAGGAAGTAGACCCAGTCTTTGACTGGGCCGAACGTCTATCGGGTGATGAATTTCATTCGTTTACCACTGCCATGAATTCTTTGGTGATCTGATGCTTCGGGTTGGAAAACATCTGCTCTGGCGTGCCTTCTTCCACAATTTCACCTTGTGCCATCAAAATCACCCAGTCCGCGACCGCCTTGGCAAACCCCATCTCGTGGGTCACGCAGACAATTGTCATATCGGCGCGGGCAAGGTCTTGCATGACATCCCGGACTTCAGAAATCATTTCAGGATCAAGTGCCGATGTCGGTTCATCAAACAACATAATTTCCAGCTTCAGCGCCAAGGCCCGCGCAAGAGCGACGCGCTGTTGCTGACCCCCGGATAATTGATCCGGATACTTATCCGCGTGGATTTCCACACGCATTTTCTTAAGCTGTTCCGTCGCCTCAACGGTGGCAGCCGCCCGGTCCCGCCCTCGCGCGCGGATTTGCGGTAGGACGCAGTTCTCCAAAATGGTCATGTGTGGAAACAGGTTGAAACTTTGGAACACCATGCCCACGCGCTTGCGCACTTGATCCATGATTTTGGTATCATCGCCAACCGACAGGCCCAGAACATCAAGCTTATCGGAACGAAAACTCTCCAGCCCATTGATACATCGGATCAGTGTGGATTTATTTGACCTCAAGGGCCCGCAGATCACAGTGATCTGTTTTTCGGGCACTTGAAGGTTGATATCTTTCAAAGCACGGAAGTCACCGAAGTACTTATGCGGTGCTTTGATCGAGATAGCAGTTTCATGCATGGCCAAGCCTCATTCTGGTTTCCAGCCACGCCCCGTACCCGAAAATGTGTACATTTGGCTGCATCGAGCTGGACTGCATCTATGTGACAACCTTGTCCTGACGTCCGATCAACAACACCCACGGACGAGAAATGGGAAGGAAATTGGTTTTGTTTTTCAACCACCGGTCACGGTCTTCCCAATGTTGGTTGGAAGGGCGTCTGGGACGCGCATGCTTTATGCTTTTCGGCCCGAAATCACTATCACCACAACAATAATAGCGCCGGTGAAGATCAGGCGGAAGCCAGCAGACAATCCGAGGGTATTGAGCATCGACACCAGTAGGAACATGAACAGTGACGCGCCCCAAAGACCGGTCAAGTTGGCAAAACCGCCAGCCACAGATGTTCCGCCGATCACGACGACGGCGATGGACATCAGAAGGTATTGCTCGCCCATGTTCAGCGCGGCGCCGCCGGAGAAACCCGCAAGGAAGAACCCGCAGATTGCGGCCAGCACGGCGCACATTACATAGGTGACAAAGCGCACACGCTCGACCCGGACACCGGCCAGTTTCGCGGCTTTCTGGTTTTGTCCAATGGACAAGACCGACAGGCCGAACCGGGTGCGGTGCAGTAGGAATGCCATCGCGACCGTCAAAACCAGTGCGGCGAGTGTCAGGAAGGGCACCCCGAGCACCTTTGCAATCGCGAAATCGCCTAAAAGCTCGGGTGGTTTGACGCGCAATCCACGGTTCGACCATATGGCGGTTGACTGATAAAGAAACGACGCCGATAGGGTGGCGATGATAGGTGGAATGCGCAAAAGCAATATGAGCAAGAAATTCAGTGTGCCAATCATCAGACCGACGCCGAGTGAGATAAGCAACCCTGGCAGCAACAGTGACGGATCGCCGTTCATAAACTTCATTGCCAGGGTGGCGGACAGCGTCATGCCGGCGGGAATGGACAGATCAACGTTGCCCGGCCCCAAAGTTATCACGAACATCTGTCCGATGGCGACGATGACGAAAAAGGTTCCGAAGGACGCGGCCGCAGACATCACTTCGGCTCCGGCACCAATCCCTGAAACGGCGGTGATGATCAGCCACATCGAGACCGCGCCAATCCACGCCCAGATCCATGGCTTTTGCACGAGCGCGGTCATGACCGGTTCTCTCTTGCGCTGATCAGCAGTCTAAGGGCCAACACCAAGATCAGGATTGCGCCTTGCGCGCCGATTTGCCAATCCGGGTTGAGGCGTAGGAAGCTTAGGAAGGAGCCTGCCAAGGCAAGTGTAATTGCGCCGATGACGGCCCCGATGGGTGAGACGCGACCACCGACAAATTCACCGCCACCCAATATGCCACCGGCGATCGAAAGCAGTGTATAGCGCAGCGCGATGTTGGCATCAGCTGAAGTTGTGAGCCCGACAAGCGCCATACCAGATAGCACGCCAAACAGACCGGCGAACGAGAACATTGTCACTTTCACCCGTAACAGTGACCATCCCGCGCGTTCAACGGATTTCGGATTGCCACCCGCGCCGCGCAGTACCGCCCCTGTGGCTGAGCGCATCAATCCGATGTGTACCACAAGCGCGATGACGACCGAGGCGATGATCGGGAACGGGACAAAGGCGGGTTTCAGCGTCATCAAAGTTCTGATCCAGTCGGGCGCCGATCCACCCGGTGTTGGCAGGATCAAGACGGCAATGCCAGTCCAGACAAAGGACATACCCAAAGTTACTACGATTGACGGCAGGTTTCGCAAGTGGATCAGAGCCCCCATTGCGCCATATGCGGCTATGCAAGCCAAAAGCGCGAGGATGCCCAGAAGCGGTGTTTCAAACAGCCAAGTCGCCGTGATGCAGGCGGTCAGCGAGATAAAGGCGCCCAGCGAAAGATCAAGATCGTTCACGCATAGAATGAACATCTGCGCGATTGTGGCCAGCGCAATGGGAACGGCCAAGTTGAGCAGAAGGTTCAGGCCGAAATAGCTCATCGTGCGGGGCTGAAGATAGAAGATCGCGCCAAGCAGGGCTGCCAAGGAGAGAACCGGTAAAAGCGTACGCAGGGCATTTGGGGTTAGAAAACGTTGCATCTTATGCGTCTTCCTCTTCAAAGGAATTGCTTAGGATGTTGGCCTCGGTCAGATCATCGCCCGAGAGTTCAGCCATGATTTTTCCTTCGCGGAATACATACACGCGGTCGCAATGTTTCAGCTCGTCGGTTTCGGTTGTGTACCAAACCAAGGCGCGCCCTTTTTCAGCCTCTAGTGACAGGATTTCGTAGACGTCTTGCTTGGTGCCCACATCCACGCCGCGCATCGGGTCGTCCATTAGGATGATCGGGGCCTTGGCGCTCAAAGCGCGGGCAAAGAGGGCCTTTTGCTGGTTGCCGCCAGAGAGCGACAGGATGTTGTTTTTCATATCAGGTGTGCGGATCGACAGCGTTTTTTGCCATTGCTGGGATTCATCTTCGGCTTGCGCGAAGTCGATGGCGAGCCCTTTGGTCAGGCGTTCCAGAGAGCTGACGAAGATGTTTTGCGAAATGGACCAAAGCGGAAAGATACCGTCGGTCTGTCTATCGCCTGCGACAAAAACCGCAGGTTCGCTTACGCTTAGTGCGTTGCGCGCGCCTTGGGATGCCTCAAAGATACGCACCAGTGTGTCGGTCTGCCCGTGCCCGCTAAGGCCCGCGAAACCGATGATTTCGCCAGGATGGACGGTGAGCTCTCCACCAGAAATTACCGCTGGCGCATCTTGTTTTGTCGAGGTGCGGCCGCCGAAGTTGCTGGTTTCAGATAACACATCGCCCATGTCGCGCACCAGCCTTTCGCGATCAAAATTACTTGCCGCGTCAACCGCGACGGTGCGGCCATCTTTCATCACGACGATCTGATCGGAGGCTTCAAGAATTTCGCCCAGCAGGTGTGAGATCAAGATGACACTGCCGCCATCCGCCACGAAACCGCGTACAAAGGCCACCAGTTGCGCGGCTGCGTTTTGATCGAGTGAGGACGTCGGCTCGTCAAGAATGACAAGTTCAATTTTGCTTTCAACGCTAGAAAAGGCCCGGGCGATTTCAACGATCTGACGTTGTGCAATCGACAGGCTTCCTACTTCGGCATCGGCGGAAATTCCATGGCCGGGAAACATTTGATCGAGCTGATCTGCGATGACCTTGCGAGCGGATTTGCGCCAGCCAATACCTTTGATCGACGGGTGAGAAATGCGCAGGTTCTCGGCCACTGTCAGGTTCGGGCAGAGCGAGAGTTCTTGGAAGACGGTGCGCACGCCAAAGCTTGCCGCGCGCGCGGTATCATAGCTGGCGTCCAAAGGTTCGCCTCCGATTGAGACATGCCCTGCGTCGGCTTTGATCACACCCGACAGCACATTCATCAAGGTAGATTTGCCTGCACCATTGTGACCAACCAGACCAACACAGGCCCCACGCGGCACTTCAAGATCAACGCCTGTCAAAGCGCGATCGGCGCCGAAACTTTTTTCGACGCCGATCATCGTTACCAAGGCTACATCCCGCATGGTCACATCCCTTTAAAGTAGTGGCAGGCTGTAGCCTAGGGAGGATCAGTTGCCCGAGATGACAGCCTTAGCGTCATCCAGAGAGTACTCTACATTCGCAACACCGCCAGCCTGTGTGTTGGCTAGGCTTACCTCGAGTGTATCTTGAGTGATTTTCAGGAATGGTACCGACAAATCTTGTGGCACTTCTTTGCCGTCAAGCACTTGCTGAGCCACCCAGAACGCAAGGGTCGACACGCCAGGCGCAATCGACACAGACATTGTCTCGTAGCCGTTGGCGTCTTTTTGCTCTTTCCACCAGGTCAGCTCGTCATGGCGGTTGCCCATCACGATGATTGGTGTTGGACGACCTGCTGCCTTAAAGGCTTGTGCTGCGCCGTAACCGTCACCGCCTTGGGTGACGACTGCCTTGATCTCGGGCAGGCTTGGCAAGATGCCAGCAACAGCTTTTTGAGCCACGTCTTGTGCCCAGTCGCCATGCACGGAACCTTGGATTTTGAATTGCGCGTTTTCGGCGACACCTTCATGAATACCTGCGGAAATCTCGTCATCGACGAACACGCCAGCAAGACCACGAATTTCCAGCAGATCACCGCCGTCGATCCGGCCGGCAAGATACTCGACCTGCACTTTACCCATGTTTTTGAAATCAACTGCGATCCGATAAGCGCATGGCTCTGTCACGATGCCATCAAATGAGACTACAACGACACCAGCATCACAGGCCTCCTTCACAGCGCCGTTCAAGCCTTCAGGAGAAGCAGCGTTGATAACGATGGCGTTATAGCCCTGCAAAATCAGATTCTGGATTTGCGCGGCTTGTTCGGTCACTTGATTTTCGGCGGTGGTGAATGCGTCTGCGGCAGCAACGGTGCCATCTGAAACGGCTGCGCCACCGACTTTTTCCCAGCTGGTCAGCATCGCCTGACGCCACGAGTTGCCCGCGTAGTTGTTGGACAGTGCGATGCGCCTATCTGACGTGTCGGCGATGGCAGATGTGCTCATCAAACCAGCGGCGACCGTCAGGCAAAGTGTGCCCAATATTGAAGTTTTCATGTCTTCCTCCCAATTCAAGTTAGTTTTAGTTAAGCGGCAAATTTTTCTTATGGGCCAACCTTTCTTATTTGGCGCCAGTTTATGGCTCCGTCGCTGGTGCGGAACCTACCTTAGCGACGGTAGGACTGCGTGTCTTAACAGCGCCTCATGCGGGTTTCCGCATCAGTTTGGTCTTCTGCATTGCGCTGCTGATCCAGCCACGCAAGCATTTCAGCATTCGCCAGGGACATGCCTTCGACGTTTAACAGGCCGCGCGACAATGCGATGGCCACGGCGCGCGTGCGCGAGTTGAACGGATTGGTTTGCGCGTTTCCCGGATCGATGCCCAGTTTTTCATAAAGCTGCTTTAGACGGCTTTGGACCGACCGGGTTGAAATCGAGCGGCGCATGGCGATGGATTTATCGGTCATGCCAAGTGCGATATCCATCAACACTTCAAACTCGGTATTGGAGAGACCTTCGTGGATGTCTTCGCTACGCTGCTGCACGCCTCTGATCTCGCGATCAATGATGCATTGGTCTTCCTCAAACACGCCGCGTACGGCCAGTTCCAGTCGGTGTTCTGATGCGGTCTTGAGCAGGTAACCGTAGACTGCTTCTTTAGGCACGATCTTGGAGATACCGCGTACATACGCCTCATCAGAATAGTTCGACCAGAACAGAATGCGCATATCTGGGTGTTTCGACCAGATCGATGAGGCGGCAGCGATCCCGCTGATGTTGGGCATCTGCAAATCCATAACCACCCCGCCGATTTCGTGTTCTAGCGCCAGCGAGATCGCTTCACTGCCATCACTTGCCTCGTGCAGTGTCTCGCAATGGGGCAACGCGCTGCGCACTGTGCTTGACAGAAATGAGCGGTGAAACGGGTCATCCTCGGCAATCAGAATATTCACTTAAATGTCCTCTGTTTGAAGCTTTGCGCCAAAAGCAGTCTCTAAACCTTGGAAAGTAGGCTCTTCATCCGCATCAGGCTCGCCTTGTTCTTCGAGCTCTGCCAACGGGACGGTCAGGATGGTCTTGCTGCCTGTGCCGCTTGGGTTTCGGACAAAATCCACTGTCGCACCGATCAAATCCGCGCGCACTTTGATGTTGTTCACGCCACGCGGCGAGCGACGCCACCCTTCGGCAGGTTCGACCCCATCGTTGGACACCTCGACCCGGATCGCGTCGTTTTCTTGTGACAAAGCCACGCTGATCGCGCGACACCCTGAATGTTTGACGGCGTTGGTCACGGCCTCTTGCACGATGCGGAACACGGCCAAACGGATGCGATATGCACCACGATCCATTGCGTTGTTTGTACTGTCAGTGATCGAAGTGGCGATCTGTCGATCAACCCCTTGGGTTGACCGGATGAGCTGAGCCTCGATGGCTTGGGTCAGCCCAAAAAGATCAAGAACACCGGGTTTCGCGTTTTCGATGATACCACGCAATTCGGCCATACTGCGCGAAATTGTATCGGATACGTGACGCAGCTCGCGTCCTTCTGGTTGCGAGACCTCGGCAAGCCGCTCCACCCGCCGATAAATCGCCGAAAGATCCGCCAATGTCTGGTCATGAAGCTCCATCCCCAATCTTTGGCGTTCCGCCTCCATCGCTTCGGTCAACTTCTGTGCGCCCAATCGCAAAGACTGTTCTCGTCCGCGTGCAGCCCCTTCAGCCAAAGCCGACACGCGCGCCTGCTCGCCCATCGACAGGGCGTAAATATAGGGCGAGATCAGATCAGCAATGTTGCGCGCCACTTCAACATCCTGCGTGCTATAGGCGTCTTTCTTGTGAGACGAGATATTGAGCGCGCCCAAAACCTCGCCATGCACGTTCAGCGCCACATGAATTCGGCTGTGGAGATTGGCTGCAAAAATGGGCTCATCGAACGAGCCCTCGAAGTGAAATCTGGAATCTTCCCATGCGTCGCCCGTCGTCAGTAGATCCACCGCGCCTGAGAGCATTTGGCGGATCGGCGAATATTTGTTCTCTTGATACTTTCCGTCTTGTCCCCAAAAGGTTTTCACACCGGTTTCGATGGCGACGTGCATGGATTTATCGCTTGGCAAAATCACAGCGACGTCCATGTGATCGTAATCGAGCAGCGTGGATTTCACCGCGCCCGCGATCCGATTCAACACGTTTTGAAAGTCGAGTTCTCCGCCGATGGCACGCGAAATCGCCAGATAATGCTCCAGTTTGATGGCGTCACGATCACTCATCAAGGCTCCTCCGCCAACAACGCTAGGCCATCTCAGGCCGTCCGCCAAGCTTCTCTTTAGAATGCAGGCAGCACCTTCCAGCACAATGACGTGCGGAAACCCGCAGGAGCCGCTGCGCCGAACCGAATGGATTGTCACCATTCTACCGTTTCAGTCCACGGCAGTGCTGAGATATTAAGTGAACCTTCAGTCAGAGAGACCCGATGCCAGAATACGCAGTTGTCCACGACCCAAGATTTCGCGATTTGATCCTGCCGAATGCAGAATTAACGAAGCTGGCGGATGGAATGCTGTGGGCTGAGGGCCCGGTTTATTTTGCGCAGGGCGACTATGTTTTTTGGTCGGACATTCCTAATAACAAACTTTATCAATGGGTTGAGGGTTGCGGTGTTCGGGTCTTTGACAGTGCCGCCAACAATTGCAACGGCCACACGATTGACGATCAGGGGCGGTTGATATCGTGCGAACATCTAACACGGAGGGTCACCCGACGCGAACATGATGGGTCCGTCACTGTAATCGCTGATCACCACGCAGGACGCCGGCTGAATTCGCCCAATGATGTCGTGGTCAAGTCAGACGGCTCGATCTGGTTCACCGATCCGCCCTACGGAATCCTGAGCGACTATGAAGGGAAAACCGCCGACCAGGAACAGGACGGTTGTTATGTTTACCGGGTCGAACCCGGTGGCGAGCCGATGCCAGTTGCGACGGATTTCGTCAAACCGAACGGGTTGGCGTTTTCCCGCGATGAAAGTCGGCTTTTTATCTCGGATACGGGGTTAAGCCATGATCCGGATGGGCCGCATCACATCCGAGTTTTCAACATCTCCCAAGATGGGTTAACAGGTGGCTCAGTCTTCGCCGAGATCGAGCATGGTGTTTCAGACGGTTTCAGAGTGGACAAAGAAGAAAACCTTTGGACAAGCACCGGTCGCGGCATCAGCTGCTATGATCCAAGCGGCGTACTGCTGGGCGAAATTCGCGTGCCGGAAGTTGTCTCAAATCTGTGCTTTGGCGGCGCAAAGCGAAACCGGCTGTTCATAACGGCATCGACGTCTCTTTACTCATTATACGTTGGTGTTGCCGGATGAGAGTTCGCCGCGACTTTTCCGCCGTAAGCATCGGTTCACGTCGCGCAAGTTGGGAAGCCTAAGTCGACGCACTTAGCTGGTAAGCGTCCAATTTCCTTTTGTTGCGTAGGCGTGATCGCCAGCCTTCACTATGCCAAGCTCGAACCACAGAGATTTAGTTTGCATGTGAAGTGGTACGCGCGTCGCTCAGGCATTTGATCTCCTGAAACCTGCGCCACTCAGCGACGCAGCCGTACTCATATGTCCACCTTGCGAAAGTCGCAGCATGGCAGGTTGATCATTGCGAGGGTCAGCTTTGGGCCGTCTCTGATGGGCGCTGTTTTTTGCACGCGTAGTATTCTGCGTTTGCAAACGTGGTAAGTATGGGCGCTCAGCCGTCCTCGGAGTCGGCTCAATCCTGTCCTCGGCGAGCGGGACGAACGGCCCTTAGCGGATGAGGTGGGTGGCTCCTGCTCCACCGGCATCGAACGTGCCAAAGTGCAGTTGTCATCGACTGCCAGGAAAAGAGCCATCCAATGACAGTAAAGGCTGTGGGCCTGGATTTGGCCAAGGACGTTTTTCAAGTGCGCTGCGTATCGGCCACCGGACGCAAGATCATCAACAAGAAGATTTAACGCGCGGAGTTGCTTGCCTTCTTCGGGACGCTGCCGCCTTGTGTCGTCGGCATGGAGGCCTGCGGATATCCCATCACTGGGGACGCAAGTTGCGCGAAATGGGCCACGAC
>NZ_JBGCEQ010000041.1:0-106538 GCF_045106495.1 Roseobacter sp.
TTTGGCTCCGGCGGTAGGGATCGAACCTACGACCAATTGATTAACAGTCAACTGCTCTACCGCTGAGCTACGCCGGAACGGTTCGGGCGATATAGCAGTGGTGATTTGCGTCGTCCAGAGGATTTAGGAGAAAAAAGGCAATTTGCCTGTTCTGGGCTCAAATCAACCCAAACACCGATTGAGCGCGTAATGGTAACTCTGGCGTCACCAATTTTTTTTGCATCAGATCAATAAGATGAGCCAAAACATTCCGTTCCGCCGCGGGTAGCAAATTCTCTGGTGTTTCTCGATAAATCTTGCGAGCAAGGCTGTGTGCATTCGATGGTTCTTTTTGCAGAATGTCCAAGATGGCCTTTTCCCGGCTTTTGCGATGTGAAATCAGCCAATTCAAACGCTCTATCGGGGCTGCTATGACATCCCCATGACCCGGGAAAAACGATTGCCAGTCACGCTTTAGCAGGCGGTTGCAAGAAGTCATGAAATCAGTCAGATCACCGTCTGGCGGCGACACCAAAGAACTGGCCCAGCCCATGACATGGTCCGCAGTAAAGCAGTGGTCGCCCCATGCGAGGCAAATGTGATTTCCGATGTGCCCTGGGGTATGCAGAACGTCAATTTGCCAGCCCGGCGCACTGATTTTATCCCCATCCTTGACCGATACGTCAGGTCGAAACTCGGTGTCGATCCCTTCGCCGCCGCCTGCCAACCCGCTTTGTGCCAGAACATTCATGATATCCGAACGGCCGTCCTCGGCGCGACCAAATCCGTAGATCTGGGCTCCACAGTGGTCTTTCAGTGGTTGCGCCAGAGGGGAATGATCAAGATGCGCATGGGTCACGATAATATGCGTGATCCGTTGACCTGTCGTAAGGGCGCTTAGAATTGCATCCAAATGCGCAGATTGGGTCGGTCCGGGGTCAATCACGGCAATGTCTTTTTCGCCCAATAAATAGGTATTGGTGCCACGATAGGTCATGGGTGAAGGGTTTGCAGCCACGATCCTGCGCAACCCGGGAAGCAATGTTTGTGGGCTCCCAATGAGCGGATTGAAATCATCTGTTGCAGGCATCGTCTTTCACTCTTTCTAATGCGCAGACAGCTGGTTAGGGTTTGGCGCATGTTTTTCGGTTGGCTCAAAGGCTATATGCCGCGCGGACTTTATGCGCGAGCTGTTTTGATCCTGTTGTTGCCGGTTGTGTTTTTGCAGCTGGTGGTCACAGTTCTCTTTTTGACACGCCATTTCGAAGACGTCACCCAGCAGATGACGGATACGGTTGCGCGCGAGTTGCGATTGGTTCTCTCAATTGCTGATCAAGCATCGGACAGGGGATCTACCAGTGCGGCCGTCATTTCGGAAGCATCTCAATTGGCGATAACGTTAGAACCTGTAGGGCAGGCGGAAGTACCAGAGCAAAACATGCGGTCTTGGTATGACTTTTCCGGCCGGGTGATTGTAAAGAGATTGCCCGCTGAGATAAGACAAGTTATCAGCATCGATCTGACTGAAAACAGACGGGTTCACGTTTACGCCGACACGCGTTTCGGGCCTGCTAAAATCAGTTTTGATAGACGGCGCATATCTGCTTCAAACCCGCACCAACTATTTGTAAATATGCTGTTTTTCGGTGGGCTGATCACTGTTATTGCAATTCTCTATCTGCGCAATCAGCTGCGTCCGATCAAGCGTTTGGCTCAGGTGTCCGAAGCCTTCGGACGTGGGCGTCACGAACCTTATTCACCTGCCGGTGCGGTTGAAGTGCGCGCGGCCGGCAATGCGTTTCTTGATATGCGCACGCGGATTGAACGTCAGATCGAGCAGCGCACGTTAATGCTGTCCGGGGTTAGTCATGATCTGCGCACGCCCCTGACACGGATGCGTTTAAGCCTGTCGATGCTCGAAGACGATGAGCGGGTGATGCTCGAACAAGATGTAGACGACATGCAAAACATGTTGGACGCGTTCTTGAATTTTGTGAAAACAGCCGGCGAAGGCGAGGCTGAATCGATCAATCCGCACGATTTGGTCGCGGGCGTTGTGGAGGATGCAACTCGTGCAGGTCGTGACGTGACGCTAATGCCTGCCGAAGGCGATGGAACCGGCACGATCAAGTTAAACGCGCTGGCGATGCGCCGAGCTCTCGACAACTTGATTTCAAATGCGGTGCGCTACGGCGCGATGGCAGAGGTTTCAGTTCTATATACGGATAAAACGCTGAGAATCCGCGTGGAAGATGATGGCCCGGGTATTCCGGAGGAACGCAGAGCAGAGGCGACGCGACCCTTCACGCGATTGGATTTATCTCGCAATCAGGACAAAGGCGGCGGCGTTGGTTTGGGACTTGCGATCGCCACCGATATTGCGCGCGCGCATGGCGGTGTCTTGCGTCTCAGCAGTTCGGACAGGTTGGGCGGTTTGCGCGCGGATATTGTGATTGCGCGGTAGTCTCAAAGCATCGGCGAGGGTGAAGGACGGTAGGCCCGGCAGGACTTGAACCCGCAACCAAAGCGTTATGAGCGCTCTGCTCTAACCAGTTGAGCTACAGGCCCGCCGTGTCCCCGTGCTAAGCCGCCGAGAAACCCGCGTCAAGAGGCCGATCACACCAATGGCGGGCGTTGCATGCCCCTTACGAATGCTCTAACCCGCAATCAACACTTCTGTCGCGCGGAGACTGCATCATGCCACTGCCCAAAAACGGGATCACCTATGCCGACGCGGGTGTCGATATTGATGCGGGAAATGCTCTGGTCGACCGAATCAAGCCTGCTGCAAAAAAGACAAACCGCTCTGGTGTGATGGCCGGTCTTGGCGGGTTCGGCGCATTGTTCGATCTCAAAGCAGCCGGCTACACCGATCCCATTCTTGTAGCCGCGACAGACGGTGTTGGCACCAAGCTGCGCATCGCAATTGACACTGGGCATGTAGACGGCGTGGGTGTGGATTTGGTGGCGATGTGCGTCAATGATCTGGTGTGTCAGGGGGCTGAGCCCCTGTTCTTTCTTGATTATTTCGCGACGGGCGCTTTGGAAACCGACAAGGCCGCCCGCATCATCGAAGGCATTGCTTTGGGGTGCGAACAGGCCGGTTGCGCCTTGATCGGCGGTGAGACAGCAGAGATGCCGGGGATGTACCCAGCCGGTGACTTCGACCTCGCTGGGTTTTCTGTTGGTGCGATGGAACGGGGGGAAGACCTGCCCTCCGGAGTGGTGGCAGGCGACGTCCTTCTTGGGCTGGCCTCGGATGGCGTTCATTCGAACGGGTACAGTCTCGTACGCAAACTGGTGGACGTATCCGGTTTGAAATGGGCGGACAGTTGCCCCTGGTCCGAACTGACCCTTGGAGAGGACTTGCTGACCCCGACCAAGCTTTATGTGAAGCCGGCTTTGGCGGCTATTAGAACCGGTGGGGTGCATGCGCTGGCTCATATTACCGGCGGCGGTTTGACCGAAAACCTGCCGCGTGTTCTGCCCGATAACTTGGGAGCGTCGATTGAACTTGGCACCTGGGCGCCGCCTGATGTGTTCAGTTGGATGGCGCGCACCGGCAACATAGCCGAGGCAGAAATGCTCAAGACCTTCAATTGTGGTCTGGGCATGATCCTGGTGGTAGCGCCGGATCGAGCGGATGCTCTGACGTCGGTTTTGGCCAACCATGGTGAAGACGTCACCCGCATCGGTCGTGTATCCGAAACAGCAGGCGTTGCTTACCAAGGTACGCTTTTGTGACCAAACGCGTTGCCATCTTTATTTCCGGTGGCGGATCGAACATGCTCAAATTGCTGGAGAGCATGACGGACGATCATCCGGCGCGCGCTTGTGTGGTTGTTTCCAATGATCCGAACGCGCGCGGGCTGGAAATTGCTGAAGCGCGTGGGGTGCCGACAGAAGTTGTGCGCCATCAGCCTTTCAAGGGCGACCGGCGGGCGTTTGAACATGCGCTTTCCGGCGTGCTGGCGCCGCATGCGCCTGATATCATTTGCTTGGCCGGTTTCATGCGTAAGTTGACCGCGGAATTTGTGGATCCGTGGCGTGACAAAATGCTGAATATTCATCCGTCACTGTTGCCCAAATACAAAGGCCTGCACACTCATGAACGCGCCTTGGCTGCCGGTGATAAGTTTCATGGCTGCACGGTACATAAAGTAACTCCGGAACTGGATGGCGGGCCCATTCTGGGGCAGGCTAAGATACCGGTTCTTCCCGATGACACCCCCGACCGTCTCGCAGCGCGCGTCTTGACGCAGGAACACTTGCTCTATCCGGCCGTTTTACGCCGGTTTGCTGGTGGCGATAATCGTCTTGTTATGCTGCGTTAAGGCTTCGTTCAGGGTTCTGGTCAAAGCTGTGGACGTCGTGTAACAGTTTTTGGACTGGGTATGATGAACGCCAGAAGAAAAAAGAAACGCCCGAATGAAAACACTCACAACGACTGAGGAACTCGCCACTTTTTGTACAGAAGCGGCAGAACATGACTATGTTACAGTTGATACCGAATTTTTGCGCGAACGGACTTACTATTCCAAGCTGTGCCTGATCCAGCTGGCGATGCCCGGTGCAGATGACAGCACTGCCGTTCTGGTCGACCCTCTGTCCGATGACCTTTCGTTGGAGCCACTCTACGCGCTCTTCAAGGATACATCGGTGGTCAAGGTTTTCCACGCAGCGCGGCAGGATCTTGAGATCTTTTATGTCGATGCGCAGGTCTTCCCCGAACCTCTTTTCGATACCCAGGTCGCGGCGATGGTCTGCGGTTTTGGTGAGCAGGTAGGCTATGAAACGCTTGTCCGTCGGATCGCCAAGCAGCAACTCGACAAAACATCGCGCTTTACCGATTGGTCGCGGCGCCCACTCACTAATGCGCAAAAAACCTACGCATTGGCAGACGTTACGCATTTGCGCGACATCTATGAATACCTTGCCAAAAAACTTGCCGAAACCGAACGAAGCCGCTGGGTCACCGAAGAACTCACAGTTCTGACAAGCCCGGACACCTACATCATCCCGCCCAGTGAAGCGTGGCGGCGTGTGAAAACTCGCACGAACTCCCCAAAATTCTTGTCGGTTGTGCGCGAACTTGCGGCCTTTCGCGAGAGTTTTGCGCAAGATCGCAACATTCCCAGAAACCGGGTTTTCAAGGATGATGCCTTGGTGGAGCTTGCCTCAAACAAGCCCAAGAACAATGAGGAGTTGAGCCGTGCCAGGCTGCTGCTCCGCGAAGCCCGACGCGGCGACATCGCCGACGGGATTCTCAAAGCCGTTGCAGCGGGTGTGGATTGCCCGCCAGATCAGATGCCGAAACCCGACAGATCGCGGGACAAACTACAAGTAAATCCGGCGCTGGCAGACCTGTTACGCGTGTTGCTGAAAGCCAAGACCGAAAGTGCAGGCGTTGCTGCAAAACTTATTGCGCCAACAGCTGATCTTGACGCCATTGCCGCTGGCTTGCGTGACATGCCCGCCCTGTCGGGTTGGCGCAAAGAAGTCTTTGGCCGCGATGCGTTACGGTTGTGCGAAGGCAAAATCGCATTGACTGCCGATGGGTCCGACGTCCGTATTGTTGCGCTCGACTGACACGTCAGCCTGGCGTTATGGCACCTATCGGCGGGCTTGCAGGGCGTTTTGCGCCGCTTCCACGCGGATTGTGCGCGTGCCTTCTAACGCCTGATTTGACAGTTTGAGTGCCACTGCGACTTCGCGGGAGGCCGGTGAACCTGCCCCAGCGCTGGGGCCTTGCAGCCCCTCAAGTCTGAAGGTTAATACGCCCTCAACGGGGGTGTTATCGCTGTTTACGGGCGTCAGGTTGACTGCGTAAACGCCTTGGCGTGCCGGAACTCCCGTCACGCGGATAATAGCACCACCGGGCACACGCTCGACCACAAGGGTGCTGACGGTGTCGAGAAGTTGACCGTAATAGGCAATTTCTTCTTCGTCTGAATTGAATACGCCAGTGCGCGTAGGGATGAGTGGATTGACGTCGCCGCTTTCAACCGAAACGGGGGCCGCCGCTGAACGTGAACCGCCGAACCAATTGAATGGGTTGGCTTTGGTCCCGCAGGCAGAAACCGCGAGAGTGGACATCAAAAGTGCGGAAACTGTCTTGCGCATGCGGCCTGCCATCAATTCTTTTCGGTTTTGACGTATCTTATCTTAGCCCCGGTTAAAAGCGTCAAGGTCGCTGGACCTTTTTGCCGCGAGACCCTACCTGAGGGGAAGCAAGAGAGGGTGACTATGGCGCAAGCGGCTTTCGAAGAATTGGTTGAAGATTTCGAATTTCTTGAGGATTGGGAAGATCGGTACCGTTTGGTGATCGAAGAGGGTAAGGCCATGCCGGCGCTAGACGACGCTTTGAAAGTGCCTGCCACCAAAGTAGATGGCTGTGCCAGTCAGGTCTGGCTACATGCCTCGACGGAAGGCGGTGTTCTGCATTTTGATGGCGAAAGCGACGCGATGATTGTGAATGGCTTGATTGCGGTGCTCAGAAAGCTCTACAACGGCTTGCCTTTAGGCGAGGTTTTGGCCGTTGATGCCCGTGAGGCCATGGGGCGTTTGGGCTTGAACGACCACCTGTCGGCGCAGCGATCGAATGGCCTGCGCGCGATGATCGACCGGATCCGACTGGTCGCATCTTCCACGTGATCCAAATGAGGCGACACAGACGCCACGCCATTATTTGAATTTCCTGGCGGAAATTGGCGTGCAGCCGTCAGTGTTGGTCCGTCTTGTATGTGGGGGGTTAAAGCTTGCCGAGGGCTTTGGACAGATCGCCATAGCCTGTAAACCGCCGCTCGAAATCAAGCCCGAGCAGGGCGGCGCAGTCTCTTGCCTTTTGTGTCAACTCAGGATCATCCGTCTGTGCCTGGTAAACGAGTTTCTCGTAGTTGCCAAAGTACATGTCGCGCAACTCGGGATGACGGTCGAGGCCCATGGGTTTTACAACAAAGGCCTCGAACTGACGTACAAGAAAGTCTGTCAGATAAAAGGCGGTAATCTCCGTGTCCAGATGCGTCGCAAACCGGTCATTGCCTTCGAAAAAGGAATAGCAATGCGGCCCGGCGATCATTTCGACGCCAAGCGCGTCACAGGCCGCCTGCAGCTGACCGCCCGTGCCGCAATCTGCGTAGACGATGAAGATTTTGTCATAGTCGGTTCGGTGTTTGGCCACAGTATCGCGCACCGCTTGCGTGATTTTTTCAGGGTGGAGATGAAATTTGGCTGGTAGGCAGGTGAGGTCCAGATGAGACCAGCCGTTTGCCGCCTTGAGGTCCAGAATTTCACGCGCCAAGGCACCGCATGCTATTAACAGCACCTTGCCAGAAGGCCTTGCCAGGGGCAGGCCTGCATCTGTCAGTTTGCTGTCGTTCAGGTCCTGCATGTCAGCCTTTCACAAAAACGGCCCATGCCGGTGTTCCGACACAGGCCGATAATCCGGTGTTGGGATATCAGGCGGATTTTTGATTGTGTTTGCGGCCGACCCATTCTTTTGCTGTCTCCACGGCTACCGCAGCATCGCGGCAATAGGCATCTGCGCCGATGGCTTTGCCGAATTCTTCGTTCAACGGTGCGCCCCCGACCAGAACAATGTAGTCATCGCGGATGCCTTGTTCTACCATGGTGTCGATCACAACCTTCATATAGGGCATCGTCGTGGTCAAAAGCGCGGACATGCCCAGAATGTCGGGGCCTTCTTTTTCCATGGCGTCAAGGTAGGAGTCCACGGCGTTGTTGATCCCGAGGTCGACCACCTCGAAACCGGCACCTTCCATCATCATCCCCACAAGGTTTTTGCCGATATCGTGAATGTCGCCTTTGACGGTGCCGATGACCATTTTTCCGACGCGGGGTGCGCCGGTTTCCACCAGTAGAGGTTTGAGGATGGCCATGCCGCCCTTCATGGCGTTTGCGGCAAGCAAGACCTCAGGCACAAACAAGATACCGTCGCGGAAATCGGCGCCAACGATGGTCATACCGCCCACCAGGGCCTTGGTCAGGATGTCATAGGGCGCCCATTCGCGTTCAAGAAGAATCTCGACGCTTTCGATGATTTCTTCTCTCAGGCCGTCGTAAAGATCATCAAACATCTGTTGAACAAGCTCTTCGTCGTCCAACTCAGAGAGGATGATATCGTCTTCTTCCGACATGCGCTTTCCCTTTGTTGCCACGCCGTGAGGCGGGCGTAATCTATATTCTCTTGTGACATAACGACCGGATACGACTTTTCAAATTGCGACACGCGGGTTACGTTGTGCGACGCGATGCCGCTATTTCTTATGTTTATACAATTCCCTGTACAACCTTAGGCACATGTTCCGCACGCGAAACTTTCTCATAATGTTGTATAGTTTAAGGTGGGGTTACTCTGCAGCCTGAACCAATTTTAACTGGCCTTGACGGTCTGGAAAACTGGCTGTGTCAGAGGCTCGTGCATTCGGGTTTCGAGCGTAGAGCAGTGCGAACATTGGCGGTGTGAAATAGAACGAAACCACGGTTGAGAGCAAAACGCCGCCCGCCACCGACATTGCGAAGGGCGGCCAGAAGCCACCACCGGCCAGGATCAACGGCAAAAAACCCCCGAAGGTTGTAATGGTCGTGCTGAAGATATGTCGGCTGGACCCCATCAATACATCGACCATTGCGTTTGTGTCTCCAGCACGGGAGGCCGGGTCGTCGCGTAGACCGGTCATGATGATGATGGCGGCGTTGATGGACACCCCAATTGAACCAATAACGCCGATGATCGCGTTGATACCAAACGGATATTGGAAAATCGCAAGAGCCAGAATACTGAGGCCGGCAGACAATCCGCTGACCATAAGCGCGATGAAAGTCAACCGGAAGGAATTGAAGGTCATAACGATGGTCGCAATAGACAGCGTCACGATCAGACCCAGAGATGCCAGAAGATTGCCCAGCGTATCCGCACGCGCATCGCTGTCGCCGCCGATTTCAAGACGGTATCCTGCGGGCAGGCGAAAGCCTTCGGCCTCCAGGGCATCCTGGACCTGCAGCAATGCTTCTTCGGGCAGTACATCTCGCAAGATAAAAGCCTGTATCGTGTTTACACGTTCGGCGTTACGCCGGGTGATGATGGGTTCGCTTGGAGCCAAAGTGATCTCTGCCAGACTTGAGAGCGGGAAGCCGGGAAAGCCTCCGCTCAGGGACATCGCGCCAGCGTCCGGTGGCAAGAGAATCATATCGGCCACTGCAGTCAGATCGCTCCGCGTTGCATCACCAAAGCGGACGCGGACGGGCAGTTCTTCGGGCCCTTCCAAAAGCGAGCCGCCCAGGACACCTTCAAGCCCTGCTTCCAGCTGTCGGGCGACACTGGCCAGATCCAATCCGACCTGACGGGCTTTGGCCTCATCCACGTCGATGGTGACTTCCGGGGCGCCGGTTGTGATGGTACCACGGGTCAGGGTGACCGCATCAACCTCGGAAATGATGCGGCGCATCTGATCGCCCACGTCGCGCAGGGTGGCAATATCTGGGCCGACCAAGCGAAGTTCGACCGGCGCATCCACCGGCGGGCCTTGCACTAGGCCGCGCACCAGAACCTGAGCCTCAGGCGCTGCCGCGCCGATCTCACGTTCCAGCCGCGCGATCAGGTCTTCTGTTGCACCCGGAGAATGGGTGGTTACGAGGGCTTGGGCGAACCGCGCTGCGTTGTCGCGCGCGCTGACCATATTGTAGTAAAATGCAGGTGCGGATTTGCCGATCACCCAGGAGACCTGTTTGACCTCGGGTGCAGCCCGCAGCAGGGTGTCCAACCTGTCCGCGACGGCCGCTGTCTGTCCGATGGCAGCGCCGGGCCGCAGGTCCACTTCGATGTGGAACTGGTCGCGGTCGACGCCAGGAAAGAACTGGGCCGTCAAAAGCGGCATCGACATAAAACCCAGGACGGGCAAGACCAGCGAAAAGGCAACGGCACGCACCGGATTGCGCAGGGACCAGCTGAGCGTGGCAGCAAAAGCAACTTGCAGGCCATGCCATTTCAAGCCACTTGCCAGAATGCCATTTTTGCCAGCTGCCGGCATGGCCCATCCGGCGATGGCAGGGGTCAAGGTGATAGCGACTACAAAAGACCACATTAGCATTGTCACCACCGCGATCGCGATGGACCCTACGAAGTCCCCGGCGGGTCCCGGCAGCAAAATCATTGGTGTAAAGGACAAAGCGGTCGTCACGGTGGAGGCAAAGAGTGGGGCAATCAGCCTGCGTACGGCGCCTTTGACCGCGGCAATCCGGCTTTGACCCTTCGCTATGCGTTGCCCGACCGCGTCGGTCATCACAATGCCAGCATCGACCAGCAGCCCCAGGGCGACAATCAATCCGGTCACGGACATTTGGTGGATGGCAAGGCCAATGAAATTCATTGTGGCCAGTGTGGCCAGGGAGACCAGCGGCAGAATGAGGGCCACGATGAGCGCGGCGCGCACCCCCATCGTGATCAACAAAACGCCGACGACCAGCGCGACACCGAGTGCCATATTGCCGCCGACCTCCGCGAGGCGATCAGCTGTGTAGCGGCTTTGGTCGAAGATGAGCTCGGCGCTGATACTGGAGGGAACATCGGATTGGAACGCCTCGAGCGCTCCGGTGACACGTGCCATCCAGGCGTCGACCTGCAGACCTTCTTCCAATTTGGCCGCAACCAGCACGGCTGCTGCCCCATTGTGTACTGCGTGTTCGGTGAGCGGCAGGCGCGGCCCACGGCTGATCTCGGCCACATCCGCAATGCGGGTCACCTGACCGTTGGGTCCTTCGCGGATAATCATCTCGCGCACCCGGTCCAGCGCCGTGATGTCGCCGTTTATGTCAATGATCAACTCATTGGAAAAGCTGCGCACGCGGCCTGCCTGACCTTTGCTGTCCGCGCGCGCAATGGCCGCGGACACATCATCCGCAGTCAGACCCAGGGCGGCGGCTTTGATCGGGTCGAGCGTGACAAGCACCTCTTCTTCAGGCGCGCCGAACGTCTCAACTTGCTTGGTGCCGGACAGGCTGCGGATGTCATCAGCAAGGCTTTCGCTGAAGCGTCCCATGATCGACAAGGGCACATCGTTATGTGTGGCTGATAAAGCAACGATCGCGCCGAAGGTACCCGCTCCGTCTGACGAAAAATCAGGCGTCTGCGCACCTTGCGGAAATTCGGCCTCGGCATCCCCCAGGACATCGCGGATCTCGGACCAGACCTGCTCGATTTCATCATCCCCCAGGGTGTCCTGCAATTCGACCTGAACGATGGAGATCCCGGTAGATGAGGTGGAAGTGATTTCATCGACTTCAGAAATTTCGCGCAAGACTTCTTCGATCTCCGCTGTCACCCGCGTTTCTACCTGTGCCGGGTCTGCACCGGGGTAGGGCGTTGTGATGGTAGCAAAGAGATTGGTGATGGTCGGGTCTTCCTGCCGCCCGATGGCCAACAGGGAAGAAAGACCCGCCGCAATAATGACGAGCAAGGCCAGCGCAACAATGCGTGGTTCGCGGAAAGTCAAGGTCTCCATCAGCCAGCCTCGCCTGCGATACGCACGGCTTGCCCTTTGACCACGCGATGAGGTCCGTCGGTGATGTAGCGGGTTTCTGGGATGAAGGTGCCGCGCACATAGGCGCGCTGTGCATCAGAGAACAAGACCTCAACCGCTTCGCTTTGCACGACCTTCGCCCCGTCATCCGGCAGCGTCAGCAAGCGCCACAAGCCACGGGGGGCGTCTTGCAGAGCCGATATCGGAACCCAGGCGCCACGCTCGACCACATGCTGCTTCAGCACCAAAACACCTGTTTCGCGCAGTGGCGGCAATGTTGAGCCCTCAAAGGTGAATACGGCAGTACGGGTACGGGTTGCGCTGTCCAGTTCGGGCAAAAGCGAGTCAAACCGCAACGGGTAGCTTTGACCGTTGAATTGCGCGTGAAACGCGGCGTCGGTGGTCAGCGCGCCGATCATGCCCGGCGTCAATCCGACACGAAACTGATGACCCGTGGTTTCCACCAGGGATACGATAGTCTGTCCAGCACTTACCGTACCACCCGTATCTACAAGACGCGCAGAAACGGTAGCGGCAAAGGGTGCAAAAAGCCGTGATTTCTCCAATTGCAGATCCACGGAGACGAGAGCCGCGTCAACTTCGGCAATTCTCGCTTCGAGCTCAACCAGACGCAAGGCGATGTTGTCCACGGCTTGGATCGATGCAAATCCCCGGTCTTTGAGCTCTGTTTGCCTGTCGGCGGTACGTCTGGCCAGTTCTGCCTGTGCTTCCAACGCGCGCCGGTTGGCGATCAGCCGTGTCTGTTCCGCTTCGATCAAGCGCGTATCCAAAAGCGCGATCACGGCGCCCGGTGCCAGGGTGTCGCCTTCGTCGACCAACATCTGCGCAATGGTGCCGCCCTGTTCAAAGGCCATTTCGGTGCGTTGGGCTGCTTGTATCTGACCCGGGAATTGGCGCGACACCGCATATCCGTCTTCAAGTGTCAGCCTGGCGGTTCGAACTTGCATCGGCGGCGGGGCTTCAGGCGCCGACACGTCTGCGGCGCGATCTGCCAGCACGGTTTGCCCGACAACGATCATGCCCACCGCGGCTGCAATCGCCAAAAGGGTGAAGACTATCGTTGCGCCTTGTCGTAATGTGCGGCGCCAAAGAGGTTTATGATGATCGGTTGTCGTCATGATGCAAAGCCTCACTTGCGAAGTAAGTGTCACTTACATATGTTACAGGCTCTTACTTAATCAAGCGCAAAGGAGCGTTTTTTGTCAGATTCTCTCTCGCCGGTTCAGGATCAGCGGACCTCATATCATCACGGCGACTTGCGTGGGCAACTGCTCAGCGTTGTTCGAGATCTTGTGGAACTGCATGGTCCTGAAGGATTTTCTGTCGCAGAAGCCGCGCGCAGGGCTGGAGTCAGCACTGCCGCGCCTTACAAACATTTCAAAGATCGCACGGATCTTTTGAACGCGCTTGTGTCGGATGCCATGGACCGTCTGGCGATGCATATGGCGCGCGAGCGGGACCGCTATCCAGCGGGAACCTATGAGGCCGTCGCGGGAATCGGTCAGGCCTACGTCAATTTTGCCAAAGAAGAGCCAGGCATCTTCCGGCTCATGTTCAGCCTGACGGAGGGACACGAGGATGACGACGCCATCCAGCAAAAGGGAAATGACTGTCGCGAGATTGTCGAAACCGCGTGCGCGGCTTGTCTGGGAAAAGGCGCAGATAGCAAGGCGGCTGTGTTATCGGCCTACATCCTGTGGACCAGTGTGCATGGGCACGCGTTCTTGAGTATCGACAAGAAAAACAAGGTAGAAGCCCAGGATTTGGACGACTGGGATTTTCTGATGGCCGTAACCTGCGCGGTGTTGGACGCCTCAGCAGGACGCTAGATTGCTCAGACTGCGGCGCGGCGGCGGCGTGTGTTGCGGCGAGCCGGGGCTGCATTTTCGCCTGTGCCATCATTTTCTGAAGAAAACGCGCCGAGACATGCCACGATTTCTTCAAGAGCAGGTGGATGATTGATGCTGCGGGTGTCCAATGCCTCACGCATGTGGCGCAGGTGATCCGGCATTGTCCCGCAGCACCCGCCGATGATCTTGGCACCACAAGCGCGCGCCATCACGGCGTAATCCGCCATCAGCTCCGGTGTGCCATCATAGTGGATATGACCGTCAACATATTTGGGAATACCCGCGTTGCCCTTGGCAATGATCGGGCGTTCGGGGCCTTGTGCAGAGAACCCCAGAATAGTGCGCAAAAGGTCTGAGGCACCCGTGCCGCAGTTTGCACCAAAGGCAAGCGGTGCCTGGTCATCCAGGTCTTCTACCATTTTCACCATATCGGCGCTTGTTAGGCCCATCATGGTGCGACCGGCCGTGTCAAAGCTCATGGTGCCTGCCCATGCGAGGTTGGCCAGTTTGAAACCCTCTGCCGCCGCGCGGTATTCTTCGGGAGCGCTGATGGTTTCGAGCCATCCCACGTCAGCCCCACCGGATTTCAGACCGTCCGCCGCCTCGTGAAACATTTCCACGGCCAATGAATGGCTCAACGTGCCTACGGGCTCCATGATCTCTCCGGTCGGGCCAACGGAACCTGCGACAATGACCGGTCTTCCTGCAGCATCTGCGACGTCGCGTGCGATTTCTGCAGAGACCCGCGCCAACTCGTGGGTGCGCTTTTCAGCATTGTGCAATTTGAGGCGCGAGGCATTGGCGCCGAAGGAATTGGTCAGAAAAAGATCGCTGCCCGCGTCCACCGCGCCCTTGTACAACGCTTTGATCTTTTTGGGTTCTTCGGTGTTCCACAACTCCGGTGCATCACCCGACATGAGCCCCATGTTGAACAGATTGGTCCCCGTGGCCCCATCTGCGAGCAGGGTGCCCTTCTCGTTTAAGAGCGTCATCAGGGGATTTGTCATATCGAGCCTCGCGCAGCAGAACAGACCTTGCTTTTGCACGCGGGCACCCTCTTAGCAAACTCATAAATTTCATCTTGGTTATGAGTTTGCTAAGGATAGGCTATCGCAACCGGCCGCGACGACGTCCACAACCGGTGCGCTTCACATTGAAAAGTCTCAGACTTCCTGCATAATTTGCGCTTTGGCTTCTGTCATCAACGCGACCATTTTGGCCCGGATTGTAGCTTCGTCGGCTTTGGTGCCTAAATCGCCCGAGACTTTGCGGTAGACATCCTCGTCCCCGGCTTCCTCGAAATCCGATTTCACCACCTCTTTGGCATATTCGGCGGCATCGTCGCCGGATTTTCCCATCAGTTCTGCTGCCCACAAGCCCAGCAGCTTGTTCCGGCGCGCCTCTGCGCGAAACTGCATGTCTGCATCATGCGCGTATTTGTTTTCAAAAGCGTTTTCGCGATCGTCGAAGGTTGTCATGTGGCGGTCTCCTGATGAACGTATGGAACTTATGTTTGATATGCGGTTTCATAACGCATTGCGCAAGTCCCGCTGGCTTGCAGCGGCATAGGGCATGCACTAAGAGGGGCGCATTACAGACCGCAATATCTGCGGCACGAGTGCGAAAGGACGCCTATGGCCCGGCGCAAAAAAATCTACGAAGGTAAAGCGAAAATACTGTATGAAGGCCCCGAACCCGGGACAATCGTGCAATATTTCAAAGACGACGCAACTGCCTTCAACGCCGAAAAAAAGGCCGTGATTGAAGGCAAGGGCGTGTTGAACAACCGCCTGTCGGAATTTTTCATGACAGGTTTGGGCCAAATCGGGGTCCCAAACCATTTCATCAAACGTCTGAACATGCGCGAGCAATTGGTGCGCCAGGTCGAGATCGTACCGCTGGAGATCATTGTGCGCAATTACGCCGCTGGCACCATGTCTACCCGGCTGGGCATTGAAGAAGGCACACAGTTGCCGCGTCCGATTGTTGAATATTGCTACAAGGATGATGCTCTGGGCGACCCGCTGGTGACCGAAGAGCATATCGCAGCCTTCGGGTGGGCCAGCCAGCAAGACATGGAAGACATCTTGAGCCTTGCTCTGAGGGTCAATGATTTTCTGTCTGGTGTGATGATGGCCGTTGGAATTCGCTTGGTGGATTTCAAAATCGAAGTCGGCCGCATTTATGACGGCGACTTTCAGCGATTGATCCTGGCGGATGAAATTAGCCCCGACAGCTGCCGCCTCTGGGATATCGAAACAGGCCAGAAACTGGACAAGGACGTGTTCCGTTGCGACTTGGGTGACCTCAAAGATGCCTACACGGAAGTGGCGCGCCGTTTGGGTGTCATGCCGAAAAATGCAGCCCCAATCAGCAAGCCTACATTGATCAATTGACCAAATTCAGACGTAACTTTTATTGACCAACAAGAGCAGGAATGGAAATCGCGATGAAAGCACGGGTACATGTCATGCTGAAAAACGGTGTATTGGACCCTCAGGGTGAGGCGGTTAGGCACGCGTTAGGAGCCTTGGGCTTTGAGGGTGTTAATGGTGTACGGCAGGGCAAAGTCATCGAACTGGACCTCGCGGAGGGCGCCACCGAGGCAGATGTGACCGCCATGTGTGAAAAGCTGCTGGCAAATACGGTGATCGAATCTTATTCGGTGGAGATGGCCTGATGCACGCCGCAGTTGTCGTTTTTCCCGGATCGAACTGTGATCGTGATCTTGCTGTCGCTTTTGAGGCCGCTGGTGCAAAGGTCAGTTTGGTCTGGCACAAAGACAGCGCGTTGCCCGCGAATGTTGATATTGTTGGCATTCCCGGGGGGTTTTCCTTCGGGGACTATCTGCGCTGCGGCGCGATTGCTGCAAACTCTCCGATATGCCGATCCGTGGCCGATCACGCTCATCGCGGTGGCTATGCGTTAGGGGTGTGCAATGGATTTCAGGTGTTGACGGAAACAGGTTTGCTGCCAGGGGCGCTTTTGCGCAATGCTGGATTGAAGTACATCTGTCAAACCGTTGGTTTAAAGATGGAAACCTCTGATTCAGTTTTTACGAATGGGTACAACGCCGGTGACGTTGTCAATATTCCGATTGCGCATCACGATGGCAATTACTACGCCGATGACGACACCATCCTGCGCTTGCAGGGGGAGGATCGCATCGCTTTCACCTATACCGACAACCCCAATGGCGCCCGGGCGAACATCGCAGGCATCCTGTCTGAAAACCGCCGTGTACTTGGCATGATGCCGCACCCGGAACGGGCGGCGGACGTCGGCCACGGAGGCACGGATGGGCAAGCGCTCTTCCGCGCATTGACAAACGCTTTTGTGACTGCGTGACTTGAGCACGGACAGCGCTTTCGCGTAGTCTATTCCTATGGAAAGACAGGTCAGTTCAGAAACCAAAGCCCAACCCGTAAATTGGCGGGTGCGCGTCGCCTTGGGACTTCTGCTCGCTTTGGCAGTTGTTGTGGTCTCCGTGACCAACAAGCTGCTGACTGACCGATTCACGGAAAGCACACGAAATAGGGCCGAATTGCGTTTGGCGCTCTACAGCGGCAACTTGCTTTCCGAGCTGAGGCAAAACGCGATTGTGCCACAGTTGCTTGCCCGCGATGCCGAGCTGATTGGCGCATTGAATTCGGCTGATTACACCGCGTCCACGCGCCGTCTCATCTCCTTTGTGGAAGAGATTGGCGCAGCTTCGCTGATCTTGTTCGATATTGATGGCCGCACGGTGGCGGCGACAGATCGCAATCGGTTGGGCTCACTGCATCGCAATGAAATGTACTTTGTCGATGCTCTGCGTTCGAATGGAACGATTTTCACCGTCGCGAAAAAGGAATCTGGTGGATACGGCTTTGTTTACTCGCGCCGCGTCCAGTCTGGTCAGGATACTTTGGGCGTCATTGCGGTTGAGGTGGATTTGCAGAAATTTGGCCGGTCCTGGGCGGGCATCTCGGATGCGGTCATCGTAACTGACAGCACCGGAGAGATCATCCTCACCACGGAACCGCGTTGGCGCGGGCGTACCGAAGAAGAAGCGTTGGCGCGACAAACCCCTGCCAGCGCGATCCAAAGGGCCATTCAGGCGACGGCAGATTGGACAGCGCTGCCACCGGATGCTTATCTGGAAGGCGAAGCGGTGATGCGATTGGAGTCGCGTATCCCGTTTCGGGGATGGCGAATGGCATCTTTCACGACCTATGCGTCGGTCCGTGAACGGGTAAACGGGGTGCTCGCTCTCGAAATCATGGGTTTCGCGATTCTCTTGGCGCTCAGTTTTTATGCACTGAGCCGCAGAAATGCTCTTCGCATGGCATTGTTTCAGCGCGAATCTGCCGAGCTGCGCGCCTTGAATGTGGCCCTGCAGCGAGAAATCGCCGAACGAAAACGGGTTCAGGAAACATTGGCAGTCGCTGAGCAAACGCTTGAACAATCAAGTAAACTCGCCGCTTTGGGCGAGATGTCTGCCGCCGTCAGCCATGAGTTGAATCAGCCTTTGGCGGCTATGAAAACTTACCTGGCAGGTGCGCGGCTTTTGCTGCGCAGAAACCGTCAAGAGGAGGCACTGTCATCCTTTGGACGTATTGATGATTTAATCGAACGCATGGGCGGTATTACCCGTCAGCTCAAATCCTATGCGCGCAAGGGCCAGGAGGCGTTTTCGTCGGTCGATGTAAGCGATGCGCTCGCCTCGGCACTTTCAATGATGGAGCCGCAATTGCGTCAGCGGCATGTACAAATCACCCGAATGGTGCCGGATGCTCCGGTGGAAGTGTTTGGGGACCGCTTGAGGATTGAACAAGTTATGGTGAACCTCTTGCGCAATGCGCTCGATGCGACCAAATCTGAGATGAACCCAAAGGTGGATATCATGCTTTCGGCGGGAGAGACGGCGACATTGACGGTGCGCGACAACGGCCCGGGTATCGAGGACTTGGACCAGTTGTTCGAGCCATTTTATACGACGAAGCAACCTGGCGACGGCGTCGGGTTGGGTCTTGCCATATCTTCGGGTATTGTAAACGATCTAGGAGGACGGCTGACCGCGCGAAATGGGCAAGCGGGCGGTGCCGTCTTTGAGATGCAGCTACCGATACTGGATAGCGCGCAAAACACACAAGCGGCGGAGTAACCCATGACTCAAGCAATGAAAATCGCGATCGTGGACGATGAACAAGACATGAGACAGTCGATCAGCCAGTGGCTGGCGCTGTCCGGGTATGACACAGAGACTTTTGGCAGCGCGGAGGACGCGCTCAAAGTGCTTGGTCCGGAATACCCTGGAATTGTCATTTCCGACATCAAGATGCCGGGCATGGACGGAATGCAATTTCTCAAGAAACTGATGGGAAATGATAGCGCGTTGCCTGTCATAATGATCACTGGACACGGTGATGTGCCGATGGCGGTTGAAGCCATGCGTGTTGGCGCTTTTGATTTTCTGGAAAAACCATTCAATCCGGATCGCATGAACGAGCTGGCCAAAAAAGCCACGGGCGCCCGACGTCTGGTGATGGACAACCGCGTGCTGCGACGTGAACTCAGCGATGGCGGTCAGTTGATGAAGAAACTGATCGGGCAAAGCCCGGTCATGGAACGCCTGCGGGAAGACATCCTCGATTTAGGGCAAGCTGACGGTCACGTGCTGATCGACGGGGAAACAGGTACTGGTAAAACACTGGTTGCCCATGCTTTGCATGCAGTGGGTTCGCGGGCAGGCAAGAAATTCGTTTTGGTCAGCTGCGGGGCCTACGAAGAGGAAGCGTTGAGCAAAAGGCTTTTCGGCCCGATGAACCCTGAGGATGCGCAATTGCCCGCGATTGAAGAGGCGCGTGGCGGCACTTTGGTATTGGAAGACGTTGAAGCTTTAACCGAAACCCTGCAAGCGCGCCTCTTGAGTGTGATCAACGAGCAAGGTGCGCCTGCAGAGACCCGCATCGTCGCCATTTCCAATCTGCAAGAGGCCGGACGCACCTCCGAAGATGCGCTGCGCGCCGACCTGTTCTACCGTTTGGCGGCTTTGAGGATCACTGTGCCGCCCCTGCGCCAGCGTGGCGAGGATATTCTGACGCTGTTTACACGCCTCAGCGAACAGTTTTCCGACGAATACGGCTGCGACGCGCCGCAAGTCTCCGCTCAGGAAGCCGCACAACTGCTGCAAGCTCCGTGGCCCGGGAATGTGCGCCAGTTGATCAATGTGGCTGAGCGCGCGGTTTTGCAATCCCGTCGTGGTTCCGGCACCATCGCGTCGTTGTTGATGAACGATCACGAAGACATGCAACCCGTCATGACCACTGAAGGCAAGCCGCTCAAGGAATATGTTGAAGCATTTGAGCGCATGCTCATCGATAACACCATGCGACGCCATCGCGGATCCATTGCCAGTGTCATGGACGAGTTATGCCTGCCGCGCCGCACGTTAAACGAGAAGATGGCAAAATACGGTCTGCAGCGTTCGGACTACCTCTAGCTGGTCTTTTTACGGGCATCGAAAACGAAAAATGTCGTGAAACCGGGAGGATAGGGGCAATTTATGCGCGCTCCGTCACATTGCCCATTGTGTTTTGCGGCACTCTCGCATTATTTAAGAATGTAGAGACACGTCATAAGCTGACGCATCGTCTCTTTATGAGTTTCGCTGCTTTGGGCGCGGTGTGGGACGTATCACACCACCAAAGCAGGCCGATTGGGCCGGGAACGGCCAACGAACTGCTGATGTGGCACAAGGCGAAGAGCCCCAAAACACTCAGCTAAATAATGGATACGAGGCTGCTATGACGCGCCCGTGTCGGAGAAGAAACGCGATGACGCGCGCAGATGCATTGAGCAGATACGCCATGGCCCATTCGGGCCGGGAACGCCGTGCGTCACAGATCGCCCTGACAAGACATAATCCGCATCTGACTGATCCTCCAGGGACAGCGGAATCGCGGCTGTGCACATTGGAACTATGGCTAAGAAAATGCTTATCGATGCCACCCACGCCGAGGAAACTCGCGTTGTGGTGGTGGACGGAAACAAAGTTGAGGAATTTGACTTTGAATCCGAGAATAAACGCCAGCTTGCTGGCAACATCTACCTTGCAAAAGTAACGCGGGTCGAACCGTCTTTACAGGCGGCTTTTGTGGACTATGGCGGCAATCGTCACGGGTTCCTTGCGTTCTCTGAAATTCATCCTGACTATTATCAAATCCCTGTTGCGGATCGTCAGGCCTTGATGGAAGAAGAACGCGCCGAGGCCGAAGCGCAAAAGGCCAAGGAAGATGAAGACGAAAAACCCAAGCGTCGGTCACGCAGCCGCAGTCGATCCAAGTCCAAAGCGGCGGAAACAACCAGCGAAGATGCGACCGTATCCCGTGATGTAGATACGGATCAGATCGGCGGCATGGAGACCATCGACCTTGATGACGAAGAGGGCTCTTCTCCGATGGAGAGGGTGGCCGAAACACCCGTAGAAGAACCTTTGGACACGCCTGAGACTGATGCCATTCAGGATGGTGAAGAAGCGTCAGGTGAAGCTCTTGCCCGGGATGAAGACATTCCTGTCGAGGCTCTTGCCGACGATCAAACGACAGACGCATCTGATGACGCTGCTGATGAAGAGCACGACGAAGATGACGATGCGCCAACGCGCAAATCCGATGCATCCTCGAAAGATGATTCTATCGAATCTGTAGCAGATGAAGACGACCATGAAGACATCCGCCCAGTGCGTAAACCACGCCCGCGTCGGTACAAGATTCAGGAAGTCATCAAGGTAAGGCAGATCCTGCTGGTACAGGTCGTCAAGGAAGAACGTGGCAATAAAGGCGCGGCTCTGACCACCTACCTGAGCCTTGCCGGTCGCTATTGCGTGCTAATGCCGAATACTGCGCGGGGCGGCGGCATTTCGCGGAAAATCACCAATGCCGTGGATCGCAAGAAGCTCAAGGAAATCGCCAACGAGATCGAGGTGCCACAAGGCGCCGGGTTGATTGTTCGTACCGCCGGGGCAAAACGCACCAAGGCGGAGATCAAGCGCGATTATGAATATCTGCAGCGCTTGTGGGAACAGATCCGCGATCTGACGCTGAAGTCCGTTGCGCCTGCAAAAATCTATGAAGAAGGCAATCTGATCAAACGATCGATCCGTGACCTTTATAACCGTGACATTGATGAGGTTTTCGTGGAAGGCGAGCGTGGCTATCGCATCGCTAAGGACTTCATGAAAATGATCATGCCTAGTCATGCCAAGAACGTGAAACTTTATGCGGAGAGCCTGCCGCTTTTTGCGCGCTATCAGGTGGAAAGCTACCTGGCGGGTATGTTCAATCCGACCGTACAACTGCCATCGGGTGGCTACATCGTGATCGGCGTGACCGAAGCGCTCGTCGCTATCGATGTCAACTCGGGCCGGGCCACCAAGGAAGGGTCGATTGAGCAAACCGCCACCAAGACTAACCTTGAAGCTGCTGATGAGGTTGCGCGCCAATTGCGTTTGCGGGATTTGGCCGGGCTGATCGTAATTGACTTTATCGACATGGACGAGCGCAAGAACAACGCTGCCGTCGAAAAGCGCATGAAGGACAAGCTCAAGACTGACCGTGCGCGTATCCAGGTGGGCCGAATCTCCGGGTTTGGGTTGATGGAAATGTCCCGTCAGCGTCTGCGTCCGGGCATGATTGAGGCGACGACGCAGCCTTGTCAGGCCTGCCATGGCACCGGGTTGATCCGCTCAGATGACAATCTGGCGCTGTCGATTTTGCGCCAGATCGAAGAGGAAGGCACGCGCAAACGGTCACGTGAAGTGCTTGTTCGAGCGCCGGTTGGTATTGCCAACTTCCTGATGAACCAGAAGCGCGAACATATCGCTCAGATCGAAGGGCGCTATGGACTGTCGGTGCGAATCGAAGGGGACCCCATGCTGGTGAGCCCGGATTTCAGCCTTGAGAAGTTCAAGACAGCGACCCGTGTTGTGCCGGTGGCATCATCGAACGTGGTGTCAGTAGATACATCTCTGATGGATCAGGTGGATGCGGATGATGATGCATCAGTTGTAGCTGAGGAAGCCCCCGAGCCGCAAGTGTCGGAGCAATCGCGCCCCACAAGCGACGAGGGGGAGGGTGAAACCAAGCCCAAACGCCGCCGTCGCCGTCGCCGTCGCAGCCGTAACAAGAATAATGGCTCTGACGGGGAACAAACAGCAGAAAACGCGGAAAATACGCCGCAACCGAGCGAGCCAACTCAACCTGCCGAACACGGAGCTGATGCGCAAACCGAGGCGCAACCGACCCCTGAAGCGGCTGTCGAAGCGGCGCCAGAACCTCAAGCAGAGAAACCCAAGCCAAAGCGTCGGTCGCGGTCCACAAAGGCCAAGGCTGAAGCGGAAAATGCGTCTCCCAAAGATGCCGAGGCGGTTGAAACACAGACCGTGGCCGCCGCGTCGGAGGATACCGAACCTGCACCGAAACCGAAACCAAAGCGTGCGAGTCGTGCCAAGAAGCCTAAGGTTGTGGCTGCAGAAACTGTTCCTGAGGAGGTTTCTGTTGCTCCTGAAAATGTCCCCGAAGCTGCGGTACCCGAAACACCGGCAGCGCCAGAACCAGAGCCAATCGCGGAACCTGAACCTGTGGCTGCAGAACCCAGAGCCGCGGAACCGGTGGCCGCGCAGCCTGTTGCTGCGGAACCGGAACCAGCCAAACCTAAACGTCGAGGGTGGTGGTCTCTTGGCGGTTAGACCAAGGTTTTTGATCAAGAAAAAGGCGTGCCTCGGAGCGCGCCTTTTTTGTGCGGTTAGGTCTTGCGGATAATATAAATCTGAACAGACCCGTCTGTGTCCGTCTTGACCAGAGTATGGCCCGCCTCTGCGCAGAAATGCGGCACATCTATGACCGCGGCAGGATCATCCGCGTGCACCGTGAGTGTGTCGCCTGACGCCAGGGATTGCAGGCGTTTACGTGCTTTGAGAACGGGCAGGGGGCATAACAGCCCGGTGGCATCCAATGTGTTTTCGGCATCGCTCATACGCTCCAGATAGGCGTGATGTTTCAGTCTGTCCACAAGGTTGTGACCAAGGGTCGCGTGACCTGCCAATTCTTATGGGCTAGGAGTGAGCGATGTTTGGAATTGAGATCATCGACGCAGGCCTCGTCCCTGCCATGGTTGTGGCCCTTTTGGCGGGGATCATCAGCTTTCTAAGCCCTTGTGTACTGCCCATCGTGCCGCCCTATCTGGCTTACATGAGCGGCGTTACCCTGAATGAAATGTCCGGCGAGGCGGTCGCACGGCGTCGCGCGGTGATCGCCGCGTTATGTTTTGTTCTTGGGTTGAGCACGGTTTTTCTGATTCTCGGATTCACCGCATCGGTGTTTGGGGCGTTTTTCCTACAAAATCAGGTGCTCTTTGCGCAGGCCTCCGGGCTCGTTGTGATTGTCTTCGGGCTACATTTTCTGGGGCTTTTCCGCATTCCCTTTCTCGACCAGGAAGCGCGTTTGGATGCAGGCGACAAAGGCGGATCAAGCTTTGGCGCCTATGTACTGGGTCTGGCCTTCGCTTTCGGATGGACGCCTTGTATCGGCCCCCAACTGGGGGCGATCCTGTCGCTTGCGGCGTCAGAGGCCTCAGTCAGCCGTGGGACGTTGCTTCTTGGGATCTATGCCGCGGGCTTGGGCATCCCCTTTCTAGTGACAGCGATGTTCATTACCCGTGCCGTTGGTTTGATGAACCGCCTCAAGCGGCACATGAAAATGATTGAACGGGTGATGGGCGGATTGTTGGTCATAGTGGGTCTTGCACTGGTCACGGGCGCCTTCACAACATTTTCGTGGTGGCTGTTGGAGCGTTTCCCGGCCTTGGCAACGCTGGGCTGATCGACTTAAACTGTTTTCAACCCCTGCTAAGCTGCCGGGCGCGAAAAAGGTCTGGTCATGCGCAGCACGTCCGAAGTTTCTGTCAAGCGCCGCAAGGTATTCTACATTCCGGGGTATGACCCGTTTCCACCGCGCCGATACCGTGAGCTCTATCGCAGCGAAGGCGCGTCTCAGGCAGCTTTGTCCGGTTACCATCTGTCGATGACCCATGGTCTTGCCGGCGACGGCTTTGGCTGGTGTGTCGACATGGAGATCGATGGCGCGGTTACTGAGACTGAGATCGAAGTGCTGGTCTGGTCTGACATCGTGCAGGACAGTTTCGGCAGCGCGGTCTGGATGACTTATTGGGCTATGGTGCGAACCGCATGGGTCTACTTCTCGACAGGTGCGATTTGGCGCCTGATGCGATTGCGCAAGGGGCCTGTCATTGCGGCGTTTTACCCGGTTCTGGTGCTGCTATTGCAACTGGCGGGTTCGGTTGGTTTGACTTGGTGGGTTTCCAAAGTCGCATTGGCCCTCGCGAACGATGGGCTTGTCGCCTTCGGTTGGGTTGCGAGAAGTACGGTGGAGGTCTTGGTATATGGCGTTGCCATACTCGGCGCGGTCTGGATACTGCGCATGTTTCAAAAGCATGACGGTAAAGTCTTCGCCCATTACCTGATGCTTGATTTTGCCTACAGCGCATCCAAACTGGGCGCTTATCCAGATCAACTCTCTGAACGTTTGAAGATTTTTTCCGATCAGATTTCGGCGGCCTTGGAAACGGAAGTGGATGAAGTTCTGGTTGTAGGCCATTCATCGGGCGCGCATTTGGCGGTGACGGCGCTTGCGCAAGTTATGCGTCAAACCGATGCCGCTCAAAAGTCGGCATTGAGCTTTCTGTCTCTTGGTCATGTGGTCCCCATGGTGTCATTTTTGCCAGCCGCAGATGAATTGAGGCGTGACTTGCGGTTTCTGTCTACCCGCAGTGACCTCACATGGGTGGATGTGACGGCCCCGGGGGATGGATGTTCCTTTGCCTTATGTGATCCTGTCGGAGTTTCCGGTCAGACCACACCGCAAAAACAGTCGCCTCTGGTGATGTCTGCGGCCTTCACCCAAAGCCTTTCGCCAGAGAGATGGCGCGCGCTCAGATGGCGATTTTTCAGACTTCATTTTCAGTATCTTTGTGCGTTCGATCAGCCAAAAGACTATGACTACTTCCAGATCACAGGTGGCGCTTTGACCCTGGCAGAGCGCTACAAGGGCAGGCCGCAATCGCCGTCCCGTATCACCCGCTCCGTGACCAAATTCACCGCCACCGCGTCATGACACTTCCACCCAAACCGTCCAGCCGCGCGGAGAAGGTGACATTCTGGCGCTACCTGCGTCTGTTCCGGCGTGACATCCTTTCCTCACAACCTGAACGGCTCTACCGGGCTTGGATGGCCGAGTTCCGCACACCTTTTTTTCGCAGTTACATGATCAATGATCCCGACTTGATCAAAACGGTTTTGAAAGAGCGACCCAGGGATTTTCCCAAATCCAACCGTGTTGGGTCGGGGTTGCGGCCCTTGCTGGGGAACTCTGTATTCCTGACCAATGGGGATCATTGGGAGCGTCAAAGGCGCATCATTGACCCGGCATTCGAAGGCGGTCGCCTGCGCCAGAGCTTCCCGTCGATCTGTGATGCCTCGGAAACCACGGTGGCACGGTTGCTGAACCGCATGGATCAAGACGTTGAGATCGAGTCCGAGACAAGCCATGCAGCGGCCGATGTGATCTTTCGGACCCTGTTTTCCATGCCGATCGAGGCCCATGTCGCGCAGGATGTTTTTCAGGCCTTCAAGACATACCAGCGCAGCCAGCCAATCTTGAACCTCTCCGCTTTTGTACCGTTGCCGCAGTGGATGCCGCGCGGCTATAGGCGCCGGACCCGTCAGAGTGCAGCACATATTCGCGCGTTGATCCAGGGACTTACGCAGACGCGTCAAGCAGAGATCGACGCAGGAACGGCACCAAATGACCTTGCTACCAAGATCATGACAACGCGCGATCCCGAGACGGGTATGGTTTTCGACCTGGGCGAAATGGTAGATCAGGTGGCGATTTTTTTTCTGGCCGGGCATGAGACAAGCGCATCTGCCTTGGCGTGGGCTCTTTATCTTCTGGCGCTTCACCCGGAATGGCAGAGACGCGTCGCCGACGAAGCCCGGTCTGTGGATCTGCGTGATTTTGGTCAAATGTCAAAGCTGAAAGTGACGAGAGACGTCTTTCGCGAAACTCTGAGGCTCTATCCGCCTGTCCCGATGATGGTGCGAGAGACGCAAAAACCAGAGGTTTTTCGAAACCGCAGTGTCAAAAAAGGGGCGCAGGTGGTGCTGAGCCCGTGGCATCTGCACCGGCAAACCCGTCTTTGGGACGCACCGGATGCTTTTGATCCGACACGGTGGGACACTGAGAACGGCAAGACCTGCGCACGGGATGCGTATTTGCCGTTCAGTGCCGGGCCGCGTGTCTGCCCCGGCGCAGGATTTGCCATGATGGAAGGGGTCATGATGCTGGCCTTTATCTTGCGCGATCTACGTGTTGAGTTGACCGGTCATGCGCCGCCTGTTCCGGTCGCTCACCTCACAGTCCGGTCGCAGGATGGCATTTGGTTGCGCATTGTCCGGCGCTAACATGTACCATCTTGCGTCCGCCTGTTTTAAAGATTGCCCAAGAGCCGGAATCACAAGGATAAATCACATATGTCAGACCACAATGCGATGCGCGAACAAATGCAATCTGGTGCGGGGTTTGTCGCAGCTTTAGATCAGTCAGGGGGATCTACCCCAAAAGCCTTGAGCCTCTATGGTGTTGAACCTTCAGACTATTCTGGCGATGCCGAAATGTTTGCCGCGATGCATGATATGCGCGCCCGGATTATTCTTGCTGACGATTTCACCAGCACGAAAGTTATTGGTGCGATTCTGTTTGAGCGCACGATGCATGACACCATCAATGACAAACCGGTGGCAGAACTTTTGTGGCAAGACCGCGGCATTGTGCCTTTTCTGAAAATCGACAAAGGGTTGGAAGATCAGGCCGACGGTGTTCAGCTGTTGAAACCGATGCCCGGTCTTGAAGAATTGCTGGCCGACGCCAAGTCCAAAGGGATTTTTGGCACCAAGGAACGCTCCGTGATCAACGAGGCCAACGCAAAAGGCGTGGCCGATATTGTGGCACAGCAGTTTGATGTCGCGCGCACCGTTATCGCTGCAGGTCTTGTGCCAATACTGGAGCCCGAAGTTAACATTCACTCCGAAACAAAAGCCGAAGCCGAAAACATGCTGGAAGCTGAAATTGAAAAGCATCTCGATATGTTGGAGGAAGGCGTTGATGTTATGCTTAAGCTGACACTACCCAACAAACCCGGTCTTTATGATGGCTTGGCAGCACATCCGCGTGTACTGCGGGTCGTGGCACTGTCGGGTGGGTACTCAACTGACGTCGCTTCCGAGAAACTGTCCCACAACAAACATATGATCGCGAGTTTCAGCCGCGCTTTGACAGAGGGTTTGAACGTGAAAATGTCGGATGCGGAGTTCGGGGCCGCTCTCGGTGGTAACATTGACAAGATTTACCGCGCGTCGATCTAAGAGCCCGCCAAACGCTCCTGCAAGTTGCGCAATACATAGAGACGGATCGCGGATGCCAGACCCATTGTGTCGCCGCGATCTACATCAATTTCGGCGATTAAATCGTTGATCGGCCTTTGTTTCTCAAATGCCATCTCGCGGAAAGCCTGCCAGAATTCATCCTCAAGCGAAACCGACGTACGGTGACCCTTCAAGGTCACCGAATGTTTTGCAGGTCGCCCGCTCATGTCTCTCGTTTATGCGCGTCCAGATTGCGCGATATTTTTTGGGCCTTGGCTTTAAGCAACTCTTTTTGGGTTTTGGTTTGGCCAAAGCTGACGGCGTTTTCATCCGCCTGAGCCTTGCGCGAAGTCCGGTTGCGTTCTTTTCTGGCCTTGTTGAGGTTGATTGGTGAACTCATTTGGGTCCGATCATGTTTTCAGGGCGTACCACACGCTCGAAGGTCTCAGCGTCGACAAACCCAAGAGCAATGGCATCTTCTTTGAGAGTCGTGCCGTTATTGTGGGCCGTTTTGGCGACTTTGGTTGCGTTGTCATAGCCGATTTCCGGGGCCAGTGCGGTCACCAGCATTAACGACTCGCGCATCAGGCGTTCTATCCGGTCCGGGTCGGCTTTTAAACCGACCACCAGATTATCGGTAAAGGCGGACGCTGCATCCCCCAGTAATTGCATGGATTGCAACACGTTATAAGCCATCATTGGCTTGTAGACATTTAACTCAAAGTGCCCTTGCGACCCGGCAAACCCAACGGCAGCGTCGTTGCCAAAAACATGTGCGCAGACCTGCGTAAGCGCCTCACATTGTGTTGGATTGACCTTTCCGGGCATGATCGATGACCCTGGTTCATTCTCCGGCAGAACCAGTTCACCAAGACCGCATCGGGGTCCGGACCCCAACAATCGGATGTCGTTCGCGATTTTGAACAGCGAGGCTGCCACGGTTTTCAAAGCGCCTGAGATTTCGACCATTGCATCATGGGCAGCCAAGGCCTCGAACTTGTTCGGCGCGGTGATAAAGGGCAGGCCGGTAATGTCGGCCATATTCGCTGCGACCGTGACGTCCCAGCCTTTTGGGGTGTTGAGCCCTGTGCCAACTGCCGTGCCGCCCTGCGCCAACTCATAAATACGGCCCAATGCGTCCTTGATCCTCTGGATGCCCATTGCAACCTGATGCGTATAGCCAGAGAATTCTTGGCTCAATGTCAGCGGCGTCGCATCCTGTGTATGGGTACGCCCGATTTTGATAATCCCATCGAATTCTTCGACTTTAGATTGTAGAGCGGCATGCAGTTTTTCCAATCCGGGCAACAGAACATCCCTTGCCGTCATCGCGCTGGCGATGTGCATGGCAGTAGGGAAAGTGTCGTTGGAAGACTGTCCCATGTTGCAATGGTCATTTGGGTGCACCGGATCTTTTGATCCAATCACGCCGCCCAGGATTTCAATTGCACGATTGGCGATGACCTCGTTGGCGTTCATGTTCGATTGGGTGCCGGACCCGGTCTGCCAGACCACAAGCGGGAAATTATCGTCAAATTTGCCCGCAACCACCTCGCCTGCGGCCTCCACAATCGCGTCGCCGCGTGTTGCATCGAGCTTTCCCAAGGCGATATTGGCTTGAGCGCAGGCTTGCTTAATCACACCTAACGCACGTACGATCGCTACGGGTTGTTTTTCCCAACCAATGGGGAAGTTGATGATGGATCGTTGCGTCTGCGCACCCCAGTATTTTTCTGCGGGAACTTCCAAGGGGCCAAAGCTGTCGGTTTCGGTGCGAGTCTGAGCCATGATGTCTTCCATGTTTTTGAGCTGCCTAAGGTGTATCCCTGCAACTGCTGAGGCACAACATGTGCGTGTGCAAATGCAAACCATCATTGAATAGATCGGGTATGGTGTTATCTTGAAACAAGCGAATGTTCGTTTCGACCCCAATGAAACGCAAGACAGCGACGTCAAAAGGACAGCTTCCAATGGTACTAACTGACCGGGCGATCAGATGGTTCGTTTTTCAGGTTGTGCTGGTGGTCGGCATTTTGACAACTGTCAACGTGGCTCTGGCGGATATCTCACGTTTCGTCGGGAGTTACGAAGGCTCAGCCGCCGTGACCTCTGCAGATGGCAGTCAACGGCAGCGCGACATGAACGTCGAAATATTTGAGACGGATGATGGGTTCAAAGTAAACTGGACATCGACAACGTATCGTCCGGACGGGTCCAGCAAAGCCAAATCATATTCGATTGAATTTGTGCCTTCGGATCGCGGCGATGTCTACGCCTCTGCAATGAAACGCAATGTGTTTGGCCATGACGTGCAACTGGACCCGATGAAGGGCGAACCCTATGTCTGGAGCCGCATAGATGGGGAAACGCTCAGTGTGTATTCACTTTTTGTGGCTGAAGACGGCGGCTACGAAATCCAACAGTTCAACCGGACTCTGGCTGATGGCGGCTTAAAGCTGGAATACCAAAGCGTCCGAAATGGCGAAATACAGCGCACGGTCTCGACCTTTTTGAGGAAGGAATAGACTGGAAGCACAGAGGGTCCGTTGCTGGCCGATCTACTTGCGGAAGCTGTCCAAAGAGACGACCTCAGCGTCTTTTCCATCATCTTTTTCTGTCTCTTCCAAAACGTTCTCGGACTTTTCTGTCGGCGTAACGGCAGGAACCGGTGTCTTCGGCAAGGTTGCGAGTTCGGTAGAAGGCGCGGAGACCTCGCTGCCGTCTTGAGTCTCAAAGCGCAGACCAAACTCTATTGACGGGTCAACAAATGTCTTGATGGCATCGTAGGGGATGTACAATGGCTCAGGTGCATCGCCGAAATTCAATGTGACGGAAAATCCGTCAACACCAACCTCGAGATTTTCATACCAATGCTGCATGACCACAGTCATTTCACCGGGATACCGGTCGGACAGCCAATCCGCCAGTTCGGCGTCTGGGTGACTGGTGTCGAAGGTGATAAAAAAGTGATGAGCACCGGGCAGTCCGTTGGCGGATACATCCTCAAGAACATTCTTGATAAGGCCGCGCATAGCCTCATGCATCAGGTTGCCATAATCGATACTGCGGCTCATCGTGTTCCTCTGAGCTGTCTGGGTTGGGTTCTCAAACCATAGCCGATTCCCGGGCAGAAGAAAGAGGCTGCGCACGGAATCTGTCAGCCTTTTAGATCAGACTCACCATAAGGCCCGCCAGGGCCATAATACCAAGCGTTTCTACCATGCCGCGTTTCAATCCCAGCAAAAGACCCGCTGCCAGAATTGTCAGGCTCACAGCCTTTAAATCCAGGGATGTGATCTCGGGAACAGGCACCGCAAGGCTGTTTGCCGTGCTGATCTGTGCAAACAGCAGGTGAATTGCGAACCAGATTGCGAGGTTCAAAATGACGCCGACGACACTAGCAGTGATCGCTGAAAGTGCTGAAGAGAGCCTTGGTTTGGCGGAGATGACGTCAAGGTAAGGGCCCGCCAAGAATATCCATAAAAAGCACGGCGTGAATGTTACCCATAGCGCAACTGCCCCTGCTGAAAGAGCCAGACCAATACCGCCCTGCGCAAAGCCTGCCATCAGCGCAACAAATTCAGTCACAAGGATCAGTGGGCCAGGTGTCGTTTCCGCCAGACCCAGTGCATCCATCATCTGTGCTGTGGTGATCCAGCCGAAGTCCTGAACAACAGTCTGGGTCATATAAGCCAGAACCGCGTAAGCACCGCCAAAGGTGACAATTGCTAGCCTGGAGAAAAAGAGTGCAATTTGGGTCAGGAATGTTTGGTCAGTGAGCCATAGAACTGCGATTGGCAGGACCCAAAGGCTGCCCCAAATAACCAGTGTGATCAGAGTGCTGGGTGCTGTTTGTGTGGAGATTGTAAGTGGCGTTGCGGAGGTGTTTCGTAGGAATGCGCCATAGGTTGCGGCACCCACGATGATGAGGGGAAAAGGTAGACCAAAGACGAAGAGAGCCAGAAATGCAGCACTCGCCAGGATCCAGGCATGGTGGGTCGTCAAGGCTTTGCGGGCGACTTTGAGAAGGGCCTGAAGAACAATGATAATGACTGCGGCTTTCACCCCGACAAAGGCGGCTTGTACCAAGGGCACCTGTCCATAGAGGGCATAGCCCAAGGCCAGTAGCAAAATGATCAACGCGCCGGGAACAACGAATAACAACCCGGCGATCAACCCCCCCTTGATCCCGTGCAAACGCCAGCCTGCATAGGTCGCAAGCTGCATGGCCTCTGGGCCTGGTAGTAACATGCATAGTGACAGGGCCCGCAAAAACCCCTGTTCAGTCAGCCAGTCTCTTGTCTCGACCAACTCACGGTGCATGAGCGCGATTTGCGCTGCCGGACCGCCAAATGACAGCAGGCCAATGCGCCCGAAAACACGGATCAGCTCATGAGTAGAGGGAACTGTCACGCAGGTACCTCCTGCCAGTCATGGGACTCGTTTTGCCCGTCCCGCGCCCAGCGATACAGGGCGTCATAGAGGACCATGCCAGCCTCCAGTTGCGCCAGGTCGTCGCGATGGCCGCGCGATAATCCGACCGAAAGCGCCAAAAGACCGGCGCATTCCGGCGCGAGAGTATGATCATTGGTATCCGCGCCCCGGATGACCTTGGCCATCGCGTTCAAGGCAGGTGTTTGCAACCCGAAACCATCGACCATCGCGTCGAATGTGCACAAAGGTCCATGGTGGGTCCAGGGAGAACCAGGCACATCATAGGCGACTGCGTCGAATCTTTCGGCAACAGCGTTGACCTCGGACGCGGGCACAAAGAGGAATTGTGCTTTTGGATCCAAAAAGCGCCTGATCAGCCAGGGGCAGGCGATCCGATCGATTTTGGGGCGCCAACGGGTGACCCACTGCGTGCCACTACCTTGCGCAGGAAGACGATCGGCCCTTACCCTCGGCAAATCGGCGGCCCGCCATGCCACATTTCCTCCCTCAAGGGCTTCTGCGCGAACACCAAAATTCCGAAGAAGGGCGGCGGCACCGTGACCAAGCTTCAGGCCCTTTTTGCAGGCGATGACCACATGTTTGCCGACAAGGTCAGGAGCCAGTTTATCGATGGAGCGGTGTGGGCATCTGCGCGCCGTCGGGATCAAATATGGGTCATCTTCAAAATCCGCATCAACGCAAACGTCGATCACGATCGGAGCTTGCGGCGTTCCGATCAAGCGCATCAAAGAAATTGGGTTTATCGAGGCAAAATCAGCCATGGGTGCATCCTTATGTCGTCAAAACAGGATGCGATACTTGGGCCAGAGCCTCACGGGGCGATCGCGAAATCCCCATACAGCAAGGGGTGACATGAAAGAGTGGAGATCGTCAACAGGAGAATGGACTCAGTGCAGCCTGGTTCCGCTGAGCAAAAGAGCATGGGTGTCTTCCGGCAATTGTCCGAGTTGTTCAAAAAATCGAATGAAATCGAAAGCAGGATAGCTTTCCGCTTTGAGATTCCCTTCAAAGCGCAGCATGATTTGTTGGTAGACTTTCACTGGCGCACCGGTGGCGGCGTTTGTGCATTTGATTTCCAACATGGCGCTTAGCCATTCATCGTCTTCAATGCTGTGTAGCATTTTTACTTTGATGTCGGTGACAAAGCTTCGCAAAATACTGACCCATTCTCGTATTTCGCTCGGTACAATGCGGAAGTTGGCTGCAGTGTGTTCCATGTCTTCCTCGGGAATGAAATAATCCTCGATGACGTCAAGTTTGCCATCCTCCCAGACGTCTTTGTACCACCGGTCCAGTATTTCAGCCTTGGTCAAAACAATCCCCTTGGGTGTTCGAAAACATCTTAACGACAGGGCTGTTTCGAAAGGCTTAACAAGTTTCATTAAGAGGATTTTGTGAAAAGTGCAGGCTTCTGTTGCCAGGTGCCTGCGAACCCCGCCAGTCGCTGCAAAGCGAAAGGACTTAGATTTCAGTATCTCCGGTCGCTTACGCGGCCATTGCTACTGGAGCACGATTGTCATTTGCAATTGTACATATTTCGCCGATAACGGTAGCAGACAGCCGAAACAAAGCAAACCCCTTTAGACGTTCGTCGATCCTGTTTCGACCCCATGATCCTCAAATGAAGGATATTTGGTGGAGTCGCCGGGTACCGCCCCCGGGTCCGATCCGCTTATTACGAGCGCGTTTATGTTCATAGTCCCGAGGGACAAGGAAGACATAAGGCACTGGCATTGATTTCTCAAGGGGGAAGGTGAGTTAGATTTAATTTCGAATGAAGGACAAAGCAGGAAATAAATTTAATATCATAAAGTAACGTGTATTTATTAAAGTATTACCTAATCTAGGTTAAGCAATATATTTATAACAAAAGGAAAACTGGTCATTCTGATATAAGGACATCAAGGTGCTACTTGCTCATCACAACGGATTGGCAATCAAAAATGACGCCGCCAGCACGGCTTCGATGCCGCCGAACAAAAGCACTTTTTTCCGTGGGGGATGATCAAAAAACAAGGACAGAACCCTGCCTAATGCGGCCCCGACAAAGGCAAACCCTAGCATCGCATAGGCAACCGGCTCGTCAATCCACAAGGCCGCACAGCCCGCCACCACAAAAAGTCCACCGACGGAGGCACGCATTTCGGATAATCCCATTGTGGAATGCGTGGGTGCTAGATCAAGTGCCGAAGCTGTGTAGCGCGGCGCAAGAAAACCGAAGAGACCGAAACCAATCGTAAGTAAAGTCGCTGAGAAATTTAAAATATCCATATTATCATGTAGATAGCTGCGCGCGTGAAATCTGCAATGCTTTGATGGAAATTCATGTGTATCGTTGCAAGCTCCACCGTAAGGACCAATCGCCTAATCGTCGTCCGAAAGATTACTTTTGACGGCACAACCATAAATCATGGTATGAATTCTCTCGTAGGTTGGTGGGTCGACTGGAAGCGTTGCACAAGCACTGCGGGATCGACTGCACTGGAAATAGTGCGACAGGGAGGGGATATAAGTGTTTGAACGTGTTCAGAAAATTCTATGGTTAGCAGTGGCTATCCTGATCATTGGTTTTGTCAGTACGCGCATTGCAAGTGGGATTACCTGGAAGGTGGATGGTGTAGCCGATGTGTTGACGCAGTTGCAGTACCTTGGCGTTTTGGCAGTTTTGATCGAGCGATCGGTGGAGGTGTTTTTGAACGCGACGGGTCGCAACGGCGCGCTCCGCACTGACATGCCAAAGTTGGAGGGGCAGATCAAAGTCGCCGCTGAGCAGTCAAAGGAACGGGCGAACGCGTATGCGACCAAGGCGGGTTTTGCCATTGGTGTGATATTGGCGCTCGCCGGGTTCAGGCTGCTTGAAACCATGGCGACCCCTGGTGATCACTTTTTTACAAGCGTCGCGTTTCGCGGCGCGGACATCTTTCTGACCGCAGGGCTTCTGGCGGGCGGTGCCGCTCTGTTCCACGAAATCCCTGAAGCCATTCGTGGCGTGCTTACACCTTTATCGAAAATGGGCAAATCAGACGGGAAGTGACCCGTTGTCCGAGCGAAGGGAGCATTACGTATTGATCGACGATTGCCGGGAACGTTTGGCAAAGACACTGGCCGCAAGCTTTTGAGTTTCTGTTTCGAGAGCCGACAGGGCCGCACTGGTGGCGGCTCCGTCCTGTGCTTCCAACGCATCGGTAACATTCGTGTGCAGACTTACAATTCTGGCCCGATCGCGGGCGGTGAATGTGATCATGTTCATAAGGGGCTGCATCGCCTCCACGGCCCCGGCAAGCTGGTAGCTCAGCACCGGATTTCCGGTGCCATCCACCAAGGCGCGATGAAAGGCGACGTCAGACGCACAAAAGGCCTCGTCTGTCAGTCCCGGTTGGCTTTGACGGTGGATTTCCGCGCGCATCGTGGCCAGATGATCCGCCGTCCGGCGGGCCGCAGACAGAGGTGCACAGGCGCGTTCCAATGCATAGCGGGCTTCGCAGGCTGTGCTGAAGCTGACTGCATTCATGCTCAACAACAGAGTCGATGTGGTGATCTGCTGAGGGTAGGCGTCCTCGAAACTCAAACGGTTGACGAATGCGCCACCTGTCGCGCCGCGCTGTGTGCGGATCAGAGACTGAGCCGCCAAACGTTTCAGCGCCTCGCGCACGGTGGGTCGCGACACTTCGAATTGCTCCGAAAGCTCCGCCTCTGAGGGCAGGCGTTCGTCGACGATCAGAGAGCCCCCGACAATTGCGTCCCGGATCGCGGCGGCGATTTGGGCAGAAAGATCAGCGGGGCTGTCAGGATCAATTTTCATATGTCTTACATTTAATGTTTGCTCGATTTCTAATTGTCTGGCATTTGATTGGCAAGGAATAAGGACTCACCTGGTGCACGGTATTTTGCGATCCACCCTCTGGCTCGGTTTTTTCGCTGCCATTCTGGCGGCGTGGTGGGTGATGTATGTCATGAGCATGGATATGGATCTGGACCTGCTGGGCCGTCCTGGGGAGATGGGCGCGCGCATGGCGGCGATGGACCCGCGTATGCCGATGTATATGCCTATGGCCCGTTTTGGGCCGCTTTTCTGGATGTGGGCGATCATGATGGCGGCGATGATGTTGCCGACCCTTGTGCCGACCCTGCGCGCTTACGAAGACCTGATGATCAGCGCCAATGGCACGCGCGCAGGCTGGCTGGGCGTGCTGCTTGGCTATTTCATCGTTTGGGTGGGGTTTGCGGCGTTGATCTCCGGACTGCAGCTTGTCTTGCTATTTGGTGGTGTGGTGGACATGTTGGGCATCGCTAAATCGCCGTGGTTTGCGGGCGGATTGCTATTGGCTGTGGGGCTCTTTCAATTTACCCGCGCCAAGGAAATATGCCACGGTGTCTGCCACGCGCCAGCGATGTATTTTCTAGGGCACTGGCGGACGGGTTTCGCTGGCGGTTTGCGGATGGGTCTGGGTCTGGGTGCTTTCTGTGTTGCCTGCTGCTGGGGTTTCATGGCACTGGGCTTTGTTGGCGGCGTGATGAGCCTCGCGTGGATGGGGATGGCCACGCTGTTTATGGTTCTCGAGAAGCTGCCGCAAATTGGACATTATGTAACGAAACCAATGGGCTTTGCCTTGTGTCTCGCGGGTCTCGCGGTCATGGGCTGGCCTCTGTTGATGGGAGGATAAGATCATGGCTAAGAATAAACGCGCCGATGCCGATAAGCTGCCGATCAGCCAGCGGATCGATCAGCGGATGCCAAACCCGAAACGGCGGCAGTCGACGCCCACGGACTGGGTGATCAAGGGCGAGTTGTTTCTCAACTGTTCCTGCACCGTGTTCTGCCCCTGCGTGGTCAGCCTGGGCGCACACCCGCCGACCGAAGGGCATTGCCATGCATGGATGGCGATTGCCATTGATGAGGGCCACTACGAGGGCGAGGATCTGAGTGGTCTGAACATTGGCCTTCTGGTGGATATTCCCGGGCGTATGGGCGAGGGGAACTGGAAAGTTGCCGCTTATGTGGACGAACGCGCGACAGGCAAGGCCTATAACGGTATCTTGCAGATCTTCAGTGGAGCTGCGGGCGGGACAACGGGTCTTTTTACCGCATTGGTAAGTGAGATCATAGGTGCCGAACGCGCCCCGGTCGAGATCGTAAGAGAGGGCAATCGCCGTTCAATCATGATTGGTCGCAAAATTCAGGGTGAGATTGAAATGCTGGCTGGCAAAGATCCGGAACATCCCGTTATGGTAAGCAATTCCAAGTATTGGATGGGGGCGGACATCATTGCGGCCACCGGTCTGAAAAGTCGGGTGCGTGATTATGGCCGTGTCTGGGACTTTGGCGGCAAGTCCGCCGAGATCTGCCCGATCGATTGGAAAGGTCCCAAACCGTGATCGACCCGGCCTACGTTCGAACAATGGCAAGGTATAATACTTGGCAGAACAATCAATTGACGTTGATACTTGAAGCGATGCCTCAAGCAGAGTTAGACAAAGATCGAGGCGCGTTTTTCAAGAGTATCATGGCTACGGCAAATCACCTTTTGTGGGGCGATACTATTTGGCTAAGCCGTTTTGATCCCTCAGTGCCCGCCCCCTCCGTGGGGGCAGAGCAAAGTACCGAACTGCACCCGACCATTCAATCCTGGGGCGCGGATCGCTTCCGCATGGATGGTAAAATCCGGCTCTGGGCAGATGGGTTGCGCGCATTGGATCTCAAAGGTGACCTGACTTATTTCTCAGGAATGTTCGGACGTGAAATAACCACCTCCGTCGACACCAGCATCGTTCATTTTTTCAACCACCAAACCCATCACCGTGGCCAGATTCACGCCATGCTCACTGCAGCAGGCCACAAGGCACCGGTGAGCGACCTTCTTCTCATGCCAAAGGATGCCTGAAATGGCGCTAATTTCTCCTTCGCGCAGGTTGCGGCGCACCCATTTTTCGGAGGGTGTCGAGGCGGCCGGCGTCAAATCTTACACCGTGTACAACCACATGCTCTTGGCGACAGTGTTTGAGAGTGTCGAGGCAGACTACCATCATCTCAAAAACCATGTTCAGGTCTGGGACGTTTCTGTGGAGCGCCAGGTCGAATTGCGGGGTCCGGATGCCGCGCGCCTGATGCAGATGCTGACCCCGCGCGATCTGCGCAGCATGTTGCCGGGGCGATGCTTCTACGTGCCGATTGTGGATGAAACCGGGGGTATGCTGAACGATCCGGTTGCCGTGAAACTGGCTGAAGACCGTTGGTGGATATCGATTGCCGACAGTGACTTGTTGTTTTGGGTCAAAGGCATCGCCAACGGCTACAGGTTGGATGTATTGGTGGATGAGCCTGATGTCTCGCCATTAGCCGTGCAAGGTCCAAAGGCCGAAGAACTTATGGCTCGGGTTTTCGGAGAATCTGTTCGTGAAGTCCGCTTTTTTCGCTTTGGTCTTTTCGAATTTCAGGGTCGGGATCTGGTCATTGCGCGATCGGGCTATTCCAAACAAGGCGGCTATGAGATCTACGTACCAAGTGGTGATCTGGCGATGCCAATTTGGAATGCGCTTTTCGCTGCAGGCGAAGATCTGAACGTACGGGCAGGGTGTCCCAATGCGATTGAACGGATCGAGGGCGGATTGCTGTCCTATGGCAACGACATGACAGATGACAACACGCCGCATGAATGCGGGCTTGGCCGGTTTTGTGATACGCAAACGGCAATTGGTTGTATCGGACGGGACGCATTATTGCGCGTAGCCAAGGAAGGCCCGGTGCAACAGGTGCAGGCCATCGCAATTGACGGCGATGCGGTGCCGCCCTGCGATCGGGTCTGGCCGCTTTTTGGTGGCGGTCGCCGCGTCGGGCAGATCACATCGGCGATCTGGAGTCCCGATTTCAGCACCAATGTGGCCATCGGCATGGTGCGGATGACCCATTGGGACAGTGGCACCAAACTGGAATGTGAAACACCTGACGGCATGCGTGTGGCCACGGTGCAACCAGGCTTTTGGGCGTAGCAAAACAGTAATACTTTCAGAACAGGGGAATTGCCCCGGAATGGAGACAGAGATGTTCAAGGCACTTGTGGTGAACAAGGACGAAGAAACCGGCAAGACCTCTGCCGCAGTCCAAGACATGACGTTAGATCAATTGCCCGCCGGAGACGTCACGGTTTCGGTCGAATACTCGACGGTCAATTACAAGGACGGATTATGCATTGGGCCAGGCGGTGGCTTGGTGCGCAACTATCCGCACATACCGGGAATTGATTTTGCCGGGACAGTCGAAGCTTCTGACGATGCGCGCTACAAAGTTGGCGACAAGGTGGTTCTGACCGGTTGGCGCGTCGGAGAAGCGCATTGGGGCGGCTATGCGCAAAAGGCACGGGTCAAGGCAGATTGGCTGGTGCCTTTGCCGGAGGGGCTTGATACGCGGGCGGCCATGGCGGTTGGCACTGCCGGTTTCACGGCAATGCTGTCAGTCATGGCTCTTGAAGATCATGGTTTGAAACCCGGAGACGGTCCTGTGCTGGTCACAGGTGCCGCGGGCGGTGTGGGCTCGGTTGCGGTGGCATTGCTGGCTGCCTTGGGGCACGAAGTTGCTGGTGTGACCGGGCGTCCGGAAACGTCAGACTACCTCAAAGGACTGGGCGCGTCGCAAATCGTGGCGCGTGAGGAGATCAACGAAACCGTCAAACGCCCGCTTGAAGCGGAAACCTGGGCAGGGTGCGTGGATGCCGTGGGCGGCGCGATGCTGGCCCGCGTCCTCGGTCAGATGAAATACGGCGCGTCGGTCGCGGCTGTAGGCCTTGCAGGAGGAGCGGGACTACCAGCGACTGTTATTCCGTTTCTATTGCGTGGGGTCAATTTGTTGGGCATTGATTCTGTGATGCAACCCTACGGCAATCGAGTCCGCGCCTGGCAGCGTATCGCGTCCGATTTGCCAATGGACAAACTCGAAGCGATGGTTGTGCTGGCCACGCTCCCAGATTTGCCGACACTTGGCAGTGACATTCTCAAAGGTCAGGTCAAGGGCCGGGTGGTTGTGGATGTAACCGCCTAAGCCGGACAGTTTTTACCATTCAAGGGAGCCTGTACTAAGTGCAGCGCTCGCTTTTTGCGGTCGGTTTGTATTTGGGACTTGCTGCTGGAAAAAATTGGTTTGTGTGCGTCTCGCGTCGCTGTTCAATCCATTTTGCGTCATATCATGAAATCGCTTGTGTTGTGCGCATGCGACGGATCATGTCGCGAATGCGCAAACTGACGGCCGTTCTCTGGGTCAATATGCCCGGCAGGACACCCAAACAGGACCTTTCCTCATGCGTACACATGCTCAGGCCGTCGTCATCGGGGGCGGCGTCATCGGTTGTTCCATTTTGTATCACCTTACTAAAATGGGTTGGACCGATGTAGTCTTGCTGGAACGCGATGAATTGACCTCGGGTTCAACCTGGCACGCGGCGGCCAACATACACGGTTTGCACGACAGTACGAACATCAGCCGCATCCAGCACTACACCATGAACCTTTACAAGGGGTTGGAAGCAGAGACGGGGCAAAGCTGCGGGGTTTTTCAACCAGGGTCTCTCTATCTGGCGCAGACGATCGAACGGGAACATCAACTCCGTCTTCAAGCTGCTAAGGCCAAACTCTACGGCATGAATTTTCATGAAGTCAGCCGTGATGAGGCAGAACGCTTGCACCCTTTGGTGGATTTCGATGGTGTCCGTTGCATCATGTGGGAGCCGGACGGCGGCAATGTGGACCCGTCGGGTGTAACCAATGCCTACGCGGCCGGCGCACGCCAGAACGGTGCGGAAATCATCCGGTTTTGTCCGGTAACAGGTACTGACCCTCAACCGGATGGGACATGGATCGTTCGCACGCCCAAAGGCGATATCGCGACCGAATGGGTGATCAATGCTGCAGGTCTCTGGGGTCGAGAAGTGGCGGCTTTGGCAGGGATTGAATTGCCATTGCAGCCGACCGAGCATCAGTACTTCGTCACCGAAACCATTGCGGAAATTGAATCACTGGATCGGCGATTGCCTTCTGTGGCGGACCGCGACGGGGAATACTATCTGCGACAGGAGGGTCAGGGTCTGCTGGTTGGTGCCTATGAGAAAGATCTCCGCTTTTGGGCTGAAGAGGGAACGCCGCAGGGTTTCGGGCATGAACTTTTCGCCGATGATCTGGAGCGTATCGAAGAGAACATGATGCGCGCCATCGACCGGGTTCCGGTTGTTGGCACTGCGGGCATAAAAAGGGTGATCAATGGGCCAATGATCTGGTCCCCTGACAGTAATGTTCTGTTCGGACCTGTGCCTGAGTTATCGAACTATTTCTGTTGCAACGGGATTATCCCTGGGTTTTCCCAATCGGGTGGCATGGGGCTCTTGGCGGCAGATTGGATTGTGACGGGCGAAACCCGGTATGACATGTTTGCATGGGATATGGCGCGATTTGGGTCTTGGGCGGACAAGGCCTTTACCAAGGCGCGGGTCGGGGACCAATACGCCAATAGATTCAAAATTCATTTCCCGAATGAAGAACGCGCGGCAGGTCGCCCTATACGCAAACGGAGCGCCTACGACATCCAAAAAGAACACGGAGCAGTTTTTGGCCTTTCCTACGGCTGGGAACACCCTTTGTGGTATTCCGACGCGCCGGGTGCCGAGGACACAGATGGCTTTACCCGTCAGAACTGGTGGAAACCTGTGGGCCGGGAATGCAAAATGCTGCGCGAAAACGCGGGCATCATCGATATTGCAAACTTCGCCAAATACATTTGCAAAGGTTCAGGAGCAGAAACCTGGTTGAATAGCATATTTGCAAACCACATGCCCAAGCATGTCGGGCGGTCCTGCCTGACGCCCCTGATTGGCAAACGCGGCGGGATTGCAGGTGATTTTACGGTAACGCGACTTGGCGAGGAAGAATTCTGGATTATTGGGTCCGGCATGGCGGAGCGTTATCACAAGCGTTTCTTCAATGCCGTACCGCTGCCTGCAGGCACGCATTTCGAGAGTATGACCGATGCGTTTTGCGGATTTAACGTTGCGGGACCAAAGTCACGTGATCTGCTTCAAGGTCTTACAGATACCTCGCTCTCGACGGTTGATTTCCCGTTCATGCAGTCGAATTGGATTGAGCTGGCGCACATACGCGTGCTGGCGTTGCGGGTGTCTTTTACCGGAGATCTGGGGTGGGAGTTGCATTGCGCAGCCAATGACCAGGTCCGTTTGTTGGAAGCCCTGCTGAAATCGGGCAAGGATTTTGGCGCTAGCCTCGTAGGGTCGCGGGCATTGATGAGCTTGCGGATCGAAAAGGGCTACGGGTCGTGGAGCCGCGAATACTCGCCCGAGTATTGGCCTCAAGAGGTGGGTTTGGATCGATTGTGCAAAATGGATAAGGCTTTTTTGAACAAAGCGGCCGTGGTGGAAACAATGGCAAACGAGCCGCGTGAGCGTCTTGTTTTACTGGCATTGGACTCCTCGGACACGAACACCTCCAACGCAGACGCCAGCGGAGGTGAGCCGATCTTCAAGGATGGCAAAGGAATAGGGCGGGTCACATCGGGGGCATATGGCCACACCGTTGGCATGAGCCTGGCCCTCGGTTTTGTGAAAGGAGCAGTTGCGGGCGATACGGTCGAAGTGATGGTCCTGGGACAACCGCACAAGGCGCGCATTTTGCACGAACCGCCGTTTGATCCGTCGGGAAAGCGCCTTCGGGCTTGAGGTGAATGTCCAACGCGACCCCGACGAAACAAGATTGCGACTGCGTAAGTGGATCAGTCGTTCGACCGAAACAGATTGCCCATGAACCTCGATCTTCTCAAATGGTCGTGCCACTCCGCCACGTACCTGCCCACCGATATGCTTCGTGTGCTTGGCAGGGCGCCAAGTTTGCGCCGTTGATGAAAACTAAACTACTTTCGACACAGACAAAGCAACGGAAGAAAAAGGTTTGCAAAGCGGCCTGCCGTGGTTTGCAAAACAGTTGATCAAAGCACAGCAGTGTGTGCAATTTGCACTTCTTCGCGAGATGGCCCTTGAACGCTTTCGTGCCGGGGGCCGGTATCAAGAGAGTGGTCGTATCTTCAGTTCGGTAATGCGATTGCCATCCCGCGCCACAACTTCAAATCGAAAGCCATGAAAGGAGAATACCTGACCGGCAGTGGGGATCATCTGTGCTTCGTGAATGACCAGCCCGGCGACCGTGTTTGCTTCTTCATCTGGGAGGCTCCAATCGGTCGCGCGGTTGAGATCGCGAATTGTCATGGCTCCATCGACGACAAACTGACCATCCGCGCCGCTTGTTACCGTCTGATTTGCGTCCTGATCAAATTCATCTGTGATTTCCCCTACGATTTCTTCAAGGATATCTTCCAGAGTGATCAGGCCCTGGAGCGAACCATATTCATCAACCACCAAGGCGAAATGTGTGTGACGACGTAGAAATTGCCGCATTTGCTCGTCTAACGTAGAAGTCTCGGGCACAAAATACGGTTTCATTGCCACATCAATGATGTTGAAGTCGCGCAGCTGCGCGGCGTCCCCTTCCGGGCCGCCAATGGTTTTGTACATGGCGCGCAACAAGTCTTTTGCGTGAATCACGCCAATGATGTTTTCCGGATCGTCCTTGAAAACGGGCAGGCGGGTGTGGTTGGACGTCAGGCATTGTTCAAGGATGTTCTGCGGGTCGTCGTCCGCATTGATCATTTCGATACCTGACCGGTGCAACATGATTTCCTCAACGGCACGGTCATTCAAGTCCAGCGCGCCCAAAATGCGGTCGCGGTCTTCTTTTTCCACAACCCCTTCGGAATGGCCCAACTGCAAGGCGCCAGCGATCTCTTCACGCACGGCAAGTATATTGCTGTCGGGGTCAATCTGGACGCCAAACAGGCTCAACACTCCGCGCACCAACAGGCGAACAGCGGCAACAATAGGCGAGAGTATGGTGACAATCAGCCCGATCGGACTGGACACCAGAGCCGCAGCCTTCTCGGAGTTGGTTATGGCGTAGGTTTTTGGCAGCACCTCGGCAAAGATCAGCACCAGCAAGGTCATGACCAGTGTCGCCATCCAAACCCCGCTTTCGCCGAAAGCGCGTGTAAAGATCGAGGTGGCCAGCGAAGCCGCCAGGATGTTGACCAAATTATTTCCCAGCAATACCGACCCGATGAGACGTTCATTGTCTTCCGTGATCTGCAGGGCCCGTTCCGCCCCGCGCGATCCTTTGTCAGCCTGCGCCCGAAGTTTGCCGCGAGAGGCTGCCGTAAGGGCGGTTTCTGATCCCGAAAAAAAGCCGGACAGTACAAGAAGAAAGAGTATCACACCGCCGGTCATCCAGAACGTGCTGTCCAGCATTGTTGTCGCCGTTTCCATTTAGAGTGTTGCCTTTGAGTTGGAATACTATCGTTATGGTGACCGCAGGGTTGTCAATCAAGAGAAGAGCGACCCTTGCATCATGATCTTGGCACAATCGACATGCTGTGTTGTGCAGCTGTTATGCGTCTTTAGCCGGTTTTTTCAGCCCGTGTGTGGTGGCGTCGTCCTTTGCCAAAGGGTGATGGTTCAAAACCAAATCCGACAAGCGGGCTTCTAGCACATGGGTATAGATTTCGGTTGTTGCGACATCCGCATGGCCCAGTAACGTCTGAATTGAGCGCAGGTCAGCGCCGTTTGCCAGCAGATGTGTTGCAAAAGCATGGCGTAAAGTGTGCGGTGTCACCTTGCCGGGAGAAACATCGGAGGCGACGGCGAATTCCTTGATGAGAAGATAGAAGCGGTGCCGAGTCAGATGCCCTGCGGCAGACCGTGAGGCAAATAGAAACTTGGAGACCGGTTTGCCTTCTAGCCGGCGCTTTTCTTCCAATGCATCGCGCAGTTTCAACCACTCCGCCAGGGCTTCCCGCGCGGGGGGAGACAGCGGCACCATGCGTTCCTTGCCGCCTTTGCCACGAATCAGCAGCATTCGCGGGTCGCCGCGAGCGGCACTTACCGGCAGACTTACCAGTTCTGACACCCGCATGCCTGTGGCATAAAGCAGTTCCATCAAGCAGGTATTGCGCACCCTTTCCTGCTCGGACCGTCCAGAGGCCCGTGCCGCTTCCAAAAGGCGATCCACTTCGCTTTCAGAGAGCGTTTTCGGCAGTTTCTTCGCGCGCCCAGGACCCGAGATTTGAATCGCAGGATTGTCAGAACGCCAACCTTCCTCGAAGGCAAAACGGTAAAGTTGTTTGATTGCAGAGAGACGCCGGGCGCGGGTGGCTTTGGAAAAACCCTGATCATCGCAATGCACCATATAGGTTTCGACATCGGATTTCGCGGCGCTGTCAAAACATGTCTCGTTGCTTGCAAGCCAGCTTTCATAGTCTCGCAGATCGCGGCCGTAAGCCAAAAGCGTATTGCGCGCGGCACCCAGTTCCGCAGCCTGTGCTTCGAGAAACGCGGAAATCCATTGGTTTGTGGCCATCAGCCAAACCTGTCCAATAGCAGAATTTGAAGGCTTGCGCGACGTACCGTGTCGTCAAAACCCAGGGCTCGTAATGTCCCCAATGCTTCGGTCAGGGCTGACGTGTCGCCGGCGGCGCCTTCTTCCAGCAAAATCAATGTGCGTAAAATCACTTCACCCATTTTGCCTTTTCCAGCCATTTCAACAAGGTCTTGACGTGCCGCTTCAGACCCGAAACCATCAATGATGGCTTTGCTGATCCGGTCGTTTGAGGCGAGCTCCGACGGATCGCCGTTGGCGACCGCGCGCAGCAGGTCCGTGCCAGATTTCGTGGCCTGTTCTTTGTACTCGGGCGACAAATAAGCCAGGCGTTCGGCGATACGTGCGACGTTGCCGGTTAAGTCGTAGCGGTTTAGCCGATTTGAAAAAAGCCCCGCAAAAGCCGTTTCCAACTCTGCGTCCTCCATGGCCGCCCATGCTTTTGGCAGTGTTTTCGAAACGGCGTCCGCGGAACCTGTGTCAAGGGCGGTATCCAATTGCTGGATAGCTTCAACCCTGTCCCAGACACTGCCTGACGCCGCAGGCAGGCGTTCGGTATACAGGCCTAACAAGCGATTGTCCGGCAATGCGCCGGTTTTGGCGAGGCGTTCAGCTGCCTCGAGTTGGGCTTTCCAACCGGCCAGATCGCGCAGGTCCGCAACCGCATAGGCCCTTGGCAACAGTCTGGTAGGCAAAGGCTCGCCAATTGTTTCATGAAGTCGAAACATTAAGGGCGTTATGCGACGGGGGGGTGTCAGAGGAGGTTGGGCATCAAAAAGTTCCGGGTGCAGGAAGCGGTCCAGCAAAGCGGTTTCATCCGGGGACATGATCGACAGCGCGCGCGACGTGTCAAAAAGCAGCGCTGCCGTTGACCAGTTTCCCTTGCGTGCCGCGCAAAAAATCTGATGTCCGACCGACGGGCTCAAATACAGGTGGGCTGCCAGTATATTGCACGCGGCCCACTCTTCTCCAGAAAGCAGTGCCAGATCCATATAAGCGGAGAAATGTGCTGCATCGCGTGTGACATCCGCCTGCTCAATCAACGCCAGTGCTGGGTCCAATGCGCCAAATCGCTGCAATGCTGCGACCCGTGCCAGCGTAAAGAGGTCTTCTTCTGCGGCATCCTGTCCGGGTCCCTGCGCCTCCGTCAAAAGGGCTGTAAACAAAAGCGCCTGCGCTGCAGGCAAGCGAAAATCAGGAAGGTTGGACAGCCTTGCACTGAGTTCTGCAGGGTCACTGTTGCGCCATAAGTCCTGCGACAGACCTGTAATCGTCGCTGGTGCCAGGCCAATGATCCTGATGGCATCTTCCTGGAGCGGTTGAACGTCGATTGCAGGCACCTGACCAGAAGCGGCAACAGGTGGTTCGCCCGCCGGAAGGGCTACTGACGTCAGTGCGGGCTGATCCGGGTTTTGCCGGACCCAGTCAATGACCGACAAAGGCTGCTCGCCTTGTCCATCCTGCGCCGCAAGAGCGGCGGCGCACACCATTCCGAACGTCAGCGCTGACAAATATGCAGTTGGGTTAATTGGCATCCAGCGTCACAGGCACGCGCACCTCGTTTTGTGGTGCTGAGAAATCGGCACCAAAATAGGGGCCGATATAAGCATAGCCCACCAGCCCGATCAACGCGATAACAATGAGATATACCAAAAGTTTAAAGACACGGATCATTGTAAGTACTGCCTTGATTGCCTGCCGGTTTTTCGTAACTTATATATGGCCTTTCTTCCAATATCACGTCATTCAGAGAAATATGAGCGAAATTCAGCAATCCGTGGCCGAAGGGTCCCAAACTCGACCGTTTGTGCTGAAGAAAACTGTTGTGATGGTGGGAATGATGGGCGCTGGCAAAACCGCCGTGGGCCGGACACTGGCGCAGTTGCTCAATGTCAGCTTTCTCGATTCGGATCAGGAAATCGAAACGGCGGCCAATATGACGGTGCCGGAAATTTTTGCCCGCGATGGGGAGCCGTTTTTCCGGGCGCGTGAGACGGAGGTGATCCGACGCTTGCTGGACGAACAGAAATGCGTGCTCTCGACCGGAGGGGGTGCGTTTCTGACGCCGGAAAATCAGCAAAATATTTCGCGCAGCGGGGTCGCGGTCTGGCTTGACGCGGATCTGGAGCTGTTGTGGAGCCGCGTGCGCCACCGCGACACGCGGCCCTTGTTACATACGCCCGACCCCAAAGCCACATTAGCAGAACTTTTTGCCAAGCGCGTGCCTGAGTACAGCAAGGCAGATTTGCGGGTGGCCTGTGCGCCGCCAGTTTCACTGGACAAAATGGCAGAGCGCGTTGCCTCTGTCCTATTGACCAGGCCGGATGTATTGGAACGTCTGGATGCTTGAAATCGTTGATGTGGATTTGCCGGGACGCGCCTACCAAGTGCGGATCGGAACCGGGCTCTTGGAACGGGCCGGGGCTGAGATCGCGCCACTTTTGTCACGACCAAAAGTGGCGATCATCACAGATGAAACAGTAGCGGCATTGCATCTGGATGCGCTCAGAGCAGGACTTGCTGCAGAAGGTATTGCGGCAGACGCACTGTCCTTGCCCGCCGGAGAGGCCACAAAGGCATGGGGGCCATTGCAGCACTGTGTCAGTTGGCTGCTCGACCAACATGTGGAACGCGGCGATATTGTCATTGCATTGGGCGGCGGTGTCATTGGCGATCTGGCGGGTTTCGCTGCGGCTATTCTGCGCCGGGGTGTGCGATTTGTTCAAATGCCCACGTCTTTGCTTGCGCAGGTCGACAGCTCGGTTGGGGGCAAGACAGGGATCAATGCGTCGCAGGGTAAAAATCTGATCGGGGCGTTTCATCAACCCTCGCTCGTTCTTGCCGATATCGGTGTGCTGGGCACGCTGGAACCGCGCGATTTTCTGGCCGGATACGGCGAAGTGGTCAAATACGGATTGCTCGGCGACGCCGCATTTTTCGAATGGCTGGAAACGCAGGGGCCTTCATTGGCCGCCGGAGACATGGCCGCCCGTGTGGAAGCCGTGCGCTGGTCTGTGCAAATGAAAGCCGATATTGTGACCCGCGACGAGAAAGAGCATGGGGATCGTGCACTTTTGAATCTGGGGCACACGTTTGGTCATGCGCTCGAGGCGGCAACGGGTTACTCGGACCGATTGCTGCATGGTGAAGGCGTCGCAATTGGCTGTGCCCTGGCATTTGAACTGTCGTCCCGTTTGGGGCTTTGCGCGCAGGAAGATCCCAGTCGCGTACGGGCGCATCTCAAAGCGATGGGTATGAAAACCGATATCGCGGATATTCCCGGTGATCTGCCCGACGCAGAAGGTCTTTTGCACCTTATGGGGCAGGATAAGAAAGTGGTGCAAGGCACCTTGCGATTTATCCTGGCGCGCGGAATTGGCACGGCGTTTATCACCTCCGATGTCCCAGGGGAAGCTGTGCGCGGGGTTTTGCGGGATGCTCTGGCTGGGCGCGGTTAATCGCGACGCAGCACCATGCCGAACTTGTCTTCGCAACCAAACCCGAGCGTTTCGTAGAATCCACGCGCACCGCGCTTTTGACCCGTTAACAGCATGATTTTATATACGTTTTGATCCCAGGCCGCATTGATCGCGGATTGCATCACCGCTTTGCCAATGCCACGCATCTGATACGCCGCCGCAGTTGCCACATTCTCGATCAGCGCATAAGGCCGCGCATTATAGGTCACATTTGGCAACACGTGCAGCGTAGCCATTGCGACTATCTGATCATCGACCTCAGCCCCGTAAATCTCTGTTCCCGGGTGGTCCATGACAGTCGATATGCTCTCCGATTGGGCCGCTTTGGGCCCAAAAGTCAGTTCATTATAAAGCGAGACAAGTTTGCCAGCATCCGCTTGCTTGAGCGGGCGGATTACGGCGCCTTCAAAACGGGATTTCATCATCCAAGTCGCGCGAAGGTGCAGGGCTGCCGCCGCCAGATGGCGCACTGCCGCCTCTGTCGTCGTATCCCATCGAACCGCCACCGTCACCGCCGCCATAACCGCCACCGCTGCCGCCGTCGCGCCCATCAAGCATGGTCAAGGTGCCGCCGAAACCCTGCAATACAACTTCCGTGGAGTATCGGTCTTGACCGGATTGATCTTGCCATTTGCGGGTCTGCAATTGGCCTTCGACGTAAACTTTGGACCCTTTGCGCAGATATTGTTCGGCAATACGCACAAGTCCTTCCTGGAATATGGCCACGGAGTGCCATTCCGTCCGTTCTTTGCGTTCACCCGTGTTGCGGTCTTTCCAGGTTTCGGATGTGGCAATGCGCAGATTGCAAACTTTGCCACCGTTCTGGAAACTGCGCACTTCGGGGTCGCGCCCCAGATTGCCGATGAGAATTACCTTGTTGACTGAGCCTGCCATGGTGCCCCCTTTTGATGTCTTGTCACCTTGTGCATCGGACGCTGAGCGAATCCCGATTTTACAAATTTGCCTGAATGTATACCTGCAGATTGGAATTTGAAACTCGCTAAACTGTGGGTTGAACATCATTTGCTACGCGCAAAATGCTGGAAACCTAGCTGTTTTCAGTATATCTGCGGTCGAGATGAAGAGGATGATCCAAACAGCGACCAGAATGGTCTGCATCGGCGCGATAACGGCGACGGTTGGCGCGGTCAGTTTGCCGGCAGAGGCGCAAACCGTTTCCAGCAAAAACCGAGCAAAGCTGTTTTCATCGCAAACACGCATTCTCGATAGCCGCGCGGCGGGTCAATACAACAATTCGGTCCGGCTCAAGCCACCGACGGTCTATACGCCCAGCAAATGGGCCAATCCGGAGTATGATGGTCAATACAAAGGTCAGTTTCTCGAAATGGCCAGGTCAGCCGCGCGCAAACATGGGGTGCCGGAAAATCTCTTTTTGCGGCTGGTGAAGCAGGAATCGAACTGGAACCCTACGGCCAAATCACACAAAGGAGCCTTGGGCCTGGCGCAGTTGATGCCAAGCACGGCGCGTCTGTTGCGGGTTGACCCTTTGGATCCAGAACAAAACCTCGAAGGTGGGGCGCGTTACCTCAAACAGCAATTCCGCGAATTTGGGTCCTGGCGTTTGGCGCTTGCGGCCTACAACGCAGGGCCGGGCGCGGTGAAGAAATACGGCGGAGTGCCACCTTTCAAAGAGACCCGAAATTATGTGAAAGTAATTGGCGGGCAGTAAGTCGATTGGTTTTGTGCGCCAAGCGAGGCCCAATAATTGCAGCGAAATGACGGGGTGATCACAATCGCTCCTTGAGCGCGCCACAGTCGTGCCCGAATCCCGTATAAAGTTCATCCTGACACAAAGATCAGGAGATGCGCATGGCAAAAACTAACTTTGAAACACGTATCGCACGCATCAACCAAGCGCATAAGGGCCTCGCGCCGATGCGCGCCAAGGCCCCGATCCGGTCTTTGCAATCTCAACCAGTGGCTATGACGCTGCAACGCCGGTCATCCAAACGGTTTGCCATTTTTGATCACTTTCAACCTATGGCTATCGGATCCGTTCTGGGATGCATTGCGGCGGTTCTCCTGTCAGGTTTGACATCGGAAAACGCGCTTTGGGGCCCGGGCACTGCGCTCAATGAAATGTTGTTTCTCCCGGCATTGGGTGGTTTGGCTCTGGCACCAATTCTGATGATTGCCTCCCTGTTTCTGGCCAGCAAAAAGCCCGGGTTCGCTCTTTTTTCTCTGAGCTACTTGACCGGATTGGTTGTCACCATGGTGATCTGAAGCCGCAATGACGGATTCCACCCAGGCTGACACAAGCGGGGAACCGCTTGTTGAGAAATTACAATTAAAACATTGTAAACAATATATTAATTTAAAATTTTTGGTTTTAGGAAGCGTTAGTTTCAGTCGGTAAAACCTTTTCAAAAACGCATCTTGGAACCTTTTCAGCGCGCCTTTTGTTCATTCTCCAGTACCGCAGATATTGAACTGCAGTGCTTATGAAATGAACTAAAAGGAGCACTCCAATGTTCGATTTTTTAAAGAAGACATCCCTTGCCGCAACCGTCAGCTTAGCCGCATTCGTGGTTTCTGGCACAGTTGTCGCGGGCACGGGCGTCAGCAACATTGATGTGCAGGCAAAGCTGGAAGCGCCGCAGGACAGCAACGCATTGGACCTTTATCCCACGATCGAAGGTGATTTGACCCGTGCCATTCTCGAACGAGTAAATACCACCAATGACCCGGCTGGCCCGACGATTTCGATCAAGATCAAACGCGTGAGCCTGGATGGCGACACCATCCTGCCAGATAGCGCCGAATTCAACGAGCTGGAAGGCTTTCTGTCCTATCAGGGGGGGAGCCGAGAAGTGGTCGAAACCATCAAGCTGTCGGCCTATGCCGACACGCAGTCTGTGCCTGATGGTTACATTTCGGTGCCGCCCAGCAACGAAGATTTTTATCAAGCGATGCTGACCACATTCGCTGACCGCGTCATTGAACTGGTGCCCGAAGAAGACGTTTCTTCCGGCAGCTAACCGCAGTTTTAACGAGTAGCCGTCATCAGAACGGTGACCCGTTTTGATGACGGTAAGGGTTTTGCCGAAGGTCGCCGCCCCGTGGCCTGACGTAAAGAACGGCGCAGACACTCCCCCTGTCTGCGCCGTTTCCCGGAACTTTGGTCAGGCTATTCCGCGGCCACACCGACTTCGATGACGGGTTCCATCTCGGCCAGCAGTGCGTCGCTGAGATGACATTTGATTTGATGATTGCCGTCAAGCGTACGTACGGGCGGCACTTCTTTTTCGCAAAGACCACCTGGAACTTCTGTTTTCCAGCGGCAGCGGGTCTGAAACGGACAACCGGGAGGAGGATTCATCGCCGAAGGAATGTCACCCTCAAGTACGATATGTTTCTTTTTCACCGAAGTATCGGCGATGGGTACCGCAGACAGCAAGGCTTCCGTGTAAGGATGGTAGGGCGGGGAAAAAACCTGATCGGTTGTGCCCAATTCAACCACATGGCCCAGATACATCACCATGACCCGGTCGCTGAGATAGCGCACAATCGAGAGATCATGGCTGATGAAAAGGAGCGTGGTTTTATGCTCGCGCTGGATTTCCATGAGCAAATCGGTCACGGCGGCCTGTACCGACACATCCAGCGCCGAGACTGGTTCGTCTGCCACAACGATGCGCGCGTCACCGGCAAAGGCACGAGCAATCCCAACGCGCTGCTTTTGACCGCCTGACAGCTGCCGGGGCATCCGGTCCGCAAATTCACGGGGCAGTTTCACCAGATCCAGCAATTTCAGCATGCGTTCGCGGCGTTCACGATCACTTTCACCGATCCCAAAGATTTCCAACGCCCGCACAATCTGGCGTCCGACCGTCATGGAGGGGTTCAACGTATCAAATGGGTTCTGGAAAACCATCTGCACGTCCGAGACCGTCTTGGTGTCACGCTCCTCGATGGGTATGTCTTGAATGGGCTTGTTCCCAAGCAGGATTTCACCTTCGGTCGCGGTCTCCAAGCCCATCAAGACTTTGGCAAAAGTTGATTTTCCGCAGCCGGACTCGCCAACAATGGCCAGTGTCTCGGATTCGCGCGCTTCAAAAGAGAGTGTTTCATTGGCCTTGACGACTTTCTTGCCACCGCCGCCGAAGATCGCATTGGCTGTCACCTCGTAGTATTTCTTGAGATTGTCCATCTTCAGGACCACATCGCCCACTTCGCCTTTGGTCTTCACGTCGGCCAGTACTAGTGGCGCTTTCCAGTCGATCTCCTGGAACTTTACACAACGGGTCTCATGGCGCGCGTCGTGATCCACCTGTTGCATAGGGATAAAACCCTCATCGCAACGGCCAGCTTCAAAATAGTCGCAGCGCGGTCCGAAGTTACAGCCTTTGGGGCGTTCATGGGGCAGGGGAAAATTGCCGGGGATGGCCACAAGCGGGCGCGCGTTTTTGTCTGCTCCCGGCAAGGGGATCGACCGAAAAAGCGCCTGCGTGTAAGGGTGTTGCATCTTGTCGAAGACATCTTCGATGGAGCCACGCTCTACCGCTTCACCCGAATACATCACACAAATCCGGTCGCATGTTTCCAGTACCAGGCCCAAGTTGTGCGAGATGAACAGCATGGATGTGCCGTATTTCTTGCCCAGATCCTTGACCAGTTCCACAACCGCCGCCTCCACGGTGACGTCCAACGCCGTGGTCGGCTCGTCCAGGATCAAAAGCGAGGGCTCCGACATCAAGGCCATGGCGATGACGATGCGTTGTTGCTGCCCGCCGGATAGCTGGTGTGGAAAGGCGCTCAAGATGCGTTTGGGGTCTGGTAGTTTCACATCCGTGACCACCTGCAATGCGCGCTCATAGGCGTCTTTCTCGTTCATGCCCTGGTGGATCATCGGCACTTCCATCAACTGCTTGCCGATCTTCATCGCCGGGTTCAGGGATGCCATCGGTTCCTGGTAGATCATGGCGATCTCAGACCCGCGAATGTCGCGCAGTTCTTCGTCGCTCATTTCTCCCAGATCACGCCCTTTGAACTTGATTGAACCACCTACGACACGTCCGTTCTTGCCCAAGTCTTGCATGACACCCAAGGCTACGGTGGATTTTCCACAACCGGACTCGCCCACCAACCCGACCGCTTCGCCCGGTTTGACGTGAACCGTAAAATCCATGACCGCAGGGATTTCGCGCAACCGGGTGAAAAACGAAATCGACAGTTTGTCTATTTCGAGAATAGGTCCTTCGTAGTCGGGTTTTTGCATGTGTTGTCTCCTTCAGGAGGGCCGCTCAGTTGCGTCTTGCTTCTTTTGGCCAGAAATACCGGGGTCAGACCGGGGCAACCCCGACCTGATGTTTTATCAATCGCGCAGACTTTCTTCTCGCAGCCCATCGGCCAGCAGGTTCAAGCCCAGCACCAGTGTCAAAAGCGCAAGTGCAGGTGCAATTGCCGCATGCGGGTAAAGTGCCAACAGACGTCGCCCGGCGTTGATTGTGCTGCCCCAGTCCGGGCTTTCCGATTCCAGCCCAAGGCCAAAGAATCCCAATGTGCCGAGCAGAATGGTCGTGTAGCCAATGCGCAGACAGAAATCGACGATCAGTGGCCCACGCGCATTGGGCAGGATTTCCCAGAGCATGATGTACCATGGACCTTCGCCCCGGGTTTGCGCGGCGGCCACATAGTCCCGCGTTTTGATGTCCAACGCGAGGCCCCGCACGATACGGTAGACCGTGGGTGAATTCACAAAGACCACCGAAACAAAGACTACCAGAATGCCCGGATCAATATCGAACAGATCCATGAATGCCGGGATGCCCGGGATCGAGTAACTCGGCGTTGCCACCACGGTGCCATCTGTGGATACCAGTGAGAGATAAAGCCATGCTAATCCGCCCAAGACCCCGATGAGCAACGGCGTGCGAACCTTCGGTTGCGTGTAGTAGCGGGAATTCAGCAGGATGCACACAAAGATCAAAGGAAACACAAAAAGGAATAGCGCCATGTAATTGGGAATGCCCGTCAACACGATTTCCGGGGTCACCAACAGGTAGAAGAGCAAGATAACCGGGAATGCGAGGATGAGGTTCGCCAGAAACGACAGGATCGTGTCCAGGCGTCCGCCGTAGTAACCGGCAGGCAGGCCCAGGGTTATCCCCACCATGAAGGCAAAGAGTGTGGCGATCGGTGCGATCTGCACGACCACCCAAGCGCCTTTGATCAGGCGGCTGAAGACGTCGCGTGCCAGATTGTCACCGCCCAGCAGGAACCAGGCATATTCGCCATCTTCCGCGCCGCGCATGGGCGTGCCGGGAAGCTTGTTCTTCATACCCGATACCTGGCTGAGCGGGTCATGCGTGACCAGCATATCCAGCGGCCCTCCAAAGACACCGACGAAAACCCAGAACATGACAAGTGCGAAACCGATCATGCCGATGGTGCTGTCAAAGAGCTTGCCGTAGAGGCCCAGTCGCCGTTTGAAGGTGATCGACACCGTGAAAAGGACAATCAGGGCAATCCAGACCGGACCGAGCTGCAGAAACATGCGACCGAGAATGCCGCCCCAGGATAATTCTTCCATGACCAGCCCTCCCTTATGCGATCCGGATGCGTGGATTGAGGTAGACATAGCCGATATCCGATATCAGCTGGGTCACCAGCACCACGATCACAGAGACAACCGAAACCGCGAGCAGCAGTTCGATGTCGTTGTTTGAAGCCGCTTGTACCAGCAACCAGCCAAAGCCCTTGTAGTTAAAGAGCGTCTCGACAATGACAACGCCGTTCAACAGCCAGGGAAATTGCAGCATGATCACGGTAAAAGGGGCGATCAGCGCGTTTCGCAGCGCGTGTTTGAGGACGATGTCGGAGAATTTGACACCCTTGAGGCGCGCCGTGCGAATGTATTGTGCGGTCATCACCTCGGTCATCGATGCCCGTGTCATGCGGGCGATATAACCCATCCCATAAAGCGCGATGGTGATCACCGGCAGAGTGAAATTCTCGAAGGTCACGTTTTCCATGGCCGACGTCGCAGAGCCCTTGAACCACTTCAAGCCAAAGGCTGAAGATGCGAAAATAGCTATGAAAATGACGCCAGACACGTATTCAGGCGTAGCGGTTGAGGCAATCGAAAAGGTTGACAGCGACCTGTCGAGCTTTGAGCCTTCGCGCATGCCTGCAAGCACGCCGATGATCAAGGCCATAGGCACCATGACCAACATGACAAAGAACATCAGTTTACCTGTTAACCCCAATCGGGTGGCGACGATGGTTCCGACATCGTCTTTGAAGACGGTGGATTGCCCCCAATCCCCTTGCAACACGCCGCAAAACTGAGGTCTTTCCACTTCGGGAGTGCCTTTTGCAAAGCATTTGCCGACCGTTTCGCCTTCGTCCTCGAGGGTCCAGCCGGGCAGAACGCCGAGCCATTGGCCAAATTTGACAGGCATCGGCTGAAGGTACCCGTTTTTGCCCAGGTAGCTTTCTACTGCCTCGTCCGACATGCGAAAGTTACCTTGGGTTTTCGCCAGTTTTTCGAGGTTCGGATATAGGTTCGTCAGCCAGAAGACGACGAATGTCAGACAAAGCGCGGTCAATACCATAACGCCCAATCTTCGGAGTATGAATAGTACCATAGGTGCCCCTGTTGTCAGGCGATGGCAGGCTGATCGTGTCAGCTTTCAAAGCTCTTTTGAGCAATTTTTTTATTCTATTGCGGCATCAGGCATGACTTTTTTGCCTGCGTCAACGTTGGCTTGCGTCGCATTCTTGTATTTTTGCGACATCCTGGTGGTCGCAAATGGAAGCACCAGCGCCAACTGCAAAGCAATGTGATGCAGTAGCGCTAGGCTGCTTGAGTGAATTTGCCGGATGCTTTGCGCAGTGCAGTCGGCGTTGCATTTGTGTGGTGCTGCATGAAACGGGTGAAATAAGCAGCGCTGCCAAAGCCTAAATGCCGGGCAATGTCCTGAGCCGGCACTTTGGTGGAGGCAAGCAAGCACCTGGCTTCATAGAGGACTCTTTCAGTCAGTAGGTCGGCGGCCGTTTTGCCGGTGGCGGCCTTGCAGGCTCGTGTCAGATGCGTCGGCGTCACATTGAGAGCTTCGGCGTGGTCCGCCATGGTCATGGGTTCCGCAAAAAAAGCAGTAATTCGCTGGCAGTAGGCAGCGCTCAGGCGTTCCGCTGCGTTACGCCGCGCAGGGGCATGATCTTCAAGAGCCAATTGTCGTTGCACCCAGATCGAGATCAGAGCACCGTATGCATCCATCGATTGCGCACGCAGGCTTTTCCCGCTGGCTTGTTCCCGCGAGGCTGCGTCGATCAAGGTCGTGAGGTCATTCATCACCCCGCCATCCCTGATCCTCAGGAGTCGTGGCATAGTTGGCACGGCTAAATCAGTTGTTTCTGGGATTACAACAACCTGACCAACGGATTGCCGTCCGAGATCCAACGCGAAAAGTGATCGCGACGGGATGACAATCGCGTTGTGCGCGCCGACGCCGCGACGCTGCCCGTCGAGCAGTACACGCCCCTGGCCACGAGTAATCCAGAGCATCAGATGTTCCGCCCTGTCATGCGCCAGCGACAGGCGCCAGTCCTGTCCATTGCTTAGCTGTGATAAAGAGACAATTTCCATTGTGCCGTTCGTCATGCAACCCCTGCGTGCAGCCTTGCACATGTATCTTACAAAATCGAGAACCGATGCGGAATTAATTACCACTGCATTAACGATTGCAAGTCTCAGTCTGGCATGTGCGGCGAGAACGGCTGCCAATCGCGCATTTTTGATCGAAACCAGGTTCTTTGACGTTTGGCGAACTGCCGCGTGGCAATCACAGCTTGGTCGCGCGCTTCCTTCAATGAGAGTTCACCGTTCAAATGCGCCATCAACTCAGGTGCGCCAATCGCCCGGTGTGCGGGCAGGCGCTGGTCATAGTCTGGCTGAACTGATCTGGCCTCGGCCAATGCACCTTCGTTGATCATCTGGTCAAACCGTTTTTCAATGCGGGCGTTCAACCAGTCCTTGTCAACGTCGACTACAATATTCTCGGATTGGCCGATGGGAAGGGTCGCGTCACCTGTCTCGTCATGCCAGGATACCAGACTACGGCCCGTGGTCTGCAACACTTCCCAGGCGCGCTGCACCCGGGCGCGATTTGCGAGATCTAGGCGTGCCTTGGTCTCATCATCCAGCGCTTTGAGCAAAGCGGAAAGCGGAATAGTGTCACCCAAAGCGCGGACGTCGCTGGGCGTTGCTGGAATATCGGCCAGACCTTGTGTCAGCGCCGTGAAATAGAGACCTGTTCCCCCGACAATAATGGGCCGTTTCGGACCGCCCAAAACCGGCATGACTTCTCTCAGCCAATGGCCCGCAGAATAAGCGTCATGTGCATTTTTGTGTCCATACAAAACATGCTGTGCCGTCGCTTCCTCGGTCCGCGACGGGCGCGCTGTGACAATCCGCCAGCAGTTGTAAACTTGACTTGCATCGGCATTGACGATGACACCGCCCTGCCGCGCGGCAATCTCCAACGCCAGAGCCGATTTTCCTGAGGCGGTCGGCCCAGCGATCAACACCGGGCGTTCCGGCGACAGGCGCGCGATCAAATTCTGCGCGCTGAGAGAGCCGAAAGCAGTCATTTTTTTCGGTACCCCTTGGGATGCATTGAAGTCCAACCGCTTTTGCGACATTTTGCCCGCGAACTAAACCCCATGCCTCAGGAGCCGAATCCATGACTGAACCGAAACCTCAGGCTACCTTTAGGCGCGTCATGCTGAAAATTTCCGGCGAGGCGTTGATGGGCGACCAAGGGTTCGGCCTAAATCCGCCGACGGTGGAGCGCATTGCACGAGAAGTGCAATCGGTTCACGAGCTTGGCGTCGAGATTTGCATGGTCATTGGAGGCGGTAACATCTTTCGGGGTTTGCAGGGCTCTGCGCAGGGCATGGAGCGCACAACCGCAGACTACATGGGGATGCTGGCAACGGTCATGAACGCACTGGCCATGCAATCAGCGCTCGAAGGTCTGGGCGTACACACGCGGGTTATCTCAGCCATTACGATGAACGAAGTGGCTGAACCCTACATCCGGCGCCGCGCCGTTCGACATCTGGAGAAAAAGCGCGTTTGCATCTTTGCCGCTGGGACAGGCAACCCCTATTTCACTACAGATACGGCCGCATCCCTGCGTGCGAACGAAATGGCCTGCGAAGCGATATTTATGGGCAAACAGGTGGATGGTGTCTATGACAAAGATCCCAAGAAACACGACGATGCCGTGCGCTATGACAATATTACCTATGACGACGTTTTGCAAAAACGGCTTGGGGTGATGGATGCTAGTGCCATTGCTTTGGCACGCGACAATGACCTGCCGATCATCGTATTCTCGCTGGACGAGCCGGGTGGCTTTCAGGGCATTCTGGCTGGCAGAGGCACTTACACCAAAGTGCAGGGTTAGATCGGCCTTACCAGGCAGCCTCGGCTGGTCGTCGATAGTGTCCCCCACTGATTGGACCTCAAATCGGTTTCAAAACCAACGCGCCCGGCGTATCGCATTTGGATCGGGCGTTTTGTGGATGCAGCACGGGCCGTTTTGCGATTCAGATCGCATTTGAAAAGGTGGCGAGAAACGCGTTTGCTTTCATCCTTTGTACGGAAGTCGCGAGCATGGGAAGCGAATGCTTATCCCGTTCTTCGCTCAAAGCATCCGGACCAGCCCTTCCCAAAACAGAACGCCCAATGTTTGGCCAACAAGCACAACAGTCAGGTAACCGTCTGCCGTCAGGGCGTCCAGAGAAATGTTTCCATCCTTGAAAATCAGAGGAACAGCGAGGTGCGCTGGTAGAGAAGGCATTAGGCACAAGCCAACATACTGGGCGAAGGTGCTATCCAGCCGGGACTTTTTCTAAAGCAGACACAAGCCGCAAAGCAACTGAGGCTGGTCTTTCGTGGTCTTCCTGAATTATAAGACGCCGAAGATCGATGCAGCCGAGGCGGCATCTGGGAAACTTGTGGCAGGAATATCATATGTCGGACGACTTTATGCTCGATACGGACGATCTTGAGCGGCGCATGGACGGCGCAATGACAAATTTGCGCACCGAATTTGCATCCTTAAGAACCGGGCGTGCCTCTGCCTCCATGTTGGAGCCGGTGATGGTGGACGCTTATGGAGCCATGACGCCCATCAATCAGGTCGGAACCGTAAACGTGCCAGAGCCACGGATGGTCACCATAAACGTTTGGGACAAGGGACTTGTCGGCAAGGTCGAAAAGGCGATCCGCGAAAGCGGTCTTGGTATCAATCCGCAGCTCAACGGCACAATTATCATGTTGCCGATCCCAGAGTTGAATGAAGAACGCCGTCGCGAATTGACGAAAGTGGCTGGTAGTTACGCCGAAAATGCCCGCGTTTCCGTGCGAAACGTGCGGCGCGACGGGATGGATCAGATCAAAAAAGCCAAGTCAGACGGGTTGTCGGAAGACGACCAAAAAATATGGGAAGGCGAAGTGCAGGATATCACGGATCGCGCAATCAAATCGATTGATGACATGCTGGAAAACAAGCAAGGCGAAATCATGCAGGTTTAGGCTAGTGTGCGTGCATAAACCTATGCGTGTGCAGAATGCTTTTTCGAACGCGCTGATTTGCTACCGTTGTTGTGGAACATCATGTTCACAATTCCTGCGCAAAAGCGATTTACCGTTATCGCACTGGCCGTCTATACTATCGGCATGCGGGAATTAGGAGCGTAACATGGCCGGTGTGCCACAACCTCAAGTTAACCTGATCCCGGGATGTCCGCGCCATGTCGCAATCATCATGGATGGGAACGGCAGATGGGCCACCCAACGTGGACGGCCGCGACTCTACGGGCATCATGCTGGCGCCAAGCGTGTACGCGAAATCGTGGAAAGTTGTCCGCAGATTGGTGTCGAGTACCTGACGATCTTCGCGTTTTCGACGGAAAACTGGAAACGGACCCAAGTTGAAGTGGCCGGGCTGATGAGCCTGTTTCGACGTTATATCGTCAAAGAGACACGGGCGTTGATCACCTCGGGCGTACGCGTCAGGTTTATTGGGGACAGGCTGCGTCTGGACGACAAGCTCATCAATCTGATGAACGATCTTGAGGTCGCGACGGAAAAAAACACCGGTGTTCATTTGACCATCGCCCTGAACTATGGTGGGCGTGACGAAGTGGCGCGTGCGACCCGACGACTTGCAAAGGATGTGGCCGACGGCAAGTTGCTGCCTGATGATGTGGATGAGGAAACCCTGCCGCGTTATCTTGACACGCGGGTTTTGCCCGATCCGGATCTGGTGATCCGCACCAGTGGCGAAGCGCGGATTTCAAACTTCCTGCTCTGGCAGTCAGCCTATTCGGAATATGAATTTGTCGATACTTTGTGGCCCGATTTCACAAGCGACGAATTTCAACACCTTTGCGCGTCTTATGGAGTCCGTGATCGCCGCTATGGTGGTGTCGTTGGGTGACAGAGGCACCGAAGAAATGGTCTGACCTTGCAGCCCGCATGGGGTCTGGTGCCGGTCTCGTTGTTTTCGGTCTTTGGGGAGTCTGGGCCGGTGGTCATGTCTTCCATGCCATGGTTGCGACAATATGTGGCCTGATGGTTTGGGAACTGGCCGTGATGTTGCGCGCGTCGCGAGACAAGTGTTTGCAACTGGGGCTCTTGACCGGGTGCGCAGCCTTTGCAGCGATCTATCTGCCCTCTGGTTTCGCTTTGCCAATTCTGCTGGCCGCAGCTCTGGTCGGTTTTGGTCAGTTGCGTCAGTTCAAAGCCATCTACATGGTGTTCTCGGTGATGGTATTGTTGGCGGGTTATGGCATGATGTCGGTCCGCGACGATCTTGGATTTCACTGGATGCTCTGGTTGGTGTTGGTGGTGGTGGTCACCGATGTAGTCGGCTATTTTGCGGGCCGTATGATCGGCGGGCCAAAATTTTGGCCACGCGTCAGCCCCAAGAAAACATGGTCCGGAACTGTTTTTGGATGGGGGGGAGCTGCTATTGTGGGCGCCACATTCATGTCGACCACGGGCAGTGGATGGCAGTTGATCGGTGTGTCGATTGCGGTCTCGATGGCCAGTCAAATGGGTGACATCGCTGAAAGCGCCATCAAACGTCGGGTCGGCGTCAAGGACAGTTCTAACTTGATCCCGGGTCATGGCGGTTTGCTGGATCGGTTTGATGGCATGCTCGGGGCATCCGTTTTTCTGTTGATCATCGGCGGGCCCTTGATGGGGCCAGCTATTGTGCCGGGATAAGTCATGCGTCGGGTGAGCATCTTTGGCGCGACGGGTTCGATTGGCCAAAACACCATTGACCTGATCGCGCGTGCACCGGAGGATTACCACGTCGTCGCGCTGACAGGTGCCTCAAACATCAAGCTATTGGCTGCGGATGCGATCCGGCTCAAGGCCGAAGTTGCGGTTACGGCGCATGAACATTTGTTGCCAGACTTGCGTACATCACTTGCCGGGTCCGGGGTCGAAGCGCAGGCAGGCGGACAAGCGATAATCGAAGCCGCCGCACGACCGGCGGATTGGATCATGTCCGCGATTGTCGGGGCCGCGGGCTTGGCCCCTGGGTTGCAGGCTCTAAAGCAAGGCACCACATTGGCGCTGGCCAACAAGGAATCGCTGGTCTGCGCCGGTGCTTTGATGTTGGAAACGGCCAAAACCCATAATGCACGCCTTTTACCGGTCGACAGTGAACATTCAGCGGTGTTTCAGGCGTTGGTGGGCGAAGATATGGCGGCGGTCGAGCGGGTAATCATAACCGCAAGCGGCGGTGCGTTCCGCGACTGGCCCGTCGAGAACTTGGCGCAAGCGACGCTGGATCAGGCATCCAGCCACCCCAACTGGGATATGGGTCAAAGGATTACAATCGATTCTGCATCTATGTTTAACAAAGCCATGGAGCTTATTGAAACGCGAGAATATTTTGGCGTTCGACCCGACCAAATCGAAGTGCTGGTGCATCCCGAATCCATAATCCATGCCCTTGTCGGATTCTCCGATGGTGCCTTGATGGCCCATGTGGGACCGCCTGACATGCGCCATGCCATCGGGTACGCGTTGCATTGGCCTAGTCGGCGGGCTTTGCCGGTCGAACGATTGGATCTGGCGCAGGTTGCAACGCTGAGTTTCCGCGCGCCATGTGACACGCGCTGGCCTGCGCTGCGGCTTGCACGCGAGGTGATGGAATCCGGCGGCTTGGCGGGCGCGGTTTTCAATGCATCCAAGGAGACGGCGTTGGATGGTTTCATCGCCGGAGAGATCGGTTTCAACGAAATGGCAATGATTGTGGAAGAAGTTCTGGGCATCATGTCGGACACCCCCAATCACATTGATGCCACTATGACCCTTGATAACGTGGCCCAAGTGGACCATTTGGCACGACAAGAGAGCCGTCGGGTCATACAGAAAAGAGCAGGTTAGAATTTGGATATTTTTGCGTTTATCCCTCAGTTTGGCGGGTTGATCTGGACATTGGCCGCCTTTGTGCTGGCTCTGTCCGTCATTGTCGCGATTCACGAATATGGTCACTATATCGTGGGCCGTTGGTCCGGCATTCACGCGGATGTGTTCTCCTTGGGCTTCGGTCCGGTTTTGTGGTCTCGGGTGGACCGGCGTGGGACCAAGTGGCAAGTCGCAGCACTCCCTTTTGGCGGATATGTAAAATTTGCAGGGGATTCCAATGCCGCCTCCGGCAAGGACGAAGAGGCGATGGCACAGGCGGAAGCGGACCCGGAGAGATTGCGGGCGACCATGCACGGCGCACCCCTGTGGGCACGGACCGCGACGGTTGCCGCAGGCCCACTCTTCAACTTTGCTTTGTCGATCCTCGTTTTTGCCACTGTCGTTCTCACGAGCGGTGTATCACGCGACCAATTGACGGTGGGCGAATTGCGTCCCTTGCCCGTCGCGGACCGTGGTCTGGAAAGCGGAGACGAGATTATTCGCATCAATGGCGCCGACCTACCCAGCACTCAAGATGCCGTCGCCTATGCTGATTTCATCGACGCCATCCCGATGGTGCCAACGCTTGACTACACGGTCAAGCGGGGAGACACGGAGCGTGACGTGTCCGGGGCATTTTTGTTGCCGCCGCTGGTCACAGGCGTCAGCCCACAAAGCGCGGCGATGGGCGCAGGCCTCGCCGTGGGCGATGTGATCATCTCGATTGATGACACGCAGATTTTTGCATTTGATCAGCTCAAAGCAGCCGTTGAAGGCGGCAATGGTGCGCCGTTGGCTCTAGGCGTTTGGCGAAACGGCGAAGAGTTGGCGATGACGCTGACCCCGAAACGCGTGGATGAACCGCAACCCGAAGGTGGTTTTGCAACGCAGTGGCGTATCGGCATCGCGGGGGGATTGGCCTTCGAGGCTGCAACACAAACACCCGGTATCGGCGAGGCACTGATGACCGGTGTGCGGCAAACGGGGCGGATCATCGAAGGGTCTCTATCCGGTTTGGGTCATATGATTACCGGTGCGATCAGCACATGCAATCTCAGCGGACCCATTGGTATCGCGCAGACGTCAGGAGCCATGGCCAGTCAGGGCGCTCAATCTTTCATCTGGTTCATTGCCGTGCTGAGCACCGCTGTGGGTCTCCTGAACCTTTTTCCGGTCCCGGCTCTGGATGGTGGGCATCTTGTGTTTTATGCCTACGAAGCCGTTGCTGGCAAACCCCCAAGCGACAAGGCGCTGCGCGTTTTGATGACGTTTGGTCTGGCCGCTGTTTTGACGTTGATGGTTTTCGCCTTGGGCAATGACATCTTCTGCCCATGAACACGCTAAAAAGTTTGGTCCAGACCGTATTTGGTCATATTGGCGCCGCAATTTTCTTTTATTTTGAGAATTCGTTGTCGGAGAAAACCAATGCAAGCAATGCATAACGGATATAGTGGACTAGGACTTTTGATGGATCTCAATTGGGATCGTGCTCTTTATGTCGCAACCATCGCGCTGGCTTTGGGAGCAGGCGCTTGGGTAGGAACTATTTTTGGTTGAATTTTCCAGCATTTATGTCTCTGGCTTAAATGTTGAACGAAAAGCGATGACGGGCTGAAAAGCGCTCATATAGTTGTTGCTTGTTTTTTGGCCACATGGTTTTGACAAATCTTGCCAATATGGATACTCAGATATTAATAAAAAATCTGAGGATCGAGGCAGATTATGAGACGAGGGACATTGGGCGCAGATCCAAGTAAGCTTGCACATCGTAAACCACTGAAATCATGGCTGCAATTGTGCAGTTTTTTCCTACTGCTGTCAGCGGCCTGGTTTGTGCCTGCGGAACCTGTTCAAGCGCAGCAGTTTACGCTCAATTCCATCTCTATTGACGGCAATGTGCGCGTCGGCGATGCGGCTATTCTGACACGGGCGGGTCTTGCGCCCGGCCAGACCGTAAGTGCCGCGCAGTTGAACACGGCGCTGCAACAACTCAACGATTCTGGATTGTTCGAAAAGGTAGACTTCGAGCCTCAAGGCAGTGCGTTGCGCATCACAGTTGTCGAGTTCCCAACAATCAACCGCATTAGCTTTGAAGGCAATGCCCGCATCGAAGACGATGCACTTGCCGCCGCGATCAACTCCAACGAACGACGTGTTTTCAACCCGTCTCAGGCCGAGCGTGACGCGGGTCTGATCGCCGATGCCTATGCCAATGAAGGGCGTCTGGCAGCCAAAGTCACCCCAACAATAATCCGGCGCTCCGACAATCGCGTGGATTTGGTGTTTGAAATCTTTGAAGGCGACAACATCGAGATTGAACGTCTTAGTTTTGTTGGCAACAGGGCCTATTCCGACCGACGTTTGCGCAGGGTTTTGGATACGAAACAAGCGGGTCTGTTTCGCGCTTTTGTACGGGCCGATTTGTTGGTCGCTGACCGCATAGAATTCGACAAGCAGTTGCTGCGCGACTTTTACCTATCGCGTGGATACATCGATTTTCGCACGAATTCCGTGAATGCCGAATTGACCGAAGAACGCGACGCTTATTTCCTTGTGTTCAACATTCAGGAAGGTCAGCAATTCCGCTTTGGTGAAATTACTGTAACCAGCACAATCCCTGGAGCTGAGTCGGATGTCTATCGCGACGTTGCCAAAATCAAACCGGGCGTCGTTTATTCCCCGACATTGTTGGAGGCGGATATTGCACGCATGGAGCGCCAGGCTCTGCGAGACGGCGTGGATTTCCTGCGTGTCGAGCCGCGCGTCACGCGCGATGATCGAAATCTGCGTCTGAATATTGAGTATGTGTTGTCTCGAGGCCCACGCGTTTTTGTTGAACGCATAGACATTGAGGGCAATACCACAACGCAGGATCAGGTGATCCGACGTCAGTTCAAAAGCGTGGAGGGTGACCCATTCAATCCGCGAGAAATCCGTGAAGCGGCGGAACGCATCCGCGCTTTGGGCTATTTTGAAACAGCCGATGTCAATGCCCGCGAGGGGACGTCTCCGGATCAGGTTGTGGTTGATGTCGACGTGATCGAAGCGCCCACAGGCTCGTTCAGTTTTGGTGCCTCCTTTTCAAACAACGATGGTATCGGTTTTGCCATTCGTTTCGCTGAAGAAAACTTCTTGGGAAGGGGTCAGCGGCTGGCCTTAAATATCGAAACAACCGAAGATTCGCGGCGTTATGGTATCAACTTTGTCGAACCGGCCTTCCTGGGTCGGGACCTGGCGTTTGGTCTGCGACTGGATATCGCTGAAACAGACAGCTCTTTTACCACATACGATACCGAGCGGTTTTTGTTCCAACCCTCGCTCACATTCCCGGTGGCCGAAAACACAAGGCTGCAATTGCGATACACCTTGGAAGATTCCGAGATGCAGCAACGGAACCCAGCCGTCAACGGCGTGGTCATCGGAAACGAAATCGCCGTGGGAGAACAGCTTAGCAGCGCGGTCGGGTACGAGCTTACATATGACACGCGCCTAAGCGGCTTGGACCCGAACTCTGGATACCTACTCGAGTTTGCGCAGGACTTTGCGGGTCTTGGCGGTGACAGCCAATACATCAAGACTGTGGGTCGTGTCGTGGGGCAGACCAAGGTGCTCAGCGAGGAAGTAACTTTGCGAGCCACTTTGGAAGGGGGCGCTTTGTCATGGTCCAGCGGAACCAATCGGGCGGTCGACCGATTTTTGTTGAATACCAATATCATGCGCGGGTTTGAACCCGGAGGTATCGGTCCACGCGACCTGTCCGTCAGCACAGAGGATCCATTGGGTGGAAACCTCTATGTCGTCGCCCGGCTTGAAGCCGAATTCCCATTGGGATTGCCCGAGGAATATGGCATCACTGGCGGCCTCTTTTATGATGTGGGCAACCTGTGGGATCTGAGCGACGTCGATGTGACAGGCGGCAATATTGTTGGCGAGGGCGGGTCTTTCCGGCACGTCATCGGGTTTGCCATTCTGTGGAATACGCCGGTCGGGCCATTGCGGTTTAACTTCACCGATGCGTTGCGCAAGGAAGAGTTTGACCGCGATCAGTCTTTCGAGTTGACGCTCAGCACGACTTTCTGATCCGATGGGGCGCGCAGTTGGCCTCTTATTTTTGGCGATTTCGATGTGGTTGTGCATTGCAGGCAGCGATGCACAGGCACAACGCATTGGTCCAATCCAGTCTCCGATTTTGACCATCGACTCAGAGCGTCTTTTTTCCGAGAGCGCATTCGGGCAACGGGTTGTAAGCGAATTCGAGGAGCGCGGCGCAGAGCTTGCCGCCGAGAACCGTCGCATTGAAGAGGAATTGTCTTTGGAAGAGAAAGACCTGACCGAAAAGCGTGCAACCATGCCTGCGCCTGAATTTCGCGAACTGGCGGATGCTTTCGATGAAAAGGTGCAGGTCACACGCCGGACGCAAGATGCCAAGACCCGGGACTTGAACGTTGCGCTGGAAGGGCGGCGGGTGGTTTTTCTTAACGCGGCTGCTCCCATTCTGGAACAATTGATGCGCGAGGCAGGCGCGGCCGTTATTTTGGAGCGGCGGTCCATTTTTCTGAGCTCCAATGCCATTGATGTGACCCGCACCGCCATCGACCGGCTAGACACCGTTCTTGGGGATGGGAGCGACGCACCTGAGCAATAGTCATGGCGTGGAGTGCTTGCTCCGTGCAAGATGAGTTGTTAGGCAGAGGGCCAAGCCCTTGAGGACAAAAGGAGCCGCTATGACCAGCCCTCAAACCCATGCTGACATCCAATTGATCCAGCGCATCCTCCCACATCGCTATCCATTTCTCTTGGTGGACAAGGTGGTTGATATCGATGGCACCGCGTCCGCTATGGGCATCAAAAACGTCACCATGAACGAGCCGCATTTTCAGGGTCATTTTCCGGGTATGCCTATTATGCCAGGAGTGACAATTGTCGAGGCTATGGCGCAAACGGCTGCCGTGATGGTTGGTGTGACGCTTGAGATGGCGGATAAGGAAATGAAAGTCTATTTCATGGCGATTGAAAAGGCCAAGTTCCGCCGTAAGGTTATTCCAGGCGATGTGCTGGAAATGAAGTTACAAACATTGCGTGGCAAGCCTGGTGGTAAGGTATGGCGCTTTGGCGGCGTGGCGTCGGTCGAAGGTGATATGGCCGCCGAGTGTGAGTTCACCGCGATGATGGATCTGAACTAGGCCATGAGCAACATTCACCCCAGTGCCGTAATCGAAGCGGGCGCGCAGGTTGATCCTGCAGCGCAGGTCGGCCCGTTTTGCGTTGTTGGGGCAGAAGTTTCGCTTGCTGCCGGCGTTCAACTCAAGAGCCATGTTGTGGTCACCGGACGCACGGAAATTGGAGAAGATACAGTCATCTTTCCTTTCGCCGTGATCGGAGAGATTCCGCAAGACCTCAAGTTCAAGGGCGAAGCCACGCGGCTTGTGATCGGCAAGCGCAACCGGATCCGCGAACATGTCACCATGAACAGCGGCACCGAAGGCGGTGGCGGGGTCACACGCATTGGCGATGATGGGTTGTTTATGGCGGGCTGCCACATTGCCCATGATGCGGTGATTGGGCACCGTTGTATCATCGTGAACTCGGTGGCGATTGCCGGGCATTGTGTGCTTGAGGATGATGTTATTGTGGGTGGTCTTTCGGGTGTGCATCAATTCGTGCGCATCGGACGCGGCGCCATCATCGGCGCGGTGACCATGGTGACAAATGATGTGATCCCATACGGCCTAGTACAAGCGCCACGTGGCGAGTTGGATGGGTTGAACTTGGTCGGGTTAAAAAGGCGTGGCGTGGCGCGCTCCGATATTACGGCTTTGCGTGCGGCATTTCAAATGCTGGCGCAGGGCGAGGGGACATTCCACGATCGAGCGCGCCGTTTGGCAGATGAGACGACAAGCGACTATGTGCGTGAGATTGTCAGCTTCATTTTGGCTGACAGTGACCGCCACTTTCTGACACCGCGCTGATGCTGGCCCTGATCGCAGGACGCGGAGGGTTACCCACCCGCATTGCACAGGCTCAGGCGCAAATGCCTTTGATTTGTGTGTTGAAAGGGTTTGAACCCGACGGACTGACCGCCGATATCACCTTTCGGCTTGAGCATCTGGGAACCCTTTTGGCGGATCTGAAAAGCCGGGGTGTATTGGAGGTATGCCTTTGCGGTGCGATTGAACGCCCGCCTGTCGATCCAACGGCCCTGGATGCCGCAACCTTGCCGTTCGTCCCCATTATCATGAAGGCTTTGAGCGCCGGGGATGATGGTGCCCTGCGCGCCGCGATTGCCGTTTTCGAAGATCAGGGTTTCGAGATCCGTGCCGCGCACGATCTCGTCGCGGATTTGCTGATTCCCGAGGGGGTTCTCAGCGCTGTGTCACCGGATGATCAGATGATCGCCGATGCAGCACGCGCAAATGCGGTCCTGGCGGCCTTGGCTCCTTTGGATGTGGGGCAGGGCTGTGTCGTTGGGGCTGGTCAGATCTGGGGCATCGAAACGCTGGGCGGTACCGATCATATGTTGAACACTCTGCCGGAGGGTGTCGCCAAGGCGCGCGCCTTGTTGGTCAAGAAGCCCAAAGAGGCGCAAGACCGCCGCGTTGACATGCCGACCATTGGATCGGGAACCATTGCGGCAGCCGTCCGCGCGGGTCTGGCCGGGATCTGTGTTGAAGCAGGCAGCGTCATTCTTTTGGAACCCGAGGCCACGCTGGCCGCTGCGGATGCGGCAGGTTTGGTACTTTGGGCGCGTGATACGCCCTGATGCGTATCTTTGTCATTGCAGGTGAGCCTTCAGGCGACAAATTGGGCGGCGCTTTGATGAAGGGGTTGAACCAACTTCATTCGGACATCACGTTCGATGGCATCGGCGGACCGGACATGCAAGCGCAAGGCTTGCAAAGCCGCTTTCCCATGGAAGAACTAAGCGTCATGGGGATTGCAGAAATCCTGCCCAAATACCGTGCGCTCATGACGCGGATCAATGAAACAGCCGCGGCGGCGGTCCAATGGGCGCCGGACGTGCTGATTACCATCGACAGTCCGGATTTTTCCTTGCGGGTTGCGCGCCGGGTCAAATCGGTCTCCAACATCAGAACCGTGCACTATGTCGCCCCGACCGTATGGGCCTGGCGCGCTGGGCGTGCAAAAAAGATGGCAGAGGTGATTGATCAGGTGCTCGCGCTCTTTCCATTTGAGCCACCTCTCATGTCAGTCGGCAATATGGTCTGTGATTTTGTCGGCCACCCGGTGGTGGCCGAACCGAAGGCCAGCGACGTAGACGCTTTGGCCTTTCGGACCGATCATGGAATCGGTGCATCGCCGATGTTGCTAGCCCTGCCGGGTTCGCGACGTGGCGAGGTATCCCGTCTGGCTGGTGTTTTTGGCAAGTCAATTGAGCCTGTGTTGTCACGGCACCCCGATCTGAAAGTCGTTGTTCCCGCCGCTGCACCGGTTGTTGATCTGGTGCGCGATCAAGTTCGTGCCTGGCCTGTGAAACCCGTTGTTCTGGACCCGCGCGGCGTGCCGCTTGCCAAGACCGGTAACCTCAAGCGCGCGGCCTTTCGCGCGGCGGACATCGCATTGGCCGCATCAGGAACGGTATCATTGGAACTGGCGGCCGCCCGCACACCGATGGTGATTGCTTACAAGATGAACTGGCTGACGTTTCGGTTGATCCGGGCGATGGCCTTGATCGACACTGTAACGCTCGTCAATTTGGTGTCAGAGACGCGGTTTGTGCCAGAATTTTTGGGTCCCAAGTGTCAACCGGACCAGATTGGTCACGCCATGTTGCAAATCATGGATGACCCCGAGGCACAGTTGCAGGCAATGGACGCCACGATGCAACTGCTCGGCGATGGGGGCGAGGATCCCGGGTTGCGTGCCGCCCGCGCTGTTCTTATGCGTCTATAACGCAAGCGGGTGAAAACGGCAGGCTTCGCTTGACGCCTTTAGGTCGTGCAAGTTGCCACTGTCGCGCATGTGACCCGGATGCCGCATCGTTCAACCTTTGTGGATCCAACCGCCGCCATAGATGCGGGTGCTTTCAGGATCGTAGAAGACACAGGCCTGACCTGGCGATACGCCTTCCTCAGGTGTGACAAGTTCCACAGTGGCCTGGCTGGCATTGATCGGGCGAATGATCGCTTCTGTTGGAGGGCGTGTCGATCGAACTTTGACAGCCAGTTGCCAGGCATCTTTGGATGCGAAGGGCTCATCGCCCAGCCAATTGATCTCGCGCACAGGGACGGTTCTTGTTGCGAGCAGGTCTTTCGGGCCGACCACCACGGATTTTGTTTCGGCGTCAAGCCTGATCACGTAAAGCGGGTCGGTGAGCCCACCGATGCCCAACCCGCGACGCTGACCAATAGTATAGTTGATAACGCCCTCGTGGCGCCCGAGAACGCGCCCGTCTACATGCACAATATTACCGGGGTCCGCGGCTTCCGGGCGCAGCTTTCGGATTACCGAAGCATAGTCGCCGTTGGGCACGAAACATATGTCCTGACTGTCGGGTTTGTCAGCGACACTAAGATTGTATTTTGTGGCGAGCGCCCGCGTGTCAGCTTTGGACGCCAGATGTCCTAGTGGGAAGCGCAAGAAATCGAGTTGTTCAGCGGTGGTTGAGAACAGAAAATAGCTTTGGTCGCGCGAGGCATCGGCTGCTGCATGCAATTGAGCACTTTGAGGGCCGGGAAAGCGTTGAATATAGTGCCCGGTTGCCATGCAGTCTGCGTCAAGGTCTTTGGCCGTTTCCAGTAGGTCTTTGAACTTCACCCGCTCGTTGCAGCGAATGCAGGGAACTGGCGTGGCACCGCCCAAATAGCTGTCTGCGAACTCGTCAATCACCGCATCTTTAAAAATGTTCTCATAATCTAACACGTAATGCGGGAATCCCATTTGCTCTGCGACTCGTCGTGCGTCGTGAATATCTAGACCTGCGCAGCATGCGCCTTTTTTGGCCAGAGCGGCGCCGTGATCGTAAAGTTGGAGGGTTACGCCAACCACGTCATAGCCCTCTTCAGCCAACATAGCAGCGACAACAGAGCTATCTACGCCGCCGGACATAGCAACGACAACCCGCGTATCGGCGGGTGCTTTGGCAAAGCCAAGTGAGTTCAGCGAGGGCTTGTTGTCGAGCGCCATAACGTTTTCTCCGGATATTGCGAGGAAATATAGGAAAATCCTAATTACTCTCAATAGGCGGCTTCATCGGTCTTTAAGGCGATAACGTCAAGGTTCCTGCAAATGAGTAACTACGGGTATGAGTGATGTATCTAAAGAAAGTTGATGGTCCGCGGTCAGTGACCCTTGCTGATGGCAGCGTCATGACGCTTGCTGATTTGCCTCCTGCGAATACACGGCGCTGGGTAGCCTCGCGCAAGGCTGCTGTTGTGCGCGGAGTTGCCTATGGTTTGATGACTCAAAGTGACGCGTTGAAACGATATCAGATCAGCAGTGACGAGTTTCAGGAGTGGGTGAAAGCCGTATCTGAACATGGAGAAGACGCGTTGAAAGCCACGACCCTACAAAAATATAGACAACCATAAGTTGTTAACGTAATATTCGTACAAACGGTAACGTGTGGTTAACCTTTTTTGTTCAGGTTAACGAGAAGACAAACGTTCATCCGATGCGGAGATTAATATGCGCGTACTGCTTGTGGAAGACGATCCCACGACCTCGAAAAGCATTGAGCTAATGCTCACTCATGCGAACTTGAATGTCTATGCGACAGACCTGGGGGAAGAAGGGATAGATCTTGCAAAACTGTACGACTATGACCTGATCCTGCTGGACCTTGATCTGCCGGACATGAATGGCCACGAAGTGTTGCGCCAATTGAGGTTGTCGCGCATTGAAACCCCTATTTTGATCTTGTCCGGTGCGGATGACACGGAGAACAAGATCAAAGGTTTCGGGTTTGGCGCAGACGACTACCTGACAAAGCCCTTCCACCGGGAAGAACTAGTTGCCCGCATCCATGCAATCATTCGCCGCTCCAAAGGGCATTCGCAATCTGTGATCGACACAGGTCGGATTTCGGTAAACCTGGATGCGAAAACCGTCAGTTCAGACAACAAAGCAATTCATCTAACCGGCAAAGAATACCAGATGCTGGAGCTTCTTTCCCTGCGAAAGGGAACGACGTTGACGAAGGAAATGTTCCTCAACCATCTTTATGGCGGGATGGATGAGCCAGAACTGAAAATCATCGATGTGTTTATCTGCAAGCTGCGCAAAAAACTAAGCGTTGCAACAGGTGGTGAGAACTACATCGAAACAGTTTGGGGCCGTGGTTATGTTCTGCGAGACCCGGAGCCGAGCCAAGTAGACGATCCGCAACGGCTTGCGGTAGGCGCTTAACCGAAAAAAATTGTTCCGGATCATTGAACCGGAGCACGCGTTACCAAAAAAGCGTCGGCATTTTATTAGACTGGACCTGACCCTTACCTGCGCATATCTACAAGGATAGTGAGCAATCAAGGGTCGGGTTTTGGCGTCTTTGACCAATATCGATGAAATGGACGAAGCCTCTGCAAAGGCTGAACTGAAGCGTCTTTCAGACATTCTGCATCGGGCAAACAAAGCGTACCACACGCAAGATGCGCCCACGATATCAGACGCAGAATTTGATTCACTAAAATTGCGCAATCTGGCAATTGAAAAACAGTTTCCACATCTAAAACATCGCGATAGCCCTTCTGATCAAGTGGGAGCTGCGCCAGCGGAGGGGTTCTCAAAGGTCATCCATTCCGTCGCGATGCTGTCATTGTCGAACGCGTTTCATGCCTCGGATGTTACTGATTTTGACGCGCGTATTCGGAAGTATCTGGGAATGTCGCCAGATGAATCTCTCACCTACACGGCGGAACCGAAAATCGATGGCTTGTCGCTGTCGCTGCGATACGAGGCGGGACAGCTGGTGCAAGCGGCTACGCGGGGTGATGGTTCTGTTGGCGAAAACGTAACTGCAAATGCCCGTTCCATTGCTGATATTCCAGATACTATACCGGATGCTCCAGATGTGCTCGAAGTGCGCGGCGAAGTGTATATGTCGCATCCGGATTTCACTGCGCTGAACAGCCGGCAGAAAGAAATCGGAGGCAAGGTTTTCGCCAACCCAAGAAATGCGGCGGCCGGGTCTTTGCGCCAGTTGGACGCGCAGATCACGCGCGCTAGGCCATTACATTTCTTTGCCTACGCCTGGGGGGAATTGTCTGATACGTTGGGTCTTTCGCAAATGGATGCGATTGCGCAGTTGGGCGAATTCGGTTTTTCGATCAATCCCTTGACGAGACTTTGTACCGGGCCAGACGCGCTTTTGGAGCACTACGCCGACATCGAAGAAAAACGCGCGACGTTGGGCTACGACATCGATGGTGTTGTCTACAAAGTAAATGATCTGAAACTACAGCAAAGGCTTGGCTTCCGATCCACCACGCCAAGATGGGCGACGGCGCATAAATTCCCCGCTGAGCTTGCGTGGACGCGTCTTGAGAGTATCGATATTCAGGTTGGCCGCACCGGAGCATTATCACCTGTGGCGCGGTTATCCCCCGTGACTGTGGGCGGCGTTGTCGTATCCAATGCGACCCTTCACAACGAAGACTATATCGCTGGCCGGGATAACAAAGGCGGAATTCTGCGGGAAGGGAAAGACATTCGTGAGGGCGACTGGGTGCAAGTCTACCGGGCTGGTGATGTGATCCCCAAGGTCGCGGATGTCGATTTAAGTAAGCGTCCTTCCGAAGCAAAGCCCTATGAGTTTCCTACCACATGCCCAGAATGCGCCAGCGCAGCTTTGCGTGAAGAAGGGGATGCGGTCAGGCGCTGCACTGGTGGCCTGATCTGCCCTGCGCAAGCAGTGGAAAAGCTGAAACACTTCGTATCGCGCGCGGCATTTGACATAGAAGGGCTGGGCGCCAAACAGGTCGAACAATTCTATGCGGATAACTGGATCAAGGAACCCGCTGACATTTTCACACTGCGCGCGCGGTTTGGCGAGGGAATGCAACAGCTCAAAAACCGAGAAGGTTGGGGCGAAAAATCTGCACAGAACCTGTTTGATGCGATCGATGAAAAACGTTCAATATTGCTCTCCCGTCTCATTTTTTCTTTAGGGATCAGACACGTCGGAGAGGCCGCATCTAATCTGATTGCCATGCACTACGGCAGTTGGGCCAAATTTGATACAGCGATGCGTGAAGCGCAGAGCATGTCCGGTGCCGCTTGGGATGACTTGATTGCGATTGATGGAGTTGGTGCGGTCATGGCTGAATCCTTGACGCAAACCCTTGCCCAGCAGGCTGAACGCGCATCGATTAATCGCCTGATCGATGAACTCACCGTTCAACCGGTCGAGCGTCCCGAAGTAGCTGACAGCCCCGTTGTCGGTAAAACAATTGTCTTCACTGGAACCTTGGAAAAAATGACCCGCGCGGAAGCAAAAGTGCGAGCTGAAGGGCTGGGCGCAAAGGTCTCTGGTTCCGTTTCCGCTAAAACCGATATTCTGGTGGCTGGTCCGGGCGCCGGATCCAAGGCGAAAAAAGCGGCTGAACTTGGTATTGAAACCTTGGACGAAGACGGCTGGCTCGCCCTGATAGCGGACACATGAGCGGTCGCCCCGAGCGGCTTTTCCGATTGTTTGCCGAGGTGCAAACCCTGTCAGGAATTGGGCCCAAATCGGCAGTGAATTTGCGTGCGTTGGGTGTCGAAGCGCCGCGCGATCTGATTTTTACCTTGCCTCATACGAGCATCGATCGCCGATTGAAAAGCTCAATCAATGGATCCGTTTTGCCAGCTGTTCTGACGGTGACAGTCACTGTCGGCAATCATATCGCAGCCCGCACCAAGGGTGGCGCGTATCGCATTAATGTCGAAGATGAAGAGACACATTTCCAACTGGTTTTTTTCCATGCGCGTGGAGATTACTGGCGCAAGGCTCTGCCAGAAGGCAGCAGGCGCATTGTTTCAGGCAAAGTCGAATCCTTTGATGGCATGGCGCAAATGGTGCATCCCGATCATATCGTGCCCGAAGATGCGGCAGACGACATTCCGGAATTTGAACCTGTGTATCCTCTCACGGCCGGGATCACTCAAAAAGTGATGTTCAAAGCCACTCGTGCGGCGGCGGCTTTGGTTCCCGAGTTTCCGGAGTGGATTGATCCGGCCCAAAAAACACGCGCAGGGTGGCCAGATTTTGACCAAGCTGTGCACAGAGCACATAATCCGCACGATCAAGACGATACGCTGGCTACGGATCCGGCGCGGGAACGGTTGGCTTATGATGAGTTGTTGGCACATCAACTGACGCTGGCCCTTGCGCGATCCATTGAAAGACGTCGAGCCGGGCGCAGCAGCATTGGCTATGGCAAGCTGCAAGCAAAGGTCTTGGCATCACTGCCTTACCAGGCGACGGGGGCCCAGAGCCGCGCAATAGAAGACCTCAATCGCGATATGGCCGATCCTTCGCGCATGAACCGATTGCTCCAAGGCGATGTGGGTTCGGGCAAAACGCTGGTGGCCTTCATGGCATTGCTGCGCGCGGTAGAAGCGGGCGGGCAGGGGGTAATGATGGCACCCACAGAAATTCTGGCGCGGCAGCACTTGGAAAGTCTGCGACCTCTGGCAGAACATGCAGGTGTTGTTCTGGAAGTGCTGACTGGCCGCGACAAGGGAAAAGAGCGTCAGGCGAAACTGGAAGCCTTGCAGCGCGGCGACATTCACGTTTTGGTTGGCACACACGCGGTGTTCCAGGCTGACGTGTCTTTTGACGACTTGAGACTGGCCGTAATTGATGAGCAGCACCGTTTTGGCGTGCGTCAGCGGCTTGAACTGGGACGCAAGGGGGACGCTGTCGATGTGTTGGTGATGACAGCCACGCCGATACCGAGATCTTTGTCTTTGGCCCAATACGGCGACATGGATGTCTCCGTTCTCGACGAAAAACCACCCGGACGAAAACCGATCAAAACCGCCTTGGTCAGTACCGGCCGCATGGATGAAGTCGTTGAAAGACTGCGCGATGTAATCGCGTCCGGAAGTCAATGTTATTGGGTGTGTCCTTTGGTCGAGGAAAGTGAAGTGTTGGATTTGACGGCCGCAGAAGACCGGTTCAAATTTTTGCGCGCGGCATTGGGCGAAAATGTAGTCGATCTGGTACATGGCCAGATGCCTTTGGCGGGCAAAGACGCAGCCATGGCCCGGTTTCAAGCCGGTGACAGCAAGATACTTGTTGCGACAACGGTCATCGAAGTTGGGGTAAATGTGCCCAATGCGACGATCATGGTGATTGAACGGGCAGAGACATTCGGCTTGGCGCAATTGCACCAAATGCGCGGACGTGTCGGGCGCGGTGATGCGGCGTCCACGTGTTTACTGCTCTATCAATCGCCTTTGTCCGAGAATGGGCGCAAGAGGTTGGAAGTTCTGCGCGAAACTGAGGATGGTTTTGTCATTGCCGAAACCGATCTGCAGATGCGTGGCGCAGGAGACTTGATTGGCACAGCGCAGTCCGGTGTCCCCAAATTCAAGTTGGCGGATCTCGAGCGACAGGCCGGGTTGATGGCCATCGCACAAAGCGATGCGCGCGCCTTGCTCGCGGACGATCCCAAGCTGCGAAGCCCTCGAGGAGAAGCCGCAAGGCTGCTCTTATGGTTGATGCGACAGGATGAAGCCATCCGTTTGATTTCAGTGGGTTAGACAAAACACTGAGAATTACTGTCGAATGTTCTCTTTTAGTTCTTTACAAGCGGTTAAGAATATGAGAACAAATAGGCAACATACGATGGAGGTTCACATGATCACACTGCTACAAATCAAGGCCGCCGCAACACGCTCGCAAGAGACATTGCTGCACGATGCGGCAGGTGCTGCTGCTTTGATTGTGATGCTTGTGGTTGGCTTGCACCTTCCCTCTTTTGTCTGATTTCTGCCTGCGATCTCGCGCCGTTTAAGCGCGCGTACTTTCCCCAATCCAGTACGTAAGACAGATTCTGCCTGTTCCTGGTCTTACAGAGGTTTTCCTCACTGCGCTTATTTGGGTCCCACGCGAGGATTGCATAACCTGACGCCGCCGTTCTCGTTCGAACGTGCGGCGTTTTTTTTGCGCTTAGAATGTGTAAGCGAGACGTAAACCGCCCCAATGTTTACCCCGCACAACAATCGGCGCTGAGAGATCTTTCATCATCTTGAATGCACCGCCGCCCATGTCTCTGCGGTAGACTTGCAATAGAAAGGGCTCTGTGTTTTGTCCGGCTTTCAAGCCCACCCGATCATCAAAAATGCGTCGGTTACGGCAATTTGCCATGTTCCAGACCGGGTCTTTACTGGGCGGATGTGAAAATTTTCGGTTGTGTGTTGGCAAGTACCCATTGCGGTCAACGGCAGCACAAAAGACAACCTTTGCATCTATGTCGAGAACAGGTTCTTGCAAAGGTGGCAAAAGCCCATCTATCAGATTTGTGAATGACGTCAGGTACTGCTCTGGGTTACTGCCGGGAACAAGCTTGTAGTTTTGATCAAACAACTGGGACATGGAAATTTCGCCACTGTCTACGGCGGCGGCCATTTGTTGCGAAAGATCGTGCGCGATCGACTGCACTCTCTGAATGAAAGGGGTATCCACTGATGCACCGCCCAACATCGCGGTAGATTGAACAATTGTCTCGGATGTATCGATCAGGTTGAGAACGCGTTTATGCGTCTTTTCAATGCCAGCGGTGGTGCTTTTCACCGCAGAACCAATACTCTGCAATGCGGGCGTGAAATCCTGCATCGCAGTTTGCATTCTGTCGGTTTCTTCCGAAATCCGTTGCGCCTGCGTGTTGGCCGAAACGATGGAAGCTTCAATGCGGCCGAGGGCGTCGTCTGTACCACCGGCATTTTCCAGAACGTGCGCTGCTTCGCTGGCCACACCGGAAGATTCCTTGCCTAGAACCGCAATCCATTCAGTGAGCGTTTCGATATTATCCGAAATCTCAACTGCCGCGCCGCGGGTTTTTTGCGATAGGCTGTTGATGGCTTCGGCAACGACCGCAAATCCTCTTCCGGCCTCTCCAGCACGTGCTGCCTCGATTTTTGCATTGATTGCCAATGTGTTGACTTGCATAGCGATGCTGGCAATCTGCTGATTGTTGCTTTTCACGGCAGAAAGCGTATCGCTGATTGAAGCAGTGCGTTCGGCGAGTGATTGTACCCACTCGGCCACGTTACGCGTTTTATCTCCAGTGGAGCGAACAAGCTGCGCGGAGGATTTCACATCTTGCGATGTTTCGCCCGTGTTTTCAGCCATCGTCTGAACCGCTTCGCGCATGTCTGAATTTGCGCGCACCATGTCGGTCGCACGGGCATCCAATACATCGAGGCCTTTGCGTTGCGCATGTGCGTGTTCTTCCACCAGGTCAAGGAAACCGGCAATGTCTACGATTTCATATCCCAAGGCTGCCGCAGCCTCCGTGAGACGATCCGTGTGTGTGTTTTCGGAGAACTGTGGTTGATTACTCATAAGGCCCCGCTTCGAGATGCGAGAACACTAATCAGATTTTACTTAAAAAGTGCTAATACCGTTAAGCGCAATCGGATTGCAGTGCTTGCGTCATAGCTTCGCATGCGGCTTCGATGCTCAACAGGATCGAGGCATGGCGGTTCTTGTAGTCTTTCGCGGGCTGCAAGTATTCGAACCCGGCAAATGGGTCGGCAGGTACTGGCCCGCCATCTTTCAACATCGCACGCAGTTGGTCACGCGCAGTTTCCAGATCACTTAGGTTGCATCCGATAACGGCGGTGCCCGTCACGGCGGCCGCAGCTTGACCCAATGCACAGGCTTTTACGTCTTGCGCAAATTCCGTCACTTGCCCACCTGCGATCGTCAGATCCACGGTCACTGCAGAACCGCACAGTGGCGAGCGTTTCTTGACCGACGCCATCGGACTATCTAGCCGACCCAGGTGCGGAATATCGGCGGCCAGTGCCAAAATCCGGCCCGAATAGAGATTGATCAGGTCATTTTCACCAGGCATACCGCACCCCATGGCTGTCTTGTTACTCACCAAAGTATACATAAGTCCTTTTTACGAGGATGCAAAAAGGTTTTAGCGATGTCTTCTGATCTTATTCCGTTCGACCCGGCGACACTTAAGTACGACGCATCCGGCTTGATCCCGGCGATCGCTCAGGACGCTGTCAGCAAAGAAGTGTTGATGATGGCTTGGATGAATGCGCAAAGCGTGACACGCACGTTGCAGACCGGGAAGGTGACCTATTGGAGCCGGTCTCGTCAAGCGTTCTGGGTGAAAGGGGAAAGCAGCGGTCACCTTCAGGAATTGGTCGATATGCGGGTGGATTGTGATCGCGATTGCCTGTTGATCCAGGTGCGACAGACCGGGCCTGCGTGTCACACAAATAGGCGCACTTGCTTTTATACCGAAGTATCAGGTGGCAATGAGATTGAATTGATGAAACCCATTCATCATAGCTCTTAGCCCAGCCCGATCATGCGGCGTATGTCAGATGCGCTGAGACCATCGGACCGATATTTAGCCAAGGCGCGTGCATCATCTCTTTTGGCAAGGCGTTTGCCGTTTTCATCCCGGATCAGTCGGTGATGGTGGTAAAGGGGTGTCTTGAAACCCATCAGATTTTGCAAAACAACGTGTATTTGCGTCGCGTCAAAAAGATCTGAACCGCGCGTAACACGAGTGACGCCCTGCGCCGCATCGTCCACGACAACGGAGAGATGATATGATGTCCCCATGTCGCGGCGTGCTAACACCACATCTCCAACGTTTTTGAAGATTGAGGCGCGATCCAAAGAGATGGTTCCAGATTCCGTGTTTGGGCCTGCGCCCGTTTCGATAAAAGAGTAAGTTCCAGATTGCAGAGCGAGGTTCAAATCGAGCCGTAAGGCCATGTCGCTTGGACGTTTTTTGGATTTTGGTTTGTTGCGGCAGGTGCCTGGATAGACCAATCCATCGGGACCAAATTTTCGCTCTGCGCCTTCCTGAGGGGCCGCTGCCGCCTCCAAAATGTCGCGCCGATTACATGAACAAGGGTAGATAAGGCCCTTTTCCCAAAGACTATCCAATGCTTTGGAGTAATCGCGAAAATGCTCTGATTGGCGCCGCACAGGTGTTTCCCAGTGCAATCCCAACCACGACAAATCATCAAAAATCTGCGTTTCCCAATGCGCGCGCGCGCGGGTTTGATCAATGTCTTCGATCCGCACCAGGAACCGGCCTCTTTTGTCCCGAGCCAAGTCTGAGGCGACGCAAGCCGCGTAGGCGTGGCCAAGATGCATTGGCCCTGTTGGCGATGGCGCAAACCTTGTTACGGTTGTCACGCTTTTTCAAGCACGTAGACGCTGGAGTTCAACTCGATACCAGGCAGGTGTGGCCCATGCTCACAAAACAGCAAACGTGCAGCGCAACAATCGGTCCACTCGTTGATGCGTGCTTCGTTGGTGCGGTCTTGCAGGGCGTGATCGTTCAGCGAAAACACCAAGAGCCCGCCCGGACCCAAGGCATTCAACAGTACATCTAAAACAGAAATAGGTGCTGCACCTGCCCCGATCACCCCAACCGCTGCGATGGCCGAATAGGTGCCACTGCTGAATGGCAGCGGCGCATTTGCCTCGATTACCTGCAAACTGCGATAAAGGCGCTTTGCCTTTGCCTTGACGATCATGTCCTCTGAAAGATCAACGCCGTCGATCTCAGCAAAGCCAGATAACTTTAACGCCAGTCCGGAAAGTCCTGTTCCACAACCGAAATCTAGAATTGGTTGCAACTGGTCTGATGAAAACTTTGCTAAAGCCTCGGCACAACGCCCGGGCGTCACATATCCGTTCTCGCGCAGCTCGGCTTCGTAACTCTCTGACCATTCATTGTACAAAGTCCGCGTTTGCACAGCATCACGTGCCGAGTAAACTTTTTGTAAAAATCCCTGTCCCATGTGGTCATATTAACCGGTCAACTCAGGCGGCGTCCAGTGCTTCAGCCTGGAGCCATGCCTGCCAAGAGGCTTTCGCGCGATCCGTGTAGGCCTTGTATCGCTCTTTACGCCCGCGTCTCCCGCCTTTGAAGCCCACAACGGGTGGAAAAAGTCCGAAATTCACGTTCATCGGTTGAAATGTTTTTGCTTCAGCACCGCCGGAAATATGCGTGATCAAAGCGCCGGTTGCCGTATCAGAAGGTGGTGCACCCCATGTTTGCCCCAGAATTTCGCTTGCTGCCAAACGGCCCGCCAGAAGGCCCATGGCAGCGGATTCCACATATCCCTCAACGCCTGTGATCTGGCCCGCGAAACGGATGTTGGGCCGCGAGCGCAGACGCATCTGTTCGTCCAGCAGCGTCGGAGAATTCAGGAATGTGTTGCGATGGATGCCGCCCAAACGCGCAAAGCTCGCACTCTCTAACCCGGGAATCGTTTTAAAAACATCAGTTTGAGCGCCGTATTTCATCTTAGTTTGGAAACCAACGATGTTGTAAAGCGTGCCAAGTTTGTTGTCGCGACGTAGCTGCACAACAGCATAGGGTTTGTCGTCAGGCGCATGCGGATTGGTGAGCCCCACAGGCTTCATGGGGCCAAATCGCAGTGTTTCGCGCCCGCGCTCCGCCATCACCTCAATAGGGAGGCAGCCATCGAAGTAACCGGCTGTTTCACCTTCATGGAATTCAGTTTTATCTGCGGCCATCAGCGCATCAATGAAGGTCTCATATTGATCACGGTCCATCGGACAATTCAGATAAGCGGTGCGTTCTTCCTCGGTGTCACCCTTGTCATAACGCGATTGCATCCACGCTTTGGACATGTCGATGCTGTCGAAATAAACAATCGGCGCAATTGCATCGAAAAAGGCCAGGGCCTCTGCGCCCGTCTCGGCGGCGATGGCCTGACCCAGAGACGATGATGTCAGTGGGCCTGTGGCGATGATCCAATGTCCGTCCGACGGCAGCTCCGAAACTTCGCCATAAGCAATCTGAATGTTCGGATGCGCCATCAACGCATCGGTCACAGATTGCGCGAAAGGGTCTCGGTCGACTGCCAGCGCACCCCCGGCAGGCAGTCGATGCTGGTCTGCAACACCCATGATCAGCCCATTTGCTTGGCGCATTTCCCAGTGCAGCAAACCGACGGCGTTTTGTTCATCATCATCCGAGCGAAATGAGTTGGAACAGACCATTTCGCCCAAAAGACCTGTTTGATGGGCAAATGTTCCGACCTTGGGGCGCATTTCGTGGATCACGACCTGAACGCCCATGTGAGCGGCCTGCCATGCGGCCTCAGAACCGGCCATTCCGCCGCCAACGATGTGAAGTGTTTGTGTCATGTCCGTCATCTAAGCCGATTGGGCAAAGCGCGCAATAGAACTGCCCAGTGATTTGGCCCGTTGTCGATTTTTCGTAGATCTGATTTTGGGGTCGCCGTGGTGGGTATGTCACACCAGCGAGAGACTGGTTTGGAGGGACCTTCCGCCCACGGCGACCCTAAAATTCGAAAGGACGTTCATCGCCCTGACGATCAAATGCCATGTTCCCGCCCGAATTGAAAGACTGAAGAACGAAACGCTGCGGTCGCAATTTCGAAACAATCCCGCGACGTTACGGAAAATGTTCTCAACCTATGTGCAGACTTGCCTTTGACGCATGTTCTGCTCAACTCTGCATGGCAAAGCAGGGGGGGATGACCTTGGACATTAAAATGACAGCCGCCGATATGGGGGCGTTTCTGGACAAGGCCTTTGAACAGGTAAAGGGCGATTTCACGATAGAAGATGTGGCGCCCAACACTCTGACGGTGCGGCTAAACGTGCAGGACAAACATTTGCGCCCCGGTGGCACGGTTTCTGGCCCATCCATGTTCGCGCTCGCTGATGTTTCTGCCTATCTGGTGACCATGGCGATGATCGGGCCCGAAGCCTTGGCGGTCACTACCAATTGCTCCATCGATTTCATGCGCAAGCCTGCGGCAGGCATCGATCTGATCGCAAAAGTACGGCTGTTGAAGCTGGGCCGGCAATTGTCCGTGAGCGATGTGCTGATCTATTCTGAAGGCATGGAAGCGCCTGTGGCGCGCGCGACCCTGACATATGCGATCCCGCCCATAAAAAGCACGTGATCCCCGACCCGGCAGGCATGGCTTGCGCGACTGCCCGCTGTCTGATCATCTGCATGTCAACGGAATAAACGGGGGCAGAGGCATGTCAAAATGGGTTACGCTGGATTGCAACGGGTCGCCGCATTGCCGTCATGAAAACGGATTTGCCGCATATGACGGGAAGTTCTACCTCTTTGGCGGCAGGCGCATTCAACCGGTGGATATCTTTGACCCCGTCACGCAAACTTGGACAACTGCTTCGCCGCCGCCGATGGAAATCCACCATTTCCAGCCGGTGATCGTGGAGGATGAAATCTGGTTGCTGGGCACCATGACCGGGGAATTCCCCCGCGAAACGCCGCTGGAAACGGTCTATATCTATGTGCCGGGGAGCGACACTTGGAAAGAGGGGCCGACCATTCCGAAAGAGCGCAGGCGGGGGGCAGCAGGCTGCGTTCTGCACAGCGACGGTTGGATTTATGTGGTTGGCGGCATCGTCGATGGTCACCATTCGGGTACGCAGGCCTGGTTTGATCGCATTCATCCAGTAACAGGAGAATGGCAAGTATTGCCGGATGCACCGAACAAACGCGACCATGCCCCCTGCGCGATTGTAGATGATCGCCTTTATTTCTTTGGCGGACGCGAAACCGGACGTCACGATGGCACCGATTACAACGCGCTGTTCTTCGCGACCATTTCGGATGTGGATGTTTACGATTTCGCCAGTGGCACATGGTCGGTGCATTCGGAACCTTTGCCGATACAAACGGCAGCGGGTGGGACGGGCGTGCTGGATGGCAAGATACACTACGTCGGCGGCGAAGCTGGGCGAATGGAGGCTTTTGTCGAAATGCAGATTTTCGATGCCGCACAAGGGACATGGCGCCTGGGACCGAACTTGAATCGTGCCCGTCATGGCACGAATTGCTGCGTCTATGATCGTAAGCTCTGGATCGCGGCGGGCAGCGGGGCGCGGGGCGGAGAACCGGAACTGACCAGCATCGAGTGCATCGACATCCAGGAAACTTCCTGACAATTGGCAAAAAAAGGGCCGGGACTAAGCCCGGCCAGAGGAAGAGGTCTGGGTGCGTACCGGGGAGGTTACGCCCGCCAGAACACCTTGGCAGCCTCATCACGAGCCTGTCTCGGTGTCAGTCCCACATCGCGTAGTTCCCAGTCGGTCAGCTGTTTGAGCGCGCGCCTGGTTTCGCGGCGTGTGGCCCATTTGGACACGCAGACTGCAAACTCAACCGCGATGATGGCCACGGTTGGCATCGTCTTGGCCTCTTGCAAATAGGCCAGTGATTTCGGGGAAGGTGTCAGTGCGTGTGCCATGGGTATCTCCTATATTGTATTGACACAATTTGGCGTTTATGCCATGCTGTATTGATACGAATACGGGTACAAAGAGGCTAGAGAAATATTGTAATGGGTACAATTTGGCAACCGAAGCTCGTTGAAGGTCAGAATCCCAAGTACAAAGCCGTTGTTGCAACAATACGTACCGGTATCGAGGTCGGTACATTACAGACCGGTGATAAACTGCCGCCAGTCCGGGAATTGGCATGGCAGCTCAAGATCACGCCGGGAACTGTCGCGCGTGCCTATACGATCCTGACAGGCGAGGGCGTGCTTTTGGCGGAAGTTGGACGCGGAACCTATGTCGCAGAACCCCGGGCCGCGCGCGTACAAGACGCGCCCATTGAGATTGATGTGATCCCGCATAAGGCAGAGGAAGATCTCAATCCTTACAATGTCAGTCTGTTTTCCCCGCATCTGCCATGCATAGGGCAGGATGCGCTTGTCCGGAAATTGATGGCACAGGTTGCGGCGGACCCGCCCTCCGGCGTCATGCACTATCCCAGTCGAAACGGCGCGCGTCCGGCACGTGAGGCTGTGCTGCGGTGGCTGGAAGGCACGCCTCTAGGACCACTGGGCGAAAAAGACATTGTCCTCTGTCAGGGCGGTCAAAACGGGATCTTGCTGGTTCTTCAATCCATTCTCCAGGGGCGCAAACCCACCGTTTTAATAGAGGAACTGGCTTATCCGGGTTTCCGGCGCGTGGCCGAAATGTTGAGGGCTGACGTTGTGCCTGTGCCAATGGACGCAGACGGGATTATCCCTGCGGCTTTGGAGGCGATTGTAAAATCCCACGACGCCCAGGTTCTGTGCACTTCTCCTGAAGTACACAATCCCACAGGGGGTTTTACCCCGGTTGCGCGACGGGAGGAGATTGCCGCTATCGCGCGGCGGCATGACATGCAGATCGTCGAAGATGACTGCTACCGGATGGGCGTGAACCGCGCGCCGTCTTATCGCATGCTCGCGCCGGAGCGTGGATGGTATGTGTCTTCCATCGCCAAAACGATCACACCCGCGTTGCGTTTTGGTTTTGCCATTGCGCCTGAAGGGAACTGGTCGATCCTGCGCCGCACTGCGGAGCACAGCTTTTTTGGTCTTGCCACTCCGGTGACGGATCTCTGCGCTTTGCTGCTGAATCATCCCCAAATTGATGAGTTGACCGAGGAAACCCGCAAAGGCTTTAACAAATATGTGCAAAGTGCGGTGAACATATTGGGTGGCTATGATCTGAGCTGGCGGGCTGATGTGCCATTCTTATGGCTGCGCCTGCCGCTGGGCTGGCGGGCAGGGGCGTTTTGTCAAGCGGCTGAGGCAGTGGGTGTGCAAATCAGATCTGCCGAAGAGTTCGTATGCCGTGACGCCCGCGCGCCCCATGCGGTGCGCATGGCTGTCAATGCTGGTGTGTCGATCAAGAGCTTCGAGGATGCAATAAACCGGTTATGTCAATTGTTGGACAATCCACCCGAACAAATCAGTGTTTGATTTTGGGGTATTATAATACCTATTTTTTAATATATTGATTTTATTGAATTTAATTGCGTTTACAGTCCTTGACGTGGATGTTTCTTCCTTTATAACCGCCCAATCGAATTGAGGTCGGGGCGAACCCGCGCTGACCTGCCACCTCAAACGGGGAACCGTCCATGAAAACCTTTTCTGCAACACCCGCAGATATCGACAAGAAATGGATCCTGATCGACGCTGAAGGCGTTGTTCTGGGTCGTCTTGCTTCGATCATTGCTCAGCGTCTGCGCGGCAAACACAAAGCTACCTTCACACCGCACATGGATATGGGCGACAATGTGATTGTCATCAATGCGGATAAAATCCAGTTGACCGGCAAGAAACGCGACGAGCATCACTACTGGCACACCGGCCACCCTGGCGGCATCAAGTCGCGCACAAAAGCACAAATTCTAGAAGGTGCGCATCCTGAGCGTGTTGTGACCCTTGCGGTCAAGCGCATGTTGCCAGGCAACCGTTTGAGCCGTCAGGTCATGACCAATCTGCGTGTCTACGCAGGTGATGAACATCCCCACGAGGCGCAAAGCCCCGAAGTTCTGGACGTAAAATCCATGAACGCCAAAAACACGCGGAGTGCATGAGCATGGCTGAAGAAATCAACACACTCGAAGAACTCGGCCAAGCCGCAGGCCTCGAAGTCGCAGCGCCCGAAGCCGAAGTCGTGGTTGTCCGCGAGCCGGTGCGCGACGACCTGGGTCGGTCCTATGCAACCGGTAAGCGTAAAGACGCGATTGCACGCGTCTGGATCAAACCAGGATCTGGCAAGGTTACCGTCAACGGCAAGCCGCAAAACGAATATTTTGCGCGCCCAGTGTTGCAGATGATCCTGGCACAACCATTCTCTGTTTCGGGTACTGAAGGTCAGTTCGACGTGGTTGCCACGGTCAAGGGCGGCGGATTGTCTGGTCAGGCGGGTGCGGTCAAGCACGGTGTTTCCAAAGCATTGCAACTTTATGACCCATCCTTGCGGGGGGCGTTGAAAGCAGCTGGGTTCCTGACGCGTGATAGCCGTGTGGTTGAGCGTAAGAAATACGGTAAAGCCAAAGCGCGTAAGAGCTTCCAGTTCTCCAAGCGCTGAACGCTCTTCACGTCAGATTGGAAAAGCCGCTTTGCAAAAGGCGGCTTTTTTTTGGTCTGATTGCGGGAGTTATCATGAACAGCTTTTGAAAAAAAAGTATTTTTTTATAAGATCTAAGACTGCATTATTTATCTGATGCGATAAGACCCAGTCCACGCAGGTAGATGCCAATTCCGGTTTCCAAAAGGTCATCTGCTGGAAAGGGCGACGCACGTCCGGGTGAATTGCGCGCAAAAAGCTCAACCACCCCGTGGCTCATGGCCCAGATATGCGCCGAAAACATGGACGCCGGAGGGCGCTTGTCTTCGGGGATGTGCTGACTGAGGTCGGTGGCGGCTTTTTCCAAGACACCGCTAGCACGGCTGGCTATGGCTGCCAGCTCTGGTGTCCGGTTCACCGAAATGCCGCTTTCGAACATTGCAATATAATGGCCCGGATACTTTCGGGCGAAGGCCAGATAGGCGCGCCCGGTTGCAGAGAATGCAGCCAACGCTGAAGGCTGCCCTTTTTCGTAGGCGTATTCCATCAAATCCGCAAAAATCTCGTAGCCTTGGAGTGCGGCTTCGGCGATCAGGTCTTCGCGGCCTTCGAAATGGCGATAAACGGCGGCGGGGGTCACTCCGGCCTTTTTGGCGGCCTCAGAAAGTGTAAATCCCATGGGACCACGTGTCTCGATCAGGAGCAACGCCGCCTCGATCAAAGCTTGACGCAGGTTGCCGTGATGGTAGCCACGTTTAGGCATCCCAAATATCCAGACCACCGCAGATGGTTGTATCAATCTTTCCAATGGCCTGCGGATCTTTCCTCGTGTACTCGAGTGCATGCAAAACGGTGCGGATGGTATTCAATCGAGCGCGACGTTTGTCGTCAGATCTCACAACTGTCCAGGGGGCCGTCTCCGTATGGCTACGCGTGAGTGTATCGCAGATGGCATCACTGTAAGCATCCCAGCGCTTAAGGCCTTCCACATCGATCCAACTCAGTTTCCACTGCTTGAGTGGATCGCTTTCCCTTTCCAACAACCGTCGCAACTGCTCGGCGCGGCCTACATTCAGCCAAAATTTGAACAAATGCACGTTGTCATCGGCAATCAGTTCTTCAAACGACGCAACTTGGCTAAAAAACTGCTCGCGTTGCGCATCTGTGCAAAACTCGAAAACCTTTTCGACGACACCGCGATTGTACCAACTGCGGTCAAAGAAAACCATCTCACCGGCACTGGGCATGTGGCTGGTGTAGCGTTGAAAATACCATTGCGTCGCTTCTGTTTCCGTGGGTTTCGAGAGCGCGACAATACGTGCGCCTCGTGGATTAAGATTGGCTCGGAACCGGCTGATGGTGCCACCTTTTCCTGCACCATCACGTCCTTCGAACACAATCGCGATACGCGCACCGCTTGCCTTGGTCCAAGCCTGCATCTTGACCAATTCGATCTGTAAATCAGCAAGCTCTCTTTCATAAGGTTTGCGCGCGAGACGTTCGCCATGGGGGTAGGTCGCCGACAGGATATCACCTTTATCCGCGCGATTGATTGCATCGCGAACATCTTTGGGGGCTTCTGTCTCGAAAAACTGGCTGATCGCGCCGTCAAAGGGCAGGTCCATGAGGCCTCCGGAGGGTGTGTCTGATTTTAATATGGGATGTTAAAGGGCTTAACGCAAACCCGCACGGGACGCGACACGGTCGATTGCTTCCACAATCACCTCGGGTACTGCGTGGTGTGGCATATGCCCCACACCTTCGAGCCGCGTCAATCGCGCGTTGGGCAACAATACCGCCAATGGTTCTGAATGCACTTTGAGTGGCACGATAGTGTCTTCAGTGCCATGTAGAATTTCGACCGGCAAGGTTAGATCAGGGTATTTCTGTGCCATTTCAACGATATGAGGGCGCAGGTTGTTTACCTGTTGGGCGTTTGCGCGCAGTGTTGTGCGCCGCAAGCTCATCTCGGGTCCGATGTGTTCGAGATACCCCTTCGGCATGGACTGGGGCGCGAAGATGGAAGCAACTGTGTCTTCGATCCGCTTGTCCGGCGCGAAGGCTGTAATCATAGGCACAACAAGTGCCCCTCCCAAAACCGATGAATTGATCTGGTAGAGTGCGCCCAGATCGCCGGGCCAAGGATTTGACGCAGCACCCAGCAGGACCAACCCAGCTGTTTCATCCGGTTGCTCCAGCGCCCAGGCGAGGGCAACCGCGCCACCAAATGAATGCCCCAGCACGATTGGGCGAGTTACGCCAAGCGCCTCAACCGCGCCTTGCAAAAGCCGGGCTTGCACGGCTGGAGGCTCGGCCGCGGCGTTCCAGACACCGCCGTAGTCCGGCGCCAGACGCCCACTCCATCCCAGGCCGGGCCGGTCCAGAGCGATGACCCGGTAGCGATGTTTCAGCCGGTCAACCAGATCAAACGTGTAGTCCCGCAGCGATCCGCTGGCCCCGTGGATCAACACCAAATCCGGGCCGTTGCCGACAACTCTGACATGTATTGGGGTGGCTTCAACCGTTACAATCTGGCCAAGGGCCGGGTGTTTTGCCTCTGCCTGGGCCTCACGCGCGCCCGCGCGCCACTGCACAACGGCAACAAGGCCCAGAGCCAGAAAAAGGCACGTGATCAGCACCTTAGGTCCCAATACGGGACATCTCAAAGGGCGCGGACTGATAGATTTCATTGATCCAGTTGCCGTAAAGCAAATGCGCGTGACTGCGCCATCTGTTCAAGGGCATCCGGCGCGGATCATTGTCCGGGTAGTAGTTTTTTGGCAGCGAAATTGCGCTGTTTTCTTGAATATCGCGGTCATACTCCTGTTTGAGCGTATCGCGGTCGTATTCAAAGTGGTTGAAAATATAGAGCGCGCGATGGGCGGAATCTTCGACCAGACAGGGGCCCACCTCATCGCTGCCCAAAAGCGTTTTCAGCCCGGATGCGGTGTCAATCTCACTCTGTCGCATCTCGGTCCACCTAGAGACGGGGGTCACGCAGTCATCTGAAAATCCGCGCAGATAAGGTGACGATGGTGCTAGATTTTGATGCCGGAAACAACCGAAAGCCTTGGCATCCAGCATGTGTTTGTCGACGCCATGAAAATGGTTGGTCATCGCCATGCCGCCCCAGCACACGCCGAAGGTCGAATGCACATGGGTTTGCGTCCAATCCATCACCTCGCGCAGCTCGTCCCAATAGGTCACGTCTTCAAAGGCGAGATGTTCGATCGGCGCCCCGGTGATGATCAGCCCGTCGAATTTCTCGGCGCGCACGTCCTGAAACGGCCGGTAGAAACTGGCCATATGCTCAGAAGCGGTGTTCTTGGTTTTATGCTCTGACATGCGGATCAGGCTCAACTCGATCTGCAAAGGCGTGGCACCTATGAGGCGCGCAAACTGGGTTTCTGTCTGGATTTTTTTGGGCATCAGGTTCAACAGTCCTATCCGCAAGGGCCGGATATCCTGCAAGGCGGCCTGATCATCATCCAGTACCATCACTCCTTCGCGCGTCAGCACGTCATAGGCGGGAAGAGCAGAGGGGATTTTGATGGGCATAACTGTATTCCAGATCGCGTTCAGGCATGGCAGATAGTCTTTTGGTGCGGGTGTCTCAAGGGCGAAGCACTCACAGCTCGGTGACGCGGGTTACAGGCAAGAGGCGATGAGATCATCAAAGTCCTGCGGATTTTTCAGCGAGGCGACCTGATCCGCAGTCACGGTGACACCCCAGCGCGACATGTTTTCATATCGCGGTTGGCGGTGTGCAAGGGCGCGGGCATAGGTGAAGCGGATGAAATCATCAGGATCAACGTCTCCTTCAAGGCATTTGTTTTTGCTTAGATATTCCTGCCAGGTGCTTGCGAGGAATGTGGGTTTGTACGCCATCGGTTTGGGCGCGCGATCGAAACGACGTATCAGCTCCCGGGTGTGAGCGGCGGTACCCTTGATCCAGATCAGCAGACAATGGCTGGACAGATCGCGCATTAGTGCATCGTGGGTGTCGTCAGCCTCTACCCATTCACATATCGACCCTCCGGAATCGCAGATAAAATGCGGATACCCATAAAGTGCCTCGGCGCGCTCTGCGAAATGCGTTGTGTCATAGAGCGCGGAAATTTCGGCTTGTCGGAACTGTTCCTGACGACGGGTATACTCCGCCATGGGCAAACCACCCTTTTTCGGGTCACCCGGTTTGCCGAGGTAAGTGGCGACGGGCGCGAGGTTGTCGAACGTAATGTTAGAGCCAATGTAAATGCTGTCGCTCATCAGCAGTTCGCGCAAAAAAGGGACCTTCATCGCTTCGGATTTGGCGTTATCCGTGATGTATTCGCCCATATAGCGCGTGCCGATACGGTAATCGATCGAATAGTGAAACCAGTTTCCACTTGCGCGCAACAGATTGGACATATGCGTTTTCCCCAAACCCGACATGCCATAGACCAGCACGGATTTGCGCGGCGCGGCCCGCCATTCGGCGGCAGAAGAGTATAGCATTGGGCGCATCCTGAAGGCAGAAGTGATCGCCAACTCCTAGCCTTGCCACTCGGTACGGTCAATCAGTCAGAGATCGGGATACGCGGCTTGCGGAGCCTTTGCCATAACCTGCCGTCCAACACGATCAACCCCAGGGCCAAAAGCGCAAAGCCTGTATAGGCATTGGGATTTAGCGCCTCGCTTAAAACAATAGCACCCAAAATGATCGCGACGGGCGCTATGAGCAGCGTCACCAGCAAAAGGTTCCCACTGCCGGCCTTGCTGAGGATGTAGTAGTAAAGCAGGTACGCGCCTGCGGTGGCGACAACGGAATAATATGCGATGGCCAACATCGATTTGGGTTGCAAATCAAGTGTGATCGGGCCCTCAAAGAGAACCGCCATAGGCAGGGTGAGCAATGTTGAGGCAGTAAGCATCCCGGCGGCGGCCACTTGCGGCGCAAGATGAGAGAGCGTCTTTCGCGCCCAGACTCCGGCCAATGCGTAGGAAACGGTCCCTGCAAGCACGGCCAGTTGCGCCAGCGACCGAAGATCGAAATTACGTAGGTTTTCCAGGCCGATCGCCATGGCGACGCCCAGAAACCCAAGGCTGACACCAATTATTTTACGCAGGCTTAGCCGTTCGTCCGCGAAAAATACAGCCGCAAACAAAACGCCAAAAATAGCCGTGGCCGCGTTCAGAATGGATGTCAGACCGCTTTCGATGTGCACTTGTCCCCAGGCCATCAAAGTAAAAGGGATCACATTGTTCAAAAGACCCATGATCAAAAATGCGCCCCAGATCTTTGGTTCACGTGGCAGAGGCAAACGCATGGCGAAGGTAACGGCCCACAAAACCAACATGGCCCAGAACGTACGATGTGCTACGGAAGTGAGCGGCCCGACTTCATCAAGTGCAATGCGAATGGACACGAATGACGCGCCCCAGATCAGAGCAAGGAGCAGCATGGCGGCCCATGTTTTTGAAGAAATGCTGGTCTGTTCAATCATGCGGTCACCTTAGGCAGGATCAGCTGATGCAACCACCCGGATCATGCGCAAAGAAAACGCCCGGCGCTAGGCGCACGGGCGTTTTGAAAGGATCGTGACGCTGGATCAGAAACGATATGCGACTTTTACGCCCAAGGCGATCGCGTCATTGCCATCGAAATTTGCAGCCGGGATGCCTTGCACCCCTGTCGTTGTGTCGCCAATACGGATGTAGCGCAGGCCTGTTGTGATCTCGTAATTGTTTTGACGATAAATCGCAGCCAGATTGATGATTTCCTGCCCATCGGCGGGACCCAGGTTGGTGAATAGATTGCCTGTTGTTTCTTCATAGCCAATGCTCGCAGCTACGGACCAGTTCTCGTTGAGACGCCGCCCGACTCCGAGGGTATAGGTGATAACGTCCTCTTCGTAGCTCAGCAACGGCGACCCGACCACTGCCAGGTATTGCCGGGGATCCAGTTGAAAGTCAGACCAGTCAACCCAGCGAATCCCACCAAACAACAAGGTCTTGGGGTTGATCCCTGTTTGGAATTTCAGGTTAACGGATTGTGGGGTTTCAAATTCTGTAGTGGTCGCAAGTGTACCCACACCCAGCGTCGTTTCAGTGGTGTCGGTTTCGTGCGAGATTTCTGAGTTATATGTCAGAGACACACGAAAGGCGATTTCGGGAATTTCGTAAGAAACGCCGGCCACATATCCAAGGCCATAGTGAATATCTGCGTCTGCGGTGTACCTGAGTGGCGGACCGACAGGGCGGTCAAAGTTGACGTTGACGCTGGCTTCTACTGATTGCAAGCGCAAGCCGCCGTAGACAGAAAACCCGGATGGATCATTGAATTGGACCAGTCCCGTCAACGCGCGGCTTTCGAACAATGCGTCGGACGTCGATGCGAAATACCCGGTACCTGCGGGGTAGTCCACCTCCGCACCGAACGGCTCATCATAGATCAGTGCATAAGAAAAACGATCGTTCAGATCGGCTTTGTACGCGCCACCAAACCGCAAATAGCTGGGGGCAATTTCGCCTGAGCCCGTACCGTTTGCGAAAGTTGCGCGTGCGTCACCTGTCAGATCTGGCGAGACATTGACCACGCTGAATTCAAGGTAACGCCCCTCTTCGAACAGCGCCTCAATGGATTGGCCTGATCTGTCAATGCCGCCAGCATGTGCGCTGCCTGCTGCGAGACACAAAGCGGTTGCACTTGTTAGATAAGTTTTCATGACTCTCCTCCCCAGAAGATGTGCCTGATGGTGACTGTGCGGATTTGCAAGATAGGCGCGAGCACGTAAGCACGATTGCAAATTGGGTCAATTGTTGACGCAGGGGCATTTTTGCTTGTGACCTCACGTTAAATCAATTTCTTTGACGTGTCTCGGACCATATATTCAAGTAATTGCCAGCAAATATTATGATTGCGCCAATTAAGACCCAGATATCGAGAGCTTCATTGTAAAGCAGCATGCCGATGACGGCGATGGCGGGCAGACGGATGAAATCAAAAGGGACCACCACGGTAGCCGGTGCGATCGAAAGAGCGTTGGTCATGCAATAATGCGCCACCAGGCCTGCGGCACCGACCAACATGACAAAAGGAAGCCCTTGCGACGTGGGCAGCGCGATGTCGCCGTCAAAACCCGCCGCGATCACGCCAAAGATCAGTTGCATGGTGGTCAGATAGAACAGAATGCAGGTGGTGCTTTGTGTGCGGGTCAGCCGTTTGGTAAACATGATCGTCAGGGCAAAGAATATGGCCGACGACGCCGCCATGACCACGCCGATGTTAATACCCGAGATATCAGGTCGCGCGACCATCAATATGCCGATAAACCCCATACCGGCGGCCAAAAGACGCATGGCTGTAAGCCTTTCTCCCAGCAAGAAAGGCGACAGAACAATCACCCAGATCGGGGAGGTGAATTCCAGAGCAAAGACCTGTGCCAGGGGAATTACGGTGACGGCGTAGAACCACAGATTCTGACCGACAAAATGTGCCATGTTTCGAACCAAATGCACTGGCATGTGTCGCGTGTTGATCTGGCGCCAACTGCCCGTCATCCCGGCCAATACCACAACGATTACAAAGCCAAAGACGCTTCGATACAACATGATCTCGAATGTATCGAGTTCAGCGGCCAGTTCCCGTCCCAGAATGGCCATGCAAGAAAACGAAGCAATAGACCCGACCATCCATAGTGCTGCTTTGAACGTAGGGCTCATACTGGTCGCTTGCTGCACCCTAAAACGCAGGTGCAAAGCGTGACGAAGGCATGCGACGTCATTCCCACTCGATGGTGCCGGGCGGTTTTGAGGTGATGTCATAGGTCACCCGATTGATGCCCGGGACCTCATTGATGATGCGCGTGGCCGTTTCACCCAGAAATTCGTGGCTGAAAGGATAATAATCCGCAGTCATGCCATCCACAGAAGTCACCGCGCGCAAGGCGCAGGCGAAATCATAAGTGCGCCCATCGCCCATAACGCCAACGGTTCGCACCGGCAGGATGGCCACAAAGGCTTGCCAAATGGCGTCGTAAAGTCCGTGTTTTCTAATCTGGTCAATGTAAACAGCATCCGCTTCACGCAGGATGTCCAGTTTCTGGCGCGTGATCTCGCCGGGGCAGCGAATCGCCAAACCCGGGCCAGGGAAAGGGTGACGACCAATAAAGCTCTCGGGCAGGCCCAGTTCGCGACCCAGGGTGCGGACCTCGTCCTTGAAAAGCTCACGCAGGGGCTCGACCAGTTGCATGTTCATACGCTCGGGCAAGCCGCCTACGTTGTGATGCGATTTGATTGTGACCGAGGGACCACCTGAAAAACTCACCGATTCGATGACATCCGGATAAAGCGTGCCCTGAGCCAGGAATTCCGCACCGCCCATTGCCTTGGCGTGTTTTTCAAAGACTTCGATGAACAGCCCGCCAATGATCTTGCGTTTGGTTTCAGGGTCGCTGACCCCTTCGAGCTGACCCAGAAACAGATCAGATTCGTCCGCGTGGATGAGCGGCAGATTGTAGTGTTCGCGGAACATGCCAACCACTTGCACGCTTTCATCTTTGCGCATCAATCCATGGTCTACATAGACGCAGGTGAGTTGCTCCCCAATGGCCTCGTGGATCAGCACCGCTGCCACCGACGAATCGACTCCACCGGACAGCGCGCAGATCACGCGGCCGGTGCCAACTTGATCGCGAATGCGCGCGATGGCCTCTTCGCGGTAGGCGCCCATGGTCCAGTCGCCTTTGAAACCGGCCAGACGCACAAAGTTCTCGTAGAGTTTTGCGCCGTTTGGGGTGTGATGCACTTCCGGATGGAACTGCACTGCATAGAAATCCCGCGAAACATCGCCGGTGATGGCAAAAGGCGCGTTCGGCGAGGTACCAAAAACCTCGAATCCGGGTGCGATTTCACTGACATGGTCGCCGTGGCTCATCCAGACCTGCTCCCGGTCCACCTCGAACCAGCCATCCAGCAAGGCCAGTTTGCGGGCTTCGGGCGTCACATAAGCTCGGCCAAACTCTGCCGTCCCATGACCACGTTCCACTTTGCCGCCGAGGCACTGCATCATGACCTGCTGACCATAGCAGATGCCAAGAATCGGAACGCCTAGCTCGAAAACGCCTTTGGGCGGCATCGGCGCGCCTTCGGCGAAAACGGATGAGGGTCCGCCGGAAAAAATCACCGCCTTGGGGGTGAATTCCGCAAGGAAAGCGTCGTCTACAACATTGAAGGGATGGATTTCGCAATAGACATGCAACTCGCGCAATCGGCGCGCAATCAATTGCGTTACCTGGCTGCCAAAGTCGATGATGAGAAGGCGGTCATGATCATGTGTGCTCATGGATGCTGATTAGGCGCGGCGCGGCCAAGTGGCAAGGGCTGCAGTGGGTGCCACATCGCGCAGATGTCGTTTTTCCGACGAGATACGCCGGACACCGGGGGCACATGTCGCTTTTTTCCCTGCAAGGACGCTATCCGCACCAATGCAGAGTGCTGAATGGGATAGCACCGGCACAGGTAAAAGTCGGGGAGACGCAAATGGCACAGGCATCAGAACGCAGGGGCAGAAGAGGTGGTGGCGGTGCAGCCCGGCGTGCCGAGCGCAGTGCGGTATCTTTCGAGACTGCGCGATTTATCCAACGCAACATCCCAAACTTTGACGTGCTGACCGAAGAAGCCCTTGAGATCATCGAAACCAATGCCGAAACGGTGCTCGAGGAAATTGGTGTCAATTTCATCGAAAACCCTGCTGCTTTGAAACGCTGGCGTGACGCCGGTGCGGACGTCGACGGCGAACGCGTGCGCATCCCGCGTGGGCTGGCGAGACAACTGTGCCAAACAGCGCCGTCCAGCTTCGTCCAACATGCGCGAAACCCCGAACGCAATGTCGAAGTTGGCGGTCGTAACCTGGTGCTGGCCCCGGTTTATGGCCCGCCCTTTGTCCGCGATGCTTATGAAGGGCGGCGCTACGCCACGATGGAGGATTTCCGAAAGTTCGTGAAGCTGGGTTACATGTCCAAGTGGTTGCATCACTCTGGCGGCACGGTCTGCGAACCAACCGACGTGCCAGTGAATAAGCGCCACCTTGACATGCTGCAGGCCCATATGACGCTGAGCGACAAACCCTTTATGGGCTCGGTGACCGAGCCTTCGCGGGCGCAGGATTCGGTGGAAATGTGTGGTCTCCTCTTTGGTGAGGACTTCGTGCAGCAAAACACAGTGATGACATCGCTGATCAACATCAACTCGCCCATGACTTTCGATGACGTGATGATGGGAGCGCTTGAGGTTTATGCGAAAAACAATCAGGCCTGTATCATTTCGCCCTTTATCGTGGGCGGGGCCATGGCGCCGGTTTCTGTTGCCGGGACGCTGACTCAGGTGCTGGCCGAGGTGTTGGCCGGTATTGCATACAGCCAGTTGATCCGCCCGGGTGCTCCGGTGATCATGGGGGCTTTTGTCACATCCATTGATATGAATTCCGGCGCGCCAACTTTCGGGACACCGGAAGCCGCGCATATCACCTATGGGGCCGGGCAACTGGCCCGGCGTCTTGGCCTACCGTACCGGTCTGCTGGGTCGTTTTGTGGATCGAAACTGCCTGATGCACAGGCAGCTTATGAGACTTCAAACAGTCTGAATATGGGCCTCCTGGCGGGGGTGAACTTCATGCTGCATGCCTGCGGATGGCTCGAAGGAGGCCTTGTGTCTTCATTCGAGAAATTTGTTATGGACGCGGATCAACTTGGCACGCTGCATCATCTGGCGAAGGGTGTCTCGAGCGATACAAACGCTCAAGCCATGGATGCCATACGTGAAGTTGGTCCGGGCGGTCATTACCTGGGGTGCGAGCACACGCAGAAGAACTTCAAAGATGCTTTCTGGAAATCGGATTTGCTAGACTACAAGCCCTACGAAACATGGGAAGACGAAGGCGGCCGTGACACGCAAACTCTTGCCAGTCTGCGGGTCGAAAAGATGCTAAGCGAATATCAGCAACCCGCCCTTGATCCCGCGATCCAGGAGGCGATCTCAGACTATATCGCACGCAAAAAGTCTGAAATGCCGGACAGTTTCATGTAACTCAGGCTGCCTGAGACGCCCGTAATACGCGTGCTTCACCGAGCATCGCGATCAACACGTCAACGTGGCGTATCAAGCTGTATCCAGCATCACCGCTGGTGCGTTGCGTGTTCAGATCAGCTTCGATTTCGATCAGTTTGAAAAGCGCAGACCCGTGTCTTGGCAAGATCCCGTAGCCCAACAACCGTGGCAGGTGCACCGCGCGACGGTAATCTTCAGCGCCGATACGAGCTGCGCGCATCAGAAGCTGTGGCCGGCGTATTGCGTGCAGCATTGAGATCAGGTCTTGCATTTTGTTTTCCTTTATATCCGTCATTTCCCCCGAGGGTTTCTACGCCCTACAGTGAAGGATATTACATCGACAAATCTCGTGTTGCGCAGGTTGGTCAATTCACGCGCGCAGGGCTTAGGGACTTGTTAACACTCTGAAGTAGTGCGGTTTTGTGCGCGTACTTCGAGGTCTGTTTTGATCGCTGGACCCCAAAATGCCGGTTTGATTAGCTGTTGCGCTTGGTGGTCCAAGGGCGCGCGTAGGTTTAAATACTGTTTATGTTTTAGCTAGAATAATTGCTAAATCGGAAACTGTTAACGAATGGGTAACCAATTCATCCCTAGGTTGTACTGTAGTTTTTCAAATCAACCCTGAAGCAATAGCACCACGGTACCAATGACATGAACGAAATGGAAATCACTTCCTTGCGTCCACATGATCCGCGGCAGGCAGGTTTGCCTGATTGGGTCCCGGCAGCTGCACAGGTCTATTTGGCTCATACCGAAGCCGGGCTGCCTATCAGAGCGCTCGCCCGGGCCGCCGGATGCCATGCCTCAACAATATTGCGCCAGATCCGGCGGGTTGAGACACGGCGCGATGACCCATTGGTTGATGCTGCCTTGAAGGCTCTGGGTGCTGCTCATTTCGTTAACCGTTCCAAAGCTGCTCAAAAGAACACAAAGGACGCATCACGCATGAGTTTTCAAGATCGTATCGCGGCCCCTTCAGAAGACGGGTCAAACCCACCAAGTGAAGCGTCTCTCAAAGCGGAAGGCATGCGTGTATTGCGCAGACTTTGCGAAAAAGGCGCGGTTTTGGCAGTTGCAGCCGAAATGGAAAAGGCCGTGATTGTGCGCGATGGCGCGGGTGCTCAAGCCACACGCACCGGTGTGGTGACGCGCAAAATTGCAGAAGCAATGGCGTTGAAGGAGTGGATATCGCCACAGACGTCGGGCAAAATCACCCGCTATACAATCACCCCCACGGGCCGCGCTGCACTGGAAAAAATGATGGAATCCGATGATTCCAGTTCCGAAACGGCTGGTTTTGCCGAAGCACAGGCCGATTTTGCAGGCCAGCATCGCGTTTGGGGAGCAAAAACACTTCCCGATGTCGATACAGGCCGCCCGCGTCGGATGCGGTACAACCTAGCAGAGAGCCCGTTGACGGCTTTGGCCCGTCGTCGCGACAAGAACGGAGAGAACTTTCTCAGCGATGATCTTGTCACGGTTGGCGAACGCCTGCGTGAAGACTTTGAACTTGCGCAGATGGGGCCGCGTGTTGCACAGAACTGGGACCGGTTCCTTACTTCCGGTGGTCGCGGAAACTTTGTGCCGGACAGCGGCGTCGGTGACGGACCTTCCAATGCCAGAAAACGTGTCGCAGACGCACTGGCCGATCTCGGACCAGGCCTGTCGGATGTGGTTTTGCGCTGCTGCTGCTATCTTGAAGGGTTGGAAACGGCGGAGAAAAAACTGGGATGGTCAGCACGATCCGGCAAAATCGTTTTGCGTATCGCACTTATGCGGCTCAAGCGGCACTACGATGAAACCATCGGGCCGGGTGGACCGCTGATCGGTTAACGCCGAAATTTCATTTTTACGTGGATTTAAGGAGCGCTCACAAGGCGCTCTTTTGCTTTTCATGGGCGCAGTTCTTGCAATGCAGCCATGTCTCCTGCGACCAGCCGGACTGTTGTAACCCGCGTCGCAAGTCGTCTACATTGTGGGGAAATACCGCAGACCACATGTCAGCAATTTGAGGATGGAGCAATATGGCGCCGCGCGATCTCAAGATTCCAGAGCAACGCCACCCTGAAAAGGCACGGCGACCGGACAATCCTCAGCCCAAGAAGCCACATTGGATTCGCGTAAAAGCGCCGGGCGGTCAGGGCTATGCCGAAACAGCTCGCATCATGCGGGAAAACAAGCTCGTAACTGTATGCGAAGAAGCCGGCTGTCCAAACGTTGGTGAATGTTGGAGCCAGGGCCACGCGACCATGATGATCATGGGCGAAGTCTGTACGCGCGCGTGTACGTTTTGCAATATTGCGACCGGCAAACCGCCCGATGATCTCGATGCTTTTGAACCGGGGCGGGTTGCCCATGCTGTCGAAAAGCTGGGACTGAACCATGTCGTGATCACTTCAGTGGATCGGGATGACGTCGAAGACGGTGGCGCCGATCATTTTGCCCAGACGATTCGGGCAATTCGACACCGGAGTCCAGCCACGACAATTGAAATCCTGACGCCGGATTTTATAAAATGCACGCCGGAGGCACTAGAGATTGTCGTCGCCGCAAGGCCCGATGTCTTCAATCACAATCTTGAAACGGTACCGGGTCTCTATCCAGAGGTGCGTCCCGGCGCACGTTACTTCCATTCCTTGCGCCTTTTGCAACGCGTCAAGGAGTTGGATCCGGCGATGTTCACGAAATCGGGAATCATGGTTGGGCTGGGTGAAGACAAACAGGCAGTAATGCAGGTGATGGAAGATATGCGTGCCGCTGACATCGATCTCCTGACCATCGGTCAATACCTGCAACCGACACCCAAACACCATGCTGTAGATCGGTTTGTACACCCTGATGAATTTGCAACTTATGAAAAGGCGGCCTACGGCAAGGGCTTCCTTATGGTTTCGGCCACGCCGTTGACGCGATCATCCTACCATGCGGGCGACGACTTTGCCCGCCTGCGAGAGGCGCGCCAACAAAAGCTGAGCAAGGCGTAGATATAGTTACGTTACGTCTATTGGGGAATTTTGCGGCAGTTTTCCCGTGAAATTGATCGCCAAAGTTGTGTAGTCGGGGCCGGTAACCTTTTCTGAGAGCCGAAATCATGACCTCCAACCATTGGGCAATCTTTGCCTTGCGCGACATTCAAACTTCGCTGGACACCGTAAGGTATGACGTTGCCGGGCACCATATCGAAGATGCAATCCATGCTATCATCGCACGGGATGCGCAATGCGACAGCATCTGCAATGGCAAAACAAGTGTTGTGCATGATTCGTTGGAACGCTGAAACGCGCCTTCTCTAAGGAATCGCGGGTACAGCTTTGAGGTATGCTGCCAAAGCGGTGCGATCTTCTTTGGGTAGCAACGCAAGATTTTCGATCACAGCAACCATTTCCCCGCCGACGCTATCATAGTCAGGTGTGAAACCGCTTGTGAAGTACTCGACCAATTCCTCGGTCGACCAATCCAAATCTGCTGGCGTAATGTTTGGGATACGGCCCTTGCCAGATGGGTTTGGCGCTCCGGCGAGCCACCTGCCTGCATTCAAGCCACCCAGCGCGTTTCGCGCTGTATGACACTCAGCGCAATGAGCCAATCCTTCCGCGAGGTACCGGCCGCGCAGCACCTCCGGATTTTCGGGATCGGCGAGATGGAACCCATCGTTGATAAAGAGCCGTTTCCATAACCCTAAGGAACGGCGCAGCGAAAACGGAAAACCCACGTCATGGGGGCGACTAGGCGTTGCGGACGAAGGCAGGGTTTCAACATAGGCAAATAGATCAACAACATCCTGCGCTGTCATCTTGTTGTAGGCGGCGTAAGGAAACGCCGGGTAATAGTGCGCGCCATCGGGTGAGACACCTTTTATCACCGCGCGCGCAAATGCCTCTTGAGACCATGTGCCAATGCCAAACTCTGGATGCGATGAGATATTTGGCGCGTAAAATGTGCCGAAATCACTTTTGAATGCATGCCCACCTGACAGGATCAGTTTTTGATCAGGGGTTGCGTCAGGTGTCGCATGGCATGATGCACAGCCAGCCGCTGCAAAGACCAAAGCCCCGTCCGCGGCAACGGGCGGAATCGTCTCTGACAAATCCACCGGCTCTAAATCGGGCAGTGTGACATACCAAAAGAAACCACCGCCAATGGCGAGAAGCACCAACAAAACTGTGATCAGCTTGCGCATGCGCGCGACTAGTTTTTCGGTCCGCGATAGGCCTTGTGACAGGTCGAGCAAGTGGTACCGAGATTTTTCATTTGCGCCTGAAGGGCTGGCAAATCCGTGCCCGCCGCGGTGATCATGGTTGTCGCGGCATCCTCCATCGCCACAGCGGCCTTATCAAAACCCGCCGGGTCGCTCCAGATTTCTGCTTTGGCGCGTGTGCCTTCCACGGTGCCTTGAACGGACCCTTCGAGCCACAGAATGCTACGGTCCAGCTTGGCGACTGCCGCCAGATTTGATGCCGCTGCAGTAGCAACCGCGCTATCAAATGGCACCTCACCTTTTGCCATGGCACCCAGCAGACCGGTGTTAAAGCCAACCAGTTGCATCTGCGCTTTGCGCGCGCTGATGGCAGACTGCAGCGCTTTGTCCGCATGGCCGTCTCCGATCGCAGTTCCGGCAACACCGGTCAGGGCCAGCGCGGCGGCGAGGGGCAGTGCGAAGGATTTGTTCATTCTAGATCTCCTTTGGTGGCAATTGGCTACATAGGTGTTACGTTCGACGGGCTCAGATTATTCGCAAGTATATCTCCGTTTCAAAACATATGGGTCACTTTTTCGGTACCCTAGCAGCAACCGGTCATCCAAGACGCCAAATCATTATGCGGCTAGGCGTCCTCGAAACGCACTTTGCCGATATAGGGCAAATTCCGGTTCCGTTGCGCGAAGTCAATGCCGTAGCCGACGACAAATTCGTCGGGTATTTCGAAACCCGTCCAACTTGCCTTAAAGTCGACTTCGCGACGGCTGGGTTTGTCCAGCAAGGCGATGGATTTCAAACGGGCCGGCAGGCGGCTTTCTAGCAATCGCGTCACATGATTGAGTGTATGCCCGGTATCCACGATGTCTTCGACCACCAGAACATCGCGACCTTCGATCGTGCCTCGAAGGTCCTTGAGGATGCGCACTTCGCGGCTGCTTTCCATCCCTTCGCCGTAGCTGGAGGCTTCTAGAAAATCAACTTCAATAGGTAAGCTCAACTCGCGCACCAAATCGGCAATAAAAACGAAGCTTCCCCTTAAAAGACCCACGACTACGAGTTTGTCTGTACCGGCAAACTCGGTCTGGATCTCACGGCAAAGTACTTCAATACGGGCAGCGATCGATTTTGCGGAAATCATTTCATCTATGACATATGGACGCGTCGACATGGGTTTGACCTTGATCTTGAGCGGAGGAAATAGGACATGAGTGGCTAACCTTCACAAACCGACAAATCAATGCCTACGCACTCCGAGACCAAAATCCTGCCCTACACCGCACAGCAAATGTACGATCTTGTGGCCGATGTAGCGCGATATCCGGAGTTTTTGCCCTGGTGTTCAGCGGCGCGCGTTAAATCTGTAACGCCGGACGGCGATACGGAGGTCATGGAGGCAGATCTGGTGGTCAGCTTCAAAGTGTTTCGCGAACGCTTTACCAGTCGCGTGGTTTTGTTGCCAACGGAATACAAAATCGATACCGAATATCTCGACGGGCCGTTTCGATACATGAAATCGAACTGGGCTTTCTCGGATGTAGATGGCGGCTGTGAAGTGAGATTTTTTGTCGACTTTGCGTTTCGAAACATGATCTTGGAGCGGTTAATTGGTGTTGTTTTCAATGAGGCCATGTTGCGTATTGTGCGGGCGTTTGAGACCCGTGCGAAAGCGCTCTACGGTGAGTGAGCGCGACCCGTTGCGCGACGACGGTTCTTGCCCACTATCTCTGATTCAAAGCTTCGATAGTATCAGCGATAACGCATGTTCGCGCGCGGCCACGCGCACCTGATCTCGACCGCGTGCGCCAAAGTCGATTGTTTCGGTATCGACCTTTGATCCCTGCGCAAGGCCAAAACAAACGCGCCCTTCGGGTTTGTGTTCTGATCCTCCGGGGCCCGCGATGCCGGTAATGGAGACCGCAATCTGCGCGTGAGAGGCGGCCAAAGCGCCTTTCGCCATTTCACCTGCGACTTCTTCGGAGACAGCACCGTGCGCATCGAGCGTATCGGGACTTACGCCCAGCATCTCGATTTTAGCGGCGTTGGTATAGGTCACAAACCCACGCTCGACGACGGCAGAAGACCCTGGAACGTCTGTCAGGCTTGCTGTGAGCATACCACCGGTGCAGCTTTCCGCGGCCGCAATTTTTACATTGGAAGAAGACGCTTTTTCAATAAGTTCTCTGGCGAGGCTCATGTAAAAAACCCATGTGCAATCCCGGCCAGAACCAAAACACCGATTGCTGCAAAGACGCCAGCGATGACGTCATCCAACATGACCCCCAGAGGGTCTCCGCGCCGATCTGCCCACCCAACTGGGCCAGGTTTCAGGATATCAAACAGGCGGAACAGGGCAAAAGCCGTGATCCAGCCCGGCCACATGTCCAAGATGTCTATGCCCATTGACCAGGCTGCGTAGGAGAGCGGCAACAAGGCGATCCATTGTCCGACAAGCTCATCCACGACAATCTCGGAG
>NZ_JBGCEQ010000042.1:0-92058 GCF_045106495.1 Roseobacter sp.
GAGTGGAAGAAGGATTGTGGTCCTTGTCAGTCATCCTGGGCTCCGTCCGTTGCAGAATCAGGTTTAAGGTGACTTGGTTAACAACGCATGAACAAAACCTTGCGAGATCCTCGCTAATTGTGGGGAGAGAACTGGTATCAGGACGCAGATCCTCCGACGGTAAGCCCCCCGATCATCAAGGTGGGCTGACCGACGCCTACAGGCACCCATTGTCCGGCCTTGCCGCAATTGCCCATGCCAGGATCAAGCGCCATATCATTGCCAATGCCCCTGATCTGTTGCAATGCCGTTGCGCCATCACCAATCAGGGTAGCGCCCTTGACCGGCGCGCCAATTTTGCCATTTTCCACTCGGTAGGCTTCGGTACAGCTGAACACAAATTTGCCATTGGTGATGTCAACCTGACCACAGCCAAAGCCTACAGCATAAATGCCGTGCTTCAGGTCCGCGACAATATCGGCCGGGTCGGAAGAACCGCCCAGCATATAGGTGTTGGTCATTCGTGGCATAGGCGCATGGGCATAGCTTTCGCGTCTGCCATTGCCTGTAGGCGCGACACCCATCAAGCGCGCGTTTTGACGGTCCTGCATGTATCCCACAAGTATCCCGTCTTCGATCAGTGTGTTTTTGCCGGATGGCGTTCCTTCATCGTCAATTGAGATAGATCCACGGCGATCCGGTATCGTGCCGTCATCCAGTACCGTGACGCCCTTGCTGGCGATCCGCTGGCCCATCAAACCCGCAAAGGCAGACGAGCCTTTGCGATTGAAATCGCCCTCAAGCCCATGACCAATCGCTTCGTGCAGCAAAATTCCGGGCCAACCGGGCCCCAACACAACATCCATAACGCCAGCTGGTGCGGGCACAGCTTCGAGATTCACGCAAGCAACACGTAATGCCTCGCGGGTTTTTGTCTGCCAATCCGAAGTTTCCAGCAATCCATCCAGGCCGACGCGCCCGCCCCCGCCAACCGATCCGGATTCGCGACGCCCGTCTTCCTCGACAATCACTGACACATTGACCCGGGTCATCGGGCGTATGTCGCGCAGGGATTGGCCGTCTGGGCGCAGAATCTCGATTTCCTGCAGACTAGCCGCAATCGTCGCGGAAACCTGAACAACGCGGGGGTCCAAACCTCTGGCAAATGCATCAATCTCGCGCAAGGTCTCTACCTTGACCGGAAAATCGGCACCGGCAATGGGGTCCTGGTCGGTATAAAGTTTGGTGTTGGTATGGGCCGGGGCGTCTGCAAGCGTCCCGCCGCCTTCACCGACAGCCAATCTTGCGGTTTCACAGGCACGTCGCAAAGCGGCCTCTGAGATTTCGGTGGAATGAGCATATCCTGCCACTTCGCCGCAAACAGCGCGCAAGCCAAATCCTTGTGCCGCATCATAACTGGCGGTCTTGAGCCTGCCGTCGTCGAACACCAATGCCTCAGACCGGCGCCGTTCCAAAAACAACTCGCCATCGTCAGCACCACGGGTCGCCTCGCGCAATACGCTAAGGGCCGCCTCGCGGTCCAAGTCATCTTCAAAAGGTCTAAAAGACGTGTCCGTCATCGGGTGATCCTCAAAAAAGGTAGATAAAAAACACGCATCGCGTCCCAATGACGCAAGCTGAACTCTTTATCTCATGGTCAGAATATGCTTGTAAGAGCGGAGATTACAACGGATTGGAAGCGTACTGGTGCGTTTCCTTATCCCGCGTGCAAAACAGTGATCCCAAGATCAGGACGACACATGAAACGATTTTTCACTCTCTCAAGCCTCGTGGCAGGGTTGTCGGCAACCGCGGCTCGGGCGCAGGACAACCTTGAAATCATCGGCCGCCCGGTGGATGGGAAGATGGGTTTCCAGCCTGCGGTGACCGGTTTGGCTGAAGACCTGCAGTGGCTTGATGGCATGATTCTGGTCATTATTACCCTGATCACGTTGTTTGTGACCGGGCTGATTCTCTGGGTAGCCTACCGCTACAACGCCAAACGCAACCCGACGCCCGCCAGTTTCACGCACCACACTCCGGTCGAAATCGCATGGACAGTCATTCCGATCGTGATCTTGCTCTTTATTGGCGCGTATTCCCTGCCGATCCTTTTCAACCAGCAGGAAATTCCCGAAGCCGACGTCACCATCAAAGTGACAGGGTATCAATGGTACTGGGACTATGAGTACGTGGATGACGGATTTGAATTTTCAAGCTACATGATCGGGGCTCCGGCGACGGGTGGCGAAAACATGAAATCGCCCGAAGTCATCGCGCAGCTTGAAGAAGCGGGTTACTCGGAAGAGGAATTCCTGCTTGCAACGGACACATCGGTGGTTGTGCCCGTGAACAAGACAATCGTCATGCAGGTCACCGGCGGGGATGTGATCCACGCCTGGACCATACCGGCCTTTGGGGTGAAGCAAGATGCAGTCCCCGGTCGTCTGGCAGAGCTTTGGTTCAAAGCAGAACAAGAAGGCATCTACTTCGGACAATGCTCTGAATTGTGCGGATTGAACCACAGCTATATGCCTATCACTGTGAAGGTCGTTTCTGAAGAAGCTTACGCGGCGTGGCTCGCCGAAGCCAAAGAAGAGTACGCGGGCATTCCTCAAACGCGTGTGATCGCGTCGAACTGAACCGCCGCGGAGTGGGTGCCAGCCCGCTCTTCATGCCAAAGGTGATTGAATGACGGATGTGAGCTACTCCACACCAGCTGGGGAATACGACACGCAACTGGGCGACTACTTCGCCCTGATGAAGCCACGTGTCATGTCTCTTGTGGTATTTACGGCGCTTGTGGGAATGCTGGCGGCTCCGGTTAGCGTGCATCCAGTCATCGCTTTTTCATCCATCCTTTTTGTAGCGATCGGCGCGGGCGCGTCGGGTGCCCTGAACATGTGGTGGGATGCTGACATTGACAGCGTGATGCATCGCACGGCCAAACGTCCGATACCATCAGGCCGGGTGCCAGCGGGCGAAGCTTTGTCTCTCGGCCTGGCGCTCTCCGGTCTGTCTGTTATGATGCTCGGTCTCGCCGCAAATCTTCTGGCAGCCGGGCTGCTCGCCTTTACTATTTTCTTTTATGCCGTCGTCTATTCCATGTGGCTGAAACGCTCGACACCGCAGAATATTGTCATTGGTGGCGCTGCCGGGGCCTTCCCGCCGGTTATTGGGTGGGTGATCGCGACGGGTAGCTTTTCTATCGAAGCCTGGTTGATGTTTGCACTGATTTTCATGTGGACGCCGCCGCACTTCTGGGCGCTCGCCCTTTTCATGAAGTCGGACTATAATGACGCCGACGTGCCCATGTTGACGGTCACACATGGTCGCCGGTCAACGCGCATCCACATCATTGCATACACCGTACTACTGGTGGCCCTCGCGATAGGTGCGGGTTTCACCGCAATAGGTGGACCGACCTATCTGATCGTGGCCGTGATCCTCAATGCACTGTTTTTGAAGGGTGCCTTCGATATCTGGCGTCGTGACGAAACCACAGCACAGGCAGACAAGTACAAGGTCGAGAAAAAATTCTTTCGCCTGTCCCTTTGGTATCTCTTCGCCCATTTTGGGGCGATACTTGTCGAAGCAATGCTGCGTCCCTTCGGTCTGGGAGGCTGGGGCATATGACCTTTCGTCCGGAACATGAACTTCATACGCGCCGCAAGGGGCGTAATGTGGGCGTCGGTCTCATGCTTGCGGGTTTTGTCGTGCTTGTTTTGGCGCTGACCTTCACCAAAGTTACAAACGGTGACTTCGAAATGCCAAAAGCTCAGGAGCTGACCCAATAATGGCAATGAGCGGCCCAGCAAAAACTGTTACGCAAACGATGAGCTTGGTTGTTTTCATGGGTGCTCTCGCCTGGGCCTCGGTGCCTTTCTACGACTGGTTCTGCCGGGTCACCGGCTTTGGCGGCGTGACGGGTGTCTCCGATGTAGCGCCAGATGACGTATTGGACCAGACCATCAAGATCCGTTTCGACGGATCGCTGAATAGCAACATGGCGTGGACCTTCAAACCGGTTGAACGCGAAATGGAAGTGCGTATTGGCGCGACGGGTCTCGCGTTTTACGAAGCTTACAACCCGACGAACCGTCCCATTGCAGGGTCCGCCAGTTATAATGTCACGCCCTATCAGGCCGGTGGCTTCTTCAATAAAATCCAGTGTTTCTGCTTTGAAGAGCAGGTCCTGCAACCCGGAGAACGCGTGCAGATGCCGGTGACTTTCTACGTCGATCCGGAAATTGTCGAAGATCGTGACGGAAAATATATACATACCATCACACTATCCTATACATTCTACGAAATTGACCTGCCCGAAGGCTATGCTGCTGCGCAGGCGCTCGAACAATCCTCAGACACAAGTCTGAACTGACCAACATAAGGCAAGGGACGTCGTCATGGCCCAAGAAAAGAACCACGATTATCACATTCTGAACCCCTCAATCTGGCCATTGCTGGGCGCCCTAGCGGGTTTTTTCATGCTCTTTGGCGCAGTTCTGTGGATGCAGGGCATCACTCCCTTCTTGTTCTGGGCCGGTTTTGTCGCTGTGCTCTATGTGATGTTTGGCTGGTGGTCCGAAGTCGTGCAAGAAAGCTCGATTGGGGATCACACGCCAGTCGTGCGGATCGGTCTGCGCTACGGCTTTATCCTCTTTATCATGTCAGAGGTCATGTTCTTTGCCGCATGGTTCTGGTCGTTCTTCAAACACGCAATTTACCCGATGAACGAGTACTTCGGATCCGAGTACGTGCCGCCCTATGTCTACCCTGTGGACGCTCTGCATTTGCCGTTGATCAACACGTTGGTCTTGTTGCTGTCGGGCTGTGCGGTCACTTGGGCGCACCACGCGCTGGTGCATGAAAACAACCGGAAAGACCTGATCTGGGGTTTGGCCATCAGCATCATTCTGGGCGTCGCTTTCACGGCTTTGCAGGCCTATGAGTACGCGCACCTCCTGCACGAGGGCTGGGAATTCGGTGGCGACAAATTCTATTCCAACTTTTTCATGGCCACAGGCTTCCATGGCGCCCACGTGATCATCGGGACCATTTTTCTGACAGTCTGCCTGATACGCGCCATGAAGGGTCACTTCACGCCAGAGAAGCACGTAGGTTTCGAAGCCGCGGCTTGGTATTGGCACTTCGTGGACGTGGTATGGTTGTTCTTGTTCTTTGCCGTCTACATGTGGGGCGTGCCGGGCTGATCGCCTGCTTGCAAATTCGGAATTGATCCCTACAACCCAAAGCGCGCCCCGGAAAAACGGGCGCGTTTATTCTTGTCCGGACGGTAAAACGCAATGCGCCGCCTTCTATTCCTTTTCACATTCGGGTTGGGCGGGGCTGCGATCCTGATCTCCCTCGGTGTCTGGCAGGTGCAACGGCTGGCATGGAAAGAAGCTATCATCGCGGACATCGAGGCGCGCATTGCCGCAGATCCGGTGCCGCTCCCGCAGCCGGTTGACCCACTGCGTGACGCTTACTTGCCCGTCGAAGTCACCGGGGTTCTGGGTGCCGCTTATGTGCAGGTGCTGGTGTCACAAAAGCAGATCGGCGCAGGCTATCGTATCATCCGCCCGATGATGCGCGAGGGCGGCAATATCTTGGTCGATATGGGATTTGTGACCATCGCCGACGCAGGGGCGCTAAAGTTCGAGGAAGGTCCGCCCCTGACGGTTGTCGGTAACCTGCAGTGGCCTCAGGAAACGGACAAGTTCACGCCGCCTCCCGATATGGACAAAAACATCTGGTTTGCCCGCGATGTCCAGGCCATGGCCGAGGTGCTCAACACGGACCCCGTGTTGGTCGTACGCCGGGATGCGCCGGATTTGGGCGGTCCTTTGACGCCTTTGCCGGTAGACACCGCCGTCATTCCAAACGATCACTTGCAATATGCGATTACCTGGTTCTCATTGTCCGCCATCTGGCTGGTCATGACTGCCATTTTCCTGCGCCGGAAACCCGGGGCCAACAAGAGCTGACACTCATGCGTTATATTTCCACGCGCGGCACTGCGCCTGTCCTGAATTTCGAAGAAGCGATGCTAACCGGTCTGGCGCGTGATGGCGGGCTCTATGTGCCTGAAACGATCCCGCAAATGGCCGATGCGGATATCGCCGCGCTGGAAGGGCTGAGCTACGAGGACATCGCCTATCGTGTGATGCGACCCTTTGTTGGCGATGTGTTTTCAGACGAAGAATTTGGTGAGATCATAACCCGCGCCTACGCAGGCTTTGGACACGACGCCCGCGCACCGCTCGTGCAACTCGACCAGGGACACTTCCTGTTGGAGCTTTTTCACGGTCCAACCCTGGCGTTCAAAGACTTCGCCATGCAGTTAATCGGGCAATTGTTCCAAACTGCACTGGGTCGCAAGGGCGACCGCGTGACCATCGTCGGCGCCACCTCGGGTGATACCGGGTCTGCGGCCATCGAAGCCTTTCGCGGTTTGGATAACGTGGATGTTTTCATCCTTTATCCACATGGTCGTATTTCCGAAGTGCAGCGCCGCCAAATGACCACACCCACGGAGGCGAACGTGCATGCTTTGGCGATGGAAGGGGATTTTGACGACTGTCAGGCGCGCCTGAAGGACATGTTCAATGATTTCGAGTTTCGTGACGGGGTCAGGCTTGCTGGCGTCAATTCGATCAACTGGGGCCGAGTGCTGGCGCAGGTGGTCTATTACTTTTCCGCCGCAGTGGCGCTCGGGGCACCGCACCGTCCGGTGAGTTTCACTGTCCCTACGGGCAATTTTGGGGACATCTTTGCCGGGTATATCGCAAAACGCATGGGGCTGCCCATCGACAAACTCGTTGTGGCAACCAACCAAAACGACATTCTGCACCGCTGCCTGAGCGGGCAGGGGTACCACAAAGGCGAAACCGTGCCTTCCATCAGCCCCTCAATGGACATTCAGGTCAGTTCCAATTTTGAACGCGCTCTGTTTGATGCCTATGACCGAGATGCCAATGCGATCGTGCAATTGATGAATGAACTCAAAGCCGGTGGGTTCGAGGTCAGCCAGGGCGCGATGCAGGTCCTGCAGTCGCATTACATCTCCGGGCGCGCATCGGAGAGCGAAACCATGACAACAATTGCATCAGCTTTGAGCGGCAGTGGCGAACTGCTATGCCCGCATTCGGCCATCGGCGTAAAAGTTGCCGATGAAGTGCGCGTCACGGGAACGCCGATGATCACGCTGGCCACCGCACATCCCGCGAAATTCCCTGAAGCTGTAGAAAAGGCCAGTGGACAACACCCACCCTTGCCCCCGCGCATGGCAGACCTGTATGAACGGTCGGAACGGGTGAGCCGGGTGCCAAATAATCTGGCGGCGCTTACCGCGCATATCAAAAGGCACCGAACTGCGTGACACTCAACCAACACCGCCTGCCAAATGGCTTTCGCATTGTAACCGAACAGATGCCCGGCCTGGCTTCCGCCTCCATCGGGGTTTGGGTCACCGCTGGTGCCCGACACGAGACGCCCACGCAAAACGGGATTGCGCATTTCCTCGAACATATGGCCTTCAAGGGGACAAAGCGCCGTACTGCCCTGCAGATTGCGGAGAGCATCGAAGACGTTGGCGGATATATCAACGCCTATACCAGCCGCGAGGTGACAGCATACTACGCCCGTGTCTTGCAAAACGATGTGCCGCTTGCGCTGGACGTCATCGCCGACATCTTGTTGAACCCAACACTTGAAGACGCCGAGATCGAGGTGGAGCGCGGCGTGATCTTGCATGAGATCTGCCAAGCGCTGGACACGCCTGATGACGTGATTTTCGATTGGCTGCAAGAAGAGGCCTATCCGGATCACCCCATGGGGCGCACCATTCTCGGGACCACAGAACGTGTGGCCAATTTCAGTCGTGCGGATTTGCAGGGCTTCATTCAACAACACTATGGACCGGAACAGATGATCTTGTCCGCGGCGGGCGCTGTGGACCACGATGCCATTGTTAAACTGGCCGAGACACTCTTTGGTGACATGCAGGCGACACCTGTGTTCGATGTAGACGCCGCACGCTTTCTGGGTGGCGAAAGGCGACAGACCAAGGCGTTGGAGCAGGCGCATTTTGCCTTGGCGCTGGAAAGCCCTGGATACCGGGACGACGAGATCTATACAGCTCAGATCTATGCATCGGCTTTGGGCGGGGGCATGTCGAGCCGTCTGTTTCAGGAAATACGTGAAAACCGAGGCCTGTGTTATTCGATATTTGCCCAGGCCGGAGCCTATGCCGATACCGGCATGACGACGATTTATGCGGGCACCTCCGCCGAACAATTGCCGGAGCTGACCGAAATCACCATTGACGAGATGAAGCGTGCCGCGAGCGATTTGACGCCTGCCGAAGTGGCCCGTGCCCGGGCGCAGATGAAGGCAGGATTGCTGATGGGGTTGGAGAGCCCGTCAAACCGGGCGGAACGGTTGGCGCGTCTCGTTCAGATCTGGGACCGGGTGCCAGCGCTCGACGAGACCGTTGCTTTGATCGATGCAGTGACCACCGGTGACGTGCGCGAGTTTGCAGAGAGCATGGCATCTGCATCGCCTGCAGCCTTGGCGCTCTACGGCCCTATTGAGAATGCCCCGAGCCTGGCGCAGCTACAGGCGCGTCGAGCTGCCTGATGTTGCGCGGGTTTCGCAAACTGCGCATCGAGACGGAGCGAATGACGCTGCGCCCTCCGATACATTCCGATTTTCGCGCCTGGACTGCCTTGCGGTTGCAAAGCAAGGATTATCTGACGTCCTGGGAGCCGAGTTGGGCCAAAGATCACCTGACGCGCAAGGCATTCACCAATCGGGTCTACTGGGCGCAACGGTCGGTCTCGGGTGGCACTGCTATGCCATTGTTTCTGATCCGACGTCGCGACGATGCCTTGTTAGGCGCCATAACACTGGACAATATTCGACGCGGGCCCGCCCAGGCCGGTACATTGGGATATTGGACGGGCGAGCCCTTTGCGCGCCAAGGCTATATGCAAGAAGCAATCAAAGCACTTGTGCATCATGCCTTCACTCAATTGGACCTTAGCCGGATCGAAGCTGCTTGTTTGCCTGAAAATACCGCGTCGCGCGGGTTGCTCGAAACTTCGGGTTTCAAATACGAAGGCGTGGCGCAAAGCTATCTGCAAATTGACGGGCGCTGGCGCACCCACGTCCTTTATGCCGCATTGCGTGGAGATAGGCGCGGCAAAACCGACGCAGGCTGACGCGCGTCTGCGCTATTTGCATGCCCACGGTTTTAACAGCCATAGCTGAACCGTCTTAAATTCGGGCATATGATCGTCGTGGGTTTTTACTGCTTTTGAATTTTGTCTGGGAATCTCTTGGGCTGCGCTATCTTTATGGGCAAGGAGGGGGCCAACATGATCCGCTTGATTGTTCTACTCATTGTGATGGCGCAGGCTGCGAGTGCACAGGAACGCACGCCCAGCCATTGTATCGCACTGGCGCAAAGCGCGCCGGGTCTGGAATATGTCGTACCTGCGAGCCTCGGGCCCGTCGCTTCCGAAACAGTACGCATACACTACATCGCCCATGCCAGTTTTTTGATCCGTAGCCATGGTGGCATCAATATGGTGACCGATTTTACTGGGTTCACCGGGACCACTCCCATGATCCCAGATGTGGTGACCATGAACCATGCACATGATACCCATTGGACGGCCAACCCGGACCCGGCCATACCGCATGTTCTGCCAGGATGGGGGCCATTTGGCGAGGGTGTGACGCATCACCTTGATCTCGGCGAGGTGCTCATCCGCAACGTGTCCACCGACATCCGATCCCAGTTTTCAGGTATTGAAACGAAGGGAAATTCAATCTTTGTGTTCGAATTGGCCGGCTTGTGTGTCGGACATCTGGGTCATTTGCACCATGAACCGGACGCGGAGCAATACGCAGCACTTGGCCGCCTGGACGTTGTCATGGCACCTGTGGATGGCGGCTTCACGCTGGATTTGCCGACGATGACGCGGGTGCTCAAACGTTTGAAATCCTCTGTTGTGATTCCGATGCATTGGTTCTCCCTTTTCGCGCTGGACGAATTTCTGTCGGGAATGTCTGATGAATTTGCGGTTGTTGAAGTCGGCGGACCCTCCCTAGACATCTCGTTGGACCGGTTGCCAGGGCGACCAACGGTTATGGTGTTGCGGCCTGCATGGTTGTCTGAGCCTTAGTCTGGGCTTGCATCGCCGAGCCGCGCGTTAGATCAATAACAATGAGTTTAAATTCCGCCGACACAGCTTTTGCAAATCTGCTGACTGAGCACTTGCCAGAAGGCTCTGTGTCTCAAACCGAACCGCGATATCTTGAAGAACCCCGCGGCCGCTACAACGGTCGTGACACTTTCTTGGTGCGGCCCGAAACAGTTGAACAGGTCTCTCGTGTGGTTTGCTTGGCTGCGCGCGAACGGGTCGGGGTCGTCCCCTATGGGGGCGGAACAGGGCTGGTCGGCGGGCAGGTATCCTCTGAAGGGCCTCTGCCTCTTTTGCTGTCGTTGGAACGAATGAATTCTGTCCGCGCGATGTATCCGGCGGAAAATGTCCTAATTTGTGAGGCGGGCACTATTTTGGCGGACGTGCAGTCCGCCGCAGAGAGTGTGGACCGGCTCTTTCCCCTCTCGCTGGCATCTGAGGGCTCGGCCCGTATTGGCGGCAATCTCGCAACAAATGCCGGTGGTACAGCCGTGCTGCGCTACGGGAATACCCGCGATCTGTGCCTTGGACTGGAGGCGGTTCTGCCGGATGGGCAGATTTGGCATGGGCTAAAACGCTTGCGCAAAGACAACACCGGGTATGATTTGCGCCATCTATTGATTGGCTCGGAGGGCACGCTGGGCATCATCACCGCGGCCACATTGAAACTAAGCCCGCGCCCTGCGGTCTCCGGGACGGCTATCTTCGTTGTCCCATCGCCAGAAGCGGCCTTGTCTTTGTTGGCTGTGGCACGTGACAGATTGGGCGAGATGGTTTCCGGATTTGAATTGATCAGCGGGCAGGGGCTGCGGTTTCTCAAGGAAGTCCTGCCGGATATCCGTCAACCTTTCGAAACCACGCCTGAATGGTCCGTTTTGATCGAAGTGGGCCTTGTGGTGGGCATGGATCCGCAAGCCGCATTGACCGGGGTTTTCGAAGAAGCGGCGGAACAGGGTTTTGCGCTGGATGGCGTGATTGCCCAAAGTGCCCAACAGGCAGATGATTTCTGGTCCGTACGCGAACATATTCCCGAAGCGAATAAACGCGTTGGCGCGGTGATTTCGAGCGACGTCTCCGTGCCACTGGGTCATATTCCCGAGTTCATTTCGGTTGGCAAACAGCTGATTGCCGAGGCTGGTTCATTCCGGATCAACTGCTTTGGTCACTTGGGAGACGGGAACCTGCACTACAATATATTCGCTTTGCCAGGCGAAAAAGCGTCTGACCACGCTGATAAACGTGCTCAACTTCAGTGTATTGTGCACGATCTGGCGGATCGTTTGGGCGGATCCATAAGTGCGGAACACGGTATCGGTCGTCTCAAGGTGGACGATCTGCAACGGTATGGAGACCCGGCGAAGCTTTCCGCCATGCGCGCGATAAAGTCAGCACTTGATCCAATGGGGATCATGAATCCGGGAGCGGTGTTAAAGATCACCTGTTAGACGGCGAGAAAAATCACTTGATTGCGCTCAAAGCGCTGAGGCCTTTTTTCGTTTGGTTTGGGTGCGCAGATCGATAAATTTTTGCCCGAGAAGACTGCGCCCGCTTTCGGACGTTCATGTAAGTTGTTGCAATCACAGCCCGGAATAGGCGCAGAGCGCGTTGACCTCCATGCCCATGGCTTCGAGCTTTGCACGTCCGCCCAAATCCGGCAGATCGATGATGAATGCCGTAGAGATGATTTCGCCACCGAGCCGTTCAATCAGTTTGATGCCAGCTTCGGCGGTGCCACCTGTGGCCAGAAGATCATCGACGACAAGGATTTTTTCGCCCGCCTGAATGGCGTCGTCGTGTATCTCAACGATCGCCTCGCCATATTCGAGGGTGTACTCCTGAGAGATCGTTGTACCGGGTAACTTGCCCTTTTTGCGGATTGGAACAAAACCGACCGAAAGCTGATGCGCGATGGCACCGCCAAGGATAAAACCACGGGCTTCAAGGCCTACAACCTTGTCGATCTGTAGCCCTGCGTAGGGGTGCAGCATCTGGTCGATGGCCATGCGAAATCCACGTGGGTCCGCGAAAAGCGTGGTGACATCGCGGAACATGATCCCCTCATGGGGAAAGTCGACGATGGTACGGATGTAGTCCTGGACAGTTTTCATGACGTCTCTTTCAATTGGCGCGGCGCAGGCTGGCAGTCAAAACCCCCATTCCAATCAAAGTGGCACCGCCCGCTCGGGTGATCCAGCCCAGAATGTTCGGGCGCGCGATCATCTGTCGCAACCTATCCGCCAAAAGCGCATAGGCCATGGCATTGAGACCGGCGAGTGTGACAAAAGAAACAATCAATATAGCAAACTGCGGGAGCAGAGGCGCCTCGGGTCGCAAGAACTGTGGCACAAATGCGATGAAAAATGCGATGGATTTCGGATTTAGGGCGGTCACGGCCGCCGTATGGCGAAACACACCTTGCGCGCTGATGTTTGCTGTGGGTGCTGCCAGGCCTTCTTTTGGCGCGGAGCGAAGCAGTTTGAACCCGAGCCAGATAAGGTAGAGAGCGCCGACCCATTTCAAGACCGTAAAGAGCGTCGCCGAGGCCAGGACGAGCGCGCCTAGTCCGGCCAATGAGGCGGTCATGGCAATCAAGTCGCCGACCGCGACACCCGCAGCGGAAGCCGTTGCAACGGACCGTCCTTTGGACAAGGCGTAGCTCAAAACCAGAAGTACGGTTGGTCCGGGGATGAGTAACAAAGCAGCAGAGGCCGCCATGAAGGTCAGCCAAAGGTCGAGGGGCATATCGGTATTCCTTTTTGAAGTACTGCGACAGGTCTCAGAATCAACATAAAACATCAAGGCGTGCGCATTGTGAACTGTTTCACAGACGTTTTCCCGTTTATGTGGAATCATCTCCATACTGCTAAACTTTTATTCAACTTGGAGATTTTATCATGCGCGCCATCGTTGCTCTGGCACTAGCCGCCTTTTTCGTTTCATCTGTTGCCGCTTATGCAGCCTGCCCAGAAGGTTACTACAATTGCGGTAGTAACCTTTGCTGCCCTCAGTGACCGCCATGGAAACTGAAGCAAAGCCAAAAAAATCTCGTAAGTTCGATTTTAAATTCTGGACCATTGCAGGAATGGTGGCCGCGGTACTGGCATTCAATGTTGCCGAAACCCTGGTCCTCGACGCGGATGAGGACGACATTGGCTACGCCCGTTTGATTGTTCCAGCAAATCGTATCAGCGATCCGAACCCCGGGGACGTCTATGTTTTCAATCATGAGAACAACGACTTCGTGGAAAGCCGGATTTGTTCGCTGCAGGTGTTCAAGGGTGCTTTTGTTCCGGTCGAAGCCAAGCTTTCTGCATCCAATGTGTGGGGCACAGGCGTCAACAAGACCATGGCTTCCATGGGCGACTGGGTTGGCGAAAAAATTACGGGTTTCGCAACCGTAGAATCGCCGAAACGCGAGTGGACCTATTCCAAAACCCACCGCCCAGCTGTGGATGCGCCGATGGACCCGGCGTGCCTGCAAACGGTCGTCGCCATTGCCGCAAATGTCACGCTGACGCCTTTTGTGGTCGACTCGATTTACGAGGTACGCGATGCGGACAGCGAGTCAAAGTGGGTGCGTTTTGCCAACCCGCTTATGATTGATCCGGAAACTTGCTCCGAGTGCCCGCAGCCCAAAACACTGCGCGACATTGTTCAGGCAGATGCCTTCACCCGGATGAAGGTCGACTGGAATATCGTCAAGATAAACTGATACTTGGCAATATAGATGTTTGGCGTAGGCAGCATGCTCCCTACGCCAAAATGCGTTTTGCAACCGCGTCAAGTTTCGCCACGACTTGTGGGTCCCGGACTTCCGGTGCCGTGAGAACCGCATGTTCCAAGGCACGGTCACAGCCATGCGGGCAGGTTTTTCTTTCTGTGCCCAGCAGCGCCGGCATCCGGCGCACCAATGCCCGTCCCTTGTCGGCATTGCCCATCAGCGTTGCGATGATTTGCGTCACGTCTACTTCGCCATGATCTGGGTGCCAGCTGTCGTAGTCGGTGATCATGGCGACCGATGCATAGCAGAGCTCAGCTTCGCGGGCGAGTTTGGCCTCCGGCATATTGGTCATGCCGATCACGTCAGCGCCCCAGCTTTCACGATACATTTTCGATTCCGCCAGCGTCGAAAACTGCGGGCCCTCCATGGCCAGATAGGTGCCACCCTTGTGGACGGTGATACCGGCGTCCATGGCGGCGGTGTGGCAAGCATCCGTCAGGCGCGGGCAGGTTGGATGGGCCACCGAGACATGCGCGACGCAACCCGTTCCGAAGAACGATTTTTCGCGTGCAAAAGTGCGGTCAATGAACTGATCCACAAGGACAAAATTACCGGGCGCCATCTCTTCGCGAAACGAGCCACAGGCCGAAACAGAGATCACATCGGTGCACCCAATCCGCTTTAGTGCGTCTATATTGGCGCGGTAGGGTACCGTCGTCGGGCTGTGAATATGACCCCGTCCATGGCGGGGCAGAAAGGCCATATCCACGCCATCCAATGTGCCGGTCAAAAGCGCATCTGATGGCGCTCCCCAGGGCGTTTCCACCTGCGTCCAAGCGGCGTTTTCCAAGCCGTCGATGTCATAGATGCCGGAGCCGCCGATCACGGCGATCTTTGTTTTTGTCATGTCAAATCAGGCTCCGAAATGTGTTTCGTCAGGCGGATCGTGGCGGGCTTTTTGAGGGAAATCAACCGTATGACTCGCGTGCGCAACCTGTGCACAGATTGTGCACCGCTTTTGTGCCTTTTCTGTAGGATGCCATTGCTGGCCATCCCAGGATCAAACCTTGCGAAAAGTGACCGGGATGCGATGGATTGGGTTCTGCCCTCTGGAAGTTGCGGCAAAGCAGCGCGCGCGCCGCTTTAATCAGGTGCGATCGCTGCACACAGACAATGGCTGAAGCACCTCCGCCGTGAACTCCGACAGACACAGCGTATCAGTTCAAGAAAAATCCCAACTGTCAGATCCAATCCGGCGCGCACTCATCCCTAGAAGTGCCCCACTAAAACTTGTGCGCGCAGCGCTGTTGGATAAGCTGCGGGCGATCCTTCTTTACATATGGATGGGGCCGTCTCCGCAGGCCAGTGCGGCCTCGCGCACGGCTTCCGAATAAGTTGGATGCGCATGGCAGGTCATGGCCAGGTCTTCTGCTGACGCGCCGAATTCCATTGCGACACATATCTCGTGGATCAGGTCGCCCGCGGCCGGGCCGATGATATGCGCGCCCAAAATGCGGTCGGTGGCTTTGTCGGCGAGGATTTTGACAAATCCATCTCCCGCGAAATTCGCTTTGGCGCGGCCGTTGCCCATGAAGCTGAATTTGCCAACCTTATAGGCGCGGCCCTCGTTTTTGAGATCCTCCTCGGTTGCGCCGACATTGGCGACCTCGGGGTGCGTATAAATAACGCCTGGAATAACCCCATAGTTGACATGGCCGTGCTTGCCCGCGACCTGCTCGGCGGCGGCCATGCCCTCATCCTCTGCCTTATGCGCCAACATCGGGCCTTCAATCACGTCGCCGATGGCATAGATGCCGGGGATGTTGGTCTCCCACTTGTCGTTCACAGCGATCTGACCCCGCTCGGTCATTGCCAGCCCCAGTGCCTCCAGGCCCAGCCCGTCCACATAGGGTTTGCGCCCCGTGGCCAGGAGGACGGTATCAGCGTCAATCATATGTTCGCTTTCATCTTTGCGCAGCTTGTAAGTGACCTTGGCCTTGGTCTTGGTGGCTTCGGTCTTTTGCACCGCGGCCCCCATAACGAAAGAAAGCCCCTGCTTTTTCAAGGTTCTCTGGAAATTTTTCTGGATCTCCGCGTCCATGCCGGGTGTGATGGCATCCAAAAATTCGATCACGGTCACCTCGGAGCCGAGACGCGCATAGACCGACCCCAGTTCCAATCCGATCACACCCGCGCCAATGACCACCATTTTCTTGGGGATCTTACCCAATTCCAACGCGCCGGTGGAGGTCACCACGACCTTTTCGTCCACCTCCACACCGGGCAGGGAGGCAGGTTCAGAGCCGGATGCGATGATGATATTCTTGGCCTCATGCACATCGTCACCGACCATGACCTTGCCGGCCGCAGGAATGACGCCCCAGCCTTTGAGCCAGTCTATCTTGTTCTTTTTGAACAGAAACTCGATGCCCTTGGTGTTTTGCTCGATGGTCGACTGCTTGTACGACAACATCTGCTTCCAATCGACGGACGGGCTTTTGCCCTTGAGCCCCATGGCGGCGAAATTGTGTTCGGCTTCATGCAGCATATGGCTGGCATGCAGAAGTGCCTTGGAGGGGATACAGCCCACATTCAGGCAGGTGCCGCCCAGCGTTTCACGCCCCTCGACACAGGCCACCTTCAGCCCCAGTTGCGCGCAGCGAATGGCACAGACATAGCCGCCGGGTCCGGAGCCGATGATGATCACGTCGTAGTTTGCCATGGGGTTCTCCTTGGGCGTCGTTCTGTTGTTTTGCGCGTTGCACAATATGTGCACCTTTCGGGCACCCTGTGTACACCGAAATAATGGTTTCGGGTCAGGGTTGTATGCATTCTCACCCGCTCAGACCAAGGCTGCAAGCAGCATTGCAAGGGTGGCGACAAATCCCACAGCCCAGATCATCGACCGCCAGGGTGTCCAGCCGAAGGCATAGGCCGGGATATAGAGCAAACGCGCGCCCAGAAAGGCCCAGGCACAGGCGGTGGTGAAGGGCGTGGATTGCCCAGAAAGGGTGATCACGGTGCAGGCGATGGCAAAGAGGATCAGCGCCTCGAAATGGTTGTTGAGCGCCCGGATCAGCCGCCCCGTGCGCGGCGAGACGAGGTCTTGCAGGGCGCCGCCCAGACGTTTGGGGTCGCGCGGGCTGAGCGTTGTCTTGGCGCCCAGTTCAAGATTGGCAGGGATCGCCATCAGCGCGTATTGCACCACCTGCAAAAGTGCCGCGAGTGTCAGGGCGGTGAGTTCAGATGTCATTGAGCGACCTTTTTTTGTCTGACCCAGAGGAACGACGGATAGGTCCATCCGAGAACCGCATATAGCATGAAAACGGCTCCTGATCGGTGACGCTCAAAGGCCGCGTCGATGCCTTTTGCCGAGATTTCAAAGACAGCGATCAACAGGCAAACCACCCAAAGATGGCACCATGCCGCAACAGGGCGTTTGCGAAAGAACGCAGGCAATCGCGACGCTGGTTTGAAGATCCCCACAGTTTTTTCATCAGGGGTTGGAACGGGCGAATAGCTCATCGCAAACCGATCACAGCGCCAACAGGTAGAGCGCGATGGTGGCAAAAATGCCGATCGTCCAGGCCAGGCTGCGGACGCCGGTGATGCCAAATGCATAGGCGGGCAGGTAAATCACCCGCGCGACCAGAAAGGCCTGTGCGGCCAGCAGGCTTTGGTTGGATGTGCTTTCGGTTGCCACGAGCAGCAGGACAGCGGGTGCAAAGAGCACCATGGCCGTCACCGAGTTGTTCAGCGCGCGTTCCAGGCGAGCGGTGATGCCGGTGATGCTGTGGGTTTCATCGCGGCTGCCCAGCAGATAGCCGAGGCCAAGTTGGGTCATGGTGCCGGTTGCCTGGAGGATCAGGGTCAGGATGACGAGCAATCCGTAGAGAGCAAGAAGGGTGACTTCGGTCATGAAATGCTCCTTTGAAACGAGGGATTAGGGGGGCGTGGTGCTGGCGGATTTGTGTTTTTGCATGCTGATGAGGAGGCGGATGTCGCGCACGGCCATCTCCCGCGAGTAGTGGAAGAAGAGCAGGCTGATCGCAATACCAGGCAGTTGATAAAGCGCGCCGCCATAGGCGCCAAGCCAGGTCAGCACGATCATTTTCGCGATCCAGGACAGCATGGTGATGGTGAAGAGCCCGCAGAAGAATTCGACCTTGTTGTCGGTCTTGCGCAGTACTTCGCGGACGAAGCCGGTATCGTCATCGCGCGCAGCGATCAGCATTTGCAAGCGCCGCGCCTTTTGTTTTTTGGTCACGTAAACCGGGGCGATTGTGGTGATGAGTTCGCCGACCGCATAAGCTGCGAAAACCGAGAGAAAGAGGATGATGCCCGCGGCCACATTGGGCAGCGGATCGACGACATCCTGCGCCCAGCCGGTGATTGAAAAGCTGTCGCGGTTGTTAAGGTCGCCCGCAACCTCGATGCCCGCGTAGATCCCGATGAACCCGATGGAGATGACCGAGAATACCCGGGGCCATTCCTTTGGGATTGAATCGAGAAGCTGGGACATTTGGCTTTTCGCTGGGATAGATGGGGCTGTTATTCAGGAGTTTGCACGACCTGCGGCGTTATGGCTAGGAAACAATCACGCGGGAGGCGTCATGTGACTCAAATGATGCGGGCTACGCAAATTCTCGGGAGTGACAAGAATAGGTCACAAGAGTTAGGAGGCGATTGAGGGTGAGGATTTGGAATTCGGTTATGGTTTGTCTCTTTGGGTTTCTTTTCAGCGTTGTGAGGTCAAGCGATGCTGCGCCGGGAGCTTTTGCGGTTCATTAATGCGTCTGTCTTCTGGTGTAGTTTTTCTCTTAATTCTCTACTGCGCCCCTCTGCCGAACTTGGAGCTAGAACAATTGGAACCGAAAATTTGACCCTGCTTATTTCTTCGTTTGATCGTAGATGACCTCCGCGGGCGCCGGCTTCGATAGATAGAATTTTTAGGCCAGCTTTACCTCCGCCCGAGGTCTCATTTGTCGCAGTGACCGCCACATCGAATTCTACCAATTCGACACGGCGGCACGTGTGGTCAGTACTGCCTTCTTCGAACAAGTCGCGTTCACTGTTGGAAACAGGGGGATTGATCAGGATACCCCCTTCGTCGTATTCCGCCTGTAATTCCACAGTAGCGTCGACAATGCCGCTAATCGTTTCTTTTATAAAGTCTTTTAGGTCCATGCAGTGCTCGCAATTCGATAATTCTAATCTGGTAGCACTGGGCAGCAACCGGCTCTCCCCGCAGGAGGATGCTTTGCACCCGCTGAGGGTCAGGCGCTGCCCTATGTTGTTTTCGAGACAACGGACTAAAGGTCCATCAGCAACCGGCGTGGATCTTCCAGTGCTTCCTTGATGCGCACAAGGAATGTCACGGCGCCTTTGCCGTCGACGATCCGGTGGTCATAGCTGAGTGCGAGATACATCATCGGGCGGATCACCACCTGGCCGCCAATGGCCATGGGGCGGTCCTGGATCTTGTGCATGCCGAGGATGCCCGATTGCGGCGGGTTCAGGATCGGCGAGGACATCAGTGAACCGTAGACGCCACCGTTGGATATGGTGAAGGTGCCGCCCTGCATTTCGGCCATGGAGAGCTTGCCATCCCGCGCGCGTGCGCCTTTTTCGGCGATGGCCTTTTCGATCGCGGCAAAGGACATGGCGTCCGCATCGCGGATGACGGGCACCACGAGACCGGTTGGGGTGCCGGCGGCGATGCCCATATGCACGAAGTTCTTGTAGACGATGTCGGTGCCGTCGATCTCGGCATTGACCTCGGGCACCTCGCGCAGCGCATGGCAGCAGGCTTTGGTGAAAAAGGACATGAAGCCCAGTTTAACGCCGTGCTTTTTCAGGAACAGGTCTTTGTATTCGGAGCGCAGGGCCATCACCTCGGTCATGTCCACCTCGTTGTAGGTGGTCAGCATGGCGGCGGTGTTCTGGCTGTCCTTGAGGCGCCTGGCGATGGTCTGACGCAGGCGTGTCATCTTCACACGCTCTTCGCGGTTGGCGTCATCGGCCGCCACTGGCGCGCGTGCGGCGGCAGGGGCGGCGGCGGGGGCAGGCGCGGCTGCGGCGGCTGCGATGGCGCTGGCCACATCCTCTTTCATGGCACGCCCGTCGCGTCCTGTACCGGTGACCTGATCGCGGCTAATCCCGGCCTCTGCCATGGCCTTTTTGGCAGAGGGGGCGTCCTCGACATCTGCGCCGCTGCTGGTGGCCGCAGCGGGAGCGGTGGCAGGCGCTGCGGGTGCAGCGGCCGGTGCGACAGCGCCCGCGCCCTGGGTCATGATGGCGAGCTTGCCGTTGGCTTCGACGGTGGCCCCTTCAGGTGCTAGGATCTCGGTGAGGGTCCCGGCGGCGGGGGCGGGCACCTCGACGCTGACCTTGTCGGTTTCCAATTCGCAGAGCATCTCATCCTGCGCCACGCTGTCGCCAACCGCCTTGAACCATGTGCTGACGGTGGCCTCGGTGACGCTTTCGCCCAAGGTGGGCACCATGACATCGACCGCGCCGCCACTGGCTGCGGGCGCCGCAGCCGCAGCCTTGGGAGCCGCCGCCGCAGGGGCTGCCGCAGCGCCACCCTCGGCAATATTGGCCAACAGCGCGTCGACGCCAACGGTGTCACCCTCAGCCGCAACGATGTCATTCAAAGTGCCAGCCACCGGGCTGGGGACCTCGACGGTTACCTTGTCGGTTTCCAGCTCGCAGAGCATTTCATCGAGGGCAACCGCATCGCCGGGTTTTTTGAACCAGGTGGCGACGGTGGCTTCGGTCACGGATTCGCCCAGGGTTGGGACGCGAACTTCAGTGGTCATTTCAGGTTTCCTTCGCCGATTAATTCTTGACTGTCAGCGCGTCATTCACGAGCGCTGCTTGTTGTGCTTTGTGTTGCGAGGCCAGACCCGTTGCCGGGGAAGCCGAGGTAGCGCGGCCCACATAAATCGGGCGCGGATGTTTGGCCTTGATGCGCCCCAGAACCCATTCGATGTTGGGTTCGATAAAGGTCCAGGCTCCCTGGTTTTTCGGCTCTTCCTGACACCAGACGACCTCGGCCTGTTTGAAACGCTCCAGCTCCTTGACCGCAGATTGCGCTGGGAAGGGGTAGAACTGTTCCACACGGAGGAGGTAGACATCGTCGATGCCACGTGCATCGCGTTCTTCGAGCAGATCGTAATAGACTTTGCCCGAACACATCACGACGCGTTTGATCTTTTTGTCTGCGACCAGTTCGGTGTCGGAATTGCCGTGCTGCGCATCGTCCCACATCAGGCGGTGGAAAGACGAGCCGGTGGTGAATTCTTCGGCTTTGCTGACGGCCAGTTTGTGCCGCAGCAGTGATTTTGGCGTCATCAGGATCAGCGGTTTGCGGAAGGAGCGGTGGATCTGGCGGCGCAGGATGTGGAAATAATTGGCCGGTGTGGTGCAATTGGCGACGATCCAGTTGTCCTGACCACACATCTGCAAAAACCGTTCCAGCCGGGCGGAGGAGTGTTCCGGCCCCTGACCTTCAAACCCATGCGGCAAAAGGCAGACCAGCCCGGACATGCGCAGCCACTTGCTTTCACCAGAGCTGACGAACTGGTCAAACATGATCTGCGCGCCATTGGCAAAATCGCCAAACTGTGCTTCCCAAAGGGTCAGCGCGTTGGGCTCTGCCAGAGAGTAGCCATATTCAAAGCCCAGCACCGCGTATTCCGAAAGCATCGAGTCGATCACTTCGTACTGCGCCTGGCCGGGTTTGATGTTGTTGAGCGGGTAGTAGCGTTCTTCGGTCTGCTGGTTGACGAGGCCGGAGTGGCGCTGACTGAAGGTCCCACGCGTGCTGTCCTGACCGGCCAGACGTACCGGGAAACCCTCTGTCAGCAGCGACCCGAAGGCCAGGGCTTCGGCTGTCGCCCAGTCGATGCCTTCGCCCTTGTCAAACATGGCTTTTTTGGTTTCGAGCAGACGCCCGACGGTTTTGTGCAGGGGGAAACTTTCCGGGGCTTTCGACAGGGCCGCGCCCACTTCGGCAAAGGTCTTCTTGGCAATCGCGGTCTTGCCGCGCTGGTATTTCGCCTCTTGTTTGTCCAGATGCGACCACTTGCCGTCCAGCCAGTCGGCCTTGTTGGGGCGGTATTCCTTGCCTGCCTCGAACTCCTCGCTCAGATGCGCCTGAAAAGCGGCCTTCATATCCTCGATCTCGCCTTCGGGGATCAGGCCGTCACGCACCAGCCGCTCGGTATATAGGCTCAGCGTGGTCTTTTGACCTTTGATCTTCTTGTACATCACCGGGTTGGTGAACATCGGTTCGTCACCCTCGTTATGGCCAAATCGCCGGTAGCAGAAGATGTCAATCACAACGTCTTTGCGGAACTTCTGGCGGAATTCCGTGGCCACTCTGGCGGCATGGACCACAGCCTCGGGGTCATCGCCGTTGACGTGGAAAATGGGCGCCTCTACGACCAATGCGTTGTCGGTGGGATAGGGCGAAGAGCGCGAAAAATGCGGTGCGGTGGTAAACCCGATCTGGTTGTTGACCACAATGTGCATGGTGCCGCCCGCCTTGTGGCCGCGCAATCCCGAGAGTGCAAAACACTCCGCCACGACGCCCTGTCCAGCGAAGGCCGCATCGCCATGCAGCAGAATCGGCATGGCGGTGGTGCGTTCGGAATCGTTGTTCTGGTCCTGTTTGGCACGGACCTTGCCAATAACCACGGGATTGACCGCCTCCAGGTGGCTGGGGTTTGCCGTAAGGCTGAGGTGTACCGAATTGCCGTCAAATTCGCGATCAGACGAAGCGCCGAGGTGGTATTTCACATCGCCCGAACCGTCGACGTCTTCGGGTTTGAATGAGCCGCCCTGGAATTCGTTGAAGATCGCCTTGTAAGGCTTCATCATCACATTGGCGAGCACGCTCAGCCGCCCGCGGTGTGGCATGCCGATCACGATGTCGCGCAGCCCCAATGCGCCACCGCGCTTGATGATCTGTTCCATCGCAGGCACCAGACTTTCGCCGCCATCAAGGCCAAAGCGCTTTGTGCCCATGTATTTCACATGCAGGAATTTCTCGAAGCCCTCGACCTCGACCAGTTTGCTCAGGATCGCCTTGCGGCCCTCGCGGCTGAACTGGATTTCCTTGCCGAACCCTTCGATACGCTCTTTCAACCAGCCCGCCTCTTCGGGGTTGGAGATGTGCATGTATTGCAAGGCAAAAGTACCGCAGTAGGTACGTTTCACGATAGAGATGATTTCGCGCATCGAGGCGGTTTCCAGCCCCAGCACCTTGTCGATGAAAATGGGTCGGTCCATATCCGCTTCGGTAAACCCATAGGACTTCGGATCCAGTTCCGGGTGCGGGGTCATCTCGCGCATGCCCAGCGGATCCAGATCTGCCACCAGGTGGCCCCGGATGCGGTAGGCCCGGATGATCATCAGCGCGCGGATGCTGTCCAGTACGGCGCGCTTGATCTGATCGTCGGAGACCTCGACGCCTTTCTCCACCGCCTTGGCCTTGATCTTGTTACTAGCCCCTTTGATCTCGGCCTCGGGCGCCCATTCGCCGGTCAGTGCCTGGGTCATCTCATCGTCAGGCTGCGGCGGCCAGTCGGAGCGCGCCCAGGAGGGGCCTTCAGCTTCGCGTTTGACCGAAACCTCATCATCGCCCATCGCTTTGAAAAACGCCTGCCATGCGTCGTCAACGGCATGAGGATCATTGGCATAGCGCGCATACATCTGTTCGAGATATTCGGCGTTGTGTCCCTGCATGAAGGAAGAAGCGTGAAATTGGTCGTTTTGGGGATGGTCGGTCATGGGGATACCTCATGTGGGTTGGGACCGTAGGCATTGGGGCCTGGTTGAGAAGGGCGTGTGAGCCAATAAAGGACAAGAAAAGGAGATATGATCAAAACGATCATCGATATAGCGAGGATCGCCAGAGTAACACTGTTCAAAGCTTCGAGCGCGCCCTCGGGATTTGTTGCAAGTACATCAAACGCGCCGGTCCAGGCGGCAAATGTGCTGACTCCGAAGATCACCACAAACGGGTAGAATAGGTAAAGCCCGGAGCGGCCCGTATCATGCATCCGCCGCCAGCCTGCTGACAAACCGGGGATAAATGTGGCCAGATTGAAGGCACCCGAAAGCATGGTCGGCCCCGTTGGATCGCCGAAGAATGCATTTATGGAGCTCTCGGCAAAACTGGCCGTAAAACCACCCAAAAGACAGAAAAGCGAAAACCACCAATATTCGGATCGTGACGCGCGGCCCGAGAAGGTGAAAAACTTGCGAAAGCAGGTTTTGACGGCTTCGGTGAAGGTCATTCAGACAATCCTCCACACGGCAGTACGGCTGGGTGGCGCCCAAACTCCGTCACTCGTGCACGTTTAGCCGCGGTCAGAGGCGCACTTCGTGCAGTTGTCGTGCCTATCCGCCCGACAAAAAACCAGAGCTCCGCCAGTTCGCCGCTCGAAAGCGCCACTGGCGCTTTCGCCTCGCTTATGCTCGCATCGCGTCTCACCCCTTCTCGATCGCCTCTTTCACGGCTTCGCCCAGTGTTGCCGGGCTGTCAGCGACGACGATACCTGCCGCGCGCATAGCTTCGATCTTGTCTTCAGCGCCGCCTTTGCCGCCAGCGACGATCGCGCCTGCGTGGCCCATGCGGCGGCCGGGAGGGGCGGTGCGGCCCGCGATGAAGCCTGCGGTGGGCTTCCAACGGCCTTTTTTCTTTTCATCTGCCAAGAACTGTGCCGCGTCTTCCTCGGCGGAGCCGCCGATTTCGCCAATCATGATAATGCTTTGCGTCTCTGGATCGGCCAAAAACATTTCCAAAACGTCAATATGTTCAGTGCCTTTGATCGGGTCGCCACCGATACCGACGGCTGTCGACTGGCCATAGCCCAGATCGGTGGTTTGCTTGACGGCCTCGTAGGTCAAGGTCCCGGAGCGCGAGACCACGCCGCAGGAGCCACGTTTGTGGATGTGGCCGGGCATGATACCGATCTTGCAGGCGTCCGGTGTGATCACACCGGGGCAGTTCGGACCAACCAGCCGGGAACTGGACCCTTCAAGCGCGCGCTGCACTTTCATCATGTCCAAAACGGGGATGCCTTCGGTGATGCCGGCGACCAATTCCATTTCGGCGTCGATGGCTTCAAGGATACTGTCCGCAGCAAAGGGCGGCGGCACATAAATCACGGAGGCGTTTGCATCGGTCACATGTTTGGCCTCGTGCACGGAGTTGAACACCGGCAGATCCAGATGGGTCTGACCACCCTTGCCGGGTGTCACGCCGCCGACCATTTTCGTGCCATAGGCGATGGCCTGTTCGCTGTGGAATGTGCCTTGCGAGCCTGTGAGACCCTGGCAGATGACTTTGGTATTTTCGTCAATGAGTACGGCCATTTTCGTTCCTTGTATGTGTTATCCTGGGTAAGACATTGACACCGAGGCGGTGCCGGGGGCTTGGTAGCGATGATGGGTGCCGATTGCTGCGGCGCGGGCAACCAGCGGTAAATCTGAGTATGTGTGAATAGACTGCCGCGTGGCGTTGTACGTGTGAGGCGCTCGATGCCGCCTGCTCCATTCGCGGCTTGCCCGGCCTGACAATGCGGGTTCGGACAGATCTTTGGTGGTGACCGTGCAGATGGCGTCGGTCAGAAGATCGCTTGCGCGGGTCATGCATCTGGTGCCGAAATCTTCGAGGGAGGGTACGGTGCACACGCAACTTGCAGCATGATGACGGTGTTTCAGACATAGACCCGTGGCCACCCGAAAAGCGATTGCGGTTGCTTTGACCTGAGATTTTTCGACGGCCGTGCGGGCAGGCATCAAAGCCAATGCCAAAAGGAAGAGAAGAGGGGTCATGCACCACTCTCCTTTCGCAGGAGCACAGTGATGTTATCGTCAAAGGGCAGGGCGATTTTGTTGACCAGTTCGGTGGTAAATCCGGCCCGGCGGCAGGTGTCGGTCAAGGTGGCCAATGTGTAGTAGTTGACGTGATCAGGATAGCGGAAACCGCACCACTTTGCGCCCACAACCCGTCGGTTTATGGAGCCGAAATTTGGTACGCGCACGTAGATGGCACCATTGTCCTTCAGCGCGCGATGCGCTCCTTCGAGAACCTGCATCACGTCGGTTTCATGCTCCAGGTAAGAATGCATGACGATGCCGTCGAACTGCCCGGCGTCGAAGGTCCAGATCGCTTGCGCGCCAGCGCCGTGAGCGCAATATCCACCTTGTTTGCGCATATAGCGGTCTGCCCGGCTGTGCAATTTTTTTGACAGCTCAATGCCATAGGGCGTCATCGGGGGCGCGATCCGCGTGCCGTTCCCGCAGCCGACATCGAGCACATGACCGTCCTGAAACCAGAGGCGGTATTTGTCATGTTTGTTGCGATGCGTGAGACCCAGTTTCTGGCGCAGGCTCCGAATACCGGGGCTGAGACCGGTAGAGCCTTTGGAGGTTTCTTTCTTGACTTCGTATGTCTTTTCCCATGCGAAGTCCTCTTCCAGCGCCTCGTAAGTGACCGGATTGGAGAGGTAAGTCATGTCACATTGGGCGCATCGGACGATGTGCCAGTTGTCTGGTGAGTACTGAGTCCAGGGCGTTGTTTCCACAGCATCGCAGCAGGGACAGGAGCGGGGCGTTGTGTCCAACATCCTAATGCACCTCCCAACCGGCGGGCAGGCGATCCACCGACATGAAGGTCCGCGTATTGCGGATGCCTACATGCACCACGGCAACCCGTCCGCGCAACAATGCGCGCCCCTCAATCAGGGCGGTCCCTATTTCAGCGCGATGGGTGTCCGGCAGGTCAATCACAGTCCCGAAGACGGGTGGCGTGGCCATTTGTGTGCGCAAGACTGTGATCGCGGTCTCGGTGTGATCACCGTCGAAGGTAACCTCGCAGCGACGCTCGATGGCTTTGGGCGCGCTGGGCGCGGGCTCCAGCGAGGTATCCCAGAACGTCAGGTCAAACGGAAGGGGGGTACCGGCCTGCGTTTCCATACGGTTGCGTATCTGTGCTTCGGTTTGCCCGGCTTTGAAACACAAGGAATTGAACGCGCGCATGGCCGATTGCGGGGCCGTTTCTGCGACCACTGGCACCGCCATGATGCTGCTTATGAGGGCGGCGCGGATCACGTGGCACCGGGCCGGTAAAGGATCACGGCATAGCGGTACCAGCCAAAGCTCTCGGTCCGCTCGGTTGCAATCAGCGCCGGGGGATCGGTCGGCACGGACCAGGCCTGTTCAATGTTTTCACCCAAGGGTTTCGGGTCAATGGTGCGCGCCCTGGGGTAGGTTTCGGCCACGTAGTTCTGAAACCGCGTGGTTTGGCCGGTGCGCGATTCCGCCTGCACCAGACACATGGAGCGCGAGAGCGCGACGGCCGGACGGACATCATCTATCACATATGCCTTGATGCCGGGCACCTCTTCGGGCAGCGGCACATAGCCTGCGCTGCGCAGATAGGCTTCTGATCCTTCGGCGTCCTGCGGGCCTTCGACGCAGTAACGGTCAAAGGTCCTGACCATCAGCGCCGGGTTGCTTTTGGGCACCAGATTGACACGCCACATGTTGCGCAGCTCCGCCGTGTCCGGTGAGACATTGCCGGTTGAGCAGGCGGCAAGAACCATACCACACGCGGCACATGCAAGCCGCAAGGCTGCGCGTCCCGTATTGGATGTTATGTGTTGCCTGCCTGATATCATTTTAAAACAATCGCTTCCGCTTGCGCGAGCGACATTGGCGGCGTCAAGTAAACATAGTGACTTGAGCTGTCGAACTTGGTGCGCGATTCAAAAATGAGCGCGCTTTTGTTGCGCAGGTGGTAGGCGACATCATTGTTTGGTGCAGGCATCTTTACCCGTGGATTGCCGCCCAAGGATCTCGTGGTTGTTTCCAAAAAAGCGTCCTGAACAGGCTTTCTGTCCTTTGGGCCCAGAAAAACCACACCACATATTGGGGTGTCTTCGTCGAAACGCGCTGTGACTGCCAAGACAGATTTCCGATTGGTGCGGTAGGTTTTTGCACCAAATTCAGACTGCCCGGGAAGGTTCATTCGTTCAAAGCCCTGCGTCTGCGCGAATGTTGCAACCCCGGAAAAATCAGGAAGCGTGCCTATGCACACCTCTTGAAAGGTTTTCGTGGCCAGATCCAATTCAGCTATACTCAAGCTGTCTGTGGCAGTATTGAAACCGTCCGTTGTCGTGCACCCGGCCAAACCCATCAGCGTGCAGGCGACAAAGCGACGAAGCAGGGTTTTCACTGGTTAGCCTTTCACCGCCTTCACGATCTTTTGCGCGCCATCTTTCAGGTCATCGGCGGCGATCACATCAACGTCGGAGTTGTTGATGATGTCCTTGCCTTCCTGCACGTTAGTGCCCTCAAGGCGGACAACCAGTGGCACTTTGAGGCCCACCTCTTTGACGGCAGCCACCACGCCCTCGGCAATCACGTCGCAGCGCATGATTCCGCCGAAGATGTTCACCAGAATGCCTTTGACCTGCGGATCGGAGGTGATGATCTTGAAGGCCTCAGTGACCTTTTCTTTGGTGGCTCCACCGCCCACATCGAGGAAGTTCGCAGGCTCGGCACCGTACAGCTTGATGATGTCCATGGTCGCCATGGCCAGACCCGCACCGTTAACCATGCAGCCAATCTCACCGTCCAGCGCAATGTAGTTGAGGTCATATTTCGAGGCTTCCAGCTCCTTGCTGTCTTCCTCGGTGGTGTCGCGCAACTCGGCGATGTCGGGGTGGCGGTACATCGCGTTGCCATCGAAGCTGACCTTGGCGTCGAGTACCTTGAGATCACCGGCGTCCGTGGTGATCAATGGATTGATCTCCAACATTTCCATGTCTTTTTCCATGAAGGCCTTGTAGAGCAACCCCATCAGAGCCACGCATTGTTTAACCTGCTTACCTTCGAGACCGAGCGCAAAGGCGACGCGACGCCCATGAAAAGCCTGATAGCCGGTCGCCGGGTCAACCGAGAAGCTGAGAATTTTTTCCGGCGTTGCGGCTGCGACCTCTTCGATGTCCATCCCACCCTCGGTAGAGCACACAAAGCTCACGCGACTGGTCTGGCGGTCCACAAGGAGTGCAAGATAAAGTTCGGTCGTGATGCCGGAGCCATCTTCGATGTAGATGCGGTTGACCTGTTTGCCCACGGGGCCGGTCTGATGCGTGACCAGTGTCCGACCCAACATTTTTTTGGCTTCCTCGGCGGCTTCTTCAACAGATTTGGTCAGGCGTACACCGCCTTGTTCACCAGCGTCTGCCTCTTTGAACTTGCCTTTTCCGCGACCGCCGGCATGGATCTGAGCCTTGATCACCCACATCGGGCCATCCAGCGCGCCTGCCGCGGTTTTGGCTTCTTCGGCCCGAAGGACCACCCGACCGTCGGAGACCGGAGCGCCATAGCTGCGCAGCAATGCTTTTGCTTGATATTCGTGGATGTTCATGGAGTAAGGTCCCGTGCTTATGTGGATCGGATCTGGTGGTGATATAAAACGCGTTATTTGTGTGATGGAACCCGTTTTTCCCTGTAATCGACGTTCCGCCACTGATTCGTTGATTTTGTGATCACAGGTTTTCAGGCTGTGATCACAAACATACGAAAGCTAACTATTTTTTAAGATTGCGGGGGAATCGCAATGGGTTACTCAGGTGTCAGAGGTTAACAGTCGTCTTGCGGTATCGACCATGCGCTCTTCATAGTCTTCCTGCGACCATTCCCGGATCAGAACAAGGTTTTCCCAAGTGTTCACAGACAGGATAGTCCATAAGAGATCCGTCGCCGTTTCCGGATCGAGATGGGGTGAGAGATCACCATCATTGTCCAGAGCAAGGACAGCAGCCTCACAGCCTTCGCGCAGATCAACCATCCGTTGCGCCCAGGCCGCAGAAGCTTCCGCGTCCTTGGGTGCCATATCCAACAAAGGTCGCGCGACACAATAAATTTGCGGCAAGTAAGCGCACCACATGGCGACAAAAGCCTCCAGCCGTGCGCGTCCGGTTTTGGCCGTGCGGCTGGCGCGCAGCCGGGCGTCCATGTCCAGTTTGTCGTCCAGCGCTTTGGTGGCGGCAATGAGGACATCCGCGCGGGACTTGAAATGCAGATAGATCGCTTGGCGGCTGACACCGGCTTTCTTGGCCACATCAGACAGACGTACTGCACTTCCTGCACCCGAGCTAAGCAATTGCAGTGCTGCTTGAATGATGCGGTCGCGAGTGAGGGTCGAGTTTTTTGACATTGTGTAAAGAACCATCCTGGTTCCATGAGGTCAATCAATTGTGCATAAAAAACGCCCCTCAGAGGGAGCGTTTCTGTTCTATGTGCGTTTGTTCAGGACAGGCTGCTGTCAATGCCCTTGCAGGCTTCGACGAGGCCTTTCACTGCGTTGACGGAGTTGTCGAACATGGCTTGCTCGTCTTTGTCCATCGAGATTTCCACAACCCGTTCAATGCCACCAGCACCGATGACGGTTGGCACGCCGACGTAAAAACCATTCAAACCATATGCGCCGTCCACATATGCAGCACAGGGCAGTACCCGTTTTTGATCCTTGAGGTAACTTTCGGCCATCTCGATCCCTGATGTTGCCGGGGCGTAAAACGCAGAGCCAGTTTTCAGCAGACCGACGATTTCAGCGCCGCCATCGCGGGTACGTTGTACAATCGCGTCGAGTTTTTCCTGGGTGGTCCAGCCCATTTTGACCAGGTCGGGCAGGGGAATGCCGGCAACGGTTGAGTAGCGCACCAGGGGCACCATAGTGTCCCCATGCCCTCCCAGTACAAATGCGCTGACGTCTTTCATGGAAACGTCGAATTCACTGGCTAGGAAATGGCGGAACCGTGCGGAATCCAAAACGCCTGCCATCCCGCAGACTTTTTCATGCGGAAGCCCGGAGAATTCGCGCAATGCCCAGACCATGGCGTCGAGCGGGTTGGTGATACAGATGACAAAGGCGTTGGGCGCATGAGCGGCAATGCCTTCGCCAACAGACTTCATGACCTTGAGGTTGATGCCCAGCAAGTCATCGCGGCTCATACCCGGTTTGCGCGCAACGCCAGCTGTGACGATGCACACATCAGCGCCGGCGATGTCTTCATAGGATTGGGTGCCGGACAGGGTCGCGTCGAATTTTGCCGACGGACCGCTTTCGGCGATGTCGAGCGCTTTGCCTTCTGGGGTGCCTTCGGCAATGTCAAAAAGGACGACGTCGCCAAGCTCTTTAATCGCCGCCAAATGGGCAAGCGTCCCGCCGATCTGACCTGCGCCGATCAGCGCAATTTTGGGTCTGGCCATGGATTATTCTCCGCGTTTTGGTTGAAATTGCGCCCCTGCTACCCAATAGCGGGCGGTTGCGCAAGTTCGGTTGCACAGCGCGCTTTTTGGCGCGGCCTCATGATAGCTTTGCACTGACGTGTGATTTTCCCGGCAAGTCGGTGCGATAAATCGGTGATGGTTCACATCGCTTACAATCATTACGGCAAAGATCAAAAAGCGTATTGAAGGTTCAACGCAACTGGGATCAGGGTGACCGCCTATGTTGGCGAAATTTGCGACGATTCGGCGCTCGGACAGATGTGACGGAATCACGAGGGCAGATTTTATTTCGTCGAAATACTTGACCTGACAGACGGCGGGCACGCCGGAAATCGAGGTTACAAAGTGCGAAGGATTGCGGCATAGCACCAAAGGCGCCTTGTTAAAAAGAGCCACCTTCACGTGGTTTCAGGAGAACAGATTTGTTGACGTTGGACTGGATGTTTTTTTTGACCGCGGGCCCCGCCGTGATTTTTGCCGGTCTTTCCAAAGGTGGATTTGGGTCGGGGGCGTCTTTTGCGTCAGCGGGCATTTTGGCACTGGCCATTGAACCGGGTTTGGCGCTGGGCGTGATGCTGCCGCTTTTGATGCTCATTGATGCAGCAACGTTGCGGCCCTACTGGCGCAAGTGGAACGCAAAATCTGCAGCCTTGCTAATTTGCGGGGCGCTTCCGGGCGTGGCTTTGGGGGCGGCGTTGTACAAGGCTGCTGACCCCGATGTGTTACGTCTGCTGATTGGCACAATTTCGGTCGCTTTTGTTGTCTGGCAACTGACCAAACACAAAGTTCTGGGAAACCGTTCGGGAAAGGAATTTCCGGCGTGGGTTGGTGGCATTGCGGGCGCAGTTGCGGGCTTTACCAGTTTTGTCAGCCATGCCGGAGGCCCGCCGGCTGCGATCTATCTGCTGTCGAAAAACACGACAAAAACCGAGTATCAGGCAACAACGGTTTTGGTGTTTTGGTTCATCAATATCGCCAAAGCCATACCCTATGCCTATCTGGGCATGTTCACGATGCAGACGGCTGCCGCAAATCTGATGTTGGCGCCGCTGGCGCTGTTTGGCGCCTGGCTGGGTGTTCGAGCGCACCATGCCGTGCCAGAGAGAATTTTCTTTGCTCTGACCTATGTGCTTTTGAGTATCACAGGGATCAAGCTCATCTGGGATGGCTTGGCGTGAGGGGGGAGGGCCTGCAGCCCGTGTTTCGGGCGGTCAGGCAAACTCACTGAACTGTGCGACTCCGCAACAGTCGTGGTGCGTGAAAACTAGGCGTCGTTGCCTTTTGCAGGCAAGGCTTCCGCCAGGGTTTCAAACGACTGTCCGGAGGCAACCAGACATGTCAGGCCGTTTGGCGTCGTAACAGTGATCGTCCAGGAACCCGTTTCATCGGATGCAAAAACTTCGATCACAGCGTTGTTTGCGCCAAGGCCCATGGATTGACGGGTCTCGCCATATCCATCGGCAAGACGATCAACAACCGCGTCGCGCGGTGCGCAATTGCGTGCATTCTGAGCAGCGGCGTCGGTACTGGAAGCGATATACAGCGCGGCTGCAGCGCTCAATGCGCCCAAATGCAACATTTTGGTCATGCGAGTCATAATGTGTCTGCCTTCGTGTCAAAGGCGGCACCCGCTGTCATCTGGCCGGGCCGGTTGCCCGGCGATGACCGGGCGGCCCCGGTTCAATATAAGCGTCTGCAATATCGAAGCCTATTCCACTTTCAACGGCCTTGCTGAAGCAACTTGCTGCCACGATATTCGACCCGTTCAGCATCCGGTGTAGGGTTGAAATATTGGTTAATGGTGCGCACGGAATATCTTGAATTTTATTCTTGCTGCATTGCGGCATTTTTTGTCTTGAATTTTCTTTCAAAAAATGCCCCATTCCGCGCAACTTTGTAACCCATACCTCTTAGTTGGAAGTCATAGATGAAAACCTTGTCACGTCCGCTTCGTTCTGTCCTGTATATTCCGGGTTCAAAGCCGCGCGCTTTGGAAAAAGCCCGGCAACTTCCGACAGATGCAATCATTTTTGACCTCGAAGACGCTGTAGCACCGGACGAAAAAACCAATGCGCGCGACCTGCTCGGGCAGGCCTTGAATGAAGGTGGATATGGTGCGCGTATGACAATTGTGCGCATTAACGACCTTTCCACGATTTGGGGGGCAGAGGATGCAAAGGCGGTGGCAAAAATGCCAGTTGATGCGGTTTTGCTGCCAAAGGTTAACCGACCCGAAGACCTGGAAGCTCTGGAAAAGATAACCGGGGACATGCCGATTTGGGTCATGATGGAATCGCCCATGGGCATGCTCGCCGCGGCTGAGATTGCCGCCCTTCCTCGGTGCCAGGCCATGGTCATGGGGACAAATGATCTGGCCAAAGACATGGGCACGCGGTTCCGCGCAGACCGAATGCCGCTGATGACCGGGTTGGGGCTGTGCCTGATTGCGGCGAAAGCTCATGGCATTGCAATTGTCGACGGTGTTTACAACGCCTTCCGCGATGACGCGGGGTTGGCGCTGGAGTGTGAGCAGGGGTGCGATATGGGGTTTGACGGCAAGACATTGATCCACCCCGCGCAACTTGATGTCGCCAACGCTGCATTTTCGCCGTCACTTGATGACATCGATTTGGCGCGCCGTCAGATTGCCGCTTATGATCAGGCATTGGCCAACGGTCAGGCGGTTGCAGTGGTCGATGGGCGGATCGTGGAAAATCTTCATGTTGCAACGGCTCGTAAAACACTGGCAAAGTTAGACGCAATAGACAGCCTAGGCATGGAGTAACCCAATGGCCCTTTTAATTGCCGGACTGATCCTGTGGTTTGCCGCACATTATTTCAAACGTCTGGCGCCCGAGCGCCGCGCTGCCATGGGCGAGAAGGGCAAACTTTACGCCACCATCGGACTTGTTGCGAGTTTGATCCTGATGATCATCGGGTACCGCGCTGCGGATTTCATACCTGTGTGGAACCCGCCGTCTTTCATGATGCACATCAACAACACACTCATGCTGTTTGCGCTTTGGACCTTTGGATCGAGCGCGGCGAAGGGGGCAAAAGCCTGGCCCGCGACGAAACTACGGCATCCGCAACTGATCGGTTTCAAGATCTGGGCTTTTGCGCACTTGCTGGTGAACGGGGATCTGGCATCGGTCTTGCTCTTTGGTGGATTATTGGGCTGGGCGGTCGGCGCAGCGATTTTGATCAATCGGGCGGAACCTGACTGGACCCCGCCTGAACCCGCGGGCAAAGCCACCTGGATCAGGCTCGCTGTCATCACCCTCGTTCTTTATGGCATTGTAGGTGCCGTTCATATCTGGCTGGGTGTCTGGCCTTTTCCCGCTTGAATGTTCCGGAGAAACGCATGAAACTATATCGTTTTCTGTCAGAAGAAGACACTTCTGCCTTTTGTCATAAAGTCACTGAAGCCCTGAACGCAGGGTGGGAGCTTTATGGCAACCCGACCCAGACTTTTGATCAGGCATCGGGCGTCATGCGTTGTGGTCAGGCGGTCATCAAGACCGCCGAAGGTACCTATATATCTGATACGAAACTGAGTGCGCATTGATGGGCGCCAAAACCAACGCCGGCCGGTTTTTTGAAGATTATGCCGTAGGTCAGACAATCCATCACGCCGTACCTCGCACCGTGAAAATGGGCGAGCGCGCGCTGTATCATATGCTCTACCCGGCGCGGCATGCGCTCTATTCCTCGGATCAGTTCGCGCAAAGCTGTGGTCTGCCGTTCAGCCCGCTGGACGACATGATCGCGTTCCACGTGGTTTTTGGCAAAACTGTGCCGGATGTGTCGCTGAACGCGGTTGCTAATCTGGGCTATGCACAAGGCCGCTGGATCACGCCGGTCTGGCCGGGCGATACGCTGAGATCGATCTCGGAAGTGATCGGCATCAAGGAGAATTCCAACGGCAAGACCGGTGTGGTCTGGGTGCGGACTACAGGGTTGAACCAGCACGACGAAACCGTATTGGAATATGTGCGTTGGGTGATGGTGCGCAAAGGCGACATTTCCGCGTCGGCGCCAGAAAATGTTGTGCCGGAGTTGCCGGGGGCTGTGCAGGCGCGCGATCTGGTCATTCCCAAAGGTCTCGATTTCAGCAGTTATGATTTCACTTTGGCCGGGGAGTCGCATCGCTGGGGCGACTATGTCGTGGGCGAGCAGATCGACCACGTTGACGGTGTGACCGTTGAAGAAGCAGAGCACATGATGGCCACGCGCCTGTGGCAGAACACGTCCAAGGTGCATTTTGATACCTCTGCGCGCCCGGATGGGTCGCGCCTGATCTATGGTGGTCATGTGATTTCAATGGCGCGCAGCCTTAGCTTCAACGGGTTGGCAAACGCACAGATGGTCGTGGGTTTAAACGGCGGTGCCCATGCGAACCCTTGCCTTGCCGGGGATACGGTCCGGGCGTGGTCGGAGGTGCTGGACAAAGCGGAAACCGGCGCACCGGGTGTTGGCGCGCTGCGTCTGCGATTGGTGGCGACAAAAGGCGGAGCGCCGTTTATGTTGAAAGGGGAGGATGGGAAGTACTTGCCTGATGTCCTGCTCGATCTTGATTATTGGGCACTCGTTCCGTTGTGATTTGACCGCCGCGAAGGGGAGCGTCCTGTGAGAGCATTTGTTTTTGGCCTGATGGCCAGTTGGCTGTTGGTCCAGTCACCCGGGGCGGCCCAGACGCGCACCGACGATTTTGTGGCATCGAATGTTCTGGCAATCGCCTACCATGAGTTTGGCCATGCGCTGATCGACATTCTGCAGTTGCCGGTCTTTGGACAGGAGGAGGACGCTGCGGATGTTCTGAGCGTTCTGCTGATTGATTCACTCTATGATGAAGAAACTGCCTCGGCGATCATTTACGACGCCGCCTTTGGGTTCCTGAATGAGTCAGAAACCTACGAGCCTGCGTTGTGGGATGTTCATGGTCCCGATCTGCAACGCTATTACACGATGATCTGTCTGTTTTACGGCGCAAACCCGGACGCGCGCGAAGACATGACGTTGGAACTTGACTTGCCAGAGGAGCGCATCGAAACCTGCGAAGAAGAATTTGAGCTGGCCAATGACAGTTGGGGGCCAGTTCTGGAGGATATTTCTGCGGATGGGCAGGGCAATAGTCTGGTTTTTGTCGAGGGTGATGGTGGTTTTATCGATGATTTGATGGCGGACGAAGTGGCCGAACTCAATATGGATTTCGAATTGCCCGAAACTCTCACCGTCAAAATCGAAGCCTGTGACGAGGTGAACGCCTTTTACGATCCGAATACCCGTGATGTGATCATTTGCACCGAACTGGACGCCTTCCTGCGCGAAATAGCGGACTTTTGAAGTCGATCTGACGAATTCTACTGGGAATGCCGTGGCGCTTGCGTAATCTGGTCGCATGATGCGGTTGATTGCAATGAGTGCGGCGATGCTGTGCGGTGTTCGGGTCGCATCGGCTTGCCAGTTGGCCTTGGTGTTGGCGGTAGATGTGTCAGGATCCGTGGATCAGCGCGAGTACGACATCCAGATGCAGGGGCTGGCGGCGGCACTTCGGGACGGGCTGGTGGTTGAGGCCTTGATCGAACAGGAAGCTCAAGTGAGCTTGATCCAATGGACTGGTACGTCGCGGCAGCGACAGACCATCCCGTGGCGCGCTATCTCCTCCGGGGAAGACGTTGAATTGCTTGCCGATGATATCGCCTCGAGCCGTCGCGTGTGGCGCAATTATTCTACCGCCATCGGTGAAGCTCTGATTGCCGCCGAAGACGCGCTTGACGCTGTTGCCTTCTGTAAAAGAAAGGTGATTGACGTTTCGGGCGATGGTATTTCAAACGAAGGCGTGATGCCAACGGAACGCCACGCGGCCTTGGCCGAGATGGGCGTCACCGTAAACGCCTTGGCGATCGAAACAGATGACGAGGACCTGACAGGTTGGTTTTATGAAAACCTGATCTGGGGGGAGGGCGCATTTGTCATAACTGCCAATGGCTTTGAGGATTATCCCGCTCAGATCCGCCGAAAGCTGCAGCGGGAGACAACACGGCAATTGAGCCGTCTCAAATAATGTGATCACGCGCTTGTTTAGTGTGATCACAAAAGCGACAAATACGGAAAAATTCTATGGCCCGCGCCAATTAACCGCGCCTCAACTTGGTTCGAGTACGTGACACAGGTGCAATAAAGTTTAAAAACAAGTCAGGGAACAAAAGGAATCTATTATGGCTGATGTCAATCGGGGCAATCGCCCCTTGTCGCCGCATATTTCGATTTATCGCCCGCAACTGACGTCGATGACCTCGATTTTGACGCGGATCACGGGCAACGCTCTGCTGGTCTCATCGCTTTTGGTTGTATGGTGGTTTTTGGCGGCGGCGACTTCGCCGGAATATTTTGCACTGGCTGATGGGGTGCTGACTAGCTGGTTTGGCGATCTGGTGATGACTCTGTCGCTCTGGGGATTGTGGTATCATACGCTGGCCGGTGTGCGGCACCTGATCTGGGATCAGGGCATAGGGCTCGATCTGGAGACTGCTTACAAACTCGGTTACGCCGTCATTGGTGGTTCTGTCGTCCTGACATTATTGACCATTGTCGTGATTTAGGGGACTGATATGAGCTATTTGACAGATAGAAAGCGCGCCACCGGCATGGGGTCCGCCAAAACGGGCACAGAGCACCACTGGGCTATGACCGTCAGTTCCGGCGCATTGCTGATCCTGATCCCGCTGTTTGTGTTTACCTTCGGGTCCATGCTCGGAGCGCCTTATGAGGAAGTCACAGCCTATTTCAATCGTCCGTTCCCTGCGGTTGTTGCGGGACTGACCATCATCGTCACGTTTAAGCATTTTGCCAGTGGCGTTCAGGCCTTGATCGAGGACTACGTTCATGGCTTGGCTCAGAAAGTTGCGATCATCGCCATGACCTGCGTGTCCTATGCCGCGATGGCTGTTGGGCTTTACGCAATTGTGCGCCTCGCTCTTTGAACAGAACCACGCGCAACTTCTGCTTGCGCCCCTAATAGAGACCAGGAGAAACATCCATGGCTGCATATGAATATGAAACACATGAATACGACGTTGTCGTGATCGGTGCCGGCGGGGCCGGTTTGCGTGCCACGCTGGGGATGGCAGAGCAAGGTCTTCGCACAGCCTGCGTCACAAAGGTATTCCCGACCCGCTCGCACACGGTTGCGGCACAGGGCGGCATTGCGGCGTCGCTGTCGAACATGGGGCCGGATAACTGGCAGTGGCACATGTATGATACGGTCAAGGGATCCGATTGGCTGGGGGACACCGACGCCATGGAATACCTGGCGCGCGAAGCACCCAAAGCGGTATACGAATTGGAGCATTACGGGGTACCGTTTTCGCGAACTGAAGAGGGCAAGATCTACCAGCGCCCCTTTGGTGGGCATACAACCGAATTTGGCGAAGGCCCCGCCGTGCAGCGCACCTGTGCTGCAGCCGACCGCACCGGGCACGCGATCCTGCACACGCTTTACGGCCAGTCCCTGAAGAACAACGCGGAATTTTATATTGAGTATTTCGCACTCGACCTGATCATGTCTGAGGATGGTATCTGTCAGGGTGTGCTCTGCTGGAAGCTGGACGAGGGCACCTTGCATCTCTTTTCGTCCAAAATGGTCGTGCTGGCGACGGGTGGCTATGGCCGTGCCTACTTCTCCGCAACTTCGGCACATACCTGCACTGGAGATGGCGGCGGGATGACGGCGCGCGCCGGACTGCCGTTGCAGGACATGGAGTTTGTCCAGTTCCATCCCACCGGAATTTATGGCGCTGGTTGCCTGATCACCGAAGGGGCCCCCGGCGAAGGCGGTTCTTTGACCAACTCCGCAGGCGAGCGGTTCATGGAGCGTTATGCCCCCCAGTATAAGGACCTGGCCCCGCGCGACTATGTATCGCGCTGCATGACCATGGAAATCCGCGAGGGACGCGGTGTTGGTAAAGACGGCGACCACATCCATCTGAACCTCAACCACCTGCCGCCGGAGACCTTGCAACTGCGGCTTCCGGGCATCTCTGAATCCGCGCGCATTTTTGCCGGTGTGAACCTCAACAAGGAACCGATCCCGGTTTTGCCGACGGTGCATTATAACATGGGCGGCATACCTACGAATTATTGGGGCGAGGTACTGGCACCCACAAAAGACGATCCCGATCGCGTGTCGCCCGGGTTGATGGCCGTGGGTGAAGCTGGATGCGCATCCGTGCATGGGGCCAACCGTTTGGGGTCCAATTCATTGATTGACCTCGTGGTCTTTGGCCGTGCTGCGGCGATCCGTGCGGGTAAGGTTGTGAACCCCGAAAGCGCCGTTCCGACGCCAAACGCGGCTTCTGTACAGGCTGCGCTCGATCGGTTCGACAAGACGCGCTACGCCAAAGGTCATATGCCAACTGCGGCGCTGCGCCTCGAGATGCAGCAAACCATGCAAAAAGACGCGGCGGTATTCCGGGCCAACGAGACGCTGGCGGAAGGAAAGAAAGCCATGGATGAGGTGGCTGGCAAATGGACGGATGTCAGCGTGACAGACCGTAGCCTGGTGTGGAACTCGGATTTGATGGAAACACTGGAATTGGCGAACCTGATCCCGAATGCTGTGGCGACCATCACCGGTGCCGAGGCGCGCAAAGAAAGCCGGGGCGCGCATGCACACGAGGACTATCCAGATCGGGACGATAAAGATTGGCGCAAACATTCGCTGATCTGGTTTAAGGGCAGCAAGGCCACGCTGGGCTATCGTGGCGTGCACGAACAGCCCCTGACCAGCCATAATGACGGTGGCATCGACCCCAAGAAGATCGCCCCGAAGAAAAGGACATTTTGATGTATAGCTTTTCCAAAGCTATGACAGCGCTCTCGATTGGCTTGCTCATATCGGCATGCCAATCGACAACCGAAACAGCATCTGGGGTATATGACACACCTGCACAACCTGCAGAAGAACCTATGCCCGATACTGTAAGTGCGGATGGTTCTTACGACCTGCCGGGTTCATTTACGAAGGTTGATCAGGTCACGACGGAATGCATGAAATCGACAGACGGTATGACTGGTGTGCCCATCGCTATGAACGCCGGTCGTAAGAAGGACACAATCAAGATCACGATCCCACGCGGTAGCCGCCCCGCGCCCGCCGTTGAAAGAGCATTTATTGACTGCTCTATGAGTAAACTTTCGTAACTTGGTTGATGCGAGGGCGACAATGGGCTGTTGCGTATCATCTGGAAGGGTTTTTCATTTGCCAGCGCATGGTTTTAATCCCGGCCGATCAGAAGACAAATGCGAGTTAAGCCCTTTTCTTGGATTGGTTCGCAAAGCAAACACAAGGAGAGACTGATAGGTATGCGTGCTTTTTTATTGATACTCTTCGCGCTGACTCTCACTGCCTGCGTCGAAGTGCAACAGGCGACCGATACGGCAGGGCGGAATGCGGCGAAGACCGTTATGCCGGAAGCCCTTGCTGTGTATTTCCCACAGGTGCCAAAACAGCTGTTTCAGCCGTTCACTGATTGCGTTATCGACAATGCGGATGCCAGTGAGGTGCAATCCTTGGCCGCGGATGCGGTGACCGGCGCGGATGAAAATACCGCAGATACCATAAGGACGGTTTTGTCCCGTCCGGAAACTCAATCATGCCTGCGCGCCGCAGCTCCTGCCGCCCTCGCAACCCTTTAGATCAGACAGGAGACCGGACATGGTTCAACTGACGCTGCCAAAAAATTCCCGCATGACGAAGGGCAAAACCTGGCCCAAGCCGGATGGGGCGAACAACCTCAAGAAGTTTTCCATTTATCGGTGGAACCCTGATGACGGCGAAAACCCGAGTGTCGATACCTATTTTGTTGATCTGGATACATGTGGTCCGATGATTCTGGACGCGCTGATCAAGATCAAAAACGAAATAGACCCGACGCTGACGTTCCGGCGGTCCTGCCGCGAGGGTATTTGCGGTTCCTGCGCCATGAATATCGACGGGATCAACACGCTCGCCTGCATCTACGGGATGGACGAGGTTAAAGGGGATATCAAAATCTACCCGCTGCCCCATATGCCTGTGGTCAAGGATCTTAGCCCGGATTTGACTCATTTCTATGCGCAGCAGGCCTCGATCATGCCGTGGTTGGAGACCAAGACGAACCGTCCTGCCAAAGAATGGAAACAGTCCATTGAGGACCGTAAAAAGCTGGATGGGCTATATGAATGTGTGATGTGTGCGTCCTGTTCCACATCCTGCCCGAGTTACTGGTGGAACGGCGACCGCTATCTTGGACCCGCCGCTTTGCTACACGCCTATCGCTGGATCATAGACAGCCGGGACGAGGCCACAGGCGAACGACTGGATGATCTGGAAGATCCGTTCAAGCTGTATCGGTGCCACACGATCATGAACTGCGCAAAAACCTGTCCCAAGGGACTGAATCCGGCGGAAGCGATTGCGAACATCAAAAAGATGATGGTCGAGCGGCGAGTTTGAACGCCAGTCACCAAAAGGCAAATTTCAGTGCGCCGCGCCTTTGCGAAAAGATGCGGCGCTTGTTGTTTCTGGAACATGATTGCACAAGGCAACGGTTTCAGCGACTCGATTGAGAACTGATCCCGGCATCAATGCTTCGGGACGTCCACTCGTTGCACTGGTCCATTACCCACTGGGAACCCGGCGGGCAAACCGCGGCCCCTTGCAGTGCGTTGTGTTTCGTTACTAAATGACTGGTGGGGTGCACCGACATCAATTTTGCGAGGGCCAATGAAACCTGACGACGCTGACGCGCGGCGCGCGATCCAACCTGTGATTTGTTATCCGGTGGAAACTCTGCCTACGCCGGATATGTCGCTGTATAGTGACGTGCGCCGCGATCTCACCAAGACAGATGAATGTCTTGTGCCTGCTCGGGGCGCGCGTTGTTTTTCCGTTCCTGCCGGGCATTTTTTTCGCATATCGAGCGTCGAGGGCTCACAGGTCGGTGATCTGAACCTCCACAATGCCAATGATCTGTCTGAGAAATTTTTTTCGGGAAAGACAAGGGCCTTGCACGGCACGCATATCACGACAGGGCACCGAATGTGGTCCTGCTTTCCGTTTTTGCGTCCGATGGCAACGATAACTCATGATACTTTGGACTGGTATGGGATAGACGCCTTTGGGGGCTCCGTACACGATGTCATTGGGACGCGCTGCGATCCCTACACTCACGCATTGCTGTCCGGAGGTGCGCAGTATCATCATTGTTGTCATTCAAACCTGACTCGCTCGTTGGCGCATCACCTTGATCTCCCACGTGATGCCGCTGAGACCTATGTGCATGACGTGCTCAATGTTTTCATGTGTACGGGGTTCACGCGCGATACTGGCCAGTACTTCATGAAAGCCTCACCGGTGCGCCCGGGCGACTATCTGGAATTTTTCGCGGAAATCGATCTGTTGGGCAATCTCAGTGCTTGTCCTGGCGGCGATTGTTCGTCTGAACACTCAAGCGATGCAGCGGCTTGCCATCCGCTCTTGGTCGAGATTTTTTCGCCCAAACCTGACGCTTTGTCAGGTTGGACCCCTCCTGCGCCGACCAGCTATGACCGAACTCATGGCGATTGAGCCTCACGCAAAGGCGGCTTCAAGCGCGATTTCCACCATGTCGCCAAAAGTCTTTTCGCGGTCTTCTGCGGGCAGTGCTTCGCCTGTTTGCAAATGGTCGCTCACCGTCAAGACCGCTAGCGCGCGCCGCCCATGGCGTGCGGCCAGCGTGTAGAGCTCAGCGGCTTCCATTTCGACGCCCAAAATGCCGTGCCGGACCATTTGCTCGTCGAGATCCGGGCGCTCGGCATAGAACACGTCCGAGGAATAAATGCCGCCCACATGTGTTGTTGTCCCCCTTGCCTTGGCCGCTGCGACCGCCGCAACCAGTAAGTCGAAATTGGCTGTGGGGGCGTAATTCACCTCTCTGAAAATGCCGGAGGAGGGCGACGTGATGGTGGTGGCAGACATCGCGACGACGACATCACGCACGGCCACATGGGCCTGCATTCCGCCACAGGACCCGATGCGGATCAGGGTTTGGGCATTGTACTGCGAGATCAATTCGTTTGCGTAAATCGACAGCGACGGCATCCCCATACCCGACCCCTGGATCGTGACGCGATTTCCCTTGTATATGCCTGTAAACCCCAGCATGCCGCGCACATCATTGACCAGCTTGGCACCATCCAGAAAGGTCTCTGCAGCCCATCGCGCCCGATACGGGTCGCCTGGCATCAGAACGGTTTCAGCAATGTCACCGGGGGCAGCACCAATATGGATGGTCATTTATGAGTTCCCTTTTTTGTCGCGCACAACTTGCCTGCGGCGCACCAAAGGAACAAGGGAAAAGAGGCGGCCGTTCCTTCCGCGATTATTCGGCAGCGACGGCCTTTGGATCGGCGAGGGTGACAATGTCCATCATGATGGTGTTCAACTCAAAGTCCTTTGGCGTGTAGACCCGGTCAACACCCATGGCGCGGAGCCGTTCTGCGTCGTCATCCGGAATGATCCCGCCCACGATGACCGGAATATTGCCAAGGCCTGCCGCATGCATCTGTTGCATCAGATCTTCGACTAGGGGAATGTGGCTACCTGACAAGATCGAAAGACCTACAACATGGGCGTCATCTTCCTGAGCGGCGGCGACGATTTCGGCCGGGGTAAGGCGGATGCCTTCGTAGGCGATGTCCATACCGCAATCGCGCGCGCGTACCGCAATCTGCTCAGCGCCATTGGAATGGCCATCAAGCCCCGGTTTGCCGACCAGAAATTTCAGGCGGCGTCCCAGCTTGTCGCTGACGGTGTCCACCGCCGCGCGCAAGTCATCCAGACCTTCCGTCTTGTTCGACCGTGCACCAGAGACACCGGTTGGGCCGCGATATTCGCCGTGTACTGCACGCATTTGAGCAGCCCATTCGCCGGTTGTGACACCGGCTTTGGCCGCTGCGATCGAAGGTTCCATCACGTTACGGCCCTCAGCGGCGGCTGCGCGCAGATCGGCCAGCGCTTTTTTGACCGCGTCGGAGGAGCGCGCGTCGCGCCAGGCGTCCAGACGCGAGATTTGTTCCGCCTCTACCGCCGGGTCGACCACCATGATGCCCCCATCGCCGGTCATCAGAGGCGAGGGTTCGCCCTGTGTCCATTTATTGACGCCGACAACGATTGTTTCGCCCGCCTCAATGCGGCCAAGCCTGTCGGCGTTGCTGTCCACCAGACGCGCTTTCATATAGTCGATGGCCTCGATCGCGCCGCCCATGCCGTCAAGTCCCGCCAATTCATGGCGCGCGCCTTCTTTCAGAGCTTCAACCTTGGCATCCACGGCCGGGTTGCCGTCAAAAAGGTCATCGAATTCCAGCAAATCGGTTTCATAGGCCATGATCTGTTGCATCCGCATGGACCATTGCTGATCCCACGGGCGGGGCAGCCCAAGTGCTTCGTTCCACGCGGGCAGTTGCACGGCGCGGGCGCGGGCTTTTTTTGAAAGTGTCACAGCCAGCATTTCGATCAGAATGCGGTAGACGTTGTTTTCAGGCTGTTGTTCCGTCAACCCGAGACTGTTTACCTGCACGCCATAGCGGAAACGGCGGAATTTCGGGTCTTCAACCCCGTAGCGCTCCTGGCAGATCTCATCCCAGAGATCGACAAAGGCGCGCATCTTGCACATTTCGGTTACAAAACGGATGCCGGCGTTCACGAAAAACGAAATACGTCCCACCAGGGCGGGGAAATCTTCTGCCGGCACACGTGGTTTTAACGCATCCAGCACAGCAGTGGCTGTGGCGAGCGCGAACGCCAGTTCCTGTTCCGGCGTCGCTCCCGCTTCTTGCAAGTGGTAGGAACAGACATTCATCGGGTTCCATTTGGGCACGTTCGTGTAACAGTATTCCGCCACATCCGCGATCATCCTAAGGCTTGGCGCAGGGGGACAGATGTAGGTGCCACGGCTCAGGTATTCTTTGATCAGGTCGTTTTGGACGGTGCCCTGCAATGCGGAGACATCCGCGCCCTGTTCTTCGGCCACCGCGATATAGAGCGCCAGCAACCACGGGGCGGTCGCGTTGATCGTCATCGAGGTGTTCATCTGGTCCAGCGGAATTTCGTCAAACAATGTGCGCATATCGCCTAGGTGGCTGACCGGTACACCGACTTTGCCGACTTCACCGCGCGCCAGAATATGGTCGCTGTCATAACCAGTCTGTGTTGGCAGATCGAAGGCAACGGAGAGCCCGGTTTGCCCTTTGGCGAGGTTCGATCGATAGAGCGCATTTGAGGCTTGTGCGGTCGAATGCCCGGCGTAAGTGCGGATTAACCAGGGGCGATCTTTAACGGCGTCTGTCATACGGACCTCGTGAATCAGTATCGGTAATTATATTTCGCTGAGAGGTTATTACTTGAAACATTATGCTGGTGTCAATTCGCTGCATTGCGGCGAAGATGGTTAATTTTTGTCTGTGCGCCAGAGCATCTGGGTTGCCTCCTTAAAACGAAAAACATAGCGAAACGGTCCGGTGGTTTCGATCTTTTGCGTTTCAAAGCCGCGCCGCATGTAGAGGGACTTGGCGCGCGGATTGGTATCAATGACATCGAGCCGCACACCGTTTTTCCCCAGCGCGCTTGCGTGGTTTTTGATCGCATCCAACAAAGCCGTGCCGACCCCTTGTCCACGGGCGGTTTCGTCGACGCAGATGCCATCCATCATCAATACATCGGGGTCAAGGTCGCGCTCAAGGACAGACAACAAAAGCCCGCGCCACAGACCGCCCCAGGCGCCATATACGTCCTTGAGGTCAGCGTAGTCGCCGCCCACAAGCGCACCCTGAGCAGTTTTGAAACCGGCGATTCCTATTATTTTATCCCCGTTGTTTCGCGCAACCCAAGCAAAATCGGGGTCCAAAACGTTGCACAGGAACGTTTGGGCACGTGCATCCGGTCCCAGAACGCGCCCTAGTTTGAACCCGAAGGCTTGCCAATAGAGTGTTGCAATTGTGCTGTGTTCGTCCTGCTGAATCCCCATTGATATATAGTAGTCCATTTATTTAATATTGTTCTTGGCTGTTGGTCCTGCAAGGGTTGGCGCATGACGCAGGTCGTAGAAATCCCGCTCTGGCTCTTTGTGCTTATCGTGCTCTTTGCTGCCGTGACTTTTGCGTCGCATTTCCTGTTTCCTTCTGTGCGCTGGTTTTTCCGGCGCCGACTGGAACGCGCGGTGACTCGGTTGAACACGCGCCTGACCCGCCCGATTGAGCCGTTCAAATTGGCGCGCCGTTATGACATGATCCAACGTTTGATCTACGACCCAGAGGTCACCCGAGAAATTGTCAACCACGCCAAACACAACAAAGTGCCGGAAAACGTGGCTTTCGAACGCGCCCGTGCCTACGCGCGCGAGATCGTACCAAGCTTCAGCGCTTTTACCTATTTTGGTTTGGGCACGCGCATGGCGCGTGTTCTCGTCAATTCGATTTATACGGTCTGGACAGGACCCGGCAACAACGCGGTGATCCATGGTATTGCCAAGGATGCCACGGTTGTTTTCATAATGAACCACCGCTCGAACATGGACTATGTTCTCGTGACTTACCTTGCGGCGCGCACTTCTGCCTTGTCCTACGCTGTCGGTGAATGGGCGCGAGTCTGGCCGTTGAGCCGCCTGATCCGGATGATGGGGGCCTATTTCATAAGGCGCATGTCGCGTGGGGGGCTATATCGAAAGGTGCTTGCCCGCTACGTTCAGATGGCGACCGCAGGCGGCGTGGCGCAGGCGATCTTTCCCGAAGGCGGGTTGAGCCTGAACGGCAAGCTGATGCCTCCTAGGATGGGGTTACTGACTTACGTGCTGGAAGGATTTGATCCGGAGGGGCGAGATTTTGTCTTTGTTCCGGTAGCAATCAACTATGACCGCGTGCTGGAGGATCGTGTTTTGATTGCCGCGGCTGCGCGGGGGGACCGGCGTTTCGGCGCGCGCATTTCGGTTGTGGTGCGCTTTATCGTGAGCAAGTTTTGGCAAGGGTTGCGCGGGCGGATCACACGTTTTGGTACGGCGGCAGTTGTTTTTGGCGAACCGATCTCCCTGCGCAGTTTTGGGCCGGAACGGGCGGTAGAAGATCTGGCCGAAAATCTAATGGCGCGGATAGAAGAAGTCATGCCAGTTCTGGCCGTGCCACTTGTTGCCCATGTTTTGGCACAACAATCTACGCCCATTTTGAAGCAAGAGATCACTCTGCAGGTACAAAAACATGCGGAGAACGTGGAAGGACATATGCCACCGGAGGTAGCTCAAAATGTGCAACAGGCTGTCGAACAGGCGCTGGTCCAGTTGAAAAAACACAATGTCGTTCAGGAAACGCCGGAAGGTTGGCAGGTGATCAAAGAACAGGCGCCTGTATTGGCCTTTTACGCGCGTTCCATTGCACACCGGTTCCCCCAGGATGCGAACGCAGCATAATTTCTGCAGTCGCTCGGTCATAAAATTACAAAAATGATGCCAGATGTGTTGCAATATTGCGCAAATGCCCCTATCCAAGCCAAATAGCGCCTCGGTTCTGCACTGCGGCATGTTTTGAATGGGTATGACTTAGAAAGCTGGAGGCTGGTATGGCACTGGATACAACCATCTCGCACTATGAGGCACCGGAAAAGGACCTCTATGAAATGGGCGAAATGCCCCCAATGGGTTATGTGCCCAAGCAAATGTATGCATGGGCAATTCGGAGGGAACGGCATGGTGATCCAGATTCTGCCATGCTGCAGGAAGTGGTCGATGTCCCCGTGCTCGACAGTCAGGACGTTCTGGTTCTGGTGATGGCAGCTGGCGTCAATTACAATGGTGTCTGGGCATCGTTAGGTCAGCCGATCAGCCCGTTTGATGGCCACAAAGAGCCTTACCACATCGCAGGGTCGGATGCGTCGGGCATTGTTTGGGCCGTGGGCGATCGTGTGACACGCTGGAAAGTGGGCGATGAGGTGGTGATCCACTGCAACCAGGACGATGGTGATGATGAGGAATGCAACGGCGGCGATCCGATGTACTCCCCGACCCAGCGGATTTGGGGGTATGAAACACCGGATGGATCCTTTGCGCAATTTACGCGGGTGCAAAGCCAACAGTTGATGCCACGCCCAAAACATCTGACTTGGGAAGAAAGTGCCTGCTATACTCTGACGCTCGCCACCGCTTACCGGATGCTGTTCGGCCACGAACCGCATGATCTGAAACCAGGTCAGAACGTTTTGGTTTGGGGCGCCTCCGGGGGTCTTGGGTCCTACGCGATCCAGTTGATTAATACGGCAGGTGCCAACGCGATCGGTGTGATATCTGACGAGAGCAAACGCGAGTTTGTCATGGATCTAGGCGCAAAAGGCGTGCTCAACCGAAAAGACTTCAACTGTTGGGGTCAATTGCCCACGGTCAACACACCGGAATATGCAGAGTGGTTCAAGGAGGCGCGCAAGTTCGGCAAGGCCATCTGGGACATTACCGGTAAAGGTGTGAACGTCGACATGGTTTTTGAACATCCTGGCGAAGCGACTTTCCCGGTCTCGACATTTGTGGTGAAAAAGGGCGGCATGGTTGTAATCTGTGCGGGTACCACCGGTTTCAACCTGACCTTTGATGTGCGTTACATGTGGATGCATCAGAAGCGCCTGCAAGGCAGTCACTTTGCTCATCTCAAACAAGCCAGTGCTGCCAATAACCTAATGTTGGAACGTCGGCTGGACCCTTGTATGTCAGAAGTCTTCACCTGGGCGGATTTGCCGCAAGCTCACATGAAAATGCTGCACAATGCGCATAAGCCTGGAAACATGTCCGTGCTTGTTCAATCGCCGACAACCGGACTGCGTACATTCGAAGATGCATTGGAAGCCGGCCGTTAACGCTTGTTTAAAGCCGGTTACCATACCCTACGCCCACGATTCACTAGAAAGTGCCGTGGGCGTTTCCCGTTATACGTGTGTACATGTATCGATTCAAAGACTTACCTTTTCTGACCTCGCTATTTATGGGGAGTACAGAAATGCGAATTTCAACCAAAAATTCTACATGTTATAGTTGTGTTAATTCAAAGTTAACCTATAAAAGGCGAGTCTGATATGAGAAGTGACTGGATTTTGGACGTTCTTACGGACTTGAAAACATTTGCCACCGCAAATGACTTGCCGGTATTGGCCGAGCAGTTGGATGACACCGCAATTGTTGCTCTTGCCGAGATCGCCGCCCTTCACGAGAGAACGCAGGGCAACCTAGATGGTGACGACCAATCGAGCAGAAACGATTTTGGAGGAGTTGGAACAGGCGGACACGCTTGAGCTACTCTACAAAGTCACTTACCGCATGCGTGACGTTTATGACGTCAAGCATGTAGTTTACTACTGGGTCAACAGTGTAGGCGAAAACTACGGTGCCGGTACATACAGTCCCGAATGGGCAGAGCGGTATGTCGAGAAAGGATACAATAAGATCGATCCGGTGGTTCTGGGCTGTTTCCAGCGATTTGACCCGGTAAACTGGAAAGATCTGGACTGGACGCCCAAGCCGGTGAGAGGGTTTCTAAAAGACGCATTGGAACATGGTGTTGGCGCACAGGGCCTGGCAATACCAATCCGCGGACCAAGTGGCCAATATGCCGTACTGAGCATCAACGATACCCGAGACGATGAAGAATGGAACGCATTCATACGCAACTACAAGCGCGATTTTATGATCATCGCGTACGAGTTCAACAAGAAGGGTCTGGAGTTTGAAGAACGTGGTGCGGACAAAATGCTTGGAAAACTGTCACCGCGCGAACTGAGCGCTTTGACCTATCTCGCAAGAGGGTTGAGTCGAGTACAGGCTGCGCACCACATGAAAATATCGGAGCACACCCTTCGCGTATATATTGAATCCGCAAGGCACAAACTCGGAGCTCTGAACACCACACACGCCGTGGCCCGAGCGATCAACAGCGGTATGATTGTCGCCTAAATCGTTAACGAAATGTAGCAGTTCTTGCGCGGTGGCGTAAGAAACGCGAAATCCGTGCGCGCGGGCAAGAAAGCCAACATTAACAGGAATGCTTCAGGTTTGTTGAAACACAACGCTGGAGTCCCAACATGCTGCATTACGTCTACGGTACTGATCTCGCAAACTTCCCTAAACTTCGTGACACAATGTTTCGTGACCGCGCAGCACAGTTTGCCAATCGTTTGGGATGGGACGCCGTAACCGTAGATGAGAATGGTCATGAGATGGATCAATATGATGCGCTCAACCCGCTCTACATCATTTGGGAGATGCCCGATGGATCGCACGGCGGTTCCATGCGGATGATGCCAACCGTCGGTCAAACAATGGTCAACGAACATTTTGCGCATCTGACGGGCGGCGTCAGGATTGAAAGCCCGCTCATCTGGGAATGCACGCGCTTTTGCATCTCGCCAAATGCAGACCGTCGCGCCACCGCTGCTCTTGTCGTGGCCGCAGGAGAGTTGATGGATGAGTTCGCGTTGGAACACTTCGTGGGTGTCTTTTTCGAGAAAATGGAGCGTGTGTTCAGCTTGAGCTACATCGACGCGGATGTCCTGGGTGTCGATCCGGAAATGGATGCTGCAGGCGACCGTATCGCGGTTGGAACATGGGAAATCACACCAAAAACAATTGCACGCAATTTGGCCCGTGTAGGTATCACCAGAGAAGTGTCCAAAGCTTGGTTCCATGCCTCCTTCAATCGGAACTATACGTCTGTTCAAGAACCGATTGAATTCAAAATGTGTGCATGAGCACATGATCTATCTCCCCGTAGCATCATCAGCATGGGGTTTGGCGGCAAGTTGATCTGGTTCCCGGCGCGAACCCCGAGTAGGGTCGCGCCATGACCAACACAGCGCTCACCTTTTCAGATGACCAGGCTACCGCTTACGATACCGTAGTGGAGGTTTTGCGCAGTGCCGGTGTTGATCTGGATGAGCAACTCCTGACACCACCCAAAGGCTCAGCGACGCGTGCCATGGCTGTCACGGGGAAAGCTGGATCGGGTAAAACGCTGTTGCTTGCTGAGCTTTACCGGGCGCTCGAAAATGCCGGAGTCGAGGTCGTTTCGGGTGATTACGAATCTCGTAACCGTCGTCACAAACGCAGCTTGGCGATCCTGGCACCGACCAACAAAGCTGCGAGCGTGCTGCGTTTGCATGGTGTACCCGCGACGACTATTCATCGCATTCTCTACACCCCTGTCTATGACCCCGAATATGAGCGTTTGGCCGAGTGGCTGGCGACAGGTGGCGAGGAACGTCCTGAAGTCGAAGGCTTGACGGATTTGGCGCTTGATCGCGCCGCGAATTTTTATGCAAGCAACAAATCGATCCCGGGCGCATTGGCTGCCGCCGGGCTGCGCGGGTCGGACTTCATCACGGGCTGGAAACGACGCGAAGAGCCATTGGATATTGGTTTTGTTGACGAATCCTCAATGCTTGATGACAAGCAATTTGAAGATCTCAAGGAGATATTTCCGACGCTATTACTTTTTGGAGACCCTGCGCAGCTCGCGCCCGTCAACCAATCCGGTACGATGGTTTTTGAGAAATTGCCGAAGAGCCGCGTGTTGACGCTCAACCGTATTCACCGGCAAAAGGCGGACAACCCGATTCTCGATCTGGCGCATGCACTGGGTGACCCTGAGCTGAGTTTCGAAGGGTTTGAGCGGATGGTGGAAGAGGCCGCTGCCCGCGATGAGCGTGTCATTTGGGGGCAAAGGGTCGAAGTTGATCTGATGGCCCGCAGCCCGGTATTGGTCTGGCGCAATGCCACGCGCATTCGCCTGATCAATGCCTTTCGTCAAGTGCATGACGCGCCTGAAGACTCCCTGCTGGAGGGGGAGCCTCTGATTTGCGATGGGTTGGAACTGCCCTTGAAACACCGCAAAAAGCGACTGGATCTTGAAGCACGTGGTTTGATTAAAGGCGCGCAGGTGATCTTTCTGGGTGAAGGACGCAAACCTGGGTTTAGCCGATTGCACGTTATAGGTGCAGAAGATCCACAAGTCTCTGCCGCGTCGATCGTCAAGATCGAGAAACCGGATGAAGAGGAACCCTTCATCCCTTTTGCTGCCCGTATGGGGGCAACGTTCCTGCATGGGGCAGCCGTGACAATCCACAAAGCGCAAGGAAGTCAATGGGATACGGTCCAGGTTTTTGCACCTGATCTTTATGCGGCTGCACGCATGGGGCGCTCGGAAGCGGGGCAACCTCTTTGGAAACGTTTGGCCTACGTCGCGATCACGCGCGCGCAGGAGCGTTTGATCTGGGTCGTACGCAACCGCCTGTCAATGCCAACTGGCCCGCTTGTTGTCGATGATTTGCGTGCCGTGCCAGTCGCACCGTTGTCGTTGGTTGAACCCCCATCGGAGGAATTGCTATGAAATCGATCATTATTACCGGGGCCAGTTCCGGTATTGGACGCGCCACTGCCGAAGTATTTCTGGATGCGGGTTGGCGTGTGGGTCTGATTGCCCGCCGGGCGGAGTTATTGGACGCGCTGGCGGATCAATATGATACTGCGATGCCATTGCCGACCGATGTGACCGATGCATCCGCGATGCAGGCGGCATTCGACGCCTTTGGTCACATCGACGTCTTGTTTAACAACGCGGGTCTCTTTGGCCCTGCTGCGACCATTGACGAGATTGATCTGGAGGATTGGGCGCAGGTCATGCAGGTCAATATCGGCGGCATGTTCATTGCGGCGCGGCTGGCCTTTGGCAAGATGCGCGCGCAGGAGCCTCAAGGCGGGCGGATTATCAACAACGGCTCATTGTCCGCCTACGTGCCGCGGCCAAATTCAGTGTGCTACACCACCACGAAACATGCGGTGACGGGGTTGACTAAAACTCTCTCTCTGGATGGTCGTCCTTTCAGGATTGCCTGCGGTCAGATCGACATTGGCAATGCCGAGACAGACCTGCTGGTTCAGTTGAAAAAATCCCAACCGGGCACCGAGACCATGGATGTGAGCAATGCTGCACGGTCGGTATTTCATATGGCCGAGATGCCACCTGAGGCAAATGTGCAATTCATGACCGTTATGGCCACGCGCATGCCCTATATCGGGCGCGGGTAAAAAGGCGATCTGAAACCATCCTGCGCGGCGGTCGTGGATCAGGCGCGAAAGATGCGAAAAACGGCTGAAGCCGCCCATCCTGCCGCGATGGCGATGGCGATGGACATGATGCCGTAGAGCAGAGGCTGGCCGCGCGACAGTTCAAAGAGCCACCGTTCCATACCGACTTTCTGTACATCGATGGTGGTCTCATAGCTGGAGATGACATTGCCATCCCGGGTCAGAAATATGCGTGTGGCGTAGTCGCCTTCAGTCAAAGCCGCAGGCAGGCGGACCGCTGTGCGAAACAATGTCTGCTCGCTGACAATCACGTCGCCCTCGCGCAATTGATAAACATCAGCGGCACTCCGAATACGGATCAGGGCCTCGGTAAAGCTCGCAGCGTCCTGAATGTTCGATGGCGCACCAACAGAACGAATGGCACGGGGCACTGAAATTTTGTGGCGCAGATCTTCGGTGTCTTTCAGAACTTCCCTCAGGGGGCCGCTGGTCTGGACCGCGTAAAAACTGGGAGCACGATCTACTTCTACCGAATCTGTGTTGACCCAAATGCCAAGCCGTTTCTCTTTGCGACGAACCGTCAGGGGCGTCGAGGGGCCAGCCACGGTGACAATTACCTGAATGGGTGGTCCTTCGGGAATTGCCGCTTCGCGTTTCACCGCCCCGAAAATGAGGATGTCAGAGCCGTCAAAATTGGTTGTGATCGACACCTTGTCCTGGCTGAGACCGAGCACAACGTTCTCTGCCAACGTGGGTGCCGATGCCCAGAGTGCCGCGGCCACGAGCGCGCAAAAGAGATGCCTGGCCATGCTCAATGCCCCGACGCCGCACCGATTGAGTAAAGCTCCGACGGCATCAACAACAGGTCCAGCGCCAGTTTGCCGCACACCACCAGCACCATAATGGCAAGTAGAATGCGCAATTGTTCCGCCTTCATTTTTACCCCGATGCGGGTGCCTACTTGGGCACCAATAACACCGCCGACCAGCAACAGTACCGCCAGAACGATGTCCACGGTGAAGTTGGTTGTGGCGTGCAAGAGAGTTGTAAATGCGGTGACAAAGATAATCTGGAAAAGCGACGTGCCGACAACGACCTTGGTCGGCATGCCAAGCAAATAGATCATTGCTGGCACCATGATAAAGCCGCCGCCCACACCCATGATGGCTGCCAATATACCGACCGCTACCCCCACGAGAACGGGCGGGATAACTGATATGTAGAGTCCGGAAACCCGGAACCGCATCTTGAAGGGCAAGCCATGGATCCAGTTGTGCTTCTTGCGTACCGGTGCTTTGCCCGCTTTGGTATTGCGGATGGCATTCAGGCTTTCGATGAACATCAAGCCGCCGATCACACCCAGAAACACCACGTAGCAAAGCTTGACCAGCAGATCGACTTGTCCTTGCGCCTTGAGATAATTGAAGACGACCACGCCCAAAGCCGCGCCAATCAGGCCGCCTATGAGCAAAACAGTGCCCATCTTGAGGTCCACCGTTTTTCGTTTCAGGTGGGCCAACACTCCAGAAAAAGACGATGCGACGATCTGGTTGGCTTCTGTGGCGACAGCTACCGCGGGCGGAATGCCGATAATAAACAGGAGGGGAGTCATCAAGAAACCACCTCCAACGCCGAACATGCCCGACAGGATGCCAACAATCCCGCCCAAACCCAGCAACAGAAAGGCGTTGACCGAAACTTCGGCGATAGGAAGGTAGATTTGCATGACCTCTGTTAGAGCAAAGGCGGGTAAAAAATCAATGCCTCTTGCTGCCATGCAGCAATTAGGACTGATACAATCACGGAAACTGGTCTTAACAGGTCAACGTTCCTTGACGTAGGGTTCGCCGCCTGCGCGCGGGGGAATCGCCTTACCGACGAAACCGGCCAGAATGATCACGGTCATGACATAGGGCAGTGCACCGAGCAAAGCGCCCTGTACCTTGATGCCCAAGAGGGCCTGAATGACGTCCGGTCTGGTTTCAAGCGCACCAAAAAGACCAAAAAGAAGTGTGGCGTAGAGTGCGTACCAAGGCCGCCATTTGGCAAATATCAGAGCAGCCAGTGCGATGAATCCGCGCCCGGCCGACATGTCTTTGACGAAACCGGCCTGAAGTGCGGTGGACAGATAGGCACCCGCGATCCCGCAGAGCAGACCACAGATCACAACAGCCGCATAGCGCATTCCAATGACTGAAACGCCCGCGGTGTCCACGGCGGCTGGGTTTTCGCCAACGGCGCGCAGGCGCAGGCCAAAGCGTGTGCGGAACAAGATCCACCATGACAGGGGCACCATCGCGAAAGCGATGTAGACCAGGATCGAGTGACCCGAGATCAATTCCTGGTAGATTGGTCCCAGGAAGGGAACGGATCCCAAAGCCTCGGCGAAGGGCAGGGTGATCGGTTCAAAGCGGGCACCGCCCATCAGTGAAGGGGTGCGACCGCCTTGGCTGAACCAATCCTGCGCAATCAACACGGTAAGCCCGGCGGCCAGAAAGTTAATCGCCACGCCTGAGATAAGTTGATTGCCACGGAACGTAATAGAGGCCAGCCCGTGCAACAGGCTCAGGGCCATGGAAGCCGCGATCCCGGCCAAGAGGCCAATCCAGACGGAGCCGGTCACAGCGGCTATTGCTGCCGAAAAGAAAGCCGCCGCCAGCATTTTGCCCTCTAGACCGATGTCAAAAATACCGGCACGTTCAGAGAACAATCCGGCCAGACAGGCCAACAGCAAAGGCGTGGCAAGACGAACCGTGCTGTCAAGCAGTTGAACGAGCGTCAGAAAATCCATCAGGTGTTCCCCCGACGCATCATCAGGAATGCACGCTCCAACGGCATCCGCACCATGTTATCGAGCGCGCCGGTGAACAGAATAACAAGCGCCTGGATCACCACAATCAATTCGCGCGGTATGCTGGTCCAAAGCGCCAGTTCAGCACCACCCTGGTAGAGAAAGCCAAAAAGAATGGCGGCAAGAAACACGCCAAGGGGGTGACTGCGCCCCATCAGGGCCACCGCAATGCCGATGAAACCGGCACCTTCAACTGCGTTGAGAACGAGGCGCTCGGCTTCACCCATCACGTTGTTGATGGCCATCATGCCAGCCAGGGCTCCTGAAATCAGCATTGCAATCATCGTGATCGCAGTCGGGGAGATGCCGCCATATTTTGCCGCAGGTTCAGATTTGCCATAGCTGCGAATTTCATAACCAAGCCAGGTGCGCCAAAGCAGGAACCACACAAGCACACAGGCCAATACCGCAATGACAAAGGTAACATTTGCAGGTGCCGCCTTTGAGAAATTGATCCCAATGGGCGCCAGAATGTCATGCAACGTTGGCAGATGGACGGTCTCCGGAAAGCGGGCCGTTGCAGGGTCCATGCTGCCGGGCGGACGCATGACATTGACCAGCACGTAGTTCAGCACCGCCGCCCCGATGAAATTGAACATGATCGTTGTGATCACGATGTGGCTGCCGCGTTTTGCTTGCAAGAAAGCAGGGATCGCGGCCCATGCCGCGCCGAAAAGCGCCGCGGCCAGCGTCGCGGCTAGCAGCGCGATTGTCCAATGCGGCCAAGGGATCAGTAGACATGCCAAAGCAACGCCCAGACCACCTAGCATGGCTTGGCCTTCGCCACCAATGTTAAACAGACCCGCGTGAAAAGCGACGGAGACGGCTAGTCCCGTGAAAAGAAAATTTGTCGCGTAGTAGAGCGTGTATCCCCATCCATAAGTGCTGCCCAAGGCGCCGGTCACCATCAGGTTTACAGCAGCGATCGGGTCTTCGCCGATGGCGAGGATGACCAGTGCGGAAAGAAGCGCCGCCAGAATCAACGAAATCAACGGTACAAGGACCACTTCTGCCCATTTTGGCATCGCTTCCATCTATCAGCTCCCCACGCCGGCCATCAGCAGCCCAAGTTCTTTCTCATCTGTCTCGGCCGATTGACGCTCTCCCATGATGTGACCGTCGAACATCACCGCAACACGGTCCGCCAACGCTAGAATCTCTTCCAGCTCCACAGAAACCAACAAAATAGCTTTGCCCTTGTCACGTAAGGCAACGATCTGTTGGTGGATGAACTCAATTGCACCGATGTCCACCCCGCGTGTGGGCTGGCCGATCAGCAAGAGATCAGGGTTACGTTCAATTTCGCGCGCCAGCACAATCTTTTGCTGGTTGCCTCCGGAAAAACTCTTTGCTGCGAGCGCCGGGTTCGGTGGACGCACGTCAAAACGATCCATCTTGGCCTCGGTGTCCGCACGGATCGCGGAGTTGTTCAGCAAAAGGCCCGACTGATAATCGGGATCACGGTGATACCCAAAGGCGGTGTTTTCCCAAGCGGAGAAGTCCATGATCAGGCCCTCGCGTTGTCGGTCTTCGGGCACATGTGCAATGCTGCGGGCACGGCGTGAGCGACCGTCCGAGTACTTGCCGCTCAGGTCCAGTGGTTGACCATTAACGCGAATTTCACCGGTCCCGTCGGCATAACCGCCCAGTACTTCGAGCAGTTCGGATTGACCGTTGCCCGCCACCCCTGCAATGCCCAGTATTTCACCGGCACGTACCTGTAGATCAATGCCTTTCAACCGCTCAACGCCTGAATCATCAAAGACGCGCAAGCTTTTGATATCAAGTAAGACTTTACCTGGCGTGGCCGGCACCTTGTCTACGCGCAACAAGACTTTTCGGCCCACCATCAATTCGGCCAACTCGGCGGGCGAAGTCTCTGATGTCTTGACAGTTGCGGTCATTTCACCGCGCCGCATGACACTGACTGTGTCGGTGGCTTCCATAATTTCGCGCAGCTTGTGCGTAATCAGTATGATGGTCTTTCCCTCTGCGCGCAGTCTTTCGAGGATGCGAAAAAGCTGATCTGCTTCAGCCGGTGTCAAAACTCCTGTGGGTTCATCCAGAATTAATATATCGGCCTGACGATAGAGCGCTTTGAGAATTTCAACGCGCTGCTGCATGCCTACGCCAAGATCTTCGATGACCGCATCTGGATCTACGTTCAGGCCGTATTCATGTTCAAGTTCCAGCAATGTTTTGCGGGCTTTGGCGAGCGAAGGTTGCAACAGGCGTCCATCTTCCGCTCCTAGAATTATATTTTCCAGAACTGTGAAATTCTCAACCAGTTTGAAGTGCTGGAACACCATGCCGATACCGGCGGCTATTGCCGACTGACTGTCGGGGATCTCGGTTCTTTGGCCGGCAATAAAAATCTCGCCTTTATCGGCCTTGTAGAACCCGTAAAGGATCGACATCAGTGTCGATTTTCCCGCGCCGTTCTCGCCAATGATCCCATGGATCGTGCCCGGCATGACTCGAATAGAAATGTCTTTGTTGGCTTGAACCGGGCCAAAAGACTTGGAAATGCCTTTGAGTTCTATCGCTGGTGCCTGCGCGCTCATGCACTCCCCTTTCGTCCGACGCAAGCCACAGCATTAGTTGCGTGTGGCTTGCGTTTTTCATTCACGTTGCAGCTTGCCTTAAAAGTCCAGCGCGGGGCAGCTGTCGCTTGCGTAGTATGACGCAACTTCCAATTCACCAGAAATGATCTTTTCGCGTGCTTCGTCAACGGCGGCTTGCATTTCGCTGGTCACCAGCGGCGCATTGTTGTCGTCCAGAGCATAGCCCACACCTTCTTCTGCGAGGCCCAAAGTGAAGACACCGGTTTCGAGGGCATCGCCTGCTTTCAACGCGTCATAGACGGCCACGTCCACCCGTTTCAGCATGGAGGTCAGAACCTTGCCGGGGTGCAGGTGGTTTTGGTTGCTGTCCACGCCGATCGACAATACGCCTTCATCTGCAGCTGTTTGTAGCACACCTACGCCGGTGCCACCCGCAGCAGCATAAACCACATCCGCGCCCTGGCTGATCTGGGCTTTCGTCAATTCGGAGCCTTTTACTGGATCATTCCAGGCGGCTGGTGTTGTGCCCGTCATATTGGCAATCACAGTGGCATCTGGCTTTACCGCCTTCACGCCTTGCGCATAGCCGCAGCCAAAGTGCCGGATCAGCGGGATGTCCATGCCGCCGATGAAGCCAACTGTGCCGCTTTCTGAAGCCATGCCGGCCAGCATGCCGACAAGGTAGGACCCCTCATGTTCGGCAAATCCGATCTGGCGGATGTTTGGCGTATCAAGCCAGGTCACGTCAATCGCCACGAACTTTGTGTCCGGATAGTCTGGTGCCACGCTCGAAAGCGGGTCAGCCATGGCAAATCCCATGGTGATCACGGGGTTCGCGCCGGCATCAGCAAATCGGCGCAGCGCCTGCTCGCGTTGCGCTTCGGATTGTAGTTCGATTTCACGGTAGGTGCTGCCGGTTTCTTCGGCCCACCTGGATGCGCCGTTATGTGCCGCTTCGTTGAAGGATTTGTCGAACTTGCCACCCAGATCGAAAATCAGTGCAGGTTCGGCTATAGCGGCACCAGCCAACAGAGCCATCGCAGCGGTTGCGCCAAGGAATTTTTGCATAAGGGTCATTCAGGTGTCTCCCAGTTTGTGATTTTGGAGCGTTTGCGCGCCGTTCTCGGCCCGTTGTCGCCCAATATGAGCAGATTAATTCTGATCCTGATCAAATTAGCAACTAGCTGACCGACAGGGTCAACCGCTTTTTCAAAGCAAGGGGGTGATTTAAGGGCCTTATCAGCGGGTCAACGCAACTGACATAAGCACGGCATCGACTGCGGGGCCATGTGTGCGGGAATAATAACCTTTCCGCCGACCCGTCTCCGCGAATCCGTGTTTTTTATAAAGGTGCCGAGCGGCAGTATTGTCAGCTGCGACTTCGAGAAAAGCGAATTCGCTTTGAGCCGTGTTCAGCCAATCCAATATCAACCTATCCGCAATGCCCTGTCTCCGCTTTGCGGGATCAACCACCAGCGTCAGAAGCTCGCTTTCGCCCGCAACATTGCGGATGAGCGCAAACCCACCACTTTGGTGTTTGAGCGAGACATGTGGGCTGCGCAACAGGTCTTCGAATTCCTTTGCGGACCAGGCGCGCGCATTCGGAAATCCCGCACGGTGAAGTTGGGCCAGATCCCGGGGCGTCACGGCAGGATAAGCGGCGGCGTGTCGCGGGAAGGCGCAGCATCGGCCCGGCGCATATAGAGGGGCGCTGGACGCGTGTTGACGGTAAGGTAGCGCTCGCGTGTCAGATGCGCGATGGAGACAGCTATCGGATGTGCCGGAGGCTGACCACCTGCGCCGATGAGCGGTCCTTCGAAACCTGGCAAGTTATCGGCGGGTGCCATTGCTGGGTCATGAACGGCCCTACCGTCAAACTGCTGAAAATAAACCTGCCCACGTCGCGCATCGACCGCGCAGGCGCAAGGTGTTTCATGGCCATAACTCAGCGCTTCGAGACTTGAGATGCCAACGGAAGGCACGCCCAATCCCAAGGCAAGCCCGCGCGCGGCGGAAACGGAAATACGAATACCGGTGAAGTTGCCAGGGCCAATCCCGACACCAAGTGCTGTGAGGTCGCAGTAGCTCAGTCCGGCTTCATTCATTAACTCCGTGCACAGTCCCAGCAGCCTTTCTGCTTGGCCTTTGGTCATCGGCTCGCTGCTTTGGGCCAGGATGTCTTCTCCGCAAAGAACACAGACGGCGCAATGCGCAGAAGAGGTATCAAAAGCCAGTATCTTGGGCTGACCAATTGTCTGCTGATCCTTTTGTCTGCTCTTCATCTGAACGGGTCGGAGGAAAGCAAAGTATCCCTGCCGCTGCCATTCTGCCGAACAAGATTGTCATTAATCTGCAGCCAGGCGAGCGCTGCATCTGCATGGCAGTGAATAACCGGCGGAAAATCTCCAGCCTGATCCAACAATCCCAGGGGCACATAGATTTGACCCGGCAGGTAGTCATATTGCGCGGCCAGCGGCGATCCGCAGGATTTGCAAAACCACCGCACAACACCCGGGGTATGCGAAGAAGGTACCCCGGGGTCGGGTTCAATCTGCAAAGATCCCTCGTGAAATGCTGCAAATGCCGCTACCGGTGCGCCGCTGAGACGCCTGCAATCAGCGCAATGACAATAGTTGACGACAAGAGGCGAATTGCTCGATGTTACCGTCATTTTACCGCAGTAGCACCTGCCTGTTACAGCTGGACAAGAGGAAGACATCACTGACGCCAGAGGGTTATGTTGCGACAGGGCGAACTTCGGTAACTTCCGGGATGTAGTGACGCAGCAGGTTTTCAATGCCCATTTTCAACGTCAATGTTGACGATGGGCATCCCGCGCAAGCGCCCTGCATGTGGAGATAAACGACGCCTCGGTCAAACCCGTGAAATGTGATGTCGCCCCCGTCTTGTGCCACGGCGGGTCGCACACGGCTGTCGAGAAGTTCCTTGATCTGATCGACGATCACACCGTCTTCACCATCGTGTTCCGCATGACCGGATGCAGGCGCGTGATCTCCTGCGATGACAGGTTGACCTGATTGAAAATGTTCCATGATCGCGCCAAGCAGAGCAGGTTTGATATGATCCCAATCGACTGCATCGGTTTTTGTCACAGTTACAAAATCTGTTCCGAAAAACACACCGGTCACCCCATCCACAGCGAAAATGCGCGTCGCCAAAGGTGACTTGTCCGCCGTGTCCGCGGTTGGAAAATCGGCGGTACCCATTTCGAGAACCGTTTGACCGGGCAAAAACTTCAAGGTTGCCGGGTTTGGCGTAGATTCGGTCTGAATGAACATGAGCAGTCTCCTGTTGATGTTTCAGATATGCGGACCCAAAGTGCTCAAGTCAAGGTTTGGAATCATTCTAATCTTGGTTTTGATCTGCCGCTTGGCGTTATTCGATCATGTAATCGCTTCCAGCTTTTCCTTGCTCAAATCGCCGGGCACGATGGTGATGGGTATCGGTAGGTTGCCCGCGCTCTTAGTCAGTTGCGTCACAAGCGGACCTGGCCCTTGTTTCCCTGTGCCAGCCCCAAGCACTAACACGCCAATCTCTGGATCTTCGTGAATCTGTGTGAGAATCTCGTCAACAGGGGGGCCCTCGCGGATCACCAGTTGCGGGTCGATGCCCTGACGATCGCGCATCCATTTGGCAAACACTTCGTAGTGCACTTCGATGCGTTCGCGTGCTTCTTCGCGCATCATTGCGCCGACACCAATCCAATGGTTGAATTCGTCCGGCGGAATAACGGAGAGGATTTCAACTCCACCGCCTGTATGTGCCGCGCGCATTGCAGCAAATCGCATGGCGTTCAGGCATTCGCGACTATCGTCCAGAACCACAAGAAACTTCCGCATCTTACGATATCCCCCTTTTCACCGGATCATGACCTTAGTTTGAGAGGGGCGCAATCTCTATCTCCGCGCGAATACCCATGGACACAAAGCTCACAAAGCGCGATGGTGACGCATGAAACGGGGGGCGAAACACAGGCCCATGTTACAACTCATCTACGTATCTCGACCATTCGGCTATGATTTGAACATGCTGGCATCAATTCTGGCAACGTCGCGTGTGAGAAACGCGCAAAGCGATGTGACGGGCGCGCTGATATGCCGGTCGGACATATTTTTGCAGTTGTTGGAAGGGCCCGCTAGCCAAGTCGAGATGACTTTTAAACGTATTTGCCAAGACGACAGGCATGTGGATATCCAGAGGCTGGTTTCGCAACCCGTCGAGGACAGAATGTTTGGCAATTGGGCTATGAAACACGACCCAGCAGAGAGTTGGTTGTGGTCTCCCGGGCAAATTCAGGATGGTGCATTGGAAAACGCATCGGAAAGTGAAATTCGTTCAATCTTTGAAAGATCGTCAGAAGCCGGGTGACTAAAGCGGCTCCGACGCGGCCCAATCCCAATACATTTCGCGCAGCCGGCGGGCTATTGGGCCCATTTGATATTGGGTCTCTTCGAACGCGGTTACAGGCGTGATTTTTGACATATTACCGGTCATAAAAACTTCATCAGCTTGGTGGAAATCCTCAAACGTGAGGACGGTTTCATGAACCGTGATTCCATCTGCCTTCATATTAGACATATGCCGCGCACGGGTGATCCCAGCCAGAAACGTCCCATTGGCAATGGGCGTAAATGCTTCGCCATCTTTTACCATAAAAATATTTGCAGTGGCGGTTTCGGCGACGTTCCCCATTGCGTCCGCTACCAGCGCATTGCCGAATCCTTTGTTACGTACTTCTAACAACATTCTTGCATTATTGGGATAAAGACAGCCTGCTTTGGCGTTGACCAAATTGTCTTCAAGCACCGGACGCCGAAACCGCGTGCGCCCCAAAGTTGCGGAAGCCTCGGCGGGTGCCATCGGTATTTGTTCGAGACTAACGGCAAAACCAGTTGCGTCCGGACTAGGAACAATCGCGGTGGTATCGCCATGAATGCCCCAGTACATCGGGCGGATATACACGGCGTCCTCTGGTCCGTAGTGCTTAAGACCTTCGCGTATGATTTCGACCATGTCTTCTGTGGTCACGGTGGGGCGGATCATCAGAGCTTCAGCCGAACGATTCACCCGAGCGCAGTGAGGTGCCAGGTCGGGCGCGCGTCCCGCGAAAAAACGGGCACCGTCAAAAACGGTTGATCCCAGCCAACTGCCGTGATCCGCAGCACGCATGATAGGCACATCGCCGCGGTGCCAACTGCCTTCGAAATAGGTAGTGATATTGGTGCCAACGCTCATGAACTACGGTCTCCGAGAGGGAAAAGGGGGGTAGGGCGATACAAAGAGAGATGGCCTAAGGCGCACGGTAGACGCCCTCGGGCAAGTTGAGCGCGGCGTTCAAATCGCGCCATTGCTCGGGCGACAGCGTGATAGATACCGTTTTGTCTGTGCGCGGGTCATATTGGTTCAACAAAATAGCGCTTTCGGTTGCGTGTACGCATACATCTTCTTGCAGCGGCGCTGCGCCGTCATCAACCAAAGTCACAACAGTTGCATCAAATTCGTGTTCAATCGTAAACATAGCGGCAGATTACGCCATGTTACTTATGATGCAAGAGGCACAAACCTGCGTGAACGGGCTGGTCGCTGCTGGTCAGGATGCTAAAGTCAGATCCGTTGAGTTTTCGACCACAAAGGACGCGCCTCTATGCGATGGACATCGCTCATTACAGGTCTTGCTATCACAGTTCTCGCGGGGTGTACGGTCACGACCGTTCCGCCTCCGGTTTCCACAGCGCCAACCGCACAGGTTGAACCGGTTGCACGCGGCACGCAGACATTTGCGCAGGTGGTTCAAACCGTGGAACCCGTGGCCGAAAGAGAATGTCGCGCGCGCACGTCACGGGTAAATTGCAACTTCAAAATCGTTGTCGACCCGCGACCGGATCAACCGGCGAATGCGTTTCAAACGCTTGATAATTCTGGCCGACCGATCATCGCCTTTACACAAGCTTTGATCAATGACGCACAAAATGCAGACGAACTGGCCTTTGTTTTGGGGCATGAAGCGGCCCATCATATTGCAGGACATATTGCGCGCCAACAACAAAACGCCGTTGCTGGCGCCGTGATTTCTGGTAGCGTTGCGGTTTTGTTGGGCGGCGGCGCTGAGGCTGTGGAAACAGCGCAACGCACAGGCGCGCAGCTCGGCGCCAGAAGCTATTCCAAGAGCTTTGAACTTGAAGCCGATGCGCTGGGTACGGTTATCACAGCGCGCGCAGGCTATGATCCTTTGAGAGGTGCTCTGTTTTTCACGCGCATCCCCGATCCCGGTGATAAGTTCCTGGGTACGCATCCGCCCAATAGCCAACGTATCGAAATAGTGCGCCGTACAGTGGCCGGTCTGTAACGCAAACCTTTTAGTTTATTGGTGTTTTGCCAATGCTGCGCTGCAACGCGCGCGCAATCTGGTATTATGCTTCTGATTGCTTTTTCGCTGGAAAACCTTGCTTTGCAAGACGCTTTTGATGTCGGCGATAAATCAAAGGAGCTAGAATGTGATCATATCCCCAATTCGCAATTTGATACAAACCGGGCAGGCCCACCACCTTCGCGACCCATCGATATCTCGGCAAGCTCTCCCACAAAACGATGAACGCAGGCATTCCGCTCAGCAGTTGATCTGACGTGCGCACATGCAGCCGCTGTGCCGCCATGTCAGCTGAAACATCCCACGTCTGCAATGCTTCAGGATCATTCAAGTCATCGAACTGCAGAGGCAGTTCCTGTGCCTTGCTCATTTTTGCATAGTGATCCATTTCGCGATGGCACACCGGGCAGTCCGCATTATAGAGAACGTCTATTTTTTCCATAAGCCTTACTTAGTTTGGCGCTCGCACAGTTCCACTTGCAGAATTGGGAAATTTTATCGTGGTTTGTTGCCATCAATCCATTTGGACATCATGATTTTGTCGCGAAAACACGCATTCGGTATGGTTTTGTTTTTCGCCCGTGCAATCCTCTCCGCAAATTCGACTTGTTTGGAGGATGGATAGTTAGAAAACTTGCCGCCAATCGGTTTGGGTTGATGAGTGTCAATCCATTGAGAAAGCGCCGCGCGATTGGCTGCGGCCGCTTTTGGAACAACGGTTCCGGTTTTGAGCGCAATAGCCTGAGCATACCGCATTTGCTTGTTTGTCACGGGTTGCGGCTCTTTTATCGGCAATGCGCCTTGTTCTGGCGTGAACAGGCCAGGAAACTTTGATTGAAAAGACATGCATACACCTCCTTTGATCTTGAATAGAACAAAAGAGGAACATTTGCAACTGTTGTTAACGTTCAGAGCGCCGCAGAGCTAGAGCTTTGAGTGACTTCCATCACAAAGCGGCGCTTTTGCAGTGGCTTTGCATCCGCAGAAAAACAGCGTTTTGTCGGCTTCTGCATCGTATTTCAGGGGAGCAAACTCCGTATCTTTGTGCGAACCGTCGCAAAAAGGCTGTTTGGAAGACTGGCCACAAGTACACCAAAAATAGGATTTGCCGGCTGTCACTTCGACAGGATAAGGCGATTTTTGCGCAATTTTTGGAAGGTTCGTCATAATTTGGCTCTTTCTTGTGAAATGGCTTGGAAGGGCGCAGGTATTTTCCCCTCGCACAAAAAATAGCACGCCCAATTCAATTCGCCACTGGCGCGGGATCACGCCGCCGCTTTTTACCCTGTCAGACGACCCCAAAGATCGTATTCCCCAGCTTCATCCACTTCGACCGTGACAATGTCTCCCACCGACAGGTTTTCGAATCCCTCATCAATGAAGAGGTTGCCATCGATCTCTGGCGCATCTGCCTTCGTGCGGCAAGTGGCGGCATCGTCATCGATCTCGTCAATGATCACATCCAGACGCTGACCGACTTTGTTGGCCAGTTTGGCTTCTGAGATTGCCTGGGCCTTGCGCATGAATCGCTCCCAGCGATCTTGCTTGAGTTCATCCGGCACATGGTCGGGCAGGGCATTGGATCGCGCCCCCGCCACGTTTTCGTACTTAAAACATCCGACACGGTCCAATAGTGCCTCCTCCATCCAATCCAGCAGTGTTTGGAATTCAGCCTCTGTCTCGCCAGGATAGCCAACGATAAAGGTGGAACGGAGTGTTAGTTCAGGACATATTGCGCGCCATGCGGCGATTTCATCCAGCGTTTTTGCCGCGGCTGCCGGACGGGCCATACGGCGCAACACATCCGGATGTGCATGTTGAAACGGGATATCGAGATAAGGCAAGACCAACCCGTCCGCCATGAGCGGAATGAGTTGGCGTACATGCGGGTATGGATAGACGTAGTGCAGACGTACCCATACGCCCAATCCACCCAGATCGCGGGCGAGATCAGTGATATGGGCGCGATGACCTCGGTCGGTCGCATGTTTGATGTCAATACCGTAGGCAGATGTATCCTGGCTGATGACAAGCAATTCACGGACGCCATTCTCCACCAACTTCTCTGCTTCGCGCAGAACAGCATGTGCCGGTCGCGACTGTAATCGCCCTCGCATGTCCGGGATAATGCAGAACTTGCACTTGTGGTTACACCCTTCTGAAATCTTGAGATAACTGAAGTGGCGCGGTGTCAGGCTAACGCCTGACGCAGGGAGCAGGTCAACAAAGGGGTCCGGGCTGGGTGGCACGGCGTCGTGCACCGCTTCGAGTACCTGCTCATATTGGTGCGGACCGGTTACCGCCAGAACGCTCGGATGCGCACCTGTGATATATTCTGGTTCTGCGCCCAAGCACCCGGTGACTATGACCCGACCATTTTCCTGCAATGCTTCGCCTATGGCAGAGAGGCTTTCCGCCTTGGCACTGTCCAGAAATCCACAGGTGTTCACGATCACAGCATTGGCACCTGCATAATCAGGCGAAATACCGTACCCTTCAGCCCGTAGCCGTGTCAGAATACGCTCGCTGTCAACCAGTGCTTTTGGACATCCAAGGCTGACCATGCCAACTGTGGGCTGACCGGGTCGGGCAGGGTCGCTCAGGCGGGCTTTGGGTGCCAAATCAGGGCGCAGATCGGGTGGGTTTGTGCTCATGACTTGCGCTATAGTGGAAGTGAAGAGCCTCGAAAAGGGCTCGTGATCAAAGCGGGAGAGTGCAAAGTGAAATGGATTTTGCGTTTGGTGGTTTTCGTGGCCGTGATTTTGGTGGCCGTGGTTGTTTTGGTACTGATGTTGCCAGCGGACCGTATCGCTCGAATAGCAACGGAACAATTGAGCACGGCAACGGGCAGAAGCGTTGCGATTAATGGTGACGTAGGTATCACTTTCTGGCCAATCTTGGGCGTGCGCGCGGGCGAACTGGAGTTGGGGAATGCTGCTTGGTCTGATCAAGGCCCGATGTTTCAAGCGGCGCAAGTGGCGATTGGTGTGGACGCCATGTCACTGTTGCGTGGCGAAATCCGGATAACCAACATTGAGGCAGAAAGTCCCACAGTGCGTTTGCAACAACTCAGCGATGGGCGCGCAAACTGGCAATTCACCGACCCGTCGATTTCACCAGAAACGCAGGCGCAGCCCGAAGCAGAACCAAGCGAGGAAACAAACACCTCCCCGTCGATCACGATCGAGAGGGTGGACATCAAAAACGCGACGCTTTCCTATGACGCGGAAGGCAGCGCGCCTGTATCCCTCAACGGCGTCAATCTGGCTCTGGATTGGCCGGACAGATTGGGAACCGCTGAAATCAGCGCCTCGCTGCAACCCGCCGCATCGCAGGTCACAATCAATGCGGCGTTGGACGGATTTGCCAACTTCATTGCCGGTGAAACCCAAACACTTCGAGTTGCGGTAGACACGGAGGCCGGCACCGTTTCCTTCGACGGTAAGGGCAGCACCGCTGGTTCTGTTTCGGGAACACTCGCCTTGAAAACCAGCAGCACGGATGAATTCCTGCTGGCATTGGGATTGCCGGGCGTTGACCTGCCTGAAAATCTGGGTCGTCGCGCAGACTTGAAGACGAGTTTGACATTCACACCTGACTTAAAACTAGCACTGCGGGATCTGGTCGTTGGCTTGGGCGACAACAAAATCTCCGGTGCTGCAGATATTGACCTTACAGGTGTGCCACAGATTAACGCTCAATTGGATGTGGGTGATTTCGATTTAAAAATGGACACGTCGTCTGCTCAATCTGGAGGCTCAACAGGCGACTCTGCGAAATCCAGCAATACCCCGGTCGCGGCCAGTACCAGTGGATGGCCCCAAACGCCCATTGACGCCAGTGCTTTGTCAAGTTTCAACGGCGAGATTGCGCTTCAAGCGGACAGTATTGATCTGGGACAATTCAAGATCGGCGTTACCCAAGCCGTTTTGCGCAACGAACGATCTCGGATGGTTTTTAACCTGCAGAATGTACAGGCTTACGGTGGAAATGTATCAGGAGAGTTCGTGATCAACAATCGCGCCGGTCTTTCTGTGGGAGGCGGGTTGTCGGCAAAGAATATAGACATGCAACCTTTGCTCAACGACGCGGTCGAGCTCAATCGCTTGACTGGCCAGGGCACTGCAACACTGAGCTTTTTAGGATCGGGGATGACTGTCGATGCGATTATGAAATCCTTGTCAGGTGATGGTTCAGTGTCAATTGGACGTGGAACGATCCTGGGTATTGATCTCGATCGCTTGATGCGGTCGGGTGACATGGGCGAGGGGACGACCGTTTTTGACAGTCTTGGCGCCACCTGGACCATCGCGTCGGGTGTTCTCACCAACAATGATCTGCTCCTGCAGTTGAAAAACTACCAGGCGTCCGGCGCAGGCGTTGTTGGGTTAGGTGCGCAAACGGTCGATTACACGGCGACGCCCGTCGCACTTCGGGCAAACAGCGGCCAGGGATTGTCGATCCCAGTGCGCTTCATCGGACCCTGGTCAGACGTGTCGATCCGTCCTGATCTGGAAGCGGCATTTGATGCGGAATTGGAGGCCAAAAAGGATGAGATTGAGAACAAGGCTAAAGAGAAACTTACAGATGAACTTGGGATCACGAAACAGAATGGCCAATCCACAGAGGATGCTGTCAAGGATGACTTGCAGGACAAATTATTGCGAAAACTCTTCGACTAGCGTGGGTTGCCAAATGGTGGTCAAAGTTCCAGTGGCGCAGCTTTTGCAAGTCGATCAAACAACATCAGTGTTTCAACAAGAGCAGGCATTTTGTCCAGATAAATCATGTTTGGGCCGTCCGAGGGCGATTTATCTGGATCTTCGTGTGTCTCAATGAAAACAGCACTGACGCCGATTGCCACGGCGGCGCGTGCCATGACGGGAGCAAATTCGCGTTGGCCGCCAGATGATCCGCCCTTGCCGCCGGGTTGTTGAACAGAGTGAGTTGCATCCATCACCACGGGATAGCCGGTCTGGGCCATTTGCGGCAACGAGCGCATGTCCGCTACAAGTGTGTTGTATCCAAATGACGTGCCGCGTTCCGTGAGCAGGATCCGCTTGTTACCGGTGGATTCGATTTTTGTGACAATGTTCGGCATTTCCCAAGGGGCCAAAAATTGACCCTTTTTCACGTTTATTGCAGCACCGGTTTTCCCTGCCGCGAGCAGCATGTCGGTCTGACGGCACAGGAACGCAGGAATTTGCAGGATGTCGACAGCTTCCGATGCGGGCGCGCATTGACCTTCATTGTGGACATCTGTCAACACAGGCACACCAATGCTTTTGCCGACCGATTGCAGGACTTTCAATCCGCCTTCGATGCCTGGACCTCGTATGCCGCTCAGCGACGTGCGATTGGCTTTATCATAAGAAGCTTTGAAAACATATTGAGCGCCAACCTTGTCACAGGCTTCCTTCATATGCCCGGCGATCATTTGCGCATGATCTGCACTCTCCAACTGACAAGGGCCCGCTATTACCGTCAAAGGCAGGTCGTTACCGATCGTTAGATCGCCCACGGTCACATGTGTCATATTAGGAGGTTACCTGTTCGCGAAGAATGGAAGCGGTCAAGGATACCATCAAGTAGATACCTGAAAAGATCAAGAAGGCCACCACCGTATTCTCGAATTTTCGCGGGTAACTCGCCTCTTCAGGCGGCACGGGTTTTACGCTTATGGTCAGGTAACGCACCTGTCTGTTTGCTTCCATCCGTGTTTGTTCCATCTGTTGCAAGGCCGATTGGAGCAACAGGTCACGGGTCGCAAGATCGGCCTGAGCCATCTGAATGCGAACACTCAATTGAGCCAGGGAGTTTTCGCCCTGGCTTGCATCAATCATACGTGCATTGAGTTCTTTAAGCTGGTCATTGAGCCGACGCACATCGCCGCGTGCACCCTCGACTCGAGACTGGTTTGGACTTGTATTGTCCAGTAGCGCCGCCAGTTGCAGTTCCTTTTCCAGAAGCTGCAATTCAATCGTGTTTATCTGACTGCGCAAACCGACAATTACGGCTTGAGGATCAAGGGTTGCGCCTTGTATCTGCAGACTTACAAGGGCCTCTTGTGCTGCACGACGTTCTCTTTCTGCATTCTCAAAACTCGCGCGTGCCTCTGCCATCTGATCGCCACGCTTTTGCTGGCTCAGCGCATTTACCCGGTCTTCCGCGTAGTCAATAAGAGCGCGACTGAAACTGGCACTGACGAGCGGGTCGGCAGCGATGACTTCCATGCGCAACACACCTTCGGTCGGATCATAGCCGACTTTGACGTTCTTTTTGAATGTTTTATAGGCTTGTTCGTTCGAAGGGTTTGTCGTCAGTCTCTGAACAGGATCGATGTCTGATTGTGTGAAGTGAGATTTGAATCCCACATCTCTATCCAGTCGCAACAAGGCATCTTTTGACTGGAGGTATGACTGAACAGCAATACTGTCTTGTGATGTCGCGAATTGAGTGCCTGACAAAAGTCCGCCAATACCGCTGCCACCCTGATTGTCTGCCTGCAAAATCAGGAACTCGGATTTGGTAGAATACATCGGCGTGGCAACATTGTAAAAATACCAACCTGCCAGAAATGTTGGAAAAAGAACGAAAAAGGACAAGCGCGCCATAAGCATGCCCAGTTTCTTGCGCCTGCGTTTGCTGATGTCGCGTTGAATTTCAGCTATTTCGCGGTTGCGCATTTCTGCTGGGCTGAGGTCAATCTCAGGCTTGCGCTCCTTGTCTTCCAGAACTGACTGCGGCAGCTTGTCAAGGCTGTTGTTGTTGCTTCCTTCTTTGGCCCGTCCGTCCGTTTCATTTGGTTCTCTGGAAACAACAAGCTGCAGCATGTTGGAGCGCTGGAATGGATCAATACCCATGTCACGAAGTAATCGTACTGCATCAAAATCGGAGGTTGGAGACAGATCGTTCTTATGAGCAACACGACGTGCCATGCGCAGTTGACGCCCGTTGAACCCTTCCCGTCGAATAGCGTCAAGCTTGTCGGCGATGCTGCTCGACCCTGAAGGCTCGCTTTCGCGCGCCTCCTTTGCAACTTTATTTTTGGCGTCCGGTTTCGGTTCCGAACCTTCAACAGCCAGCGGCTCCTGCGGGTTAGCCGCAGGTGCTAAAGCGTTCGGATCACGACGCTTTATGCGAAACTTTCTAGCTGTTGGTTTCGTAGTCATAAAGCCGTTTCGCTTCTTCCAACGTGTCAAACATGTTAAATTGACCACCTATCAATACAGCCGCAGACCGAGCAAAGTTCTGCAATGTTTTGGCTTGGTGTGACACGATGATAATCGTAGTTGTGCGCAACCTTTCCTGTAGGATCTCCCCGGCTTTGCGATTGAATTCAACGTCCGTCGTGCTGGGCATACCTTCGTCGATCAGATAAATATCGAAATCGAGCGCCAACATCAGGGAGAAGGAAAATCGGGCTCTCATGCCTGCCGAATAAGTGCCCAGAGGCTGATCGAAGTATTCCCCCAGCCCGCAAAGCCAACGGCAAAAACTCTCTACGTAGTCAGGATCCAACCCATAAAGTCTTGCGATGTATCGCGCGTTTTCCATTGCGCTGACCCTGCCCACGACTCCGCCCATAAAACCCAGGGGAAATGAGATTTTACATGCCCGCCTGATCTCACCATCATCAGGTTTTTCGAGGCCCGCAATCATATTGATCAGCTTGGTTTTGCCGGTTCCGTTCGGGGCGAGAACACCCAATGAATTTCCCAAATCGATTTTGAACGAAACTTTATCCAGGATCACCTTGTGTTGTGATCCCGTCCAATAGGATTTCGATACGTTCTCGAACGCCAGCATTACTGCTCCGATTGCAATTTGATCCAGAAAAGATCGCCCTGCAGTGGTTTAGCGGAGATTGTTTACGGATTTTCTACCAAGATTGGCACTTTAACCGCTCAATTTTACACAAATTGGCAAGGTTCAGGGTTGGGTTGACGCGCGAGGCGAAGTTATTGCCAGGCCTACCGTTCTGTATCCGAAAATCGTGGCTGCAGAAGTCCATACTTAAAGCCAACTGCAGCCGACGACATCTATCGAAAATGTGCAAGCGTGGTATCGACGGCAGGGTTCGTAAGGAATTCAGGCAATGGCTTGCCAAGCGAGACCAGCGATCATGGCGCCAATAAGAGCGAATGACAAATAGGCGAAGAACACGCGCGGTTTTACCAATGCCCAGACAGCGATGGCCGCTGGAATACAGCTCACACCGCCCGCGATCACGAAAGACATCGCAGCGCCTGGCGCCATGCCCTGGGTCAAAAGTGCATCCACCAAAGGCACTGCTGCGTAGCCATTCAGGTAGGCAGGCGCGCCCACCAAAGCCCCCATCAGGATCGGCCAAATGCCGGTGCCACCCAGTAGCTGAGCAATCACTTCCGCCGGAATGTAGGCCAGCATCATGGATTCGATCACATAGGCCAGTGTGAGCCATTTGAGCAAGAACAGCGCGTTCTCAAGAGCTGTTTCACGGAAGGTCTCCAACCGATCACCGCTTTGCCAAAACCGCCAGACGGGCGCGCCGCTAAAAGGTTTTTTCGCGCCACAGCAGCCACCGACAGCAGGGCGTTCCCGTAAAGGATTGACGAACACGGGCGTGCGCGCAAAGAGCATTGTGCCAAAGCCACCTAAAATCCCTAATCCGATTGCCGCGAACGCTTTTGCCGTCGCGAATTCCCAGCCGAGCGTGCCGGAGCTGATGGCAAACATCGCGGGATCCATGAGCGGTGAGGAAAGCCAGAAAGCCATAACTGCACCCAGTGGCGCACCGACGGCCAAAAGGGCCGCGATGAAGGGAATGACTTCGCAGCTGCAGAACGGGGACAGCCCGCCAAGCATGGCTGCCATGACAATCATACGTGCCTGGTTGCCGGAAAACGCCTTGGCCAAAAGCGTCTCAGCACCGGTGGCTTTGAGATAGGCTACTGCCAGAACGGCAAACAGGATAAAGGGTGCCGTTGAAGCCAGAGCCTTTGCCAAAAACACAAGCGTCGGTGAGAGTTGAGCGAAATCAAGAAGGCCAATCGCAATCAGAAGGGCTAGGGTGAAAGCCCAGGCGCCAGGCCGCGGCGCACGGCGGAGCGCGGATACTGTTGGTGAGATATCAGCCATGTTCGTGCTCTCCACTTTGGGTCGTGCTGTCAGCGCAGCATTCATTTAACAGGAATTGCGACAATGCCTGAACATCGTCAAAAGCAACGGCGGCACAGATGATGCTGCGACCCTGTTTGGCTTGTGTCACAAGGCCAGCGGATGCCAGAATTTTCATATGGTGCGTCAGGGTCGAGCCTGACACGCCGCTCCGTGTACCCAAAGTACCAATACTCAGCCCGCCAGGTCCGGCGCGCACCAATGTTCGCAAAACACTCAAACGTTGCTCAGACCCCAAGGCAGCAAATTGAGCGGCTGCAATGGTCAGATCCAGGTTTTCAATTGATTTCATTTTCATGATTCTAGAAATATAAAAATTAAGGACATGCTGCAAGGGTTATTTCGATATTTGTCGAAATAAATTTTCTTCGTGACAGAAGTCATCGAGCCGGTGCTATACGCATAACCAAAAATTTTTCGACGTCTTTTTCCTAGCCCGCCTCTACACGATTATTGCGCCGGCTGGTTGGAGTGTGTCGGGGTCATGAGCGTTGCGACGCGAAGATGAAGCCATGCTTTCAAAGGGGATATAAATACAGCGTCCATTTCCATGGTCTGCACCCGGCGCAAAATCGCTGGCTGTCGGCATCTGTTGGCTGGTGATCGGCGGCTTTCCCCTAGGTTGAGCGGTGTTTTGCTTTGTGGCGAAGCGCGTCATCTGATGCCTTTCCCGAGTGGGTGCAAGGCCCTACAGCTTGAGGCGTTGGAAACAAGAAAGGCGCCGGGCACCATGTCAAAAGCAAATTCACTGGAATGGCAGATGCTGGATTTGATCAATTCAGAACGTGCATCCATTGGTCTTAATCCTTTGCTACTTGACCTGCGGCTCAATGATGCGGCGGAGGACCACAGCCAGTGGATGATAAACACCGATACATTCAGTCACACTGGTATCGGTGGATCGGCACCCTGGGATCGAATGGAAGACGCGGGGTTTGTTTTTTCTGGCAGCTGGCGGGCGGCGGAGAACGTAGGCTGGCAAAGCGTTCGGGGTCAGCCCGGGTTGGCTGACGACGTGAACGATATACATGCGGGCTTGATGAACAGCCCCGGTCACCGTGCGAATATTCTTAGCGCCGACACTGAGGTGATTGGTATCGGGATCGAGCGCGGCGACTATCAAGGCTGGGACGGGCTATTTGTCACTCAGAATTTCGCTCGCACAGCCGCGCCACTGGAACTCGACAGCCGCACCGCGCCAGCACCGACGCCAACGCCGACGACACCCGACAGTTCTGATGGAACCCTGCAAATTGGCGCGGAAACGGTTGCGCAGACCGCACGGGACATCTGGCATCGTGTTGAATTCGATCAAAAGATTGAAGACGCCGTGGTTGTCATGGGGCCGGTAAGCAACAACGATGGTGATCCCGTCACAATTCGGGTTCAAAACGTAACGGACACAGGGTTCGCGTTTCGCATGGAGGAGTGGGAATACCAGGACGGCCGCCACGCAACCGAAACGATCAGCTGGATGGCCGTCAGCGCAGGCACCCATGAGATGGCCGATGGTCGCACCATCAAGGCCGGTTCGAGCGCCACAGATCACACAACCGCACGTGTTGATCTCGGGACAAGCTTTGACGAAACGCCGCTGGTGTTTACGCAAGTTGCATCAAACAAGGGCGGCGATACCGTGACAAGTCGTTTGGGTTTGGTGTCGTCGGACGGTTTCCAATTTCGCCTTCAGGAAGAAGAAGCAAAAGGCCGCCATGTGACAGAAAAGGTGGATTGGATCGCAATGGAAGGCGGCAGCCTTGGTGATCTAACGGCGAATATTGTTCAAGGTGTGACTCACCAGTCGCGGACCGTTGAGTATGACGCGGATCAGGCCTTGTTTGCCCAGATGCAAACACTGAATGGAAGCGATACCGCGAATATGCGCTATGATGATCTGGGGGGGCGTGCACAGATCTGGGTTGACGAAGAGGCCTCTCGTGATGGCGAGGTCAAGCATATCAACGAAACGATCGCCGCGGTGACAGCAGATCTGGGGACTTACGACCTGATCGCATAACGTCTGGTGCGATGTTCACGAAGTGAGGCTTTTGGCTATCATATTGCATCACACGTTGCAGCCGCTTTTTCCCGCGACTGTGCCGTTGTTGCTGCCAGATGGACTCGAACGAAGTGCTTCCGTGGCTTCTGAGTCCATCGGACCAAAACTACGCTGTTTCCGAAAGGCTAACCGTCTTTCTTGCGTTGTGTTTCCCTAGGCGACGCGCGCCTTGCCCGAGACATGCGCAGTTCTTTGACAAAAACGAACGTAAATCGTTCAGGTCCGTTTCCGGAAATTAGTAAATAACTGGCGGGCTACATCAAGGCCAACCGTCTGCTCGACACCTGGTCTCTTTGATCGCGCGATTGTTCTTCAACATAGGAGCGTTTGACGAACTCGATATGATCGCGCGCAGCGTTTGACGCTCGGTCAGGATCGCCGGCGAGGACGGCTTCAAAAATCTCTCGGTGCTGTGCGTGCAATTGATCGCCCGTCCCGTCAATGGCACGAAGAAAGGATCGATTGTAAAACAAATTCTGTTTCGTCAGCGCATAGATGGAAGACATCGTATGCACCAGCAATGAATTATGGCTGGCGTCAATGATTGCTGAATGAAACGCGATATCGGCATCCTGAGACTCTTCGACGCTGCCGGATGCATGGGCCTTATCTAGCTGGTCCATTACCTTGGACAAAATCACTTTGTCGGCTTTGGTTGCCCGGGTCGCAGCAAGGCTAGCTGCGAAACTCTCCTGTGCCGTGCGAAATTCCAAATACGAGATAAACGCATCTTGATGACGTGCGTAGAGTTGTATCAAGGCGGGTGACATGGCCGAACCGACCAGCGGTGCAATAAAAGCGCCCTCGCCATGGCGCACGTTGATCAACCCGTTGTCTTCCAACTGCTTTAGGGCTTCACGGATTTTGGGCCTCGATACGCCCATCTGCTCCGCCAGATCACGTTCAGATGGTAAACGCCCTCCATCCCGCAAAATTCCATTGAGAATGAGTGTCTCTATTTGCGTGACAATCGTAACGACGACCGATGCATGATCAATCTGCTGGAAAACTGAGTTTTGTTTCATCTCCAAAATCCTGCGACCCTTTGTTTCTACGTTTTTCAGATGGTAGAATCACATCAACAATTCGCGCTTGTGCTGACAGTAGTTGTAGTCTGTGGTAAATTAAATAGTCCACGACTGCGACAATTGAAGAAAAATTGTCGCTGCCTGCCTTTCTTCAGTCCAGATAATACGAAAACATACTAAAATTTTGAGAGTGATAATTTTTAAGAACGTGCAAGTTTGAAAAGCTGACCCTATTGAGGTGCGCCTGCTCTTATGTATTCCAGCAAAGGTTGATGGCTGATGTTACGACTGTCTGGGAATTAAGGTAAACAATATTAACCGGCCAATGAAAACAAGAAGGTGGTAAATTTCGTAGGTTCGAGAGTTTTCGCCACAATCGAATTTGGTAGTTGGGTCCGATTCAGGCATTTCATGAAAAATCCTCGCGCCATGCCTTGCTGTTGCAGCGATATAGGCGTTGGTTCCGATCTCGATTGCGCCGCCAATCACTACATGCGTCGTCATTCCTCCTTTCTTTGGATCAAAAACAGAATCCACATGACCCACGCCGGTACTAAGCGTGCCAGCTGTGTATCATTGTCAGGTGGCGTGAGCCTGTTGCCAGGGTGGCATTTGGCGGCATCTCATTTCGACGCGGGCAAACAAGCTGGCTCGACGATACATCATCTGTTCGCCTGGACACCTGTCCCTTAGAATATCAGAACGGATCCGTCGTGCTTGGGAGACTGGTCCTTACAGGCCGGTCCTGCGCGTCTCGCAGGCCTCCCACAAAACTAGTGCCAGCTTTGCTTTGAAATCAATACATCAACTTCGTTCATGTTTTTTATAAGTTTCGTGCATTGAACAACAAGTCTTTTTCATCATTGTTCTATGTCAATTGTTATTGACGGAAGACCAATATGACCAACAAGCCCGAACTTCGCAATCCATACGCCAGCGTACAGGATCTTGCGAAACCGCGTAAATCCAACGCGTTGAATGAGCCGAAACAACAAAAGGCTGATGATGATTTAGGTTGGATTTTAAATGCATTGTTGGATATGAAATTTTCAGCAGAGGCCAAAGGGTACAAAGAGATTGCAAAAGAACTCGAAGTGTCCAGGTTGAGAATTAGGTTTTTAATGGAAAGTGGTAAACTCTGAAAGAAAATATGGCGTTCGTGTCAAGCCAAAGGGCTGACACTTGAGTTAGCCAAAATGGGCCGCATAGAAAGCGGCCCATTTTGCTTGGTCGCGGTCGTCAGATGATATCAAATCCAAGATCTACTGTTTCAATCAGGATGTCGTTTTCATCAAATCCTTTTGCTGCAAGATTGTAGCTGCCAGGGTTGAGAGTGAGACCACCGAAGAAATCTCCTTTGCTGTCTCCGAACAATGCGTAAGGTGCCATCTTTTCCGTTTTTGTGACACCTTCGAAGGTCAACGTCACGCGGTCGAAGTCGAAACTGTCAGATGTCGCGTAAATCGTCGTCGCATCACCCAAACTGTCGGCGTCGATGGTGTCGCCGTCCGTGAGGCTGCGCAGTGTTTGATCCGTATTCGTATCAGCAAAGAAGAATTCCAGATAGCCATCGCTTTGGTCCACCACGGGCGGCTCTTCGGGCGGTTCGGGGGCTTCCGGTGGCTCTGGGACTTCCGGCGCGACCGGTTGCGGAAGGGTTGCTGCTGGGTTTCCAACCGACACTTGCAAAGTTGCGGTATCGGTCGCCCCATCTTCATCTGCGACTGTGTAAGTGATCGTCTCAACGCGCGCTTCTTTGGCAGCGCTGAGGGGGTTCACTTTGATCTTATTGTCATCGAACGTGACGATGGACGTATTGCCATCATACTGAACACTCGCAAGCGTCAAAGGTCCTGCCTCAGGATCGCTGTCGTTACCCAAAACATCAACAACTATGGTTTTGTTCTGCGCTGTTGAAGCGACGTCATCATTGGCAACGGGTGCTTTGTTTCCTTCCGGTTCAGGCGGCGACGGTGGTGGTGGCGGTGTTGGGTCGGGGTCTGGGTTGCCAATGTCGACTGTCAACGTAGCCGTATCGGTTGCGCCGTCTTCGTCGGAAACAGTGTAGGTAATGGTTTCAACGCGATCGTTTTTGGCTGCACTCAGCGGGTTCACTTTGATTTTTCCGTCTTGAATGGAGACAATCGAAGTGTTGCCACCATAGGCGACTTCTTTCAGGGTTAAACCATCGCCATCCGGATCACCGTCGTTGCCCAAGACGTCCACCACAATGGTCTTGTTTTGAGCCGTCGTGGCGGTATCGTCGATAGCAACGGGTGCCTGATTGTCCGCCGGTGGGGTAGGCGGTGTAGGCGGAGGAGCAGGTGGTGGGGTCGGTGTATCGCCCGGGTTTCCGATGTCCACCAGAAGGGTGCCCGTGTCGCTTTTTCCACCGGAATCGGTCACGGTGTAGGTGATCGTCTCCGTCCTGTCCTGGGTCGCCGCACTCAATGGGTTCACTTTGACCTTACCATTTTCGATAGTCACGACCGAAGTATTCCCATCGTAGGAAACATTTGTCAGGGACAAGCTGTTGCCATCAGCATCAGTGTCATTCGCCAGAACATCGACCAGGATGGTCTTGTTTTGATCTGTCGATGCTGTGTCATCAACCGCGACAGGCGCTTCATTGTCTTCTGGTACAGGCGGAACCGGAACGACCGGGCCGCTGTCACCATCAACCAATTGCGATGTCGGCGCATTGTTGTCACGGCTGAAACTGCCCTTTTGAATATGTATTTCGTCAATGGCCGCCTGACGAGACCGAGCTGACAGCGTGAGGGTAAAGATACCGTCATTGGCGTCGATCATGGCTTGTGTCACGGCAAAAGTTGACGGGCTTTTCTGTTCATGGTGGTCGTAAGTCGTGCCCCAGCTGAATTTTTCGCGCTCTCCGCTGAAAAACAGTTTCTTAAATCCTTCGTCTTCAAACTGAACGAAAAAGTCGTTGTTGCGGTCTCCGGGTTCACCCGTTTCGGGACGTGTGGCACGCAGTGAAATGTAATATGTGCCGGGGCTGGTTACTTCGAAGTTGTATTCGATCGGAGCCGTTTTGGCCGTGCCAGCATTTGAGTCGCCGAAGTAGTCATTGCCGGTCCACAAAAGTACACCATCGCCCTTGCTGCCCGCAAACTGCTGCGTCAGTTCCCACGTTGCATTGGCCGGGTTGTCCGCATCGACAAAAGTGCCGTCTTCGGCCTGCATGACCACGCGGTCGCTTTCCATCTCATAATAGCTCTCACCACTATTGTCGGTTGGGGGAGCAGGAGGCTCGACGGGCGGTTGTGGCGCCTCGCCATTTGGCAGAGTTGGGAATTCAGGTGCGTCCGAATTCCGTACCAGGATTACCCAGTCTTTGCTGCCCTCAGACGGTGCGCCGCCGATTTGCTGGATCGATCCGCCCGCAACTTGACCATCCGCGATCAAATCGCCGCCGGTGCGTGGATTGTACCAGAACACATCAAAAGTTTCGCCGCCTTGTCCGTTCAGGTTCAGTTTCACATCGCCTGCTTCGCCATAGGGGGCGTAGATAACGTAGTATTCGCCTTCCTGCGCCATGACGAAATCATCGTTGTCTGACGTCAAGTTGTCGGCCTGTTTCATGTTCCAGAAAGGGATGTACGTGTTGAAGAAGTCCGTCGCGGCCGCCGTCCATTTCCAAACCGAAGCATGGGCTTCGAAAGTGTCATAGTTCTGATCAAGCGAGTGGCCTGACGACCCTTTGAAATACCAATTGCCGCCCGAACCTCCCGCTGTCAGTGTGCCCCAGAAGGCTTCGCGAAGTGTCTTTTCGTTGTTGCTGTCAGGATTATTCGAATAGGGATCGACGATCCCGTTACTACTGGAGTCTTCATCCCACGCCAAAACCCAAGGATCACCCGAATTATCGGATTTATCGCGATATTCGATAACTTTGGCGCGAATGGATTGGGCGGTTGCCTGAAACGATGTGCCGTCAAAATCAGTGTCGTCCAATAGCGGGTTGTAAACCTTCGCGACATCGCCCGGAAAGCTGTGAATGACAACCAAATGGTCGTAGCCATCGACCGATTTCAGGTATTCCGCCTGATCTGCACGCTGCTGGTCGGAATTGGTGTTTTCTTCACCGATGTTCCATTGAATACCGTTGTTGTGGCCAAAACGAGCCACCATTTCTCTGATATAAACAAGGCGCTCAACGCTCAATGACGTGCCGTCTGCGTTGGTGCCACCATCCAATTGCTGGTCATTTTCGGTCTCTTGCAAAAGGACGTTTTTGTAGATGCCCTTATTGTCGAGGTGATCAAAAACGATTTCCCATTGCGAGAGTTTGGAGACGTCATAGGTGGAGAATTTGTTCAATTCACCATTGCTCAAACCGTTGTCAAATTTGGGTGTATCTTGAGCCGCGAAGGTCCAGGGCGATACATCTTGGCCGTCGCCGCCTGACGTATTCGTTAGTAGATAAATTGTGTTGAGACCTTGCTCTGCGATGTAGTTGGACGCCCCTATGATGGCTTTACCCTTGCCACCATCCCAGGTCGGGTCGCCTGAGTTGAAGTCTCCGAGATGGGTGGAATAATCATGTCGGCCATTCGTCGTGTTGTCGAAGTCTTTGTTGGCCAAGAAATTCTCCGGGATCCCTGGGCCGCCGCGGACAAAATAGTCCAAGTCACCCTGGTGCTGCAGGTAATGAGTGCCTTCGTCCTGAACAATCATGCCTTTGGCTCGGAAATCATCGCCGGATTTATCAGTTACCGAAACCTGGATTGTTCCGCTATCGCCGTCAATGAAATCAATGGCTTGACCTGCGTTTGGGGCATCGGTAAACGATTTTGCCGCGATATCGCTTCCAGTTCGAAAACTGGCTTCATAGGTCCAATTGCCTTCTGATGGTGGATTGAAATTTACACGCCAAACATTTCCCGAAGTCGCGTTGCTGTTGGCTGCGTTACCGTCTGCTGCGAAGTACCCAGGCAAGGTCAGGATTTCTCCAGTGTCCGCATTTCGGAAAGTAACGTCCAGCCTATAGTCGCGAAAGGTCGATGCAGTTTCGGTGAAATCGCGCGGTGCTTCAAAATCCAGAGTGATTTTGTGCCACGTTTTCTGTTCGCCAGTAACAGTTGCCATATTTGCCTCAATTATTGTTCGGTTGATGTATCTTTTGCGGGTTCAGAAGGTATCTGAAAGAAGGATGCTTATCGGCTAGAAGGTCGCTCTGCAGCGCGTCAAGTATTTGTTAGCGTATGCATTAAAAGTCAGCGGAATTCCGATTATTGGAAACCCCATTGGCGCATTTCCGCGAAGAGCAGGCCAAAACCGCTTACCTATTCACGGCTCATCTGTATTGATTATCCTCTTCGACTCGGGCAAGCTTGCGCTCATTTTTTTGTTCCCGCAGGTTTTCGGGAACGCGGGAAGGGAAAGAAAGAACCAAGATCCTTCTATGTGCGGGGGTTGTACTTTCGAGATCGAACAGGACAGAGCCGGTATGAAAATTTGATAAAAATCTTCGGTTAATTTTTCGTAAATTAAGAGAGTAAAATTTTAAAATTTCAACTAACAGTTGATTAAGTATATTTTACAATTATTTATTAAGGTGGATGAAACGACGAATTGGTCTCTTCCAAATAGCGTGTTGGAATAATTTTAACCGTACGCTGCAGACACCAAACAGCCAGATTCGATAGTGGTCGCTGCGCATGCGCGCAAGCGGACTGATACTCTTCTAAAAAACATACGAGTGACTTTGGCGCACCCGAGAGCCGCGTTTGACCGAAATCACACGGTTATTGCCTCGGAATAACCCGCAAATGTATCGAACGCTCGACAGATTTTCCGAGTAGGAAAATTTTATTTTTGTAAAACTAGTATCTGATAACCCTGTGCTTCAAAAAATGAGTTCATCGTATTCGTTTATCAGGTTCCGAGCTTTGGATTCACAGTCGTTTGGGCTGTCACGAATGCAAGTTCTGGCAAACCCTTTGTACACAACGCGCGTCTGTTCATAGGTCCCGTTTGGCCCTTCCATCAAACGGGTTCTAATCTCATAGGGCTCGCCGTCGAAAAACCCTCCGTCCAACACTGCCTGTGTCCGCGTTTCTTCAACAACGTTGGCACAAGCACTAAGAATAAATGCCGCTGAAATCGAAAGAGTCTTTAGTGACATAAGGTAACTCCTGTTGTTGTATGAATGTTCAAATAGTTCTTACCGAATTTGAGTTCAGTCAAATTTGCAAGAAATGACAAAGAGTTTATTGCAACGCTAGTAGATGTGAAGCTTTTCAAGCAATAATGAACCTTGATGTCCTATTCTTGCTTGGCGCTAGTCGAAACACCAGCTGCAAACCCGATATTTTAAAGCTCAAAGTTCTGCTTGCCGGACATGTCCTGCAAAAATCCAAAGTATGAACGGGCGACGGATTTGGACAACTGTACTGTACACGAAGATCTGCTTTCGACGCTTTTGGCCATCTTATCGCTCTGGATTAAAAATTTTTGAAAAATCTGTTGAGTCTCGACCGAAGGTTTTCGTCGCATAACTCAACGGTAAACGCGCGCGGTTCGGAGGGTTCAGAAGGAATGAAATCGAATACTTTAGACGTGCGCTCTTGTTCTGATGTGGGCATTTTCGTGAGTCTCAGTATCGGGTGTCAGCGTTTGTGCGACCAAATTGCGGTTTTTGTTAAGAGAGTATTCTTGGCTCGTCGTCACCACTGAGGAATGGACAATGAGAAAGACAACGGAGAGCCTCAACGCGAAAGCCGTCAAAACATCAGCTGGTGGCCATCGCCGCCGAAACGCGATAAGCGCCGGGTTATGCCGAGTACAGCGATCATTTTCGACCTCGATGGAACGCTTATTCACAGCGCGCCAGATTTGCACGCTGCCATGAACAAAACACTGGTTGCGTTGGGTCGCGAGGAGTTGGATCTTAAGACGATCATTGCCTTTATTGGCAACGGTGTCGAAAAACTGGTCGCGCGCAGTCTTGCTGCCACCGGTCCGTCAACACCTGAATTGCAGCACAAAACGCTCATTCAATTTCTGGAAATCTATGAAGCGCGCAGTTTGGTTCAAACCCGGCCTTATCCAGGTGTAATCACACTTCTCGAAAAGCTAAGGAACAAGGGCATACCGTTGGCCATCTGCACCAACAAACCGGCAAAACCTGCGCGTGACATCTGCGATGCGCTGGGGTTAACCGTTTTCTTTGATGTCATTGTTGGAGCTGATCCTGACCGGCCCAAAAAGCCAGACCCGGCGTCTTTGCTTACATGTATCTCGGCCCTCGGCGCGACGCCCGCAGAGGCGCTGTACATTGGAGATAGCGCTGTGGATGGCCTGACAGCGCGCAACGCAATTGTTCCATTTGTTTTTTTCGAAGGCGGTTACTTGAATGAACCCCTGCCGGAACCGGGACCTATCCATCGGTTTGCGAACTGGAGTGACCACGTCCTATTTAAGCTTTGTTGTTACGGTTCCAACGGCAGCGGCTGAGATCCCAATACGCGTCATGGTGGGAGAGGCCGGATCGCACGCCATGGCGATGCGCGTAGCTATCAATTGATCGGAAACTGACGCAGGCACTGATTGGCGAAACGTTCAAAATCTTCAAAGGTTTCAACAACATCTCGACGATCGCGAACCACCCGCAACGCTGCCTTCTTTTGTGCCCACGTGCCGGTTACATGATCCGCCAGAATCCGGATCGTAATGTCGAGCATAACCTGTTTTTCCACGGCACCAATACGCCCGGAAGATTCCAAGGCCACCGCAGTGAAAGCCATGGTGTTCGCACAACGTAGCGCCGCAGCCTCTTCGCCCTCGTAAACCTTTTGCTGAGCTGTGGCCGGGAAGCCGCTTAGCACCAGCGCTGCCACCCATCCCAAAAAATAAACCCTCAAAAGACTTTGAACGTCATCGTCGTGAGCGACCGTTCAATCCCTTTGATGTCAAGCAGTTGATCATTTATGAATTTACCCACGTCAGCGTCCTCGGGAATGTAGAGCTTCATCAACAAATCGAAATCGCCGCTGGTCGAGTAGAGTTCAGAATGCATCTCGCGCAAAGCTATCTCCTCTGCGACACGATAAGTTGATCCGGGTGTACAGCGGATCTGGATAAAGACGCATGTGGTCATTAAAGCTCCTTGAACGGGCATTACCCTCAGCCCCAAGCTGACATATACGGTACGGGCGCCGCAATCCCGAATGTGACATCTTGGCCTGCGCGGCCGGGCTGTTATAAGGGCGCGCAATTCCATTGGGCAGGAGGCCGCAATGCGCAGCCACACGTTGACACGATCCACCGCCGAGACAGAAATCACCGTGACCGTCAATCTTGATGGCACTGGGGCCTATGACAATCAGACAGGCGTTGGGTTTTTCGACCATATGCTGGATCAATTGGCGCGCCATTCTCTCATCGACATGACCGTGCGGGCGCAAGGAGACTTGCACATTGATGACCACCACACGGTTGAGGACACCGGGATTGCTCTTGGTCAGGCTTTAGCGGCGGCGTTGGCTGATAAACGCGGGGTAAGACGGTACGGGTCCTGTCTGTTGCCGATGGACGATGCCTTGGTGCGTACAGCTCTCGACCTCTCAGCGCGCCCATACCTCATTTGGAACGTGGACCTCCCAACACCAAGAATTGGTACCTTCGATACGGAACTGGTGCGTGAATTTTTTCAGGCGCTCAGCACACATGGCGGCATAACGCTGCATGTGGATATGCTGCACGGATTGAACAGTCACCACATCGCGGAAGCGGCTTTCAAGTCCGTGGCGCGCGCCTTGCGAGAAGCCGTTGAAGTGGACACACGTAAAGCCGATGCCATCCCTTCGACGAAGGGTGCGCTCTGAGGTGCTAACAGCGATAATTGACTACGAGAGCGGCAACCTGCATTCGGCGCAAAAGGCCTTCGAGCGCATGGCGCGTGAAACCGGAACAGGCCGGATCATCGTGACTGGCGACGCGGATGTGGTGGCAAAAGCCGACCGTATTGTGCTTCCGGGGGATGGCGCCTTTCCAGCCTGCATGTCAGCCCTAAAAGGGCATTCAGGACTCTATGCTGCAATGATTGAGGCCGTCGAAGTTGGGGGGCGCCCGTTTATGGGCATTTGTGTGGGCATGCAACTAATGGCCAGTTGGGGCCGAGAATATGAAGACACCCAAGGCCTCGATTGGGTCCGGGGTGACGTGACCCGAATTACGCCCACTGACCCCGCTCTGAAGGTGCCACATATGGGTTGGAACGATTTGATACTGGATGTGCCACATCCAGTGTTCCAGGGAATCGAAACCGGGGATCACGCCTATTTTGTTCACAGTTATCATATGGCTGTATCAGATTTATCTCAACGCTTGGCCCATGTGAACTATGGTGGCGATGTGACGGCTGTGATTGGTACTGGAACGATGATCGGTTTACAGTTCCATCCTGAAAAAAGCCAATCCGCTGGATTGCGCATGATCGCGAATTTTCTGAACTGGCGACCTTAGTACCAGCCAAAAGTCGCGCCGTGCACGGAATTTGCGGGCTGTTGCCGAGCCCTCTGAAGCTTGCGGACGCAAGGTCCTGGCTGTTTAACTGCGGGTAATCTCGTTCAGTGTCAGTCTACGAAACTAGACGCCGTTACCAGTGGCGGAGACCCAAATGAAACCGTGTTACCTTGATCGTCTAAGATCGACCAACGCGCTGCAAATAAGTAATAGCTGCGCGTTTCCCACCCGGTTTGGTCCCGTTTAAATCGCGGACGCCAGGCGCCCTCGATCAGTACCGGCAGGCGCACTTCGTCGATATCAGGCTCAGGCTCGCCCGCCGTGGCTGCAATTTGTTTTGCGCGTGTCAGCATAGCCACCAACCGCGCCTCCAAAGGGCCAACTTTCTTGGTCCTGCGCCCCGCAAATGCAACTTGGATTTCAACGGTTCCGTTCGTAAACCCGCGCACAACCAGATCCTTCCGCGAATTGCGGGTCATCTGAGGCACCAGTTCCACAGTCAGCTGACCAACCTTGCTTTTAAAGAGGCCACTGTCTTCGTATTCTGGCGTTACTTCCGAAGCAGGCTTGCGACGATGAGGCATGACACACCCGAGAACAAGTCGTTTGAGTTCGATCCAATCCCCGAAAAATCAGTCAAAGGAGATGAGCTTCAATAATACAGCAGTGCTTAACGAACCGTTGCGCTCCCTAGTCCGATCCCATTCTGCCTGTACGTGTTGGCATTACCGCCTCTGCGCAGAGCTGCCTCACTCGATGCGTGACCAGGTCTGCTTGGAACAGATTAGACCACCGGCAATGCAGCCTGCCAATTCCATGGAGTCGCCGGTTAGTGTTACTTTTCCCAGATAAATCTTGTTATTGGACGGGCGCCAGACCTTTCCTTTATAGGTCCCGCCGCTCTGTGCCACCATATCGATGACCAGTGTCTTGCCGAGGTTAGGTGACGCGTATGAACCGGTTTCATTAAAGGTTTTTGCAATTTTTCCACAGAAACCTTCACCGCAAGGCTCGATTTTCACATGTGCGTAGGCACCATCATCAGCTTCTGTTTGCCACAGCCCTTCCAAAGGGTCTGCCCCGCAGGCACCGGCCAAAGTCAGAAAAAGCAAAAAACTTGCCACATTGGTTTTCATTTTGGATTCTCCCTTGTCGATTACATTCGACCGCCTTTTCCAATCCACGCAAGTATGACCCGGCGTCGCGTTGCCAAGCCGCACCGAAACAGGCATGACAGAAAGGATTACTAGCCACGCCCAGATCGGAAACTACGATGATCCTGTATCCCGCAATAGACCTCAAAGACGGCCATGCCGTGCGCCTAGTCCACGGTGATATGGGCCGTTCAACCGTCTTTAATGACAATCCAGCCGCGCAGGCACAGGAATTTGCAGATGCCGGGTGCAAGTGGCTTCATCTTGTTGATCTGAATGGGGCTTTTGCGGGCAAACCGGTGAATGCGGCACCTGTTGAGGCCATTTTGCAAAACAGTGGTGTGCCCGTTCAGTTAGGTGGCGGCATTCGCGATATGGCCACCATCGAAGGTTGGCTTGAAAAGGGATTGACCCGCGTCATTCTGGGAACGGTTGCGGTTGATAACCCAGCGCTCGTTCGCGAAGCGGCCCGAGCCTTCCCGGGTCATGTGGCCGTGGGAATCGATGCACGCAATGGCTTTGTTGCGACCAAAGGCTGGGCCGAGGAAACGGATGTACAGGTAACAGAGTTGGCAAAGTCCTTTGAAGACGCTGGCGTCGCCGCGATTATATACACAGACATTCTGCGGGATGGCGCGATGGGGGGGCCGAACATCGAGGCAACGGCGGCTCTGGCCCGCGCCGTCTCGATCCCGGTGATTGCTTCTGGCGGTGTGTCATCTCTCGCGGATCTCATTGCCCTGCGCGATTGTGGCGCAGATTTGAATGGCGCAATTTCCGGACGCGCGCTTTATGATGGCGCTATCGATCTCAAAGAAGCCCTTTCTGCTCTGGACAGCTAATCTCAATGATCTCGACGGTGACAAGAACCCAATTGCCAATCGAAAGCCAGCTGCATGCGCGGTACATGCAAGGTGACTTTTTGGATTGCTACACAGTGGCCAGCACATTGACGGCACAACAAGCCGCCGCAATCATCGTGGACTTTCCGACTTGGGCAAAAGGCCTCGTTACGCTCCGCAATCTGATTACGGCACCCTTCGGTCTGATGCCGGATGGTCCCGATGCGCCTGCGAAGCTTGGTCTTTTTCCCGTCGAAATATCTTCCGAAAAAGAAGTGATCGTCGGGTTCAATGATCGGCATCTTGATTTCCGCATCAGTGTGTTCCGCAAACAGGGTCAGATCTATTTGGCCACTTGGGTCCATCCGCATAACCTTGGCGGGCGAATATACCTCAAAACCATTTCGCCCTTTCACGTTCTCATCGTGCGCAACGCGCTTTCGCGTGTTGCAAATGCCGATCAACCCGGGCAAAAGTCGGCGATCCTCGAGTGAGCTTTCGATGCTGAAAACCCGCATTATCCCATGCCTTGATGTCGCGGATGGCCGTGTTGTCAAAGGTGTGAATTTCGTCGATTTGCGTGACGCCGGCGACCCGGTAGATGCGGCCATTGCTTATGATGCGGCAGGAGCCGATGAATTGTGTTTCCTCGACATCACAGCCACCCATGAAAACCGTGCGACCATGTTCGATGTTGTGACCCGCACGGCGGAGCATTGTTATATTCCGCTGACCGTAGGCGGTGGGGTGCGCACCTCCGCAGACGTGCGTGCCTTGCTTTTGGCCGGGGCTGACAAAGTATCTTTCAATTCTGCAGCGGTGGCGGACCCAAACGTTGTGTCCAAAGCCGCGGATCAGTTTGGCAGCCAGTGCATTGTTGTCGCCATTGACGCCAAAACGGTAAGCCCCGGAAAATGGGAAATATTCACCCACGGTGGCCGAAAGCCAACGGGCATTGATGCCGTCGCCTTTGCCAAAACTGTCGCTGGCAAAGGAGCCGGTGAAATCCTGCTGACCTCTATGGACCGCGATGGCACACGTGCCGGTTTTAACTTGCCCCTGACCCGGGCCATCGCAGACGCAGTACCGATTCCTGTCATTGCATCGGGTGGTGTTGGCACGTTAGACCACCTGGTCGATGGCGTAACAAAGGGCGGTGCCTCGGCAGTTCTTGCAGCCTCCATTTTCCACTTTGGTGATTACACGATCCATGAGGCTAAACAGCATATGGCGGCGGCAGGTATCCCAATGAGGCTCACATGAACTTGGACGATCTCTTTGAGACCATCACTGCCCGTAGATCCGCGGATCCAAATAGCAGTTGGACTGCGCAGCTTCTGGCCAAAGGGCCCGAGAAATGTGCCGAGAAATTTGGCGAAGAGGCGATTGAAGCGATCATTGAGGCCGCGAAAGGCAACAAAGCGGGCCTGACTTCAGAGGCCGCGGATGTACTCTATCATTTGCTGGTCATGCTGGCGGCCTGTGACGTGACGCTGGATGAGGTTTTGGCGGAACTCGCGAAGCGCCAGACCCAATCCGGGATTGCGGAGAAAGCAAATCGCAGCTAGCGCCACGAGTTGATGATTTCGGGCGCGACGCCGCCAATATAACCCAAACGATGATCCTCCATTTCAAAGCATCTGCATTGCTCGCTCTTGTCAAAAACAAAAAAAGCGCCCGATGCTGTTGAGCACGGGCGCGAAAGGTACGGAACGAGGGACAGTCATGAGTGCAACGGACGTTCCGAGCCCGCTCACATGACAAGTACATAAGCACGATCACGTGCATATCCAGACAGTCTCGCAAATCTGTGAACGAATGGTTAACTTTTTAGTTAAAATGCGCAATTCATGTGGTTAATCGAAGATGTCTTCAATGACGTCAAAAGCCTCTTCAAAAAGATGCTTCACAAAGCCCTTCCGGCGCTTTTTCTGTTGCCGAATGGGCGCGCGTTTCTTGTGCGATTTGTCTTTTCTTGAATTCGGAAATTCTCGCACGGCAGAAGGCCGTACAAGCTCTGACTTTCCGGGATGGTCACTTGGGAGCCTTTTGAGATCATGCAACGGTGCGCCGCAGCTTGAGCAGGCCAATTCGTGTCGGCTTTTGCCCAAAACCAACGCCGCTCTGGTCCCGCAATAGCAACATGTCGCGATCTTTGTCGAATAGGCCATTTGGCTCCCTTTACGTCTGTGAGCTCTCCTTCGGCGCTCTACTTGCATATAAGGCGATTGCCGCAGCATTCGAGACGTTGAGCGAGCCAAACGCACCCGCGGCATCGATCCGCACCAATGCATCAACTGTTTCCTTGGTCTTTTCGCGCAAGCCTGGACCCTCTGCTCCAAGCACTAAGGCCACAGGCCGATCCCGGCGTCCCTCTACTGCGGCCTCAATGGTTTCCGTCGCCTCACCATCAAGGCCCAACACGATGTACCCCATACCCTGTAGTTCTCGGATGGCATCAGACAGGTTCCTCACTCGCACATATGGTTGCCGCTCCAAAGCCCCGCTGGCGCTCTTGGCCAAAGATCCGGTTTCTGGCGCCGAATGATGCCGTGTACCGATCACCGCGGACGCGCCCAAAACCTCGGCCGACCGCAGAATTGCACCCACGTTATGCGGATCCGTAACCCGGTCCAGCATCATAACCCGAGGGGCAAAAGGTCCGATACAAACTTCAGCAAGCCGCCCCCAATTCAGCGGTTTCACTTCCATTGCAGCACCTTGATGCACGGATCCGGGGTCCAAAGGCACTTCAAATTTGCGTGGGTCGGTGATTTCTGGAGTGATTTTGGCAGTCTCGATCGCGTCAGCCAATCTATTGTGCGCGTTGAGTGTCACGACCAACCGCAGTTTTTCGCGCTTCGGGTTCATCAGAGCATCGCGTACTGCGTGCAATCCAAACAACCAGACAGTTTCGCGGCCATCCGCCTTCTTGCCCTGCTCTTTTTGCACGACCCATTTTGGCTTTTTCATGGTTTGGATCCATATGGTTCTGGCATCAAAAAGGTTCTGATTTCGCCTTGACGCCTCTCGGCACCGCTTGTAATCACGCCTTCACCGTTCATGCAATGCTAGAGCGGCGTGGGCGACAGGCCGCAAGGTGTGGCAGGGGACTGTAACTCCCTCGCGGAGACGCACGCCTGGTTCGATTCCAGGGTCGCCCACCA
>NZ_JBGCEQ010000043.1:0-8655 GCF_045106495.1 Roseobacter sp.
TCTTTGCGAAGCCCGTCCATCGTGGCGCGGATCATGTTGTAAGGGTTCTGAGAACCGATGGACTTCGACACCACATCCTTAACACCCAGCATTTCGAATACGGCACGCATCGGACCACCTGCGATGATACCCGTTCCTTCGGGTGCAGTGCGCATAACAACTTTACCGGCGCCGTGTCTGCCTTCCATATCGTGGTGCAGCGTCCGACCTTCGCGCAATTGCACACGGATCATTTGACGCTTTGCCTGCTCGGTTGCTTTGCGGATGGCCTCAGGAACTTCTTTCGCCTTCCCTTTGCCAAAGCCAACACGGCCTTTTTGGTCACCAACAACCACAAGGGCTGCGAAACCAAAGCGCTTACCACCTTTTACGGTTTTGGACACGCGGTTGATTGCGACCAGGCGGTCGGCAAATTCCGGTGCTTCGTCACGATCACGGCGTGGGCCGCGACGGTTTTCACGTTCTGCCATTGAGAACATCCTTCAACTTCTGGGCAAGCGCCCGTTTGTTCAATCCAAGTGAGCATAAGCCCCCGGATCATCGAGGCGGCCCTTCGTGAGCCGCCTGCCCTTTTCGTTACAAAGGTGGCCCAGGCCGCTTTGCTCTTAGATTTTCAAACCGCCTTCACGTGCGGCGTCGGCGACGGCCTTGACCTTTCCGTGAAAGAGGAAACCGCCGCGATCAAAATACGCTTCGGAAACACCAGCCTTCTTCGCGCGCTCGGCAATAGCCGCACCCACTTTGCTTGCTGCTTCAATGTTGTTTTTGCCAACCACACCCAGTGCTTTTTCGAGCGTTGATGCGGAGGCAAGAGTTGCGCCAGCCACATCGTCGATCAATTGAACGGAGATGTTTTTGTTGGAGCGGTGCACCGAAAGGCGCACGCGTCCAGCGTTGACCTTGCGGAGTTTGTTCCGAACGCGCAGGCGGCGCTTCAAGAACAGTTGTCTTTTGCTGTTTGCCATTTTCTGCGTCCTTACTTCTTCTTGCCTTCTTTGCGGAAAACGAACTCGCCTTTGTAACGGATCCCTTTGCCTTTGTAGGGCTCTGGTTTACGCCATTGGCGGATATTCGCGGCGACCTGACCAACAAGCTGTTCGTCAATGCCTTCCACAATCACTTCGGTCTGCTTCGGTGCGGTTACCGTGACGCCCGCGGGCGGCGTGTAATCCACATCATGGCTGAGACCGAGGTTCAGTCTCAACGTGTTGCCAGTCATTGCGGCACGATAGCCAACACCCTGGATTTCAAGTTCTTTCTTGAACCCATCTGTGACACCTGTGACCAAGTTTGCGACCATGGTCCGGGACATGCCCCACTGCTGACGCGCGCGTTTGGATTTGCCGCGCGGCGTGATGGTCACAACATTGTCTTCGACGGCCAATGTCACATCATCCGTTGCACTGAATGTACGCGTGCCTTTGGGGCCTTTGACTTCGATGGTCTGACCGCTGACTGATGCGCTTACACCAGAGGGCAGATCGACCGGTTTTTTACCAATACGAGACATCTTGCGCTCCTTAGAAGACGGTGCAGAGCACTTCGCCACCAACGTTGGCGCTGCGTGCTGCTTGGTCCGACATCACACCCTTAGGGGTGGAGACAATCGACACGCCCAGACCCTGACGGACAACCGGGATGTCATTGACGCCCATGTAAACGCGACGACCGGGTTTGGAAACCCGCTTCAAGTCGCGAATGACAGGTTCGCCTTCATAGTACTTCAGGCTGATCTCGATGGCCGGATGACCATCGGCACCAGTGGTTTTCTCATAACCACGGATGTAACCCTCGTCCGCCAGCACGTCCAACACCCAAGCGCGCAGCTTGGAGCCGGGCGTCATGACAGTGGATTTACCACGCAGTTGCGAGTTACGGATGCGTGTCAGCATATCTGCGATAGGATCGTTCATCTGATGCGCTCCTTACCAGCTCGACTTGACCATACCGGGGATTTGGCCTGCTGAGCCAAGATCCCGAAGTGCGATCCGCGAAATTTTCAGTTTACGATAATAGGCGTGAGGACGGCCCGTCAGCTGGCAACGGTTGTGCAAACGCACGGCCGAGGAGTTGCGGGGCAGTTTTGCCAGCTTCAGGGATGCGCGAAAACGCTCTTCCATCGGCTTGCTCTCATCGTTTACAATCGCTTTCAACTCGGCGCGCTTTGCAGCATATTTCTTCACCAGAGCTTCGCGCTTCTTCTCGCGCTCGATCATTGCTTTTTTAGCCATATCTAAATCCCTCCCGCGCTTATGAATTGAAGGGCATGTTGAAAGCTTTCAACAGGCTCTTTGCTTCAGCGTCGGTATGCGCCGTCGTGGCGATCACGATGTCCATTCCCCAGTTCTCATCGATTGTATCGAAGTTGATCTCTGGAAAAACCAAATGCTCTTTGAGGCCCATGGCATAATTGCCACGTCCATCAAAGCTCTTGCCTGAAACGCCGCGGAAGTCGCGGATGCGAGGCATGGCAATCGTGGTGAGACGGTCGAGAAATTCATACATGCGGTCACTACGCAGGGTCACTTTCGCGCCCATCGGCATGTCCTCACGCACCCGGAAGCCGGCGATGGATTTCTTGGCCGTTGTGGTCAATGCTTTTTGCCCGGCAATCAGCGTCAGATCGGCTTGCGCAGATTTGGCTTTCTTGCTGTCACGTACGGCAGCGGCACCACATCCGATGTTCAGGACAATTTTGTCCAGACGCGGGATCTGCATGTCGTTCTTGTAGCCGAACTCTTCTTTCATCGCGGCACGGATCGTATCGTGATACATCGCCTTCAGGCGGGGCGTGTATGTTGCACTATCAAGCATCGATCACGTCCCCCGTTGTTTTGGCAAATCGTACTTTCTTGTCGCCTTCCATTTTGAAGCCAACGCGTGTCGCCTTACCCTTGGCGTCCACATAAGCGAGGTTGCTCAGGTCCATCGGCATCGGCTTGGGGATACGACCTCCCTGGCTTTCCTGGGACTGGCGCGTGGCACGGATGGAAACGTTGATCCCACCCACAATGGCCTTACCGGATTTCGGATCTACAGACGTGATGCTACCCGTTTTGCCCTTGTCCTTGCCGGCCAGAACGATGACCTTGTCACCTTTGCGAAGTTTAGCAGCCATTACAGCACCTCCGGCGCAAGCGAGATGATTTTCATGAAGTTTTTCGCACGCAATTCACGCACAACTGGGCCAAAGATACGGGTACCTATGGGCTCGTTGTTGTTGTTGAGAATAACGGCGGCATTGCGATCAAATCGGATCGCGGTGCCATCTTCGCGACGGACTTCTTTGGCGGTGCGTACGACAACGGCCTTCCGGACGTCGCCTTTCTTCACGCGACCGCGCGGGATGGCTTCCTTGACCGACACGACGATAACGTCGCCGACGGATGCGTATTTACGCTTGGAACCACCCAGTACCTTGATGCACTGAACACGGCGTGCGCCGCTATTGTCAGCTACATCCAGATTGGTCTGCATCTGGATCATTTGGTTTCTCCCGACCTTTAGGGGGCGATGCGTGCCTTATCCCTAGGGTTTCGATTAAGCAGGGGGTACTTTAGGCCTCAGCGGCTTCCAGTACTTCCCAACGTTTGGTCTTGGACTTGGGTGCACATTCAACAATGCGAACGCTGTCGCCCACTTTGAATGTGTTCTTCTCATCGTGTGCCCGGTATTTTTTGGACTTACGAATGGTTTTCTTCAAAATGGGGTGCGTAAAGCGACGCTCCACCGAAACTGTGACTGTTTGTGCGTTCGCGTCAGAGGTCACGACGCCGGACAGAATACGCTTTGGCATAGGTGCTCTCCTTATTCAGACGCTGCAGCAGCAGCTTTTTGGTTCAACACAGTTTTCACTCGCGCGGCATCGCGACGTGCCTTGCGGATCTGTGCTGGATTCTCCAATTGACCCGTTGCTTGCTGGAAGCGCAGGTTGAAGGAGGTCTTTTTCAGGTTGGCCAACTCTTCACGCAGCTGGTCTGGCGTTTTGTCGTGCAATTCCTTGGCGTCCATCGCCGTTTTCCTTTCAACATCACGGGCAGGCCCAACGCACATCAGCTTTGCAATGCGATTGGTCACCCTGATTCCCGTGGAGTTCATGATGAAGTGGCCGTATAGGCCGATGTCGCACGCACCGCAACCCCTTTTGGCAAAGACTATATCGCTCCGCGGCCAGGTACATCCGAGCCACTCAAGCAATGGCATGGCCAAGGGCAATTGGCCGCTAAATGAGACTGCAAGTATCACCCATCCAGCGCTCGGATCGAATGCGTCACAGTCCAAGCTGCAGGTGCGGCGATGATCTTCCGACGACTTCGAAACCGCATCCCCAGCCCAAAAAAAGCCCCGATTCTCAGTAAAATTTTCTTGAAATCGCCAAGCGCTTTCCAAAAAAGCCCCGATTTAGAGCGTTTTAGCACAAAGAATTGGCAAAAACGCAAAATTTTTTGGGAACGAATTGTTAACAAATTGAGCGCACCGAATGCAGATATGATCACTGAGGTGCCCCATGAAGCTTCGCAAACAAATCCTGACGATCGTAGCCATCCCTCTTATCGGATTGACTGTGGTATCCGGCATCGGACTTTCACAGGCCATCACAGATGCAACTGAAACCAAGAAAGTGCAAACGGCACTGGGCTACGCAGAAGTCGTCAGCTCACTTGTGCACGAGCTCCAGGTGGAACGTGGATATTCCGCTGGGCACGTCGGGTCAGGTGGACGCAATTTTGGGGATGTCTTGCCCGAGCAACGCGCGAATGTTGATCTCATGCTGGAGAAATTTTCGGAGATCCATGACTTGCTGGCCGTCGAATACCCCGACAGGCTTGCAACAATCGACCATGATCTCGAAGGATTGCTGGCGATGCGCACAGCCGTCACATCGTTGGAGACGAGCGTTCCGGAAGTGGCTGGATTTTACACCAGCCTTATTGCAGACGCCCTGTCGATCACAGACATCACGTTTGCGGAAATCCACTTGGGAAGTGTTGCACTCGCCGGCGCAAGTTATGTGGCGTTGAGTGAAGGCAAAGAGGCGGCAGGTCTGGAACGCGCAATGGGCGCCGCGGGATTTGGCAAAGGGTCGTTCGCACCAGACATATTTCGCAAGTTCGTCGGCTTTGGGGCACAGCAGGCTTTTGCGCTTCACCAATCCGAACTCTATGCCGCCGAAGCGATGCCCGCGCTCGATTTCTCCGAGTTTACCGAGGCTTCAGACGTCGAAAACCTGCGCCAGATTGCATTTGCCAGCGTAAAAGGCGGTGACATGTCACAGATCAGCGGTCCCGACTGGTTTGCAACGTCGACAGCATGGATCGAACGCCTGCGCACTGTCGAAGTCGACCTTTTAGAAGGAATTTCGGCGCTCAACAAAAAGGAAGCTCAGTCCGCGTTGTTTCGTGAAGTTGTATTTGCAGCGGCGGCGGGGTTGTCTTTGCTGCTCAGTATGACTGTGGCCTACTTTATTACACGGCGTTTTTCGAGGCACATCGATGCAATCAACGAAGCCATGGCCAATGTTGCCAGAAAAGATTTTGACACCGAAATAGAAACCGTTGCGGTCAAATCAGAGATCGGCGACTTGTCACGCTCGTTGGAAACAATGCGCAACGAGCTAAAGTCAGCAGACGCCCAACTGGTCGAAGCATTTTCAAAGAGCTTTGCTTTCGACGACAGCAACTCGGCCATGATGATTGTTGATCCTGAAATGGTTGTTACGTCATGCAATTCTGCTGCGCAGCAACTAGTAGTCCTGCACGAAAGCACCTTCCAAGATGTCTGGCCTGACTTCGATTCCAAATCAATGGTGGGCTTCTCAGTTGACCGTTTCCATAAAAACCCGGCGCATTAACGCGCCATCCTTGCAGATCCTTCCAAACTGCCTTGGCGCACCGATATCAGTATTGGAGATCTGAAATTCGAGTTGAACGCTTCATACGTACAGGCCGAAGATGGTTCTTATGCAGGCAACGTCTTGCAATGGCGCGACGTGACAGCTGAACGGTTGCATGCAGGCGTCATCAAGGCGATCGACCAAGACCAATGCATGGTAGAATACACGTTAAACGGCAGCATTATTCGCGCGAACAACCAGTTTTTGAAGCTTCTCAAGCTTGATGACGTACAAGCGACAGGACGCCAATACGATAGTTTCCTGGCAGCAGACGAACCAACACGACAAGACCAAAAAGCGGTCTGCGACGCGCTCAAGGATGGGCAGGCGCAATATGCAATGCTAAAGCTCATTGCCGCGGACAATAGTAATGTTTGGCTGCGCGCTAACTTAACACCGATTGTGGATGGCAGCGGTCAGCCCTTTAAAGTCGTTTTGATTGCGACCAACGAAACGGCAGCTGAAGCTGCACGGATTGAAGCCGAGGATGCTCGCCAGAAAGAAGAGTTGGTTCGGGAAACCGTAGTAAGAGAACTGGCGCAAAACTTAAACCGCTTGTCCGAAGGCGATCTTACTTGTCAAATCACTGCCAACTTCGAAGGTGAATATGAGCGATTGCGTGTGGACTTCAATGAGGCCGTTGAGCGATTGTCAGGTCTGATAAAAAGTGTCGACGAAACGGTCATTGGTGTATCGTCCAATGCGTCAGAAGTCAGTGCCGCATCAGGCGAGCTCGCGCGCAGGACTGAGACACAGGCTGCAACACTGGAAGAAACTGCAGCCGCACTGGATGAGCTTACTGCAACCGTGAACTCGACGGCAGAGAACGCCAAAGACGCTAATAGTGCGGTTGTTGAGGCCCGCAAAGGTGCAGAAGCAGGCGGTGAAACTGTGCGCGATGTTGTCAAAGCGATGGGCAAAATTGCTGAGTCTTCTGCCAAAATAGCCAAAATTATTGAAGTTATTGACGACATTGCCTTTCAAACCAATCTGCTTGCACTGAATGCGGGTGTGGAAGCCGCTCGCGCAGGAGACGCAGGCCGCGGTTTTTCAGTCGTCGCATCAGAAGTTCGGGCGTTGGCGCAACGCGCCACGGACTCAGCCAAGGATATTTCCACCCTGATTACATCAAGTGACACGCAAGTAAACGCAGGCGTAGAACTCGTCGAACGCGCTGGGGAAGCCTTGGAGTTAATCGTTTCCAATGTTGCTTCAACCGGCAAGTTGGTCGGAACAATTACGCATGCCGCTCAAGAGCAAGCCACGGCGCTTCAGGAAATCAACTCAGCGGTCAACTCAATGGACCAAACGACGCAACATAATGCGGCGATGGTAGAAGAAACCACTGCCGTCAGCACGTCCCTAAGCTCTGAAGCTGAGAACCTTCAAAAAATGGTCGCCGCCTTTAAAACAGTGGGCAAAGCCGGATTTCAAGAAGCAGAAATACAGCAGGAGGTTCTTGGTGGTTAATCGGTTCCAAGATTTGCAAGTTGGCTATGCGCTGTGATTGGACAGGGAACCATCCCGAAGACGTTTGTCAAAAATGACGTGAAAAAAAGACCACTGGCGAACTGATGCCTCGATGCCACGCTAATCTGAGCGTCGCAGTAGTGAACAATGGCTATGCAACCGTTCCCTTGTTGTTGGATACAAGTTCAATACGAAATAGAGGTTCTGCTCTGATCCCAAGGCAAAACTTTCTAAATAGTGTGATTATTTGAACCAGCCCGCCGATCTGAGCAAACTATCCGATATACGTTGCAACGCTGTGAATGCGCTCACGACCTCTCAATCCAAGCTTGCCAAATATGGGCGCTCACACACACTAAAATAGTTGTGTTGGAATAGCAGAGAAGATTCAAAATAGTCTGTTATGGCCAGGTTTAGAAGAGAAGCTAAAAGTGTGCTGGCGCACCTGAAAATAGCACGCGCTTGTGATCCTTGGGCCAAAGCATAGCTTCTTCGCCAAAGGCTTAAGGGGCATTGCCTGCCAAATAGTTTTAACGGCATGGTTCAGTAAAGGCTCGCAAGAGCGCACAAAGATACTGGTGCACGGAAGATTATTTTGAAACGAGTTAATCCCAGCAACCATTGCAAACTCCCGTATCGAAGGGATTTTCAATCCGAACAAGATGGGAAAGAAATACTGCGCAATATCCAATATCCAATACCCAACGAAATAGGCTCACAAGGGATTGCGGAAAATCTCGGCGCGGCCCATGATTCAGTGCGATTAGGGAACTCAATTCTTGGCACCAGTTAGCGTAGTCCGGTAATTCTTGTTCAATAACATCGCATTGTTTTTGCATCCCCTTCTAAGTTAGTGTCATCTGATGCCCCAGATATCTTCTCTTTTTGTGACCCGCCTCTACCACGCCGTATTGGCTGAGAAAGGCGCGCCAATTGACGTTAGCGAGCTCAGCACCTCTTGTTGGTCCATCGCCGAGGACGACCAGGCCGGACAGGAGTGGTGCGACGAAAATGGCTTTCCCGGCTACACCAGCTATGCCTCCCTGACCGATCTGCCCTACCGCTTTCCCATTTTCAAAGACTTGGTCAAGACACTCAACAAACACGTGAAAACATTTGCCCAAGACCTTGAGTTCGACCTTGGTGGCCGCAAGCTGAAACTCGAAGACATCTGGATTAACATCCTGCCCCCCGGTGGCATCCACACATCCCATATTCATCCGCATTCCGTGATAAGCGGCACTACCTATGTGGCTGTGCCCAAAGGCGCCAGTGCGATCAAGTTCGAAGAC
>NZ_JBGCEQ010000044.1:0-27266 GCF_045106495.1 Roseobacter sp.
GAACGTCTCCATACGCTTTTGAAACGCCCCGCAACTCTGCGACATTCGGTGCCGGTATATTGGTCGTTGGCAAAACATACCCTTCAGCAGAAGAAATTTCGGCAGTTTTGGTCATTCAAGATTTATCCCCTACTTGCACTAGAGGGGAACGTTTTGCTGTTTATGTGAATAGGCTGTTTTTCATATGCACTATCAATTAGCCCATGAGGAACGTGAAAAAAATGGCGATCAGCAGCGCAAAACTGGGGCAGATAATCGACCACCTGGAAAGCGAACAGCTGCCGCAAATTCTATCTAATTTCCTGAAACATATCGTTGAATTCGACTTTGTCGTGATCTTTGGCTATCTGGGGTCCGCACGTCCTCTTGCTCTTTACGATGATTTCACGCCAGCGCGTCGTATGATGCATGTGGATGAATACCAAGACGGCCCGTATCTACTTGACCCTTTCTTTTTGGCAGCAACTGGGGGCATCCAACCCGGTCTTTGGCGTTTAAGCGAAATTGCACCCGATCGCTTCTACCAGGGGGAGTATTTTCGCAGTTACTATGAACAGACCGGGCTCGCGGAAGAAGTTGGGTTTCTTGTGAATATTCACGAAAATCTAACCATCGTCATTTCTCTGATGCGAAAAACGCGTAAATTCAGCAAAACAGAATTGAAGGCGCTTCAGGCTGTTTGGCCAATCGTCGATGCTGCGTGCCGCAGGTATTGGCGGGACACAAAAACCGAAGCCCCAGACACAAACGCCTTTGCCGATAGCAACATAGAACGCGCGTTTCGCAACATCGGTGAAGGTATGTTGACCCCACGCGAACGTGAAGTCGTAGAACTCACACTACGCGGGCATTCCGCAGATGCCTTGGGCGCATTGCTTGGTATCTCGTCAGGAACCGTTCGAATACATCGCAAGAATATCTATGCCAAATTGCGGATTAGGTCGCAAGGAGAGCTATTCTCGGTGTTCATTTCAGCGTTGAGTAAACCACCGAAAAAAGCAGAAGTTTGACACTCTCTACGTGCGCGCAACTTGAACACTTCAAGCGGAGTTCTCAGGCGGCTTTGATAGGTCAAGATGACATATTCTGGACTGACAGATATGCTGTCAAATTTTTCAAAGCAGCCATTGGCGCAATCGCAGCAAATTCACCTTTTGTCCTGCAGACTGTAAGTCCGACGATCTCCAGTTTTCGCAAGCGCAGCGAATGGCCGGTAAGCGGGCAGCGGATGAAGCTTCTTGATCGGTCGGTGAACGGCGGGAATGGGCCGTCCTCAAAGAGGCCTAGCGGCATAACAGTTCGCATGCTGCGCTTGCTCCAGGGTCGGCAATGAGCCCAACCTGTGAATTCACTTTTCACACTGCGCGCGCACGCACGCAGAACAGATCTTGCCGCATAAGCATTATGGTCGGTTCCGCGACGCAGCGTGAAAACCGGCCATTCGTGCCACGCGCAGCAAGATTTTGTTGTGCACAGTGCCTAGTGCGGATCAAACTACCTTTGACGATACCTGAACAAACGAACGCTGCTCCTTTCTACTTTTGCTATCTGGATTGAATTCTCTGCGGTGCCGAACGAAATGCGGTCATTGACTGACCTCTGCAGCAAATTTAAGGCCGAAGGTCGGCAGCGCAGGACGAAGGGTGAATTCGCTGCGTCTTCGCAAATGGCTGCCTTGCGATGCCTTATAACTGCCTGTAAATCAGAAAACGGTTGGGCAGCCACAAGTAAAGAGCCGGATTGTGCCGGACCCCCTAAGCCGAAATCGTCACGATAGGGAAGTGATCAACGCACACGGGGTGCGGCGTCAACTCTGTGCGAAGAGGCCATCGACTTCTGCCTCGGCTTCTGCGGGGATCTCGGGATGATAACGTCCAATGCGCTTCGCTTGCTCCGTGTTGGGGACGCTCTTGTAGGCCTGCCCCGTCAGATTTTCGTTTATCGCAAGTTCAAGATACGAGAGCATGCTTTGATGAACGTCCAGTATCGTGACAGCAAAATCAGAGATTCAGCTCGGTCAGCCCCGGATGGTCGTCCGGACTGCGACCCGAGGGCCAATGAAACAAACGCGACTGTTCCATGATGGGCATATCGTTGATGCTGGCAATGCGGCGGCACATCCGCCCGTCTGCCGCAAAATCCCAGTTCTCGTTACCATAGGACCGGAACCACTGCGCTTCCTCATCACACCATTCGTAGGCAAAGCGCACGGCGATCCGGTTTGTGTCCATGCCCAGAGTTCCTTGATCAGGCGGTAGTGATGTTCGTGCTGCCATTTACGCGTCAGGAATGCTTCAATTTCGATATGTCCAGAGAGGATTTCAGACCGGTTCCGCCATTGGCTGTCGTCGGTGTAGGCCTGCGTCACAAGCTGGGGATCTCGGCTGTTCCAACCATCCTCGGCAGCGCGCACTTTTTGCGCGGCAGTTATCTCGAAAAATGGCGGAAGCGGCGGACGGCACATAATGAATCTCCAGACAAACTTCATGAATTCTCTTGCGTCAAAATCACGCCAGTCCGAAGCCGGCCTAAGATAGAAATCCTTGATGTGCTTTGATATGTTCAAGGCCCGATGCCCACGTCGGTTGTTCGGCGACGAATGTCTTGAACTTGTCCGCCACTTCCAGTTCTCCTTGCAGGCCTCCCGCTGGAACGATCATTTTTGTACCGTCGCCGCTTGCCCAGGGAACGCCGGAACCGCAAACCCGACAAAACGACTTGGAAATGTCCCGCCCTGGCATTTGGTAGGCGACAATCTCGCCGCTGCCAGACAGCCACTCGAACCCGTCGACGCCTATGAACAGATTTGATGCGAAGGCTGATCCAGTGATCTGTCTGCATTGATCGCAACTACACAAGAACATCTTGTCAAATGCGTTGACGACCTCGTACGAAACCAAGCCGCACAGGCAGTTTCCTTTGATCTTCTGCATTGTCCTGATCCATTGTAATTGGCTTTGACTGGTGGTCTGATCGGCTTAGTCTTCGATGTCATCTCGCAGAAATTCAGCAAGGGCTTCGAGAATCTGGCGCGGCGCTTCGAGCTGCGGCACGTGTCCCACGCTGGGAAACGATTGAAACGATGCCTGCGGGATGCGTTCATGGAGCGCCCTGCCCCGTTCGAGCGGAATCCATGGATCGTCCGCGCCCCATAAAATGGTTACCGGGCATCGGATGTGACCGAACATTGGTTCAACGTCCGCGGTGAAGCGCTCGTCGGCTTGAGAGAATTGCCGATAAAAACTCCCGCGACCGTCTTCATCGAGCCACGGTTCGACGAGCTTCGAGAAGTCTTCGCTGTCGATTTCGTTGACGAGAGCGCCCCGGATATAGGCTCCACCACTGCCTCGTGGATATGCGGTGGTAGGCCGGTGAAGGCCTCGACATGCCGCCCAACATGATCGAAAAAATCCAATCCCCAAGGACGCATTGCGACAACGTTCATCAGAGCATATTTCTCGAAATCACAGCCATGCAGAAGATGCGCGCGCAAAGTTGCCGCGCCGCCAAAATCATGTGCTACCACGCGGGGGCGATCCAGTTTCCAGTGTGCCAACATCTCCGCGAACACGCTGCGCTGTACGTCGAGTGCTGTGGCTTTCTCGGGTCGCTTATCGGATTGCCTGTAGCCTGGCATGTCATACCAGTGGACGCGGTAAGTTTCAGCCAGTGCCGGGATGACGCGATGCCACGAAAAAGAAGACCACGGCCATCCATGCGCGAGAACCAGGTCCGGTCCATCACCAGCACTTCCGGCGGCAACCGAACCGGCGCTTGTCACGACGGCTTCGCCCAACGACCAGCTCCCTTTAAGTTTCTGCATCGATTCAATCCTTTGTGATGGGGTCGACAAGTTGATTGACCCGGCGCAATCGGTGCTCAGCCTGCGAGATCATTCTGTGAAGCGTGGCTGGCGCAGGTTCGCGAAACCGGATGAGATCAGCTGCCTCGCCGACAATTACAGCGGTAACGTCTGTGTCGTCAGCCGTTCGTGAGGCCTCGAAACGCTCTTTCTCAGCAGCGATGTTTTGCGTGAGACCGTCGATGCCCGCACTCCATTGCTGGGTGAATGCATTACGCATCGTGCGCAGGTTCCAATCCGAAGGCCAGTCGAGCCCACGTGCTATGTCAAAAACGGAACTGCGTTCCGTATCGTCACCCGAACCGCGCAGAGCAGCTTGTTTGGCATTGCTACTGGCGAGGGATTCATCGCTGGCAAAGAAGGCGGTTCCACACAAGACGCCCGAAGCGTCAAGCGCCAGAGCCGCAGCCAGACCACGTCCATCAGCGATACCGCCTGCTGCGATGACTGGTATTCCTTGCGCGATATCCACAACCGCCGGGATGAGGGGCAACGTCGCTCTGGTGCCGCCGTGCCCGCCCGCCTCTGTGCCCTGCGCCACGATGGCATCAACGCCAGCATCGACAGCTTCACGCGCTTGTTCGAGCGTCTGCACCTGAACGATCAGTTTTATTTGGGCGTCCCTGATGTGATGGAGAAACGGCTTAAAATCACCGAACGAGAGCATGAGTGCTGCGGGGTTTCGCGCGAGGGCAAGATCGAGCAATTGGGGCTGGCGCGCGAGCGACCAAGTGATAAAGCCGACCCCGATCCGCGCATCACCTGCTGCGTCGAATTCGCGTTTGAGCCAATCGGCGTCGCCATAACCACCGCCGACCAGGCCCAAACCACCTGCCTTGCTCACGGCCGCAGCAAGTGCCCCGCCGCTGACACCTGCCATAGGTGCCGACAGTACAGGATGTTCGATGTCGAACAGATCACAAAGGGAAGTGCGGATGGCCATTTAGGTCAACCTGCCGCGTCGCGTCTATGCTGGTCAACCGGTAGACCTCCGATCCCCCAATTCTCAAGCGCAACTTCGTCGATGACGACAAAAGTTGTCGCCGGAGACTTGTCGAGAACCTTGACCAGCAAGTCGGTCACGCCGCGAATCAAATCGGCCTTTTGATCCGGGGTGACGCCTTCGCGCGTCACCTTGATGTTTACATAGGGCATATCGGGTCCTTTCAGGTCACACGTTCAGTGATTTGGAAAATTTTGGCCATGATCGACCATGCGCCGTCGGTTCGCACAAGCGTCAAGAAATCGATGAAATCCTTTGTACCAATGGAACATCGCACACGGGCAAAAGCGGTGTTTTCACCCGCAAACTCTATGGAGTGGATCACATCACGCCGGGGTTCATTGTGCGAAGCTGGGGACACGCGCTTGGCCACCACCGCGAAGTACTCATCCATCGTGCGATAAAGCAGTGGTGTTTCATCCGCCGTCGCATAGATCGCTTTTGGGTGAAAGGTTTTACCCAACCTATCCGTATCGGCGTGATAGAGACCGTCGAAATAGGTCTCTAACACGTCTGTTACTGCGGCAAATGCAGTCATGCTGCCTGCTCCATCAGGCCCTCGGCAATCATCGCTTTGATCGAGGCGGGACGTGCCGAGATACGTGCGACGTAAGCTTGGGTTTTCGGATGCGCGTCAAGGCTCACTCCGACAAATCTGGTCCAATTGAGCACTACAAATGCATAGGCGTCCGCAACGGTGAACGTGTCACCCATGAGAAAGTCACGTCCGTCTGCGAGGCTTCGCTCGATATGAGTAGCCCGACGTTGCACACCCGCGTCGGCTTTTTTGCGCCGCGCATCATCCAGCTCGACGCCCGAGAAAAACGGTCCAAAGGATTTATGCAGTTCTGACGAGAGGAAGTTGAGGGTCTCCTGAAGGCGGGTGCGCGCCAAAGTCCCGTTTGGGGGTGCAAGGCCAGCATCGCGTGACAGATCAGCCAGATACTGAAGCACAGCAGGATTTTCAGTGATGATATCGCCGTCATTGGTGACAAGGGCCGGAACATAGCCATTCGGGCTGATCCTGAGGAAATCGCCGCCCCCTTCCGTCGTATTTGAGTCAGTGTCTGTCTTGTCGAGTTCGAATGAGACACCAAGCTCGTTCAGGATGATGTGAGATGCCATCGAGCAAGCACCGGGTTTGTAATAAAGTTTCATCTGTCATTGCTCCAGTTGGTTGGGTTGCTCGGCCAGAGATGGCGCATGCGCTAACCGTTGACAACTAGGTTTCCGGTAGTTACTTTATTATCGAGTTACTTCAAGGAAACCTGGTTACCCAAATATGCCGCTCAAAGTCCGCAAAAACCAAAGCCCCGAACCGCCGCAGCCTTGTATGCTGACGCATTGCATGGCTGTTATCTCCGGCGCTTGGGCCGCCAATGTGATTTGGTCGCTGCGTGCTGGCCCGCGCCGCTTTAACGAGTTGCGTACCGACATTCCGCCAATTTCGGCCAAGGTGCTCTCTACACGGCTGACTGAGCTTGAGCAGCGCGGAGTGGTGTCCCGGAACGTGCAACCAACCTCGCCCCCATCCGTCGAATATGCCCTTACCGAGCTGGGCGGTGAACTTGTTCCTGCGCTTGAGGCCATTGTGAAAGTTGGCCATCGGTTGAAGATGCGCGACAAAGGGTAAAAGTCAGTCATACTTTATTCCTCCTGATTGATCATCTCGCGACGAAAATGCAGTTTTCACTGTGATGTTCTTCAGTGGGGCAATTTCCTATCCAGAGAGCGTTCAAGACACCTCACGCAAGGCACTGCTAAAGCGCGTAGAACATCAGTCCAGTCCAAATGTCCGTTGAGAAAAATCCCCCAGACCATTTGGCATCAAATTGGTCTAACGGTCTAAGATCGATAACTTGCTGGCGCGATTTTCCTTCGCCTTTCAGTTTGCTGAGTTCATCGCGGGCATACTGAAGCATTGCGAGGTAATCCAAGAGATCATCGCGGGATCCCAACGAGCCATGGCCCGGCATGACTTTGGTATGTTCATCGGAGTGGTCGCGTAGCATTTCAACGGCACTGATCGTGCCCTGCAAGGTACCGCCATTGTGTGTATCAATCACCGGATAGATGCCGTTGAAGAATACGTCCCCCGCGTGCACGACATTGGCCATCTCAAAAAACACCACCAAGTCTCCGTCCGTATGTGCCCGGGGCGTATGGACGGCGCGCATTATGTCGTCATTTAAATGGAAGCTCATCGAGTCCTTAAAGGTGACAACGGGCAATCCATCGCTTGCCATCGGCGGAAACGACAAGTCGAAAAGAGGAATATCGCCGCCATCAGCAAGACGCGTGCGGGCCATCTCTTGGCTGAAAATCGTTGTACCTGTCCCGCCAAGAAGTTCATTTCCACCAGTATGGTCAAAATGGAAATGGGTGTGATCAGGAACCGGGGGGGCTCGCCCACCAATTGGTTTATAAGCGCAAGCAAATCCAGCAAAGCAGGTGCCATCTGATCGTCGATAAGAAACGTGCCATCGTCTCCGATCATGACGCCGATGTTCCCACCATCGCCTGTCAGCATGTACAGGTTTTCGGCGACTTTCGTTGACATCAGATGGGGCACATCCGCCAACGCCGGTATTGGAAAGGCGATCATAGCAGTTAAGAACGAGGTCAGAGCCAGAGACCTACTGAGTGTGTGAACCTGTCGTTTTTCAGAAGTGCGGTTATTCGTCATGGTGTGTCTCGTTTCATAATTGGCCGTGCCCAATGCGTTTGTGATCCACGTCAGCCGTGCCTCACCGCTTGTAGGAACGCCTAGGGGGCTTGGATTAGCTCAATATTGCAGCCGTCCGGGTCTTTGATGAATGCGATGGTTTCGTGTTCGCCAGTTTCATCGGGCCCGGGTTTCGGGTGATTTCGACGCCCAGCCCGGCCAGATGAAGGCAGGTCTGGTGTATGTCGAGAACCTCCAGTGCGATGTGTCCATATCCGGTGCCGTGCGAATAGCTGTGCTCGCCCCAGTTGTAGGTCAGCTCAATCATTGAGTTACCGTCGGGATAACCGACAAAGACCAGCGTAAATTCAGCAGCTGTAAAAGTCTCTCGACGCAATTCCTGCATACCGAGTGCATCACAATAAAAGCGCAGGGACCGATCGAGGTCTCGGATACGGTCCATCGAATAAAGAATGGCGTGCGGTGTATTTGGGGACGTTGACTGAGTGTTCATAATGATGCGCCTGAAGGGTCCAAAGAACGGGGGACAGACACCGCCTGTCCCCGGTAATTAATTTTAACGGCAGATTTCACCCTGGTAGCGGACCAGCCCAACAAGGTTGTCATGGTCGCGCAAATCGACAAGGCCATAGCTGTTGAACTGGCCTGAGTAGCCCTTCATCGTGCCGCGTGTGACGTCTGGCTGAATGTCGTAGGTGATTTCGATCATGAAGCGCCCCGGTTTGCCCGGCACGGCGGTTAGAATGCCAAGGTCCTTGGTTTGGAACGCCCCGCCATCGTCACGGCCAAAGTAGTGTTCCATGTCCATCTCAAGGCCCGTTTCAGTCTCGCGGGTGGCAGTGATCTTACCAGCCGCATTTTGAACACCGCCGGTCAAAACCGCTGAGATGATTGTGGGCTCACCTTCGCCTTCGCCAAAGAAGTTAGGGATGGCGACGCCGCCCATTTCAAAGCAGTCGGCAGCCATTGCAGCAGTTGACGACATCGCAAGGGCCATGATGGCGCCAGAAAGAGAGTTCAGTTTCATGTCATTTCCGTTCAGTTGAAGAGGTTAAAGGTAGTAGGGAGAGTTGAGGCCGCGGCTTGCGGCCTCGGTCACACGGGCATCGAAGACGCGCGTATAAAAGGCAACGTTCATCGCGGCTGTCGTTTTCGGGAATTCATTGATGGCAAAGTCCAACGCATTTTCGACAGTGTCGAAGGCGTCCAAACCACCCAGCGTGTTTGTGTTGTGCCCACTTAGCCAGATCTTGGACAACAGTCCCTTTTGCCTGCGCAAGACCGGATTTCTGTCCTGCCATGGTGCGTTTTCAAAGGGAACAGCGACCTGCACTTCGGTGTAAACAAATGCGCGGGGCTCGGCTGTGACCCGTCCGCCAAAATGGGGCGCATCCATAGCCGCGCTGGCCTCTGCGGTTGCCTGATTATCAAAGACCCGCGTTGTTTGCGCCACGCCAAAGTCACGGGCCAGAGCAGGGAAAAAATCCGTGCAGTAAAGCAGAGCATCATCGACGCTTGCAAATCCATGAAACCCGCCGACAGAATAGTTGCCCAGCCCGGAAAACCACGTTTTGTCAACAAACCCAGGTTGGGCCGTGATGGCAGCATTCAGCTTTTCCCAAGGGACATCCGTGAAGGGCACGGACGCTTGCAATTCTGTGTAAACGAAGGCGTTGGCAGGCATAGTTTGGTGTTCCTTTTGATTGGATTGCGCAGTTGCAGCTGACCTGTGAACAGTCAGCCCTATTGCCGCGATGGGAATGACGGCCAGCCCTGCGTTAACTTTGCGCCGTGACATTGGCGCAGTTCCACCGGGCGCGTGCCGGGGCACACGTGAAGCCATGTCGTATTCTCCTTAAGATTGGGGCCACCTACCTTGGTGGTTGTCTTGGGGTAGGTATCGAAATATAACGATCCCTACATATCGCTATTCTGATTGGCGCTCGCCGTCAATCAAATAATATAGCGATCGTTATTTTTATGGTGAAGGATTGACTTGGCTTGAAAAAATCAGAAGCAACCAAGATGAAACTGCTAGAGGCGTCGGGCCGGGCGTTTCGAAAAGAGGGCTATTCAGGGATCGGGGTCGACTCAATCGCGAAAGACGCTGGTGTCACGTCTGGCGCATTCTATGCCCATCTAAAATCCAAGAACGATGCCTTTCGGGCGGCACTTGTCGCCAGTCTGGAAGACGTCCTTGCAGCATTGCCCGAGTATCGCAAGAAGCATGGCGCTCAGTGGCCAGCAGCCTTTGCAGACTATTATCTTGGAAAGGGTCACCGGATCGACCTAGAGGGCGGTTGCGCAATGACCAGTCTGACGCCGGATGTGATCAGGGCAGATCCAGCTGTGCAAACCGAATACGCGGAACTGATGAGCCGCATCATCAAAGAGATTGCAGACCACCTGCCGCAGGCGGAGTCAGTTGCTGAACGCGAGGCAATTGCATGGGCGTTCCTGTCGACACTGATTGGCGGGCTTACCCTCTCGCGGGCCGTGGGATCAGGTCTCACCGCTGACCAGATCGCGCGCTCCAGCAAGGCGGCGGCACTCGACGCCATCGGCTATTCTGCAGGCTAGAAGCGTCAGGCAACAAAGCTGTCGCGGTGCGACTTGCAATACGGGATCAGGATGTCCCGAAAAGCACTCAATTTTCGCGATGGCCATATATCGGGGTGTCCCACCACCTAGATATCTGCATAGGGTTGTTGCGGCAGTAGCGGCACTTGCAGCAGACCAGCCGCTGCGCGTCCAAGCAACATGGGAATCCGAGCGACACCCAATCCAGCCTGAGCCGCGCCAAAAATGGCCACCATATCATCAAGCCGCAGATGGACCCGATAGCGGGGAAAGTCAGTTGCAATCCCCTTCGGCGCGTCGGGATAGAAGGAATATATACCCCATCACGCCTGCCATTCGTACTACCTGCAGCATCCGACACAAAGGGATCTTCGGTAGCATTCGCCGCTCAAACCGCGAGTGGCCGGTTCGGGAAACATCGCCGTTCGCTGCACGGCGCACGAATTGGTAAGATGCGGGACGAAGCGCCATTTCGCTGCGGTAGCTACCAAGGTCTGCTTTACTGGCAATATCTACCCTTCAGCACTGTTCCTTGAAGCTGTCTACGATCACTTTCAAAACCTCTTCTGGGCTTCGCTTCCACCACTTTTCAGCCGAGAAAATCTCGACCTCGCAAAAGCCGCTGTAACCGGCGTCTTCCACGCAAGAGCGGATGTCCCTTAGATCAGCGACGCCGTCGCCCATCATGCCGCGATCCAGTAGCATGTCACCGGTGTTTTCGAGCCAGTCGCAAAGATGATATCCGAAGATTTTGCCGCCAGCTTCGGCGCAGCTTGCCCGCAGGTCGCTGTCCCACCAGACGTGGTAGACATCGACTGCGACACCAAGATTATCGGCGCCAACCATATCGCAGATGCGCAACGCATCACGCACCGTCATGATGCAGGTTCGGTTCCCACCAAACATGGGGTTCAGCGGCTCTAGCGCAAGGTTCACGTTCCGATCAGCTGCGTAGTCCGTCATCTGCGAGACGCGTTCTGCTAGGATTTTCTGGGTTTCCAACACACCTTTTGTTCCCGGTTCAGTACCACCGGTCACGATTGTTAGAATAGATGCACCAAGGTCTGCGGTCATGTCGATGCTTGCTTTGGCTTCATCCAGCCAGTTGGAGGGCAGTTCAGAGCCAACCAGATAAGGGGAGCGGCACAAGCCAGTGATTTCCATGCCAGCAGCTCGGACGCGGTCACCGATTTCGACTGCACGAGCCCTGATTTCGCGATGCCAGAATGTGATACCTCCGAACCCATGCATGGCACATGCATCAATGACACGCTCGATTGGCCAGCCCGCGCCATGGCCATCAAGGTTATGACCAAGAGTTGCGGTGTTCAGCGCGAGGGCAGATGTATCGGCAGAAAAATCACGCATGTTTCAGATTAGACCCTGTAGAGTTTCAGCAGGTGACCCATGCGTTTGCACGCGAGATCGGGGTCGGAAAGCGCGCCACATTCATCCGCAAGCTTAAAGCAGTCCACAAAATAGGGCAGGGCGCGCATAGCTTCAGAACCACCCAGCATTTTAAAGTGATCTTGATGTCCGTTTAGCCATGCGAGGAAGACGACGCCGGTTTTGTAGTGCCGTGTCGGCGCGCAAAAAATATGCCGCGCGAGCGGTACGGTGGGATCAAGGATTGCACGGAACGTTGCCGCATCCCCTGTGTTGAGGGCCGAGATGGCAGATGCAGCGTGATTGGCAAGTGGGTCAAAAATGCCAAGTAGCGCATGGCTGAACGTGTCACCGTCGCCGCCGATCAATTCGGGGTAATTGAAATCATCACCAGTATACATCCGCACCGTTGTAGGTAGTTGCTGCCGCATCGTGATTTCTTTCGATGCATCCAGAAGGGATATCTTGATCCCGTCTATCATTGTCTCATTCGTGGCAATTATCTCCAAAACGGTTGGTAATGTATCTTCAAAGCTTTGCGCACCCCAGTAGCCAGCAAGTGCGGGGTCAAACATGTCGCCAAGCCAGTGAAGAATGACCGGCTCATCACAGGCGGCCAGCACATCACTATATATCGAAACGTAGTCGTGGGGGCCATTCGCGGCACGCGAAAGGGCGCGGCTTGCCATCAAGATGATGCGCCCGCCCACGTTTTGAATAGCTTCAACTTGTTCCAGATATGCGCGCCTGACGTCCTCAAGTGAATGAGCTTCTGTGTCAGCCAAGTGGTCCGTTCCGCATCCATTTGCAACAAGTGCATCTGGTATGTTCGCCTTTGTGCGACGGATCAGGTCAAGACTCTGTTCCCAATCCAGCCCCATACCACGCTGCGCTGTATCCATCGCCTCTGCAATGCCCAGCCCGAGATGAGCCAGATGATGACGGAACGCCATTGTCTTGTCCCAATCAATGCCGGGCAATCCCATCGGCGCGCTGTCAGTGAACGGATCGGCCACAACGTGCGCAGCCGAATAAACGACACGCGTGCTGTCCTTGGTCAACGGCGTGCCCAAGATTGGCTCACCTGTCAGGCTGTACTCGGCGAATTCACCGCTTCTATTTGGCAATCGTATTTTCATGTTGTCCTCATGTGGTAGCGGGAGGTTCTAAAGAAAGCCTGTGGGTATTAATGTCATCTGAGCAAAATTGCCCGAAAGTCGTTCACATTGGTGCCGGTTGGACCGGGCGAAAAGAGGTCGCCAATGGCATAAAACGCTGCCCAGGAATCGTGATTTGCAAGGAGAGCCTCAGGGTTCAGTCCCAGCGATTTAAGGTGCTTGGCACTTTGACCTGAAACGAATGCGCCAGCATTTTCTTCTGAGCCGTCAATCCCGTCTGTATCAGCCACCAGCGCAGAAAACGAAAACTCTGCGCCTGCCAACGCCAAGGACAACGCGAATTCCGAAATACGTCCCCCTTTGCCGGATTTGGCAAGCGTAACGGTGGTCTCGCCGCCTGATAGCAAGACGACTGGTCGTGGGAATGGACGATCGTTGCGCGAAATTTCTGCGGCAATCGCCGCATGCATCTTGGCAATTTTCTTCGCCTCACCCTCAATTTGGTCAGATAGTATGACCGCAGGTATCCCGATCTCTTTTGCGCGTTCCGCTGCGGCTTCTAAAGACTTTCGTGCCGAGGCAATGATGATCACTTCGTCAAGTGCAAAACTTGAATCTTGGGTGGGTAGCAAGTCGCTCGGGGCAGTTTCTAACCACTGAGTAAGATGAGGCGGCATGGAGATATTCCGGATATCTATCAAATTCAGTGCGTCCTCACGAGCCACCCAATTTGGAATCGTAGGGACCGATGCCACTGGTGCCGGGTCATCGCCCGGCACATCTGACACCACCAAGGTCACGACCTTTGCAGGATGTGCCATCTGGGCAAGGTGCCCGCTTTTGATGGCACTAAACTGCCCGCGTAGCGCGTTCATCACCGAAATGGGTGCGCCAGAATTTAGCAATGATGTGTTCAGATCAATTTCGTCCTGCAGTGTCAAATCATCCAGCGGCATCGGCAAAAGTGCGGACCCGCCACCACGTATCAAAGCAACAACAAGATCGTCTTTGGTCAGATCTTGTACTGCGTCCGTGATTTGGCGGGATGCGTCTAAACCAGCGTTATCTGGAATGGGGTGCGACGCAGACAAAACGGTTATCTGATCGCATGGCACGTCATAGCAATAACGCGTAACGACGACACCACTGAGCGGCAATGTCCACTGTTGTTCAAAGGCGCGCGCGAGCTGTGTTGCACCTTTGCCCGCACCTATGACGACCGTTCGGCCCTTGGGGGGCTTGGGGAGATTGGCTTTTATCGCTTCGTATGGATCGGCGGTGGAAACAGCAGCCTCAAGGAGCGCAATCAAGACGGCGCGATCCGTGGCATCCCACGTGTTGCTGGATGCAAAATTGGTTGGGGCGTCGTCGGGGTGTTCAAGATGCTGGTTCATGCCCGCAATCCTAAAACCTTGGAACAAGCATGCCGCCATCAACGGATATAACGTGGCCAGTTGTATAGGGAAGGCGATTGGTCGCGAGGCTCACAATCACTTGTGCCACTTCTTCAGGTTGGCCGACACGGGGGTAAAGGCACAGTCCGGCTGCAGCACGTTCTTTGTAGGTCTCTATGATTGCTTGCGTCATTGGCGTTTCAATGAGGCCGGGCTGGACGTCGTAGACTGCGATGTTTTCGGGGGCCAGTCTTGCAGCAAAGCACTTTGAAATCATCGCAGCGGCTGACTTTGAGACGCAGTATTCAGCACGAGGCACCGCGACCGCCGTCGCATTCGATGAGGTGACGTTGATTATCGCATGGGCGCAGTCCTTGTTTCTTTCGCGTGCCAATAGTGTTTTTGAAAAGGCCTGACACAAAAAGAAAACCGCCTTGGCGTTCACCGTCATGCAGCGATCAAAACTCTGTCCGCCCACATCAAGAATGTCGCCGCGGCTGATGACGCCGACGCCGGCATTATTGACAAGGGTTGTGACAGGGCCAAGCGTTGCGGCGATGCGTTCAAGGGCATCCGCATGCGCATTTATGTTGGAGACATCAAAGATTGCTTTGCAAGCCTTGCCCTCTTTGCTTTCGATGTCAGCGACCAGATCATTCAAGGCTTCTGACGGCTCAAAATCATTCAGTGCAACAGAAAAAGATGCTTCAGCCAACGCTAATGCAGTGGCGCGCCCAATGCCTCCGCTTGCTCCAGTTATTAATGCAACTTGCTGAGTCATGGCCTGTTGTCCTTGCAGTTTGCGCCGGTTCTTTGTGGTGAGCGGGTGGACTGGTTTGTTGCTGTGTTAAACGACGACATCGCAGACAAAGACGCCATCGACACCGCCGTCTGTTGCTGCGTTGATCCTACCCGCGATGCCTTGGTGTGTTTCGTTGGAAAGGTATGCATCACGGGACGCTGTATCTTCGAAGTCGATCCAGAACATGTCGAGAAAGCCGCGCACGACATCATTTTCGGGTGATATGTTTGGGCCAGAACCAAAGCTGATAAACCCGCTGACCTCTGCCTTGAGGGCTTCGAGGTCGAGAAGAATGCGTTCTTTGGTGTCTTGTGATACTGAGTTTTGATATTTCAGAAAAACCAAATGTCTGATCATCGCGTCGCCCTCACGGTTTTGAATAGCTCGAATCACTTGTAACTCACCAGTGGGTGACTTAACAAGAGATGAAGTGATCAGCGCCTGATCAAGAGAAGGGTGCATTGCGGAAGGACGATTATGCCGACAGCATTTACTGGCATTTTTAAACGCGGTTTTGGGACCTTTCCACTTCGTGGTGAGGAATTGAAATCGGCCGTACGCACGGCTGCAGAGATAGGGTATCGCGCTTTTGATACGGCGCAGTGGTATGGAAACGAAGCTGATCTGGGCGGCGTTCTTCCTGAGTTAGGGATTGATCGCGCATCGCTGCAGATCACTACAAAAGTGCATCCGCACAATATGTCAGTTGATAAGTTCATGCCGTCAGTTGAGCAGAGCTTGCGTGACCTTAAGACAGAACGGATTGATGTTCTGCTGTTGCATTGGCCGCCCAACGACAATCCGGTCGAGCCTTCATTGACCCTGCTTCAAGAGGCATATGACAAAGGATATGCAAAGCATATTGGCGTATCTAACTATACAACCACGATGATGCGCGCTGCGGTGCGTTGTTTGGACACCAAGCTAGCGATTAATCAAGTCGAATTTCATCCCCTGCTCAATCAAGATAAAGTTTTGGCCACTGCCGCCGAAGTCGGAATCTCACTTGGGTCCTATTGTTCCATCGCGCGGGGTGAAATTTTTAAGTACCCTGTTCTTGGTGAAATCGGGGAAAGTCACGGTAAGTCTACGGCTCAGGTGGCTCTGCGATGGATTGTGCAAAAAGGTGTGGCGCTGAACACAATGTCCACGAAGCGTGCCAATATGCGGTCCAACTTTGACGTTATGGACTTTGTGCTGTCGTTATCTGATATGCAAAAAATCGACGCACTGACGACAGCTGGCTACCGTATTAGCAACGCAGCAACGGTCCCTTTTGCTCCAACATGGGACTGACGGCGCAGGAGGCAGCATCAACGTTTTTTATCGCATTTGCCGTGTTGACAGAATCTTTGAAATCTATAACTCTCCAGTGAGTGAATAAAAAAATGGATTTCACGTGATTGAATTGTCAGCCATGGACTGTGCAGACCTCGTAAGTGATGGGGCGACGATTGCTGTTACCGGCAATGGTGGCGGCATGCTTGAGCCGGATGCAATCTTTGCAGCACTCGAATCCCGTTTCCTCGCAACCGGCCACCCTAAAAACCTGACATTGATCCATGCACTTGGAATCGGCGACGGCAAAGCCTGCGGCATCAGCCGATTTGCACACAAGGGCATGGTGGGTCGCGTTATTGGCGGGCATTGGTCCTGGTCGCCGCAGATGCAGCGACTTGCACGCGACAACGATATCGAAGCTTTTACCCTACCGTCTGGCGTGATCTCGCTTTTACTGCGCGAAAGTGGGGCAGGCCGTCCTGGTTTAATAACGCATGTTGGTTTGGGCACGACATACGACCCGCGCGAAACTGGGGGAGCCGCCAATGAGGCCGCGAAAATGGCAGCGCCGCTAAGTGAAATCGTTGTTCTGGGTGGCAAGGACTACATTCGCTACCTACCCATTCATCCTGATTTCGCGATCATTCGAGGCACCTATTGCGACCAGACAGGAAATATATCCGGCGCAGAAGAAGCTGGTGACTTGGATGTTTATTCTGTGGCTCTTGCTGCGAAAAACGCAGGTGGGCAGGTTCTGGCGCAAGTGCGTGAAACACGCAAAGCAGAGTCCTGCCATGCACGGCTTGTTTCTGTGCCTGGCGTACTTGTCGATTGTGTGGTGCAGATTGCAGACCAGCGGCAGACGCATCGTCGCAATGATCAGCCAAGCGTCGCTGGTTTGCCGCATGCGGCCGCTCCTGTTGGGGAGGCCTTTGAGGGATTGACCCTTCCGCGAGGTGCGCGGGCCATCATCGCGCGGCGTGCTGCTGATGAAGTCATCGACGGGCAGTCCGTGAACTTTGGATTTGGCATTCCTGGCGGGATCGCGGCCATTCTTGAAAACCTTGGGTCTATCGGCAAGATATGGGTCACCGTTGAGCAGGGCATCCACAATGGTCGTCTCATTGACGGGCCGTTGTTTGGGGCAGCGATCAATCCGGAAGCCATTATGCGCTCTACCGATCAGTTCGATTATTATAGCGGCGGCGGCGCAGATATCGCCTTTTTAGGTGCAGGCGAATGCGATGCTGCTGGCAACGTCAATGTTTCCCAATTGGGTGGTGAAGTCGTGGGTCCGGGTGGTTTTGTTGATATCTCGCAAGGTGCGAAACAGGTCGTGTTCTGCGGAACGTTTGAGACGGGTGGGCTTCGCGTGGCTGCAGCCGGACAAACTTTGTCGATTGAAAATTATGGCCGTATTCCAAAATTTGTAGATCAGGTCCGCGAAGTCACATTCGCAGGTGCACTTGCCGCGGCAATAGGTAAGCCAGTGACCTACATCACAGAGCGTGCCGTTTTCCAACTGACTGCGACTGGCATGGTATTGATTGAAATCGCTCCGGGGATTGATCTGCAAAAGGATATTCTCGATCGCATGTCATTCGCACCTCGGGTGTCTGAAGATCTGACGCTCATGCCCGCCCATTGTTTTGTGGGTGACGAAACCTGCGCTACATCCTCTACATCCAAAGCGCTAGGAGCAGCACATGTCTGACGCGGTAAAACAGGCATTTGCAGATCCAAAGCGCTACCGGAACTTTATTGATGGTGCGTTTGTTGATGCATCTGATGGCGCAACAATTGAACGCGAGAGCCCTGCGCATGGCCGTTTGGTCAGCATTTATGCAGCCGCAACCAATGGCGATACCGAAGCCGCGATTTCAGCTGCACGGGGTAGCTTTGATAGCGGTGCTTGGGCCTACGCTTATGCGGGTGACCGAGCCGCGGTTTTGCGTGCCGTTGCGCAGAAAATTCGCAACCATGTCCAAGAACTGGCACTTGTGGAAACTTTGGAATCTTCAAAACCCATTGGCGTGTCGCGCGGCGAGGTGATGTTTGCTGCCGAACTTTGGGATTATGCTGCGGGTCAGGCACGTGGGTTGCACGGTGACAGTCAAAACAACCTTGGTCCCGACATGATGGGCATGGTCCTGCGCGAACCTATTGGTGTCGTCGGCATTATTACACCTTGGAATTTTCCGCTGTTGATCCTGTCCGAGCGTTTGCCATTCGCACTGGGTGCAGGCTGTTCGGCTATTGTAAAGCCAAGCGAATTCACATCCGGAACTTCATTGATGCTTGCTCAATACTTGGCCGAGGCAGGTCTGCCTAAGGGCGTCTGCAACATACTCGCCGGGGACGGCGCAACGGTGGGGCAAGCCATTATCGATAGCGATGATGTGGACATGGTGGCCTTTACCGGTTCCAGCCGCGTTGGTAAAATGGCGATCAAAGCGTCAGCCGGAAACATTAAGAAACTCTCACTGGAATTGGGCGGAAAATCGCCCTCCATCGTGTTTGCTGACTGCGACATTGATGCCGCTATTGACGGTGTGCTTAAGGCTGCAAATGTCAATATGGGTGAATGCTGCATCGCGGGTTCACGGTTGCTGGTTGAGGATAGCATTGCAGATGCGTTTCAGGCGAAACTGGCCGCGCGTCTCGAAGATCTCAAGATGGGGGATCCGTTTGATCCAACTTCGCGCATTGGTGCGATCATCAACGATCGACAGTACGCACAGATTTCATCCTACGTCGACATTGCCATGCAAGAGGGCGCGACCGTTGTTTGCGGCGGTGACCCCGATGCCTACGATGGCTTGTTTTTCCCGCCAACGATCATTGCTGATGTGCGCCCTGAGATGCGCGTCGCGCGCGAAGAAATCTTTGGTCCTGTTCTTGTCATGATGACGTTCCAGGATCGCGACGAGGCGATCAAGCTTGCGAATGCCACCGATTATGGTTTGGCCGCCTACGTTTGGACTGATGATTTAGCCAATGCGCTTTATTGCACGCGTCACATTAAAGCGGGCCGTGTCTGGGTGAATTCCGCGTTGGATGGATTCCCCGAAATGCCTTTAGGCGGTTTTAAGCAGTCGGGCAACGGTCGTGAAACCGGTCGTTACGGCATCGAGGAATACACAGAATTGAAGTCCGTCCATTTGCACATGGGCGCGCAGAAAGAGCGTTGGGTCACCGACGTCTAAAATAGGGAATGGGATCGTTTCAATGCGATCTTGGGAGGAAACATGGCTGATATTGTTCTAAGAGACGTCCGCAAATCCTTTGGGTCTGTCGATGTAATCAAGGGCATCGACTTGGAAGCCAAACATGGCGAGTTTGTCGTCTTTGTTGGCCCGTCCGGCTGTGGGAAATCAACCCTTTTGCGGATGATTTGTGGCTTGGAACGCATTACATCTGGCCAGCTTTCGTTGGACGGTGAAGACATGAGCGAGGTCGAAGCGTCTGACCGTGGTACTGCGATGGTCTTTCAGTCTTACGCGCTTTACCCGCATATGACAGTTGCCGAGAATATGAGCTTCAGCCTGCGCATGGCTAAAGTTGATAAGGCCGAAATCAAGCAACGCGTCGATCAGGCTGCTAATATCCTTCAAATCCAACATCTGCTAGATCGCAAGCCAAAGGAAATGTCGGGCGGTCAAAGACAGCGTGTGGCTATCGGCCGTGCCATCGTGCGCCAACCCAAGGTCTTTCTGTTTGACGAACCGCTGTCTAATCTGGATGCAGAACTGCGCGTTCAAATGCGAGTTGAGCTTTCTAAATTGCACAATGAAATTGGTGCAACGATGGTCTACGTCACGCATGATCAGGTCGAGGCGATGACCATGGCGGACCGCATTGTCGTTCTACGCGATGGGTTGGTCGAACAAATCGGATCGCCGTTAGAACTTTACTCCAAACCAAACAATCGCTTTGTCGCGGGTTTCATCGGCTCACCTCAGATGAATTTCTTGGAAGGTACCGTAGATGCTTGCGACGGCGTGTTGGCGACTGTGACGGCGGCTGGAACAGTTGGCGGAATTCATATCCCGTTGCGGGACGGGGCGAGTGTGCGGGCGGGTCAAAAGGTGTTTGTCGGTATTCGACCCGAACATTTTGCTGTCTCCTATGGTGACGTAGGCCTGTCAGTTCACGTTGATGTCGCAGAGAACCTTGGCGGTCTTGCTTTTGCCTATGGCAAGACAGAGATGGGGCAGGATGTCATTCTTAAAGCTGATAGCGAAAAGCCACTCTCATTTGGTACACAAATTAGGGCCACTTTGCAGGCCGAGTACTGCCACTTGTTTGATGAAGCTGGTGCAACTGTCAGTGCCGCGGCCGGTGCCGTGCGCTTGCAAGAAGTAGCGGCGTAACGGAGATGACCGAAACACGTATACAGCCCGGCAAATGCTATTTCGACGACCTGCAGGTAGGATGCTTTTTCCAGACGGGCCGCATCGTCGTGACGGAAACGCACATCGTGAATTTTGCGGGGATTTCTGGTGATTTTTTCGACTTGCATATGGACGATGAATTCGCCCATGCGCAGGGGTTTCCGGCACGTATCGCACATGGTTTGTTGGGGCTGAGCCTTGTTGATGGTCTCAAAAACCGCGCTGATGTGCAGCTGCAGGCAGTCGCGTCTTTGGGTTGGAAAAGTTGGAACTTCACAGCCCCCATCGTGATGGGCGATAGCATTACGGCAAAGATTTCGGTTGAAACAGCCAAGCTGACGTCAAAGGGCGACCGCGGCGTTGTCGAGTTGCGGTTTGACGTCACCAACCAAGATGACGTGTTGGTCCAAACAGGGTGCAATGTCCTGCTAATGCAACGCGGGGAAAGCTGATGCAAGAATAGCAAATCAATAACTCACCAGTGAGTTCAATTGATTGCCCCGAACAAAGGGCAAAAGTGGTCGTCTTGCGGCCCACAAAATAGCCAAGAGAAAATGGCTGTCATAGCGGAGGAGAAAAGTTATGAATTTCGTCAAAACACTAATTTGTGCAGCTGCTGTTGCCGCACTTTCAACGGCGGCAAGTGCCCGGGATCTGGTGATGAACGCCAACACCTCGGACCCGGCACAAAAGCTGGCCATCGAAAATCTGATTGCAGAATTTGAGGCCGAATATCCAGAGATCGACGTGATCTTTAACCTATATGATCACGAAGCCTACAAGGTTGCGATGCGTAACTTCTTGGTATCTGACGCGCCAGATTTGATCACATGGAACGCAGGCAACCGGATGAAGGTCTTTGTTGATCTCGGTTTGTTGGACGATGTGTCTGATGTCTGGGAATCTGAGGGTCTTTACGATTCCATGCCAGCCGTTGTCAGCGCGTCTTCTGTTGATGGCAAGCAGTATGGTGTGCCTTATGCCTACTACGCTTGGGGTATTTATTACCGCAAAGATTTGTTCGAGCAGGCTGGCATCACCGAGGCACCAGCAACATGGGAAGAATTCAAATCCGTTGGTGAGCAACTCAAAGCCGCGGACATCACACCTGTGACGATTGGTACCAAGAACCTTTGGCCAACGGCTGGGTGGTTCGATTTCCTGAACATGCGTGTCAACGGAGCGGAATTCCATGCTGAGATGATGGATGGCAAGGTTGCCTACACAGACGACCGCGTCAAAGTCGTATTTGCGCATTGGGCAGAATTGCTCGAAGCGGATTTCTTTATCGAAAATCACCCAGCTTATTCGTTCCAAGAAGCGTTGCCTTTCATGAACCAGGGCGAAGCGGCCATGTATCTGCTGGCCCCGTTCATTGTGTCGATGTTCCCAGAAGAGGTGCGCCAGAACGTAGAATGGTTCCCGTTCCCAAACATCGATCCGGACATGCCGATTTATGAAGATGCGCCTACTGACAGCTTCCACATTCCTGCAAATGCATCGAATAAAGAAGATGCACGTCTGTTCCTGCGGTTTGCGGCGCAAGCTGACGTTCAGACACGGTTGGCGGGCACGATGGACATGCTGCCTACAAACATCAACGCAACGGTCAAAGACGACCGGTTTGCGCAGGGTGGCTTTGCTCAGTTGAGCCAAGCGACTGGCATCATGCAGTTCTATGACCGTGACACCGATCCGGGTCTGGCCCGCGTCGGCATGCAGGGTTTCCAAGAGTTCATGCAAAACCCAGAGCGGATCGATGCGATCCTTGAGCAAATCGAAGCAGAGCGCGCGCGTATTTACGGCGATCTGTAATCTCATAACGCTCACTCTGGCGCCTTCGGGCGCCAGAGCCCACCCGCTAAGGAGGTATTCATCATGTCTGATTTTTCTGCTGGCACGCCTGTGCCCGTAAGACGACGCCCAAGCTTTTATCGTCGCAACAAGCTTGTGATCACGCCTCTTCTGTTCATCGCGCCTGCATTTGCGATGTTTTCACTCTTTGTAATCTACCCAATTATTCAATCAATCGCGCTGTCCTTTACGCAGTGGCAGGGCATCGGCCCCAAGACATTCATCGGCTTTGATAACTACCGGCAGCTGTGGGACGATCCTGTCTTCTGGAAGGCGCTGGTCAACAACATTTACTGGCTTGTTCTGTTTCTGTTGGCACCTGTAATCGGGCTTTTCGTGGCCCTGTTCCTCAACCAGAAAGTATTCGGCATCCGGCTTGTGAAGTCGTTATTCTTCTTTCCCTTTGTTGTGTCTCAGATCGTGGTGGGCATGATCTTTACGTGGTTCTATGATCCATCCTTTGGTTTGATTGCCGCCATCATAGAACCACTTGGTTGGACAATCCCGTCAATCCTAGCGGATGAAAACTGGGCGACCATCGGTGTCATTTTTGCAGGCCTTTGGCCGCAGACTGCCTATTGCATGATCCTATACCTGACAGGGCTGAATAGTGTGAATCCCGAAATCGTTGAGGCCGCGCGTCTGGATGGCGCCAAAGGCTGGCGGCTGCTGGTGTTTATCGTGCTGCCACAGCTGAAGGCTGCGACCTTCATTGCCATTGTGGTGACAATTATCGGCGCTTTGCGGTCTTTCGATCTTGTCGCAATTATGACCGAAGGTGGTCCTTATAATTCATCAAACGTGCTGGCCTACTACATGTATGACAATGCGATTTTCCGCTACCGCGTCGGCTACGCCGCGGCCATCGCCACCGTCCTCTTCATGATCATGAACGTCTATATCGCTTGGTTCCTCATGCGTCTTCTCAAGTCAGAGAAAGGGTCTCACTGATGTTCCCCCGCCCCATCCAAGAACTAAATCTGTCCAAGCAACGCCTTTACAAGATCGCTTTGCCGATCTCGTTGCTGATCTGGTTGCTGCCAATGATTGCGATTGTCGCAACGGCCGGCCGGTCATTGTCGGATATCAATTTTGGCAACTACTGGGGTATGCCGACTGAGTGGGCTTTTGTGGCGAACTTTACAGCGGTCTTCGACAGCTCGCCCATCCTGATTTATCTGATGAACAGTTTTATCATTACCGTGCCTGCAATCATTGGCGCGCTGTTCTTGTCGACATTGGCTGGAGCAGGTCTTGCGCTGTATCGGTTCAAGTTTCACTTTTTCATCTTTGCGCTTTTTATCGCAGGCAACTTCGTGCCGTTCCAGATTTTGATGATGCCGGTACGTCAGCTGACCCTCGATCTGGGGATATATGATACCTATTGGGGCGTGATCCTGTTCCAGATCGCATTCCAAACCGGGTTTTGTACGTTCTTTATGCGCAACTTCATCGCAGAGCTGCCGTTCGAATTGGTTGAATCAGCCCGTTCCGAAGGGGTCAGTGAATGGAAAATTCTGATCCATGTTATTGTACCGCTTTTGCGACCGGCATTGGCTGCATTGGCTGTGCTGCAATTCACATTCATCTGGAATGACTTCTTCTGGCCACTGATTTTGATCCAATCTGACGAGTTGCGCCCAGTGACCTTGGGTCTAACAACGCTGAAAGGGCAGTTCATCTCTTCTTTCAATCTGCTGGCTGCGGGATCACTGATCGCGGCGTTTCCACCTGTTATGATGTTCTTTGCCATGCAACGCCACTTCATCGCAGGCTTGACTTTGGGGGCGAGCAAAGGTTGACCGAGGGGTATATGTTCCCACGAGAGGCGTCTGCTATGACCCAAGCACCCAAACATAAACCCGTTGGGAAACGCACTGGGCGCAATGCCGATGTGGCCAAGGCAGACCTCATTCAGTCGGCGCGCCGGGAATTTGCGGAAAAAGGGTTCGCGCTTGCGGGCATTGAAGCGATCGCAGAGCCGACAGGCCTGAACAAGAAGATGATCTATCACTACTTTGGGTCAAAAGAGGGGCTCTACATCGCTGTCCTCGAAGAGGCTTATGTCGGTATCCGCGAAATGGAAGAGTCCCTTGGTCTTGATGAGCTTGCCCCTTTGGACGCGATCCAGAAACTGGTTGAGGCAACTTGGGACTACTACGTTGCTAACCCTGCTTTCCTTGCGCTTGTGAACCAAGAGAACCTGATGCGCGCCACGTACCTGAAGAAGTCTGGTGTCGTGAAAATGCGCACCAGCACATTGCTGAACCGCGTGCAAAGTGTCCTAGACCGCGGCGTTGCTGATGGCACGATCCGGTCCGGCATTGATCCGATGCAGTTGAACCATTCGATTGCGGCGCTTGGGTTCTACTATCTCAATAACCGTTTCACCAACGCTGAACTGTATTCTTTTGACCACATGGCGGCGGATGCGCTTGCGACACGTCGCGCATTCAATGTGGATTTCATCATGACTTACGTCATGGCCCACCCTGATAAGCCCAAACCAGAAAAGTAGCGTCCTATGCCCGATCGTGCCTACACACATGTCATTGTCGGGGGCGGCACATCTGGATGTGTCCTTGCTGCGCGGTTGAGCGAAGATGCGTCAACGAATGTCTTGTTGTTGGAATCTGGTGGCCGCGATTGGCATCCTTACATTCACATGCCCGTCGGGTTTTCCAAAGTCACTGGCGGAAATCTGACGTGGGGTTATCAGACGACACCACAAATCCACGCTGGCAATAGGCCCATACCGTACGCGCAGGCTCGCGTTCTGGGCGGCGGAAGTTCAATCAACGCCGAGGTTTTCACACGTGGCGTACCGGCCGATTATGATCGTTGGGCAAATGAAGAAGGCTGCACCGGATGGGCGTTCAAAGACATTCAGCGCTATTTCATCCGCTCTGAGGGCAACACCGCACTCGCCGATGAATGGCACGGAACCGATGGGCCTTTAGGTGTGTCGAACATTGCCAATCCGCAACCTTTGACGCGTGCCTTTGTGATGTCCTGCCAACAGCAAGGTATTCCTTTGAACCCCGATTTTAACGGGGCAAAGCAGGCGGGCACTGGATACTATCAGCTCAATGTTGTCGGTGGTCGCAGGGTGTCTGCCGCGCGCGGGTATTTGGACCCTGCGCGCGGGCGCAAAAACCTTACTATTTTGACAGGCGCAAAGGCACATCGCCTGACCTTTGATGGACACCGCGCAACTGGCGTTGTGTATGAGCGGCGCGGCAAGATCGAAACGGCCACCGCCGAAGTAGAAGTTATCGTCACGGCAGGGGCGATCGGTTCGCCAAAGCTGTTGATGCTGTCAGGAATCGGCCCTGCCAAACATTTACGCGAAGTGGGCATTGAGGTACGGGCAGATGTTGCTGGTGTCGGAGCTAATCTGTCAGATCATGTGAACATTGATTTGGTAGCAGAACTCAAAAACCACCTGAGTTTGGACAAGTACAAAAAGCCGCTTTGGGCTGCATGGGCGGGACTGCAATACGCGCTGTTCAGAACAGGACCAGTCGCGAGCAATGTGGTTGAAGGTGGGTTGTTCTGGTATTCAGGTCAGGATCGCAGCACGCCGGATTTGCAATTCCACTTCCTTTCGGGTGCAGGGGCAGAAGACGGTGTCGCAGGCGTTGCGTCTGGTAAATCGGGGATCACGTTAAACTGCTACGGCTTGCGTCCCAAAGCGCGCGGTTCTGTGCGTTTGTCGTCTGCTGATCCGAATGCCGCGCCGGACATCGATCCCAATTTCTTTGGCGACGCCGATGACCTGCGTGTCACCGTCGAGGGGCTAAAGATAAGCCGAGAGGTCTTTGCCCAACCTGCGCTAGCCAAACATATCAGCCGCGTCGTCTTGCCCGATGAAAGCATAAAATCATACGAAGAGCTGTCTGACTTCGTGCGAAACCATGCGCGCACTTCGTATCATCCAGTCGGGACCTGTCGCATGGGGTCGGATGACAGCGCCGTCGTTGATCCTACCATGAAGGTGAATGGTTTTTCGGGCCTACGGATTTGTGACAGCAGTATCTTCCCAAGTTTGATTGGTTCAAACACCAACGCGCCGACGGCTATGGTCGCTGAAAAGGCAAGTGACATTATGCTGGCGCGGACTTAATTGGCTAAATCCACAATGTATATGCGCAGGTGGAAAAAGACTTCTATACTTTCAACACAGAAACAGGACAAAATGACATCCAAGAGATCATGAATACAACGTCGACGGAGCATAAGATTGTTTGGAATGGCCCGAATCAGGCTATGCCATTCGGCTTTGGACAAAGATTCGATCGCTATCAGTACTTCAACGAACACCCAAAGGTTTTTCTAGAGTTCCTGTCCAGGCAAACCAGCTAAGATCCGCAGTCAATCTCGCCCTACGCGGCGGGGTCGCATGCGCCTCAAAACCTGTCTATTGAGGTTTTCAAATTTTGTGCATTTTCCACAAAAGTCGCCTTTCGAAACCTCCGCAGCATGCGGTAGTTTGGGTTCGCAGCAGACCTCGGATGCGACGCAGCATCAGCCCTTTGCGCACCAATTTGCCTGACACGAGCGGCCCTAACCAGCCGTTCATCGGAAGATACGTTGCCGCATTGCAGCTTCCCTGAAGCGGACGTTGATCGATTGCGCAGCATTTCCAACATTAACGTACACTCATCGGACAAAACGAACGCTTGCAAGCGTAGCCTAAATAACTGCCACGCGACCTCACTTGCTCTAGGTTCGGCGCATTTACACCTATCAATCGCCGCCACCCCGGCGCTTCGCAACGTCTGACAGACCCCGGGCCAACAGGTCGAATACGATCCGGATACGGCGGCTGGTCTGTAACTCCCGATGGGTGACCAGCCAGATTGGAAACTCAAGCGAAGGGAAATCCGGCAAGACCTTCTCTATG
>NZ_JBGCEQ010000045.1:0-3704 GCF_045106495.1 Roseobacter sp.
CTAGCGAAGATCCTTCCTGCACCGCAGCAAACGCGCAAAGCCTGATAGAAAAGGCGCTCGCGCTCTGTTCAGAACCATACTTTCTGCGACAGCAGCACGTTGTTTTTCCACAGAATCGGCGGATTGCCGACATTCGCTGCAGGTGCGAGGGTTTTTAGCCAAAGAGGAGACAAGCGCAAATTCTCTGCTAACTGGATTGGTGGTAGAGGTGGATCAAAAAGTTGGCCTCGGGGGCACTCTGCGCCAAGCGGACGTCTGGAAGTGCAGATAAGTTTGGTATTGATCCGATCTGTGCCAGATGGCATCCGCTATCTGGCAACCAAGTTCAGTCAGGTGCGGATCAGCGGCCATGAATGACATCGATCTGGTCAAGCGAATTGGGGCTGGCGACAAGCGCGCCATGCATGCCTTTTACATGCGTCACAATCAAGCCGTCTATGCCTTTGCCGTTTCGCGTTCTGGGAATGCGGAGCTTTCGTCGGACTGTGTCCACGACACCATGCTGGACGTTTGGCGGTCGGCGGTCAACTTTGCTGGTAGGTCGAGCGTCAAGACGTGGCTCTTCTCCATTGCACGGAACAAACTGGTGGATGCGCTGCGCAAGCGCGGAAAGCTTTCATATGTCGACGAGGTCCCAGAGCAGGAGGATACAGCCCCAAATCCGGAAGCGGCAGCCATCGCGGCTGCAGAAAGCACGCGGTTGCATCGTTGCATAGAGGGGTTATCCGGCCCGCAGCGGACTGCCATTCGCCTCGCATTCCTGGAAGACCTGAGTTATCCAGAAATTGCCAAGGTCGAAGCGGTTCCGATCGGCACGATCAAGACACGCATTCACCACGCGAAACAGGCTCTGATGCGATGCCTTGAGCGAGGCCTGCGCGGATAACTTCTCACTCCGCCACGAACTCCACCAGTTCACTGCGATCTTCCAGAACTCTGATTGCTGCTTCGCCCAGGCTGGCATCCGCAAAGGAGAGACGTACGAGGCCAAGCGCGCTCGGACCGTCCGAAATTGTGCCACCGATTTGGGAGAGCAAAGCCATAATTTCTACAAAGGTAGCCGTGTCGACGAACTTCACCTGAAAACTAAAAGCAGTGGGTTGTTCACTTGCCGGGCGGAACCCGTCCTGGACACCATTGATGCGGGGCCCGATGGTGACCTGCCAGGCGGCAACTGCAATCACAGCAACCGCTGCATACTTCAATACGTGTTGCCACGGGCGGTTGTTGTCGTTTGCTGCTTTCGGTGCGGCATCTATCTCTGCGGAAAGCCGATCCCAAACTGCCTTGGCGTTTTCATGCCGTGGTTCTGATGCAAGCTCGGCGCGGACGGATCGCATCACATCCACTTCAGCCGCGAGAGACGCATCGCGCCCCATGGCGTCTTCGAACGCCTCTCTATCCGTCGTGGTAAGACGGTCCTGCAAATAGTTGAGTATATCCTGGTCGCGATCCACGCTTTTATGCTCATTTCTTAACACGGTTCAATTCTTTGTCGCACGAACTCGCTGAATGGTTCAAAACTATTGTGGCGCACGCCGGCTTTTCAACTCTCAATTGAGTCGACGCGCCACTCAACACGACCAACTTGTCCAAGGCCATGCGTCCACCGCATGGCCAGACGGGAAGGAAGGGATCGCATGCCACAGGTTGCACGTATCTTTCGTGGGTTAATCGCCGTTGCCGCTGGCCTCGCACTGCTCGGCTGCGCCTCGCTAGAGGAACGCGCTACATCGGATGCGGAGCGGTCTGATGTCGTGGGACTGCGGAAGATCATCGCGCTCGTGCCGGATGCGAGAAGCGTGACGCGGATGCGCCAAGAAGCCCAATCATCAGGATATCAAGAGCTTGACGTCACCGAGCTCGACGGGCTTGACCTGACAATGATGACGTATCAGATGCCCGACGGTGTGACGGGCGCAGAAGCCATTGTAGCGCTTGAGGCGGCCGTTCCCGCATCTACGGTTGGCGTCAACCATGCCTATCGCTTGCAGCAACAACTGGGTGCTGCACACGAACTGGATTACGCCAGTGCCATGATGCGCTGGAATGAAGGCGGATGCCGCGCGCGCGTGCTGATCGGTATGATTGACACTGCAATCGATACGGCATCGCCTGCGCTTGCTGGTGCCCAGGTGATCACCAGAACCTTTTTTGAAGGACCTTCCTCCGATACGTCTCATGGCACAGATGTTGCAGCAGTCTTGGCAGATCCGGACCGTTTGCAGGGCGTAAAGCTCTATGGCGCCAACGTGTTTGGTCAGCCACAGACGGCGGATCTGGTGGCCGGCGCGGATGCACTGGTGCGCGCGTTGGATTGGATGGCTGAAGAGGACGTGCGCCTGGTCAATCTTGCGCTAGCGGGTCCTTACAACAAGCTGCTCAACTTGGCAGTTGAGCGCGCGGCGGCACAAGGCCTCATTCTAGTTGCCGCAGTCGGCAATGACGGACCGGGTGTTGATCCGCTCTACCCGGCCGGTTTTGAGGAGGTGATCGCGGTCACGGCCGTCGATGTCGACGGCCGCATTTATCGCAACGCGGTCCGAGGACCGCATGTAGATGTAGCGGCACCCGGTGTTGATATTTTGGTTTTCTCTGCAGGGCGCGCGCGCTTTGCCACCGGCACGTCGATTGCCACCCCGTTTGTAACAGCACGTCTGGCTGCCGACCCGGCGGTTGTCGACGCACGCGATGTCTCCGAAGTCCGTAGTCGGCTTGCACAAACAAGCGCAGAGCTCGGCCCCGTCGGGCGCGACCCAATGTTTGGATACGGGCTTGCCTTAGCCAAAGACGTTTGCGGTGAATGATCTGATACGCAACAAGATATCGTCCATGGCAGAGGTCACACGCCGTGAGACCCGCGGATCCCGGTTGCAAAGGCAGGCCCGCGCGATTGATCGGTTCTCTGCGAGATAAGGCCCCGTGCTGCAACGGCAGTACATAGAGTGGACGCCCACACTTATTGCGGTCCAAGCATAGCCACATTGGCGTCTGCCAGATGAGCGACAATGTGAAACGTGACCTTTGCAGCCCACACGAAATGGTTTCGCGTCGGTCTCCCGGCATACTGGTAGACAAACAAAAGACCCCGCCAGCTGAAAGCTGGCGGGACCGTGCGCCGCGATGTTACATTTACCTACGCAATCATGAAATCATCGGCACCAAAGTCTGTGACCACGGCATCTTCGAATGTGATCACCTTGTTGTTGAGGGCCAGCTCCACGTCATTTCCAACTTGGGTCATGTTCGCGAGCAGGTTTTCGGTCGTCACGTTCGGGTCTGTCGTGACGAACGCCAGTTGATCCACACCGACTTCGAAGTCGAGGATGACATCGACGCCTTGATCTTCTTCGAAGAACACAAAGGTGTCCGCGCCTTCGCCACCCGACATGATGTCATTCCCGGCACCGCCGCGGACAACATTTTCCTGTTCGTTTCCGACGATAACATCGTTGCTGTCGGTCCCGGTGACATTTTCAAAGTTGATCGCCGAGGCGTCTTCGCCGGCTCCGTTGTCAATCTCGATCGAGCCGGTTTCAAGGTTGACACTGACAGGACCTGATGCCTGGCTTAAGTCCAGCGTATCCACACCGTCGCCGCCATCCAGGTCGAGCTTGATCTGGTTGAGCACGTCCCCGGTGATCACGGCCGTGTCCTCGCCACCACCGAAGTTGGTTTCCTGCACTTCGGTGTTGCGGATGTCG
>NZ_JBGCEQ010000046.1:0-3591 GCF_045106495.1 Roseobacter sp.
CAAAACGCTCAGAACTCATGCGCGTGTCCCCCCACCGTCACGGACCCAACCAAAGTAGTCTGGCGACCCCATCTGCCCGCCTTTCAGCGCGATCTCCATGCCGTCCAAAGCGCCTTCCGTGCGCGCCCGACAGATTGCAGCCCCTGGAATTGTGGGCGCGGCCGCTTCAAGTGCATAGATCCCAAGTGCTTCGCAAACTCGACCTGAGGTATCGCCGCCCGAGACCGCAATTCTGCTCAAACCAAGATCTGTGACCAATGCCCGCATGATCCGTCCAAGCGACCGTCCAATCAGATCGTTTGCGCGATCCATGTCGCCTCCCATCAGGTCGCGGACTTGGCGCAGTGCAGGATCGTCAGGGCCTTCAGCAGTAAAGACAATCGGCGGCGTTCCAGCCGCGTTCGCTTCTTTGGCTGCCGACAACGCTTGATCTTCGACAATCGATGGGTCCGGCCCCAGAAGTCTTGCCACATCCAGGCGAATTGGGGCAAAGCCGTTCTGTCTGGCCCAAGCGATCTGAGAGGCGCTTGTTGGTGACGCCGAACCCGACACAACGGCAAAACTGTCGTCCCGCCCCAGACTCGGCAACGGGCGCGGAAACTCTATCAGCCCTTGGCTGCGCAAATAAGAGACCAGTGCGTACTCGACACCTTGCGAGCCGACCACAAAGCGGCTGTCACGTCGCCTGTCCCATAACAACTTGCCTACCTCGACCTGTTGTTCTGCCGAGATCATATCCAGGGTCCATATATCTGGAGCGCTGGCGATCTTTTTGTTTGCGCGACCGTCGCGGAAATCTTCAAGATCGATGCAGCCTGTTGGGGTTTCGGTTTGTTCCGCCAGGTGACGCGCAACGTCGGCTTCGGCCATTGGCGTAACAGGATGATGGGCCATGACCGGATGCCGGTCCAACCGATGGACGCCGTCCGCTGCCGAACAGAACAGGGAACCGAAAGCCTGGTAGCGGCGCATTTCAGGGGCCGCCGTTATGACCGGAACGGCATGTGCTCCAAAGTGTTGACGCCCAAGATCAATGGCTTTGCCGATTGAGCCAACTTGGGGCGAGGAATCCAGAGTTGAGCAAATTTTATAGTGCGCAAATTCGGCGCCGGTCTGATCCAGGAATTCATAGATTGGCGGCAGATTACCTTCCATCCATCTCGGCGACTGAGACCGGGCCAGCGTCGCAACTCCGATACCCATAAGCCCTTTGCTTTCTGCCAAGGCTTCTGGCCCCGGAGGCGACAAATACAAAATGGACGGCAGACCGGCGAAACTCAATACTTCCATGACGGCCGCTGCACCGGTAAAATCGTCGCCCAGCCAAGCAACCAAAGGTCGCTCAAATCTGTTGGCAGAAGCGCCATTCATGCTATACATCACCTCATCATACCAGTTTAGACTTAGTGCTGATGGCTATTGAGGTCAACGGTACCTCTGACTAGTTGGGTTTACTTCTTGCCTCTTAGTCTGGGCTTTGGCTTTAGAAGATGGACCGCAAATCATGTCGATTAAGACACCACCAAAATCTGAAGAAAAAATCGTCAGGCTAAAGCTCTCTGAGCAAGTGCTTATGCGTTTGCGAGAAATGATCCGCGGCGGCGAGTTGAAGTCAGGCGATTTCATGCCTTCAGAGCGGGTTCTCATGGAGCGGTTCAGTGTTGGACGTCCTGCAGTTCGCGAGGCTTTGCAGGCCATGCACACCCAGGGGCTGATCACCATCAGCCACGGAGAACGCAGTCGGGTGAACGAATTGTCTGCCAATCTGGTACTGGATCAAAGCGACAATATCGCGAACATTCTTTTAGATGCTGTTCCGGCGAACCTTGAGCACCTGAAAGAGGCACGGCGCATGTTCGAACTAGGTATCGTGCGAGCGGCTGCCGAGAAGGCCACGAACGAGGATGTCGCAAAGCTTCGCGATCTGCTTGCCCGGCAAGAATCCTATCTGCAAGGCGAACTGGACGAACGCAACTTTGTCGAAGCAGATATGGCGTTTCACACAGGCATCGCGGACATTCTTGGCAACCCGGTTATTACTGCCGCATCCAGTGCCATGCTGAGATGGCTACAGGAATACCATACCGCCTTGTTGCACTGGTCGGGCAACGAAAGTACCACGCTCAGCGAACACTCTCGCATTATCGAATACATCGCTGCAAATGACGTTGAAGGGGCCGTGGATGAGATGCGCAGTCACCTCGACCGATCCCGTGAGATGTTCGCGCCGCGCAAAACCACATAGCCCTTAGTCTCAAGACACCCATGCATTTAGCCTAAAAGTTTGATCGCCCCTGCGTACTGGTATAATGAGTACATTAGATGCGCAATTCCAGGAGGCTCGGGGTGGGACAAGCGGACACTCTTTTAAAGCTCTACGGAACCAGCGACCCCCCGCAGGTGCTACGAGATGTTTCCGTTGGTCCACTGTCGTTTCTTTACTCTCAAGATGGTTTGCGACGGATTTCCTGGCACGGGACAGAATTGGTCCGCGCATTGGCATGGCCCATCCGGGACGAAAGCTGGGGCACTTATCCGGCCAAAATCCTTGGTGAAGAAATCGACGAAACCGGTGGCTTTGAGGCGAATCTGACATTTGCGGTCGGGAAAGGTCGGTTGGTTTGTGATCTTCGTTTGCGAGCTTCAATTGACGGCGTAGTTGCGGCCGAAATCACCATGACACCCACAGAAGGGCCGTTTGCGACCAATCGAGCCGGGTTCACCGTCTTGCATCCGATCAAAGGGTTCGCAGGCGCCTCGCTAGACGTGACCCATTCAAACGGAACGACCGAAACCACGACTTTCCCCAGACACATCCAGCCTGATCAGCCGGTCAAAGACATCGGGGGGCTGAGCTATGGCTTGGGCAAGCATTCGGTTGATATCACATTTGGCGAGGAAGTTTTCGAGATGGAAGACCAGCGCAACTGGTCGGATGCCTCATATAAGACCTATTGCGTGCCGTTGGTGCATCCATTTGTCTATGAAATTACTAAGCCGCTGCGACAGTCGATCCGCATGAATTTTAAGGGTGATGTCATTCCCGCAACTGCCAACGCGGACCAGCAAGCCATCCAGATCCAAACATCCGACGCGCGCGCGCCAAACGTAGGGCTGGCATTGGAGAAAGGCTGGATCCCACAGTCACCGATCTCTGAGATCAACGCTGCGCATGTTCTTCTGCGCACGTCCCCGGGGGATCGTGATCTGCCACGTCTCGCGGATTTCGCAAAAGCTTTCCCGGCCGTCGATCTAGAGATTGTTCTGCCGAACGATGCACCGGTTGACGTCGGCCTGCGAGAAGTGGCCGATGCATTTGCGTCGCAAGGCGTAACACCCGCACGCGTCCTCGTGTTGCCAGAGGCATATCTGGGAAGCCATCAACCAACTGGGCCTTGGCCGGACGGCGTAACGCCAAATGACTTGCTTGACGCTACAAGGTCAGCATTCACCAAGTCGGACATCGGCGGCGGCATGATGACGAATTTCACTGAAGTGAACCGCTGTCGCCCTGACACCACACGTTGCGATTACGTTACGCACGGGCTGACACCTTTGGTTCACGCTGGTGACGACATGTCGGTTCTGGAG
>NZ_JBGCEQ010000047.1:0-28602 GCF_045106495.1 Roseobacter sp.
GGCGAGCAGAAGAGTATCCAAACGGATCGCGTACTGCTTGTCCCCGGACCTGACCACGAGATCGCTGTTGTGAACCAGATTTTCCGTTGTTTCGTTCGTGATGGTCAATCTGAGGCCGAGATCGCTGCCAATCTGAACGCAAAAGGCGTCAAAACTGATCTGGATCGTAACTGGTCGCCTGCCGTGGTGCGTCAAATCTTGACCAACGAAAAGTACATCGGCAACAACATCTGGAACCGCAATTCCTTCAAACTAAAGAAACGCCATGTCCGCAACGATCCCAACAATTGGGTGCGTGCAGAGGACGCTTTTGAGGCCATCGTCAGCACCGATCTCTTCGAGGCCGCTCGTGCCATTATCAGCTCACGGTCTCAACGGCAGTCTAACGAGGAAATGCTCGAAGGTCTGAAAGAAACCCTTGAACGGCATGGCTTCCTGTCAGGTTTTGTTATCAACGAAGCAGCCTCGCTGCCTTCCAGCGGTTCATATCAAAATCGGTTTGGCAGCCTGCTGCGGACCTACAGCCTTGTCGGTTTCAAACCGGACCGGGACTACCGATACATAGAGATCAACAAACGTCTGCGCGGTATGCACTCAGATATTATCCGCGAGACGGTCTCCGGCGTCGAAGCCGTTGGAGGACAGGTTGATCGAGAACTTCAATCAGACATTCTGACCATCAACGACGAGTTCACTGTTTCCATTGTCATCGCCCGTTGCACGCAAACCGGCGCAGGTGCTTTTAGATGGAACATTCGTCTCGATACAGGGCGTCTGCCCGACATGACCATCGTCGTCCGGATGGGACAGATGAATGAGTTACCGCTGGACTACTATTTGCTGCCGACCTTTGACATGACCCGATCCAAGCTGCGTCTGGCGGAAAACAATGGCCTGTCGCTTGATGCATATCGCTTCGACGATCTTTCACACTTTTTCGAGATGGCGGCCCGCGCGCCACTTTTGGAGGTTGCGTGATGAACAACGTCCCTCTCGAAAATACGGTGTTGGTTCCGATCGATGCGATCACGGTGGTCAACCCAAGAGTTCGCAACCAGAAGGTTTTCGATGAGATCACTGCAAACATTGCCGAACTGGGTCTAAAGCGGCCCATTACGGTTGCGGCGCGCCCGACGGAGAGTGGAGGCGAACCGGTCTATGAGCTGGTTTGTGGTCAGGGGAGACTGGAAGCCTTCAAAACCCTTGGTCAGTTGGAAATTCCCGCGATTGTCATCGATGCCAGCAGTGAGGACTGTCTTGTGATGAGCCTCGTCGAAAACCTGGCACGCCGCCAGCACCGCTCGCTTGATTTGCTGAGGGATATTCGACGACTCAAGGACAACGGCTATTTGGAGCGGGAGATCGCAACCAAAACGCAGCTGTCCGCCAAATACGTACATGGCATCATCAAGCTGCTGGACAGTCACGAAAATCGTCTGTTGCGTGCGGTGGAAAGTGGGAAGATTCCGGTAAGCGTCGCCGTTGACATCGCAGATGCAGATGACGTCGGAATGCAGACGGTTCTCAGGCAGGCCTATGAGAAAAAGCTCCTGCGTGGCGGCAAACTCTTGGCGGCGAAACGGCTTGTGGAAGCCCGTCAAAAGCATGGCAAAGGGCAAGCTTCGGCAGACCGGGGGTCACGCAGGAGCCTATCGGCCGAAAGCCTGCTTAAGACCTATGAAAACGATGTGGAAAAGAAGAAGATCCTGCTGCGCAAGGCCCATGCGACACGCAGCGAGATGCTCTTTCTCACACAAGCGCTCAAGATCCTTATGGCGGACGAGAACTTTGTCACGCTGTTGCGCGCCGAAGGATTTGCAAGTCTGCCCAAGACCATTGCGGCGCGACTGACACTCCTGGAGGGCGCATAAGCATGACAATAACGGACAAAGAGCAAGCCGTCGCAGCAGCTTTTGAACAGAACTCTTGTGTTCTTCGGAGCTTTTGTTGCCGCAGCTGAAAAGAAAAAGGCCGTTGTGTGAAACACGATTTGGCAAAAGCGCTCCTCTCCGAACAAGAGAGTGACCACAATCGGATATCGGGATTTGTTTGCCTAACGCGTATTTTTGCCTGGCGATGGGTTTGGTCGCAAAAAAAGGACGGCCTGAACACGCAGGCAAAAGCCGATTAAGCGTTTCGGTGTCATGCAAAACAGTGGCTGTCCTTTATCGGAATGATATTTTCGCGCGTTCAAGAACCGTTAGAATTGCACGCCGCGGGTCAACGCGCCATCGATGACAAGGTTGGTGCCCGTTGTGAAACTCGACGCCGGGCTGGCAAGAAATACAGCCCCGCGTGCGATTTCCTCGGGCGTGGCCATGCGTCCCGTTGGATTGAGCGCTAAGGCTTCGGCAAATAATTCCGGGTTTCCGGTTTCAATCGACGCCCAGATACCACCCTCAAAATAAGTGTTTCCTGGCGAAACTGTGTTGGCTCGAATGTTCTTGTCGGCAAGTTTGAAGGCTAGCCCCTGCGCATAGTGAACAATGGCCGCCTTGAATGCACCATAGGCAGGCCCGGTGAAATCGATCTCGCGGCCAGACACGGAGGAAATCAAGGTGATCGACGCCGCCTTGCTTTTCTCCAGCCAAGGCATGGCTGCATTCACGAGCCGAACCGAATGCATCATATCGGTGTCGAAACCGGCTTTCCACGCGTCCTCATCATCCGTAACTGCCAGGGCTGAGACATTTCCAACCACCATGTCGATACCCCCCAACGCGTATGCGGAATTGGAAATCCAATTCTCCAAGGCTGCTTTGTCGCTGACATCAACCGCTTCGCCGTAGGCGTCAATATCGGCTGCCTTGAGTTTTTCTACAGTTGCGGCGACCTCATCCGCATTGCGCGCGCAAATCGAAACGGCCGCGCCCTCTTGCGCAAAGATTTCCGCGCATCGCAAACCGATGCCTTTTGTGCCGCCGGTGATCAGCGCGCGGTTTCCCTTGAGACCCAAATCCATTTTGTTTTCTCCCTTGAACTTACTTAAGGTACTTTTTCTCGATGGCGGCACCGATCGAGTATTTCGGGTCGACCATATTGCCCAACCGGACTTTGCCACACATCGTCAGCAGCATATAGGCGTCGGATTCGCTTTGGCCGGTCTCGGCCGCAACCCAGCGCACCAGCTCGCGGTAGGCGATCCGGGCAGCATCTTCCAGCGGGCGCGCAGAACCAATGAACATCATACGGTCCTCGGTCTCGAGCTGAGGCCAGGCGTTACCGTGGCCTTTGATCAGGTCAATCTGGAGCTCGACGGTTGCTGGAATTTCCAGCGCGACACCACAAAGTTCGCCATCGCCTTGAATGGCGTGACAATCGCCCAGATACAGATAACCGCCATCCGTATTGACCGGCAGATAGATGATCGCACCGGGTGCCACGTCGGGCAGGTCCATGTTGCCGCCGTAATAATCCGGCTGCAACGAGGATATGGCTTCGATTTCGGGCGCTGTGCCAATCGTTCCGATGAAGGGTTCATAGGGCAGTGTGAGGGTGTCGGACCAGTAAACGCCATTTTCGTCAACCGGCACCTTACGCACCTTTTCCTGCAGGGGCGGGTTGAGCATGGCCGTGTCTCCGGTGCCAACGAGACCCCCGAACTCGGCCAGAATGCAGGTCGTGCCAACAGGCTGCGGGCCCCGTGGTTTGATCGACAAGATGCGCACCGCCAAAGCATCGCCTTTCTCTGCGCCCTTGACGTAGATTGGGCCGGTTTGCGGGTTCAGGAATGGAAAATTGAGAAGTTCGGACGGATTTGGAACAACCTCCTTGATCGCCCCCTCGAAGGCATCGTGGGTTTCCACGGACACAACCGCGCCCGGTTCAACCTCGATCACCGGATCGGCGTAGGGGCCATATACGTAGTGAAACTTGCCCTGGTCTTCGATGGAAATTTTGTGGGACGCACCCCGTCTACCTTTTGCAACACCTTCATGCGCCATTATCGAATTTTCGTGCCAGCTCATACTTCTCTCTCTCCTGTTGCTCAATTTGACGTGTTTCGGTTCATCAGATTGTTAAGTGTTTACGGACCTGTTCGCGATCGCGAATTGCCTTCGGTCCGAGAGTGGCCTTTATGCGGCCCTTTTCCATGACGTAGCCCCTGTCTGCCAAAGAGACAATAAGGTCGAGGTTTTGCTCGACCAGCAGAACTGCTGCGCCGGTTTCCGCGTTAAGACTGCGCAGATTGCGCGCAATGTCTTTGATGATGGAAGGCTGAATCCCCTCTGAAGGCTCGTCCAACAGCATCAATGCCGGGTTGCCAATCATCGCCCGAGCAATTGCGAGTTGCTGTTGTTGTCCTCCCGAAAGGGTTCCTGCCCGTTGGCGTGATCTTTCCTTCAGAATGGGAAAGAAACGATACACTCGCTCGTAGTCAGGCGCGTCGCCGTCCACGTTCGCAACTTCTCCAACCAGCAGGTTTTCGCGAATTGTCAATTCCGGAAACACTTCGCGGCCCTGTGGAATATATCCGATCCCAGCGCGCGCGCGACGATCAGGTGGCAGGTCAGATACCTCAGTACCGCCAAACTGGATTTTGCCGGAACGGGTTTTCATCAGGCCGACCAATGTGCGCATCAAAGTGCTTTTGCCAACACCGTTGCGCCCGATGACTGCCACCAATTCTCCCTGTTTTACATGCAGGTCGACCCCTTGAAGGACTGTCTCCTTGCCGTATCCGGACGTCAGCTGAGAGACTTCGAGGAGTGTGGTTTCAGTCATCCGAGGCTCCAAGATAGATTTCCTGCACGCCGGGGTGGTCGATGATCTCTGTAATCGTGCCTTCTGCAAAGATCGATCCGAAATGCAGCACAGTGACCCGTTGCGCGATCTGCTCGACGAAGGCCATGTCGTGTTCAACGGCCAGGATAGTGATCCCGCGCCCGTTCAGATCCTGCAGCATTTCACCTGTCTTGCGCGTCTCATCTGGCGACATACCAGCGGTCGGCTCGTCCAGCAGCAGCAGGCGCGGCTCGACCCCGACGGCCATCGCGATTTCCAGCCATTGCTGTTGACCGTGTGATAAAGCACCCGCTGCGGTCTCCTCTTTTCCATCAAGACTGGCAAAATTCAGCATTGCCTGAATCGTGCCAGAAAGGCTCTGACCATGCAGGTGGTATTGAAAGGCAACCTCCAGATTTTGACGGACGGAAAGTTCCTTGAAGATTCCAGGCACCTGAAACTTGACCGATATGCCACGGCGGATCCGTTCGAAAGAACGCATGCCGACGATGCTTTCCCCGGCGAATGCGATGTCTCCCGCGTCGGGAGCATGTTCGCCCAGGATCAGTCGAAAAAAAGACGATTTACCTGCGCCGTTCGGCCCAATGAGGCACCGCATTTCTCCCTGTTCGACAGCGAAATCTATGTCATCGGCGACTGTTACCCCGCCAAATGCCTTGCGCAGGCCGGAGACCTGTAGAAGCGCTGTCATGAGCGCCATCCCGGCATCATCTTTCCGATGCTTTTCATTGCGAGAACAACAAGCCCTTGCGGTGCGACCAGTACGGTGACCAGCAACAGGGCTCCCATCACGACTAATGCGTATTGACTGCCATAGATCGTCAGGTTCTGGAACACGGCGAGCACCAGTAGCGTACCCAGCAGGGTCGCGGTGATGTCCCGTCGGCCTCCCACCGCGACCCAGATGATCGGAAGCGCTGCCGCCGTCAGTCCCATGCTTGATGGCGTGATGTACTGGCCCCAGGCGGTATAAAGCGCGCCGGACAGGCCGGCGAGTGCTCCACCGATCCCAAAAGTTAGCATCTGGTAAAGCCGCACATCATAGCCCAGCATCTCGGCCCTGTGGGGGTTTTCGCGAATGGCGACAAGCACATTGCCGAAACCGGAGTTCAAAAGCATCCTAAGTCCCAAATAACACAGCACGACCATGCCAAGCATAATGTAATAGAGCGGCGGTCCGGGATACAGGATGAGCGGCCCACCTGGCCACGGTACGGTCAGCGGTGGCATCCCCGACATCCCATTGAAGCCATTAAGGCGGGCTGATCCGATTGCCCATTGTGGACCGGCTGTCTGCGCCATGAATGTCTCAAGTACCAGTGTGACCGACAACGTGACGATGCCGATGAAAACGCCGCTGATCCGCCCGTAAAACATGAAATAGCCGATCACGAGCGCAAAAAGACCTGCAAGACCAACCGAAAGAAACAACGCGATGATCGTGAAGCCGTAGGCGCTCCCGATGTTGAGAGTGAGCACGCCATAGGAATAGCCCGCAAGCCCGAAAAACGCCGTTTGCCCGAAACTGAGCGCGCCCGCATATCCCCAGACAACGCTAAGCCCCATCGCCATGAAGGTCCAAACCATGAAGTAGGCAGCATTCCCCACGGTCCAGGCGTCGGCAAAAGCCGGGTAAAGCCCTGCGGCAAGTACCGCCAGAGCAAAAACCAGCCAGAATGCCGCGCCGTGTCCTATGGTCTGGGGGCCCTCAAGGCGACTGATGCAGCGTCTCATTCTAGAGCGCCTGGGCGTTGCGACCGGGGTGCCATCGGATGTATTCACTTGGTCCCCCCTTTAATCCAGCCGGAAAGCCCGCCTGGTAGTATTCGGATAACGATGATCACTGCGATCAAGAGACCGATCTGACCGAATAACGGCCCGTACCAAGCGGTCAGGGCAGCGCGAATCGCGGCCAGGATGGCAGCCGCAGGAGCCGCACCAACAAAGATGTCCGGGCCACCGACGACAACTGTGACAAAGCTTTCCACCATGAATGTTGCGCCCATCGTTGGCACCATGGTCATCGTGGGGGCGTAAAGCCCGCCAGCCAGCCCTGCAAGAGCAGCGCCGAGTCCAAACGTAAGGCCGTAAATCCGCCCTGTATCCACGCCAAGTGCGCGTGCCATCTGGGGTTTCTGAATTGTCGCCCGGGCGATGACGCCAAATCGCGTGCGGTAAAACAGAATGTACAGACCGATCAGAAGGGCGATCGCCATACCCATCAGAACCAAGCGGTACGCGGAAAAAGACCGCTCCCCGATCTCGATCGAACCAAGGGGTGTTCCGATCCCGGCCATTGTCGAGCCGAAAGCGATGAGTACGCCCTGCGTCGCAATCAGGCTCAGTCCCCATGTGGCAATGATCGAGTCCAAAGGGCGATGGTAGAGATGTCGTACCACAGCGCGTTCCACCACCATGCCAACAAGACCAGCCACAAGCGCGCCACACAGGATCGCCATTGGCAAAGGCAACCCCGCCCGTGCTGTCGCCGCGGTTACATAAGCGCCGCACATGATGAATTCACCATGGGCAAGGTTAATGACCCCCATCATGCCAAAGATCACTGCCAAACCGGCGCAGGCGATGACGAGAAAAGAAAACGCGTCGCCGAATTGATAGATTGTCGAAAAAACCGTCTCGAATAGCATGGCGAGGAGCCTTTCGGGCGTATTTCAAGCGAAAGAGCCGGTCCGCCTTTAGATTTTCAGGCGAACCGGGTTTCAGAGGTATTTTCAGTTCGCCGGAGGCGGGCTGGAGGGCGTGTATTGTGCACTCGGGTCATTTTGAGTCAGATCGCATCCGGCCTCGCCTAACCAGTAGGGCGCGATGTTTTCCCAGACAGTGGGGAACTCAATCGCGTGGTCCTCAGTCACTTGCGCCAGGAAGATTGTGTGCGACATATGCTGGCTTTTGGGGTCCAGGCATACATTGCCGGATGGTCCGTCAAAGCATACGTCGCCTTCGGCAATGACGCTGCGGATCGCGTCGTGCTCGGTCGTGCCTGCGCGCTCCACCAATTGTTTATAGAGGTTCATCGCAATGTAAGAGTTCGCCGCTTCCTGGTTGATGTAGGGCTCATCCGGGAACATGGCGCGGAACTTTTCTATGAATGCCTTGCTTTCTGGCGTGTCGATTTCTTCAATGTAATTGGTGGTGACAAACATGTCCTTCAGGCTTGGCGGTGTGAAGCGCTTGTGCTCGTAGCCCTGACCCACATTGACTGAGGACGCCATGGGCAAGCCTACATCCGCTGAGCTGGCTTGCTCGTAGTAGGAAGCCTGCGCCGCGCCCACCAGAAGGGTCACCACGAAATCGGCTTCGGATGCCTGAATATTCTGAATAGTCTGTGAGAACTGCGATACGCCCAACGGGATGAATTCCTCGCCGACCATAGTGCCGCCTTGCTCGTCGACGATCTGGCGCACCCACTCCGCTGAAATCTGGCCAAAGTTGTAATCCGCCGCAATTGTATAGACGTTAGGCCCGTATTTTTCCATCATCCAGGGGATCAAGGTCGAGAACTGTTGTTCTGGGACGGCACCCGTCACAATCATATTGGAATCGCAAACGCCGCCTTCGTACTGGTTGTTATAGAAGGCCAGACCGTCGAATTGGTTCACGATGGGTCGGTACGCTTCCCGGGACGCCGAGGAAAAGCCCGCAAACACGACATCCACCTTATCGGCTTGTAGTACGCGGCGCATGAATTCCTGATACCGTCGGTTGTCTGACTGCGTGTCGTAGATAATCAATTCGACTGGGCGCCCGGCGATGCCACCGGCGTCGTTAATCTCCTTGGCGGCCAGTTCGATAGCGTGGACCTTGACCGTGGTTGCGGCGGCGAAATCGCCTGACTGGTCTTCGAGGACACCAATCTTGATCGGGCCATCCTGAGCAAGGGCCGCTCCGGTCAGAATGGTACTCGCGGCGAGCGCAGCGAGGGATTTCGTAAGTCTGTAAATATTCATTATTTTGTCTCCACTGTTGAAGTTGAAGGTGAGCCATGTCCCGTCGCCGGTTTATTCCCGCGATCCTGCATGGTATTGGGCGGAAGGGTCATCCGGTGGCCCGGCAAGCAAACGGCTTGCGGCGTCTTCCACCGGGATCCGGTCGCGCATCGCGTCACTGCGCAGAATCTGGTACGCGGCGTCTTCGTCGATGCCCCAACGGCGCATCAGCGCAAGAACCGCCTTCACGACGACGCGACGACCTGAGAGGCGACGCCTGAGTGCAGCGATTTGCTTCTCTTGCTGCCGACGTTTGTTATGTTCGTTGAAACCTAGAAGAACCGCGGTAAAGATTCCCGAACTGCGAATGGGTTTCTGGATGTGACTGGCCGCACGGGCTCTGACCACACGCGTCAGTCGGCTGGGGGCCTCGTTTCCGATGATAGCAATGAGGGGAACATCGGGTAGCTCGTTGCCCTGAAGAATGGGTTCTATTCCTTCATCAGCATCCACGAAGATCAGATCTGCAGTTGCAATCGCTTCCCGTCGCACCTGAGATGGCTCGATTGTTTCGGCCTCCAAACCGAGTTTCTCTAATGTGAGAAGCAGAGTGTTTCGACCTGATGCATCTCCTTGCAGAACCACCGCACGCAGTCCTCTGAAATTTCTCAGAACTTTGCTCATTTGACCAACCTAAGACCGACGGAGCGATCTTCACCGTATTCTGCGGTCCACGTGAGATAAGGATCCGGCCTGATGGGAAAAGGGCTTTCGTATACAACATCGAAAGCGCCATCCGTTCGGGAGCGGCCAATCCGTGGTCGCATCCAGCAATGCAGGTTGTCCCGGTCGATGGTCACTTCGCCTTGCGGAGCTTTGAATCGGGCGTCCTGGACAGCTTCCCGTACTTCAGCGAAACCATCCGTTCCAGCGCGTTGCACGGCTTGTGCGAGAAGATGGACGGCAAGATAGGTGGCCTCCGCGTCGGCGGAGGCGCGACTTTCTTCCTGAAACCGGGCGTTCCACGCGGACGCAAAACAATTGTTCGCGGGCGAGTTGAGGCTCGAAAAGTAAACCGAGGATGAAATGTGACCGTCTGCGGCATCTTCGAGGAAGGGCAGCTCTGCTTCGGAAAGACTACAGCTGCACACCGGAAAGGCAGTCTTTTGGTCAATCCCCGCGGCCTCGGATGCACTACGAAGCAATTTGATGAAGGCAAAGAGCGAAGACCCGATCAAGGTGGTGAAAACGAAATCTGGACGGTCTGCAATGATCTGATCTACCACGTAGTTCAGATCTGTGTCGCCGACAGGAAAATACCGTTCTCCGACCACCTCACCGTGCGCCTGATTGATAGCCTCTCTGAGAATGCGGTTATTTTCCCATGCCCAGATGTAGTTCGATCCGACAAACCAACCACGACGACGATTGTAGTCCAGCAAGTAGCGGGCCAAGGGGATGACATGTTGGTTAGGGGCGGCACCCGTGTAAACAACATTTTCAGCCGTCTCGAACCCTTCATAGTGAGAAGGATACCACAGCATGGCGTCATATTTTTCGAAATACGGCAGCACTTCCTTGCGGCTGGAAGACGTATAGCAGCCCACGACATGCTTGACGCCGAGCTCTCCTAGAAGGTGTTTTACGCCATCGATATACCCCTGAAGGCTGCCCCTGGGATCAATGGGTACGGTCTGGATTCGCAGGTTGCCATCGCCGCCGTTGTTGACTTCATCGACTGCAAGCTGCGCGCCGGCAGACATGGCTCTGCCCACGGCTCCGTAAGAACCGCTTTCAGAGAGGAGTATGCCGATATTGATGTCCATGATAGACCCACGCTCCAAAACACAAAAAGCCCTGCGGACCCGAGGAGGCCAATGCAGGGCTTTGTTGCCTTACCGTATTCGGACGGTTATAAATCTCTGTAACAGGGCGAGATCGCTTTTGATCCATTCCCCTCGTTTTAAAGGTGTTCTCTCTGTGCTGTCTGTCAAGGCTGAGGCTTAAAAAACAGTATCTGCACCTTCAATCCGCAGAATCTGTCCATTTATTGCTCACGGTTTTTCAGTTGCGCGCAGTTTTTGTGCTACCGTCTGACTCTAGTCATACCTTTTACTTTCGCTGTCATTGTCTTCCGGAACAACATGTGGACGTAGACAACTTTGTTTTGAATACCCAGACGCACGCAACGCCAACCCGTGGGCGTATGTTCCATCTTCAAGCCGCATGTTCGCGCAGACCTGCCAGCAGATGATTTAGCGGCGATTTACGCTATTTTTTCGACAGCAAAAACGGACTCTTTCCTGCGTATGACGCCAAGTCACGCGCCAAATATGGGTTAATACAATCACCAAAGACCGTGGCAATCTTCAAATCGGTTGTGTTCCGACGCCAAAAAAGGCATCGGTTTTTCGAGACACATTGAAGAGGAGCAAACAATGTTCAAACAAGTTCTAGCCGGCGTTATCCTATCACTCGCACCTGTTTTTGCTTTTGCGCAAAGCGCCGAACGCAGCATGACATTGGAAGTGAATGCCACCGTCCGTTCAGTTGATGCGGAAACCAGGACTATCGTTCTCGACAACGAAACGACCGGCCAATCAGAGATCATTGTTGCAGGACCAGAAATCATTAATTTCGATCAGATTGAAGCAGGTGATAAGGTCAAAGCTGTTTACACGCTAGGTATTGCTGCCCGCATGGCAATGCCTGATGAAATAGACAGTGCCGTTGAGGTCGATGGACAGGCGCTAGAAGGTGAGAAGCCCGGTGCACTGACAGGAACGGCAGTCACGCTGGTGCTGGAATTTATCTCGTTCGACGGCGATGCTTCAATAGCAACCGTCAAAGACGGTGACGGCATGGAGCAGATGATCGACGTTGAAACCGATGCTGGCCGTGCTTTTGCCAGCGACCTTAAGGCCGGTGATATGGTCGCGTTGACGTTCACGGAGGGTTTGGCCGTCGGGATCGTTCAAGAATAGGCATGGTCAACACTGACCAGTGATGTTTTCCGGTTCTGAAAAGGTCGGCGCAGATCTCAAGGCGATCGCCCAAGAATCTTTAGCGGATGATTGTACTACCGCTAGTTTGAAACAGAGCGGCCGCCGTTTTTTGGCAAAAGAGGCCATGAGGAAGGCCAAACGGACCATACCGGCACCGACGGTGGGATAGCGTGATACTAAAACTGCATTGGAGTTCCCGTGGAAACCAATGCAGTGAATTGGCTGACTGGAAATGGGTGCGTCGAACTATCCGCATCGCTATGGCGCCACGACGAAGTCCGTTGCCAACCAAATGGGTGCATAGTAGAAAGTACCTATAGATTTCGAGGTTCAAAAGGGGAAATAGAAATGTTGATCAAAAAGACTTCCGCAGTGCTGACCGCTTGTGCATTGTCAATTTCGATTAGCCTTATTCCTTCCGGTCAAGCTGAAGCCGGCGGTGCTTTGAAAGGCGCGGTAATTGGCGCGGGTGTTGGCGGTCTTGTTGATGGTAAAGATGGCGCAGTAAAGGGTGCCGTTGCAGGTGGCGTCGCTGGGGCTATCCTAGGCGATTGATCTGAAGCACCAGCAAGAAAATGGGGTGTCCTATGATAAACAAAAACCTACTTAGCATTGGCTCGGCAGCCCTGCTGATGTCATCAAATGTATTGCAGGCCGAACCCACATCAGAGTTCATGTTGGAAGAAGCGGCGGGCCTTTTGCACCACTCTTGCGACAGTCTTGTCGAAGTCACAGGCGCAGACGAAGATGCAATAGTGAGCGTCGTCAAGAAAATGGTCGCTGTTTCTCTGATAAATCGTCAAATCGACCTCGCGGACCATGCAGCGACAGACGAACGCCGGGCAGAACTGCGCGCAGAATTTGTAGAACAAATGCGCGATGGGTGCGCTGCAGACCGAAAAGCCTTGCTGGCAGGAATTGTTGATTCAGCGGTCAAGAAAGTGCTCGGTCTGTAAGGCAGGTGTTGTACAAAGAGTGTCAGCATCGGATGTTCAAAAATGCTCGGCGCAAAGAAACGTCACTTCTGTCCGGGAAACGGGAATGCGGGATAACGTTCTTCAGCAAATCCAGAAAGTTGTGCACTTCGGATTGGCGCCTTTCCATTGAGCAGTTTGTTGATTGAATGAGATAGCCCGTCTCTACGCCGATAGGCGCAAGGCCCGGAGACTTTCTAGAATGATTTTCACCTTCCGAGTTCCCAAAATAGGGCACGGCCCACTAAGGAAGCAATACGACTTCTAAATGCGAGCAGCAGCGCCTCTCTGCCAGGTAAAGGAAACTGGGGCTCTGGTCATCAAGCGGTTCACTTGAGCGGTCGAACGGGGTTCTGGCTGGATGTCTCTGAATTGGTGCACGAAATGGTGCACCATCTGCAGCGTGCCGACGATAAAACCTTCGCCTGCGCGGAAGCAAGTATGAGGCACAAGCCGATTGGCTTAATCTGATCGGCTCCTCGCTCGAACGGGAATTCGAGCTAAACCCGATGTCGCTGTTGTTCCTGACCAAATGTTACAATTGATCAGATTTCCCGACCAAAACACTTTCAAGCAAGAGGGCTATTCATCCCCTCATCCAAACCTTTTTGGCAGCAGAAGTCGTCTATGTCCTATGACCCAACCCTTGTTCCAGGCTTGGTGTTTCGGGCTGACTGCGGGAAGTTGGATCTTTGGCATGATTGACCTCCAAACTTCGTGCCCGACTTGCGTTGCCTCTGATACAGTAACGCGCAGCTCTGATGGTCGTGCACATGAGTTGAAACATCCTCCTTATCAAGATGAACCACGATTCAAACGCCATGGAGATACAATGGTCAGGGTTTCGATCTCGGTGATTTAGTAGGGTCCAGTACAGGCATCGAGACCATTCGAATGATCAAATGTAGCTATGTTTGCGACCCACCCACACCCGTCCCAAGAGAAATCGGTCTTCAGCACAAGATACACCATTTGGCCGCTTGATATCGGTGCGGGCAATTGATCAACCAGAGCTTTCATGAACAATGGAACGTTCCCAAGGATACTGTGTTAAATCAGATTGGTTTTGAACTCCACGTCTCTTGAGCCGATTGCTGTAGACAAGTAATTCCAATCCGAAAACTCCAACATATGCGTAGAGGCACCCGGATAATCGGCGGATCAATCAGTAAACTGTTTCAGCAGTTCTTTGGAAACCTTGCAAATGTAGGTGTACTTGGGGTTGACCATCTGGGTGCACCGCGCCTCTGCAATCTGGCCAAGTAACATGTAGCCTTCCGGTTGCGGGATACCGTAGGATTCATCCATCCAATAGACCATTTCCTCAAAGGCAATTCGCATCGCGTCTTCGAGCGGTCTGGCACATCCCGTTGTGCAAATATGCGTTGGCGTTTCAATGCGCGGCCATGTCAGGCGCTCGGGCGCTGGCGAGAGTTTAACACGAACCGTCAGGTCGGCGGCGATCTCAATCGCTCCCATTCCATTCACTTCGCCGTCGCCCTGGATGGCATGACAGTCCCCAAGGAACACATGTGCGCCATCTCGCACGACCCGAAACATGATCGAGTTTCCTGGCGCTACTTCCTGAATATCGAGGTTCCCGCCGTGCACGCCATTATCAACCGTCAAGACTGATCCATGGACCGGTGCCACAGCCGCAACGCCAATCATGGGCTTTATCGGCAATTTCACTTTGTCGGACCAGTGAACAACGCCATCCGAGACTTCCACAACGCGACTTTGCAGGCCGAATTCTTTGCGTCGCACCCAATCGGGGAAAATACCGATGCCCGGCCACAACGCAGTGAACCCAAGGCCATTGAGACGCATGTCCAGGATGTCGATGGTCAGCATATCGCCCGGTTTGGCTCCGGCAACTTCAATAGGGCCGGTGCCACCGCTCACGAAGGGCAGGGTGACGTCATCCTTGGTCAACTGTTGGCCCACATGAGTGAGCACGCCATCGTTTATGTTTATGGCACATTCGACATCGAAGGTCTCGCCGTCCTCGACCACGGCAACGAAGTCGTCGTCGCCCGACAGCGCGTATTTGATGTTGCCTGCCTTGGTTACCGTCTTTGTCATGATGCTATTCTCCCGTAAGTCAGTTTAGTTTTGCTTCCATGGTGTCAGCTTCCGTTCAACCAAACCCACAAGCCAGGTCAGGAACAGAGCCAAAGCAATTGTTGCCACAAGTGCTGCGAAAACCTTGGGAATGTTGTAGAGCGATCCCGCTTTAAAGATCGCGTGGCCGAGCCCTTCGGACGATGACATGAACTCACCGATGATGGCTCCGATCAACGCAAAACCAACCGTCATTCGGAGGCCCGAAAAGATGTCTGAAACGGCAGAAGGAACCACGAGGCGGCGAAATATTACTGATTTTCCGGCGCCCAAAGTGCGCATCATGTTGATCTGGTCGGGGTCTACATTCAGAGCGCCCTTGTAAGACGTCACAATGGCGACGACCACAACAGACATGGTTGCCATTGCAACCTTGGATGCCAGCCCGGTACCGAACCAGATGATGACAATTGGCGCCAGAGCGATGATCGGAATCGATCCGAGCGCAACAATAAACGGATGCGCGACCCTGGCCACGAAACTCGAATACCAAAGCGACAGTCCAATCATCGTTCCAAGCAGATTTCCCAAGACAAAACCGAGCATCGTTTCAAGTCCAGTGACATAGGTATCGCGGAACAAACTGCCGTCCGCCCACATCTGCACAAGAAAACTGAAAATGGCGCTCGGAGACCCAAACAGGAATGCGGTCTGCCGATCAGCAGAGGTCGCGATCTCCCAGAATACAAAAAAGCCAGCAAGGATACCGGCTTGCCACAAAACGACACGGCCGTTTCGGTAAAATCGCGCACGGCGCCGGGCCTTCAGTTTTTCTGCCGGGAGCGCAGTGACAGACGGATCGCCGCCGGGTGCTACGCCGGTGGTGCTGTCCAAGCCTTTGTGAGGCTCTTCCGTCGCGGTCATCTCAATGCCTCGTCTGCTGCAGATCGTCCCAAATGCTATGGACGGTTTCGCGAAAATTTGCGCTCTCACGGGCTTCCATCATATCGAGCCTATTGCCTTCAATTTCGATTTCGTAAGTCCGGATGACCTCGGTGGGTCGTTGGCTCAGCACAAGAACACGATCCGACATGGACACCGCTTCCTCGACATCATGAGTGATAAGCAGGGCAGAGCGGTTTTCTTCTCTCACAAGCGCCGCACAATCATTTTCGATCAACAGTTTGGACTGAAAATCCAGCGCGGCAAAGGGCTCATCAAGAAGCATCACCTGTGGATCGGTCACCAGCGTTCGGGCCAAGGCGGCACGCTGACGCATTCCGCCAGAAAGGCGGTAGGGATAAGCATGCTCGGAACCGGCCAGCCCCAGTCGTTTCAGCAATTGATAGGCGCGTTCTTCACTTTCCTGCTTGGGTGTTCCCTTGATTTCAAGTCCGAGTACAGCGTTGCCCAGCACCGTTCGCCACGGCAAGAGAAGGTCTTTCTGCAGCATGTAGCCCGTACGCGCCGGTACTCCCGACAAGGGTTCACCGTACCAGCGGACATTCCCCGAAGTGGGAGGGATGATGCCTGAAATCACATTGAGCAGCGTGGATTTTCCGCAGCCCGAAGGGCCGACTATGCTGACGATTTCTCCCGCATTGAGGGTGAGTGTTAATTTCTTGATGACATGGGCAAGATGATCTGCGCAGGTGCTTGGTTTGATGCAGGACTACCAAATTGCATTCAACGAATATGCGGGTGTGTACTTTGAAGAAACGGCAGCCCGTAGTGCTGTTTCTGCCGCCTTCGCCAGTGCAGAGCAGCCCCTCGAAGACCTTAAGAATTTAATCGAAGCCGATGCGGCGGCCAAGAGCGCGAAAGCCGAGACATTCTCAACAGTTGTCTTGATTGGCTCGATCGTGGCTTTCCTTTTCACCGCCCTGATATTTTTCAAATGGGCGAACAGAGTGGCCCACCGTATTGTCCGACCGTGGCAGGAGACAGTAGATGTCGTCAATGGATTTGCCGATGGCCATGCAGAAATCGACACACTCAAAAATCACTATGACGAAGTGGCGGAGGTCGCGACGGCGTTCGAGGGTTTCCACGCAGCGATTGTAAAACAGGAGAAGGCGGAGCAAGAGCGTCGTGAACAAACCAGTCGAGAGGTAGAGCAGGCTGAACAGAGTACCCGCGATGCGAAAGAGCAAGCCGAACTTCGCAGTCGGCAAGAGCAAGACGCGCAGATTGCGCGGGAGCGCGAAGTTGTTGAGCAGATTTCGAAAGTTGTTGATGCCTGTGCGCAGGGTGATTTCACCAAGCGCCTCTCAACTGACGACAAACAAGGCGCATTGGCGCAACTGTGCATCGGATTAAACAAAATCGGGGAGGTCGCGGACTCGGGCCTGACAGAAGTGCGCAGCGCACTGGAGGCTATGTCTACTGGTGATCTGGCTCATCGCATGGACGGTGATTATTCAGGGATCTTCAAGGATATTTCCCAGACGATGAATGCGACGGCAGACACCCTCGCCTCAATCATTGGTCAAATTGACAGCAGCAGCGAAACGATCAATCTGTCTACAAAAGAACTGGCATCAGCGTCTTCCAATCTTGCTACTCGCACCGAAAAAAATGCGGCCTCCCTTGAAGAAACCGCAGCAGCGACAGAAGAACTTTCTGCATCCGTCAAGTCGACTGCCGATACAGCGGGGAAGGTCAGCGGCGAAGTCGGTGAAATGAAAAACCAAGTCGATGAAAGCATCTTGGTGGTCACGAATACGGTTGATGCGATGAATGGAATTCGAAACGCCTCCTCCGAAATAACGAAGATTACTGGTTTGATTGATGATATTGCCTTTCAGACTAACTTGTTAGCGTTGAACGCAGGCGTTGAAGCAGCCCGTGCAGGCGAAGCGGGTAAGGGTTTTGCTGTGGTCGCCACGGAAGTGCGGGCACTTGCTGCAAGATCCGCAGAAGCAGCCAACAGCATTTCCGAATTGATTGAGGAAAGCGCACGGCAAGTAGAAAAAGGTGGCAAGCTCGTTGATGACGCCGGAACATCGTTGGAGAAAATAACACAAACTGTGGAAGGGGTAGTCCGAGGTGTAGCGGACATCGCCATGTCTGCAAAGCAGCAGGCGGAAACTATTTCCGAAATCACGTCTAGTACAAGCGAACTGGACAGAGCCACGCAGTCAAACGCTGCAATGTTTGAAGAAACTGCGGCTGCCAGTCAAGCACTGGAGACAGAGGCGCAAGCACTGTCGGAAGCTGTCTCTTCCTTCCATGGCCATAATACGATTTTGAGTCAACACGGAGGTGTGGCGACGGACGCTGATTCTGTTCACGACGAGTTGGCTTCGTAAGGTTGAGCACCATAGAAATTGCAGCCACTAGTGCAGTTTTTGTGCTTCCAGGCGGACTGATGCCAGCGCAGCGGGTAACCGATCGCATCATCCGATTGGCTGATAAGTGAACGCCAAGTAAGTGCCCCGACGTTGGTAATTCTCAACGCCGGGGCTGTTTTTAGCCTTTGGGTAGATTATTCAGCTGGCTCCGCAATTGTCATACCCGCTTTCTCACGTCGGCTGTCGTTGATAAGCGCTTTTGCCAGAGCAACCGCCATGATCACCATGACGAAAGTGAACGGCAGTGCTCCAACAATCATTGCATCTTGAAGCGGGGCGAGCGGATCAGCGTTGTCGGGGTCCAGCGCGCCCGCGACCAGCAGGCTTCCGATCACGCCTGTCAGGATCAGACCCCAGATGATGCGGTGTTTGATGCCGGTCTCCGTCGCACCACCCGACATGATCGTGTTCATTACCAGGATACCCGAGTCTGCCGACGTCACAAGGAACGTCATGATCAGTATGACGCACATCACGATCACTGCTCCGACCAGCCATTCAGGCAGGATCATCTGCAATGATACGAAAAGTTTGTTCGTGTTGGACGCGGCAATGATCGCACCGTCTGCCACGCCGCTCAACTCTGCTTCGACAGCGGTACCGCCAAGGATGGTAATCCAGGCAAAACACACCATTGCCGGAGCTATCACGCAGCCCAAGATGAACTCGCGTACCGTGCGGCCCTTGGAGATGCGCGCAAGAAACAAACCCACAAACGGCGAGAATGCGATCCACCACGCCCAATAGAACGTGGTCCACCCCGACTGCCAGCCAAAGAGCCGCCCTTGCGTACCCGCCTCATAGGCTGCGGCCTGAAGGCTTGGATCAAGTGCGGCGGCCTCGCCGGTCAGCCCCGCGACAAAGCCCTCGTAATTGCCCCAGGCATTCGTCGCCCCTGCATAGAGACCCGATGCCGCAGCTTCAGCTTCTGCCGGAAGTGCTGACTCGAATCCTGATTGTGAGAGCGGGCCATAAGCTTCAAAACTCAGCGGGATGAAGTGCAAGATGTAGTCCGCCAAGCCCTTGCCATAGGTCGTCATGGAGAACATGAACGACCCAAAGACAACGAATGTCAGCAACAGTACCAATGACAGAACAAGGTTGAGGTTCGACAGGTACTTGATCCCGCGTCCTACACCTGAGACCGCAGACAGTATCGACATACCCATGATGACGCAAAGTGCTGCAATAAGACCGACAGTTGAGGGCAAGGGTGCCGCACCATCCACAGACGCGGCCATCAGCCATTCCATGCCAGTGACGTTGTAGACGCCGTCGACAAATTGACTCACGCCGTACCCAATGGTTACAGCCACGCCGAGAATGGTCGCCACGACACCCAGAACATCAACCATGTGACCGATGAAGCCGTTAGCGAACCGACCCAGTACTGGCGTCAATGCGGTGCGGATCGTCAGCGGCATGTCCCTTGTGTAGGCATAGTAGGCGAGACTCAGGCCCGTAATGACGTAGATCGCCCAAGCGTGGAACCCGAAGTGCAGAAACGAATATCGAAATGCGGATTGCACTGACTCGGGTGAGTTCGGCTCCGCGCCCTGCGAGACAATGATCGGATTGGATCCCCAAAGACCGACAGGTTCAGCCGTAGCGAAGACCATCAGTCCTACACCGAGGCCAGCGCCGAACATCATTGCAAACCATGAAAATGTCGAAAACTCTGTTGTTGTGTTGGCTCCGCCGAGCTTTCGCCGTCCGGTTGGCAGCACGACCAACACCAACAAGAAAAACGCGAAAAAGCCAACAGCGATGATGTAGAACGTGTTGAACCCTAAAAGTGTCGCCCAATTCCACCCGTCCAGTGTGGCGGTGGCGCTGATAGGCCAGATGATCGCCCAGAGTAACAACCCCACCATTGTCACCTTCGATATCAGCGCAATCGGCAGACTGTGACCTTCATAAAACCCCGAATCCTGGGTGTTGATGTCCAGATCGGTAAATGGTTCCTTTAACTTCATTGTCCTCTCCTTTGCATTTCGTTGTTATGTCTCGCCGCTCTATTGCATCGCGGCGTTTGATCTTTCGTGCCCACCCAGAAACACCGTGCGTGACTGGCTTGATTTCGTCTCTTCAAAACCTATCGCTAAATTGTCCATCGCTTAGCAATAGTTGATCGATAAACGGCGAGCGCCCTCCGCGCGCGCATCCTTCAACGTGTCTTCGAGCGTATGTATGTTATTGTTGGCGTGCTGATTGATGACCGTACAGGCGTGTTGCATCCCCACTACATCCAATCGCGCCGACTGGGGTGAAGGACGCAGGCTTTCTCGTTTGTCGAGGCCATCTTCCCTGACCTGAACAAGGCCCTTGCTGACTTGGTCTAGGAAAATACTGGACACGCGCGCCTCCGCTTTTATGGAGGCTATTCCGTAAAAAGGGATTCTGTCAACATAACGGAGGCCCTGCGTTAAGTTGGAATTCAGTCTTCCTTCACAATCAGCAACACGCGCGCGGCAATCGGTGCACGGATGGAATGTTCCAGATCAGCAGCATAACGGATGGTATCGCCTAGCGATACCTCGGCCGTTTCATCTCCGGAGGTAACAGAAAGACGTCCTTCGAGCACGGTCAAATGCTCTACAGTTCCTGTCTTGTGAGGCGCACTGTCCAGGGCCGCGTCGGGGTCAAAGACGATGTCATAGACTTCCGTATCGCCCACATCGGTGGTTGAGCTGAGTATCCGAATGGAACACCCGGCCGCACGATTCTGGATCCGTGGTGTTGTGTCGGCACGTAGTATTTCGCGGATCGGGTGGAGAGGCTTGGTGTCTTCGTCTAGTAGCGTCGAGAAATCCACGTTGAGCGCCTTGGTCAAATTCCAGAGGCTGGCGACCGTGGGGCTGCTTTCTCCACGCTCGATCTGGCTGAGCATTGAGCGCGAGACACCGGACAAGTTGGCCAAGGCATCAAGGCTAAGTCCTTTGCCTTTGCGCTCATCTTTGAGCCGCGCGGCAAGCCGTGTCGTGATTTCGACGTTACGTGTCACTCGCTTTTGTCCGTTTCCAATTTATTAGAATTGCTACCAGTATGACGCATGATGTGTAGGGAATCTATCGTTGTTCCAGAATTAGTGGCTGCCGCACGAGATGGACAACGTTACTCACAAATTCCTTCACGGCAGAGTATCTCTAACATGGTTTTTGTGGTGCGCTTATGAGGTTTTCGATGGGCTCTTAAAAATCAACAAACGCCTCGGTTCCTTTCTTGTCAGAACGTGTCGCAGCTCTCCATCTCTCGCCAATTGCCCAGGGGTTTCCGCGGCCTCATCCAAACCGCACTTTCGTTGCATCGCGCAAGAATAGGCAAGACACGGGACGACATTACGGTGCTTGGTTGGGGCATCTGCATGATCGGCGGTTGGCTTGGATTTAAGGTCCGGAAAATGCTACGAGAATTTAGAGCGATCTCAGGGTTTTGCAAAGTCAGCAATCTTCGAACAAAAGCGCTCTTGTTCAAAACTTGCTCCCGAAATTTTGGACTCCAACGGCTTATTTTCCCTGCGTTGAACGCAAGTCGTTTGGGCTCAACAAACGTCAGTTCGGAATTTGCAGACCACGATCCGCAATGTATTCTTTGTGACAAGCTTTTGACCGCAATGTAGTGGGGTTCGGGCTGCTTGCCATCGCGGTTGGCGGCATGATCTCGACACTTGCATCAGGGGGCTGGGCCCCTACAGCGAGGTGTACGACTTGCCAGACGCTACTGCTCGCGCGCAGGAAACGGCGCCGATGTCGTTGCCGAGGAAGTCCAATACCGGAGCAGGGGATGCAAGTTCTTTGCGCGATTCTGGAGGTAGCCCCGGCGCTGTGGAAGTGCAGCCAGGACGGACGAGGTATACTGTCTTAAAGAAAAACAATCCTCGATCCGCCCTGTCTGATCAGAAATCTTCCCAATCGTCGCCCGCGAACGGTTGACCTCCTGCAACGGCCAAGACCTTTTGCGGTTGCTGAGTTGGTACACTTGGTTCCTCGACGATTACTTCAGTCTTGGGACTGTTCGCCACCGCGCTCTCTTTCGATACACCGTGAAACTGCTGCAAGGCTTTCGCCAGCGTCGTGGCCTCGCCACTCATCGACACACTGGCCGCATTCATCTCTTCCAGAGAAGCGGCATTCGTTTGCGAGGATTTGTCAATGGAACCAATTGCAGTATTAACTTCCTCAATACCCGCGGACTGTTGTTCAACCGCCAGGGCAATCGCAGAGATTTCGCCAGAGGCAATCTCGACTTCAGAAATGATTGTTTCGAGAGCTTTGCGTGACTGGGCCACCTTCTCAACACCAACTTCGACGCTGTTATTGTTCTGGTCGATGACCTTGCTGATTTCCTGTACCGCGTCCTGCGAACGTTGCGCCAGCGCCCGGACTTCCGAGGCAACCACCGAGAAACCACGCCCGGCCTCACCGGCACGCGCTGCTTCCACCCCTGCATTGAGAGCCAGAAGGTTAATCTGGAAGGCGATATCTTCAATCACCTTAACGACGCGATTGATCTGCTCCGACGCTTCGGTCATCGCGTTGATCGATTCCTCGGTTTCATTGGACACTTCGCGGGTCTTATCTGCGCTTTCACGCACTTTCTTGGTCGCTTCATTAGCTGACTTCGCGTTTTGGACGACCTGACGAATGCTTGCGGTTATCTCTTCAACCGCTGCAGAGGTTTCTTCCACCGCAGCCGCCTGCTCTTCCGCACGCTTGGCCATATCAGTGGACGATTTCTCAAGATGAGACGCGTTTCCAGATACGCTCTGGCCGCTTTCCATGATGTCCGCCATGGTCGAAGAAAGCGTTGTGAGAGCCGTGTTGAAGTCATCCTTCATCCTGAGGAATGCGCCCTTGCGGTCCCCGTCGATCCGGATGCCAAGGTTGCCCTGTGACAACTCACCGATGCTTCTGACGATGTCATCGATGTTGGTTTCGGTTTGCTCCAGCAATTGGTTGATCACATTCGCCAGCCCGACAAGTGCCTGATCATCAAGATCTTTTGACATGCGGTTAGAGAAGTTACCCGCGGCGGCCTCGCCCAACACATGCTCCATGTCGTTCTGGAAGTTCTGTAGCGTCTGCATCCGCGCACGTTCCGCTTCGCGTTCCAGCTCTTCTGCTGCGCGTTTCTCTTTCTCGATCTCAGCTTCACGCAACCGCTCAGCTTCCTCACGCTCGCGATCGGCTTTTTCTTTCTCTTTGACTTCCATATCCAGGTCACGCGCCTTGCGGGCGTTGTCCAGAAATACGGCCATGGCATTGGTCATCGTGCCAATCTCATGTTTGTCTTCACTCTTCTCGATCTCGACATCGAGGTTGCCATCGGCCAGCTCGGTCATGCCTTTGGTGACCGTCAAGAGGCGCGTGGAGATGCTTCGCGCGCTGAAATAGGCCAGCAGCCCGCCAACGATGACACCAGCGACAACCATTCCAATCACAACAAAAAATGACTCTTTCGCAATTTTCAAACCCGTGTCGCCGAGTTGCTTTTGATGGTGCGATATCGCTTCTACGGCATTGTGTATCAACAATAGAGCCGCGGGGCCGATTTCGTCCATCCTGTTGTATTGTTCGTTTCGAGCGAGTATGGCATCGGTCACGACCTTGAGCGCATTGTCAAAGCGGTCCATCTCGACAAGCACGGATTCGGCCAGCTCTCTTCTGCGCGGGTTCTGCAGCTCGGCCTGCAATTTCAACATGTCGCTTCTGGCAATTTCGATCTTATCATGCGCTTTTGCCGTATCGACGGGATCGTTCGTCACCAGAAAATGCTCCAAATGCAGGCGGCTCAGCAGTAGATCTCGCATCGCCAGGCCAGCAACTGAACTTGCCACAGGGTCACCGTCGCGCATTGCGGATTCCATAATTTCGGACAGCTGTTCGCGCGCATTCAAACTGATGGTAATGATGTTATCGACCAATACGGTGCTTTCATTCTGAAGCGTCACGACCCGGAACATCGCGGCTTCGTATTCTTCCAGCAAAGGGGGAATCTCTTCAAGGCCCTCTTGTTCCGGAAAACCTTCCAGCATTTCAAACATCTCTTTTTCAATGGCGGTAATTTTGGCCAGGTTCTCCGACACATCGGCCACATGCTCTTCATTCAGATCAAACCGATAGTGAAGCGCAGCGGAGCGCGCCAGATCAAGGTCTTCCATCATTTTGCCCGCTATGATGCCAGAGCTGGCCACCGTGCGATATTCCTTGAAGGTTACGGTCAACCCCCTTGTCTCAAATGATGCGAAGCCACCGACCAGAATGATGATGGCTACCAAAGCCCCCATGCTGGAGAAGATTAGTTTCGAGATAGACATTTGGTGGCCCCTACGGCTGGATACATCTTTGTGTACAAAAACCCGGTAGCGGCCGTGTGTTAAAAAAATGATACCATTGGTTTCCCCGTTTCGATGCACGACGACCCAATCCCACAACAGCGGTATTGCTCGAATGGGCAAATGCAATTGAAACCTAGAGCATTCTCAATGCTGCCCGCGTTCTCTACGCCATTTTAGTAAAATGCGGTGGACAACCATCAAATGGAACGTTCGCCAGGATGTTGATACCGACGAGAAAACCACAGCCCATCTGTCAAACGGCTTTGTCTGTTCCGAACCGCGGCTTTTGACAAAACCAAGGCTTCAGGACAGCGTTTGGAATGACGTATTGAAAGCCGTCATTGGTCCAGTCGCAACCAAGTCATTTTTGGCCGCCTCTCGATGGTTGAAATCGGCTGCGGTGGTGCTTGCCCTACGCGACGTGTCCAGGGTTGGGTTCACACCTTCGGACGAAATATTGATGCAAGAGCAAACGTTCGGCTCCAAAGACTGAATAACAGTTTTTTCCGCCGACCCCTGATCTGGCGCTCAAATCCAACGGCAGCTAAAGGGTTGCTGCGGCCATCTGACCAAAACCATCAGATGTCGGCTGCGCTCCCAAAGACACCTAGTCCGATCTGTGGCAGGCTGACAACGTAGAGACCCGCGCCATATCTTGCGCCCAAAGGTCTGCGAGCCCGCCAAAGATTCTCAGTATGGTAATCTTTCGGTCCTATCAGCGCCTACAGATTTTGAATGAAAAAGGTTTGTAACATGCCTGCCAGACACCTGTCCTATCCCTATGTCGAGCCAGATGCGGCGTGCCAGACGCGCCTGGAAATACAAGCTCTGGCGGACCGTTGCGCACAAAAGTGGGGCTTCAGAAGCGGAAAATCGTTGGACGAAGTTTGCAAGGTAGCTGGCGTGGATATCGAATACTCTCATCGCCCAAATGAAATAATGCTGGAAATACCGCTGGAAGAACAACCGGTTATCTGGCTGCCTCGCGCCGGGCGCAAACGTGATGACCGCGTCATAATAGCAACGGCACTTGGGCACTGGGCATTGCACGTGGACGAAACACGCAAAGCAAAACCGGGTTGCGGCATTCAGGCTTTGTATGAACCAGATTCAAATCAAGCACGAGAAGAGGCGAATACTTTCGGATTGGCTTTTCTTATGCCAACAGAAGAGTTTGTAGTGTCCTGGTCTCAAGGGCGGTCCCAGGCGGCTTCCTCTCAATTTGATGTACCAACCAAGATCGCTTATCTGCGTGCTAAAAGTCTTGAGCTGGGCGACACGGGCTAAGTCAAGGATTCCTTGGTTTTCGCGCAGGACAGATCGCTTTTGGGCTGCCTGTGGTCATCTGAACGAAACCGTCGTGTTTCTGCTGCGCGCCCAAACTATTTGGTGCAGCATCTTGCACTAATGTCGGCTGCTGGGCTAGGAGCAGCGTGAACCACCTCGCCTGTTTTGGGTCATACGTTCCAACTGAACCTCGTCGCCTTTTCAGACACATCCCACAGCTTTGACACGATAGTTTTGTCATGGGTTTGAGGATGCAATGTGCCCTTTCCAACCGACCTACGAATTCCATACGGCCAGTCGGTCCACAAGCCCGTGGTATTCGACAGATCAGAACCTCTGATGAGTGCCAGCTCCAGATCGGCACCGGTGAAATCGGCATCCGAATGTGATCGCGTTTGTACTTCCGAAGGCGTAATTTGTTGCTCACCAGCATTGCCGGTTCTCCACTCGCGCTCGCATAGAACAGGCGCTTGATGCAGCATCTGGGAGGTTTAGGCTCTTTCGACACTTTCGACACTTTCGACACTTTGGCCGTGCAGGTCGCGGAAGGCCGGTTCTGTAAACATCGCCGTTCGGTGCGCTGCTCACGAACTGGTCAGGCGCGGACAAAGCACCATTTCCATGCAGCCACGCCAATGGCTGCTCTTGGTAGGCTCAAGTCCTCTAAACTACCCAATCAAATACATATCCAGCTGCCAGCGAGCCTAAGAGGGCCAAGGCGAGATACAGCAAAAAGGGTCTCAGTTTCAGGACCGGGGCAATCGCCAACGCTCCCCAGATGCTGACCACACCGCCTGAGATTAAAAAGGCCATGGCAGCGCCCTCAGACATGCCGTTTTCAATTAGACCACGAGTCAAAGGAAGCGCAGCGTAGCCATCGATATAGGCCGGCGCTCCGACAAAAACGGCTGCAGGTATGGCCCACCACTGATCCTCCCCAACATATGCGGCGAGCGAACCCGGCGTCAGCGCAGCATTCAGCGCATACTCGGCTGTGAATGCAGGGATCAGGCAAATCAGGATCAGCCGCGTCGTTGCCCAAAACTGTGTGCTAAAAGACCGCCGACGCGCCCGTGTTCTCCAGACCCATGGGTCGAAAGTCCGAGCCGCTCCACAGCGTTCAGCGCTCAGTTGGCGCGCCAGCCCATTGTCGCGAAGCGCGTTCGACGCCCAAGGTGTCTTGGCAAACAACCCAGTGATCGCTCCGCCAAAGACACCCAAACCAAAGGCCGCGAGCGTTTTGCCAATGGCAAAGCTCAGACCAAGGGTTGCCGCCGTCGTTGCAAGCATAGCTGGATCTGTGATCGGGGATGACAACCAGAATGCCATGATCGGGGCCAGCGGAACGCCTGCCGCCAAAAGTCCAGCCATCAATGGCAATACCGTCACGCCACAGACGGGAGTAATCGCGCCAATTAAAGATGCGGTCATGACCGTTCGCAACGTTTTGCCTTCGAACGCGACAGCAATGTGTGCATCTGCTCCGCTGGCGATGATCCACGCCGCAAGAAAAATGCCTAGAATGACGATGGGGGCAACGACAAACAAGCCCCAAAGAACGAATTTAGCAGCAAGCACCGAGTGTTCCGGCCAAGCAATACCTATACCTATCAACAGGAAAAGGCATATGCCCTGCAGCGCAAATTTTTTGTTGGAATGGCGGTGGGCAACTGTTTGCTCTGACATTGCATACTCCTCTAACCTTGAAGACTACCGATCAGCGTGTCATATGTGAAACGAATAGTTTCAATCTCTGGTATTGGATAAACGGATGGAAAATCTGGACAGCGATTTGCTGCGCACTTTCGTCGCCGTAACACAAGCTGGCAGCGTCACGGATGGTGCCGCGCGCATCCATCGATCCCAATCCGCCACCAGTCTTCAGATCAAGCGCCTCGAGGCCATCCTCGGACAACGCGTTTTTGAACGGCACGGGCGCGGCGTTGTCCTAAGCGACACGGGCCGCCAGTTGCTGCCTGTTGCACTGGAAGTCACCGCACGCCTCGACAGCGTGCTGCGAGACATCTCCCAAAATACTGTGGCAGGCAAATTGCATGTGGGTATTCCTGACGATCACGGCCGGGCCAAGCTGGCGGAGATCCTAGCGTCCTTTGCCCGTCACCATCCCAAAGTCGAGCTGGATGTGACCTGCGCGTTGAGCACACATTTCCCCGATGCACTTGACAAAGGAGTACTCGACCTTGCGATTTATGAGGTGGAATGCCCGAAAGAACACGAAGAAGTGCTGATTGAAGATCCGACGTGCTGGGTGTCGTCCGCGCATCGCGAATTCCCTGCTAATGAATGCCTGCCTGTGGCCTTGTTCGATCACACTTGCTGGTGGCGTGACGCCGCAATCACCTCGCTGAAGGCTCGTGGAAAGCCGCACCGCATCGTCTATTCCAGTCAAAGTGTTTCAGGCGTGATCGCAGCAGTTGAAGCCGGGATTGCAGTCGGTCTGCTGGGCCGCTCATCGTTGCACTCCGGCCTGTCAGTCATGAGCAATACTCTTGGCTTTGGAAACACACCGACCTCCAAGCTGGTGATGGCGGTAAGCGGGTCAGAGGAGACCAGGCCGCAAGACGCGATGAAAGCAGCTATACGCTCTGCATACTTGACCGAAGTCTAGAAAAGTAACCATTCGTGCCACTTCAACATACGTCAATTCAGGCTTGCTGCCGACATCTGAACGTTTTTGTCCGTTGACCGGTGCCAGCCCAAAGCCGACTTTCGTTTTGAGCGTTCACGGTCGGCAATCGGCTCTTTCCTGCCGTTCTCCACTTCGCAGTATCGTGGCGGGTTTGCCTAGATCCCGTCACCGTTCGCGGTCCTGAAGCGGATGAGGTGGGTTGCTCCTGCTCCACCGGCATCGAATGTGCCAAAGTGCAG
>NZ_JBGCEQ010000048.1:0-37869 GCF_045106495.1 Roseobacter sp.
TCTTTGACGATCTTCTCGCCAGGGCTTTTGCGTGTTCCAGTTGTCTGTCTCATCTTCCACTCCTCAGTGGTTACGATGAGCAACAAACCCTCTCTTAGCAAATACCGCTATTTGGACCCACAAGCGCTGACGTTAGACAGGGCAGGCCCTTCTCCAATGTTCACGGTGTCAACTATTACTAGCATGAAAGTCTCTTTGAAGATTTGGCGGTCCCAGCAGGATTCGAACCTGCGACCTCACGCTTCGGAGGCGTGCACTCTATCCAGCTGAGCTATGGGACCGCATTTTTTCACACATATCTGTGCGAGTATCTGTGCGGGCTTATTCAAATAAGTCCTTTTCTTCTTTTCTTGCAGTCCCTTAGGTATTTTGTCAACTGCCTTCGGAGGGCGGCGCTCTATCCAGCTGAGCTACGGGTGCATACCGTTCGCGAGATGCTTACGTCATGCTTACGCAAAATTTTCGTCGGCATGAAGAGCGAACCCGATATTCGCTCAAGCCGTTGTTTAGTCACTTCTTTCTTCCAGCACCCAAAAACTTAGCCAGACTTGACATCCGCCTTCGGATGGCAGCGCTCTATCCAGCTGAGCAAAAGGTCCACTGAGGAGTTGTATAGTTCTACTCTCAACGCCTCGCAATCACAAAACATGTGGTCAATTTCAAGCAAATTGCGTTGGTTGCACTTTGCAGTGTCAGTAACCCCGACCATGCCTACGCACTGTCGTGTGATTGCTCCATATTGTGTGTGGGGGGATGGGCCTGAGTTTCGCCAAGGTGACGGCTTTGCGGAGCTGGCGGAAGGTCGTTCAGAGACGTGTGGTGCCGCCTGCTGTTGTAGCGTCTTTGGTCAAACGACAAGCGCTTGCGAAGCAAACGCTTCTAGAAGGTTTCTGCTCGAGCGGATTTTTTTCTTTGTACGATATCTAGGAAGCTTCGCTGTTGCGCATCTCCATTTTGAACCCATCATTGAAGCCTTGAAGGTATCGGTTCTTTCAACGAGTTACCTACAATTTTGTGAAACGTAGTCGATGACGTAAAAATTCACACAAGCAGATCGGGCGGAACCATAGAGAGAGAAGGACTGCCGACACCATCGTCAAGTTTGGAAAATGCAACTTCAATCATCAAATCAGCTCTTTGCCGGACCATCAGCACCGGGAACCGCATAAGGGGTACAAATGGATCGTAATCGAAACACCCTAAGACGCATTTGGAGATCTCTTGCTCTTCGAGCGTTGCGAGATGTCGGACAACCCCCTCGAAACAAATAATTGAATTCACAAAAAGAGCGGCCGGCAACCGTCCCAATTGTTCATGCAGCTTTTTCAAAGCCTGGGTCGTTGGCTCAGCAGCATATCCGCATGCAATGATCCGATCTTCTGCGGGACGATCCAATCTGCCGTCATGTGCTTCGCAGAAACCGGAAATCCTGTCCTGCGTCGACGGGAGACCGATATCGCCCCCTAAAAAGTAGACGTCTTGAAAACCCGACGTGCCTGCGATCCTTGTCCGTTCAAGTATGGATTCTGTCAGTTTTTTAGCGCCGAACGCGTTGTCTGTGACAACCGACGGTGCTTGGTCGCTGGCGTGGTCCACAAAAACATGCGGTACACCAGCTTCGGCGCAAATTTTCGCCAACGGATTAGGATCAGTTGCGGCAGCAATTACGATCGCATCCACATTGTAGCTGATCAAAGACCGGATGCTCTCTTCTTGCGCCTTTGAGGCGCGACCTGATAGCACGATTGCGGGGCAAGACTCGCGGTTGCGGACTTCCTGCGCGAAAGCTTGACTGAGTTCCGCAAAGAATCGGGTGTCATGTTCAGGCAGGATCATGCCCAGCAACCCAGAGGTTGCATTGCGAAGGTTCCTTGCCTGAAGGTTGACGCGATAGCCGTTCTCTTTTGCTATTTTCTTTATCTTCTCAACGGTTTCCGGTTTGATTCGGCGCTTTTTCCACGTTCCGTTAAGGGCGTAGCTAACTGTTGATGCAGAGTTTCCAGCAAGCTGCGCGATATCGTAAATGGTGGCTTTCTGGCGTTCTTTCATTTCTGTCGTCCACAGTTCTTTTGGCTCCTTCATCGCACATCATTCATCTTGACGCACTCAATTTGATAGTGTTTGAATAATTGCATTATCGATTGAGCATCGGGAGTGCTGCAATCGGTAGTGGCCCTCGCTGGGCTGCAGTGGACCTGGGAGGGGCGATGAAAATCGCTACGCTGCAAAAACACAAACGGGAGGATGAAATGAAGAAGCTTCTGGCAATTTCGACAGCAATTTCGCTCAGCTTTGCGGCAAGCGCGCAGGCTGAAACACAAATGGGGATCGTCGTGAAAATAGGCGGTATTCCATGGTTCAATGCGATGGAAGAAGGCATCAAAGAACGCGCGGCAGAACTTGGCGTGTCCGCCGAGATGATCGGTCCTACGTCGGCCGATCCCGCGCTGCAAGTCCGTGCCATCGAAGACCTCATCGCCAAAGGGGTCGACGTGATTGGGGTTGTGCCAAATGACGAAGCCGCTTTGGAACCTGTTCTTCAAAAGGCCCGCGATGCAGGAATAAAGGTTGTTTCTCACGAAGGCCCTGGTCTGAACAATGTTGATTGGAATTTCGAACTGGCCTCCGCAGACGGTTTCGGAGAAGCCCATGCGGAACTGCTTTGTTCCAAGGCGGAAAAGCCGGGCAAGTTTGCCGTATACGTTGGGTCATTGACTGTTCCATTGCACAATGCGTGGGCGGATGCAGCGATCGCCTGGATGGGCGACAACTGCTCCGAGATTGAGCTCGTTGGTGAACGCTATGGTGTGGCCGAGTCTGTGGACGACAGCCGTTCAACCGCTTTGGACCTCATCGCAGCAAACCCCGATCTTCGCGGCTTTCTAGCATTCGGGAGCCAAGGGCCAATCGGTGCAGGGCGGGCCGTTGAAGAACGTCGTTTGGGTGGCAAGGTACATGTCATGGGCCCGTTTTCGCCGGGCCAGGGCCGTTCCTTGCTGAAAGACGACATTATATCTGGCGGGTACATGTGGAATCCGGCTGAGGCAGGCCGTGTCTTTGTTACGATGGGCAACATGCTGGTTGAGGGTACCGAAATTGGCGAAGGCACCAAAATCGAAGGTCTTGGCGTTGTTTCGCCGGATGCAGCGACGCGCAACATCATCACTGACAATCTTCTCGAGATCAATAAATCGACTGTCGATGAGCTTGCCGACAAGGGCCTCTAGGTCAGATCCTCCCTGTCTTGGTCTCCGCGAATTGCGGGGACCGGGACATTAGTGAGTAATTAGAAATGGCAAAGCAGGATCTTGCACTCCGTTTGACCGGTGTGACGAAGACTTTCGGAGGTGTACGCGCGCTCGACAAAGTGGATTTTGAGGTCCGTCGAGGGGAGGTGCATTGTCTTGCAGGCGAAAACGGATGTGGAAAATCCACGCTTATCAAGATTGTAACTGGGGTGTATGCGCCCGACCCGGGCGCGGGGTTGGAGGTGTTCGGGCAGCGCATTGAGCAGACAAATCCGACAAAATCACGCGCGCAGGGTATTGCCGTAATTTGGCAAGACTTGGCGCTTTTCCCTCACATGACAGTCGCCGAGAATATTGGCTTTGACGAAATGGTGGGCGGTGCGCCGCGTCTGGTGAAAAGAAAAGAGATCCGCAAGCGCGCTGCTGCTGTTTTGGATCGTCTCGGCGTGTCCGTGGCTTTAGATACCCTGGTCGGCGAGTTGCCAATCGCTCAGCGCCAAATTGTCGCCATTGCGCGCGCACTTATGGGTGAAGCGCGGCTGGTGTTCATGGATGAGCCAACTGCGTCTCTCACGCAAACTGAAACGGATGGTCTCCTTGAAGTAGTGCGAACTCTTTCTGCGCAAGGCGTCGCAATTGTTTTCGTTTCGCACCGTTTGGCGGAAGTCATCGACATCGCGGCACGCGTTACTGTCATACGTGACGGCAAACTTGTCGGAGTCTTCCCGACAGAAGGAATGACACAAGCCCGGTTGGGTGAACTTATGACAGGTTCCAAACTGGATGCGGAGGTTCGCGCACGGAAACTGACAGACGCCAGCACCGTGTTGGCATTAAGTGGCCTCACCCGTTCTGATGAGTTTCACGATGTGTCTTTTTCAATCAAGGCGGGCGAGATCGTGGGGCTGATCGGACTGATCGGTGCAGGGCGAACGGAACTTGCCCATGCCATCATCGGGATGGCGCGTCCGGAGTCCGGTGAAGTGCTACTGGATGGACAGCAAATAACACCCAAGAATATTCGCGAAGCGATCGCTTCAGGGATTGCCTACGTCTCCGAAGACAGGCTGTCTCTGGGCCTCATACAGCCACAAAGTATAGCAGATAACACCGTAATGTCCGTTATCCACAGACTGCAGAACCCTTCTGGATTGCTGAGTGCCGCGCGTCGGCAGAACTTGGTGGAGAAGTGGATTAACGATCTCGCGATCAAGGTTGGAATGCCCGCCGACGCCGTATCCACTCTGTCAGGTGGGAACCAGCAACGCGTGGTTTTGGCTAAATGGCTGGCCACTGAACCCAAACTTCTCATCCTCGACAGCCCAACGGTTGGCGTCGACGTTGGCGCCAGAGCAGGCATTTTCAGAATTGTCAGGCGCCTTGCCGAACAAGGATTAGCGATCTTGCTTATCTCTGACGAAGTGACAGAGGTTCTCTTCAACGCGGATCGCGTACTTCACATGGCCTCTGGCCGTATTCTCGAGGAGTTGGACCCCAGAGAAGTTTCGGCCAATCAGTTGGAGGCGAAGATCTATGCTTAGCTTGCTTTCAGCTTATCGCGTCGAGTTTCGATTGGCGGTGGTGCTTCTCGTTATCTGCATCTTTCTGGCGGTCTTCACCGATACATTCTTGACGTTGGGCAACGTGACGTCGCTGCTGAACAACAATGCTGTAAACCTCATTTGGGCAGTTGGGTTGCTTGTGGTGTTGATTGCTGGCGGTATCGATATTTCCTTCGCGGTTGCTGCGTCAGTCGTTCAATACTTGTCAGCCCAGGTTTTCGGGTGGATGGGCGGGGGAGGTTGGGCGGTTGGGCTGATCGTAGCTGGCCTTTTTGGGATCTCGCTGGGATTTTTGAATGCCGCCCTGATCCATGGGTTTCGTGTTGTGTCTATCGTCATTACGATTGCGACCTTCAATGTGTTTTTTGGTCTGCTTATGTTCTTCACGCGTGGTCGGAACATTTACAATTTGCCCGATTGGTGGGTCGATCGCATTTTTATTTTTGAGCATCAGTCCACAAATGGAACGTGGTCGGAACTCAATCTGTCAGTCGCTGTGATGTTGGTTTGCGTCGCCTCGACAGTCATATTGATCAAGCACACCACTTTGGGTCGCCAACTCTACGCCTTCGGTGACAATCCGGAAGGCGCCAGGCGCGCCGGAGTCAATATTTGGACGATGCACTTGGTCGCCTATGGGTGGTGCGGGCTCATGGCGGGTATTGGCGGGCTGATGCAAGTGAATATCGCCAAAGAAGTTGTACCAAATGCGCTATATGGCCGCGAACTCGAAGTTCTGGCAGCCGTCGTCCTTGGCGGCGCGCGACTGGGGGGCGGAAAGGGGACCGTCGTAGGCGCCGTTCTCGGTGTCCTGTTTGTTGCGATTACTCAGAACGGTCTCAACCTTTTGGGCGTCTCTCCATTTGCGTTCCAGATGATCATTGGAGCGACAATTCTGGTTGCCATTTCGACGTCGAATATTTCGTGGGATCTGCGAAACATGAGGACGTCGCAATGACGCTGAAGCAACGGTTCGAGTCCTGGCTCGGCGCAGAAACCCTGCCGTTACTGGGATTCCTGGCGTTCGTTGTTGTGATTTTCTCAATTGCGACGCCCCTCTTTTTGACGCCTGCCAACCTGGGCTCAATGGCTTTTCAGATGCCTGTTCTTGGCCTTCTTACACTTGCAATGATGGTACCAATTCTGTCCGGAGGTTTGAACCTTGCGATTATCTACACAGCAAACTTATCGGGGCTGACACTTGCCGCAATTCTTATTTATTTTGGCGGACCAGATGCCGGGATCGGTGCGTTCCTTTTGGGGTCACTCGCCGCACTTTTGGTCGGTGCTGCCACTGGGGCAGGGATGGGATGGGTCATTGCTTACACCGGCGCCCATCCAATTCTGGTGTCGCTGGCCATGATGATCTTTCTCAGGGGGTTGGGTGAGTTTTTGACCCGCGGTGGCGATATTTCTGGCTTTCCGGAGTTCATGAATGGCATCGGTCACGGAAGCCTGATTGGCCTCCCAGTGCCTCTTATTATTTTCTTTGTCTTGGCATATGTGTGGCACGTCATGCTCAATCGAACGCGACACGGGTATTCAGTCTACATGATCGGGTCAAACATCCGTGCTGCAGAGTACTCCGGTTTGCACACCAAGCGAACACTGACTCTCATCTACACGATATCGGGCATTATCTGCGCCATCGCGGGGATCCTTATGGCGTCGCGCTTCAACTCGGTGCGGGTCGGTCACGGGGAAGCACTTTTGCTTGTGACCGTATTGGCTTGTTTTCTCGGCGGCGTTGATCCTTTTGGGGGCTTTGGTCGCGTGTTGCCCGTGGTGCTGGCACTCATGATCCTTCAAATTCTGAGTTCGGGGCTGAATTTAGTCGGCGCGAACCAGCATCTCAGCACGGCCGTCTGGGGACTCTTCTTGATCGGCGTGATGATCATTCGTTTCGCAGCGAGAAAATGGTTTTCAAGAAAAAAAGGAACAACCTGATGAAGGGCTTTGGCGTACACACAAGCATGTGGACGATGCACTGGGATCGTGCGGGCGCAGAACGGACAATCCCGTCAGCTGCAGCGTATAAAATGGATTTCATCGAGATCGCACTCCTGAACACGTCCATTGTCGATGCAGAGCACACCAGAGATTTGTTGGACAAATATGAAATCCAAGCAGTATGTTCCCTTGGTCTTCCTGAGGAGAATTGGGCCAGCATCAATCCCGAAGGCGCTGCAGCTCACCTTACCAAAGCCATCGACAAAACAGTCGAAATGGGTGGTCTTGCCGTGTCTGGTGTGACCTACGGCGGTATCGGGCAGCGCACGGGTGTCCCACCAACCCAAGAAGAGTATGACAATGTAGCCCGCGCTTTGGATGTCGCGGCAAAACATGCCAAGAAGTGCGGTATCGCATTAGGCATTGAACCCGTTAACCGCTATGAAAACCACCTTTTGAACACGGGTTGGCAGGCCAAGCAGCTCATCGAAAAGGTTGGGTCTGACAACATATTCATCCACCTTGATACCTATCATATGAACATCGAAGAAAAGGGAGCCGCAAATGGGATTCTCGATGCGCGCGAACACCTTCGTTACATTCATCTCAGCGAAAGCGACCGTGGCACACCGGGCGAAGGATGTTGTGACTGGGACGAGGTCTATGGAACTTTGGCAGCAATTGGGTTCGATGGAGGCCTCGCCATGGAGAGCTTTATCAACATGCCGCCAGAAGTTGGGTATGGTCTGGCCGTATGGCGCCCAGTTGCAAATTCCTTCGAAGAAGTGATGGACAAGGGCCTACCATTTCTTCGCAACAAAGCTGCCCAGTACCGTTTGGTGTAGTGTATCAAGTCATCAACGAAAACGACTAGGCGGCTCAACTTCAAGGTGGCTTAAGCCATGGTCGTTCCCAATTGGCCATGAGCACTGGTATCTCCTGCGCGAACCAAATGTGAGATCAAAAATATCACGTTGAAATTTTTTTCAAGTAGAGTAACAATTTACAAAAATGGTCCTGTGAGCCGATTCTGATGTCCTATCCAATTACCCATGATGAGGAGATGAGCCTTTCGACGCGGGCGGCTTGGTTGCATTACGGCGGAGGTTTGTCGCAGACCGATGTAGCAAAACGGTTAGGTGTTACCAAAATAAAAGCGCATCGTCTGATTGGTCGTGCAAACCAGGAAGGCATTGTCAAAATCAGTTTCGATGGTGAAATCGCAGAGTGTGCCGCGCTGGAAATGAAGCTCTGCGAAACTTTTGATCTTTCCTACTGTGAAGTTGTTCCTGATCTTGAGGAAGAAGGACTGCCAGTTCGCGCTCTTGGTCTTGCGGGGGGCCGTTTCTTAAGTCGCGAAATTGCCAATGGGAGCAATGATGTGATCGGCGTCGGAAATGGTCGCACACTCGCTTCTTGTGTGCGTCACATGCCCAGCCTCAACGCAAATGGCGTTAAATTTGTTTCCCTGATGGGTGGTCTGACGCGAAATTTTGCGGCAAATCCTCATGATGTGATGCACAGGTTAGCTGAGAAGACCGGCGCCGAGGCCTACTTCATGCCAGTTCCATTTTTTGCAAACTCAGCGGAGGACCGCGATGTCATGCTGCAACAACGCGGCGTTCCTGAAGTCCGAGAAATGGCAGCTACATCACCCTTCAAATTTGTTGGGATTGGCACGGCAGAGATGACCGCGCAAACGGTTACAGCAGGCGTTGTGACGGAGAACGCCATGCAAGATGTTCGCGAGCGCGGTGGCGTCGGCGAGCTCATAGGTCACTTTTTTGATGAAGGAGGCCAACGGGTTCAAACCAAACTTGCGGACCGCACGCTTTCGGTCGGAATGGACGCATTGGAGAACAGCAGAATTGTCGCCGTAGGAGGCGGGGGCGAGAAGATCCGGGCGATCGGATCAATACTAAGAAGTGGCCTGCTAAATGGCCTCATCACGGACGAGCGCACTGCAAAAGCGCTTGTTACCTAAAACATCCAAGGGAGGATAAGAATGTATGAAAAAGAAAAGAGTCTAGCCAAGTCGTATATCGACGGAAAGGTTAGCAGACGCTCCATGCTGCGCGGAATGGCATCCATGGGCGTTACAGCGGCGACTGCCGGGGTGCTGGTCAATGCCGCCGCCACCCAGGCGCTTGCCCAGAATGGTTTTGATTGGAAGAAGCACGCGGGTACGACCGTGAAGCTTCTTTTGAACCAGCACCCCTATGCCGATGCAATGATAGCAAACATTGAGAACTTCAAAGAGCTCACGGGCATGGAAGTCGAATACGACATTTTCCCGGAGGATGTCTATTTCGATAAGGTCACAGCGGCGCTTTCCTCGGGGTCAAGTGAGTATGATGCCTTCATGACAGGCGCATATATGACTTGGACCTATGGACCAGCAGGTTGGATCGACGATCTGAACGAGTATATCGGTGACGAATCGAAGACGAATCCCGATTACAATTGGGAAGATATGCTCGAAGGCGTGCGCGATTCTTGTGCATGGAATGGCCAACCAGGTGGCGCTCTTGGATCTGATGATGCCAAGCAATGGTGCATCCCGTGGGGTTATGAGCAGAACAACCTGACCTATAACAGTCGGATGTTCAGCGAAGCTGGTTTGTCTATCCCCACTAACCTTGACGAGTTGGTCAGCACAGCGTCCGAAGCGAAATCCAAATTGGATGGAGTTTACGGCATTGGTGTTCGCGGTTCGCGGTCCTGGGCCACGATCCACCCGGGCTTCCTGTCTGCTTATGCCAACTATGGCGAGAAAGACTTGAATGTGGGTGATGACGGCAAGCTGTCAGCGGCCATGAACACCGATGTATCGCGTGCCATGCATGAGAAATGGGTCCAGATGATCCAGGAAAGTGGCGCACCAGATTGGTCAACCCATACTTGGTATCAAGCCGGGACGGATCTTGGTGCGGGCAAATCTGCGATGATCTTTGACGCAGACATTCTTGGCTACTTCATGAATGGTGGCGATAATGCCGAAGCAGGCAACCTGTCCTTTGCGCCTTTCGCTGCAAACCCTGATGCGGCTGCGCCAACGCCTAACATCTGGATCTGGTCGCTTGCCATGGCAAATGCATCAAAGAAGAAGGATGCTGCATGGTACTTCATGCAATGGGCCTCTGGTCCTGAACATGGTCTGTTTGGTGCCACAGAGATGGATTTCGTCAATCCCGTGCGCAAATCTGTCTGGGCAGATGCAGGCTTCCGTTCGCGTCTAGACGAGAGCTACTCGGGATATGTCGACATGCATGACCTGTCTGCGCCGGGTGCGAAAATCCACTTCACGGCACAGCCATTGTTTTTCGACTTAACGACCGAATGGGCGGCGACGTTGCAAAAGATGGTTGCTAACGAAGTGCCTGTAGATGAAGGGCTGGATCAGCTTGCGCAAAGCGTTGACCGACAGCTCAAAGAAGCCGGATTGGGTTAATTCTCAAACCCAATTGTGCCTGCCGCCTGATTTTCCAATTGGGCGGCAGGATACTCCGACGACCCCGAAAATACCTAAGATGCACCGGCTCTCAGCACGGGCATAAGAGAGATGTGCAATGGCAACCGCAGTCGACCCACCTAAGCGCAAGTTCAAGGTCAACAAGAAGTACCTGCCGTACCTCTTGAGCCTGCCTGCGCTGCTGACCTGCATTGGCATTCTGATCCCATTCTTCACAGCAGTCGCCTATTCCCTGCAACGATACCGCTTGTCCCAACCTTGGGCGCGACAATACAATTGGGGCGAGAACTACCTCAATTTCATGACCGACCCGTCTTTTTGGAACACGCTCAAGGTCTCCATGACCTATGCGTTTGTGACCGTCGGGGTGGAGCTCCTCTTGGGACTCGCTATCGCGTTGTTGCTGCAAAAACGCACGCGGTTTAACAACTTCGTCTCCATCATGCTGCTCATGCCGCTGATGACGGCGCCGGCCTTGGCATCCCTGATGTGGAAACTCATGACCAACCCCGGCTTCGGCGTACTGAGCTATTTTGCGGAACTCGTTGGCATTGAAGACATGCGATGGGCGTCTGATCCCTCCACCGCAATGTTGACTGTCGTCATAGTCGATGTCTGGGTCTACACGCCGTTCATCATGATCCTTCTGCTGGCAGGTCTCAGATCACTCCCGCGACAACCGTTCGAGGCGGCAGAGCTTGATGGCGTCCCGCGTCTCTTCGTGTTCTGGAAAATTACCCTGCCCATGCTAACGCCGTTTCTGCTGACCGCGACACTCTTCCGCGTTATCGAATCAATCCAGCAATTCGACATCATCTATGCCATGACCCAAGGCGGTCCTGGCGACACGCTGACGGTCTTTCAGGTGGAGGCCTATCTGAATTTCTTTCAATCTACGAACGTAGGGCGCTCGGCGGCTCTTTTGATGATCCTCTGGGCCATCACCTATTTTCTGTCGAACATCTTCATCAAGAACTGGCTCCGTCTGCGCGAAAAAGCGCGTGGCGACGCATAGAGGAACTCAAAGATGCAAACTACCAGCACCCTCGAGAGCGTCCTGCGCGGTATAGCGATTACAGCGATTATCCTGTTTTTCATGTTCCCGATCCTGTGGATCTTCCTGATGTCGTTCCAGACAAACGAAACGATCCTGCGCGTCCCGCCATCGCCATTCTTCGAACCGACGCTGACAAATTACCGTTCGCTGATCTCCGGCAAGTTAGAAGGCAGCACCGCTACGCTCGAGATCGCGTTTATGTCCAACCTGTACAACTCGCTCTTCCTGTCGGTCACGTCGGTCACCGTCGGCCTGATTCTGGGCGTGCCTGCCGCTTACGCCTTCGCGCGGCTTAAATTCCGCGGCTCGGAAGACATCGCCTTCACGCTCTTGTCCTTCCGCTTCGCTCCACCTCTCTTGGTGCTCCTGCCGCTGACCATCTACTTCCAACAGATCGGATTGGCCGACACCTACGGCGGTCTCATTTGGGTGTACCAGCTGATTGTCTTGCCCCTGATCCTCTGGATCGTGCGCGGTTATTTCGAAGATATCCCCGCCGATATAGAATACGCCTACCGTATCGCAGGCCATGGGTTCTGGGCGACGTTTCGCAAAATCGCGCTGCCTCTCGCGGGCCCCGGTATCGCTGCCGCAGGTTTGCTGGCTTTCATCTTCGCATGGAACAATTTTATTTTCGCGCTGGTCCTCGCCTCTGCCGACAAACAACCCGTCACAGTTGGCGCGCTGGCTTTCATCACAGCATCCGGCATCAACTACGGACAGATCGCGGCGGGGATAATGTTGTCAATCGCACCGACATTTGCGCTCGCGCTTTACGCCCAACGTTACCTCGTCGAAGGCCTGTCGCTTGGCGCGGTGAAGGGGTAGATCATGTCGCTTGAACTCACTGACATCAGCAAAAGCTTCAAGGACGATACGGTGCTGGATAAAGTATCCTTGCACGTGCCCGAGGGTCAGACGCTCGTGCTTTTCGGTCCGTCCGGTGCTGGTAAAACGGTGCTGCTGCGCCTGATCGCCGGAGTTGTTGAACCCGACGCTGGCCAGATCAAGATTTCCGGCGTCGATGTCGATGGTGTTGAACCTGAAGATCGCAATATCGGGATGGCCTTCCAGAACTTCGCGCTTTTCCCGCATATGGACGCGCATGCCAACATTGCCAGCCCGCTGACCGCGCAAAAGCAGGACAAAACCGCGATCCAAACCGGCGTGCAAGCGCTCGCAAAACTGCTCAAGATCGACCACGTCCTGAGCCACAAGCCCAAAGAGCTGTCAAATGGCCAAAAGCAGCGCACCGCCTTGGCCCGCGCTTTGGCAGGCAAGCCAAAAATCCTGCTGCTCGATGATCCTTTGCGCAATGTTGACGCCAAGCTGCGGTTTGAGATGCGCCTTGAATTGCCTCGGCTTCTGTCAGACCAGAACGCGACCGTCATCTATGTGACCCAAGATTACAAAGAGGCGATGGCTTTCGGCGATGAGATTGCCGTGATCAATGGCGGGGTTATCCAACAGGTTGGGACGCCGGAACAGATTTACCTAGCCCCTGGGAATATGGATATCGCGCGCCTGTTCGGCGATCCAGTCATCAACTTCCTTGATGTGAAGCTGCAACAGGATGCCGCTGGCGTGTTCGCCCTGATCTCCGGTAAACGTATCGATTTGGATATGGGCTATAGCCACGTAGTTGGCAAAGACTGTGTCCTCGGCATTCGTCCGGAATCCGTTTTGTTCGTGGGCGAGGATCACGAAAGAGCGGTGCCCGTCACGGTTGATGCCGAAACACCCTTGAACGAAAAAACGGTCAATCTGTGCCACACGGCACGGGGTCGCGAAATTATGGCCTCTCGCCCCTCCGGAACTGATGGTCCGGCGGAAGGCGACACATTCGTTACCATTGATGCGGCCAGAGCATTGATCTTCGACAAACTCACCGGCGTGCTGATCGAACCGCTTGAGACCGCTGTAGAGGGAAAAGTAGCATGAGTGATGTGATGCTGGATCTTGATGCCGTGGACAAATTCTATGGCCCCATCGACCAAGGCGTGCATGCTGTTCGCAATATTTCCATGCAAGTGATGCAGGGAGAGATCATTGCTCTTTTGGGTTCGTCAGGCTGTGGCAAGACCTCAACTTTACGCATGGTTGCGGGCTTCGAAGCCGTCAGCCGTGGCAAGATCAGTATCGGCGGGCGCGAAATCCATATGTTGTCTCCGGTGCAACGCAACGTGGCCATGGCGTTTGAAGGGTACTCCCTTTACCCGACAGTGACCGTGCGCGAAAATATCGCTTTCGCTTTGAAAAGCGGAAGCCTGTCTGCGGGCGACGTATCTGCCAAAGTCGAAGACGTCGCCGCGATGCTCGAAATCACCGAAATTCTCGACAAGTACCCGTCATCAATCTCTGGTGGTCAGCAACAGCGCGCCTCACTCGGACGCGCTTTGATCCGTGACGCTGACCTCTATCTTCTCGACGAACCGATGGGTCAGCTTGAGCCGCAACTGCGCACGCTGCTGCGCGGGCGCATAAAATCTTACATTAAGGAACGCGGCCTCACCGCGATCCTTGTGACCCATGATCAGACCGAGGCAAACGCACTGGCGGACAGAATTGCAGTTATGGAAGCCGGTGAGCTTCAGCAATTCGCGAGCCCTGAAGAAATAAAGAAATCTCCCGCCAATCTGTTCACCGGAACTTTCGTGGGCGAGCCGCCGATGAACGTCTTTCCTGCCGCAGCAAGCATCGCGGATGCGACGGTATCCCTGCAGCTCGAAGGTGACGTTGTGTTGACTTATCCAACGGACGCTTTTTCGCCGGAACTGCGCGCCCGTCTGACCGAGATGACCGACGTCGTTCTGGGCGTTCGTCCCTATGCGGTACAACGCTGCGAAACAGGATCGCCCGCAACGGTCGTCGCCAATCAATGGCTTGGCGATCAAAGCCACATTGCCGCAAACTTCGCTGGAGGATCGCTGGTCCTTGTCGAACACGACCGCGCGCAGTTGGCACAAGATCAGGAAATCGCGGTTCATCTGGAACCGTCTGACATCCATATTTTCGACCCCAAAACGGGCATGGCGATCAGTCACGGAGCGCGGCTGGTCGGATGAGCAAAGACCTGATCATAGGCATTGACGCGGGAACGTCCGTTATCAAATCCATCGCGTTTGATTTGACCGGCAAGCAAATTGCGACCGCCGCCGTACCCAATCGATACACCACCGCCGAAGGCGGGGCGGCTACGCAACCATTGGACCAAACATGGGATGATTGTGCCCAATCGCTGCGCCAGCTGGCCGATAACCTCCCTGATCTGGCCAACCGCGTCGTTGCAGTCGCGGTGACGGGACAAGGCGATGGCACATGGCTTGCTGATAAAGACGCAAATCCAGTTGGCGACGCTTGGCTTTGGCTGGATGCGCGCGCTGGCGCAACGGCAGAAGCTCTGCGCCAACGTTCCGACGACATCGCACGGTTTGAACGTACGGGAACCGGCCTCAATCCTTGTCAGCAAGGCGCCCAGCTGACGGATATGATGGCGCATTGCCCTGAGAAATTGGATCAAGCCGCAACAGCCTTTCACTGTAAGGACTGGTTGTACCTAAATCTCACGGGTGTCCGCGCAACCGATCCGTCGGAGGCCTGCTTTACCTTCGGCGACTACAAGACCCGCGACTACTCGGATGAGGTGATCGACTTCTATAATCTCGGCACATACACATCTTTGATACCTCCCATCTGCGATGGAGCAACGACACATCACCCGCTGTCTCCATCCGCGGCCATACAAACCGGCCTGCTATCAGGCACGCCGATTGTTCTGGCATATGTCGATGTCGTTTGCTGCGCTTTGGGTGCAGGTGCCTATGACCCCAACACGGCCGTTGGATGCACCATCGTCGGCACCACGGGCGTGCATATCCGCGTTAAGCAATCCACTGACATAGATCTGAACACGAATCTGCAATCGGGCTACGTCATGCTGATGCCGATTGATGGTGTCGCCGCCCAATTGCAAACGAATATGGCGGGAACATTGAACATAGATTGGGTTCTGGGCTTGGCCGAACAGGTCGCCGAAAGTCTAGGTGCACCGACTGAAAAAAGCCGACTTCTAACACTTATCGATGGCTGGATTGCGAGCACGCAGCCGGCCTCACTGCTATATCACCCTTACATCTCCGACGCGGGCGAACGGGGCCCGTTCATCGACCACACAGCCAGGTCCAGTTTCATCGGCTTGAATTCAAACCACAGCTTTGGTGATCTGGTGCGCGGCACGATCGAGGGTTTGGGGTTTGCAGCTCGCGACTGCTACTCCGCAATGGGGCAAGTCCCGCGGGAAGTACGTTTAACCGGTGGCGCTGCGCGCTCCCAAGGGTTGCGCGACGTCCTGGCTGGCACATTGGGTGCATCCGTTCGCCAATCGACCCGCGAAGAAGCAGGCGCCGCCGGTGCCGCTATGATCGCCGCCGTATCCGTCGGTGTCTACGACAGCATGGAGCAGTGCCTGAGCGAATGGGTCTCGCCACTTCTGGGCGAACAGGAACCCCCCGCTTCGCAACTGGTCGACATCTATACCGCACACTTTCCCAATTACGTAGCAGCGCGCGAGGCACTTCATCCGATATGGCACGCGCTCGCAGACCGAAAGGACACCTGAACATGGTACGTAAAATTGCGATTATTGGCGACTACTTCATCCTGCCCGAAGTTTTTGAAGAGGAGGTGCGCAAAGCCTGCCCTGATCACGATCTGAGCTGCCGTCTGCGGCAAGAGGATTGGCCCAACAGCCCAGTGGTCCACGGTTATGCAGGGGGCGAGAATATCTCGATCAAGGAGTTCATCGGCGATATTGATGAGGTCGTGGAATTCATCGGGGATGCAGAAATTCTTGTAATGCACCAATCCCCTGTCACCGACGGCATGTTGCAAGCCCTGCCGAACCTCAGATTCATCGCCTGTTCACGGGGCGGTCCTGTGAATGTCGACATTGCCGCCGCAAAAAATCGCGGTGTGCAAGTTGTACGGGCGCCGGGTCGGAATGCGTCGGCGGTTGCCGAGTTCACCATCGGCGCGATGCTGGCGGAAACACGCAAGATCCGCGTGGGTCATGAAAGCCTGCGCAAAGGTGTGTGGCGCGGTGATCTGTACCGTGCCGATACGACCGGGCGCGAGCTGAATGAAATGACCGTGGGCGTGATTGGTTACGGCAAGATCGGCACACGTTTGGTCAAGATTTTGCAGGCCTTTGGCTGTCGCATTCTGGTCAGCGATCCATACGTGCAATTAGATCCCACTGATGCAGCGGCAGGCGTAGAACAGGTCTCGCTCGACACACTGTTGCGTGAAAGTGACGTCGTCACCTTGCACCCGCGCGTGTCCGAAGAAACCACCCAAATGATTAACAAAGACACGTTGGCCAAGATGAAAAAGGACGCCTTGCTGATCAACACGGCGCGCGGGCCTTTGTGTAACTACGACGATCTCTATGAGGCGCTGGCGAATGGCACAATCGGATCGGCCATGCTGGAGACATTCTCTGTCGAGCCCACTCCGCCCGACTGGTCTTTGCTCCAGCTGGATAACGTGACGCTCACGCCGCATATCGCGGGCGCCTCGGTGCGCACTGCCCAATACGCCGCCCAAGTTCTTGCCGAGGATGTGAAGAATTACATCACCGGAAACCCCCTCAACAATCTTTGTGGAGCCTGACCTGTGAATGAATCCGAAATCCGAACCGAAGTCGTTGCCGCCTATCAGGAGTTGAGCCGCGAAGGAATGAACAAGGGCGCATCCGGCAATGTCTCGGCCCGTTGCGGTGATCACATGCTGATTACGCCCTCAGGTATTCCGAGTGCGCAAATGTCGCCCGATCAGGTTGCCAAAATTGCCATCGACGATGACACAGGTGCATGGGAAGGTCCGTGCAAACCTTCGACCGAGTGGCGCTTTCACCGTGGCATCCTAGCGTCGCGCAAAGACGCAGGGGCGGTCGTGCACACCCATGCACCATTCGCCACCATACTGTCGATCTTGCGCAAACCCATCCCCGCCGTTCACTACATGATGGCCGCTTTTGGAACGACAGAGATCAAATGCTCGGATTACACCACTTTTGGTACCGATGATTTGTCAAAGATGGTTCTGGATGCGATGGACGGCAGCGCCGGGTGCCTGATGGCAAACCACGGTATGGTCGTCGCAGGACCAAACATGACGCGTGCGATGTGGTTGGCAGGTGAGCTGGAGTTGTTGGCCAGCCAGTATTACCACAGTTTGCTGGTTGGTGAGCCTCACATTTTGAGTGCGGCGGATATTGAGAAAACCGCCTTGTCATTTGCAAGCTATGGCCCGCAGGCTTCAGAGGAGTAGCAATGTCCGACGACGTTGATCTCTTTATCATCGGCGGCGGAGTGAACGGTGCTGGCATTGCCCGCGACGCCGCGGGGCGGGGCCTGTCTGTGGTGCTTTGTGAAAAGGATGATCTGGCTGCAGGAACTTCCTCACGCTCCGGCAAATTGGTGCATGGTGGTCTACGCTATCTGGAGTATTACGAGTTTCGTCTCGTACGCGAAGCTCTGATCGAACGAGAGGTTCTGCTCAATGCGGCGCCGCATATTATCTGGCCTATGCGGTTTGTTTTGCCACACAGCCCCACAGATCGGCCAGCGTGGTTGGTCCGTCTTGGCTTGTTTCTTTACGATAACCTCGGTGGACGAAAACGCTTGCCCGGTACGAGGAGCTTGAACCTGAAACGCGACCCCGAAGGCGCATCTGTTAAAGACGACTATTCCAAAGGGTTCGAATATTCAGACTGCTGGGTTGATGACGCACGCTTGGTCGTTTTGAACGCCGTCGATGCATACGAGAGCGGAGCGGAGGTTCTGACCCGCACAAGCTGCACCACTTTGCATCAACAAGACGGCAGTTGGATTGCAACGGTGGAGGACACGAAATCCGGGCAAACGCGAAAAATTCGGGCCAAGGCTGTCGTCAACGCGGCTGGCCCCTGGGTAAATGACGTGATCGGGCGCGTGGCCGGTTCCAACTCAAGCCGGTCTGTGAAGCTTGTCAAAGGTAGCCACATCATTGTTACGAAGTTCTGGGAGGGACAACATGCCTACCTTGTTCAGAACCACGACAAACGCGTCATCTTCATCAACCCCTACGAAGGGGATAAGGCCCTGATCGGCACGACCGACATCGCGTATGAGGGTGACCCGAATGATGTCACCGTGGATCAAAGTGAAATTACCTATCTGATCGATGCCGTGAACCGTTACTTCAAAAACCCGATAAGGCCTAGTGATGTCATCGAGTCCTTTTCTGGCGTGCGTCCTCTCTTTGACGATGGCAACGGCAACCCGAGTGCGGTGACCCGAGATTATGTGCTGGACTTAGATCGGTCTCGAGGAGCACCTCTGTTGAATATCTTCGGTGGCAAAATCACCACTTACCGCAAGCTCGCCGAACACGCGGTGAATGATTTGAAAACGATCTTTCCAGAAATGGGCGACGACTGGACCGCCACCAAACCTTTGCCCGGTGGTGATATACCAAATGCAGATTTCGAAACGTTTTTGGGAGAGCTGCAAGATCAAAACCCGTGGTTGCCGAGGGATCTAGCGAGACATTATGCACGACTTTACGGCACACGGGCGGCGCAAATCATCAATGGTGCCTCCGAGATGAAACATCTCGGTACACAATTCGCGGATCTGCTTTACGAGGCCGAGTTAGCCTATCTGGTCGAGAATGAATGGGCCGTTTGCACCGAAGACGTCTTAAAGCGCCGCACGAAACACGGGCTGACAGTCAGCCCATCGCAAGTATCCAAGATCGACGATTGGTTCAAAAATGGCACCGCGTAAATTAATGGATCCAGCCTCTCAGGATTTTGAAGACCTCAAAAAGCTGTCCGCAGAGTTCGGCCAGAACGCTCTACACATTCAGGGTGCCGGTGGCAATGCATCGATCAAAGATGATGATAAGATGTGGATCAAGGCTTCCGGGACAATGCTCGCTGATGCGCTAATAGGCGACGTGTTCGTTCCCGTCGATCTCGCCCGGATGAAGGTTTCGGTTACCACTGATCAACCTGACGCTGACACACCAGCTGCCTTCCTGATACCAGGTGCATCGGAATTGCGCCCGTCCATCGAAACCAGCCTGCATGCGGTCTTTTCTCAACGTTTCGTCCTTCATACACACTGTATCCACACCATTGCACACGCTGTTCAATCCAACGCAGAAGATCTGTTGACCGCCCGTCTGCGCGACTTCAAATGGGCCTTCGTTTCTTACGCAAAACCCGGCGCCAATCTTGCGCGTTCGGTCTTGGAAGTACTCACGCCCGACATCAATGTCATTGTTCTTGGCAATCACGGGCTTATCGTCGCCGGAGACTCCATTGACGAAGTGCGCGACCTGCAAAATGCGGTGCACACTGCGCTTAACCTGCCCGAAACGAAACTGCGTGGCGAAGACCCCGAAGCCCTCATGGCGCTGGTAGATGACGGATCTTATAGCCTTCCCGATGACCCGATGCTGCATCAAATCGCCTTGTCAGATCACCGGGTCGCACAGGTTACGGCAGGCAGTCTTTACCCAGACCATGTGATTTTTTGTGGTATTGCCGTCATGGCCCTACCCCCCGAAGAAACAACGCAAAGCATTGAAAATAAACCGATTTGCCTTCTCGTCCCTGACGCTGGACTGTTACTGCGCAAAGACGCTAGTTTGGGCGCGAAAACGATGCTGCGCTGCCTTGTCGACGTAATTATGCGCCTGCCCGAGAACGCCAAGTTGACTTATCTGACGCCAGAGCAAAACTTCGAACTACTCAACTGGGACGCAGAGAAATACCGTCAGGCCTTCAATGTCGAATGACATTTTCATAGGCATTGATCTTGGCACTTCCGGCGCGCGCGCTATCGCGATTAACGCAGACAGGGAGGTCATAGCAGAAGCAAAATCGAGCCTCGCTGATCATGGAGCGGATCATCGAGACCCGGCGATATGGCGCGCGGCGGCAGATACTGCTTTGTCGCGAGTGACTAAATCTATCGAGCGACGTAAGGTCAAAGCCATCGCGATTGACGGCACCTCGGGCACCATGCTGCCCATTGATGCAGGTGGCACTCCGCTTGCACAGGCTCGGATGTATAACGACCCTTGCGATGACTCTGAAATCCTCGACAAGATTGCACGAATGGCTCCGTTAAAAAGTGCGGCGCACGGTGCCACCAGTGGTGCTGCGAAAGCCCTCTTGTTTCAAGCAAACGCCCCGAACGCGCACAAGATAGTGCATCAGGCAGATTGGCTTGCGGGTCAGTTTTGCGGCACCTACGTTTCAGACGATAACAATGCGCTCAAAACTGGTTACGACTCTGTTGCCGGAAAATGGCCTGATTGGATGGAAGAGGTGGGGATCGATCGACGCCTTTTGCCTAATGTCAACGAACCTGGCACGCTCATTGCAGCAATCTGGCCGCATGTTGCAACTCAATTCGACCTTCCCGCATCCACGCAGATTGTTTCCGGTACAACAGATGGATGCGCTGCCTTTCTCGCGACCGGTGCGTCACAGCCCGGAGATGGTGTCACATCGATTGGGACGACTCTTATCCTTAAGATCATTTCCGACAAACCAATCTTTGACCCGGCCAGCGGCATATATAGTCACAGGCTTCTTGGCAATTGGTTGGCTGGCGGAGCATCGAACACAGGTGGCGGCGTGCTCCTTGATCACTTTTCTCAGGGCGAAATCGCATCGCTGTCGCAGCAAATCGATCCAACGACACAACTCGGCCTCGACTATTATCCGCTTAGCAAAGCGGGCGAGCGGTTCCCCGTTTCTGACCCTGAGTTGCAACCCAAACTTTCTCCTCGACCAGATAGCGATGTCGACTTTCTAAAGGCCATGTTCGAAGGGATCGCTGAAGTCGAAAAACGCGCCTATGAAAAACTCCAGGCGCTGGGCACGCCGCCGTTAAACACCATCCGCACCGTAGGCGGGGCAGCCAAGAACGAAAGCCTTACCAAAATTCGGGAGAATTGCCTGGAACTTCAAAGCAGCATTCCAGAACATGTTCAAGCCGCCTATGGCGCGGCTCTTCTGGCGAAACATGGTGGACAAAAATGAGCCTTGCGATAGAACCGCTTGGCCCGCTGATCGATCGCTACGATGCGTTCCTTATCGACCAATTCGGCGTCTTGATCGACGGTGAAGCTGCCTATCCCGGCGCGGTTGACGCGCTCGCCCAGATCGCGCAACGCGACAAATCCGTCGTCATCTTGTCCAACTCGGGAAAGCGCGCCGAACTCAATTGCCATCGCGTGGTGTCCTTTGGTTTTGACAGAAACCATTTCAAAACGGTCGTCACGTCCGGCGAGATTGCGTATCAGGCCATCAAAAACGCGCTTGGTCACGGGATTAGCGCGAACGCGCGTGTCATGACACTGTGCCGACAAGGCGACACATCCCCGATTGCAGATCTTGGTCTGGAAGAAACCGATGATCCAAAATTGGCTGATATGCTTCTGATCGTGAGCCGTGACCTTAAATGGTCTCGCGATGACTACTCGGAGTTACTTACACAATTTGTGTCAACGGGTGGCCAATGCTTCTGTCTCAATCCTGACCTGAATATGCTGACCCCGGATGGCATTGCTTTCAGCGCTGGCGCTATTGCCGAGCTCTTTGAAGAATTGGGTGGACGCGTTGTTTGGTACGGCAAACCCTATTTGGGCATTTATGAAACCGCGCTCGCGCTCGTCGAGAATGTTCCCAAAGCCAGGATCTTGTGCATTGGGGACAGCATTCACCATGATATCCTCGGTGGCCATGGAGCAGGCCTCGCGACGGCGCTCGTGCGCCAAGGCGTCCATGGCGGTCTTTCAGACGACGCAACTTCTTCAATTCTTACGAGTTTAGGAGTGTTCCCGACGCATGCTCTCAGATCACTGTCAATGAGTTAGAAACGACTTGTCACAGGGATCGGCATGGCGACGCCGACCCTCAAGCAGCACCAAGTCGACGTTGTTGCGGACGCGATCGAAGAAGCAAATACCCTGAAAGCCATCAGAGCAAAGCGCTAGTGACGGCTTCAAAAGCCGAACTAAGAGCAACAGAAACTGGCGTTTGAACTTTCGGCCCTACCGATCCACCAATACCTGAACTGATACATTGTTCATCGGGCCTCTGCCATTTAGTGCCGCAGCCCCCGCTCAGCATGCGCCTCCTGACTGTCTAGCTGTCCCTCAATCTCTCTGCGGCGGCTTTCGCTAAGGTCAAGCTCTGCTGCAAGGTCTCGTCCAGCGTCTTGTAGTTCGCCTCGTTGTTCAGCAATCCGTTCAAGGCCTTCATGGATGCGGCTTGTGAACGAATGAGCAAGGTCACGCAGTCTTTCAAGCCAGCCAGTTCCTTCTCGATCCTGCCGGTCGAGCGTGTCTCCAAGGCGGTCAAATCCTTCGCGGAGGCCTCTGAGGCCATCACCAACCGCTCGACGCAGGCGAGCAAGTCGCGTTCCAAGGCTGTGAGTTGGGTCATCTAGTCCTCCTCGATCCGAATGCAGGTCACGCTCTGGCCGCCCATCGTGCAGGTGCGCAGGCGTGTCTTCGACGGGTCCAGGATCAGCCACGTCCCCTCGGGTCGCTCGATCCGCGTCAGGCCCATCTCCGTCAGCTCCGAGCGTGTCAGATGCAACGTCCAGAAGTAGCTCGCGGCCATCATTGAGGCGATCCCCGTCAGCACCACCCCCGCGATCAGCCAGGGCGAGATCCTCAGCCAAAGGCGGATCGATCTCAGCCGTGTCTCGAAGATGCTCGCCGTCTCGGTCTGAAAGCGGCGCGTATCGCTCGCGATGGTATGCTGCGCGGCGCCCGCAATGTTCTTCAAATCGATCCTGAAGCTCTTGAGCTGGGATGAGATCGAGGCGACGTGTTCGGCCCGGATCGTGTCGAGCTCCGCGTTCAGTTTCTCGCTCAACCGGGTCGGCTTGCCAGTCTTCATGGAAAATCTCTCCTTTCAGCCGCCAGCGCTCGCCGGTCTCGGGATCGCGGGCGGTGATGTAGGCCTTGCCGGTGCGCGGCAGGTCAAAGCCTGCGTCGGTGAGGGCTTCGATCATAGTCTCGCGGTCGGTGATGAGACCCATATCGATCTGGTCCTGTATCCAGGCGTGCAGCTCGTCCCGTCCTTGGGCGCGGGTTGGGGCCTCAATAGTGTCGCGGACCTCCTGGGCGCGCTCTACATCCATCGGATCGGCCCAGCCATGATGTTGGTTCATCACGTCCCGCAGGCTGTCATAGGCGTCTTGGTAGCCCGGTGGGGCGATGTTCAGGCTCTTACCCGTCGTCAGTTCCAGGCGCGGCGTGCAGAAGTGAAGCTCGACCCGGCCTTCGTGGCGATGGCAGACCCAGAGCATCTCATATTGCTCGGGGTCCAGCCCCGCGAAGGCCAGCCGCTCGAAATGGTCCATGACCTCGGCCTGCTGATCCTCGGTCGGATCGTCGCTGTCGGCAAAGCTGATCACGCCCGCGCGGTAGGTCCACTGGTGGCGGCTTGCGTCGATCAGGGCTTCGGTGCGCTCGGGGTTGCCACGCAGGACCTCGGGCAGTGGGTCGCGGGTGACACTCACGGGCTGGCCGTCGGCATCGCGGATCAGGTCGCGGTTGCCGTCATAGGCCAGGACGCGTTCGGCCACGAGGTAGCCGACCGGACCCGCGCCCGCGTCTTTGCCGTTGCGGAAGAATTTGATCAGCATCGGCGCGCCGCCTCGATGATCTGGGCAAGCTGGCGTTCGATGGTCAGCAGGCGACGGGCAACGGAGAACGCATCGAGATCGACACGGCCCGCCAGCATCGCGCGGTTCAGCCAGCGAGCGATCTGGTTGAGGTTGCCGCCATAGCGCGAAACGGCCAGCACCAAGGCGGGATCGACGCACGGCAGTTTACGCCGTCGCTTTGGCTCCGTGCCGGTGGCGAGCTGGCGAAGGAACGCGGACATAGACAGGTCGCGATCTTTGGCAGACTGCCGGATCAGCGCCTTCTCTGCAGCCGAGCAATAGAAGAATACCGCTTCTGGCTTTGCTGCTGCACCTGCCGTCGTGGCAGGTTGGTTGGGGTTCGAAGGGGAGGCTTGCCGCCCCTCGCAAGGTCCCGGTTCAGAGGTCGCAGACCTAGAACTGGGTCGCCTTGCTGTTTCCCTATCTGCTGGTGCGATTTTGTTCATGATCTTAGCCCAGCGGCTTGGACTTGGGCCTCTGTCACCAGTTCGGACGCCAGCAACGCAGAGACTTGAGATGGCGTGATGTGTTGGCACATCGGATGGCTATCGCTGATCCAGCAGGCAAGCCGTGCATGGTGATCAGCGGCCACAACCTCAGCTTCCTTTCGCTTGGCGTGGATCTCCTCAATGTACCCCTGCCAGCGCCGCGTCTGAAACCAGTTGTCGGAAAAACAAACTCTCGAACGGGTGAAGCCTGCACTTTCGGTCGCATAGGCTTGGACGGCCAGCAACATCTCTGCTGCTGCAATCCCTTCGTTCACGGCCCCTTCAATCTGGGTAAGGCAAGCTTGTTTGTCACGAAGACGATCCGATGGATAGGCAGCCAAGATCTTCTCAGCCTCTAAGTCATCCGCATCCTCGCGCTTGCGCGATTGTGGTTTAGGGATAGTTTTAGGATTGTTTGGGGTCCGGTGTGGTCCGGGTACCGGGTCCACCATGGGCTGGGTTCCGGGTCCAGTCTGGACGGGGTCCACAGTGAACCCGGTCTCTAAGTCTGGTTCTCGGGTAAGTTCGAGAAGCATAACTTTGGCCAGTATCAGGCGGTAGACGATGGTGTGACCGTTCTTGCATCTCTTCTTTTGACCCGTCTCGATCAAGATACCTTCATCTAAGAAATCTTTGATTGTCCGCTTCACGGTACTTGCGCCAAGCTCGGTATGGCGCTGGATCGTGCCCTTGGAACACCAGATGCCTGAGCCGTCGTCGCTCGCTTTGTCCGCCAAGAACATGATGATCTGTTTGCGTGGGGCACTACCGAACTTGCGTTCGGAGCATTCCTTGGCCACGCGCCAACTCATTTGAAGGCCTCAAAAGCGACAAAGGCCCACAAATTTTGTACAGCTTTTGTACAGGAATTTGGTGATTTCAGCCGACATCGACCTGCATCGCCGCGCAAGTTTCTGCAAGCGTCTGCACAAAGCCCTGTAAATAAGCCATATTTTATAGGTGTTTTTGGTGACCCCGGCAGGATTCGAACCTGCAACCTGCCCCTTAGGAGGGGGCTGCTCTATCCAGTTGAGCCACGGGGCCATTGTTCTTCGGTTTAGAATATGTCGACCATCTTGTCATCGGATTAAACGGGAAACACAGCACATGCTTGATAGGCGGTGTTCACCTGCGCTACGAAGAGGTAGCAAATATAGGGAAACTATTGTGACAAGACCCAAGCAACGCCCGTTAACTCTCAGAGATGTATCAGAAGCTTGCGGGGTGTCCGAAATGACGGTGAGCCGGGTTTTGCGCAACCGGGGCGATGTATCGACCGCAACGCGAGAACGGGTGCTGAAGGCCGCCAAAAGCCTTGGGTATGTGCCGAACCAAATCGCCGGATCGTTGGCGTCACAACGTGTGAACCTTGTGGCCGTTATCATCCCATCTTTGTCAAACATGGTCTTCCCAGAAGTGTTGACCGGAATTAATCAAGCTTTCGAAAAAACGCCGTTGCAGCCCGTGGTTGGTGTCACAGATTACTTGCCGGAAAAAGAAGAGCAGGTGCTCTACGAAATGCTGTCCTGGCGCCCATCAGGCGTTATCATAGCAGGTCTGGAACACTCGGATTCGACTCGTGCCATGTTACAAAATGCCGGTATCCCAGTGGTTTAGATCATGGATACCGACGGTAACCCCGTGGACGCAATGGCGGGTATTTCGCATCGCCGCGCGGGTCGTATGATGGCAGCGGCCATCCTCAAAGAGGGTTACACGCGTATCGGTTTCATGGGCACAAAAATGCCGCTGGATCACCGCGCACGCAAGCGGTTCGAGGGGTTGACCGAAGGGTTGACCAAAGCGGGCATCGAAATTGAAGCAAGGGATTTTTACTCGGGAGGGTCGGCTCTGGCAAAAGGGCGTGAAATGACGCAGTCCATGTTGGAACGCGCGCCTGACCTGGATTTCCTGTACTATTCCAATGATATGATCGGTGCTGGCGGATTGCTTTACCTGCTGGACCAAGGCATCGACATCCCTGGGCAGATTGGACTTGCCGGATTCAACGGTGTGGAATTGCTGCAAGGCCTGCCTCGCAAGCTCGCAACTATGGACGCATGCCGATCCGAGATTGGTACTGCTGCGGCAAAAATTATCCTGGAACGCAGCGCTCTGCCGGAAGACGCAGAGCCAGATGAGCCGGCGCGCATTACACTGACGCCCAAGATTTCCTACGGAGACACGTTGCGCCGTACCCAGCACGGATGAACGCGCTTACTCTCGATAATAGGGCCGCGCGGCGGCTGTTCCTTGATCGGCACGCGCTTAGCGAAACCCCTCAAGGAGAGGCGCGCGGATCTGCATTGCTCAATCTGATCGAGCGTCTTGGCTTTGTGCAACTCGACAGCATTAATACCGTTGCCCGTGCACATGATCTGATCCTGTTTTCTCGCCGACCGCGCTATCGACCCAAGGCGCTGAAAAATTTGTATGAAAAGGATCGCGCTCTTTTTGAACATTGGACCCATGATGCGGCCGTTATCCCAATGGCTTTTTACCGATGGTGGCATCTGCGACGGGAGCGCGATGCTGAAAAGCTCAAAGCGCAGTGGCGCAATGGCCGTCGTGATGGTTTTGAAGGGCAGTTTCAAAAAGTCCTCGACCAGATCCGAGAACAGGGCCCTCTATGCTCCTCTGATGTCGGAGCCGGTGAAAAACGCGGATCCGGCGGTTGGTGGGACTGGCATCCGTCAAAAACCGCATTGGAATACCTGTGGCGTAGCGGAGCGCTTTGCGTTGTCGGACGCGATGGATTTCGCAAACGCTATGACCTTACGGAACGTGTGATTGATGCGGCACTTTGCAACTTGGAGCACACGGCGGAGCACACGGCAAACACCATCGACTGGTGTTGCGCCGGAGCGCTTGATCGTCTCGGGTTTGCTACGCCGACCGAACTTGCCGCCTTTTGGGACCATATCTCCATCGCTGAAGCCAAAGCATGGTGCGCCGCTGAGGCTGCGGCTGGCCGGTTGCAACCTATCCGAATTGAATGCATGGGCGGCGCTTTGCGCGACTGTTTTGCCCGTCCGGATATTGCTGGGGATGCCGCCCTGGACACGCCTCCCACATCACGATTGCGCCTTCTCAGCCCATTTGACCCCGCACTTAGGGACAGAAAGCGTGCAGAGCGGCTTTTCGGATTTGACTACCGGATCGAGGTTTTCGTGCCGGAAGAAAAACGTCGCTATGGCTACTATGTTTTTCCCATTCTGGAAGGTGACCGACTGGTGGGACGCGTCGATATGAAGGCATTTCGCGATAGGGATACCTTACACATTCGGGCTCTATGGCCAGAGCGCAGTGTGCGATGGGGCAAAGGGCGCATTGCGGCATTTGAAACGGAAGTATCAAGAGTGCAAAAGCTGGCAAGTGTCAGCGAAATATCTTTTGAAGACGGTTGGCTCCGCGATCCCTAATAGGTCGTGGCCGCGCGCGCTGCCTGATCATATTGTCCCGACATCAGACGCAAGAGCGATGCCGCCCGGCTCACCTGATCCGGTTCCAAGCCCAGTTCCCCCACAGCACGCAAGAGAAGTCCCTCGCGAATTTCGCGGTATCGCACGCAGGTCTCCGCGCCCTTTTGAGTTGCAGCTACGGTTTTTTCCTTGCCTTGCCGACCGTCCATAACCAACCCGGCCTTGATCAGCTTTTTGATGGCATAATTGACGGTGTGCGTATCCTCCACATTGAGAACAAGACAGATGTCGGCAAGTTTCTTGGGTCGCTCGCGATGGTAAACCGAGTGCAGGACTAGCACTTCCAGCGCGCCCAACTCTGGATAGCCCGCCATTGCAATCGCACGCACCATCCACCTTTGGAATGCGTTGTTGGCCAAGGTGAGGCCGTATTCCAATTCGGATATCTCAGCAAAAGACCCACTTGCAAGATGAGCGGAGGAGACAACGGGGCCAAGAAATCGATCTGTCATGGGTTTAGATTGCCATTTGCTGACAATTTGTCAACAACTTGTTGACGTATTGTAAAAGTTGGGCAGTATTGACGTTAGGGAATCACTTAAGTGCGTATTCACAAGGTCCAACTGCGCCTGAGACCTGGTTCCACAACAAACACAAAGTTCCGCGGGCGCCAGATTCGCGACAAAAACAAAAGACCACAACAACGGAGAGACCAATGAAAAAGACACATACTTATTTGGCCAGCGCTGCTGCGATTGCACTCGCTGCAGGCGCAGCAGTCCCGGCCTTCGCGGCGGAAAAATGGGACATGCCGATGGCCTATTCGGCATCGAATTTCCATTCCGAGAACGGCGTGGCTTTTGCGGAATGCGTGGGTGCCGGCACCAATGGCGAGATTACAATCGAAGTGCATCCGGGTGGGTCCCTGTTTGCGGGCGCTGACATCAAACGCGCGATTCAAACCGGTCAAGTTCAGATTGGCGAACGTCTGTTGTCGGGTCACCAGAACGAAAGCGCCGTGTTCGGTTTTGACAGCATCCCCTTCCTTGCGCCTTCCTTCGAGGCGAGCGATAAGCTTTATGAGGCGGCCAAACCCAAGATCGAAGCACTGTTGGATGAGCAGAACCTCGAGCTTCTTTATGCCGTGCCTTGGCCACCGCAGGGGCTGTATTTCAAGAAAGAAGTGAACAGCGTGGCCGACATGGCGGGCGTAAAGTTCAGATCTTATAACAACACAACCAGCCGTCTGGCGGAACTTACCGGGATGTTGCCTGTAACCGTTGAAGCGGCAGAGATCAGCCAAGCCTTTGCTACGGGCGTTGCTGAATCGATGGTGTCTTCGGGGGCCACCGGGTACGACCGCAAAGTGTGGGAAAGCCTCACGCATTTCTATGAGGTCGACGCCTGGCTGCCGCGCAACTACGTTATGGTCAACCAGGATGTTTGGGCCGATGTGTCCGAGGCAAACCAAACAGCCATCCGGGCCTGCGCCGAAGAAGCAGCTGCGCGCGGATTGGAAGCTTCCAAAGCTTACACGCAATTTACCATGGACGGACTTGCAGCGGGCGGTATGACTGTGCAACCCGCTGGCGATGCTTTGATGGGAGAATTGCGCGAAATAGGAGCCACAATGACCGCGGAATGGTTGGAAGCCGCAGGTGATGAAGGTGCTGCTCTCGTCGACGATTTCAAGGCAATGCAATAATCTCATATCGGCGGCCTCGGTCCTGGGGCCGCCTTTTTCCTTTCATCTATGGTTGAGGTGACGTTGTGGCTGCGATCCGCAAGACGCTCGATTTCCTGTATTTGCTTGCTGGCATAGCAGCTGCGGTATGTTTGGTTGCCATTCTGGTTTTGATCGTCGCCCAGATGGTCGCCCGCTGGACCGGTGAAATCTTCCCAGGCGCGCCGAACTACGCAGGTTACGCCATGGCAGCCGCAAGCTTTCTGGCCTTCGCCAATGCCTTGAACAAAGGCGCACATATCCGTGTATCGATCCTACTGAATGCTGTTCCTGCAGGTATGAAACGTGCCTTGGAAATCTGGTGTTTCACTCTGGGTGCCGCCGTCGCGTGGTACTTTACTTACTACGCCTATTGGTTTGTCTACTGGTCTTGGAAATTCAACGAGGTCAGCCAGGGTCAGGATGCTATTCACCTTTGGATCCCGCAATCGGTGATGGTGATCGGCGGCGGCCTGATGGCAATCGCGTTGACCGACAATCTGTTTCACGTTGTTTTCAAGGGTGACCACCGGATCAGCCGCGACACCGTCGACGACACGTTCGAGGTGTGAAGAAATGACCGAACTCTACGCAATAATTCTCTTTCTCGTCGTTCTCTTTCTACTCCTGGGCACCGGCGTCTGGGTCGGTTTGGCCCTTATGGGTGTGGCCTGGGTGGGCATGGAGCTTTTCACCACAAGACCCGTCGGTGACACCATGGTCACGACCATCTGGGCCTCATCCAGCAGTTGGACGTTGACAGCGCTGCCTCTCTTCATCTGGATGGGCGAAATTCTGTATCGCACGCGATTGTCCGAAGACATGTTCAAAGGCCTGTCGCCGTGGCTGGCTCGTCTTCCGGGCGGTCTGGTGCATACCAACATCGTGGCTTGCACCGTTTTCGCCGCGGTCTCCGGATCTTCCGCTGCCACCCTGACCACTGTGGGCAAGATGTCGATCCCGGAATTGCGCAGCAGGAATTACCCCGAAAAAATGGTGATTGGCACCTTGGCCGGTGCGGCGACGCTTGGCCTGATGATCCCGCCGTCGCTGGCTCTGATCGTCTATGGCGTCACTGTGAACGAATCCATCACCAAATTGTTCTTCGCAGGTGTTTTTCCGGGGCTCATCCTGGCAGGCATGTTCATGGCCTATGTGGCCATCGTTTCTTTTACCTCAAAGGACTGGCAGCCGACCATTGAGACCGGCATGAGCTTTGCCCAGAAAATTCAGAATTCCCGCTTTCTGGCCCCCGTTTTTGCCTTGATCACGGTTGTGATCGGATCGATGTATCTGGGCTATGCGACCGCGACTGAAGCCGCAGCCATTGGCGTCATTGGTGCCCTGTTGCTGGCGCTGTTCCAAGGCTCTCTTACACCAATATCTTTCCGCGAAAGCCTGATGGGTGCCATGCGCACCTCGGCGATGATTGCCCTGATCCTTGCGGGTGCGGCCTTCTTGAAACTCTCCATGGGCTTCACGGGCCTACCCCGTGCACTGGCAGATGGCATTGCCGCCATGGAGCTCAGCCGGTTTCAATTGCTCATGGCGTTGCTGGTCTTCTATATCGTGCTCGGCATGTTTCTGGACGGTATCTCCTCGGTAGTGCTGACCATGGCCGTGGTGGAACCGATGGTGCGCGAGGCTGGCATTGACCTCATTTGGTTTGGCATCTTCGTGGTCGTCGTTGTTGAAATGGCGCAGATTACACCGCCCATAGGATTCAACCTCTTTGTGCTGCAAGGCATGACCAACCATGAAATGGGGTACATCACCAAGGCTGCGTTGCCGATGTTCCTGATCATGGTCCTGATGGTTTTCGTGCTAATCTGGTTCCCGGACATCGCCACATGGCTGCCGGATAACCTGCGACAAACCCCGAGCTGACGAATGTGAAACGACTGCTATGGATGATTTCGGACAATGCGCGAGCCTGTCTGGTTGCAGGTCTTCTGGCGGGCCTTGGGCTGCCTGCGCTGGCGGCATCAATGCAACCATGGCTGCCGCAGATGGTAGCCGGGCTGCTGACAATCACCGCATTGCGCATTGGCCACCGGGCAGCAATGGGTGCGGTATCGGATCTGCGCTGGGGCTTGGGGTCGGTAGCCGTATTACAGGTGATCGTGCCAGTTGCCCTGTTCTGCGTCTGCTGGGTTCTCGGATTATCGGGAACCACAGTCACCATGGCAATTGTCCTCGCCACGGCGGCTCCAGCCATCACCGGATCGCCCAATCTGGCATTGTTGCTTGGTCAGAACGCGGGGCGCATGATGCAAGTCATGGTCTTGGGAACAGCAACCTTTCCGGTGACCGTAATCCCAATACTATGGTTGATGCCCCAATTGGGAACGCCCGCCGCCATCACCGGAGCGGCGCTGACCCTTTTGGCAGTTATCACGATCGCAACGCTTGTCGGGTTTGGGTTGCGCGCCATTTGCCTGCCGCATCCCAGCGACGCCGAAGTCAAAGCCCTGGATGGGCTATCGGTACTGGCCTTTTCGGCTATCGTGATCGGGTTGATGGCCGCGCTGAACCCGGCACTGCGCAGCGAACCGGGCAATGTGGCACTCTGGGTGCTCCTGGCGTTCGCAATCAGTTTCGGCATGCAGGTGATCGTGTTCCTGACCCTTCGCAGCTCGCGTCTCAGGCATGTGGCCGGGCCCCTGGCCATTGGCGCGGGCAACCGCAACATCGCGCTGTTTTTGGTTGCATTGCCACCCAATGTGATAGCGCCTTTGATGGTCTTTGTCGGATGCTGGCAATTGCCGATGTATCTGACACCTCTATTGCTCCGTTGGCTCTACCTGAAGCGGGTATGACATGACCGGCGCTCCGTTCATCCGCACCGTTGGCCTTTCAGGTTTGCTGGTCAGCTTCGGCACCGAAATGAGCGAAGCGGCTAACCGGGCTGCCCTGGCGTTCCGGGTGGCGCTGGAGGACGAACAATGGCCGGAGGTCAGCGAAACCATGATGTCGCTGGTGTCAGTTTTTGTTGCGGTAGATTTGGTGGAGACCCCAACCAACGGCATCGAAGAAAAGCTCCGCGGCTTGCTTGACACGCAAGACTGGTACGTCGCACCGTTGCCAGCCGGTCGCACCCTTTGGCACGTGCCCACCGTCTACGGCACTGATCTTGCGCCGCAACTGGAAGAAGCCGCAGAGGTTGCGGGCCTCGATCCTGACATGGCCATCCGCGAACTTTCCGCCGCCCGCGTTCGGGTGCTGACCTTGGGTTTTGCACCCGGTCAACCTTACTTGGGTGAATTGGATGCGGTCTGGAACATCCCGCGCCAGCAAAACCTGACCAAGAGCGTGCCGTCTGGTGCTCTGGTGGCCGCCATTCGGCAATTGATCGTTTTTACTGCGCCAACACCCACGGGCTGGCGTCACGTGGGGCAAACTGCCTTCCGAAATTTTGTCTTGGATTCGCTTGAACCCTTTGCCTTGTCTCCGGGGGATGAAATGACATTCCCGGCAATCGACCGCGTTGCTTTCGACAAGATCGCGCCAGATGATCGGTTTGGTGGGGCAACACGTGAGATGTTGCCATGAGCGAACATCTTAAAATTTTGTCAGCGGGTCCTTCCATGAGCCTGCAGGACCTGGGCCGCCAAGGCTATCTGGCCTACGGCCTGACCATCGGAGGCGCGGCTGACAGGATGGCCCTGCATGAGGGGGCGGCGCTCCTCGGGCAATCCGGCAATTGCGCGGCCATCGAAATGGTTGGCATGGGCGGCACATTCGAGCCGACAAAAGACACATGCATAGCGCTAACAGGGGCACCTATGTCGGCTACTCTCGATGGTGCGCCCTTGCTTTGGCACGCCAGTCACAAGCTGCCCGCAGGCGCAAAGCTAGTGATCGGCGGCGCACGCGCGGGGAACTATGGCTACCTGCACATCGCTGGCGGTTTTGACACGCCGATCCACATGGGCGCACGCGCCAGCCATCTGAACGCTCAGATTGGCGCTTTCTTGCAAAGCGGGGACACGGTCGCGTTCCAGAGGGAAATTCCTGCGCGCAGCGGATACTTCCTTTCTCCTGACGACCGATTTAATGGGGGCACTGTCCGCATCATTACGTCTTTCCAATCAACGCATTTCTCGCAAGAGACACGCGATCGGTTTGCCAAGACTGAATTCACCAGGGATCCGCGCGGCAATCGGCAGGGCGTGCGCATGGCCACGAAAGCGCCCGGCTTTTTTGCGGAAGGTGGGCTGAGCATTGTCTCTGAAGTGATCACCACAGGCGACATACAAGTGGCCGGTGACGGCGCGCCCTATGTTTTGATGTGCGAAAGTCAGACCACCGGAGGCTACCCCCGAATTGGCACCGTGATCCCTTCAGATTTGCCCAAAGTCGCGCAAGCTCCCGTTGGGGCGCCGATCCGCTTTGAGTTTATTTCTCAAGAGAATGCGATTGAATTGGAAAAACGGGCGCGCACCGAGACAAAAGCACTTCCGTCACGCGCGCAGCCCATGGTGCGGGATCCGCAGGACATAGCGGATATGCTGAGCTATCAACTGATCAGCGGCGCAGTGTCCGCGACCGCAGACCCTTTTGCGTCCTAGAGGAGACCAAACATGATCCGCGTAGACCTGAATGCCGATATGGGCGAGAGCTTTGGTCCCTGGAAAATGGGGGATGATGCCGCGTTGCTGACCACGGTAACATCGGCCAACATCGCCTGCGGCGCCCATGCGGGTGACCCGGATGTGATGGCCAAGACCATGACTTTGGCCCTCGAAAACGGCGTCGGAATAGGAGCGCACCCAGGGTTTTCGGACCTGCAGGGATTTGGTCGTCAGCGCATGAGTGTACCCCGCGCCAGCTTGCAGAATTCCATTCGGTTTCAGGTGGCCGCATCTGTGGGAATGGCAAAATCGTTGGGCGGTAAAGTACGTCACGTTAAAATACACGGGGCTTTGGCGAACATGTCGTCCGAGGATGAGAAACTGGCGAGCGACATCTATGAAGCAGCATTGTCCGTTGATCCAGAATTGATCGTCACGGTGCTTTGCGCCACGGCGCAGGAGACTGCCGTACGCGAATTAGGCTGCGCTTATGCAGGCGAAATCTTTGCGGATCGCGCCTATAATGATGACGCGACACTCGTGGACCGTAGCCTACCCGGGGCCGTCATCCACGACCCGGAAGTCGCCGGAAAACGTATGGTCGAGATGGTTCAAGCCGGTGCGATCATCACTGAATCCGGCAAGCAGATCAAAACCGACATCGACACCATTTGTCTGCATGGAGACACGCCTAATGCTGTGCAAATTGCAGGCTCAGTGCGCGGTACACTCGAAGCATCGGGAATTGAAGTCCGCACTTTCGAAGGCCGCCGCGCGTAGTCCGGTAAAGGCTAAGGTGTGGTTGTTTTCTGTTTCAGGAAAGCAATGAGATCCAGTCGATCTTCCGCTTTGGTAATCCGCTGCATCGGCATCTTCGAGCCCGGTATGTAATTGTCCGGCCCCAGTTCAAACAACAGATCTATGGTCTCATCTGACCAGACGATGTCCGACCTCTCCAGTGTCTGGGAGTAAAGATACCCATCCACTGCCCCCGCCGCACGACCGAAAAGCCCGTGCAATGTCGGACCGGCGCGGCGTTGCCCGTCAGGACCCAAAGCGTGACAGATTGAGCATTTGCGTTGAAACTGCCGCTCGCCGTTCGACATCTCTTCGGGCGCTTTCAAGAAACTGCGGTCCGTATCTGCCATCTGCGGCGATGTACCGAGGGTTTTGACAGGCCAGCTGTACATTGCATCATCAAGCCCGCCCGCGTGGATATTCTGCCCATCCGATGAAAACGTCAGCGCCCAAATCGGCCCGGACAGCGTCGCGCGGAAGTCGTTTGAAATGCGCCATTCATCGGTGTCGATCAACATGATGTAGCCCTGTGCATCGCCAACCGCGATGCGCGCCGCCTTTGGATGATAGGCCATGGCCAAAATGGGGCGACGGTCGGCGGTAAAATCACGGAGGGGAGCGCCATCTGGCAACCGTGCCAGTCGCGTTGCGCCATCCACAGCGCCATAGGCAATCCATGCGTCATCTGCGCTTACCGCCAACGTGTTGATGCCGAATCCATGATTGACCAATAAGCGCAAGGGCGCACCTGACTGAGCGTCCCAGACCCGCAGCGTGCCATCCGCGGACGCGCTGTAGAGTTCGGAGCCATCCGTGGAAAAAGCCACATCATTCACAATGTTTGCATGCCCTGTGACTTCGACCGGTGGCGAGGCTCCGTCAAGCGACCAAATGCGCAACGTCCTATCCCAGCTTGCCGAAGCGACCCTTTGTCCGTCGGGCGACAAGGCCAAACGAATGATCTTGGCCGTATGGGAGCCTACAACCCGCGATTGTTTGGTTTTCGCATCCCAAATGCGCAACGTGAAATCATCGCCAGCCGAGACAACACGGCCACCATCAAGGGAGACAACCGCATTCACGGCGGCAGTGTGACCTTCGAGCCATTGCGGTACGCCGTCGCGCCAAACCCCCACGGAATTGTCAAAGCTGGCCGTGAGTATGACCCCGTCAGACCCTGTCGCGATGCCTTTGATCGGGCCACCATGGCCCTTCAATGTGAAGAACTCCTGAGCGGAGACGCTCGCGGACGCAAAAAGCGGAAGACAGAGGCACATCAAAAGTTGCGTCAGTTTTTCAAACGAAAAGCTCTTCGTTTTAAGCGACGATTGCCTCATGCGCCCTCCCAATGCATTTCGGACAGAGACGCGTATGGTCGCTCCGCCATCCCAATGCATTAAGTCTTACAAAACACTGGCGATTTGGTCCATTGCTTGATGTCCATTGGGACATGGCGCGCGAGGCAGCGCTTAACCGGCGTTCATGCAGTTGGTTTGACCGGTGGCATTTGAACTTGGCGGGTCGCGCACACGCTTTCTACACCGATGGGAAAATTCTTTTGTACATCACAATGAATAAAAGCGGCCAACAGCGTGTTCTCTTGATGCGGTCGACAATAGGGCCGTCGTATTTATCAGGAGGAAACTATGTTTCAAAGACTAATACAGGTGTTGGTCGTCGTTTGCATCTCGGGTTTCGCGAAATTCGCTTTTGCAGATGGTCACGCAACCACATCATGGACGCTCGACGGCGCCTCTTCAAAGATTGCCTTTGGATCCATTAAGAAAGATACCGTGGGGGAAGTGCATTCTTTTCAGAATGTAACCGGGCATGTCTTGCCGGACGGATCCACAACTGTGGAGATTGCCCTTGGGTCGGTCGAGACCAACATCGACATCCGCAATGAGCGCATGGTCGCGCATCTATTCAAAAATGCACCAACGGCTACGCTAAGCGCACAGATTGACATGGATGCACTCACAAGCATGTCTGTCGGTGGTACTGCCGTTGTTGATGTTGAGGGGGTTTTGTCCTTTGTCGGGGCAGAATTGGACATTGAGCTTGAAATGTTTGTCGCACGTCTTTCAGAAACTTCGGTGCTGATCACAAGTAATGGCATGCTTTTTGTAGGCGCCGAAGACATAGGAATTGATGCAGGTATAACCAAGCTGATGGAACTAGCCGATTTGCCCGGCATTACGCGTACAACGCCGGTAACTTTGCGCTTTGTTTTCAAAGCAGATCAACAGAAAGCGGAGGCGGCGCCAGGCGCCCCTGTGACACAAGCATCACTCGAGATCGCGGGTGATGCAGTTGCTGGTAAAAAGGTCTTTCGCAAATGCAAAGCATGTCACAGTGTCAAAACAGGCAAAAATGGCGCGGGACCTACTTTGCATGCCATCATGGGACGTGCCGCCGGAACTGTCGAAGGTTTCAAATATTCTGAGGCGATGAAAAGCTCCGGCGTGGTCTGGACAGCGAAGACAATGTCCGCGTTCCTGACAAAGCCCAAGGACTATCTGACGGGAACATCCATGGCCTTTGCAGGCTTGAAGAGGGAAGAAGACATTACAAGCGTTATTGCGTATTTGCTTGAAGCAACTTTGGACTAAAAAAATTATGAATCTGCATGAAACCACTTGTACTCCCTTTATCGCAAGCCTAAAACCGCCAGACGTTGATTGTCGCGGGATGGAGCAGCCCGGTAGCTCGTCAGGCTCATAACCTGAAGGTCGTAGGTTCAAATCCTACTCCCGCAACCAACGATCCCTGCGATAGCAGGTTGTCTAGCGCCTCGGCCTCCGAAAGGAAGTCGGGGTTTTTCTTTCCTGC
>NZ_JBGCEQ010000049.1:0-5037 GCF_045106495.1 Roseobacter sp.
ATATCTTCGATCGTGCGTCTTTCACGCAATCCTAACTCCGTGTGGGCCATCTGCCATTCTCCTTGCTTTCCAGCAAGATAGGGGATTTGTCGCAACCCAGTTTAGAATGTGCCCTTAGAGTGCAGATAATGTTTATAATCATAGTTATGGTAAAAATTGTGCGCGAAATAGTAGAACGGTGTACCTGAAGATTGTTGCACCACAGATGGGTCTAAAGAAGGCATATAGAGTCTGCGATCTTGACTCGGAAGCGTGGTCACGCCATCACAACAACCTGTCCCGCTAAGGTCCAAAAGAAGAAGCTCACAGTATCCAGCTATCTTTGGACCTTTGGCGGATTCAGTCGATGTGCCACGAGCTTTTGCTCAACAAACTCAAAGACATACTTTGTTTCCAACTCGTCGTTGTACAGTGTTGCTGTCGAAGTAGGATCTTTGATACCGGGTGGGCTGAATTCTGATCGGGAAACATGCTGTCCATCTGACAATCCCCAAAAACCGAGACGGACGACATTTGCGTGAGGCAGAAGAGCTTCCAGAAAATCTCCAACATGTTTCGCGTGCACCTTCTCCAATTCGCCCGCGCTATCTGCAAGATAGCTGATAGAGGACATGTCGAGTTCTGAAACATGTAGCTCGTAGCTTTCCCCCAAATCAGTTGCGAATTTTGAAAGGCCGTCGGCATCGATACCGTCCTTGGCAAAGAGATGTGCCTGGAGACCGACACCGTCGAGCTTGGCACCCGCATCCTCTAACACGTGCAGAAGGCCAAGAATGGCCTGCCGTTTTCGGGCGCTGCGTTTGTAGGGAGCAGACAAAAGATCCTCGTTCAGCAACAACGGCGGGCATGCTCGCTCAGCACAGTCGAGTTTGGCGCGTAAGGCGTCCACAACCTCAACCAACCATTGTATCTGGCCTTCTGGTGTGGTGCCAGGAATGGATGGGTGGAAGAGCTGCCCGAAGATATCCGGGTGCGAATAATCTTCGCGGTCGGTCGAAAGCGCAAGCCATGGATCCTTGTTGCCGTTTTCAGTCAAAGGAGAAAATTTCACGAATATCTCATTGAAAAGATCGATAGATGCGATGTGTTGTCGCTTTTGATCGACCCGCTTGGCAACCCAAATCAAGTATTCATCCAACAATTTTGGATCGGACAAAATACAATCAGCATCGTCGCCTTTGCCCGGCCATATTACGGCGTGATAATGCACCAGCATGTCAGGCTCTTGCCTATAGGCAAAGTCCCATGCTTTGCCCGCCTCAGTCAGATTGAAAGGTGGCAGCGAATGGCCGTCGCAAACCGATTTGTCGTCAGCTGTTTCGGTGCGGCTCTTTGGCTGCTCTATCAGATGATGCAGTTTCATGCCGTTCTCAGACACAAGCGTGTCGCAGTGGTGTGCGATGAGAGCGTTCGCACGCACGGAAGCCGCATCGTCATCCGCTGTGCTTCGCAGCACGCAGGAAATGGTTCGGTTCGGTCCCGCGCTTTCTTTCAGCGGCTTTTCTTCAAACGCCAATGCTGGGAAGGTCCAGAAAAGCAATACTGCGCTCAACAGGACTTTTAGCAAATCACCAATTGCGTCAAAAATCAGGTGCAAGAACTGCCCTCCCGCTTTGTTTGTGCCCGCAACTCAATACAAAAACCGGAATCCTGCCAGCACAATGACGGACACCGCCGATGGCTATTTCCAAATCTACTTTGTGCAATGCTATCACCGTTGTAAATTCAGCTTCAACTACAGCGGCGCTTTTTATGTCATCAGTCCGACAGATGCATGTAGCGAGGCGCTTGGCATGCCAAATCAAGCTGCAAAGAGCAGTTTGATCTGAAAAGCGCTTTCTAAATCTCCGACCAATTCAAGCTTCTATTTGCATGACCAAGTTTCGCTCCGTGGTATCCTGTTCAAGGCATGGAGACACTTGCGACATCTGGTGTCATAATAGCCGGCCAAAAATTTAATATCGGATCGGTCCGGTAAACGAATCAGTTCTTTAGCTCAAAGACACAGCACCGCAAAGCGCTCTGGATAATTGCCACCAATGCAACTCAAAGAAATCGTCCCATCTGCTTTTTGGTCTCGACGTATTCCAGGGCATTGACCACAAACTCCATTTGAGGATTTCGTGACAATGAACAAATCTGGAGCGGTATCCGGACGGCGCGACCAAATCTAAGTGAGCCGCGAACCCTTGTTCCCAAGACTTTTTGAAAAGGTTTCTAACGAGGAAACCCCGCGCTCACGAGCGCTCAAATCATCTCTGCGTTCTACAGCACCCGTTTCTATCGCACCCGAAGTTTAGTGCGCAATAACATCTGCACCATTCCCATTTTTGTTCTTGGACAACAAACGCTCGATCTGTTTTCTAAGTTGATCGATACCGAACGGCTTGCTCAAAACCGGCCCAGGCAACTCGGAGTACTTGCTTGAATCCGAATAATGGCCTGCGAAGCCTGTACAAAAGAGTATCTTTGCCTTTGGGTTTGCTTGTGCCGCAAATTTTGCAACTGCAACCCCATCAATACCTCCCGGCAGTACGATATCCAAAAGAAGCAAATCGAACGGCCCTTTGTGTTTGAGTTTTTCGACAGCTGTTCCACCCTCCCCCGCTTCATCCACTGAAAACCCTAGGTACTCTAGTTGTTTGCGGGCGACGCTACGCAGTGCATCATTGTCCTCTACGAGAAGAGCAAGCATGCGTTTTGTGGTCTGCAACGATTTCTGAGGATCTTTTGCAGAACTAACAACTGCGCTGTCCGGTGCTCTGGGCAGATAAAGATCGAAAGTGGTTCCCTCGCCTGGAACGCTGTCTACTTCAACAAATCCACCGGATTGATGAGCGAAACCATAAACCATACTGAGGCCGAGGCCAGAGCCTTCCCCGACTGGTTTGGTCGTGAAAAATGGCTCGAATATGCGCTCCTGGATGTCTTCTTGAATACCGCAGCCATTGTCGCGGAACGAGAATTTCAAAAGTTCATTATTTAGATTTCTACCCATCAAATTCGGCAGTCGGTCTGGAGTTTTCACCGCTGTCACCTCGATCCACAGGCGGCCACCGGTGTCGGCAGCGTCGCGGGCATTTATGGCAAGATTTAAGCAGGCATCTTCCAGTTGATGAAGGTCGGCCAGAACGTTAACAGGCCGCACAGGTGGCAAGACGACGACATCGAAATCCTCGCCTAGTGTCCGGTTGAGAAGCGGCTCTAAGTCATTCAAGAATATGGTGGTGTCAATTTGCCTAGGTGTCAGGCGTTGGACGCGCCCAAAAGACAACAGCCGGGACGTCAACGATGCTCCGCGACCCACCGCCGCCACAATTTCGCGGGCGTTTTTCGATCGGGCCGGGCCGTCTTGCTCAATTGAAAGTAGTTCCGCGTTACCTTGGATGACCGCCAATATGTTGTTGAAATCATGCGCAATACCAGCGGTAAGTTGCCCGACTGTTGTCATGCGTTCTGACAGGCGTAACTTGTCCTCTGCCTCGCGTTGCTTCGTGATCTCCAAAGACGTGCCGCGGAAGCCCGTAAACGTACCATTGGTAGAAAAGACAGGTTGACCATAAACCCGCCACCACTGTTTACGTGCCTGTTTCGTCTGAATTGAATACTCGAAACCCTTAACTGCCCGCGGTGTATTCAGTGCAGATTTATAGCTGTTCCAATCGATACCATTGTTTTGTGTAACGCCCTCTATGTCCCAAAGCGTTTTTCCAATCTGGTCTGATGAACCTAAAAGCCGCGTATCCGGATTGGCTGAAGCCACGTAAGTAAATCGATGATTTTCGTCAGTTTCCCAGAACTGGTGTGCCCCTATGGCGGCAAAACCTTGCAGCCGCGCCTCGCTTTGGGAAAGTCGCATATTGGTGTCTTGTAGACGTTGGATGTATCCCTCAACCGCTTTGACCATGGGCCGGAAGATGAGAACGACCTCACCCAGGACGAGTGCCAAAATCAAAAACCAGTTAAACCACAAAAGCTTTTGAATTTGAGCCGTCGAAGCTTCCTGAGCGTCGTAGGTCGCTTGGTTCAATTGAAAAAGCAACTCCTCCAAAGGTGCTTCAAATCCACTTGCAAACTGTAAAGCTGCATCGGCGTTCGCTTCCCCCTCTGCGACCATCCAGGCGCTCTGCGTGAAGGTAGCCAGGATGCTACTTTCCTTCAAGGCGATGCGCTCTTTTGGAAGGATAGTTGAAGCGCCTGATTTGATTTCGAAACATGGATGTCCCGCCTCAAGCACAGTTTGCATTTTTGCCCTATCTCTGGCTTGCAAAGCGCGATGAGACTTTTCCATCAAATTCACACAATGCGCCAAGACGGCACGCAGGTCTGCAAGCGTGCCCGAGCTGGATGTTTCCCTCGCAGACGCTACGCGATGCATCATCCATCCAATGCGTTGTGACAACATCCGTTGCCGACCGGACAAATTGATCTCAACGGTGGAAATTGCCTGTCGTTGCGTTACAAAGCGGGTCCCACCAAACTGAAGCGTTACGAGAACAACGATAAGTACCATACCGATCTTATATGCTTTGCTTGGGGTTTCTATTTTAAACACTACCCCTGACTCCCCAAGTTTTTTTAATGCTGATTAAACAAATAGATCAGCTGAATAAATTTCGAATTCTCCGAGCATATCACCTAAGGTTGACTTGTCACGCTTCGAAAACAACCCTGTGTTAAGGGTTTTGGCGGTGACACCAATACGGCAATACCCAATCTCCAGACCATGCCGATAGATCGCGCCAAGCCAGATCAGGCTGCAAAACAGATTGCGCAAGGCTGGGACATTCATTTTGTGAAAGACTGCTTTGTGGCGTGGTGGCTCGAGGCGGGGGCATTTGAAACCAACAATGCAGACGCCTTTTTCTGAAATTCTGCCACACATGGCAGGCAAAGGGTTCTGTCGCAAAGTTTTCACCTGACCGAAGAACGGTCTTCGCTGGACACACTTATGCTGCTAGGTCAGCGAACTGCTTGAAAGCGGAGATGCCTGATTGATCTAATTGGCCCTTGCGGATCATATGGGCGGTTTCGATC
>NZ_JBGCEQ010000050.1:0-10839 GCF_045106495.1 Roseobacter sp.
AGCTTGCGCCGCGCTTTGCATCTGACTTTCCGAGCACATCTCTGTTTGAGGGACTCAACCGTGATACAGTGATCGAAGTAGGATTCTCGGTGGGGTGCAAACTTGCAAACGAACTGTACGCCCAAGCGTCATTTCTTTGCGATATCCCTACCTCCGACGGGGGATATGAGGCGCCGGTTCAAATGGGAAAGACCCTCTTCGCATGGTCTGCCGAACTCGATGCGTCAGTAGGTCTTCGCTACCGCGATCGTAATCTAAACTCATACCTCATCGGGGTGACTCCAGCCGAGCCAAATTCTATCAGAAATGCTTATGCAGCAGGTTCAACGCTAATCCCGAATGCTCAACTTTCAGCAAATGCAGCTTTAATCGGCACGTTATCTTACGAACATTTTGGCACAGCATATGCTGAAAGCCCGCTGGTCGAGTCGAGGCGTGTCGCCTCTGAGGAGATCGCGATCATGTACCAATTCTGACAAGTGGTAAGAGCCGTCCTAAGGTCTGCCGTCGGCTGGCAACCAAGAGCAGCTCAAATCTCCCAAACCTTAGTTTCGAGAGGATATAAGATGTTGCATTTTGTGACGCGTGAGGCCCTGTTGGTACAGACGATCCGCAGTTGGCTGTCTGATAAAAGACTACCAACAGAGATCCGCCTCAAAGACACGAGCTTTTAAGTAAGCCCCTCGCGTTTGGCAAAGGACATAAATGTTCCATACGCCATAAAGGAGTACCCAAGCAGCTCCAGCCCTTCCTGCACGACGGTTTTGAAGACGGAGTTATAGTCTTGTCCCATGACAGATTGCCAGAGCGAGCCTGTTCCAAACAGGCGGCTAAACACTATCAGGATAAGGAAACCAATATGTATGAAAGTCGTGTGGCGCTTCACAAAATAACCGAGAAAAGGTGCCACCAAACTGGCCCTGTTGAGATAGCAACCCATAGCGCCGCTGGTTGCAATGATTCCAGCCGGAACAACCCAAAAACCATGGGTTATCAAATCAAAGTAAACATCGTTCTCTCTGATGAACATACAGGTAAACAAGGTTGTAACTGCGATCAAGAAGCCCCGCGAACTGGTGTCGCAATGTGAATGCCATGCAAATATCAAGGCCATCCCAAGGATCAGCATGCATTGAATCAATTCGGTCAGTGAGAATTCAGCTAAGTTGTTTTCGAAAAATCGTACGTCAATCGAGACAACGACAACAACAGCAACCAATAGGGCAACCAGCGCGAAAAACTCACTGAAGATCGCAAGTAGTTGTCGGGATGTGTTTGATCCGGAAGAGATCGGAAGTTGTGTGGGTTCTTCAACAAGTATGGTCATAGTTAGCATCCCATTTATCTGTGTATCATTTAAATCCGGGCAACCGAACTGGATACAGTCTGACAAGATAAAGAGCGGCGTTCGTCCTCCTCTAAAGGAAAGCACAATACTAAGTGTTCTCTCCTATATACAAAGACACCTATCGATTTTCTGAACCTATCGAACATACGTCAGCGGGCGTTTAGCATTTCGGCCCTATAGGATCGGGCGATCCACCCACTTTTCGAAGCTACGGTTGGTACGGGACCCTTCACATTTGGCGGATTCCATCAAAAATCATAGTGATGAGGAATCCAATGAATCGAAGAGTTTTTACCCTTGCCGGGCTTGCTTCGCTCGCAGCAACAGTAGCACCAGCTTCGTTCGCTGAAGAAGGCGATCAGACGGGGTGGCAGATTGCCGATCTGACAAACGATGGGCTTCGGTTGACGCATGGCGGTATGCCTGCACCTGGCACGCCGGTCGATGACCGAACGCTGTTTCAGGTGGCTTCATGTTCCAAGACTGTGGCCGCCCTGGCGGTCTTTACGCTGGTTCGGGATGGGCATGTCGAGCTCAAAAAACCAGTTAACGGGTACCTCAAGCGATGGCGATTGACTGGTCCGCGCAGTGACAGGACAACGATCTCGGAACTCCTATCGCATACCGCCGGGACGAACATTCACGGTTTCATGGGGTATGGGGTCAATGACGACATCCCTGGCCTCATCGACATTCTGAACGGACAATACCCAGCCACATCACCGGCCATTCGTACAGAGCGGCGGTTGTTCAAGCGCTATAACTACAGTGGCGGAGGGACCACCGTATTGCAGTGTCTTATTGAGGACGTCGTGGATGTGAGTTTTTCCGACTATGCGTCTTCGCAGATCCTGAACCCGATCGGTGCAACAGACGCAACATTCGAACTTGAGCCGCGTAGGTCCCATGCCAATGGTTTTCTAGAGGACGGGCAGCCGATACCAGGAGGTTTTGTCCGCCATCCAGAAAGTGCGGCCGCCGGCCTTTGGGCCAGTGCAACAGATTTGATCAGGATCATGCGCTCGATTATTGTTTCTCTCAACGGGGATAGCGCTGCGTTGTTGCCCTCCGACTTGGCCAAGCAAATGATCACGCCAGTGACCACCGGTGTCGCCCACGGTGTTTTTGTTGAACCGGGCAAAACGATCGGACACGATGGTCGGAACGAAGGATTTGAATCGGCTATGATTGCTGATTTGGTTTCTGGAAGGGTACGTGCTGGGGTGACAAATCGTAACGGCCAGATGCAACACGTTTTGGATGCTGATCACGCGCTACATGGGCGTGATTGAGCGATTAATCGAAAAGCCAAGAAGAACATCCCTACAATCATGTGCGTTTTGCGGTGAACAGTGCGCATTCGTGACAGTATTGGAAAGCAAGTTTGCGGGCTTGAGCCAAGGACCGGTCAAACTATCTCCGAAACCAGAGCTTTCAAACATCACGAGAATTAGATGGGCGCGCGCGGAAATCAAGCGCGCCATTTTCTAATGTGAAGAAACTAGAAAATGAAACAATCTTCCATCAAAGGCTCACAGGAGGTGCCGATGATCGAAACCTCGGCGTCACCATAGCTAATCGTTGTGAGGGAGTCGTCTATTTTGATTTCCAGATCTTCGATGGTCAGTCCGGTCTGCGAAAAATCCAAAAGGTCCTCCTCTGGATTGAACCCAAAGATGCGGTCCTGGCCTGAGTCGAGTTGAAACACAAAGGTATCGGTCCCTTTGCCTCCCCACATGAAGTCACGGCCTGCGCCACCCTCAAGAACGTCGTCACCAGCACCGCCACGCAGCAAGTCGGCGCCATCGCCGCCAGTCAAACCATCATTACCCGTGCCGCCACGCAGATAGTCGCGCCCATGGCCACCATCAAGCTGATCATCGCCGTGCCCGCCATTCAGGATGTCGTTCCCCGCGCCGCCACTGAGGACGTCGTCACCATCCCGGCCGCGCAGGTGATCGCGCCCGGTTCCGCCGTCAATCTTGTCGTTGCCGTGCCCGCCACGCAAGTCATCATTGCCTTCTCGTCCGACAAGATGGTTGTCTTTGTGTGACGCTTTCTTTGAATCGCGCAGTACATCAATGCGATCCCTTCCCGAGCTGCCGACCGAAAGGATCGAGTTGTCCAAAAAGGTGAAACGCCCAGTATCAAGTTCGCCCAACCCTCCTTCGAATGACAGACTGGCTCCATCCAGCTCGAAAACTGTTTCAACTGCGCCGAAGGCATCGCTTTCTTCGACCAAGGTGATGTCGGCGGCTGTTGCGGCAATGCTGAAGCTTTCATCCGATGGATCGAAAACGGCCCAGCTCTCGTCGCCGAAAATTGCGGTAAATGCGCTGACCAATAGTTCAGTCGGCTCGGCGCCCGAATGCGTCGCAGCGATAGAAATAATCGTTCCAGATGCGACATGCAGGAAGGTCGCCGTGTTGGTCCCCAGAGTTCCGCCCTGAAACCCGATAATTTGCTGGCCAAAAAGGGTGCCAGAGGACAGGCCAAGGCTTTCTCCATCAAGGCCCGGTGTGCCGTCTGGCGTGCGGAAATCCAGCATGTCTTCCAATTGGTCGAGCGACAGCAATGTCCGCGACACCAGCAACGCGTCAATGAAGCGGATCATGTCGGCTGTCGTAGAGACCACACCACCCGCGGCCCCAAAGTCCAACGGGGCATCTGTCACTTCCAATGTCTTGCTCGGAACAAGGTCGGTATATGAGTGCAGCAGACCTTCGTCATCGCCCGCGGACCCCAGCGAACTGTCTTCCATTCCAGCGGCCAAGAAAATCCGATCCGAAAGCACATCGCTAAAACCATTGCCTGTCGTCTGTTCGACAAGTTTCTGCAAAAGTAGGTAGTTGGTGTTCGAATACTCATAGGCTTCACCCGGTGCGAAAGAAGCGGGCTGGCCAGACGCAATCGCGAGTAAACCATCTGAACCGAGAGGCTGATCAGGATTGCCTAGTAGCTGTTCGATATAGTCTGGAAAACCGGACTGACCGGTCACGGAATCAAAGTCGGGGATACCGGAGCGATTGGAAAGCAATTCTCGGACCGTGACTCCACTGATGTTGGCAATGCCTTCGAGGCCGGTCAAGTCCATTTGATCTGCTAGAGGCACGTCAAAGTCGATCAGCCCTTCACCGACCAGTTGCTGTACGATGACCGAAGTCATCATCTTGGTCTGCGAACCAATCTCAAATCGGTTTTCAGTGGTGGCCGCCTGGCTGCCGCCAATTTCGACTGTGCCTTTGGCGTTGCGCACAGAAAGCCCGTCACGGGTGATTTCCATCAAGACGGCTGGCGCGGGGCCGCGATCCGCGAACTCTGTCAGCGCGTGTGCCGGGGCCTTGATCAAGGCATTGGGATCAAAATGGGCCATGTCATGTTTCTTTCTCGTTATTGGGGAAATGACAGACAAGCGTGTCTGTCGCCCGCTGCCTGCCAGAACGCGAAATCCGATGCGTCCGGGTCGGTCGGCGCGGACAAGATTTATGTGAACGGGGTGTGTGTCCCTATGTACGGCGACAGATCTCCAAACCAGCTGCCCAAGTTTCGGTGGGGTCAGTCTGGACAACTAGTAAACTCAGAAAGCAGTCATCATTGCAGAGCTGCAATAAGCCAATCCAATTTGAAGCGCCTGCAGCACTTAGGCTTGGCATATGGTGGATAGATCTACAACAAACACACGATCAGAATAGAGATCGGCAATATAGACCTTTCCATTGGGACCGACGGCAATATCATGCGGTAACTGGAAAGTGTTCTGTTTATCGGCAGTTGCGCCATAATGTAGGATCGGCTCACCTCTACTCGAAAAAACAGAAAATCCTGCTCGTTGGCTGTTTTTAGTTTCTTCTTCATCAAGATCGAGCCTATCGCCGCCGTCTGCAATAAAGATGCAGCCTAAGGGGCCCACGTCGACACCGAATGGACGACCCGCTTCTGAACCGCTGATCACACGCTGTAATTGACCATTCTCGGAAAAGACCTGAACCCGCGCGTTGCGGCGGTCTGCGACGTAGATACTGCCCAGAGCATCAGCGGCGATGCCATGCGGCAGGTGGAATTCTCTCGGTTCGGAACCCCGTCGGTTTACTTGCCACATAAGCGTTCCCTGCCTGTCGAAAACGGCGAGTCTTGAGTTGCGATAACCATCCGAGACGGCAAAGCGACCGCCCGTTAGGGAAACGACATCTGTCGGTCGAGCGAAAGTGGCGTCACTCTTTGCGACAGGTAGGCGTGGCAAGAGGTTGCGCACACGCAAAAGCGCTTCCATATATAACGGGTAAGCATCGCCATAGGTGCGAATTGGTCGACCCTGTTGATCAAGGTGTACGACGATATTCAGAGACGTATCTGCAACCCAGATCGTGCCGTCCTGAGCGACGGATATTCCGTGTGGACTCGCAAACAGTCCTGCACCGAAATGTGTGATCTCTTCTTGGGTTTCTGAATCCACCCGCACGATTACCGGCTCCGGGATCAGTGTTGTGTCAGCGTTGAAGGGACGGCCCGCTCGGTGGAGAATGTAGACGCTTCCATCCGGACCCACTGCGACACCGGTCACAGCCACTTCAGTTTCTGTCGCGTCCGGTGGCCAGAAGACTCCAATCTCCGAAGCTGTAATGTCTATGGCTGTAGTCTTTTCGGGGGGCGAAACATCCACTTGTAGGATCTGAGCCGGGTCAGTAGCACTCCACCATAGTACAACGCCGATCAAGACAGCTGTGGCAAGCGCGGTATTTCTGCGTCTCGGAGACGTTACAAACACTAAAATTCCTTTAAAGTTCCAATGATCTTCAGCTTGCTTTCCCGTCCAGACCCCGGGACCGCTCCGAACTAGCATCTCCGGCAGATGGCGGCATCCTAACCTAGCGTGTTGGCCACTATCCCATACGCTCGCATCAATCAGGTTTGATCTATTGAAACCTGATTAACGTTGCCTGCGGCCCGCGGTTTCGGTTTTGATTTCTTGTAGGCCGTCGGTGTCATTCCGGTGACCCGCTTGAAGGCAGAATAAAATGAGGAACGCGAGTTGAAGCCCACCTCGTAGGCAATCGCGAGCACGGTTGTCTTTCCTGCCTCTACAAGTGGAACGGCTTCCTTGACCCGCCACTCGTTTATAAACTCAAAAAAGGACTGGCCTAGGTTTTGATTTAATGTCTGAGAGACATAGTTAAGTGACACCCCGATATGACCCGATAACCCGCTGAGAGTCAGGTTAGGATCTCGATACAGAAGGTCTTGCTGCATCGCGCGCAACAGTTTTCGGGCGATCCGGTCGGCTTGATCTTCTCCCAAAGCGCTCTTTTCATATTTCTTGTCCGGATGTTCTGTTACCTTCTCCAGAGCAGCCTGGGCGAGATCCAATTCCGGCGATGGCCGTAGACCCCACAAGGCAAGTGCCACTACGATGATCAACACCAGCATGCTGTCGAGGCGTGGGCCGATTGGGTCCTGCTCACCCATCATGATCAGAGCTTCCCCAAACATCGATTGCAAAATGTAGAATCCCATCGCTACTGCAAGGACGGCGATCCACCGCAACTCCATTCCTTCCGTGCTGGCGAAATGCTGTTTCAAGCGTACGATATGCAGCGCTTGGGTGCGGGCGATCCAGATCACGTAGACAACCCATTGCAGAACAAGCACGACCGTCAGGATCGTAAAAATGTAGTGCAGAAAACCAAGCCCAGGCATCGCAACATCTGTGGCATCACCGGTATGCCAGACCTCGCGCGTGGCCTCTGGAAGCGCCATTGCAGCGATGGAAGCAATCAGGGCCGTGGCTGGCAATGCGAAGTGCCGAAGGAGCACAGCACCATCGCCGGAATGGCCGCGGAAATCCATCAACTCCCGCACGTACAACAGGAGTAGCGGCATTATACAGAAGTTGGCGACGAAGTGCACAAACCTCGTACCATCGCGGATGATTGGCAGCATCTCATGGGTTAGCACGAAGGCAACCGAATCGATCTCACTTAATGCAAAGGCTGCAAAGAATATGGCGAGCATTGCGCGTGATGGAATGATCTTTCTCTGGGACCAGCTTACCATTGCCGCAAGCACTGCAGCGGCGAAAGTGGCGATGACTGACGCGATCAGTATGTTCTCGGGGTCAAAAGACATGAGCTGTATCTGCCTCTATGGTTGGGACGGACCGGGCCCACGCCTACATTGAAGCTCGTCCCGCCTCAACGGAAACAAGGTCAAACACTGTCCGCGCCTCTCGGGTCGGACATTCTTCCGGGTTATCCGGACGACCCTCCCGCCACCTTCGTTTAAGCTAAAAGTCCTTCTCCAAAACCCATATGAAAAAGAGGTGCATTCAGTCATGCCGCACATCGTAGATCTCCCTCGCGACATTCCGGGCCTTTCGAGTATGCCTGTTTCACCGCTGGCACAGCTCGATACGGTTTGGTTGCATGGCGCAGGGCTGGCTGGCGACACATGGGGACCGATGATCAAGGAGTTTCCGCGGGCCCTGACGCCGGATTTGCCCGGTCACGGGAGCGCGCCGTTGGTCTCTTCGCCGCGAGTAGAGATATATGCGGATGCACTTTCTAACGATGTGCCGCAAGGTGCCGTACTCATCGGACATTCGCTTGGCGGCATGGTCGCGCTGGAACTGGCAGCGCGGATGCAGGATCAGATCAAAGCGCTCGTTTTGATTGAAACGGTTCCCACGTTGCGAGATCGCCTGTCCGGGCAGATTTCGGCTAGTATCGCCGCTGGTGTGTTTCGATCAATCCCCACCTCTTGGTTCGCGTGGCTGCCAGGCCTTGGACAATGTCAGGAAACCCGCACAGAGTTGCGGCGGCAGATGGCGCGTACGGACCGCATGCGCATAGCCGCAGCGTTGGAGGCCGCGGCATACTATGACGGGCGTCCATACCTGCCTCATATCAACGTCCCAACGCTTGTGATTGTAGGCAAGAAAGACACGGCAACTCATCATGGCGCGAAACTGATCGCGGAGCGTATCAACGAAGCCGAGTTCTTGAAGCTCCCTGGCGGACATATGCTGCACACCGACAACCCTGTACAGCTGAAACGAAGCATCGAAGCGTTTCTTCGCGAAGCCGTGCCGACAAATCCCTGAGACGTCTTGGCGCAAGAATAGCGTCATCCTTTTCCGTGCCGATAGGACCGGACGACAGCTGATAGGCAGAAGAGCATTGGTCTTGCGTAGCAACCACGCAAGAAAGTACCCAATGATCTTCTCAGACGGAATTCGAATCCGCGCATCAAATGCACTAACAACTGTTATCGCCCTCTTGGTGCTTTGCGGATGTTCAACTTCGACGTCCCATACCTACGATCCCGCCCAGGAAGTCGAGTATCGCTATGGTAGCGTTGGCCCGTATACCGTTGCGCGGATCAAGGTTCCAGCGACCTTTGATCAACCTGGTGGGGCTGCGTATTTCCCCGAGAATCACTTTGGTCCAGCACCGTTGGTCATTTGGCAAAACGGCACGGGTGAACCCATCGGCACATATGATGCTATCGCACACCATCTCGCGTCGTGGGGCATTGCGGTCCTGGGGAGCCATGATCGCCAAATGGGATCTGGCGTGCGGGCAATCGAAATGCTTGAAAATGCCCATCTTTGGTCGGCGACACAGGATCACCCCTTTTTCGAGCGTATCTCGCCAAACATCTTTGCCCTTGTTGGGTCTTCGCAGGGCGCAGTCAGTACAATCAATGCGCACACCCGATTTGCAGTCGGACGCAATGCGACCGCATTGGCGATCCACGGCACACCAACCAAAAGAGCGATTGATTTCTTTGGGCTCAATCTGAACTATGATGCGCGCGCCATAACAGTGCCAGTTCTTGTTATGACCGGAACTGAAGACGAGTTCATTTCCCCTATCCGCCTGAACCAAGCGATCTTTGATGGGCTGACTGGCCCCGGACTGCGCGTTTTGGCTGTTGCTGATGGGGCCGACCACATCGAGCTGGCGGATGATGCGGGTCGATTCAGGGGCTACCTAACCTCATGGCTGGCATTTCATCTTCTGGAAGACGTGCGTGCGGCCCAAGCGTTCATTGGTCGCGCGGAAATCATGTCTAATTCTGGTTGGGAACAAAGTCAGGTCACACAGTAGCGCCTGCCACTTCCATACGATCTGTCTCTGCCTATGGCGCGAGATGACAGAAATCACTTGGAGGATAAAGAAGCGGTGACAACTAAAGCGATATTTGGAGATTGAGATGAGGGTTATAATGCTGGCAACCTGTTTGTTTTTTGGGATCAACAGCGAAGTTGCGCTCGGCGCACCTTCCCTGGACGGCGTTTGGCAATCGGATGGCTACGGCTTTGTTTTGGAAATCGACGGAGAAACTGCCCGCCTATTCAGTAGCGGGGTTGGCATGTGCATTCCTGAGACGGATACCATGGTTCCGATAGCGGATCTTCTGCCGGGGGCCGAATTCGAGGCATCCGGCGATGGACAGCGGATCAACATCAGGTTTGCCCTGGAACCGCACCGGATCAGTGCGCGTCGCCGCCCGTCACTTCCATCGGTATGCATGACGAAACAGCCGATCGATGCAGTCACCGTGTTCAACACCTTTGTCGAGTATTTCGAGGGCAGTTATCCTTTCTTTTCGCTCTACGATGTTGATTGGCCCTCAAGAGTGGCCGAGGCCCGAACGCGTGTGCATTTCACCATGAGTGACCAAGCCCTCTTTGAAGAGTTGAGCTGGCTCATCGCACCCATTCAAGACGGTCATGTTGCTCTGGTCGCCGAAGTTGATGGCCACCGCGAAATTGCATTTCCAGGACGTGCCCGTGTATTGCAGGATTTGCGCGACATCGCGCAGGCTGCTGGTGAAGATCCTGAAAGCGCCACACGCGCGTTCCGTCACGCGCTTTGGTATCAGAGCATTCCCGAGGACATTCTTCACAACCGCGGACAAATAGCCGGGAATGAGCGTATTCAATATGGCATGCTAACCGATGACGTTGGCTACCTCGCTTTGTTGGCAATGGACGGATTTGGGTCGGGTCCCGTGACCCCGTCGGAAAACCTAGCCCTCACTCAGTCTTTGCTAGACGACATCATGAAATATTTCGCATCTCGCGGTACGCGGTCGATTGTCCTTGATCTCAGCCTGAACTTTGGCGGTAGCGACTATATCGCGCGCGAGATTGCCAGCCGCTTCTTGAACCAGCCCGTGCTCGCATACTCTAAATTCGCAGGGGATGCCGACAAGCCAATCGTGACGCCTGTCTCCATAGAGCCGAGCGCAGGGGTAAGCTTTGATGGCGATGTCATTTTGTTGACCAGCCAGGCGACGGTCAGCGCCGCTGAAGTATTGACGCTTTCCTTAAGATCGCAATCTCATGTCACGCATATTGGAGAGGCGACGCGCGGCGCACTGTCTGACGGTTTTTCGCGAAGCCTGCCGAATGGCTGGCAACTAAGTTTGTCCAACGAGGTTTATCTCGACTCGGAAGGGCACCACTGGGAAGCTGCTGGCATTCCCCC
>NZ_JBGCEQ010000051.1:0-3572 GCF_045106495.1 Roseobacter sp.
CACGGCTTCCAACGCCACGCGAGCCTTGAAGCCCGCATCGTGGTTCCTGCGTTTTGACATGTTCTGATCTCCTCGTTCTTGGAGACCAGCAGACGGTAGATCGTAGCTTACGTCACTGTCCGATTTTCGGGGGGTAGCTCAGGTATCGGTTGTGTCCATTCCAGAAAGCCAAACGATCAGCGATTTCGTCCCCAACCACGACGTTAACGCCGGTCCTCTTCAAGGAGTTCTTAGGCTCGAGATAGTGACAGAACAATTCGGATAACTGGTTCGGTGGCAGAACCGCCCCCGATTCAGCGAGAGCTTCCAGAAGAGCACTGCCGTCAGTTTCAAACCTTGTGTGGGGGCTCTTCCCGTACTGACGATTGTTCAGCGTTTCTTCTGAAATGAGGGTTAAGCATGTGAGCAATTCAGGTGCAGAGGCGGAAAGTTGGCCATTGCCAAAACTGGTCGAGAGAAATCCGAAGTTCTCACTGATGAATGCGTCACTCGAGCCATCCCAAAATTTATCAAAACTCAAAATATTCTGGGGTCTTTCGCCGAACCCCCAGCGTCGACTGGCAAACATTGGTAGGACAGAAAGGCAAGATAGACCCTGTACTGGAAGTTCTATGTTGTAACGCCGGTCACCTTCGGGATCGCGGTACCTGTCTTCGTGGTGATGAAGAATCCCGGGGGCATACTTTTCGTCAAAACCAGCAATTGCTTCGTCCGTTAAATCGACAAAACTGTAGATAATGTCCGCGTCGAAAGCATGCAGCCAAGCTTCGTATGCTGGGTCAATGCCACTTGGTGACGCAAGGATGATCGGCGTGCGGCGACCAGACCAACGACTGAAACTCTCAGAAATGATCTTGTCCAGCAACAGGTCGTCGCATTTGTTCAAGTCCAAGAGATAGGCAACTCGGAGAGGTCTGGCTGTTCCCTCTACCGTACGATGGGTCGGCTTCTCCCACATGGGCAACTCCTAAACTATTGATCCCTTTGGAAAGGCGATAGTCACCTTCTCAAAATCCCTATCAGCAACCGTCCAGCTCGCAATGGACCTGTCGCGTTGTGGTGCCGTGCTAGACCCTCATTTATGCAGCCTGAGCTTTGAAGGCCAAGTGGCCTTTCCAGCAGATGCACCTGTCGCGCATTCTTTACCCCCAACGAAAGTAGGCTTTTGGTGTTGAAATCGCAGCATCTGCAATATCGAACAGACGTCAGGTTTGGGCCGACCTCGTAGCCGGCCCTTCGTCTCAGATTTCAACACCCTCCGAGATCTCCAAGGCATCCTCAAGCTCAACACCGAGATATCGAACCGTGCTGTCCATTTTCGTGTGACCTAGGAGAAGCTGAACCGCTCGCAGATTGCCGGTCTTTTTGTAAATTTGTGCGACTTTAGTTCGACGCATCGAATGCGTCCCGTAGGCGCTCGGTTCAAGACCAATCGAACTCACCCACTCCTGGACCAGCCTGGCATATTGGCGGGTCGAAATGTGAAGCGGGCCATGAAAACGGCCGGGCCAGAGATACTCGTGCCCGACCATCATTGGATCGTCGAGCCATTGCTCAAGCGAAGTGCGTGTTCCATCAGTCAACTCGAAGCGCACTGGCTTTTGCGTTTTGCTCTGAAGGACAGAGGTACGCTCTTTGACTTGTCCTGCGGCGTAAACGTCAGCGACTTTCAAAACAACAAGGTCGCAGCCCCGCAGTTTGCTGTCGATCGCTGTGTTGAACAGTGCGAGATCGCGATGGTTCTCAGCGATCTCAAGGCGCACTCGGATGGCCCAAACATGTTTGGGTTTCAGGGGGCGTTTCTGGCCGACTATTCGACCTTTATTCCAAGCAGGTTTTTTGTGGCGAATAGTGGGCAAGTTGGAAATGTACACGATTGATCCTCCGATCTGTCGCTCCCGCGCACCCTGCCGAGCGGACCTTGGCTTGGCCACTTTAACCTAAATCACTGCTGTGCGGCAGACGGCTGGATTGAGCCCAATTCGACCGATGCTGCGATATGCACCAAGGTCAGAAAACATCAATAAAGCGGTCATTCAAGGCTAGCACTGATGTCTGCCCAGTGATGGATTGGACAGGTTAAGGTTTGAATTCAATCGGTCAAATGGCGTCGTATGCGTTATGTGTGCAACTTGAAGTCGCCTTCCGGCGCGCTCTGCTGGGCTTTCTATGGTCCGGCGAATTCTATCTAATTGCCGCTGTTCTGAGAGAGGAAACTCACATTCCCTCAAGCCCCTAAACAGGCGGGCCGGATTTTTCGGAGATGTGGTGAGAAATTTCGTGTCGGATCAGGGTTGGCTTGGGTTCATCCTTCCGAGGAAACCGATATTCGCAAGCGGGTGCCCGTTCAGCCAAAGATTGGAGAAAGGCCGGTTCGTCCGGCCTGCCGCAAAGGGCGGCAAGATCAGCTGAACCGCCACACATTTGTTGATGCCGCTGAAAGGCATGGACCGGTGCATTCCACAAATGACCCGGCATCCGCTGAAGGCATGATAGTATAACCAATACAGCACCTTGAGCGCTTTTGAGATTCATGTTGTGGCCCTGATCCGGTCGTGGATCGACGACCACAAGATCAGGCGTCTCGAAGAGTTCCTCCGCTGGCGTTGCGCTGCTCAAGCCGCGTAACAGGCCGCGTGCCGGTTCAAAAAGTGCGCTTCATCGGATGGGCGCAGATTCGCGGCTTCAGCCAATTTTAATCTGTCAACTTTAGATCGTCGTTTTGTCAAGTTCATGCCTAAGCCAGCCTGTAAAAGAGAAAAATTGATACGAGAAAAACCTGAATTTGATGAAGGCTGCAAAGCCAGTTGTCTTTGTCACGCGATTATTCGATTTGAAAGTGCACTCCGATGCGAATGTATGAATTAACCATTGCCAACAGGAACAGCCCGTCGTTCTGGGCCTCCAACGTTGATAATCTAAACAGTGTTGGGCTTGATCACTTCATCAATCTTGAAGGCATTGCAGGCACGGTGGGCGGCACCGGCAGCAATGGCGCCACACCGGATGGTGAATAAGTTGCCTGATATTGACGTCCAAATAAAAGGCCGCACGAATACCGCTTTCGGCGGTAACGTGTTCGCTATCGCGGCTGGTCCAACAAGCAATACGACCTCGCACGGGTTGGCCACCAGTGTGCGCAATGCCGACTCTTTGAAAAGCGATGACCTGACTGGCACGCCCAAAGAGGATGCGACAGCCAGCGGCCTTGTCTACGTCGACATATCAAAGGTCGATCGCGTCCGGGTTGGTGAGCGGTGGAGCGTCACAGAAAACATCGATCAGCTCGACGGAGCCGACCGTGGGATCTTTGGTGCACCCTTGCCCGACAGTCGGCCTGACTACTCGCACGTCGTATTTGGAAACTCCGGTCGTCCCGCTCTGACGGCTGCGGCCGCTTGGTCGAACACTGAACCGAACGCAACAACGCTCTTCACCATTTTGACAAGGGTGCTCTGACATGGCCACCACATTCGACGTCATCTACTTGGGAACCATCGCGGACCTTGATCCAACGGAAGGTAATGGTATCGCGGAAAATGCCGCGAGCATTGTTGGCGATACCTTTGGGT
>NZ_JBGCEQ010000052.1:0-34778 GCF_045106495.1 Roseobacter sp.
TCGAGATATGAAGTCGATTTGTGACCGCTTGAATAGCACACCCAGGAAGTGCCTTGGCTGGCGCACACCGACAGAAGCATTCAGGGAAGAACTGATGAAACTGAGATAGCGGAAACTGTCGCAACGACCCTTGAGAAGCCAGCAGCAAAGCTAAAATGTCACCCATGAGCAATTCAGGAATGTCACTCTGCCCTCAAAAATCATTGAGGATGAGCAGACATGGGATGGGTGGTTATGAGCGAGCGCGAGTGGAACCGCGTGGAGGTTCTGGCGCAGGTTGATGACGGGCGGCTGAGTGTCGACAACGCGGCCAACATGTTGGCACTGACACGGCGGCAGGTTTTCCGGCTGTTGAAGCGGTTTCGGCAGGATGGTGCGTCGGCGATCAGGCACAAAGCGCGTGGCAAGCCGCCAAACAATCGCATCCATCATGCTAAGCGCGACTATGCGCTCAGCATCATCAAGGAAAGCTATGCGGATTTCGGTCCGACCTTGGCGACGGAGATGCTTGCCGAACATCACGGGTTCAAAGTTTCGCGCGAGACGGTTCGTAAGTGGATGCAGGAAGATGGCATCTGGTTATCACGCAAACAGCGCCGGACATTCCATCAGCCGCGCTTGCGCCGGGAATGCTTTGGCGAGTTGATCCAAATCGACGGGTCAGACCACAGATGGTTCGAAGATCGAGGCGATCCCTGCACCCTGCTCGTCTTCATCGATGACGCGACAAGCACATTGATGGCACTGCGGTTTGTAAAGTCGGAAAGCACCTTCAGCTACTTTGAAGCTTTGGAAAGTTATCTGTTGAAGCATGGTCGCCCGGTCGCGTTCTACAGCGATAAGCACACCGTCTTCCGCGTTCCAAAGCCGAACGAAAACATGACAGGCATGACCCAGTTTGGGCGCGCCCTGGCCGAGCTGAACATCGAGATCATCTGTGCCAACTCTTCCCAAGCCAATGGCCGCGTCGAACGCGCGAACCGCACGCTGCAGGATCGGCTGGTTAAAGAGCTGCGCATCGCGGGCATCTCCAACATGGAAGACGGCAACGCGTTCCTAGGGGGCTTCATGGAGCGCTATAATGCCAAGTTTGCAAAGGCTCCGGCCAAACCAGACAACCTGCACCGTGCCTTGAACATCGAGCCGGATCGGCTGGCCGAGGTCTTCTGCCTGCGCGACAAGCGTTATGTCACTAAGGATTTGACGCTGAAGTACGACCGCAAGCGCATCCGACTTGAGGTCAACGATCTGACGCGCGGTCTGGTCGGCAAATACGTCGATGTCTATGAGATGCCGGACGGACGCATCCAAGTCCGTGCCAAAGGCGTCGCCCTGCCCTGCAGCATCTTCGATCCACACCAACAGCGCGTGACCCATGCCGCAATCACCGAGAACAAACATCTCAGCGCGGTTCTCGCTCACATCAAAGAGGAACAGGAGAAGGCCACGCCACCGCCAAAGGTCAAACCGGTCAGCGCCAAGAACGGCTACAAGAAGACAGGCCGTCGTCCTCCGGGTCGACCTTCAAAGATGGAAGCGTATTATGAACGCAAGCGCGCTGAACGAACTGCTACAATGAGGCGAACTGGAGCCAACAAAGAATGACCTACGAGCAGTGCGTGCGAGCCACATTTTTGGACTGGGAAAGCTGGCTGATCGCACTGATAGCCTTGGCAATGTTTCTCATTCTGCGCCACTTCAAACGAACAGTTCTAGCGATCGGGTCTGGCGTTGTCGGCGTCTGCTTGGCGCTTTCGTGGGCCTATTTGTTCTATGAGCTGAACTGCGTCGAACTCATCGGTTTGTAAAACACAACAGCGCAAAGATACCTTGGTCTGGCTTGAGTCCCGCAAGGCTTGTCAGCCCTGCGATATTTGAGGTCTCCGGGCTGCTAAGCCTTGCTCCCGTGACGCCCTGTGGTGACATTTCTACTTTGCACAACCAGTGACATTTCTACTTGGTTGCAACATTGCCATGACAAGGTGCGCGCTACTTCCAGCTGCGTCTGCTGTTGGAAAACAATAGTATTGCTTGAACACAGCAAGCGGCATGGGCGTTTCTTGTTCACAAACGAACTTCGAAGAGACGTAGACAAGATCGTTAAGGCGATCAAAGACCTGCCTACTATGCGCAAAAATCAATCACCTTCGATCGTGGAGCCAAACGCGTGAGCTGGCGCTACCTACTTGCGGAGATCGTCGCTAAAAGCTGTTTCTGTTACCTCCTCCAAACTGCCAGAAGGTCCTGTCGAGAACGCCAGATGTCGCGCGCGGTTTGCGTTCCCGCGAAAACCGGACATGCGGTCGATGGCGGATCAAGACGTTAACGTGATTTGTAGCCACCTTCGCAAATCACCAGAAAATACCTCGGGTCGAAGACACCTGCCAGACAGTTAAGAGACAAGATTTCGGCAAAAATGACCCGATATCTCTAACCTAGACGAAAGCTGACACCGTGGATCAAACAGCGCTCATACCAAAAATGACATCACAATGATCGCGCAGATAAATCCTCAGCCAAGGGGTGAAGAGTTCGGGGGTTTGATCGACCTGCTTTTGCAATTCTTCAAACTGCATCCACTCGACCGCCATAACCTCCTCTGGATTTGGCGTGACACGCAAATCTGCATCTGCCTCGGCGACGTAAACTTCCACGACTTCATGTTCAATCAGCCCGCTGCCTACATCTGCCCGGTACTCCAAATGATGTCGGTGTTCTGGTACGACCCCGGTGACGCCAATCTCTTCATCCAGACGGCGCATCGCGCAGTCCCGGGGCGCTTCATCCCACTTGGGGTGCGTGCAACAGGTATTCGTCCAGAGACCGGGGGTATGGTACTTTCCCAAAGCACGTTGCTGCATCAATACCTTGTCACCATGCAACACAAAAACAGAAACCGCCTTGTGGCGAAGCCCTTTCACATGCGCTTCGAGTTTTTCAACAGGTGTCAGGGTGCCGTCGACCCAGGCTGGGATCATGATTGTCATACGTGCGTTGTTGCCACGAGCCCGGTTAGATGAGCAAGGTTTTTCAAGCCGATCTTCAAATGCGCCATCGGACGGGCCTTGACCAGCTTCTTGTTCATATAGGCTTCAAACGTCAATCGCTGAACGTCCACATCGTGGCAAAGCGACACAAATCGTTCGCGCCGCTCGTCGCTTCGATAGTAGGCGTTTTGCATCGCGCCAAGCACTTTGAAGACTTGCTTGTGCTCGCGCATGAAAAGCTTCCGAGCCAGCGCAAGGTTGGCGATACGGCCCGTCGATAGTGTGGCAGCCGCCGCCGTCGCTGCAACACGGCCGCCGACCATGGCATAATAGATCCCTTCACCAGAGGAAGGTGCAACAACGCCAGCCGCATCCCCGGCAAGAACCACATCGTTGGCATTGTCCCAGAATTTCATTGGTTTCAAAGGAATGGGCGCGCCTTCTCGACGCAGGGTTTTACACGCACTTAAACCAGCAGAGGCGCGCAATTCCGATGTGGCTTGTTTCAAATCAACGTCGGTCACAATTGTGCCCATGCCAACACTGGTGGTTGTGCCATGCGGGAAAATCCAGCCATAAAAATCAGGCGAAATATCCCCATCATAGATCACATCACAGCGTGCAGGATCGTAAGTACCATTTGCCGCTGGGGCTTCGATGATCTCGTGATAGGCAAGAACGTATGGAATCCGGTCTCCGCCCGGCACTTCTTGTCTGGCCACTTTCGAGCGTGCCCCATCCGCGCCGATGATCAACCGTGTCTGGAGCTTGCGCTCCGCGCCACTTTCTTTGTCACGGTAGAGAACAAATCGATTATTGCCTTCTCGTTCGATCCGCAGAAAGGTTCCTGTTAAGCTGTGCGCCCCGGCTTTGGCTGCGCGATCTCGCAGAAAGGGATCGAAATCCTTGCGATCTACCATTCCGACAAAACCGTTTTCGATCGGGATATCTACATGCCGACCAGTGGGTGAAATCATCCGCGCCGTATTGACCTTGGCGACGAGCTGATCGTCTCGGATGTCGAAGTCTTCCATGAGGCGTGGTGGAATCGCTCCGCCGCAAGGTTTGATGCGACCATCCCGATCAATCAGCGCCACCTTGTGACCAGACTTAACTAAATCCAAAGCCGCCGTGGCGCCTGACGGGCCACCTCCCACTACCACGACATCATACATGCTCATTCTCCCGGGACCAAAGAGCTGTTGCATACTGCGGGGCGCTCCATCACCCGCAGCGCCATATAAGCGGCAGCGATAAAGAGCGCTGCCTCGATGAGAAAAACCGTACCAAAAGCCGTTGCGTCGCTGGTGGCAATCGCCGCACGCATGATATCAACTGATGCGGCGCCCAGAAGTCCGCCGAACCCGGCGGCCAATGCCTGCGCAGCCCCCCAGAGGCCCATTCGAGTGCCTTCGCGCGCGCTGCGACCTTGGCCCGCAAGCGCCATCATGGAGCCGATCGCTGCAACTGCAAAGACGCCGTTGAAGAAACCAAGCCCGACCACCGCGAGCATCAAAGGTGCGCCCACACCGACCTGCCCCAAGAGCGTCAAGGATACCAGCATCGCCGCAGATCCAAAACAACCTCCAATGACCCAGGCCCGCAGACTACCTAGTTTGAAGCCTGTCGCCATCACACCTACAATAACCATGCCTACAAAGACGCCTCCGTTTTGTGCGCCGGAAAGCGACGTGGATTGCCCAGGTGTGAAGTCAAAAACCAGACCAGCATAAGGCTCCAGGATTAGTTCCTGCATGAAATACGCGGTCATCGACAAGAAAACGAAAAGGGTAAAATTGCGGGCTTTGCGTTCCGCCCAAACCTCGGCCAGTCCTTCGCCAAACGGCGTGGGTGTTTGTGCTGGTGCCGCTTCTACGCGGGCTTCGACCCCCCAAACGGCGATGCATGTCAGAAGAAAAGCGCCCCCAGTGACTATGGCTACGATTTTCAAAAGAAGGGTAGCGGAATAAGGGTCAAGCTGCGCTCCAACAACACCCGCCGTGATTGCAATGCCTGCTATCATCATGAGCCAGGTGATTGTCGCTGCGGCTGCGCGACGGCTGGGCGCTGTTGCCGTCGCAAGCAAAGCTAATAGTGATGTGCCAGAGGCCCCTACCCCTAGCCCAATCAAAGCATATGCCAGAACGGACAAGGCCAGACCCATGGCGAAATGATCTTCCAGAACGACAACGGCGTAGGCCGCGAGCATTGCGCCTGACGCCAGCGCGAACATGCCGCGTGTGATCCAACGCGTTCGATTGCCGCCTGTATCTGATAGGAAGCCCCAGTTCGGCCGTGTGATCTGGATGCCGTAGTGTAGTGCCACAAGCAGGCCCGGCAAAACAGCCGGCAAGGCCAATTCCACCACCATCAACCTGTTAAGTGTCGAAGTGGTAAGTACCACAATTGCGCCAAGGCACATTTGAACAAAACCCAACCGGACGATGGCAAACCAGCTGAGGGTCATAGTGCGCCTCCCATGCTGCGTAGGGCAAAGGCTGCGACCATCATGCCGCTGACGTACAGGAGGACCCCCGTGCCATTGTACCAAGGTGCTTGCCCCTTGGGATCTTTGAAAAGACGCTTCATCGCGCAGAGCTGGACAACGATCAATGCCATCACTGCCGCGCCGTGCATGAGCAGCCCCCAATGTGCCAGCAAGGAGACAACTGCGATTTGCGGTAGGGTCATTACCACGCAGGCAACCTTGGCTGCCCGCTCGGGGCCAAGTGTGACCGGTAGTGAATTTACACCGGTCTGGCGATCGCCTTCCAACGCCTTGAAATCGTTGAGGGTCATGATGCCGTGGGCGCCGATACCGTACAGCAGAGCAATGAGGATCGTGGGCCAACTGGGCGCGCCCGCGCTCAGCACAGCCGCACCGGTAAACCAAGGCAGGCTTTCATAGCTCAAACCAACGAGCCCCGGACCCCACCAGCCTGACCGCTTCATGCGCAGGGGTTCTGCGGAATAGGCCCAAGCCGCAAGGACGCCAATGACTGTTGCGCCGAAGCCCCAGGCACCCAATTGCCAACCCACCCAGAGTGATAGCGCGGACATAACCAATGCAATCCAAAGCCCCCATTTCCCGGGGATGCGACCTGAAGGTATCGGCCGGTCGGGTTCATTGATGGCGTCCACATGACGGTCACACCAATCGTTGGCCGCTTGGCTCATACCACAGACAATTGGTCCTGCCAAAAGGATGCCGAGCAGAACAAGCCCGAGGTGTTCCGAAGGCGCGACGCCAGAAGAAATCACGCCGCACAGGTAGGCCCACATGGGCGGGAACCACGTGATCGGTTTAATGAGACGCAGAGCGGCGGCAGGCTCGGGAAAACGGCGCGGCTGTATGATCTGAGTGACAGACATGTGTCAACTATGCCTGACACAATGAGTCGGTGCAAGAGGGTCGGATTGGCAAGAAAGAGCTGGTCAGTTGTTTTTACTGAGCAGCCCGAATTTGCGGAGTTTCACGTAGAGACTTTGCCGTGACAGTCCCAGCATCTCCGCGGCAGCCACACGATTGTTGTTGGTGAGTTCAACCGCTGTTTGAATGCACATCATTTCGACAACATCGGTGGTCTCCGCCACAATATCCTTCAAAGAGGCCGATCCTACCAAGTCCATTACGTTGCGCGAGGAATCCGTCTTCATTTGACTTTGCGGGGTGGCTCGTGGACGCACAGTTTCTACTCGGCTTACATCACGCACGACGCACCCGACAACAGGAACGTCAACCTCGTCAAAATGCGTCGCAGATATCTCGACCGTAAGGCGCGCGCCTAGGTCGTTGACCAGTTTGGTTGCATAGATTCGCATATGGCCTGCGCGCTCTGAACGGTCGGTCAAAACCGCCATATCAATTTGCCCTCGACTGAGGAAATCTGAGAAACTGCGCCCGACAACGTCTGATTGGTGCGCGGCGCCGATGAGATCAAGAAAGCTTTCATTTACCGCGGTGATCACACCTTTTCCGGACATGAAGATCATCGCATCGCTGCCTGAGCGGAACAATGACAATGCTTGAGAGGCCATTGCATCTGGTGTTTTAGACGCTTCTGTACCCGATGTTACCCGACATAGTAAAACACGTTGTCCACCAGCGCGGAACACCACGGGATGTACGATGAGTTCACGACGACCACGGCTGGAGCGCAGTGTCACGCGCCCACCTTCGTCCGAAACCGTCGCATTCAGTAGGCTTTCGGTGAGTTCGCCGGTAGATCGATCTGCGAAGTGCGTGGCAAAACTGCTACCTTTCAAAGCGTCAAGTTTTAACCCAAGAAGATCTGCTGCGGCCTCATTGGCATCATCAATCAGGCCAGAGTTAACGGCGATGAAAACAACGGCGTCTTTGCAATTTGCCAGCAAGATGCGAAATCTCGCATCGAATTCGCGCCGGGCCTCGTAGCCCTGTTCCAATGCGATCTGAGCCTGCACCAGCTGTTGCTGAGTTTCCGCGATTGGACGCAGGTCACGCCCAAGGAGCAGAGCAGCGTTTTCCTGGCCAAACCTGTGGAAAGTATACCGGACGGGATATTGCCAAACGGCGTTGTCACTGTGGTTGAGTTCGAGCGGTTTGCGCGGCACCTCGCCGGCGACGTAGGCCTCGTGCGCTGCTTCGAACTTCGGCACACACTCGCGGGTCAGAAAGTCAACAACAGGCCGACCTTCCCAATGCTTGAGATTACCAAAGGAGTCGCTTTGAGCATTGAGAACGACGGAAAGTATGACACCTTCTGAAGATACAACCAGCGCAATATCAGATGCCGCGCCAATGATGCTGCCCAAAAATTCTGGCTCAATAAGTGGAACGGCACCGCTGCTCCAAAAGTTACTGCCCCCGGTTGTCATTGCCGCACCGACGATTTCAAGCGTTCTGAACATAGAGCGATAGCGTCTTTTGCGTCTGCAGACACCAAGTCCACACCCGTCCGGTCGATCAAATCTTCGGTATCGATCATCACGGCGCCCCCCAAAACAATCATGGGGTCGCAGGTTGTGGCACTACGGATGGTTTGCACGATCTGTGTGATGGCTTCGAGCGCTTCGCTGCGGGAACATGAGATGAGTACGATGTGAGGTCGTTCGGTCGATACTCGCTGTTCCAAAGCTTCCAAAGTCTCATCAAAGGATACAAGGACCTCGCATCCAACCCTACGTAGCTGCGCTGCAACTACGCTCAAACCCAGGAAGTGTTGTTCTCCTTCTGGCAAGACCAGCAACGCCCGGATTTGTTGAGTGCGCGCGGAAAAATCTACCTTTGAACGTTGAACGACTTGGTCCAGCAGCGACTGCAGCCGCAGTGTACCAATGGTGACATCCGCGAAACTAATGTTGTTCTGAACCCAACTTTCTCCAAGGCAGCGCGCAGCACTTGGAATGTAAAGATCGATTATCGCATCATGTTTCAGCCGATGGTTCAGTAGGTCTTCGCAAAGCGCTACTACATTAAATTCTTTGGGCAACAGAATCGCACGTACCAAATGATCCAGCACAAATTGACGTGCGCCATCATGGTTGAGGGTCTGAAGATCTTTCAGCGCACAAATGACATCAGCTGCAAAAACGCCTGTTTCTGCTGGCGCATTGCGGCGACGGCAACGCGTCCCTGACTGATCATCCTGCGGCATTGTACCACCTGAGCGAACATGCTTGCGCTGGTTCGTGTTTGAGGGTCGAAACCCCATCGATTAGGCTACTGGCAACAAATCTCTGCTTTGCACGCCGTAATGTCAAATTAAATTGACATTTTAGTAGGTGTTTTCAACCGTCGATCAGCATTAATTGCATCGTTTTTTATGGGTTATTATACCTTTAGGTTGTTTTTGCGCCAAATTGCCACGCGCGCCTTTACCCATATCCGGCACGCGAAATGTGTAAGATTTAGTTGACACTTTTCTCAGAAAACAGCTACCTTTAACTACGAGGACGGGAGAGGTCATCAACTCAATGCATAGCCAAAGTGCGCACAACACCGATACAGCGGGTCTGTATACCGCTGAGCAACGCATCAGGCGGGATGAGTCGGTCTGGACCGTTATTCAGGGCATTTTGGCGCCGCTTCAATTCCTAGTTTTTCTTGTCTCCTTGGCGCTTGTTTTGCGGTACCTGTGGAACGGTGCAGGGTATGAGGCCGCGACCCTGTCGGTCGTTATCAAAACGGCGGTGCTTTATCTCATCATGGTGACCGGTGCGATTTGGGAAAAAGTCGTTTTCGGTCAATACCTTTTTGCCCCGGCTTTCTTTTGGGAAGACGTGTTTTCATTCGCAGTAATCGCGCTGCATACCGCCTATCTCTGGGGCCTTTTTGCTGGGGCGCTGGCACCGGTTCCGTTGATGTTTCTGGCGCTTGCAGCCTATGCCGCTTACGTCATCAACGCAGCACAATTTCTCTTAAAGCTGCGCGCCGCTAGATTGCAGGCTCAATCGGACCATATCAGACCAAAAGAGGTCAGCGCATGACAGAGCTGCCGCGCCTCTCAAATTCTGGTGGATGCCGCAACGCACCGATTCTGAAACAACGTGGGCAGCGCGAAGTATTTTGCGGCCTGACAGGTATCATTTGGCTCCACCGCAAGATGCAGGATGCATTTTTCCTTGTAATCGGCAGCAGAACTTGTGCGCATTTGCTACAATCCGCCGCTGGGGTGATGATTTTTGCAGAACCGCGCTTTGGCACAGCGATTCTCGAGGAAACGGATCTGGCGGGTTTGGCGGATGCGCAAACTGAGCTGGACAAGGTCGTGGATCAGCTGCTGGCGCGGCGCACAGACATCAAACAGCTGTTTCTTGTGGGCTCTTGCCCCTCCGAAGTAATCAAGCTTGATCTGGCACGCGCGGCGGAACGCATGACGGAAAAATATGCACCTTCCGTCCGGGTCTTGAATTTTTCCGGGTCTGGTATTGAGACCACCTTCACACAAGGTGAAGACGCTTGCCTTGCTTCCATGGTGCCAGTTTTGCCAAAGACCAACATCCGTCAACTGATGTTGGTAGGTGCCTTGCCGGATGTCGTCGAAGAACAGGCGGTTTCCCTATTGACCGACATGGGTGTCGGCCCGATCAAGGTTTTGCCCGCACCGCGTTCGGATACAGATCTTGGCGTCGGGGATAACACGGTCTTTGCGCTGACCCAACCATTCCTGGGCGATACCATGGCGGCTCTTGAACGGCGCGGCGCTCGGCACCTGCCAGCGCCCTTCCCCTTTGGGGAGGAAGGTACAACGGCGTGGTTGCAGGCCATCGCCAATGAGTTTGGCGTCGATGCCGAGACCTTTGACCGTGTGACATCGGCCCCTCGGGCGCGGGCACGCAAGGCCATCGCGCAAGCCTCGGAAACCCTGAACGGTAAATCGATCTTTTTCTTCCCCGACAGCCAACTGGAAATCCCTTTGGCGCGGTTTTTGACCCGAGAATGCGGAATGAACGCCATCGAAGTTGGTGCGCCTTTCATCCACAAAAGCATCGTCGGGCCCGATCTCGACATGCTGAACGAGGGCCCGACACTGTCCGAAGGTCAGGATGTGGATTTGCAATTGGCACGCTGTCGTGCCGCCCGGCCTGATCTTACAGTCTGTGGTCTTGGTTTGGCCAACCCGCTGGAAGCGGATGGGTTGGCGACCAAATGGGCGATCGAACTGGTATTCACGCCTGTGCATTTTTATGAACAGGCGGGCGACTTGGCGGGTCTCTTTTCGCGCCCAATCAGACGCGCGAATTTATTGAAACTTGAGGACGCAGATGTTTCAAGCCAAATGCGCGAGGGCGCGCAATGAAGCTGACGGTTTGGACATACGAAGGCCCGCCGCATGTTGGGGCCATGCGGGTCGCGACAGGTATGAAAAACCTGCACTACGTTTTACACGCTCCGCAGGGTGACACCTACGCGGACCTGCTATTCACCATGATCGAGCGACGCGATCATCGTCCGCCGGTCACCTATACCACTTTTCAGGCGCGCGATCTGGGTTCTGATACTGCCAATCTGTTCAAAAAGTCACTCGAAGATGCTTACGAACGGTTCAAGCCCGAAGCCTTGATCGTCGGTGCGTCGTGTACCGCCGAACTCATTCAGGATGACCCGGGCGGCATGGCCGAAACGATGGACATCCCGGTGCCAGTGATTCCTCTGGAATTACCCAGCTATCAACGAAAAGAAAACTTTGGCGCGGATGAAACCTTCTTTCAGATTGTCCGAACGCTTGCGAAACCGATGGAACGAACGTCGCAAATCAGCTGCAACCTGATCGGCCCCACCGCTCTTGGGTTTCGGCACCGCGATGATATCACCGAGCTCACGTCGCTGCTGTCAGACATGGGCATCAGCGTGAATGTGGTGGCGCCAATGACCGCCTCGCCTGCCGATATTGCACGGATGGGCGCGGCGCATTTCAACGTTCTGATGTATCCCGAAACCGCTGAGGCGGCCGCACGGTGGTTGGCGCGGGACCTGCAGCAACCCTATACAAAAACCGTGCCCATCGGCGTCGGCGCCACGCGCGATTTCGTCCGTGAAGTTGCCGAAATTACAGGCGTGAAGCCCTATCTGGATGAGAGCCGGTTGCGCCTTCCGTGGTACTCCAAATCCGTTGACAGCACCTATCTGACTGGCAAACGGGTGTTCCTCTTCGGCGATGGCACGCATGTGGCCAGTGCCGCGCGCATTGCCCGTGACGAAATGGGGTTCGAGGTGGTTGGCATGGGTTGCTACAACCGGGAAATGGCACGCCCGCTGCGCGCTTTGGCCAAAGAATATGGGGTCGAGGCGACCATCACCGATGACTATCTGCACGTAGAAAGCGTGATCGAAAAACTCCAGCCGGAAATGATTCTCGGTACTCAGATGGAACGCCACATCGGCAAGCGCCTCGGCATTCCCTGTGCGGTCATTTCGGCACCGGTACATGTGCAGGACTTCCCTGCGCGTTATTCCCCGCAGATGGGGATTGAAGGGGCCAACGTCATTTTCGACACTTGGGTGCACCCTTTGGTTATGGGACTCGAAGAGCATCTGTTGCACATGTTCCGCAACGATTTTGAGTTCAACGATGCCGCCGGACCGTCGCACCATGGTGGCCATGCCGGCAAAGTTGATGCAAACCAGAGTCAAAACCCAGTGGACAGAGACACGCCTGCTCCGGTAGATGCCGCCGTCTGGTTGGCAGCGGCTGAAAAGGAACTCAAGAAAATACCGTTTTTTGTGCGGGGCAAGGCGCGCAGAAACACGGAGATCTACGCCTCCTTGAATGGCGTGACCGAAATCAGTGTCGACACGCTGTATGAGGCAAAGGCCCATTATGCGCGATGACTCCGGGATAACAGGGGGCCGCCGTTTGCCCGGTTACCGTGTGGTCATCCTCACGTTGGACAGCCATGCTGCGGGCCCAGCCTTGCGTGCAATGGACAATCTGTCGCAAGACTATCCCGGATTGTTCTTATCGATCCATGCGGCCGCTGAGTGGGGCGAAACGCCGGGTGCTTTTGAAGCAGCACAAGAAGCCATCGCCGAAGGCGACATCATTATTGCGAACCTCTTGTTCCTCGAAGAACATGTCGCGCGCATTTTGCCATCTCTGCAAGCCCGCCGTGACCATTGCGATGCGATGATCGGTGTCATCGCCGATGCCACCATTGTCAAACTGACCCGCATGGGCTCGCTGGACATGATGGCACCACAATCGGGCACCATGAAGCTGATGAAACGCTTGCGCGGTTCGTCCAAACCGTCAAGTTCTTCGGGTGCCAACAAGATGGCACTCCTGCGCCGTTTGCCGAAAATTCTGCGGTTCATTCCCGGCAAGAGCCAGGATTTGCGCGCCTGGTTCCTGACCATGCAGTATTGGCTAGGAGGCTCAGACGACAACGTCGAAGCGATGGTTCGGTTTTTGCTCAACCGCTATGCTACAAAAACCAGCTGGGATCTGAGCGTCGACGCGGCCGCACCGATTGAATACCCCGATGCAGGTCTCTACCACCCTGACCTTCCCGGTCGCATCACAACCGACGCCAGCGTGATACCTGCTCCAAAAGGCGCCGAGATAACCGTCGGTTTGCTTATGATGCGCTCTTATGTCCTGTCATCGGACACCGCTCACTACGACGCTGTGATCCGTGCGTTTGAAGCGCGCGGCGTTCGGGTTCTGGCCGGGTTCGCCGGCGGCTTGGACGGGCGCCCGGCAATCGACGCATATTTTCGCGATAGCACTGGCGTTCATATTGATGCGCTGGTGTCGTTAACGGGCTTTTCGCTTGTGGGTGGGCCTGCGTACAACGATAACGCTGCGGCCATTGAGGTGCTCAAAGATCTGGATTTGCCTTACGTTGCTGCGCATCCCTTGGAGTTTCAAACTCTTGCGCAATGGGCATCGTCCGAGCAGGGTCTGGGACCCATTGAAACAACCATGCTGGTGGCATTGCCCGAACTAGATGGCGCTACGAACCCCACGGTATTTGCCGGTCGGCATGGCGCAGATGGCTGCCAGGGTTGCGCGCACCGGTGCGCGTGCGTGTCGGACAGCAAGGCGATGGCGCCATGTATACAGCGCATCGACAGCCTTGTTGAAAAAACCATCCGTCTCGCCAACCTGCGGCGCAAGGAGAATGCAGACAAAAAACTTGGCATTGTTCTCTTTGGTTTTCCTCCTAATGCGGGCGCGGTCGGCACAGCCGCCTACCTGAGTGTCTTTGAAAGTCTTTTCAACACGCTGAACCGTCTGAAGGCAGAGGGTTACACGCTCGAAGTGCCGGAAACGGTCGATGATTTGCGCGCAGCCGTTTTGCAAGGGAACGCCGCTCAATACGGCCAAGAAGCCAATGTTGCGGCGCATGTCAGCGCCGATACCATTGTAAAAACCACGCCGCCGCTGGCTGCTGTTGAGGCGGTTTGGGGGCCGGCTCCCGGACGCATCCAATCCGATGGACGCGGGGTTTTTGTGCTCGGCAAAGAATTTGGTAATATCTTTGTCGGTGTCCAGCCCGCCTTTGGGTATGAAGGTGACCCAATGCGGTTGCTGTTTGAAAAGGGTTTTGCACCAACACATGCTTTCGTCACTTTTTACCTATGGCTGCGCAACACTCTGAAAGCAGATGCGATCCTGCATTTCGGCATGCACGGCGCTTTGGAGTTCATGCCGGGCAAACAAACCGGAATGGGTCCTGATGATTGGCCCGATATGCTGATCGGCGAGATGCCAAACATCTATCTTTACGCCTCGAACAACCCGTCCGAGGCCAGCCTCGCCAAGCGCCGGTCAGGGGCCGTGACCGTGACCCATCTGACCCCACCCCTAGCAGCGTCAGGGCTTTACAAAGGCTTGGTTGATCTCAAGGACAGCCTGACTCGCTGGCGCGCTTTGACGCCGGGTGCACCTGAGCGGGAGGAGTTGGAAATCCTGATCGCCGAACAGGCTGAAGCCGTTGATATGGGTGGGATCATGCCCGATCAGCTCTGGCTCAAGCTTCTGGAAACCGAAGACGCGCTGATCCCGGAAGGGCTGCACATCATAGGCGAAAAACTCAGCGACGCTGCACGCTCAGAGTATTTGAACATCATGGACCATGCGGATGCGGCAACAAAGGCCCGCGTTGGGGAAATGTTGCAAGAAGAGACCGAGCTTGAAGCTATTTGTCAGGCGCTGTCGGCGCGGTTCATTCCGCCTGTACCTGGCGGCGATTTGTTACGTTCCGCCGAAGTCCTGCCTACCGGGCGCAACATACATGCATTTGATCCGTTTCGAATGCCGACGGCCTTTGCGTGTCAAGATGGTGCCAAACAGGCACAATTGCTGTTGCAAACCCATGACAGCTTGCCGCGCACCGTCGCCCTGGTGCTTTGGGGCAGCGACAATATCAAATCAGATGGTGGCCCGATTGCGCAGGCACTGGCGTTGATGGGATGCACCCCTCGATTTGACAGTTTTGGTCGAATATCCGGCGCGGATCTGATCCCGCTCACCGACCTGGGACGCCCCCGCATCGATGTGATCATGACGCTTTCGGGTATTTTCCGCGATCTTTTGCCGTTGCAAACCCGCATGCTTGCCGAGGCGGCGCTGAAATGCGCCAAGGCAGACGAACCGTCGGAGCAGAACTTTATCCGCGCGCATGCTTTAGCCTATTGCGAAAAGACAGGTTGCGACATGGAAGAGGCTGCTTTGCGCGTCTTCTCGAACGCGGAAGGTGCCTATGGCTCTAACGTGAATGCCCTCGTCGATAGTTCAGCCTTCGGAGATGAAGATGAATTGGCTGATGCTTACGAATCCCGCAAGAGTTTCGCATATGGCACAGATGGCAAGGCTTCACCGCATGCGGCATTGTTGCAATCGACTTTGGCTGAGGTCGATGTTGCCTATCAGAATCTCGAATCCGTTGAGCTCGGCGTCACTACCGTGGATCACTATTTTGACACGTTGGGCGGCATCGCCCGTGCGGTCAAACGCGCCAAAGGGTCAGATGCGGCCGTCTATATCGGCGACCAAACACGCGGAGTGGGCAAGGTACGTACTCTGAAGGACCAAGTCGCACTGGAAACACGGGCCCGCAGTCTGAACCCGAAGTTTTTCGAAGGTTTGCTCAAACATGGCTCAGAAGGTGTGCGCCAGATCGAAGCCACGGTGACAAATACATTGGGTTGGTCTGCAACCACCGGCCAGGTCGATCCATGGGTGTACCAGCGCATCTCCGAGACATTCTTATTGGACGCCGAAATGCGCCAGCGCCTTGCCGATCTCAACCCGACAGCTTCCAGCCGCATGGCCAACCGATTATTGGAAGCCAATGACCGAAACTATTGGTCACCCGACGCTGATACGCTGGCTGCTTTGCAAGAGGCTGCCGACGCACTAGAGGACCAACTCGAAGGGATCGCAGCACAATGATCTCTCCCTGCGACATAGGATCAAACACAGGGGTTGCGCGCCCCCTTGAAAGGACACCGACATGAGCCCATTGGACAGAACGCCCCCTTCCCTACGCGGACAGGATGGCGAAGGATCCGTGCAAGTGCATCAGGACGATGCGGCCAAAATTGAAGGGGCCAAGGTCTTTTCCGTCTACGGCAAAGGCGGCATTGGCAAATCGACCACTTCGTCGAATTTGTCTGCGGCGTTTTCCATGCTCGGAAAACGGGTGCTGCAAATAGGCTGTGACCCTAAGCACGACAGCACTTTCACACTGACCGGCACTCTGGTGCCAACAGTGATCGACATCCTCAAGGAGGTAGATTTCCACCCCGAAGAGCTACGCGCCGAGGATTTCGTTTTCGAGGGCTTCAACGGAGTGAAATGCGTTGAAGCCGGTGGTCCACCAGCGGGCACAGGCTGCGGCGGATATGTTGTTGGCCAAACCGTAAAACTTCTCAAACAGCACCATATGCTGGAAGACACAGATGTGGTGATCTTTGACGTACTTGGCGATGTGGTTTGCGGCGGGTTTGCCGCCCCATTGCAGCACGCGGACGGCGCGTTGATTGTGACGGCCAATGATTTTGACGGCATCTATGCGATGGATCGGATCGTTGCCGCCGTCCAGGCCAAATCGGTCAACTACAAGGTCCGTCTGGCCGGATGTGTCGCCAACCGTTCCAAGGACACCGACGAAGTGGATCGGTATTGCCGCACCGTGGGGTTCAACCGTATCGCGCATATGCCTGATCTGGACGCGATCCGCCGGTCCCGCTTGAAGAAAAAAACCCTTTTCGAAATGCCTGATGACGAAGAGGTCGTACAGGTCCGCAAAGAGTACATACGTCTTGCCGAAACGCTATGGAACGGGACAGAACCGCTGGCTCCTGCCCCGCTGCCGGACCGTGACATATTCGAATTGCTGGGATTTGACTGATGCGAGACTTCGCCCCTTTCAGCACATCTAGCGGAATAGCTGAGGCAGCGCCCGAAGCGCGGCCCCGTTATGATGCAACGCTGGGGCGGGTCGAGACTTATTTTGACAAGACAGCGACCCAGACCTGGGAACGACTTACCTCGGATGCGCCGGTTTCCAAAATACGCGAAACAGTGCGACGCGGTCGTGACCAGATGCGGGCGCTCATGTTGAGCCGTTTGCCCGATGATCTGAGTGGCCAGCGTGTCTTGGATGCGGGCTGTGGCGCGGGCCAGATGACGGCGGAATTGGCTGCGCGAGGTGCCGAGGTGCTGGCAATAGACATATCGCCCTCGCTTGTAGAGATCGCCGAATTGCGGCTGCCTGCAGCGTATCGAAGACAGGTCACTTTCACCTCTGGTGATATGCTGAGCTCCGAACTGGGCCGTTTTGATCACGTCGTTGCGATGGACAGCCTGATTTACTACGAGGCGGCGGACATTGGTAGCGCGTTGAAAAAGCTTGAAAACCGGACCAAGGCAACCATCGTTTTCACGGTTGCACCGCGCACCCGCTTGCTGATGGCAATGTGGTATGCTGGCAAACTCTTTCCCCGATCCGACCGCAGCCCCGTGATGATCCCCCATGCCCATAAACCACTGGCGCAAGCGGCGCGGTCACAAGGCCTGCGAGGCATGGTGCGCCCGGTAGATCGGGTGTCCTCCGGTTTCTACATCTCGCAAGCGATGGAGGTCCGCATCTGATGGCGAGCTTCGCTCCACTCCTGAAAAAACTGTCGCAGCAAGCGTTGCCGTTTTCGGATGTGGCGAGCGCCGATTTGCCGTTGGGTCAGTTGCTGCGACTGTCTTTGTTTCAGATTTCCGTTGGCATGGCGGCAGTCTTGCTGCTGGGTACGCTCAACCGGGTGATGATCGTCGAACTAAGTGTGGCGGCAGTGATTGTGGCTGTAATGATCGCACTGCCCGTACTGATCGCACCTTTTCGCACTCTTTTGGGCTTCCGTTCAGATACGTACCGTTCGGCCATTGGCTGGAAACGGGTGCCCTACATCTGGTTTGGATCACTCTGGCAGTTTGGTGGGCTTGCGATCATGCCCTCCGCCTTGTTGGTGCTGGGCGGCGATGTTTACATCAAGGTGCCTTTTGCTGGCCAGGTCCTCGCTGCTCTCGCTTTTCTGATGACGGGTCTGGGCATGCATATGACCCAAACGGCTGGTCTGGCCCTGGCCTCTGATCGGGCTACCGACGAAACGCGGCCACGGGTTGTTGCGCTACTCTATGTCATGTTCCTCGTCGGGATGGGCATCTCGTCGCTGATCATTGGATTTCTTCTGCGTGACTTTACCTCGATTAAACTCATTCAAGTGGTCCAGACCACAGCCGTCGTGACCATTGTGCTGAACCTCATCGCGCTATGGAAACAGGAAAGCCTGCAACCGATGAGCCGCACCGAACGCGCTGCGCCGCGCCCACGTTTTTCGGATGCTTGGCATGATTTCATGTCAGGTGGACAGGCGGGTAGATTGTTGGCCTGTATATTCGTTGGCACGATGGCCTTCAATATGCAGGACGTGCTTTTGGAACCATACGGCGGAGAAATACTGGGCTTATCCGTCTCGTCCACAACCCTTCTTACGGCCATGTGGTCGCTTGGAGCACTGGCTGGATTTGCACTCGCAGGCAAGCGACTTGCCGCAGGGTCCAACTCTTTCCGTCTTGCAGGCGCGGGCATTCTGGCTGGAATCTGGGCGTTTTCCATTGTGATATTCGCGGCCCCGTTTAATTCGCCAGAGCTGTTCTTTGCAGGTGCTGGTCTGATTGGGTTTGGTGGTGGCCTGTTTGCTGTATCGACACTGACCGCATGCATGACCCTGCCCGAAACCAATAGTGCCGGTCGCGGTCTGGCTCTGGGCGCTTGGGGGGCTGCTCAGGCAACGGCGGCCGGTCTTTCCATCGCCATTGGTGGCTCCTTGCGCGACTGGATGGGATCTGTCGCCATGTCGGGTGCCCTGGGTGAAGGCATGGTATCGCCAGCCGTCGGATATTCTTTTGTCTATCACGTCGAGATTGGCTTGCTCTTTGTCACGCTCATCATTCTTGGCCCGCTTGTCCGCAACGCGGGCCGTCCCCCCGCACCACAGGTTCGACCACGCGCCATAGGCCTGGCCGATTTCCCAACATGACCCCGTTTCAGGAGGAAAAAATATGACTGGAACATTCTTTGGCGAATTTGATCTGGCGAGCCTTGCGCTCTGGCTCTTCTACGCATTTTTTGCGATTCTGGTCATTTATATCCAACGCGAAAACATGCGCGAAGGTTACCCGATGGAAGACGACGAAGGCAACAAGTCGTCCAACCCAAGCATGTGGCCGCTGCCCAGCGACAAGACCTTCAAACTGCCTCACGGGCGCGGCGATGTGGTCGTGCCAAGCGGTCAGACACCGGAACGCGCAGATATCCCGATGAAACGCGTGGGGTCAGGCAATGGTTTCCCGCTGGAGCCTACAGGCGACCCATTGTTGGACGGGGTTGGACCTGCCTCTTGGGCACCGCGCAAGGATCACCCTGAATTGGACGGTCATGGACATCCCAAAATTGTCCCTATGGCGGGCACCGAAGGGTTTCATGTTGCCGCGGGCCGTGATCCGCGCGGTTTACCTGTTGTAGCAGGAGACGGCGAAATCGTCGGCAAGATCACGGATATGTGGCTCGACGAGCCGGAACAACTGGTGCGCTATCTGGAAATGGAACTGGACAGCAAGTGGGGTACGGGCACGCGCCTTATGCCAATGACTTTTGCGCGCATTAGGTCGGACCGCGTGGACGTACATGCGCTCTACGGCAAGCATTTCGCGACAATCCCGGCGATTGCGAGCCCGAGTCAGGTGACGCTGCTCGAAGAAGACAAGATCTCCGGGTACTATGGCGGCGGCAAGCTTTATGCCGGCACCCGCGCCGAACCGAGACTTTAACGAAACCGTGCGGGTCTGCTTTCAAGCGTCCCGCGCGATGTACCGCAACTGCCAAAGGAGATACTCGCCATGTCTCATACGCCTAAAAAACACCTAAGCGGGCACGATGACTTTGAAATCGAGCCCATTGAAGGACTGCCCGCCGAGCCGCCCAAGGGCGAGCAAATCCTGTGGCAAGGACGGCCAGATTGGTGGGCGTTGAGCAAGGAGGCTCTGAACCTGAAATGGGTTGCGGGCTATTTTGCACTGTTGACGATCTGGCGGTTCGTCTCAGTGGTAGATCTTCTGCCATTAGGACAGGCCATCGGGTCAGCAGTGCCCTTTGTCTTGCTGGGTCTGATCGTCTGTGGGCTACTGATGCTGGTGGCTTATTTGCAGGCACGTGCAGCCATGTATACCGTCACGGACGCTCGCGTCGTTCTGCGCATTGGGGCGGCACTCACCGTGACCCTGAATCTGCCCTACACACAGGTGGGCAATGCAATGCTGGATCTACGCAAAGGTGGGACCGGCACCATTGCGCTTGAAACTCTTGGCGAAACCCGCCTGAGCTATCTTGTATGCTGGCCACACGTCCGCCCCTGGTACTTCAAAGACGCGCAACCATCTTTGCGCTGTATTCCGGAGGCCGAAAAAGTCGCGGTTTTACTGGCGGATGCGGCGCAAGCAAGGGTGTCTATTCCGAAAGTGACGAGACCCCTCAACGCAACCGCAGTAGCGGCGGAATAGAGGCAGATGTCGATGCAAAATACACCTCGTATTCACGCTCAGCCAGAAGATCTTGTGCCACGTTTTCTTGTGCGTTTGATGTTTGGTTTTGTCGCCTGTGTTCTGGGGATTGTGATCTTCGCTACCGTGACCGATCGCCCCATCCAAAGCACCCCGCCCGTCGCAGAAATTCTACGTGAAAAGACGATCTTTCTACGCGGCGACATGTCAGGCGCTGCCCGGGTACTGGACGGAAATGGCACGTTGATCGCAGATTTGAACGCTGAACAGGGCGGGTTTGTTGCGGGCATTGAGCGCGTTATCACCCGCGAGCGCAACAAGATCAAAGCTGACACAAACGCACCTGTCGTCTTACAGTTACGAGAAGGCAATCGCCTGGCCCTTTTCGACCCCGCCACCGGATGGTCTGCCGAGCTTATGGGCTTTGGCGCATCTAACTCCCGCGTCTTCGCCAGACTGCTGGACCAACACTAACCCCTACGGAAGGAAGCCACCCATGGGACTACTGACAAAGGACTTTGAGCGTGCACCCTGCACGGTTGAAATCAGCCACAAGTTCGAGAGCTTGCATGCGCATGTACGTTTTAACAACGGTGCCGTGATCTATCCTGGTGATGAGGTGCAAGTCCACGGCGGCGAAATCATGGCGCCCTTCGGGGAGATCGTCTCAGAGGAACGTGAAGCGACAATCATCCGTGCGAGTAAGCTTGAGCAGCTCTGGACCCGCCTGACGGGCGATTTCGAGGTCATGGAGCTATGTGAGTTTTCTTTTTCTGAGGAGGTCACGCTATGAACGTGCAGACGCCCCGCGCTTCTCAAGTGGGTAAAGCGCCCGCAAAACACACATCCGAAATCACCGATGCCGAAGAGAGCCTGAAGGTACAAGAAGCGCAATCAGTTCTCGACAGCACATCCGCCACCGAAGTGGCGATGCAGAACACATTGCTGACCCCGCGTTTCTACACCACGGACTTCGATGAGATGGATGCCATTGATGTGTCCAATATCCGCGAAGAATGGGACATGTTGATTGCGCAGATGGTCGCGGACCCCAACAAGGGCCATTTCAAAAAGAATGAAGACTGGGACCATGTGGACTGGGATGGAATGGAACCTGGTCTGAAAAAGGAATTCATCGACTTCCTGATCAGTTCCTGCACTGCGGAATTCTCGGGCTGCGTGCCCTACAAGGAGATGAAGCGTCGGGGCAACAACAAGGACATCACGCAGCTTTTCCAATTGATGGCTCGCGATGAAGCCCGTCATGCTGGTTTCATCAACGACGCCCTGCGCGAGGCCGGGGTGGCGGTGAACCTTGGCTTTCTGACGCAAAAGAAGAAATACACCTACTTCCGACCAAAGTTCATCTATTACGCGACCTATCTCAGTGAGAAGATCGGGTATGCGCGATACATCACCATCTTCCGGCACCTGCAAGCGCACCCCGAACACCGGTTCCACCCGATTTTCAAGTGGTTTGAAGAGTGGTGCAATGATGAATTCAGCCACGGGGAGGCCTTTGCCTTGCTGATGAAGACCGATCCCAAACTGACCAGCGGCATCAACGTCTACTGGATCAAGTTCTTCCTCACGGCGGTTTATTCAACCATGTACGTGCGCGATCATCAGCGACCGCTGTTTCACAAAGCGCTTGGCGTGGACCCAGACTGGTATGCGCATGAGGTTTTCACCAAAACCTCCAAGCTTACTGAACAGATTTTCCCGATCACGCTCGACATCGAGCACCCTCGCTGGCAACGCAATCTGGAGAAAATGCAAAAAGCAAACGCCGATCTGGCCAAAGCCGCAGAAGACGGCCGCTTCTTTGCCAAAATCGGTGCGCAAATTCGTGCGGTCAGTACTTTTGTTTCGCTGATCACGATCCCGGCGAAAAAACATACCGTGCCGGAATCGACCCGTCTGGAGCCTGCTTACTGAGATGACCATCTGGACCGCATCACTCTTGGCTCTTTTTGTCTGGTGGTTTTCCACTGGGATCATATTGATGGCTGTGAAACATGCGGATCGCCTGGGTGCCGGCGCAGGCTTGCGCACCACCCTGTTGGGCTTGCCGATGCTTGTGTTGGGAATGGGCGGGTTTTGGATCAGCTTGCCCGATCTCTCCACAACAGGGGCTTGTATCGCCTTTCTGTCCGCTCTGAGCATCTGGGGCTGGATTGAACTTGCGTTTTTGACCGGAGTCATAACCGGGCCCAATACCTACCCGCTGCCCCCGCACACGCCGGAATGGGAAAGGTTCATTCGGGCTTGGGGCACGCTGGCCTACCATGAAATGCTGCTGGTCGCGACATTGATTGCGCTTTTCCTGATCGGCTGGGATGCGCCCAATATCTTTGGTATTTGGACCTTTGCGGTGCTCTTTTTCGCCCGTATCTCCGCCAAATTGAACCTCTTTTTCGGCGTTCCAAAAATTAACATAGAATTTTTGCCAAGGGCGTTGTCGCATCTGACTACCTATTTTCGGATCAAGCCAATGAACTGGCTTTTTCCGATCTCGGTCAGCGCATTGACCTTGGCCACGGGCTGTTGGCTGGAGCGCATCCACGCCGCAACGACCGAAGGCCAGATCATCGGCTTCACGTTACTGACAGCAATCACGGCGCTCGCACTTCTTGAGCACTGGGTGATGGTGCTGCCGATCCCGGACGAAAAACTATGGCGCTGGATGCTTCCGGCTTCCAAGAAATCCACAACAAAGACAACACCACTCGAACACCAAGGGGGACATCATGGACTTTGATGCACTGTTCCAGGCGCAGCTCAATGAGTTGAAGGACGACGGAAACTACAGAATTTTTGCGGAGCTTGAACGTAAGGCCGGCGCCTTTCCATCAGCCAAGTGCCATGATGACGACAGTCCCGACCAAGTCACCGTTTGGTGTTCCAACGACTACCTGGGCATGGGGCAGCATCCCGATGTGATTCAATCGATGAAAGATACGATTGACAATTGCGGTACCGGCGCAGGCGGAACCCGCAACATTTCTGGCACCAACCACAATCACAAATTGTTGGAAGCTGAACTGGCGGACTTGCATGGCAAGGAGAGCGCTTTGCTGTTTACCTCCGGCTACGTGTCAAATTGGGCAGCTTTGAGCACCTTGGGCGCGCGCATCCCCGATTGCGTCATTCTCAGTGATGAGCTGAACCATGCCTCAATGATCGAAGGTATCCGACATTCGCGCGCCAATAAGGTGCTATGGCGTCATAACGATCCAGAAGATTTGGACCGCAAGCTTTCGGCCTTGCCCGCCAATGCGCCAAAACTTGTTGCTTTCGAGAGCGTTTATTCGATGGACGGTGATATCTGCCCCATGAAGGAGATTGTTGAGGTTGCTGAAAAGCACAATGCGATGACCTATCTAGATGAGGTGCACGCCGTTGGTCTTTATGGACCGCGCGGAGGTGGTGTTTCCGAGCGAGAAGGCCTCGCGGATCGTATCACACTGATCGAAGGTACACTTGGTAAGGCCTACGGCGTCATGGGCGGCTATATCACCGGCTCTGAGGCGCTGTGCGACTTCATCCGCTCCTTTGCTTCCGGATTTATCTTCACGACCGCCCTACCCCCTGCTGTCGCTGCTGCCGCGCAAACCTCGGTGCGTCACCTGAAGACATCCAATCAGGAACGACTGTTGCAGCGGCAACGCGTGGCTTACTTGCGCAAGCGTTTGGATCAGGAGGGTATCCCACATATGGACAACCCCAGCCACATCATCCCTGTTCTCATCAAGGATCCGGTCAAATGCCGCATGATCGCGGATTACCTGATGCAGCAATACGGGATTTACGTGCAGCCAATTAACTATCCTACTGTCCCGAAGGGCACAGAACGGTTGCGGTTTACGCCATCACCCTTGCACAGCATCGATGACATAGAGCATTTGGTCCTGGCGCTCAAAGAGCTGTGGAAGCAATGTGCGATTTCGCACGCAGTCGCATAAAGTTGCGGCGATGTGACTGTTGACTCTGAAAACGATCTCCTACGTTGTATCTAAAGAAACCATGGAGATAGCGATGACACGTACCTTTGCAGCCCTTATAGCAATCAGCTTCGCAGCCCCTGCTTTCGCGGAAGGCGACGCGGCCGCCGGAGAGAAAGCATTCAGCAAATGTAAATCCTGCCACATGATTGTGGCTGACGACGGCACCGAAATCGTCAAAGGCGGCAAAACTGGCCCTAACCTGTATGGGGTCATCGGCCGCACTGCCGGCACCGCTGACTTCAAGTACGGCAAAGACCTTGTCGCCGCTGGTGAAGCAGGCCTGACCTGGGACGAAGCGAACTTGGCCGAGTATGTAGCAGATCCACGCGCATTCCTGCGCACGACCTTGGACGACTCAAAAGCCAAATCGCGCATGTCTTTCAAGCTGAAAAAAGGTGGAGAAGACGTTGCCGCCTATCTGGCATCGGTCGGCCCACAAAGCTGATTTCTGGCTTTTGTCCTATTAGAATGGCCGCTCTTGTAACAGGGAGCGGCTTTTTTTGTCACGTGACTTTACGTGCTGGATTCGCCAGTTGACGCGTCCAGTTGGTTGGAAAATGGAGCGCACTTGATCATCGAGACGCTCAATTCTCAACTGACACATCGCCAATGATAACGTCTTATGGCAAAGCCTCTTGCACGTTTTACATCCATTGTGAATCAATATTTTAACGTACTAGCTGGTCTAGTTAAGAGCGCAAATGGCAATTTTTGTTGCATCGGCACACTTTGATTTCGCGGCGGTATGGTGGGTTCGGCTCCCATAGTGTCTGCTACCAACAAGGTCTCAACAAAGACATTTCATTTGCGCCAAGTGATCACGGCTAGGAGTACCCATTTGTGACGCTGGCGATTTAACGACACCCAGATATTTTGGGACCTGTAAGTACAACCAGAAATCCATAACACTGGATCAATCAATTAACAGAGTAGATCAGCTGTCTATTTCTCGCACGTCGAGTGTATCTCTCAAGCCATCTCCGACAAAGTTGATTGCCAAAACAACTAGCATGATGGCAACCCCGGGATAGACCCCTAGCCACCATGCTTGCGAGATAAAGCTGCGTCCGTCCGCTAGGATTAGACCCCATGTTGGCGTATTCGGACCGACACCGAGACCCAAAAAGGACAGAGAAGCCTCGCCAAGGATGGCGTAAGATACACTTACAGTGGCCTGCACGATGATTGGTGCCAATGCGTTTGGCAAGATGTGCCGGAACATGATGCGCGCATCGGAAAAGCCTTGGACGCGCGCAACATCGATGAATTGCTCCTGCTTCAGGGTCAAAACCATGGATCGTGCGATACGGGCGAAGTCGTCCAGAAACGCCAGCGCAATTGCCACGATGACATTCAGTAACCCGGTCCCGAAAACCGCAACCAGATAAACGGCGATAATAAAATTGGGAAAGGCCCACTGCAGGTCGATGTAACGCATGATAATATTGTCGATCCAGCCACCGTAGTACCCCGCCAGCACTCCCAAAGCGACGCCAGCGACCAGTGCGAGACCAACTGTCGACACGCCAACCAGCAACGAAATCTGTGTACCCCAGATGATGCGCGACAGCAGATCGCGACCAAGATCATCTGTCCCCAGCCAATGCGTTGCTGAGGGGCTGTTCATCATGTCGAGAGTCATTTCGTTGGGATCGAAAGGCGCTATCAACGGCGCGAGCAGCGCAGTCAGCACAAAGAAAACAAGTATAAAAAGACCAAATTGCGCTTTTCTATCCCTTGCAAACGTGCTGCGGAGCCGTGATTTAGGTTTCGTCACTTCCGGTGTGTCTAGGTTAGCTGTGGATGTCTCAACCATCAGGAATACCGGATTCTGGGATCGATGACGGCGTAGAGAATATCGACAATGACGTTCGACAAGACAAAAAAGGCTGACACAACCAGGACGGCACCCTGGACGACAGGGTAGTCTCGGTTTTGAATGCCTTGGATCAGGACGCGACCCAGCCCCTTGATGGCGAAGACATTTTCAACGACCACAGCGCCAGAGATCAGGAGTGCAAAAGCGATCCCGATCACAGTTACGACGGGGATCAGAGCGTTTGGGAACGCATGGCGCAACATCTGTGCGCGCACCGTCAGTCCCTTTGAGGCCGCGGTCCGCATGTAGTCGGCCTTCATCACTTCGAGCATGGATGAACGGATCATTCGCGCAATGATCGCAGAAAAGCCCGTGCCTATCGCTATAGATGGCAGTATCAGATGGCTCAACCACGGCCAAACTCCTTCAGATAAGGGCGCATAGCCAATGGCAGGCAGCCACTGCAGATTGGCAGCAAATACAATGATCAAAAGGATTGCCAGCCAGAAATCAGGCATGGAAAGCCCCAGAAAGGCCAAGAGTGAAACTGTTGTATCTGTTGCTGAGTTTTTCCGCGTGGCCGATAGAATGCCCGCAGGAATGGCAATGGAGAGGGCAATGACGAATGACAGGAACGCCAGTGAAAGGGTACGTGGCAGCGCCTCGAGAAGGATAGTCGAGACAGGCTGATTGTTGCCATACAATGAGGCCCCAAGATCGCCTTGCAGCATTGCGGTGAACCATTTCCAGAACTGGACAACTAGAGGTTGATCAAGTCCGAGTTTGCGAATCATAGCTTCGCGTGCTTCGGGGCTACCGCTATCTGACAGCATGGCTGCAATCGGATCACCCGGCACCAACCGGATCATGAAGAAGACCAGTGTTGCAACAGCGAGCATGACGAGTGCCGACCCGATCAGGCGTCTAAGGATATATGATGCCATGTAGTGTCGGGCAGGCCGCAAAGCCTGCCCGCCTTTCCTGCAGCTAGGTCAGCGAGATGCGATCAAGCTCATGCAGCCCAGGGATGCGCGCTTCTGTGGGAACATTTACCGCCGTACTATGCACCAGTACGTCGACCGGGTGATAAAGGAATGCACATGCCACCTTGTCAGAAGTGATCGCATTTGCCTTTTGCACCAATTCACGTCGCGCTTCGGGATCAGCAGTCACCGACTGCTGATCCACCAGCGCATCTGCTTCTGCTTCGCTCCAGAAGCCAAAAGGCTTCAATTCCTTGTCACGATCTGGACCGTTGAATTTTGAGGCCGTCTGCATCCAATCGACCAACCCATCGTCTGGGTCGTAGTCGCCGCCAGAACCTCCGAGGCGCAGATCAATGTCCATCGCATTAAACTCTTCGATTCCGACGGAAAAGTCCTTGGGGTCAACGATGACATTGATCCCAAGCACCTGTTTGAGGATATTCGCCACGACCTGGCCATCCCGCTTTGTGTTTGGAGTGGTTTGCAATTTCAGATCAGGAAAACCGGCACCATTCGGATAACCTGCTTCGGCCATCAGTGCCTTGGCACCTTCAGGATCGAAGGCTTGCTCAGAGGTATCGGCAAGGCTGTCGTCGAAGAAAAAACCCATCGCCGGATTGATCGTACCGTGCGCAGGAATGCCGAAGCCGAAGCGGCCTTGCTGGACAAAAAGATCACGATCAAGCGCCTTGGCGATGGCCAGACGCACCTTGAAGCCGTCTTCCTGTTTCAATGTGTCGAGTGGCTTGTTGAAATCGCTCACTTTCATGGCTTCGTGCCACGGGTTTATCCAGACCGATTGGAAACCGGGGGCAGGTTTGACGTCGACCACAAGATCGGAGTTTTCGCGCATGCGTTCGATCAATTGTGAGGGGAAGGGATTACCACCGACATATTGGATGTCGCCGGATTCCAATGCCGCCGCCAGAGGTTCAACGCCGTCGACCGGTTGAATGGTGATCTTGTCCAGCTTGGGCCGCGCTGAATCATAGTATTCAGCAAACTTCTCAAGCACGACGGCTTGGCCCAGAGTATGCGACACGACTTTGTATGGGCCAGTTCCGATGGGCGTCAGACCATATTGCGCTGTCCCAAGGGCTTCCAGTCCGCCGCGCGACACAATGGTCATCGCCCGGCCGGATGCCCGCTCAAGAGCCTTCGTCATGAAGGACGCCTGCGGCTGCTTGAGGATGAATTTGACCTCAAAATCGTTCAGCTTCTGCAGATCCGCGACGTTTGCAATCACGCGGCTGTGGCGCGACTTTTCCGGGTCGCTTGACCGCTCGAACGTAAAGACAACATCGTCGGAATTGAATGCATCGCCGTTGTGGAACGTCACACCTTCACGCAGCTTGATAGTGTATTCGAGACCATCGTCGCTCACTTCCCAGCTTTCGGCTAAATCGCCCTGCGCGACCAGGTTGTTATCGATGTGCATCAGCCCGCTATAAATGTTTGAGGCTATTTGGAACTGAAGTACCTGGCCGATCTGCGCCGGGTCCAGCGTCGTAATCTCGCCCACACCAGCCCAAGCGCAATTCAGCTCGCCACCGCCATGGCCGTCTGCCATTGCCATGCTCGGACGCAGCCCGGGCAGTACCTGGGCCATGCTCAAGGCACCGCCTGCGGCAAGCAGGCGCAATGTCGAACGGCGGGAGATTTTGTTGCCCCGGAGGTCATTCTTGCTCAATCCAAACAGCGGATCGCGTGGATCGAAGTCATAGGCACTCTTAAGTTCTGCTTCCGCTTGTTTAATTAGATCTTTGTCACTCATTGGTCTCTCCTGTTGATGGTCTTTTTTTGATGGTCAATCAATTCACGGGATTTGAAATGGTCGCATGACACGCGGCGACATGGCCGGGGGTAAGCACTTGTGGGGTTGGGACGACCTTTCGGCAAACTTCCATTGCGATGGGGCACCGTGGGTGGAAGACGCAGCCCGTTGGCGGATCGAGCGGGCTAGGCACTTCGCCTTTGAGCGCTTTGTGGTCGCGCAGGCTTTCAGACAATGGGTCCGGGTTGGGGACTGCATCGATCAAGGCGCGCGTGTAAGGGTGCTGAGGATTTGCAAAGAGCTCTTCTGAGTCAGCAGTTTCCATCACCCGACCAAGGTACATGACGGCAACCCTGTCGCAGAGGTGTCGCACAATAGACAGATCATGCCCGATAAAGAGATAGGTCAAGTTCAAACGGGCTCGGAGGTCTTCGAGCAGGTTTATGATTTGCGCTTGGATCGAGACGTCGAGTGCCGAGACGGCCTCATCGCATACGATCAGATCAGGCTCTACCGCAAGGGCCCGCGCGATCCCAATGCGTTGGCGTTGTCCACCTGACATCTGGTGGGGATAGAGATCGAAGAAGCGCTCTGACAGTCCACAAAGACCCATCAATTCAATAACACGCGCCTGAACATCACCGCGGTATTTATGTACAGTCAGGACCTCAGCAATGATTGAGCCTGCCTTCATGCGCGGATTGAGCGAAGAGAATGGATCTTGAAACACTGCAGCGACCCGTTTCCGATAAGGTGACAGCGATTTTCCTTTGAGGTTGGTTATATTCTCTCCGTCGAACCAGATCGCGCCTTCAGTGGCATCTACCAGTCGCAGCACTGTCCGCGCCAAAGTTGTTTTGCCACAGCCGGACTCCCCGACAAGGCCAAAGGCCTCGCCCGGGTGCAACGAAAGCGTTACGTTTTCGACGGCTCTAACCTCGGCGACCTGTCGTTGCAAAACACCTTTTCGCACAGGAAAATGTACTGAAACCCCTTCAATCCTAAGAATAGGAGGAACCATCAGGACGCTTCGCGAGTTTCAGAGACGAGCGGGAAGTGGCATGCGGTTTTGCCATCAAACTGGGGCATCTCGCGACGGCATCTATCCTGTGCAAACTGACACCGTGGGTGGAACCTGCATCCTGCGATCTTTGTAAAAGGGTCTGCGGGATTTCCCATAATAGGCTGCAACGGCTCTTTGCGGCTTTGAGTCAGCTGGGGAACCGATCTCAACAGGCCATGTGTATAGGGGTGATGCGGCGTGTAGTAGATTTCTGCGGCGGTCCCAGTTTCGACGATTCGTCCGCCATACATGACATTTACGCGGTTCGCATAGCGCGCGACAATCCCAAGGTTATGTGTAATGAGGATCAGCGATGTTTTCTGCGCGCGGCAAATCTCGGCCATCATATCAAGGATTTGCGCTTGAATGGTGACATCCAGCGCAGTGGTCGGCTCATCGGCAATAATGAGCTTGGGCGTTGCCGCCAGTGCAATTGCGATCATCACGCGCTGTCGCATTCCACCTGAGAAGTGGTGCGGGTACTGACGCAGGCGCCGTTCGGCATCAGCGACGCCCACCTGGTCCAAAAGTGAAATGGCGCGCGCCCGGGCGTCTGATTTAGAAAGACCAAGGTTCTCTTCAATGCTTTCCGTGATCTGGCTGCCGATGGTGCGGACCGGGTTGAGAGAGGTCATGGGTTCCTGAAACACCATCGATACATCACGTCCACGCTTTTTGCGCATTTGCTCTGGAGTGAGGTCCAGCATGTCAGTCCCATCCATCCTGATGGACCCGGACACAATTTGGAGGTCTGGTGAAAGCAAACCCATAATGGCAAGAGCGGACAATGATTTTCCGGAGCCAGACTCACCAACAATCGCTAAGGTTTCACCTGCTGCGACACTGTATGACAGGTCGTGCACTAACTTCGTTTCTACGCCGTCCGCGCGGTGTAAAACCGTTAAGGTCTCAATTTCCAGCAGGTTCATGAAAGGCGTCCGCAAAACAAATTCCAGTGGTTAAATAGCCTGCCCCTTGGCGATTGACAGTTTTCGAAGCGCAAAATGCAAAAGGGAGGGCGGAGACAAGCCTGTTTTATGTGCGGAAACCCTTGTTCGAACAGTACCTGCATTTTTTTTGTGCATACAATCAGTCGCTATCCAAAAGCGAATTGGCATGTTAGAATGGAAGGGTGTTGGCATCGATGTCGCCTCTAACGACACCGAACACCCCGGCGGTAACTTGGAAAATGCTTAACCTGACGTACTCAGTTGTTGCGCGAGGTTTGTAAGCCCGAGAGATCGTTCTTGTAATAGTTAGCCGGTGCTGCGCCTTTGGCGTTCAAGTCCCTTGGGTAACCGCTACCGTAGCAGTTGCCAGCCAAGCTTTTGTCAATCCGTTCTTGCCTGCGTCGCAATAGCTATCACGCGGCTGTACGAAAACGTCGAGTTTTTCTGCGCCGTCCGGTTGGGCGTGATGCACATTGCGGTCAACCGATCCCTTCCGCTCCGACATGATGCAAACCGAATGTGCGGCGCGATCTTCCGCACAGAGTTTATCGGTTTGATGGCCCTTGGCAAAGGACGCGCCAGTTTGTTGGTATCGCACAGGGTATCTGTCGGATGGCGGGCGAACTTGAATGGGGTCATGCAGCTGTACCGTGTCTGGAAGGGAAGTCGGTCATTGCAACCCATAGGGCCGTCGAAATTGAATACATCTGGAAATGCCCGATGTGCGGGATCTCAATCACCTCGATTCCGAAACCAGGCAATTGCGCCAAATAGGACAGCTGGCGATTTTGTACGCCGAAAATGAAGGCACGCGGGTACGGCAGCCCCGCGAAATAGTCCATTAGCGGGGCAGTGTCAGACAAAGCCGCCATTTAGGTGAATGTCGGTTCGCATGCGGTGGGCCGCACCTTCTGCGGCAGTGACGCGGCGTTTAGCGCGGAACAGTACTCCATTAGGTCACTTACTCCGTTGATAGACCCCCCCAAACCTCGGGCGTGACAGCGGGATGCTGGATAATTTGACGGAACAGAAAACAGCCCTGCGGCGCGACATTGCATCCAATATTGGCGAAGCTAAATACCCTATCAGAATGCGCATGCGCCAGCATCAGGCCCGCAGAGTCGCCCATAGAGCGTCCGAACAGGAGAAAGCGCGCGATGGCAAGTGCCTCACATGCCGCAAGGGCCACTTGCTTCAGAAAGGGAATAGAAAGGAAAGTAGGATCTCTCACTTCCGACCCACCAAAACCCGTCGCATCCCTTATCACTAATGTAAGGTCTGCAAAATCTGGGCGCAGCGCGATGTCGGCGTAGTTCTCCTTTACGGATCCGAGCCCGCGCAGGCATACCCGCGGTGGCAGCGCCCCGTCCCTACGCAAGCACCGCCACCGAACGTATTTCAAAGCCAAGTGTAACAGGCTGCATCGTATGACCGCTTCAGATGTCAATTCGCAACGTAGATTAAGCAATCTTAGACGATCAGTCTTATAAAGCGCATCAATGCAGAATGATTGACGGAAATTTCCTAGAAACTCTGTCACATCTGCAAAAAGACGCCAGCCGCTCCAAAGCTGACATTGCGCGTAAAGTCGGGTTGACGCCCTCAACCATCTCCAAACGCGTGCGGCGGCGGCAGCCGGACAAGGTAATTGAGGGCTATGAAGTGCATTTTAATCCCAGTGTTCTTGGCCAATCTCTTTTAGCGTTCATCTTTGTCACTAACGCTAAGCCAAGTCAGGGACTCGACACTGCAGCGGGGTCGTCAAAAGTTATCGGATTGGAGGAATTGCACAAAGTCGCGGGCGAGGTGTGCTGTTTTATGAAAGTTGGTGCCGCCGGTATCGATCATTCCGGTTCACTCAGTGACCCATGTGAAAACCACAATCTTACTTCGGGCTGTACAGGTGCGACCCCACCTCGTAGGAAACACGTTTTGGTCGCTATGAGATCTCACTAACGTTAGGCTGGGCCTTCGGATTGAGCTCACTTGCCGCGAAGTGTCGATATGGCAAAAAGGGCTCATAGCAGACCTCGCGAGGCCGACATCGTGGTTCAGACGGCCCATAAACGAATTTGTAGCGAGTTTCGCAGTTCCAACATCCCCAAGAATGGATCGGTTTGTGGGCGAAGCAGCCTTTTGGTGAAGCCATGGAGTGGCAAGCAGAGAGGTGATTGTTCCTATCATCCTTGCGAATCGACTTATTCAACCAGACCCAACTGCCGGACGATAGTGGCACTGTCGTAGTAATCACGCCCCTCTACCACCATCCCATCTCGGACGCGCATCACGGAACAGTAGCGAACCTCCGCCCGCTTGCCAGTGGGTGCGAAATCGCCAAGGCTAGACCGAAGTGTGCCCGTGTGTGTGCCTGTGTTGCGAAACTCCACCGTAGCCCACTCACCGCACAGGCTAATCATGACGTTCTCAATCTTGCATAGACCATCAGGGAATGCTTCGCGCCAGCGATAGTAATCCGCTTTATACGCTTCTTTACCACGCAGCTTTTCACCACGAGCGACATCTTCAAAGTCACAATCATCCGAAATCACTTCCGCAGCTCGGTCGGGGTCGCGCAAATCCCATGATTCATGAAACTGACGGACGGTCTTTTCAGTGATGTGCATGAAGTTAAGTCCTTCAGTTTCCGATCAAAGATATCGTTCAAACAGACCTGTAGCATGAACATGCCGAAGCGTCTCTAGGCGAAATTCAACCTTCATGAAGCGATCGTTTTTTGATGTTCACTGATAGGAAGTACCGGCTGCTTCTCTCAACAGTTCAGGCTTGGCCTATTTCACCTGCCGAGAATGGAAAAGTAGCAATGAACAGTAAATCAATGCAGATTGTGGACCTGACGTTCATTGGCGAGGACATCGGCAAGGATGTTTTCCATCTGGTCGGTTTTGATGCCGATGGGGAACGTGTCTTGCGGAAGAAAGTCAAACGGCATCAACTGGAGCAGGTGTTCGAACATTTTCCACGTTGCATCGTCGGCATGGAGGCTTGCCTGAGTGCGTTTTGTCTGACTCTCTTTGCGAAAGATGGGTTTTCAGCCTCCGATCATTCCAGCGATTTACGTTAGACCTTTTAATAATGGGCATAAGAATGATTACAACGATGCCGAGGCGATTGTTAAAGCTGGGTTGCGGCGCAATCCTAAATCCGTCTCCGAGAAGTCCTAAGATTGGCTAAACCTGCAGGCATTGCATTGTGTTCCATTCCGGCGCGTCTGCGTCGAACTGCAACGATCAACCAGATCCGTGCCGTTCTGCTTGAGCAAAGTACCACTGCCAGGCGGAGTGTTGCCGCGCTTCGAAACTCACTTCCCGCCATTCTGGAAAGCGGCAACGATGAATTACCTACCCGCAAGCTGTTCATTGCCCTCCAACAAGACTGGATCTGGCTTGTTGAACGGATCAAGATGACCACATCGGGGATCAAAACTGCTAGCGAAACCGGGCCAAGCTGTAAGCGCCTGATAGCCATTCCAGGTATCGGTTCGCTGATTTCGACGGCGATGGTGGCAGCCGTCGGCAAAAGCGAAGCATATGATCGCCGCCGTAATTTTGCAGCGCAGCTTGGGCGCGTTCCAAGCCAACACTGCACCGGTGGATGAAGGGTGTTCGGGGGCATTACAGAGCGCGGCGGC
>NZ_JBGCEQ010000053.1:0-11405 GCF_045106495.1 Roseobacter sp.
TCCTCCTCCCTGGGGTATCTGTAACATAGCGGCGGCATTCACCTCCTCCCGAGTGCCGCCGCCCTGAACAAAGCGCTCAACAGCGCGCCAGCCTTCTCCGACACCAAGTCGCCGCAGGCCGGTTACCAGATCAGATGCACCAATCCTCCTCCCTGGGGTGTCTGTGACTTGGCAGCGGCATTCACCTCCTCCCGAATGCCGCTGTCCCAAACATCGCAGACCACAATGGTTTGTTGTCATACGCTTCAGGGGCAATCCTCCTCCCTGTTCTCTGAAGCGGACAAAGAAGGCGGCGCCCTCCTCCCGGGCGTCGCCTTTTCTTTGCAGAACAGGTGGCATCAAGTGCATGAAACGGTGGGCCATTTGCTTCTCTCAGTTGACATGCGCGTCTTGAAATACCACCATAGCGTGCAAACGGAATTCACAAGGTGTGCCATGCCCGCGGGACCGCAACACGTACCGCACAAATCCGCCTCGACATCGGCAAGCGGCACCACCACAAAAGCTCAGACAGCGGATCACCAAATTTCCGAGCTGGCAGAACTGTCTTTGACAGCTCCGGCAACGCTGCAATTGTCGCGCTTTGTTCAAATGGCGCAGAACTCGGCACCAATACAGCGCGTGCTTTCCGACCCCCAGTGGGCAACTCTGGAACAAGCAACATCTAAAAATGTGTACGCCAACGTCGCCGTAACCAGTCCTACGTCCGATATCGTTACCCCAGCAAAACTGCGGCACATGCCAATGACTGACACCAAACCTGCAAGAATGCAGATCAAAACCGATGGAGGATGGCAATCGCTGACCGCAGCCAAGATTCCAACCGTCAAGGCCAGAACGATATGGGATGGCAGCTTTGTGAACGAAATAGAGCATGACATGTTGGGTGAACATGATGCCGAGGCCGGACAGGATCACATCAACAACGATAAAACAAAGCCGGTCACCAATATTGCCGCGACCGACACCGGTACTTTGGAAATGGACGTTCAATCCAACAAAGCCAATGACCGTTTGAATTTTGTGCATCGATCCCTGTCACTCTACGAAAGGGACGGACAAAACAAACAAGGGCGCGAACATCTGACGCTCGAAAACGAGCACATGTTGGCGATGCTTTCACAACAACGCGACAAAAGCTCCAGCGGCTATGATCGGACTTATGCCTGGGATGACGGCGTGAGGAAGGCCACGGACAGGGAATACGACAAAAGGCAGGTGAATGACCAACTGCGTGACGGGTTTGAGATGCGCGAGATCGACAACCTGAACTTCTACCTCACAGAGGGACATGGCGGCGCGGAGGCGGACATGGAAACCGCAAAACCGGTGGGCGCCACGCTTCCCGCCTTTGACGAAAGCAAACACCACAGTCCCGCGAAACCAGCAGCAGAAGACCAATTGACACTACACGATTATCTCACCTTTCTTGCCCGCGCCTTGAAGTCGACAAAAGACAAATCAGACGCAGAAACAGTGCCGGCGGCCTATGGCGTAAAGTACGAAAACCTGCTGGCGAACATGGGTGGCCAGATGGGCATCAACCCGCGCGAGGCCTTTCTCGACAGTTCTGACGTCGGGCACCGCAAAAAGTTCATCCAGGCCGTCGTTGTAATGCGGGCAACCGGGTTGGTGAAAAGTCTGGAAGGCGAAGACGCATGGAAAGAGCCCTATGCCAAGTATCACATGAACCCGCCCATCCTGCGACAGCAGGGCGCAGACCACGAGTGGGAAGACGTTTTAAGTGGCACCGCGCCCTACAACCTTTTGGATTCTGACTACGCAAACAAGTTTTATCGACCGATCCGGAACGCCGTATTGGCCTATACCGGAACCTGAAACGGCTCATTTTACTTGGCATTTTAAGCCAAAACAGCTTTGAACAGCCGCCGTGGTTTCTGATCAAAACGGGATGTCGTCGCATCCGGTTATGAATTTGGCGACCACTTTCTTGACGCCCGCTTTTTCAAAAGCGATCTCCAGTTTGTCGCCTTCAATCCCTTGAATGGACCCATAGCCGAATTTTTGATGAAACACGCGTTCTCCCATGGCAAAGCTGGAGACCGCTGACATATCGATCACCGTGTTCTTGCTCTCACGCGGCTGGCTGACACCGCGTTCTTGACTGCGCGCTTGGAGACGGCGCCACCCAGGTGAATTATAGACATTCGCTTCTGCTGCTGCGTCATGCAGGTTGGAAGTGGGAGATGCCGCGCCATAGCCGCCACCATAAAGGCCAGGCGGCGTCAGCACTTCGACGTGATCCTCGGGCAGCTCGTCGATAAACCGTGATGGCATCGCGCTTTGCCATTGTCCAAAGACCCGCCGATTGGCTGCAAAAGAAATGGTGCACACCTGTTCGGCGCGCGTGATGCCGACATAGGCCAGACGCCGTTCCTCTTCCAAGCCTTTCATCCCACTTTCATCCATCGAACGTTGCGACGGGAAGAGCCCGTCTTCCCAGCCCGGTAAAAACACAACCGGGAATTCCAAACCCTTGGCGGCATGAAGTGTCATGATCGAAACTTTCTCGCCGCCATCATCACTTTCGTTGTCCATGATCAGGCTGACATGCTCGAGAAAACCCTGAAGATTTTCAAATTGCTCCAGTGCTTTGACGAGTTCTTTCAGGTTTTCCAGACGCCCCGGTGCCTCAGGTGTCTTGTCGTTCTGCCAATGGCCTGTGTAGCCGGACTCATCCAGAATGATCTCGGCAAGCTCTACATGGCTGAGGTCGGGCAGATGTGACATTCGCCCCCACCGGTCAATCCCCGCGATCAATGTGGCAAGCGCCGCACCGCCTTTGCCGCCAATGCCTTTGGTTTCGACAACAAGCCGCGCGCCCTCGACAAGGCTAATGCCATTGGACCGCGCCATGCGCTGGATCGTCTGCTGCGCCTTGTCCCCCAACCCGCGCTTGGGCGTATTGAATATCCGCTCAAAAGCCAAATCGTCCTCCGGGCTGGTCACGACCCGGAAGTAAGCCATGGCATCGCGGATTTCCAAACGTTCGTAGAAACGCGGCCCTCCGATCACCCGATACGGCAACCCAATTGTCAAGAAACGATCCTCGAAAGCCCGCATCTGGTGGCTGGCACGCACGAGAATGGCCATCTGATCCAGCCCGAATTTCTCCATCCCACGCGTGCCGCGTTGCGCCGCTTCGATCTCTTCGCCGATCCAGCGGGCTTCTTCTTCGCCGTCCCAATGACCAATAAGGCGCACTTTCTCGCCTGCCTTCAGATCGGTATAAAGCGTCTTGCCCAGCCGTCCCTCATTGCCTTCGATAACGCCGGAGGCTGCAGCCAGAATATGGGGGGTTGAGCGGTAGTTTTGCTCCAACCGCACCACATGCGCACCTGGGAAATCCTTTTCAAAGCGCAGGATATTGCCTACCTCGGCCCCGCGCCACCCATAGATCGACTGGTCATCATCGCCGACGCAGCAAATATTCTTGTGCCCCCCTGCCAGCAGGCGCAACCACATGTATTGGGCGACATTGGTATCTTGGTATTCGTCCACGAGAATATAAGCGAACCAGCGTTGATACTGCGCCAGTACATCGGGGTGGTTTTGAAAGATACTAACCATGTGAAGCAGCAGGTCGCCAAAATCCGTGGCGTTCAACTCTTTGAGCCGGGTTTGATACTGCGCGTAGATTTCCGATCCACGGTGGTTGAAAGCGCCCGCGTCGCTGCTGGGCACTTTGTCTGGGGTAAGCGCGCGGTTCTTCCAACCGTCTATGATGCCGGCTAGTTGCCGCGCCGGCCAGCGCTTGTCGTCGATGCCTTCGGCGCGCACCAGTTGTTTAAGCAGGCGCAGCTGATCATCTGTGTCAAGAATAGTAAAATTGGATTTCAGTCCAACCAGCTCCGCGTGACGGCGCAAGAGCTTCACACAGATCGCATGAAACGTTCCCAACCAGGGCATGCCTTCGACTTGGTGTCCAAGCATGGTTCCTACTCGGTTCTTCATCTCCCGTGCGGCCTTGTTTGTAAAAGTGACCGCAAGTACTTCGTTGGGCCGAGCACGCCCGGTGTTAAGCAGATGGACAATGCGCGCGGTGAGCGCGCGGGTTTTACCTGTGCCGGCCCCGGCCAACATCAAAACCGGGCCATCCAATGTCTCGACCGCGGTTCGTTGAGCCGGATTCAACCCTTCAAGATAAGGCTGAGGGCGGGCGGCCATTGCTCGTGCGCTTAAAGATGCGCCATCAAAAGCGTCCATTTCATCAAAACTGCTCATGGCGCCAATGTATCGACAGATGCAGGAAAGGAAAAGAACTGTTCTTGATGCGTTCCTATTTTCCTGGCTGCGTCAAAATACGCTGATTTGGCGTACTTTTGGCTTGGTATCAACTGATATCTTTTGCACTTCAACAAAATTTGCAAAGTAGAAATTTATACTTTGCAAAGTAGAAATGTTATTTGCAAAGTAGTCGATGAAAATTTGCAAACTCATCAAAATCTTGTTCAGATCGACAAAACAAGTTCGTATTCCAGCGCTTGGAATCATCGGCGTGGCCTTCCAATTCAAAGCAATGCATAATTTGCGTCCATGACTGATTTGCACGCCAAATACCCGGCCATCAGCGATTTGCGCCATGCTGCACAACGCAAGCTCCCTAAGTTTGTCTGGGAATACCTCGATTCCGCCACCGGCATGGAAGCTACAAAACGCCGGAACCGAGAACGTCTGGACGGTATCGGTTTTATGCCATCTGTACTGCATGGGGAATTTACGCCTGATCTCGGAACGTCGTTATTGGGACGCGATTTACCCCTGCCCTTCGGGATCGCACCCGTTGGCATGTCCGGTTTGATGTGGGCGGATGCCGAAGGGCATCTAGCCCGCGGCGCCGCGCGTGCAGGCATTCCCTATTCGTTATCTACCGTAGCCACCCAATCGCCCGAAGATCTCGCACCTCATCTGGGTCAGGATGCCTGGTTCCAAATGTACCCACCAAGGGATCAGGCAATCCGCAGCGACATGCTGAAGCGCGCGCGATCCGCAGGCTTTTCCACACTGGTCCTGACCGTAGATGTGCCCGTGGCATCCCGCCGCGAACGCCAATCCCGCTCCGGGTTAACGATGCCACCCCGCCTGACACCACGCCTGCTTGCACAGGTAGCGACCCGTCCCGCATGGGCGCTTGCCATGGCTGGACGCAGGCTTCCCCGCATGCGCACACTTGAAAAATACGCGGCTGAAACTGAAACGGCGTTGTCTTCTACTGCGCACGTTGGGTATCTTCTGCGTACCTCACCAGATTGGGACTACGTTCAATGGTTGCGCGACGCATGGGAGGGGCCATTTTTACTCAAAGGCGTCTTGCGACCAGAAGATGCCGAGCGGGCAGAGACCGCGGGCATCGACGCGATCTGGGTGTCAAATCATGCAGGCCGCCAATTTGATGCGGCCCCTGCAGCCATCGACATGGTGCCGGTGATACGCGAAGCAACGCAACTTCCTTTGATCTTCGATTCAGGTATCGAAGGGGGGTTGGACATCTTACGTGCGCTTGCTTCCGGCGCGGATTTCGTCATGCTCGGACGCGCGTTTCATTTTGCTTTGGCGGCGCTTGGCCCGAAAGGGATCGATCATCTCGTAGACATGCTCAGCAAAGACTTGATCGCCAACATGGGCCAGCTTGGTGCAAAATCCCTCAAAGACCTGCCACCCCCTATTCGACTGGAGTGAGACGGCAATTGCGCTGAAATAACCTGTGGTCGCTTTACATTTCCGTCACAAAATGCTGCGTTGCAGCAGAACTGACCCCGAAGTACGCGTTTACGCGGATGGATATTCTTTTTAAACAAACGCCACCGCCGAACCTGAAAGAGGCCGCCACATGACTGAATTCCGAAAAATCCTGATCGCCAACCGTGGCGAGATCGCCATTCGCATCATGCGCGCGGTTAACGAAATGGGCAAGAAAACCGTGGCGGTGTATGCCGAAGAGGACAAGCTGGGATTGCATCGTTTCAAAGCGGATGAAGCCTACCGCATTGGCGAAGGCTTGGGGCCTGTTGCCGCCTATTTGTCGATTGACGAAGTTATCCGCGTGGCCAAAGCCTCCGGCGCGGACGCTATCCATCCAGGTTATGGCCTACTCTCGGAAAATCCCGATTTCGTGGACGCCTGTGATCAGAACGGCATTACCTTCATCGGGCCACGGGCGGAAACCATGCGGGCTTTGGGCGACAAAGCCTCTGCGCGCAGGGTGGCCATGGCCGCAAATGTCCCGGTGATACCGGCGACCGAAGTGCTTGGCGACGATATGATGGCGATCAAAACAGAGGCCAAGAAGATCGGCTATCCATTGATGCTCAAGGCGTCATGGGGCGGCGGCGGTCGCGGCATGCGGCCGATCGCGGCCGAAGCCGAGTTGGAGGAAAAAGTTCTCGAAGGCCGCCGCGAGGCCGAAGCCGCTTTTGGCAGTGGCGAAGGCTATCTTGAAAAGATGATCCTCAAAGCGCGCCACGTCGAAGTTCAGATCCTCGGCGACAAACATGGCGACATGTATCATCTTTACGAGCGCGATTGCTCGGTTCAGCGTCGCAACCAAAAAGTCGTGGAACGCGCGCCTGCTCCTTATTTGACCGATGCGCAGCGCGCGGAAGTTTGCAAACTAGGTTACAAAATTTGCAAACACGTCAATTATGAATGCGCGGGCACCGTAGAATTCCTGATGGATATGGACGATGACAAGTTCTACTTCATTGAAGTCAATCCAAGGGTTCAGGTCGAACACACGGTCACAGAAGAAGTTACCGGCATTGATATCGTGCAGGCGCAAATCCTGATCGCAGAGGGCAAGTCCATTGCTGAAGCCACAGGCAAGCCAACCCAGGACGACGTGCGTTTGACCGGCCACGCTCTGCAAACCCGCATCACAACCGAGGATCCGCAAAACAACTTCATCCCCGACTACGGCCGCATTACTGCTTTTCGCGAGGCGACAGGCATGGGCATTCGACTTGACGGCGGCACAGCTTATTCCGGCGGGGTGATCACACGCTACTATGACAGCCTTCTGGTTAAGGTCACCGCCAAAGCACAGACCCCCGAGGCCGCCATCGCCCGGATGGACCGCGCCTTGCGGGAATTCCGCATCCGTGGTGTCAGCACGAACATCGCTTTTGTCGAGAACCTGCTCAAGCATCCAACGTTCCTCGACAACACCTACCATACAAAATTCATCGACGAGACGCCGGATCTCTTCCAGTTTTCCCGCCGGCGAGACCGGGGCACCAAGGTTCTCACCTACATTGCGGACATCACCGTCAACGGCCACCCTGAGACAAAAAACCACCCCCGCCCTGGAGCGCATGCCAAAGACCCCAAACCACCGGCGCAAAAAGCCGAACCGATGATGGGCACACGTAATCTGCTGGAGCAAAAAGGCGCACAAGCCGTCGCAGACTGGATGAAGCAGCAAAGACAGCTCTTGATTACCGACACAACCATGCGCGATGGGCACCAGTCTTTGTTGGCCACTCGGATGCGCAGCCATGATATGATCAAAGTGGCTCCGGCTTATGCGGCCAATCTACCGCAACTTTTTTCCGTAGAGTGTTGGGGTGGCGCGACATTTGACGTGGCCTACCGTTTTTTGCAGGAATGCCCGTGGCAACGCTTGCGTGACCTACGCGCCGCAATCCCTAATGTCATGACGCAGATGCTGCTGCGCGCCTCGAACGGCGTTGGTTATACCAACTACCCGGACAACGTTGTGCAAGAATTCGTGCGGGTTGCGGCAAATACCGGTGTAGATGTATTCCGTGTGTTTGATAGTCTGAATTGGGTCGAAAACATGCGTGTCGCGATGGATGCGGTGATTGAAAGTGGCAAAGTCTGCGAAGGGTCGATTTGCTATACAGGCGACATTAACGACCCCGACCGCGCCAAATACAACCTCAAATACTATGTGGATATGGGGAAAGATCTGCGGGACGCGGGCGCCCATGTTCTGGGCCTCAAGGATATGGCTGGCCTCTTGAAACCGGCAGCGGCGCGACAATTAGTCAAAGCGCTGAAAACCGAAGTCGGCTTGCCTATCCATTTTCACACACATGACACAGCAGGCGTTGCCTGTGCGACAATCCTTGCGGCCGCCGAGGCAGGTGTTGACGCGGTGGATTGCGCCATGGACGCGTTGTCTGGCAACACATCCCAGGCGACACTGGGTTCCGTCGTGCAGGCACTGCGCCATACAGATCGCGAAACGGGATTGAACATGGAAGCAGTGCGCGAAATTTCTGATTATTGGGAAGAAGTTCGTGGACATTACGCGGCCTTCGAGACCGGCATGCAGGCGCCTTCGTCAGAGGTTTATTTGCACGAGATGCCAGGCGGCCAATTCACCAACCTCAAGGCACAGGCGGCCTCGCTTGGTCTTGAAGATCGGTGGCCAGAGGTTGCGCGCACCTACGCCGATGTGAACCAGATGTTTGGCGACATCGTCAAAGTGACCCCTTCATCAAAAGTTGTCGGGGACATGGCGCTTATGATGGTGGCGCAAGGCCTGACCCGCAGCGACGTCGAAGATGCAGACACGGATGTTTCTTTCCCTGACAGTGTTGTGGACATGATGCGCGGAAATCTGGGTCAGCCGTCTGGGGGGTTTCCTAGCGGCATCCTGAAAAAAGTGCTCAAGGATGAAAAACCCAATACCGATCGGCCCGGAAAGCACTTGGCACCCGCTGATCTTGAAGCCCTGCGCAAGGAAGCCATGGATGCCATGGAAGGCCGCGCAGTCGATGACGAAGATCTTTCGGGATACCTGATGTATCCCAAGGTCTTCCTCGATTACATGGGACGGCATCGCATATATGGGCCGGTTCGGACGCTACCAACACGCACTTTCTTTTATGGCATGGAGCCAGGCGAAGAAATCTCTGCCGAAATCGACCCGGGCAAAACGCTGGAAATCCGTTTGCAAGCCGTTGGGGAAACCAATGAAGATGGCGAAGTAAAAGTGTTTTTCGAGCTCAATGGGCAACCGCGGGTCATTCGGGTGCCAAACAGGTTGGTTAAAGCGACAACAGCACAGCGCCCCAAGGCGGAAGCTGGAAATGCAAATCACATCGGCGCACCAATGCCCGGCGTGGTGGCGTCTGTCGCGGCAAAAACCGGTAGCAAGGTCAAGGCAGGCGATCTTTTACTCACCATTGAGGCGATGAAGATGGAAACGGGTATCCACGCAGAACGCAACGCCACGGTGATGGCTGTGCATGTGACGCCCGGTGGTCAGATCGACGCGAAGGATCTACTGGTAGAACTGGAGTAGAAATCAAACTCTGTCTTTCGATTCATACTGGTATCTGAATGAAACTTGCATCCGTTTCCATTATTGTGCCGGACTACGATGCTGGTCTGGCGTTCTTTTGTGGTGTTTTGGGTTTTGAAGTGATCGCGAACGAGTGCCAAGGCCACAAGCGCTGGATCGAAGTGCGCGCGCCGCAATCCACCACCTCAATCGTTCTAGCAAGAGCCGACAACGCCACACAAAAAGCAGCAATAGGGCGTCAAGGGGCCGGCCGGGTTTGGTTGTTTCTCGAAACAGAAAATTTCGCGCGGGATCATGCCAGTCTTGTCGACGCCGGCATCGTGTTCGAAGAGATACCGCGCGAGGAACCTTATGGGAAGGTCGCCGTCTTTCGCGATCCTTTCGGGAACCGATGGGATCTTATTCAAAAAACCATTTGAAAACCGCTCTGGCAGACCGCCGTAGTGTGGATCGGCACTCAAAGAATTTTGGCTTTTTTGGATTTTAGCTCTTGCAGGATATCCCTAGCACCGCTATCTCACGGCTCACCCAAGGAAGCGGGCGTAGCTCAGGGGTAGAGCATAACCTTGCCAAGGTTAGGGTCGGGCGTTCGAATCGCCTCGCCCGCTCCAATGGGTCTTCTCATAGGAAATCATCGCAGAGCTAAGTGCTTGATTTTCTATGAAATTCCCAAAAATTTGATCTGGGTGCTGAACATACCTGACCAAGGTATCGCACCGATTTGTTGTACCAATGTTGTACAAACTGACCTTTTTTGTTGTACGCTTCTCTAGCAACGCTTCGAAGTCACGTACAACACGCGGTACAACATGCCCCTTACAGATACTCAAATCAGAGCACTTCATCCATCTGAAAAACGCGTGCGGCGTTCTGATGGTGGGGGATTGTTCTTAGAAGTAATGCCTTCAGGTAAAAAAGTATTCCGCTTGGCCTACCGTTTGAATGGCGGTCAGCGCACAAAACTAATCGGCGACTATCCTCGCACGTCACTGGCAGACGCGCGTCTTAAAGCCTCCGCTTTTAAGTTAGACTTGCGCGACGACAATCCTGAGGTGGTCGCTATGGCAACTCGCAAACATGGTTCAGCTGTCCTACTCGAAAAGGAAAATGCGAACTGGGCGGATGTCGCCAACGGATACCTCTTGCTTAGACAACAAAGCGGTCCAGCGCCGCGCACTTTGGCTAAGCTCAATCGACAAATTGCAGTTACTATTTCTGCACTAGGAGATCGCACCGTCGCATCGATCACTGCCGAAGACATACTTGGTGTCGTCAATCCCATCGCAACATCCGGAAGGGTCGAGACTGCCCACGAAATCCGCACACGGTTTTCACAAGTTTTCCGCTACGCTGCCGCGCGGGGTTTGGTGACACATGACCCGGCGGCATTTACAATTGATGCAATGGTCGCGCGCCGACGTGGCGAATTTTCTGGTATCACCGACCCCAAAGAAGTGGGCAAGCTGCTGGTTGCGATAGATCGGTATCGTGACAACAATCCAATTGTCGGGGCTTCGCTCTTATTGTCGGCCTATCTGTTTCCGCGCAACACAGAGCTGCGTGGTATGCGATGGAGTGAGATCGATTGGGGTGCCGCGCGGTGGGAGATTCCTGGTCGGCGCATGAAAATGCAACGCGACCACATCGTCCCCCTGCCCGCTCAAGCGCTCAAGCTTCTGCACCTTCTACAACAATATGATTTCAGCTCAGAATTGGTATTGCCTTCTCCCCGTGACGCAAACCGAATGGTTTCGGAAATGACATTCAACGGCGCGCTGCGACGGATGGGATACCACTCTGATCGCCATGTCCATCATGGATTTCGCACCACGGCCAGTACCAACTTAAATGAGATGGGATGGAATTATGATTGGATCGAACGGCAACTCGCACACGTTCCAGCAAATAAAGTTCGCTCCAGCTACAACAAGGCTCAATATCTCGAAGGTCGCACGAAGATGATGCAAGCCTACGCCGACTGGTTAGATGAAAGGTGGAAAGAGGCAAAAGCGCAAAGTTTGGTAAATTCGAAGACTTGAGCTAGGGTCTTAGCGCCTGGGCTTTCGTAACCCTAGGGCATCGCGATGCTCTTCATTCATGGAGAGATCGTGAT
>NZ_JBGCEQ010000054.1:0-36591 GCF_045106495.1 Roseobacter sp.
AACAAAGCTCTTTCCCCTTGCAGGGTCCCATGGTAGATGCGCGTCAAATTAATCCCAGCAGGAGACCTCTCATGGCCCTTGAGCGCACATTTTCGATCATCAAACCCGATGCGACACGCCGTAATCTGACCGGCAAAATCAATGCCAAATTCGAGGAAGCAGGCCTGCGCATTGTTGCGCAAAAACGCATACACATGACCAAGGCACAAGCGGGTGTTTTTTACGCGGTGCATGCCGAGCGCCCGTTTTATGATGAGCTGTGCGAGTTCATGGCTTCTGAACCGGTGGTGGTTCAGGTGCTCGAGGGCGAAGGCGCCATCGCGAAAAATCGGGAGGTTATGGGTGCTACGAACCCAGCAGATGCGGCACCCGGAACAATCCGCGCTGAATTTGCTGAAAGTGTAGGCGAAAACTCCGTACACGGATCCGACGCGCCGGAAACCGCCGTCGAAGAGATTGCTTATTTCTTTTCGGGTTTGGAACTGGTGGGATAACCCAACAGCTTCAATGTTTTGCAATAGTCAGGGGTCAGCTTTTGCTGGCCCTTTTTTTGAGCTCATCCCGTGGGGCGCACGCCGATCCGATCCATGATCTGTTCAAAGGCATCAAGGCCTTTGTCGAACGACGCCGCCTTGATGGCATCAAATTTGACTCGCAGGGCTTTCTTCTCTCCGCCCTTGCAATCGTTCCAAGGGCGGTTTTGGAGCGCCATCACCAGCACGTAGTACCCAATGAAATGGGGTTTGGTCCCGTTTCGAAGTAAACGCGCATAGGCGTCATCCGCCCCAATCGAGCGGAGATCTTCGGCGCAGTGAATGCCAACGTCTGCGAAGGCCTTTTCGTAGGCGGGCCCCAGATTGCGGATCGTGGAAACAGGTGTCGTCATGCCACCAGTTTTAGGCGATCACGGCACGCATTGTCACCTGCCAAAACGGTTCTAGATGCTCGCGTAATCCGTGATAGGCGGTGGTGCGGGCCGTTCGGCGCTGCCTTGTGGCTGCGGCGTGGGTGTCTGTTTGGGGTCGGGTTTACTTTGGTTCATCGTTACAGTCCTTTACGCAAGAAGCGAAGGTTCACTTCAACTGTATAGATGATGAGTGTTTCTGCCGGGTAAAGGGCGCGCGCATGGCCAGAAAATGGCGATTAGGCTCATTCTTTGGCAATCCGGTAACATGTTTGCTGTCGGTATTCCGCGCCAGCGACCAGCGAGATCGTTGGGAAATGCGGATGATTTGGCGCATCTGGCCACCCTTGCGGTTCCAGTGCAATGCCCGCAAAAGGAGCAATGATTTGGCCGGGAAGGGCGCTTGGGCCGTCGCTGGGTAAGCCGCTGCCATTGTAAACCTGAAGCCCGGGCTCCGTGGTGGAGATGTAGAGCCGCACCCCGTTTTGGCCCGTCAGTATTGCGACATCTTTGGGCTGTATGCTTTGTCTGGATGCAATGCAGAGCGAAGCATCTAAGGATCGGTCCACGGGAACGGGCTTTGGTTCCCGAAAATCGTAGTCGGAACCGATCACGGAGGCGATCTCACCGGTCGGAAGGTTTTGCGTGTCAACTGGTAAATACTGGCCCGCATGCACCTGAAGGGAATGTTGCGAGACGTCCTCACAGTCATCGAGTGTCCAATAAGGGTGGTGCGCGATGTTCATCACGGTGTCACAGTCGCTGAATGCGGAAATTTTTAGGCAAAGAGTATCATCGTCGATCTGGTACGTCGCACTGATAGACCGCGTGCCTGGGAGACCATTCGCTGTGTCCGGTAAGTGCGCTTTTAAAACGACTTTATTCAGGCTCTGGTCTGCAATGTGCCAATCGAGTTCATTCAGTCCACCATCGCCACTATGTAGGCAATTCGCCCCCTCATTGAGCGGCATTGTAAAGCAGTAGCCATCAATTCGGACGCGGCCTTGTGCGATCCTATTGGCAACTGGTCCCACAAGAGCACCTGCGTAAAATGCGGCTGCGTCAAATGCTAATGGATCGGAAAATCCAAGAACAAGGCTGCGCGGTCGCCCCTTCAGCCAAAGCCCGGCCAATGTTGCACCGCGGGGCAGAATATGGGCGGTTAGTGCTTGGGATTGCAGAACGATCATTAAAACTCGGCTCCAGCATTGTCTTAGGTTGCTTTGTGCCACCTAAACGCCGCGTCGCCAAGTCAGCGACGCATCCGCTAAGGGGAAGGCATTTCTAGGGGGTGCGTCTGATAGTCGTGCGCCAAATACACCTGTGAGGGTTTGGCATGCCCGATGCCCGCGTTGTAAATAAACCGCTTTAGCAATTCAGTTTGAAATTCGAACTCTTTTGCTCGATCTGCAAAACCGCTTGGCAAGTGGTCTTGGGTGTCAATCTGCGCGTATTCCATCTCGCGACACATGTTCAAAAGGGGCAGGCAGATATCTGCCAATACATTTGTCGCGAGCCGTTCCGCATGGTTCGAATAAGGTTCCTGAAAGCCAATATCCTGATGAAACGCATTGTTGAGAGCACCCATGAAATCCTTGATGCGAAAAATTGCATTTCGGACACCTCCCTTGAGTTTCATGATCAAAACATGCACGCCCGATAACACTAGTCCGGGCAACTCAACCAGGAATTCAGGCATTGCCAAGACATGTGTCCCATCCGGAATCGTCGCAATGCATTTGCGAACAGAATGGGCAAGCCTTGCCACAAGGATGTCGTCAATCTTGCTTCTTTCCTGAAAAGACACGCGGTTGCGAAAACCACGCCCCAAAACTTCACATGAGCGCAGCGTGATTTCGTTGTTTTCCGCTAATGACAGGTTCAGCGTCAACACACGATCACAGAGATCAGATGGCATTGGTATTACGCTTGTTCGGTCAACCATTTCATTTATCCACTCACAAAAAAATCATGTTTCGAGGATGCCCTAAAAAAGGGAGCCAAAGGTAAACGCACCGTACGGTGCATGTTGCGTGCAATTGAAACTAATTGGAGAGATCGAATTTCTTTTGATTAAATTTGATTTATGTGGAGCCATATGAAACAACTTCAAGTTGTTCGAGGTGAATCTTGGGCGGGGTGTGACGAGATCAAACTCAACCTAAAAAAGTAAGGGAGCGGGCTTTTGGATGGGACTGATAGAGATGCGACTGATAAAGCGGATTTAACGATAATCGGTATAGGTTCATCGGCAGGTGGGCTTGAAGCGATCCGAGAATTAGTGGCAACTTTGCCCATTGATTTGCAAGTCACTTATGTTGTCGTGCAGCATATGTCACCGCACCACAAGAGCCTGATGACGGAGTTGGTAGCCCGTCAAACCAGCCTCGTTGTCGAAGATGTTGTAGATGGATCGGTGCCGCAGCCGAATGTCATTTATGTAACGCCGCCCAAAACGGATGTGATCTACGAAGATGGAAGACTATGTCTCGTCGACCCCAGCCATGAGGTGGCCTCTCCCAAGCCTTCCGTAGACAGATTTTTGCTGAGTCTCGCTGACACGCATGGCGAGAAGTCGATGGCAATTATACTGTCTGGAACCGGTACCGACGGTGCATATGGGGTTCAGGCGATCCGGGAGGCTGGCGGCATCACAATTGCGCAGGACACAGAAAGCGCAAAGTATGACGGGATGCCAATGTCTGCGATGCAAACCGGGTGTGTCGACCTGGTTTTGCGCCCATTTGAAATCGGCACCCATTTGCAGAAAATCCTGACATCGCCTCGAGATTTTGATGATTTCAGGCAGGAAACCAGCGAAAGAAGTCCATCATCGGATTTGTTGCAAATTCTGTTGGCACGCACCCGTGTTGACTTTCGCGAGTACAAACAAACGACGATTAATCGTAGGATCGAGCGCCGCATGATCGCGCTCGGGATAGAAAGTCACGAAGACTATACGCAGTTCTGCCGGGTCAATCCAAACGCGGTTGATGCGCTGTTCAAGGACTTGCTGATATCTGTAACCCGGTTTTTTCGCGACAAAAGCGAATTTGAAGCGCTCAGAGAGCTTTTGCCATCGCTTTTGGAGAAAAAACCTACCTCTCCTTTTCGAGTCTGGATTGCTGGCTGTGCGACGGGCGAAGAAGCTTATTCGATCGCGATTTTGCTTTCAGAAGCTTTGGGAGGACCAAAGATACATCTGAAGGAATATGTCCAGATTTTCGCGACGGACATTGACAAGGATGCGTTGGAAGTGGCCCGGAAAGGCGTTTACGGCATGGCTGCTTTGAATGATATTCCCAAGAATCTGGCAGATCGCTACTTCATCCAGCAAAACGATGGCATTCGTGTCATCGACTCTCTTCGCTCTGCGATTTTATTCTCTGATCACAATGTGTGTCAGGATCCGCCGTTTCAAAAGGTCGATCTACTATGCTGCCGCAACCTGTTGATTTATTTTGGTAATGCGCTTCAACACAAAGTGATGTCGCGGTTTCACTATGCGTTGACGGACACCTCTCTCATGTTTTTGGGCACGGCAGAAACTGTGGCCGGTTCCGATGAACTGTTTATTCAAGACAGCCAGTCGGCACATATTTACCGCCGTCGGTCTATTCGGCGGTCTGAGAACACAGCCTTTGCCAACCCGCGTAATGTTCCGCAGTCCCGGCGCATACCGACGCCAGCACAGGTTACTCAACCGGGCGACTCAACCGACCGCCAGATGTTCGAGGCGCTTGCGCTCGCTTTGGGCAAAAATTCGGTGCTTGTAACCAGCGAATATTCGATTGTCCGGATCTACGGCAACGTCAGCTCATTCATAGAGATCAATGAAACCAGTAACCTTAAAATGCACATTGATCTGTTGCGTAGGCCGTTTCGTGAGGAAGCACGCAGTCTGGTCACCCTTGCTTTGAAAAACTGTGAGCATCGCTCTGGCGTGCGACATCTTCTGGCGGACGATGATGATGCTGAAATCCGTCTTGATGTGTACCCGATCATCGCCCGCGATCTGAATGAGCGCGCAGCGCTGATTGTCTTTAGCGAGGTTGAGGTCGATCGGGCCCGGAACTTGATAAAACCGGAGCAATCTGGGGATGAAACTTTTGAAAGCGACAGAATCCGTCTGTTGGAGGATGAGGTCGCCACCACGCGGGAGGCATTGCAGCAAACCATTGAGGAATTGGAGACCTCCAATGAAGAGTTGCAATCACTCAACGAGGAACTTCAATCCACCAACGAAGAATTGCAAGCGACCAACGAAGAGTTGGAGACGTCCAACGAAGAGCTGCAATCCACCAATGAAGAACTGATAACGGTCAATGAAGAATTGCAAGTTACCGCCGCTGAGCTGAGCGGGCGTACCGGCGAATTGATGTCGGTGCTGGAAACGGCACCTTTGGCGATCATGGTGTTGGATACGGCATTGCAAATCTCTCAGGCAACAAATGCGGCCGCAGAAATGTTCAACCTGTCTCGGCCGGTCCTGACGCCGCACGTGAGCCAATGCGTTTTGCCCGAAAATTGTCCGGCGCTCGCGCCGATCTGTAACGAGACGCTCAAACTGGGCGAACCCATTTCGAGAGAATTCACCTCGAACGGCGGACGGTTCAAACTGACGTGTTCGCCGTTCTTTGACATGCGTGGTCAGATGAAGGGGTCGACGATGGTGGTTTCCGAGTTTCCTGGTCTTGCACAGGAACTCGATCTGATGCTCGACCATGCCGAAATCTACATGTTGAATCGGGCGCAAGATGGCACCGTACTGAGAATCAGTCAGAAGTCCGCCGGTGTTCTCGGTACGACGCGTCGGGAGGCAGAGGGCCGGAACCTCTCGGAGATTGCGGACGAAAAGACCATTGAAGCCATCAGCGGGCGTGACACAGAGTTGAGGAAATCTCCTGCCGGGTGCCTGCAAGATGTTACCGCCGTCGTCGGCAAAAATGACGGACACAAGCACTGGATGAGCACAGAAAGTTTCCTGATAGAAGACCCATCACGGAAACAACCTTCAATCTATTCCGTTGGCACGGATATTACAGACATCATTGCATCGCGTGATAAGGCGGAAGACGCTCTGGGTCAGCTGACCTTGCTGCAGGACTTGGCAAAAGTTGGGTTTTGGGCCGTCGATTTGGACACTAACGCCGTTCACTGGTCTGCCGAGGTATACCGCATCCATGGCGAAGACCCAGATGGACCGCCGCCGGACCTGTCCAAGGGCTTGGACTACTATCATCCTGAAGATCGCGGAAAGGTTGAAAGTCTCGTCTCAAAAGTTGCTAAAGAAGGCGGCGACTTTCATTTCAAGCATCGCATCATTAACCGTAAAGGAGATACGGTCAACGTAGAGTCCTTTGGTCTCGCGCGCGCAGATGTAGAGGGTGAAATCAAAAGAATTATTGGGGTTTTTCGAGCGCTTGACGACTGACACTCCCGTCATTTCTCTTCTTTGTTGGGCAAATAGGCACATTGTGCAGCGCGGGCTTTCGCCTTGACGCTCTCGAGCAACCTGCGCATTGATATAGAAAAATCAATCGGGAGATCCAAACAAATGAATTTCAAAATTACTGTGAGCGCGCTGGCATTCAGCGCAGTGGCCGGAGCGGCCGCAGCAGATTGTACGGCTGTGACCTTTTCTGACGTGGGGTGGACCGACATCACGGCCACAACCGCCGCGACAACCGTCGTTCTGGATGCGCTGGGCTACGAAACGGACATCAAGGTTTTGTCTGTACCGGTGACCTATACCTCAATGGCGCAGGGCGACGTCGATGTGTTCCTGGGCAATTGGATGCCGACAATGGAAGCCGACATTGCCCCTTACCGTGAAGAAGGCACCGTGGATACCGTGCGCGAGAATCTCGCGGGCGCGAAATACACTTTGGCGGTCAACAAGGCGGCAAAAGACCTTGGCATCAAAGACTTTTCTGATATCGCAACCCACGCCGATGCACTTGATGGTCAGATATATGGTATCGAACCCGGCAATGACGGCAATCGGTTGATACAGTCGATGATCGACGCGGATGCTTTTGGTCTCAAGGATTTCGAAGTCAAGGAAAGCTCCGAGCAGGGGATGTTGGCGCAGGTCGAACGCTTGACCAAAAAGGACGAGCCGATCGTTTTTCTGGGGTGGGAACCGCACCCGATGAACGCGAACTTTGATATGGGGTATCTGACTGGCGGCGATGACTTTTTCGGGCCTAACCTGGGCGGTGCGTCCGTTTTCACAAACACGCGCAAAGGCTACAGCGCCGAGTGCCCGAATGTAGGTAAACTACTTGGCAACCTCAGCTTTACGCTGGCCATGGAGAACGAAATCATGGGCGCCATTCTGAACGACGGCACCGATCCCAGCGACGCGGCGACAGGCTGGCTCAAAGCCAATCCCGATACGTTTACGGCATGGTTGGACGGGGTGACCACCTTGGATGGTGGCGACAGTGTGGCTGCTGTCAAAACCGCACTGGGACTTTAAAACAAGGACCCCGCCATTGCGCAAATGGCGGGGTTTCTCCGTAAAGAGGGGTGCGTGTTTTGCTGGAATGGCTGACCGAAACGAAAATACCTGTCGGCAAGACAGCAGCAGCTTTTTTTGACTGGCTCCAGGAAAACGGTGAATGGTTCTTTGACGGACTCGCTGTTTTTATGGAAGGAATGATCGACTTGATCCTCTGGGTGCTCCAGACGCCTCATCCCTTTATCATCATCGCGGCGTTTGTCGCTGGCACTTGGTTCTTGCAACGCAGCTGGAAAATCTGTGTCTTCGTGGTCCTCGGTTTTCTGTTCATTCTCAATCAGGACTATTGGGAAGAAATGACGGAAAGCATCACGCTTGTGCTTTCTGCCTGTGTGGTCTGCATGGCGGTTGGTGTTCCCATCGGTATCGCAGCGGCTCATCGTCCGCGTCTGTTTCAGGCCATGCGACCGGTTCTGGACTTAATGCAAACCTTGCCGACTTTCGTATATCTTATTCCAGCGATTGTATTTTTTGGGATCGGGATGGTGCCCGGCCTGATCGCAACGGTGATCTTTGTGGTGCCCGCGCCCATCAGGCTAACGCACCTTGGGATCAGTTCGACGCCTCAGCCTTTGCTCGAAGCCGCCGATGCCTTTGGAGCCACGCCTTTGCAGAAACTATGGAAAGTTGAATTGCCTTACGCGCTGCCCCAGATCATGGCCGGCCTGAATCAGACCATCATGCTGTCGCTCTCCATGGTCGTGATTGCGGCGCTCGTTGGCGCGGACGGGCTAGGCGTGCCGGTGGTGCGCGCACTGAACCAGGTGAACACGTCACTTGGGTTTGAAAGCGGATTTATCATCGTTGTTGTCGCGATCATGCTCGACCGGATGCTGCGGGTGGATCGCAAATGACCAATGCAGTTGAATTTGACAATGTTTCTATCGTGTTTGGCAATGCGCCGAAAACAGCGCTGCCTGAGATGGATGCGCTGAAATCACGCGCTGAAGTGCAAGAAGCAACCGATCAGGTGCTCGGGGTTCACAATTGCTCCTTGAGCGTTCAGGCCGGTGAAATATTGGTGTTGATGGGGCTATCCGGGTCGGGGAAATCAACGTTGCTGCGTGCGGTAAACGGATTGAACCCGGTGGTGCGTGGCGCGGTGCGGGTGTTTGATGGTGATTGGTCCTGTGATGTGACCCATAGCACGCCCAACGATCTGCGACGGGTGCGGCGTGAATGCGTGTCGATGGTTTTCCAGCAGTTTGGACTCTTGCCTTGGCGCAGCGTGCGCGAAAACGTCGCTTTGGGTCTTGAGCTGGCGGATATTCCCAAAAGTGACCGTTATGCGCGTGTAGACCGACAGCTTGAGCTCGTCGGCCTGTCAGAATGGGCGGAACGGAAAGTGGCCGAGCTTTCGGGCGGCATGCAGCAGCGTGTAGGTTTGGCGCGCGCCTTCACGACGGAAGCGCCGATCCTGCTGATGGACGAACCCTTTTCTGCCCTCGACCCGTTGATCCGAACTCGTTTGCAGGACGAACTGCTTGACCTGCAACGCGACCTCCAGCGGACAATTATTTTTGTCAGCCACGATCTGGATGAGGCGTTCAAGCTGGGCGACCGCATTGCCATCATGGAAGGCGGGCGCATCGTTCAATGTGGTTCTCCGCAGGAGATTTTTTCCAATCCGATCAATGACTATGTGGCCGACTTCGTAGCTCACATGAACCCGTTGGGTGTCCTCAGCGCCGGCGATGTGATGGAACCCGCAAGTGGACCTACTGATCAGAGCGTTCCGTCAGATATGGGTGTGGAAGAAGTCATGCGCAAACTGTTGCAGACGGATGACCCAATTGGCGTGCAAGAGAACGGCGCTCAGGTTGGTCAGATCACCAAAAGTGGCGTGATCGCGCGCATTCTGGATCCGCGCGCCACGTCGTGAAGGATCTTGCTATTCCTGAATGGTTTGCAGCCATGCTACAAGGTCTGCAACGGGTTTGCTGGTCATGATCGGCTGTCCGGTTTCGGCGGCGATGGCAGTGTCCTGTCCCTCAAAAAACCAACCGTAGACCGGCATGTCGCTGCCGTGGCTGACCAACGGATCGCGGCCATCTATGCGCTTGACCACGCGGTAAACCGGAAAGACGCCGTCTGCTGTGGTTGATAGTTTTGTCAGATTCGAAGGCTGAACCAGAAGAACTGGTGCCATTGGCCCGTTTCCTTTGGCTTCGCGTCCGTGGCAGGCCGCGCAATGCAAGCCAAAGAGTTCTTGGCCTTCGTCCAGATCCTGTGCGGATAGTGTGCTTCCAAAGCACAATAAAACAATAGCAAGAAAACGCATGTTCATCTCCTCATTTTCCATTATCGCAAACGTATCGGAAATAGCGGTTAGCCTGCGTTGACTTGTATCAAACCCAAAGTCGGAATTGAACCGTAAGTGAGCTTTGCAACTGCTTGGTGCGCTGTGCGACACAAACAGTTTGAGGTGCGCCGTCAGGACAAAGTGAAAAACTTATGAGGTATCCCGCTTGAACAGAAGAAGCTTTCTCAACGGCGACTCTCGCCTCTTAGTTGACGCGAGGTGGGGTGACAGATGCAGAAGTAACAGAAGTTAGCCGTTACAGATCTCGCGAAAAATCTCTTATTACGCCGACGAAAGATGTCTTTTTTTGTACGCGTTCAGACCGGTTCATCACCCATGCCAGAGTTAAAAGCATAGCGACAACCTGCCTACAGCGGCAAACCAGGTGTGACGTAGCTCTCGGCAATTCAAGGACAGGGTCAGTCGGTCGGTGGCAGCTTACACGCGCGCGTCAAAAATCGCTTTGGCATCCTCAATCGATGCGGCTTCTCGAGGCTTCGAAGCCTCGTTTTTACTTTTAGGGTGGGCGAGGCCGCGTCCGACGATTTCATCGCAGCATTCACAAGGCGTTGTAGTGAGCTCCGACGCTTCATAATGGACGGCCAGGTTCGTGCCCAAAGGTTACCAAGGCAGGGCGCTCAGAGAACGCTTCAGGTAGGCGTCTACTTCCACGCAGGCCCGAGGCAGACAAGATTAGGTCAAAGCATCACTCCGATGCGGATGGCAGCGCGGAGGCCGTCGATCAGGCGGATTTTGATATCAGGGCCGGCGCAGGCGGGAATATGAGACATGCCTGCGCATCCCAGAACAACAGACTGAACGGCATCCTCTTCTTGAGCCTGTTTTATTGCTTGCAGCACACGATTGGCCGAGGCTTCAGGATCTGTTTCAAGCGCCAAGACAGGAACGTCCGCTGCCCGTACTTTGGCAAGGTGGCGGCTCAGGCCGTAGCGCTCGATGTTTCGGGTTAAAACCGGAACCGCCTCTGGCACCGTCGTAACCACGGAAAACCGAGGCCCCGCCAGAGTTGCCATATGATATCCGGCCTGTCCGATCCCGATGACCGGACAGGTTGCTTGTTTTCGAGCCTCTGCAAGCCCTGTGTCATCCGCACATCCGATGATAATTGTGCGCGCACCTTGATCTGAGGCCTTTGCCACCAATTCGAGCAGCGGCGGCACGCAGGCCTCGCCGTCTTCTGGGCCTTGAATGGCGGCTGGTCCATCATGGGATGTCCAGGCTTCGATCTGGCTGAGAGGTCTGGCTTTTTTCGCAGTTGCCAACATGGTTTGCGTCATAGACGTGGTGCTGTTCGGGTTGATGATGACGATCATACCATGCCCTTGCCAGCATCATTCCCTTGCGCCGTACGGCGTCGGTTGAACCAAAGGGCAATACCAAGAAAAAGACCGATTACCAAAAGTGAAAAGACCGTGGTCAAAGTACCGAGCGCATAGAGCACTGGAGAGGTCACATTCGTTGTCATGCCGTAGATTTCTAACGGCAAGGTGTTCTTGCTCCCTGATGTCAGCAGGGTGCGCGCAAATTCGTCGTAACTGAGCGTGAAACCGAAAAGGGCCACACCAATCAGTGAGGGCGCGATGATGGGCAGAACGACATAGCGGACTGTCTGCCATGCAGTGGCCCCCTGATCACGGGCGGCTTCTTCGTAGCTTTTGTCAAATCGGTTAAACACCGCGAACATGATCAAAAGACCAAAGGGCAGGGTCCAGGTCAGCTGCGCGCCAAAGCCTGAGGTTGCCCAATGCACATTGATCCCGGCCTGAGAAAAGAGCAATCCGACGCCCAGGGAGATCAGGATCGACGGGATCACCAGTGCAGTGACAATCAGATAGAACAGGATGGATGATCCGGGGAACCTTTTGCGAAACGCCAACCCGCCCATGACGGAAACAACGATGGTAGTCACCATGACCATCAGGCCCAGCACTAGGCTCCGGCGAAAGCTGCCCCAAATGTCGCCAACCGCTTGCTGTTCGAAAAGGTCGTAAAACCAGTGCAAAGAGACACCGCGCATGGGGAAGGTCAGCCCGCCGCCGGGTCCTTGAAACGACAGGATCCCGATGGTGAGCGTGGGGCCATAAAGGAACAGAATGAACAGTACGAAAAAGCCGGTCAGAACGTAAAAAGAACGGGAGCGCGGTTCCATGTCAAAGCTCCTTTCGGATGTCGACAAAGCGTAGCAGGATCCCAATGACGATCAGGACAGTCAGCAGCAGCACAATCGCGGTCGCCGAAGCCGATGGGTATTGCAGCAGGGAAATGTCGTTTGAGATGAGCCGTCCGACGTTGGCGGATTGGCTGCCAGACATGATCCGCACTGTGAAGAAATCGCCCATGACCAGTGTGACCACAAAGATCGTACCGATCATGATGCCAGGTTTTGTCAGGGGCAAGATAACGTTCCAAAGAATTTGTGCGCCGCTGGCACCGGCGTCGCGCGCCGCCTCAATCAGGGATTTATCGATCCGCATCATGGTGTTGAAGATCGGGACAACCATAAAGAGCGTATAGATATGCACAAAAGCCAATACGACTGAGAAATCGCTGAACAGCAACCACTCCAGCGGCTCATCAATCACGCCCCATGAGATCAAGGTGGAATTGGCGATGCCGTTGCGGCCCAGAAACGGGATCCAACTGATCATGCGGATGATGTTGGAGGTCCAAAAGGGGATGGTGCACAGCAAAAACAGCGCGATTTGCCATGTCAGGCTGCGAATATGAAAGGCCAGGTAATAGGCAACCGTAAAGCCGATAAGAAAGGTGAAAATCCACGTCAAAATGGCGTATTTAAACGTGTTGATGAAAACAGTGTAGGTGACCGGTGAGCCGAAAAGGAACTCATAGTTGTCAAACTGAAAGGCCGGAATGATCGAGAATTCGGTCGCTTGCCAGAAGCTGACTATCAGGATCATCGCGATGGGCAGCACAAGGAAAAAAAACAGAACAACTGCAAGAGGTGATACCATCAACCACCCGGTAACCGCACTGTTCTTGAGGATTTTTTGCATGGGCTTCCGACGCGATGAGAAGGGGAATGAACAGGGGGCGCAGACCCGCGCCCCCGACCATGTCAGGCTGCGATGAACTCATTCCATTTGCGCACCATGTACTGGTTCTCATCCATGACAGAGTTCCAGCAGGCGACGGCGCCCATCCGTTCGATGAAGGATCCACCGTCACGGACTGCACCGGGTCCTTCGAGCACAGCGCCGCTCGGGCTGACAATGTCGCCTTGAGACTCTTTGCCTTCGTACCAGAAGCCCCATTCGTCCTCGGACATGAAGAGTTTCGAGGTTTCCGGAACAGCAGAGTAATATCCCTGACGCATAAGGAAACCACCGACCCAGCCGCTCAGATACCAGTTGATGTACTCATATGCCGCATCAAGCTTGGCGCCTTCGAGGCTTGCCGCCAAGCCCATTCCGCCGCCCCAGGACCGGTAGCCCTCTTCCAGCGGCTGATAGACACATGGGATGCCCTGCGACCGAACCGCCGTGATGGCAGGTGACCACATTGACTGGATTACCACCTCGCCAGACGCCATCAGGTTCACGCTTTCATCGAAAGACTTCCAGAAGGCGCGGAACTGACCGTTTTTCTTGGCTTCGGTAAAGATGCCGAGTGTGAGGTCGATCTCTTCCTTTGTCATGTTGCCCTTGTCGGGGTATTTGTATTCACCCATGGATTCCACGACCATCGCCATGTCCATGATACCGATGGATGAGATGTCAAGGATCGATGCTTTGCCTTTGAATTCAGGGTTCAGCAGTTCTGACCAGTTGCTGATAGGGCGCCCGATGAGGTCCGGACGAATGCCAAGAGTATCCGCGTTGTAGATCGTCGGGATCAGAGTCATCCAACCGGACTCGTTGTCAACAAATGACTTGCCGTCACTGCCTTCGACAAACCCCACAGTATGAGGCGCGGTGCCTTGGGCAATCTCACTTGTCGGGGTCAGCTTCCCGCTGCGGAAGGTCCCTGCGATTTTATCATAATTGGCGATCTTGGAAGTATCCATGGCCTGCAGGTTGCCCGTGGGCCAGACCTTTTTGCAGATCCAGTATTCGATGTCGGCAATGTCAAAACTGTCGGGCTGGGTGGCCACACGTTGCGTCACACTGTCGGAATCCAATGCCGTCATTTCCATCGTGATCCCAAGGTCTTCAAACGCTTTTTCCGCAATTTCGTTGAACGCCGAAACTCCGGTGCCCGCTTGCCGCAAGACGATATTGGATTGGGCCCAGACCATCGGGGCGGCCACTGTGCCTGCCGCTGCCGCAACGCCGGTCTTCAGCAATGTGCGCCTGCTCAGTCCGTTTCTCTTGGTGTATCTTGTCATAGTGTCTCTCCTTGTCGCTTCTATATGCCGCTTTTCATGCGGTCACTTGGTGTTGATTTTTCGGATCCCAGATCAAACCAATCTGATCACCTGGGTTATGGGGTTTGGCAAAGAAGTCAGCGTCAGGCATCAGCGCTGTAACCTCTTGATCACCGGCAATTTTCGTGAGGATCGACACGTGCGTGCCCTGGTACTCGATCGTCAGCACATTGGCGTCCAACCGACCTTTCTGGGGTGCGGTGGTGGACACCGCATCGGTGCGGATGGCGACATTGCCTTCCGGCAATGCGATAACATTGTGACCGCCCATGAATTGCGCAACAAATTTCGTTTTTGGCGTGTTGAAAATTTCACGTGCAGGGCCCGCCTGTTCGATCACTGCGTTGTTCATCACCACGATTTCATCGGCAAGAGCGAGGGCTTCATCCTGACCATGCGTGACGTGTAAAAAACTGATGCCTAGTTCTTTTTGCAGCTTGCGCAGTTCGCTGCGCATGCGGATACGCAGAAAGGGATCCAACGCCGAAAGCGGTTCGTCCAGTAGCAAAACCTGCGGTCTGGTGATCAATGCGCGGGCTAGCGCAACGCGTTGTTGCTGTCCGCCGGACAATTGTGCCGGCAACCGATCCATCAAGGATGTCAAATCAACCAATTCCAGCATTTCGCCGGCCTTGGCGTGACGTTCCACCTTGGAAACACCTTTCATCTTGAGGCTGAAGGAGACGTTGTCGAGAACGCTAAGATGCGGGAACAAAGCATAATTTTGAAACATCATGGCCGTGCCGCGTTTGGCCGAGGCGAGACCGGAGATGTCGCGTCCACCCAGAAGGATCGACCCCTCACTCACCGTTTCATGTCCTGCGATCATCCGCAGTGTTGACGATTTGCCGCAGCCGGAAGGCCCGAGCAAACAGGTATAGCTTGAGGTTTGGAAATGGTGGCTGATGGCGGACACGGCAACCGTATTTCCGTAGCGCTTGGTGAGTGACACCAATTCCAGATCTTGCTTGTTTGCGTTCATAGTTTCCCCGCTTTAAGTTATGAGGGCTGGCCGCAGCCGTGTTGAAAAGCACAACAGGTGTGAAAACCGTCCCGGCATCGCTGGCTGCTATATAATTAATCGCTTTGAGTTGGATATGATTAACATTTAATCGAAATATTGTATACAACTTGAGTATTATTTTGCATTCAATAGGGGTGCTCTTGTCCAACAGACAGTTTGTTGGCATCACAATGAGGCAAAGGGGTACAATTATGCTGACACCCGATACGCCGGCCACACCACTCGACAGAAAGCCGCCGACAAGTGAGCTTGTCAGTGACTATTTGTCCCGCGCCATACACGAGCACCGTCTGTCTCCCGGCACAAAACTTGGTGAGGATGAATTGGCCGAAATCTACGGTGTTTCTCGCACAATCATCCGCACAGCGCTGCAGTCCTTGGCGCACTGCCAACTTGTTGAAACGCATCGAAATCGCGGAGCGTTCGTTGCCAAGCCAACACCCGACGAGGCGCGCGAGGTGTTCGAAGCTCGTGCGCTGCTCGAGCCGCGAACTGCAAAGTCCGCCGCCCTGAAAGCGACAAAAGACGACATCGCGTTTCTTGAACAGCACATCGATATGGAGCATGAAGCCCTTTCTGCAGGTGATCGAGGGCGCGCGCTATTTCTATCAGGTCAGTTGCACGTGCATATCGCACGCATAGCGGACCAGGCCACGATTGCCAGTTTCATTGAAACGTTAATCGCACGCTCTTCCTTGATTGTTGCGCTTTATTGGAAACAGGAAAGTGCTCTGTGCGATCGCCACGCACATCATGGTTTGGTTTCAGCCATCGAGAACAACGATGCAGCTCAAGCTGAGGAAATCATGAGCCGCCATATCACAGACCTTCACGCGGCACTGGATTTGCGAAAGGCGACTACGCAAACCGCATCGCTCAAAGACATTCTCGGGTAGGGCGGATGACAGCTGCAAAAAAGCGACATTCCTTGCAACGAAACTAGGCGTTTGGACTACTTGGCGTGAAGCACGATTTAGAAGGACTGGCGAAGTCGTGAATATGACTGCTTGGCTAGGCCAGGTGACATCGAGCAGGTTCCGATGTCTTTAATAACCTACAAGGGAACAGGTCTCATGGATGCAGACGCTAGTCACGTGACGTTTCAACTGATCGGTCAGGTCTGCAGCCCGGACTTTCCTGAATGGATGGAACGTCATGCCCGCAAACTGGATGTCGTTTTCGAGATCACGGAAGCGTCGTCAGGAATGATGACTGTAAAGGCCGAGGGAGAAGATGAAATGCTGGAAGCTTTTGCACTGGCCTGTAGTCTGGGGCCCAAGAGCGTTTGTGTGAGCAGCTTGAATATGGCTGGCACCTGAAATTGACTAACTTCTCAGCAATGCTTTGTTTTACACCCAACCTCGGGTGGAATGTGCACAGAAATTGGTCAGATGCCTTGATGTTCAACTTTTTGCTCCATTAGGTTCGGAGCTGGATAATTGGGGGTTTTGTGGACTGGGTCGCTGTCGGATTGCGCACAGATATACCAGCCGGTACGGTCGCGCCGCGCCGGGTAGGGGACGTGGATCTGGCCGTGTGGTGCAGTGCATCGGGCGTTTTTCATGCCTGGGGTGATCGCTGTCCGCACCGCGGTATGCGCTTGTCGCATGGGTTCGTGCGGGGTGAAACGCTGGCATGCATCTACCACGGTTGGCAGTACGATGAGTCGGGGTCCTGTGCGTACATTCCGGCCCATCCGATTTTGACGCCGCCTAAAACGATCTGCGCCCAAGATTATGCCTGTATGGAAGTGGATGGGATGGTCTGGATCGCTTTGCAGCCCACATCTGAGGCACCGCCGTCTCTGGGGGGACGCCTGCCTGTTCGATCCTTGGAGGTTGCTACTTCCGCCGAAGTTTTGGCCTCCAAGTTGAAATGCACGCCTGCGTCGGTGATTGTTGTCGGAGGGGTTTTTGATTTGGCGCTTGCACTACAGCCAAGAGGCAACACGAGCTGCATGCTCCATGCCCTGGCCAACCCCGATCAGGATCTGAAACAGGTTTCGCGCCATTTGGAAAAAATGCGCAAAGAGCTAGAGGAAAACACATGACGCCCGCCGTTGACAATCATTGGTATCCGGTTGGCTTGCTGTCGGGCATTGATACGGCGCGCCAAACTTTGCTGTTGGGGTGCCCCATAACTGTGGGTCGCGATGGCACGAAGTACTGGGTCGAGGATCAGGCTGGGAAAAGTCTGTCGACGGTTGAGCGGTTCGGCCACCTCTGGACGAGCCCAGGCCAGCCGAAATGTGATCTTTTCACGATCCCTGAGGCGAACACGCCGGGTCGTCAATTGGTCGACGTAGGTTCGGTGCGCGTGAAATGTTCGCCCCTGCGCGCGGTTGAGAACTTTTTGGACATCGCGCATTTTCCTTTTGTGCATACCGACATTCTGGGGGCCGAACCGCATACCGAAGTGTCGCGCTATGAGGTGGATATCCGCGAGGAGGAAGATGAGGTTTGGGCGACCAAAGTGAAATTCTTCCAGCCACAGGCCGCGAAATCAGCCGCCGCGGGCATCACCACCGAGTACATGTACCGGGTGCCAGCGCCAACTTGCGCAGTACTCTATAAAACCTGCCCGCCGCGTCCTGGGGAGTGGGATGTGATCACCCTTTTTGTTCAACCTCTGACAGAGGAATGGTGCGAGGTCTGGCCTTGGATGGCGCTCTATGATGACGAAAGCACAATGGCGGAAATGGTCAGTTTCCAGCAGCTGATCTTCATGCAGGACCGGTCGATCCTGGAAAACCAGATCCCCCGAAAGCTGCCGCTTGATCCTGGCATGGAAGTGCCAACGCAAGCGGATATGACATCTGTTGCCTATCGGCGCTGGCTCAAACGGATCGGCTATTCCTATGGTGCGCAGCTGGTGGCGGCATGATCCTTTACGACTACGTCCTCAGCGCCAGTTGCTACAAGGTACGTCTGCTGGCGGCTCTTCTGGGCAAGCGGCTGACATTACACGCTGTGATTTTCCATCCTGCACGAGAGCATCAATCGCCCGAAATGTTAGCGTTGAACCCCGCCGGAACCTTGCCGATCTTGTGCGACGGTGAACGGGTGCTGACAGAGAGCGCGGATATGCTGGCGCATTTGACAAAGGACGCGCCGACATGGAGGGGAGACGACGCGGCATGGCTGTCTTTTGCGCAGGATCTGAACGCAAGCCTCGGCCTCGCACGGTTGCACGACATCCTGAGCTACGATGCGGATATCGAGGCTGTGAGGCGCACGGGTGTGAAACAGCTGCGCCAGCTTGAAGAACACCTGACGGAACAGCGGTTTGACAACCACATCTTTCTGACGGGCGCCACTCCTACCATTGCGGACATCGCGTGTTTTCCAAATGTGGCGCTGGCCCCTGACGGTGGCGTCAGCCTTGACGTTTACCCATCTATTCGGCTGTGGATGCGCGCCATTAGGTCTCTGCCCGGGTTTATCGAAATGCCAGGCATCCACCGCTTGCACGAACTAGAGGTAAGCCGATGAGCGCGGTGCTGTTCAAAGGCTGCGACGCTATTGTCACCTCTGCTTCCGAAGCGGTGCTTTGGGGCCAGGACATTCTGTGTGACAACGGCGTGATTTTAGAAATCGGCCCGGATCTAAGCCAATCGGCACCAGCAGGGGTGGAGGTCATCGATGGCGCGGGGTTTTTTGTCTACCCGGGGCTTGTGAACACACACCACCACTTTTTTCAGTGTTTCGTACGCAACCGAGAGGAGCTGGATTGGACACGTTATTCTGTAATCGAATGGCTGGACCGGATTTACCCGATCTTTTCACGGCTGACCGAGGATTGTTTTTACTACAGCTCCGTGGTGGCGATGGCCGAGTTGATCAAGCACGGCTGCACCACGGCCTTTGATCATCAGTATTGCTTTCCGCGCCATGCCGGATCGCGCATCATTGACCGCCAGTTCGAAGCGGCAGAACTCATGGGCATGCGTTTTCATGCAGGGCGCGGGGGCAATACCCTGCCAAAGTCCAAAGGCAGCACCATTCCAGATGAGATGCTGGAGACCACCGACGCCTTCATCGCCGATTGCGAGCGGGTAATCGACGCCTACCACGACGCCGCGCCTCTCGCGATGCGGCAGGTTGCTGTGGCACCGTGCCAGCCGGTGAATTGCTATCGCGACACTTTTGTTCAATCCGTAGTCCTGGCGCGCGACAAGGGCGTAATCCTGCACAGTCATGTGGGCGAAGGTGAAAGCCCGGTGATTGAAGAGATCCATGGGATGCGGACGGTCGACTATTGCGAAGCGCTTGGTTTTGCGGGTCCTGATACGTTTTACGCCCATGGATGGGAGTTGTCGCGCACTGAGCTTGCCCAAATGGCCGCCTCTGGTACGGGGGTGTCGCATTGCCCGGAACCCGTCTATTTGGTGGGCGCCGAGGTGACTGATATCCCGGCCATGGAGGCCTTGGGCCTGCGTTTGGGGCTGGGTTGTGACGGGGCCGCGTCAAACGACAATTCCAACCTCATGCACTGCGTGCATTCGTCCTACATGTTGCAATGTCTTGCCGCTCAAAGCCGCGTAGACCCGGTGCCAAAACCCGCGCGATTTCTGTCCTACGCGACGGAGGGTGGGGCGTCGTTGCTCGGGCGCTCTGACATCGGTGCTTTACGGGTGGGCATGGCAGCAGATCTCTTTGCGATCGATACACGCAAACTGGATTATGTGGGCACGCGTCACGATCCGATCAGCTTGATTGCCAAAGTCGGTATCGGCGCGCCTGTGGATCTGACGATGATCAATGGGCGCGTTGTCTGGCGCGATGGTGCCTTTCCACATCTTGACGAAGGCGCGCTTTTTGCCGCCGCCGAAGCAACACTTCACACAATACTGCCAAACACAGAGGGACTTTAAATGTCACAAAACGTCAAACGCCGCTCATTCTTAAAAGCCTCGCTCGCGGCCACCACAGCCATTGCGCTGCCGATGCGCGCACTGACCCAAGACACGCTGAAAATGGGGGTGGTTTTGCCCTCGCCGGAGGCAGATGTCGGCTGGTCGCACACGCTGATGGAAGGGGTGCGCAGTGTGCAAGAAGCGTATGGTGACAAGATCGAAGTCACCGTGCTGGAAAACATTGCTGAAGGCCCCGATGCCGACAGGATCGCCAACGGGCTGGTCAATGAAGGCAATACCGTTCTTTTGCTTGGGTCCTTCGGGTACCAGAATGGCGGGATCCAGATCGCCAAGCGTCGCCGGGATGTATCGATTATCCACGCTTCCGGTTTCCTTACAGAACCAAACTTTGCGCCATTCACCGCGAAATACTGGCAAGGTACATATCTGATGGGGATGGCGGCCGCGTCGCTGACCAAATCGAAAAAGCTGGGTTGCGTCGGTGCCTTTGCAATCCCGGAACTGATTACCTCGATCAATGCTTTCATGCTGGGGGCGCAATCGGTTGATCCTGAGATTGAAATGAGCGTTGTCTGGGTCAACAGTTGGTTTGATCCGGCCTCGGAACAAGAAGCCGCCAAGGCCCTGATATCGCAAGACGCTGATGTGATTTTCTCCAATGCACAAGACACGCCATCCGTCATAGCCGTGGCTGAAGAGGCCGGTATTTACGCATGGAATCTGAACTCCTCGATGAAGAGCTATGCGCCGGAGAAATACTTAGGCGTTGTGGGCACAGATTGGGGTCCTCATTTCAAGAGCTTGGTGGATGCCCATGTCGCCGGGGCCTATCCGGGCGAGAATTTCTGGCTCGGGATGGAAGACGACATCGTCTACACCGCCGATTGGAACCCGGACATTCCGGCAGATGTCATCGCCATGATCGAAGAACGGCAAGCCGCCATACGTGACGGTAGTTTTGTGGTCTTCGAGGGCCCTCTGGCGGATCAGTCCGGCGTGGAGCGGGTCGCGGACGGTGTGGCCATGACAGATGGCGAAATCATCAGCATGGATTGGCATGTCGCGGGTGTGACCACGCCGCTGCCCTCGTGACGCTTCCCGCAATCCTGAGCCTGTCCGGGATATCAAAGCGGTACGGTACTGTTCAGGCCAACACGTCGATCGATCTGAGCGTCAAGCAAGGGTCGATCCACGCTGTTCTGGGAGAAAACGGCGCGGGCAAGTCAACGCTGATGAAACTGATCTACGGTGTGGAACGCCCGGACGAGGGCATCATCCGATGGAATGGCAAACCGGTGCAATTGTATCGGCCGTCTGATGCTCAGGCGCTGGGGATCGGCATGGTGTTTCAGCACTTCTCTTTGTTCGAGACACTGAATGTCGTGCAAAATGTCTCGCTTTTGGTGCCGGGAACGCTTTCTGAACTATCACATAAAATCAGCGATTTAGGGTCCAGGTTCGGGCTGGCGGTAGACCCGACTGCCATGGTTCACACCCTGTCAGTGGGAGAACGCCAACGCGTGGAGATCATCCGCTGCCTGCTGCTGGATCCCAAGCTTCTCATCCTGGATGAACCGACATCCGTCCTGCCTCCGCAAAGCGTGCGTTTGTTGTTTGAGACCCTGCGGAGGCTGCAGGCGAATGGCACCGCGATCCTCTTTATCTCGCATAAACTGGAAGAAATACGTGAGCTTTGCGATGAAGCCACGGTTTTGCGAGGCGGAGAGGTTACCGGTCGCGTCGACCCACGCGCACATGACGCACGCGCGCTGGCACAGATGATGATCGGGCGCGAGATGCCCTCGCTGGCGGCCAAAAACAAAAAGACGCCGGGCGATTTGCGACTTCAAGTAAAGGCGCTCACCCATCCGCGTGCCACCCAATTCGGAACCACTCTTGAGGCGATCAACCTGAACCTGCATGCGAGGCAACTCATTGGCATTGCTGGGATTTCAGGGAACGGCCAACAGGAGCTGGCAGCGTTGATCTCAGGGGAATTGCGCGCGTCGCATTCGGATATGATCTCTATTATGGGGCAATCCGCAGGGCGTATGGGCCCGCGTGAGCGCCGGGATCTCGGCTTTACCTGTGTGCCCGAAGAACGTCTGGGGCGCGGGGCTGTCCCCGAAATGTCTCTGGCCGACAACAGTCTCTTGACGGCACATCGTCAAGGCATGGTGCGGGCGGGCTTTATCAAACGTCAGATCGAGCGCGCCTTCACCAAACGCTGCATCGCGGAATTCGACGTGCGCACGCCGGGGCCGGAAACGGAAGCAGGGGCTTTGTCAGGTGGCAATTTGCAAAAATTCATTCTGGGTCGAGAAATCATGTTGTCACCCGATGTGATGATGGTCTCCCAACCAACATGGGGAGTTGATATCGGCGCCGCCACGGCCATCCGTCGACGGTTGCTCGACATGCGCGACGCGGGTGCGGCCATACTCTTGATTTCGGAAGAACTCGAAGAGCTCTTCGAGATTTGCGACATCCTGCATGTTCTGCATGAAGGGCGGTTGTCAGCCGCGTTGCCAGTGGCTGAAACTTCCATGGAAGAAGTGGGTGCCTATATGATCGGTGCTGTCGCGTGAAGCTGCGAATGATCCGGCGTGACGCAGCCTCGCGGCTGGCGATGCTCGGTGCGCCGGTTTTGGCTCTTATTTTGACATGCCTGACCAGCTTGATCTTGTTCTCTTTTTTAGGAATCCCGGCGGGCAAGGCGCTGCACGCGCTCTTGTTGAAACCATTCCTGAGTTGGTACAGCTTTTCAGAAGTCCTGCTCAAGATGGCACCCTTGCTTCTTATCGCTCAAGGGCTTGCGATCGGTTTTCGCGCGAATGTTTTCAATATCGGTGCGGAGGGCCAATTTATCATCGGCGCGATCTGCGCCTCTGCATTTCCAGTGTTTTTCCCCGATGGCAATTTACCCCTGATGCTGCTCGCGATGATCCTGGCGGGTGGGCTTGGAGGCATGGCCTATGCGGGCATCGCTGCCGGGCTGCGCACCCGGTTTGGTGCGTCGGAAATTCTTGTCACTCTGATGTTGAGCCTGATTGCGGCGCAAGTGCTGAATTACCTGCTGCTGGGTCCCTGGAAGGATCCGCGCGGTTTCAATTTTCCGCAAACCGTGATGTTCCCGGAAAACGCTTTGCTACCCTTGCTCTTTGAAGGGGTGCGCCCAAACATCTCGTTGATCTTTGCATTGATCGCCAGCGCCTTCGCCTACCTGATGATGGAGCATCATTTTCGTGGCTTCCAGTTGCGTACTGCCGGGTTGGCGCCCAAGGCCGCGCGTTATGCGGGCTTTAGCGCACCACGTATGATCTGGCTCAGTCTGGCGCTCGGCGGGCTTGCTGCGGGGATCGCAGGCGCCAGCGAGGTGGCGGGACCCCTGGGCCAATTGCAGCGCTCCGTGGCAACGGGTTATGGTTATGCGGCCATCATCGTGGCCTATGTCGGCGGGCTACGCCCTTTGGGTATCATTGCATCAAGCTTCCTGATCTCGGTTCTCTACATTGGCGGCGACAGCGCCACAGTGTCGGCAGGTCTGCCCGTGGCCGCCGTCGAGGTTTTTCAGGGCATGTTACTGAGTTTCTATCTGCTTACTTTTACATTGATCCGCTTTCAGATTCGGATCGAACGCGAGTCGCCCGCATGAGTGCATTCGAGTTTCTTCTGGCCGGGACGCTGGCCGCCGCCTTGCCGTTGCTGTTTGCAGCATTGGGCGAGATGGTCGTCGAGAAGACGGGCCTTTTGAACCTCGGCCTCGAAGGCATGATGGCCATCGGTGCGGCCATCGCGTTCATCTGCGTTTATCATTCCGGATCACGCGGGCTTGGCTTTCTGGCAGCAGCCTTGGTGGGTGCCTTGCTATCCATGGTTTTCGCATTTCTGGTCATCATCGTGCGCGCCAACGAGGTTGCGGCAGGATTGGCCATTGGGGTTCTGGGCCTCGGTTTATCGGCTCTTTTCGGCAAGACCTATGAAAGCTTGACCATCACGGGATTACCCAAGCTGGGCCTACCAGGGTTGTCCGAAATTCCCGTCATTGGTCCAACGCTTTTGACCCAGGACATTGTTGTCTGGCTGGCGGTGATCGGAACAGGCGCATTGTGGTATGTTTTGAACAAGACTAAACTGGGCCTGATCATCACGGCCGTTGGCGAAAACCCGGAAGCCGCGCGCGCGATCGGATATCCGGTCGGTGCCATCCGCGCGGCAGCCGTGGCCTTTGGGGGCGGCATGTGTGGCGTTGCTGGCGCCTATGCTTCCACTGTCTACACACCTCTTTGGGCAGACGGCATGATCGCGGGTCGCGGCTGGATCGCGCTGGCGTTGGTGGTGTTCGGTACCTGGAAAACCGGACGTGTGGCCTTTGGCGCATTGCTCTTTGGCGTCTTGTCATTGGGCGAATTGACCGCTCAGGCTGCTGGCGTTGCCATCCCGTCTCAGGTCTTGTCGAGTTTGCCCTATGTTGTGACAGTCTTGATGCTTGTGGTGATTTCCAACAACCGCCGCCGATCAGGCGCGCAGATATGAAAAACCAGTCATCTTCCAAGTGAATGGAGCCTTGTGTCTTCAACCCAATGACGACAAAGTTGCCGCAGTCAAAAAAGCAGCAGGCAAGTTTCATGACAGACACGAGAAAAGTTTCGGCGTATTTTGCAAAACCTATCGCATGGGTAGCGGTCGTTCTTTTTGCTTCTTGCATTTTGGTGGTTTCAGCGCAGGCTCAGCAAGGCGAGGCTCAAGCGCCAAAAGTTGTGATTTCAGCGGCTTACAGTAAAGAAATCACGCGCGAGACAACCTTTGTCGGACGCGGTGAAGCCTCTGCTCAAACGGACCTTGTGGCCCGCGTCACGGGTACGGTCACCAAAATTGTGGTAGAGGACGGGGTCGCCGTCGAAGAGGGCGATCTCATTTTTGAAATCGAGCCTGACAGCTATGTGGCGACCGTCGCTGCCGAACAGGCCTCTCTGGAACGCACAAAAGCCAATTTGAAGCTGGCTGAAATCGAGCTGGACCGAAAGCAGGAACTTCTGAACCGGGACGTTATCGCTGAGTCTGAGCTGGACATCGCCTTGGCAAATGCTGCGGTCGCAAAAGCGGACGTTGGGGCGGCGGAAGCAGCCTTGCAAAAAGCCAAACTTGATCTGGAACGCACAGAAATCAGAGCGCCTTTCTCCGGGCGCATCGGTAAATCCGCCGTCAGTCTCGGTGCGCTTGTCGGTCCTTCGACAGGTGCCTTGGCAACATTGGTGCGACAGTCGCCAATGTACGTCACTTTTTCGCTGTCCGAACCGCAATTGCTGCGGGTTGTCGAACAGCTTGACACCGGAATGCAGGAACTGCTGGCAAACGACGAAACGCCAAATGTCTTTGTCGTTCTGCCGGGGGGAGAGACCCTGGATGAGGCCGGTGAGATTGTTTTTATTGACAACAGAATTGATCCTACGACCGGGACAATTGCCGTGCGGGCCGTATTTGAAAATACCCGCCAGTTGATCCTGGACGGCAGCTTTGTGTCGGTCGTGATCGAAGCCCTGGAACCGACCTTGAGTATTCTTGTGCCGCAAAATGCAGTGCAGCGGGATCAACGCGGTGATTTTGTGTTGGTGGTTACGGATCGGCAACTTGTTGAACAACGGTACGTGGTGCTGGGACCGCAGATCGAAACAGATGTGATTGTGGCTGACGGGCTGAGAGATGGCGAAAGTGTCGTTGTCGAAGGTCTGCAGCGGGTGAGACCTGGCGTTGAGGTCAATGCTGTCCTTGCCGGCACAACCGAAGGGAACTGAGGTTATGCTGTCCACCGTCTTCATCAACCGGCCGAAAATGGCCATCGTCATTTCGACGGTTCTGACCCTGATGGGAATGATTGCCTATTTGGTTATTCCGGTTGAGCAATTCCCAAACATTACGCCTCCAGTGGTGAATGTGACGGCCTCCTACACCGGGGCTGACGCAGAAACGGTCGAGAATACCGTGGCCGCGCCCATTGAAGCCGAAGTCAACGGCGTGGAAGACATGATTTACATGTCCTCAGACAGTTCGGATTCCGGAAACTACACCCTGTCTGTCACCTTTGGCGTTGGCACAGATCCGACAATTGCGACGGTAAACGTCCAAAACCGGGTGACACAAGCGACCTCCGGGCTGCCAAGCGAGGTGATCTCGACCGGTGTCGTGACGGAAAAATCCTCGACGAGCATGCTGCTCGTTGCCACCCTGTTTTCCCCAAACGATACCTATGACGAGGTTTTCCTGTCCAACTACGCGTCGATCAATATCAAGGATGCGTTGGCCCGGGTGCCCGGTGTCGGTAAGGCTGAAGTGATGACGGATTTTGCCTATTCCATGCGCTTGTGGATGGATCCCGACAGGATGACTGGCCTCGGTGTAGCACCTGCAGATGTCATTTCAGCGATCAACGAACAGAACTTGACTGTCTCCGCCGGGCAGATCGGCGCGCCGCCCGTATCGAGCGGTCAGCAGTTTCAATATGCCGTGACGGCGCAGGGTCGGTTGTCAACCGTCGAAGAGTTTGAGAACATCATCATTCGCACAGGGGAAGCTGGCAGCGTTTTGAGAGTGCGTGACGTGGCGCGCGTCGAACTCGGGTCGAGCTACTACGGCGTGACCGGGCGTTACCAGGAAAACCCGGCCACTGTGCTTGCCGTTTATCAGGCGCCGGGCGAAAATGCGCTGGCCGTGGCGGCAGGCGTCTATGCAGAACTTGAGCGTTTGTCGCGGGCTTTTCCCGAAGATATGACCTACGAAGTGCCCTTCGACAGCACAAACTTTGTAGAGCAATCGTTGAATGACGTGGTCTCTACACTCATCCTCACGTTCATCTTGGTGATTTCGGTTGTCTTTGTCTTTCTGGGCAGTTTCCGCGCCACTGTGATCCCGACGATTGCGATCCCGGTTTCCCTGATCGGCACCTTTGCTTTTCTTCTTTTGATGGGAATGACGCTAAACACCATCTCCCTCTTTGCTCTGGTGCTGGCCATTGGCATCGTGGTCGATGACGCCATCGTGGTTGTTGAGAACGTGGAACGTCTTATCGCGGAGGAGGGGCTCAGCCCCCGAGATGCCACCGCCAAGGCAATGACCCAAATCACCACGCCGGTGATTGCAACCACCCTTGTCTTGTTGGCGGTTTTTGTTCCGGTGACCTTCATGCCGGGTATATCCGGCCAACTCTTTTCGCAATTTGCGGTGACCATTTCTGTGGCGGTTGTCATTTCTTCGATTAACGCGCTGACATTGTCTCCGGCGCTCTGCGCGCTGGTGCTCAAACCGCGTTCGGGACCGCCGAAAGGGGTGTTGGCCGTTTTTGAAAAAGGCGTGGATGGCGGGCGGAACGCATATGCAGGTATTGTGCGACGCTTGATCCGCTTGCCGATCCTGGGTCTCGTAATTCTGATCGTGCTTGGCATAGGCTCGGGCTCGATGGTCGGCTCTTTGCCAAAAGGGTTCCTGCCGCTGGAAGACAACGGGTATCTCTTTGTCGACGTCCAACTGCCTGATGCCGCGGCCTTGCAACGCACCGAGACAGTAGCAGATCGCCTCAACACCCAAATTTCGGCATTGCCTGGCGTGGCCAATACGGTTCAGGTGCGCGGATTTGGATTGTTGAATGGCACGGGTTCAAACAGCGCGATGATCATCGTCAACCTGGTGCCTTGGGACGAACGACAGACCCCTGAATTGAGCGCTGATGGCATTCTGGGGCAGATCTATCAGATCGCGGGTCAGGAGGTTTCTGCAAATGTCATTGCCTTCAGCCCTCCGCCCATTACCGGGTTGGGCGTAAGTGCCGGTGTCGAGATGAAGGTTCAGCAAACTGGCGGCGGCGCTGCATCAGATCTTTCCGCGGCCGTGGGCTCCCTGGTATACGCGGCCAATCAGCGACCTGAGATCGCGCAGGCCTACACCACGTTCAGCGCGAATGTGCCCAAAATATTCGTCGATCTCGACCGCGAAAAATCCCAGACGCTGGGTGTCCCGGTCAGCGATGTTTTTCTGACCCTACAAGCCCATCTTGGATCCATCTATGTGAATGACCTCAACCTTTTTGGTAAAGTCTACCAGGTCATGATCCAGGCCGAGGGTGATTTCCGCGACAACATTGATGACATCGGGCGATTGCATGTGCGCTCCGCCGATGGCGCAATGGTGCCACTTTCGACCTTGATCGACGTAGAAAAAGTCCTCGGTCCCGTGCTGCTCAATCGCTACAATCTGTTCCGTGCGGCAACTGTCACAGCCGTACCGGCACGTGGGTATTCCACTGGTGATGCCATCGCTGTGCTCCAGGATGAGGCGGTGACGGCGCTGCCTCCGGGTTATGGGTATGAATGGACTGGCACGGCCCAACAGCAATTGAGCGCGGGTAACACAGTTGTTTTCATTTTGGCTGCGGCCATTGTTTTGGCTTATCTGTTTCTTGTGGCGCAGTATGAAAGCTGGACGATGCCGCTGGGTATTCTGCTTTCCGTCACGATCGCATTGTTTGGGGCTTTGGCTGCGGTGCTTGTGACTGCGGGTGATGTTAATCTCTATACGCAGATCGGGATGATCATGCTCATTGGACTCGCATCCAAAAACGCCATTTTGATTGTTGAGTTTGCGATGGAGCAACGCGCGAGGGGTGCTTCGATCCGGGACGCTGCCCTGGAAGCCGCGCGTCAGAGGTTTCGTGCTGTCATGATGACAGCCTTGTCGTTTCTCCTGGGTGTGGTTCCCTTGTTGGCGGCGTCGGGGGCGGGGGCAGCCAGCCAGAAAGCCATCGGCATCGCTGTTTTCGGCGGAATGCTTTGTGCAACCGTAATAGGCGTGATCATCGTACCGGTACTTTACGTTTTGCTGCAATCGATGCGCGAACGCATCAAAGCATTTTTCAACCGCTCTGTTGAAAATCGATCTGCGTGAGAACGTCAAAACCGTCCACAGAGAAACCCGAAAAAAGTACCGGGAATTGGTTGGTAGACCCCTAAAATGGCGGCTCGAAACGCCATTGTTTGAGGTAGTTGACCAACCAGTCCTCCGCTAAAGGCTTGCTTCGGCACTTTGTTTGCCAAAGCGAACTGCACGACCGCTTTCTTGCCAACGTCGGCTTTTATCTCGCATCTGGTTTTCTCAGGAACCACACTTGTTCAACCGGATACAGTTTAGCCCACTCGGCTGGAATGCCGGCTCTGACATCACGCGCGTCCTGAGGTGCGTAGAGTTCTAGGTAATTGTCCACAACAAAGCCGATCTCTGTGAAAAGCTTGAACCAATCCGCGATGGTGAGATTAAAGCTTATTCCGCTTGGATCGAACTCAACCTCAGTCCAGTCCGCGCCCCACATTCCGCGATAAGGTCGATGTACAATTGTGTCGCAAGGCGCGCCGTTCAGCGGTGTGCAGATCAGAGACAATGGGTGGTTTCCAAGAAAGACCAGCCTGCCTCCCGGACGTAGCAGGCGCCAAGCCTCGGTCAGCCAAAGCTCCGGTTGGCACCAAATTGCCGCGCCGTATTCTGAGATCGCAAAGTCAAAGGAGCCGTGTGCGAGGCCTGTGGCCTCGGCGTTACCTTCCAGAAAGATAATCGCTGCACCATGAAGCTCCGCCAAGCGCCGGGCGGTGGAAAGCTGGGCGGACGAAATGTCGATGGCGGTGACACGCGCGCCACGGCGCACCATCCATCCCGATACATAGCCCGTACCGCATCCCAATTCGATGGCGTCCATCCCGGAAAGATCCTTGGGAAGCAGGTTGAGCTGTGCCTCTGGAACGCCCCAGTTGCCCCATTCCGGTTCCTTGGCATTCCACAGACGTTCGCCAGTCTCGACCCAATTGATCGCATCGTCGTCCCAAGTGCCCCGATTGATGGCCAGATAGTCGCGTTTCATTGGTTTTTCCAATCCTATTTGTTCTTTGCGTGTATCTTCGACCCGACAATAGGCACGAAGGCAACTTGCACGCATTGGGCGTTTTGGATCAAACCCCGATACGCATCTGTTCGATTCAGGCCACATCAGTGCCAAAAGCAGCATACGTACCCATGGGTGGTCTTGCCTAGGCGCGTAGGGTCCAGACCCAGGGTTCCCATCAGCGGGAACAACACAAGGCTCTGCCTGATGGCAAGGGCACTGGTGCCAGCGTGGTTTCAAAGTGTTCGAAACCACTGACCTTTGCGGGTCGCAGTGTTCAATTGCTATTCCCGGTTCCATCATAAAATAGCATGGGAAAGAGTGCAAAAGCGGCCCGCAAGAACCAAAATTTTGACTATGCCACCTTGCGACAAGTTGCGATCGTTGCAGGCGGCAAAAATACCTTCGCTTCAATGACGAAAACGACGGGATCCCCAGCGCCGAACAAATTCTGAGTTAACCGTCACAGCTGGTTCTTGGTCGGCTCAAAAGCGGTTGCGCCAAACCTGGGAAACTACGCGCCATGCGGATCGCATCCCCTTACGTCACTATCAGTGAAGCAACAGCCCGGCCTTGATCGACCAGAGCGGCAAGGGTAGAATTAGTCAACGTTTTGATAGGACAACTCCTTGCATTTATTGAACTATTGCGCCTGAACAAAGATTGCATCCTGGATCAGCGCACATTGGTTGGGACCGGCAATACCGTCCGATTTAGCGCTAGCTGGAAACGGTGGTGGCAGGCTTTCATCCGAACAGCCGCCCCGGTACGAGGTAAGCATGGAGGCGGCGATCTCCTCGATCAGCGGCCCGTGGTCATTCAGAACCAGATGGATTTCCGCTTTCCGGGGATCGGGGACATCCTGATCATACCAGCCGTTTGGGACCGCACCTGCAGGCAGATACGCTGCGAAACTGGCCGTTCCATCCGCAGCGTTGATCGCGCCATCGGCATAAACGATCTGCGTGCCAACTTCGTCGGCGCGCCCGATCACATCTTCGGCCGGGCATGGCGTTGCGTAGCAGGCCTCGGGAATCGTCATGATGACCCACCATGCGGTGGTCACATGACCTGGAACCAATTCTCGCGTATACACCGACATCCGCACGCCTCTTGAGTTGGCTTCTAGCTTCGCGATTGTATCGGCAATAGGCTGCGCGGGCTGCGTTTCGGTCGCCATATGCTCCATACCGTGCGACATTTCACCAGCGGTTGCTGTCCCAATCGTCAGGCAAATCGAGAACGTTGCCGCCAGAGCAACTCTGGCGGAGGTCTGGTAAGGTAACATGTCAGTCTCCTTTGTTGTGTGTGCGTTGGGTGGGGCCGTGACTGCCGCGTGGCGGCGCTGGAGTAATGTTCTGATTTACACGGAACATGTTGTTCGGATCGTACCGGTGTTTGATCCCGCGAAGACGATCCAAATGGTGCTGGTATGCAGCGCTCACGCCATCCTCTTCTGCGATGAAATTGACATAAGCGCCGGGTGCAGCATGCGCCGCGATCCGGCTTGATGCGTGTTTCAGCCATCTGATCATTTCAGCGTCTTGTCCTGCATCGTGCCAACGCACACCTGGCGTCGAGATGAAGGATACATCCCGATGGGCAAAGGCAGTTGCATCTGCAGATAAATCTTGTACCGCGCCGCCCAGTTGGCAGATCAGCAATTCTGATTCCGGCGTGGGCAATTTCGATGCCAGGTTCACCAGCATAGAGATCAGATCAGATGTCAGTTCTATGTGGTTGTGGGTGCGCCAGTAATTGCGCGCACCAAATGCGTATGCGTTATCGAGAAAACTCTGCGCTTCCATGTACGGGCGCACTGCCAGCGCGCATCCCAAGGGCTGCACCCCGCCGTAGAGCGGTGCAAGGTCCGCCTGTGCTTGTTTCAGGGTTCCGGTATGAAACTGCATGAGTATCAGCACTTTTTGCCCATGCCATTGCGCTGGAAGTGCAGGAGTGGGTGGCGCTGTCATCAGGTTGGCCCAGACACAGGCGTTTCTGGTCAGGTTGTTCGAGTGCTGAGCATAGGACCTCAAAACGGTTTCAGCATTTTCAAGATCAAAGAAAGTTGGCCCAAACGTCACATTTGGCCCTACTGGATGCGCGCGGAATTCAAACGCAGTCACAACACCGAAATTGCCACCACCGCCTCTCAGAGCCCAAAACAGATCGGTGTTTTGGCTGTCCGAGACTTCGACGCTTTGCCCGTCGGCCAAAACCACTTTTGCCGAAAGCAGATTGTCGATGCTTAGCCCGTGCCTGCGCGCGAGCCACCCGATCCCGCCACCCAGTGTGAGCCCACCCACACCCGTCGAGGACACAACACCGCCTGCGACCGCAAGCCCATGCTCCTGAGTCGCGGCATCAATATCTGCGAATGTCGCCCCGCCCGCGACCCAGGCACGGCGGTTTTCTGCATTGACAGTGACTTGCCGCATATCTGACAGGTCCAACATGACTAGATCCTCGCCCACAGCGGTGCCAGCAATATTGTGGCCACCGCCACGAACCGAAACCGCGCTACCCAGTTGCGACACCTGTGCAATCACCCGCTGAACGTCGGCTGTCGTCTTGCAGGCGCAGATCATGGACGGGTAACGGTCAATCGTGTCGTTCCAGACCTTTCTGCGCGTTTCATATTCTGCGCTTCCTCGCAAAATCGCAATTTTGCCAAGGGCAGAGCTCAAGTCATAATGGTCGTCCGGAGCCATGATGATATCTCCATTCCGTTGCGCTGGAGTCTAAAGTCGCAATTTCGGCGACGATTTAAACTAAGAAATCTGCAGCACTCCATATTCTGTAGTTGAATGGGATCGAAGTTTGCCCGACTTTGGTGGCCATCAAGATAATTCAACGGGATCTCTCTAATGCCCTACAAAGGATACGGACAATACTGCCCTTTTGCCCTCGCTGCAGAGCTGCTTTGCGAACGCTGGACCTTGCTCGTTATAAGCCGGGTCATTGACGGCTGTACCCGTTTCAATGAAATTCACCGCGGCGTTCCGAAGATTTCGGCGACGTTACTCAGCCAGCGCCTCAAGCAATTAGAACAGGGCGGGCTGATTACGCGGCGGCCGCTGGAAAACGAACGCGGCTATTCCTACGAGCTGACCAATGCTGGACGCGATCTCGATCCGATTATTATGAGCCTTGCTGTATGGGGGCAAAAGTGGTCCCGCGACATGGAACACGAAGACCTGGACCCCGCCTTTTTGGCCTGGAGTATGCACACAAGGCTGAATGTCGAAGCGATGCCGGAAGAGCGAACGGTTATGGAATTTGCGTTCAGCGGATATCAAAAAAGCATTTTCCGATTTTGGCTTGTCGTAGAGAAAGGGCAAGCGGATATGTGTCTCAAGTATCCCGGATACGACTCAGACGTTGTGGTTCATGCCGAAATCCGGCGCTTTATAGAGGCCTGGCGCGGGTTCCGCGATCTTCGACAGGAGATATCCGCAGGCCACATTCGTCTTGACGGCCCGCGCGAGGTGCAAAAGGCGCTTCCGGATTGGCTGATGCTGAGTGCGCTGTCCCCCTTTCCGCGCGAGGTGGGGCGCGAAGCACGTATCGGCAATAATGAGCAAACAACGGAGACCGTTTAATTCGTCTAAGAAGCAGGAACTCTAGGAGATTTTGAACAGGACGCCAGCCAATGAACTTACTATCAAAGTTCTTGAACAAATTGTTCAACATTCCGGCTAACACGCCTTTCTGACGACGACAAGGTGAGTCAGGGCCGCTGCGAGAACGTATTCGGATGTCGGCTGAAACTTACGCTTTGGGTTTTCAATTTGACCACACTTGCCCCCCAAGCTTGCAATGAATGGTCGGCAATGAGTGTGCCACGCGATGTCACCGAAGATACTTGCGCGATAATTCGTGACGACAGCCATTCTCTCGATGGTCAGTGGGAAACAAACCTGGAGGACTGCAGGCACATTCTTTTAGGGTACAAGCTTACTGGGTTGCAAAGCTTGGCGATGCCTACTGCAGAACGTACGACAGTTCCGAAGAGCACCACGTATATTTCCTAGCATCAGCCTGCCTGTTATCGGAGCCGGATGTCCGAGATCTCGTAAAGTCCGGAAAATAGGCAGAAGAAATAGCTGCAAAATTCGGGACGTCTCCTGAATTGGCGGAATATTGAAAAAAGCGCTTCGGATTGTGGAAAGTTATCACAACCGATCAATTGGCCTGAAAAGGTGAGGTAAGGCCCGTACTGACAACGCTTGTTCTAACTGGAAGGCTATGAAAGCCGCATGTCTGGTCTCGAAAAGCTGCATTGCAGCGCAAACGATCTTGGTAAACTTTTACTCTGGGTGGGCGGCGACGTTTGGACCACGCTCTTTGCGTCAGTTAAGCGATGAATTGATCGGCCTGGCCAATAAATTCAGTGGGTTAAGTGTCGTTGTGGGCACTATGTGCGCAACGTGAAATCGACTTCTGGCGTGCTCTGTCGTGGGCTCGGCGGTTATGCGGATCTTATCCACGTAAACGCAAGTTGACAGGCGAGTGTTGCTCTGGATCAATGCGCCCAAAAACCAGTGGTACCTTAGGGTCAGGAAACAGACAGGAATGCTTAATGGCCAACTCAAGTGGCGCGTCTGAGGTGAAAGTAAGTGGCGGCAACCCAAAGCCAACTGCGCCTGCCGTGCATAGAGAACTTGCGGCTTTGCGCGTTCTTGGCACGTCAGTTACGCAAGTGAGTGCGGTCAAATCTGCCGCCGAAGGCGACTTGGGTATCAAGCTTGATCTCATAACGCTGGATGGGGCCGCCGCCCAGCAACGTGGAGCGTTGCTGCCAAAGAGTTTTGACATTTATGATCAATGGTTTCACGACTTGGATCTGATCTGGCCCACAGGCTCCCTACAGCCCTTGCAAATCAATCGCCTGGCGCGCTGGAATGAAATTAATGATCTTCCCAAAACGGGCCGCCTTAGCACAGAACACGTGCGCCTGGCGGGCGCTGATCCGTCACATCAGCTTTACGTGCAATTGGATGGTGGGTTGAGCAACGTGCCAACCGAGCGGATTAGCATGCTGCCAACGGTTCACAATGCCGATGGATTTGCCCTTCTAGGGAATGAAGATGCAGAGAGTTGGGGGGCATTGCTTGATCCCAAATACGCAGGTCGGGTCATTTTGCAATCTGACCCCGCGATTGGTGCATTTGACATGTTGCTTGCGTTACAGGCAACGGGTCAAATGCGCCCCGCCAACATGGCGGATTTGTCTTTGGCGGAAATAGACACTTTGATTGCCCATCTGTCGAAATTGCGTTCCGCGGGGCAATTTCACCGGATTTGGAATGATGAATCAGAGGCGATTGAGGCGATGATGCAAGGGGCGCCAATGATTGGTTCACTTTGGTGGTCAGGCGGAATTCGTCTAAAGGCGGAAGGTATTCCCGTGCGCATGATTGTACCAACGGAAGGGTGTCGTGGCTGGTTCGGTGGTCTTTCTTTGGCAGCGCATCTGGATGGACGTGAACGTGATGCGGCGTATGAATATTTGAACTGGTGGTTAGACGGCACGCCGGGGGCGATCCTTGCACGAAACGGTGCCTACATGGCGAACCACTCTGCCGTTCGTGAGAAACTGGGCGCAGAGGAATGGGCGTTTTGGTATGAGGGGACCCCAGCTAAGGTTCCGATCCGTGACCCCTTGGGCCGCGAGATTTATGCGGTAGGTGAAAAGCGCGAAGGGGGCAGCTATTACGAGCGAATGAGCAAAGTCGTTGTCTGGGATTCCGTCATGACCGAACACAACTACCTCATGCGTAGATGGGCGCATGCGATCAACCAATGAGCAACGCCTCAGTCAGACACGCGGCGTAGGTAATCTGGCAATTCGGGTTCTGGAAAGACCGAAAACGCCATTAGCCGTTTACGTGTGCGCTCGGCAGACAGATTCAGGTGTTCTTCCAAAGCATTTGCGGCTGCGTTCCAGGAACCGCGAATGAGGAACTCAAGCACAACGCAGTGTTCCATCAGTGCAAGCGAAAAAGGTTTGGTTCCAACGGTTTCGGCGAAAACTTGATTGACGGAAAGCGCGATCTGGCTTTGATGTATCATGCGACGCAGGTGGGGATTGGGACTCTTTGACAGCAAGGTGATATGCAAGTCGGTCTCAAGACGGTTTAAGTCGCTGAGGGTGATATCATCAGTGGTTTTCATAGCGGAGCGCGCTCGCACTTGCATGTCCGAAACAAGGTCTTGCGATAGAAGTGGCGCGCTGTCCAATAAGGCCAGAGGTTCAAGTCTGGCTCGAATAGCAAAGTAATGTGCCACATCCTGTGCTGTTAGCGGCCCGACTACCCAATGAGACCGCAAATCTTTACGAAGCAGACCACGATCCTGAAAGCGTGACAGCAACTCACGGATGATGGTTCTACTGACGTCAAAATGGTCTGCCGCAGCCTGTTCGTTGACGCGGTAAAGCCCGAAGGGTAGCGCTTGAGCGATGGATGCCTCGAAAGTCCGCGCGATGCGTTGGGAAGCCATTGGTTGAGGACGTTGGACGAGTTCCTTGTCCAGACCCAGCATCTGGTGAGTAACAACGATACGCTTGGGCTCACGTGCACCGGTAACGATGAAGCCACGCCCTTCGAAACGTTCAAGAAGCCCCATGTCTT
>NZ_JBGCEQ010000055.1:0-9672 GCF_045106495.1 Roseobacter sp.
TGGTTGCCAATGGCAAAATACTGGGGTGCTGGTGAAACCGCTTCCAGTGACGGTCAGTTCTTTCGTACCACACGCCAGGGCGAGGCGATGAATCTGATCAATGCGAAGTACGGCCATGAGCCCGGCCTGAAAGCCTATACCCATGTATCAGATCAATATGGCCCCTTCGCCACACAGGTGATCCCAGCTACAGTGAACGAGGCACCGTACATTCTGGACGGTCTGCTGATGAACCCGAGCGGCAAACGGATCAAAGAACAATACGCAGATACGGGCGGCTTCACAGACCTCGTCTTTGCGGCCACCTCGTTGCTCGGCTACCGGTTCATCCCGCGCATCAAGGATTTACCTTCAAAGCGGCTGCATGTCTTTGATCGTCATGGGGTGCCGAACGAACTAAAAGGTCTGGTTGGCGACCGCGTTCGCGAAAACACGATTATCGCCAACTGGCCGGATGTGTTGCGCTGCATCGCGACGATGCTCTCCGGGAGAATGCAACCTAGCCAGCTTCTGAAGAAACTGGCAGCACGGCCACGGCAACATGATCTGGCCATTGCCCTTCGCGAAATCGGACGTATCGAGCGGACGCTGTTTGTCATTGATTGGTTACTCGATACCGATATGCAGCGCCGCGCACAGATTGGCCTCAACAAAGGGGAAGCACATCATGCCCTGAAGAACGCACTGCGGATCGGTCGCCAAGGCGAAATCCGCGACCGTACAGCTGAGGGCCAGCATTTCCGCATCGCAGGGCTGAACCTGCTCACTGCCATCATCATCTATTGGAATACCAAGCAACTCGGTTTTGCGGTCGCCGCGCGACAAAAGGCTGGGCTCGATACATCCGCATATCTTCTCTCACATATCTCGCCCCTCGGATGGGCACATATTATCCTCACGGGTGAATATCGGTGGAGGCAGATGGCAGAAAACCCATGAAACCTCACGCGCCGACAACACCGGTCATTCATCCAGCATGCGGCGAAATCTAACTGCGAGCCCATTCTATCGCAAGCTGCCATATTCACAAAAGTCCGAAAACAATTCGAAGCAGCCATCCGAAAAGGGGTGGGGTGGCAGTAGTGCTGGAATATTCTGATGTTCCCTGCCGAAAGCGCCAGCTTTCGGGGGCTCTCCAAGCACTACCAAAATCTCCGGCTAGTTGCTCGACGACACCGTGAACATGGATCGCGGCTGGATGTCAGAGGCTCTGGAGGATAGACCACTAGGGCGAATTTCAACTTTTAATGGAAACATTTCCCCATGCGTGACTTCACCGCAGGTCGGCAGAGGCTTCCAGCATCCAAGACGTAAACGTAGCTAAGGGGGAGGACGCTGAAACGGGCTTTGCGACGGCAATAGTATACCAAACACATCTAGCGACGCGGTCGTCGCATTTGACCAAAGCACCCGTGTCCAATTCTTTGCGACACAGAATATTATCTGCCAGAATGACGCCTTCACCGTCCACAGCAGCGTCAATCGCCAGTGACAAGTCGGAATACACGCGACCAATCTGCCAGGACTGCAACTCGGGTTCGTGTGCCGCAAACCACTGGTGCCAGATCTCTCGGCCGTTGTCATGCACTAGCGGCACCGACAGCCATCCGGCCATGCCACCATTCTCGCGCAACTGCTCCAGTAACTCGGGTGCACAAGCCGGAAAGCCATCGATCGGAAACAGCCTGTGTTGCCGCGCTCCCTTCGTTGGTGCACGGGTTTCAAAGTGGACGATCATATCCGCATGACTCGCGCCCAGTTGCGGTGGATCCCATGCAGGCCGCAATTCGATTTCAATCTTGGGAAATGCCACACAAAACTCGGTGATTTTTCTGCGCAACCAAAGTGACGCCAATGCCGGTTCAGCGCTCACCGTTAGTGTCCCTTTCTGGCTCGTGCGTAGAATACCTTCGCAAGCGTCTGTGAGCACTTGAAAGCCGTTGGCAAGCTGCGGCTGCAGCTTGCGCCCGTCTTCACTGAGCTCAACGCGATTGCCGTAACGGATAAACAATTCACAACCCAACCAATGCTCGAGATTCTTGATGTGCTGACTGATCACGCTGTGGCTGACATTCAATTCGGTGCCCGCTTTCGCAAAGCTGCCTTGGCGCGCGGCAACTTCAAATGCGCGCAGGGCGTTCAGATGGCGAAGTGAATTGCCCATCCTTTCAGCGTAGTAAAAACCTTCGCTGACGGCAAGTTTTATCTGTTTTTGGATTTTCGAACCGCTCTTTAACGTCATGGACACAAGCCGACCCCAATCGAGAATGGATATTCCGTGGCCCTAGACAGCGATCAAAGCGGTGTTGATCTCTCCCTTCAGGTGAGGGACTTGCATAAATCATACGGCGCGCTGGAGGTTCTAAAGGGTGTCTCTCTAAATGCACGAGAAGGCGACGTGATTTCGATGGTCGGATCGTCGGGGTCAGGTAAGAGCACATTCCTGCGCTGTATCAATCTGCTTGAGACTCCAAGTGCCGGATACATTTCCTTGCATGGCGAGGAGATCGAAATGGCGACGGATCGTCATGGCGACTATCGCCCGACAAATGCCAAACAGGTCCAACGGATCCGCTCTCGCCTCGCGATGGTATTCCAGTCGTTCAACCTTTGGTCGCACATGACCGTTCTTGAAAACGTCATCGCAGGCCCGATGCATGTTCTGGGGCAATCCCGCCCAGAGGCCATCGAAAAGGCCAAGGCCGTGCTGGAGCGTGTCGGGATGCTTGAGCGGTGCGACTATTACCCCTCACATATTTCTGGTGGCCAGCAGCAACGCGCAGCAATCGCCCGCGCCTTGGCCATGGAGCCCGAAGTGATGCTGTTCGACGAGCCGACCTCCGCTCTTGATCCGGAACTGGTCGGCGAGGTGCTTAAGGTGATCAGGTCGCTTGCGGAAGAAGGTCGTACGATGGTCGTCGTGACCCATGAAATGGCCTTTGCGCGGGATGTCTCGTCTCAAGTGATATTTCTTCATCAGGGCCAGATCGAAGAGCAGGGCGACCCCAAAGAAATTTTCGCAAACCCGAATTCGGCAAGGTTCAAAGAATTCTTGTCCAACACCAGAAACTGATCGGGCAATCGCCTCTGCGATGACCGTCAGCATGACCAAGAAACCAAACAACCGGGAGACTTCCAAATGACTATTAAGAAAACGATCCTTGCCACCGTCGTCGGGGCCTTCACCTTGGCAGGAGCGCAGTCTGCAACTGCAGAGGTCCTTCGCATGGGTGTTGAGGGTGCATACCCTCCATTTTCGCAAAAAGAAGCCGACGGGACGTTGTCCGGCTTTGATATCGACATCGCCCTTGCTATTTGCGCGGAACTTGAACGCGAATGCGAACTGGTCGAGCAAGAATGGGATGGCATGATCCCAGCGCTAATCGCCCGCAAGTACGATGCGATTGTTGCGTCTATGTCAATTACCGAAGATCGCCGTCAACGGGTGGATTTCTCCGAGAGCTACTACAACACGCCATCGCGTTTCATCGCTGCGGAGGGCGCGACGTTTGAGCTGACTCAAGAAGGAACAGCCGACGTCGCTATTGGTGTTCTGCGCGGAACAACCCTGCAGTGTTATGTCGAAAAGCACATGCCTGATGCCGATCTGCGGCTCTATAATACACAAGAAGACGTGTTTGCCGATCTGGTTGCCGGTCGCTTGGACATGCAATTAAACAACACGCTGCAAGCCATCGATGGTTTCCTGAACACGCCACAGGGCGCGGGCTTCGCGTTCTTGGGCGAAAACCTTGATGACGTCGATTGTCTGGGCGAAGGCACCGGGATTGCAACGCGCAAAGGTGATCCGCTTGCCGATGAAATCAGCGCTGCAATTCTCGCGATTAGGGAAGATGGAACCTACCAAGCGATCAACGATAAGTACTTCGATATCGATATCTACGGCGAATAAGCCCGCCAAAGTCCGGCCAGGGAACAGAACCTCTGGCCGGAAAACTCCAAACTTTCGACCTTTTGATCGGACACCGCCCAGATGGATGTTATTTTTGAATATAGGCAAATTCTGCTGGAGGGCGCGGGCGTCACCGTTTCGCTGGCTGTCCTGTCGCTTTTGTTGTCCATCGTGTTTGGGTTGATGGGCGCGTTTGCCAAGCTTTCACAATCCCCCATTACCCGACGCATCGGCGGCATCTACACGACTTTTGTGCGCAGTGTGCCTGATCTGGTCCTGATGATGCTGATCTTTTATGGTGGTCAGGTAATGCTCAATGATATTGGCCAAGCGACCGGCCTTTGGGGCTATGTCGACATTAATCAATTCGTTGCGGGTGTTCTGACTTTAGGCTTCATATTTGGGGCCTATATGGCAGAAACATTCCGCGGTGCGATGCTTGCTATTCCAAGCGGCCAGATTGAGGCGGCCCATTCTGCCGGTATGAGCCCGCGCCAGGTGTTCACCCTTGTGACCTGGCCGCAGATGGTACGTTACGCACTGCCAAGTTTCACAAATAACTGGCTGGTCTTGGTTAAATCCACTGCCCTTGTGTCCGTAATCGGACTGCATGATCTGGTCTGGAACGCGTTTTCTGCCGGCCGCTCCACGCACCAGCTTTTCACATTCATGATCGCGGTTCTGTTTGTTTATCTAATCATTACCGCTGTTTCTGACGTCGCTTTGCGGTGGGTGGATCGTAAATACTCGGCCGGTGTGAGAGCGAGCTGATCATATGGAAAACGAACGCACATTCTTTGAATACCTCGCGGAATTCAGCCGGGAATCGTCACCGCTGGATTTCGTGTTAATTTACGACAATCTGGGTCGGTTCTTTGAGGGTGCCTTGGTCACCCTACAGCTGACTTTTCTCGCGCTTCTCGTCGGAGGACTGCTGGCTATCCCTCTCGCCATTGCACGGGCCTACAAGAGTCCCTACCTGAACAAGCCCATTTGGTGCTTTACTTACGTGTTTCGCGGCACGCCTTTGCTCGTTCAAACCTATTTGTTCTATTTCGGCCTTGGCCAGTTCGAGGTGGTGCGAAATTCCGTCCTTTGGGATCCGATCCTAAGCAGCCCGTGGTGGTGCGTTCTCATCGCATTTACACTCAACACGACTGCTTACACCACTGAATTCCTGCGAGGGTCCATTGAGACGACGCCACACGGCGAGATTGAAGCGGCCAAGGCCAGTGGGATGTCACCCTGGACGCGGATGCGCCTGGTCGTTTTGCCGAGTTCCTTTCGGCGGGCGCTACCTGCTTACTCAAATGAAGTAATTTTTACGCTGCATGGATCCGTCATTGCCAGCACCGTCACCTTGCAAGATATCCTTGGCGTTGGGCGTTGGCTGAACGGGCGCTACTATCTGGCATATGAAGGGTTCATCACGGCGATGGTCTTCTACATGGGGCTGGTCTTTCTGATCTCGATGACATTCAAAATGGCTGAGAAACGCTACTTGGGCCATCTGCGTCCGCGCGAAACCATTCTTGAAAACCCGGATCACCCCGTAGTCTAGGCGTCCAACCCATCACATCTTTTCTCTGCACCTGAAAGGTTTCTCTATGTCCAATGTAAGCTCTAAGAAACGTGACCTCATTGAAGGTAGGGCCGCGCTGATCGTCATTGATATTCAGAAATCGACGTTCGCACCCATTCCCGATGAAGAACGTTCCATCGCGCATATGCCCGACTATGCAGAGCGCATGGCTCGCTCCAAGATCGCGATTGATAAGGCGCGCGAAGTCGGCATCCCTGTTATCTTTATTCAGGAAATCCACCGCGCCAACCTCGTTGATTTTGGCCGCGAGCTGGACGGGGACGAAACGGTTCATTGCCTCGACAGCAACCCCTTAACGGCCTTTGCCGAAGAAGAATTGGGGATGCGCCCGGATGACTACCGTATTTCCAAGCGCCGTTACTCGGCCTTCTATGGCACCGATCTGGAAATATTGCTCAAGGGGTTAAAGGCTGAAACGCTTATCCTAGTCGGTGGCCTGACGGACGTCTGCGTTCACTATACTTTCGTGGATGCGCATCAGGGGGATTACTTTTGCCGCGTGATCGAAGACTGCGTTGCTGGTTCTAGCTTTGAGGCACATCAGGCTTCTTTGAACGCGATGGAGTACCTGCAACACGGCGCGATCCGAACGATTGACGAGGTTGTCGGCGCGATGGCCGCCAAAGCCTAACAAAATGCAAACGACCAAAAGCGGGCAAGCCGCGCTGCTAGCGTTGGCCGCGTCTGCAATTCTCAGTTTCATCGACAACTTTGTGGCCGCTGTCAGCGAGGAAGCCGGGTTGTGGCAGTTCCAACTGTTCCGCGCGGCTTTCGCGCTGCCTTTGCTAATTGTTGCCGCACGACTGATGGGGAAATCTCTCAAAGTGGTGCGTTTTGGACGGATCGCAATGCGCAGCATTGTCGTGTCCATTGGACTTCTGATTTATTTTGCATCTCTTGGCGCGCTCCCGGTCTCACAAGCAGGCGCTGGTCTTTTTAGTTCTCCTCTTTGGGTGGCGCTACTGTCCGTGATCTTATTCCGCCAACAGATCGGTAGGATCATGACCTTTGCCGTAGTGCTTGGGTTTGCGGGCGCATTGATGTTGCTCCAGCCCGACGTCACCAATCTGACGCTGCTTTCGGTCATGCCGCTGGCGGCGGGGCTATTCTATGGTCTCGGCATGATGCTGACACGCCACTGGTGCGCTGATGAAAGCGCGATGAGCCTTGCGATCGGCATTTTCTTGACCATCGGCATTGTCAGTTTGGTGATGCTGTTTTGGGTGACAGCGCACCCTGGCAGCACCTTCATGTCAGCCCCTTGGGCGATGCCGACTACGCGCTTCTTGTGGCTAACACTCTTGCAGGCTGTGGGCGCTGTTTTCGCAGTGACGCTAATTGCGCAGGCCTACCGCATCGGCAACCCGACAATGGTTTCCGTGTTTGAATACTCATTCCTGATCTTTGCCAGCATTTGGGCTTTCGTCCTTTGGGGCGCGACCACGGATGCACTCGCCTGGGTCGGGATCATCGTAATTGTTGCCTCAGGTATCCTGATGGCTCAATCTGAAAAAAGGACATCTGATGCCGCCACTTCCCTCTGAACTTGCCTATGTCCCCTTTGTTTCTGTGGAGCACATGATGGGGTTAATTCACCACATCGGGATCGAAACAGCCTTGCGCGATTTGGCGCGCGAGATTGAGGCCGATTTTGCCAGGTGGGAACAGTTCGACAAGACCCCGCGTGTCGCCAGCCATTCGGAAGTCGGTGTTATTGAACTCATGCCCACTTCAGATGGCGAAATGTACGGGTTCAAATATGTAAATGGCCATCCCAAAAACACCAAAGAGGGTCTTCAAACGGTCACGGCCTTTGGCCTGCTTGCGGATGTCGAGAGCGGATATCCAAAACTGCTTTCTGAAATGACCCTGCTGACGGCGCTGCGGACGGCAGCGACATCCGCAATGGCCGCGCGCTATTTGGCACCCAAGGGGTCCAAGGTGATGGCCATGATCGGAAACGGGGCACAGTCCGAATTCCAATGCCTTGCCTTCAAAGCAATCTGCGGCATCGAAACCGTGCGGCTTTTCGATGTTGATCAGAATGCGACCGCCAAATGTGCGAAAAACCTCAAGGGGCATGGCCTAAATGTGGTCTCCTGCGAAAGCGGAGAAGCCGCCATGGAGGGTGCACAGATCATCACCACTTGCACGGCGGACAAACAAAACGCCACTATTCTGACGGATAACATGGTTGGCGTTGGGGTCCACATTAACGCGATCGGTGGCGACTGCCCGGGCAAGACGGAATTGGCAAGGGACATCCTGCTGCGGTCTGACATATTCGTTGAATACCCACCGCAGACTTGGATTGAGGGCGAGATTCAGCAGCTGGACGAGGGCCACCCCATTACCGAGTTATGGAAGGTCATGTCCGGTCACGCGTCTGGCCGCACAGATACCAAGCAAATCACTCTTTTTGATAGTGTTGGCTTCGCAATTGAGGATTTCTCGGCGCTGCGATACATCTCAAAGGCGATCGAAGGCACTGACTATTACAGCCAACTCGACATGCTCGCTGATCCCGATGATCCACGCGACCTATTTGGAATGTTCGAACGGTCCAATGAATAACAGCATGGAATTAACGCCCAGAGACTTGTTGGATCGGCTCGTGGCTTTCCCGACGGTCAGCGATCAAAGCAACCTTGAGCTTGTGGATTTTGTCGAAGCGTACTTACGCAGCCACGGCATTGCACCAACTCGCGTTCCTAGTAAGGACGGCAACAAGGCCGCGCTTTATGCCAGTGTGGGGCCAGATTGTGCAGGCGGTGTTGTTTTGTCGGGTCATACGGATGTCGTGCCCGTCGCAGGGCAAGCCTGGGACAGTGATCCGTTCGTCGTGCGCGAAGCGAATGGGCGGCTTTATGGGCGCGGCACGTGCGACATGAAGGGCTTTGACGCGCTCGCGCTCGCGGCCATTGTGCAGGCAAACAAGCGCGATCTCAAACGGCCCCTGCAAATCGCGCTTAGTTATGACGAAGAGACCGGAATGACCGGCGCGCCGCCAATGATCGACCACATGTGCGCGCATGGGATGACACGCGCTGCAACCGTTATCGTCGGAGAGCCATCGATGTTGAAAGTCGTTACGGGACACAAGGGCGGGTTTGGCTACCAAGTGCATGTTCGCGGTCATGAGGTTCATTCGTCGCTCATGCACGAAGGGGTTAGCGCAGTTATGATCGCGGCTGATCTGGTCCATTGGGCCAATGTGATGAACGCTCAAAGCGCTGCCGCCACACCCACGGAGATAGCCGCCGAATTTAATCCGCACTACACGACAATCCATGTAGGAACCATCAATGGCGGAACTGCTCACAACATCACCGCCCGTGACTGTAGGTTTGAGATTGATTTTCGCGTCCTCCCGGACGAAAGTCACGACGAATGGAAAGCGCTGTTTCAGGCGGAAGTTGCCCGTCTGCAAGATCGGATGCACGCGGTGCATTCCGACACATTCATTGACGCGTGTCAGGATTTCGGCGTGGCGGGGCTTGCGCCGGAAACAGATGGTGCAGCTGAGGCCCTTGTGCGCCAGCTGACTGGCAAAAACGCATCTGGCGTTGTCAGTTACCTGACCGAAGGCGGGCTGTTTCAAGAGGTCGGCTATTCAACCGTGGTCTGCGGTCCGGGTGACATCGCGCAGGCGCATCAGCCAAACGAGTACATAACACTCGAACAGTTCCGGCAAGGCGAAGCGTTCATGGGCCGTCTTGTGGATGCGCTGTGCGAGTGACACGCGTAAGCGCACTTTTGGTGCCGCTCTTTTGCGCGTCTCCAGCCATACCTTGCACAACGTCTTGATTGGCGCCTCGGATACTCGGGCCAAATTCCAACTGATACCCAACCCAAAAGTGTAGATTGCTTTGCCGGGTCGAGGTAGCAATCATCAAAAGTGCAATGTTTGATCTTAAGGTCCGCAAGGCTCCGCACAGCAGACCAGCTTACAACTCCTTGGAAAGGCTGGTTTGTCCGCATCTTACCAGTTCATGCGTCGTGCAGCGAAGAGCCGCTATCCCGCTTTTCCGAGGAGACAAAATTCCTTACCGCCCTATTCGGCACTCAGCCGGAGTCGACCCCATTAGGGCATCCGCGATATCGAAGTGCTGCAGGAGGGTGACGATTACGCTGTTTTCACCAGCACCGGGGCGTA
>NZ_JBGCEQ010000056.1:0-5403 GCF_045106495.1 Roseobacter sp.
CGCTGCGGTCATAGACGCGCTTACCATCAAGCTCACGGCGCTGAATTGATAGTGTGGCCAACTTCGATATGGACACACCCAGATAGTGCGCGGCCTGCGGTGCTGGTAACAATCTCGGCGCAAAGTCTTTAGTCAGCGGCATGATCATCACCCCCTGCCTTGTCGGCACGCACCCAACTGTCGATCAGCGCGCTGAACTTGCCGATCATGCTAGCGCCGCGCGTGTTCGCCCGGCCACGATGCAAACGCCCGATCATCAGCATTGGATAAAGCTGTGCGCCGCGATTGCGCGCGACAGTCCACCAAGCCGTGCGACAATCGGTGCAGCAAAACCGAGCGTGCCGCGCTTTGGCGACTGCACCAAGCTGTTCACCGCAATAATCGCACCGTCCGGCACGCAACGGCTGCACGCGCTCTACGTCGCCTTGATGCCTGACACGGCCCCTTGCGCGGGCAGGGGCCAGTTCTGGGCTTGCATGAGTCATGCGACCCCCCTTCTCCGGTTCTGTAGTCCAGTGGTGCCTTGCAGCCTCTGCCACTGCGTTGGCGACGATTTCTGATGCGCTAAGGGCGATGCGTCCAGATCCCTTGCAGCGATTGCAGCTAACGGTGATGTCGAGGAAAAAGCCTCGCATCAATTCTTGCCGCCGCAGATAGCAGCCGGGGCAATCAATCCCGTTTCCATGCAAGAATTTGTTGGGCATCAGGGGTGCGTGCTTTTGCCCGTGCGACCGCATTTTTTGCAGTAAGGCACCGGACCTTTGACGCCGTCATATTCACCTTGGTTTTTCTGTTCTTTGCAGCAAGTCATATGCTTTCCCTTACTTGACTTTGGTTTGGCGCTCGATTTCGCGGTCGATGTACCAACGAGCTTTTTTCAGGTCGTCCAAGGCGCTGCCCTTCAATCCGGCGCCATAAGTATTTTATGGCGTTCCCGACGCAGAAACCCATGTGCTCGACCACCTGTATGCATTCCACACCAGAAGGGTCCTTATTGTGACGTGATTTGAAGTGGACCGGTGGCCTCAGATATGGGCCGGTGTAACGACACCGCTTCACCAGCTTCTGAACCCGCTATAGCGCCGTCGCGGTATAGCGATTGCTTGCGCTGAATAGCCTTGGGGAAGCCCAACCCCTCGTAGTGTTCGTCCAGCTTTTTATTTTTGACCACCATAACGTCAGTGCCAGTGCCACGTCCGGTGTAATCTAGCGTCTCAACCATGCTGTACAGGCGCGTCGATATTCGCCTTGCCATGTAAATCGCGAAAGATTTTCGGTCGCGCGCGCGGACTGCCGCGTTCCGGTGGTCGGGATTGTAGGCTGCGCTCTGGACCTTGATCGCATTCAGGATATGGCCATGCAGCCACACGGCCAAGTCGCGCTCAGCGCCGTAGCCATGGTACGTCATTGATGTGCCGCGCGTCACCGTGCCTTTGAAAGATGCCCGTGTATTAGTAAACGCCGCGATTGCGCCATGAACGGAGAACATTGCGCCGCCGGGACGGCCGTTCATCCATGGCGTCCCGCTCATTCCAATCGACTCTGCGCGGTCGCCAAGCACATCATCCATCGTGAATCCGAACTTGCCCATGAGGTCCATTGCTTTTTGCATGCATGCCTCTGCCTCGTTTTCACTGGCGGCTGGATTATTGGCTTTTGCGATCAGAGATGCGGCGCGATCCCTCATTGAATTTGACATCGGTATGGCTCCTTTAGAAATCGACATTGACTTTCTACAATGAGATTGTTTAGATAGTCAACAATAAAAGTATACAATGAGATCGAATTGGCAATGTTGAAAAAAGTGAGAGTTTACAATGAAACACGACTCACTGTAGGGCGTTGCACCTATGGGGATGGTGTTCGGGTACGCCCGCGTTTCTACAGAGGACCAAGACTTGTCGTTGCAAATCGCAGCGCTGAGAAAATACGGCATTCCAGACAATCAAATCTTTTCGGAGCACGCATCGGGCAAGACCATGCAGCGCAAGAGCCTCAAGCTTTTGCTGAAAGTTATGAGGGAAGGCGACACGTTGGTCGTGTGGAAGCTGGACCGGCTAGGCCGATCACTCAAGGGTGTTTTGCAAACCGTAGACGACATCGAAAAGGGCGGGATCAACTTCGTCAGCCTGACGGAAATGGTAGACACTGGATCGGCGATGGGCCGTTTCTTCTTTCATATCATGGCCGCAATGGCCGAATTGGAGCGCGGCATGATTTCTGAGCGCACCAAGGCTGGCATGGCCGTTCGCAAAGCTGAAAACCCTGACATCAAGTGGGGTGCAAAGCACGCCATACTGGATCACCCAAAGCGCCTGGAGCATATTCAAGGTCTCTATAACTCCGGTGAGTTCACTGTTTCACCCCGTGAGGCGGGCGGCTTGAAGTGGAAGGGAATGACTGCTCGTGAGTTGCTGGCGGAGATCAATGCCAGTGATCCGAAGGCACGCAAGGTCAAGAGTGAGGCAACGGTTCACCGGTGGTTTCACAGCGGCGCGACAGGTCTCGTCCTGCGGGCCGAAGACAAACAATAAGGAGGGACTAATGCGACCGATGCGTCAGAATTGTTTATCAGCAATCGGGAGGTTCGGGTTGGATTATTTTAATCACGGCCCCCCTTTGTATTTGAAGGAGCGCCAATGTCGGCTACCCAACCCGAAGCGGACGTTGAAATCACGATTCCGGGGGGCTTCTGACAGCCCAAAGCGGTCATTTAACTTCCGAAATGAAAACGCTCCGTAACGGCTATGCAGTGATAAAATCGCACAAAATAAAATCCTACCCCATTCGACGGCCTCAGGAAGCGATCTTGGTCATGGGTTCTTCTGCTGATGCCTGCGGTTCTGTCAAGTCGTCGCCTCGACTAGTGGAAAAGTGTGAAACCGCAACAGCCAACCCACTTGCTTCTTGCTTCATTGCTTGAGCAACGGCGTTTGTTTCTTCGAACATAGCGGCGTTCTTTTGTGTATTCTGTTCCATTTGCGTTACGGTATTGTTGATTTCTGAAATACCTGCTGATTGCTCGGCTGCAGCGTCGACCATTTGAACAACCTCTTTGGTCATACCAGAGATAGACGTCTGGATACTTTCCAGTGCTGAACGACTACGCCCAACAATTTCGACGCCAGTGCTAACTTGGGCTTGGCTTTTCGAAATCAATTCACTTATGTCTTTGGCGGCCTCTGCGGCCCTCTGAGCAAGATTACGCACTTCAGATGCAACGACAGAAAAACCTCGGCCCGAGTCACCTGCCCGGGCGGCTTCGACGCCTGCATTCAATGCCAACAGGTTGGTTTGGAATGCTATGTCTTCGATAACACTGGTAATTTTGGCGATTTCCTCTGACGAAGAAGCAATGCCTTCAATCGCTCCCACCATATCGCCTACTGCGCTCATCGTTTCGTTCGTTTCGTCTTGAGTAGCCCGCACGGACACCCCTACACCCTTCGCACTTTCAGCCGTGGATTTTACGGCAGCTGTTAACTGTTCGACGGACTCAGAAGCTTCCTCAAGGACTGCAGCGGTTTTTTCCGTTCTATGAGCCAAATCGTCTGCCGCTTCGGAAAGTTCGGCTGACGACATCTGAACTGATTGAGCCCCGTTTGTAATCTGGGTGACAATCTTGGAAAGCTCTAAACTGGTCCCATTGATTTTCTTGCTAATCTCCAGAAATATCCCTTCGTAGGTTTCAGGCATTTTTGTTTCGAGATTGCCTGAGGCGATCGCGTCAAGGACACCTGCCAAGTCCGACAAACCGCCTTCCGTGACTTCGCCGATGCGATTTACGCCTTCGCAAAGATCGGCGAAGACTCCGTTTTTATTGTCAGTGTGTAGCCTCTGGGAAAAATCACCGCGAACGCAAGCGGACACAACCTCATTTAATTCCTGGACGGCTTGCTCACCGGCCTGTGCGGCGGCGGTTTGGTCTTCAATTGCTTTACGGTCGTGCGCAATTTGTTGATCAGAAACTTCCTGGACGACGGTCATAATCTGATTGAGACCTTCGCCCAGGGTCTTGGACGCGCCATTCAGATCGCGCAATCGAAGCCGCGTTGAGAAGTCCCCTTCCGAGACTTCGTTTGTCATTCGTTTAATGCCTGCTGCTGCATTCAGTTCAAGTTGGGTCTGCGCTTCGGCGATTGCAAGGCGTTCGAGCTCGCCATCCCGGAAGATCTTCAGGGCATCGGTTATGCGTTTAAGATCGGCTGGTGCAACGTCAGGAACATCGCTTTCGATGTCGCCAGTTGCCATGGCCGTCACGCGATCTGCAGTAACAGTTATTGCTCTTACTACACGACGTGCCAGAAACATTGCTCCCAAGCCCACAATAAACATCAAACCCGCCAAGTGAGCAATGGTTTCAACGATGAGCCTGTTGGATGAGGTCAATCCCTCAGCAGTATAGCCGAGTATCTCCACAACACCTTGGTTTTCCATAGCTTTGATAAGGTCAATTTTCCCCGTCGCAGCAGCAAACCATTTTTCGGGAGAGACTTTCAGTATCGCGGCGGTATCGGCAGAATTCGCAACATCGCGCAGTGTTAGAACCATTTGTGCTGCTGTCGCTTGATCGAGGGCATTCAAGGTTTTGACAAGCAAATCCGACGCAATTTCTCGGTAAATCTCGAAAAGAACATCCTGATCGTGAGCCAGCCTGTTGAAGCGATCAAGAATTGGCTTTGGAAATACACCGTCACCCAAAGCGGCTCTCGCAAAACCTGCCGCCCCAGTCGCGCGTTCAAGGCCCGAAATGTCTTTTATGGTCATAAGAATTGCCTGTCTTTGAACAGCGCGCGCAGCCTTTGCGTAAGCGATTTCTTTGCCAAGTTCAGGGAGCACCGATATCGCCGCGCGATTTAATGCCGTAATGGTCCCCACCGCTGTCAAAAGTTCGATCTCCAGTGCATCCACTTCTTGCCGCAATTTAGCGAGGTCGGAAATGCGTTCGCGAACACCTGTTATTTGGCTCAAGGCAGGAGCATCGTCAGCCAGCAGGTTTTCTAACAAATCCGCGCTTTCCAAAAAGCCACTGATCGCTGCGTCACTGTTTATTCGTTGCTCTGGTAACGCATCAACAAAACTCTGCCCACCGCTCGAGATGAAACCTGCAGACGCCCCGCGCTCTTTTTGCAACTCATGGGTCAGTTTGCCAATCGTTAAAGCAATACTCGACAGCTGACTGTCAACCTCAAGTTTCTGACGTTCCTGCAGCATGTTTGCAATTTGAGGGCCTGCAAAAGTTAGAGTTACGATGAAGCCTGAAGCCGTCAGTAGCAGCATCATTTTCGAAACCGACAAAGTCAGTAACTTGCGCATGTCAGTGAATCCTCCAGATCCAATTGCATGACAAACATACCTATCTTTCATTTAAGAACGGTGAACGACCGTAAGACGCGGAAGCTT
>NZ_JBGCEQ010000057.1:0-73319 GCF_045106495.1 Roseobacter sp.
TCGAGATATGAAGTCGATTTGTGACCGCTTGAATAGCACACCCAGGAAGTGCCTTGGCTGGCGCACACCGACAGAAGCATTCAGGGAAGAACTGATGAAACTGAGATAGCGGAAACTGTCGCAACGACCCTTGAGAAGCCAAATGCATGCACTACTTGCTCCTGCGGTTCATTTTGGAAAACAATATGTTGTCTCGCAGTACACGCTTGAATAGCTGCTGTTCACACGCAATTGTTTCACAATCAGACGCCGAATAGATCGCCAGAGACTTGCAAAGGCCCCTGTCGATGATATCGCATTGCTGCAAGTACCATTTACCGTGGAGCGGAATACGCGAACTGGCGCTACCTGCTGCAAGCCGAGATCGGTGCTCAAAGCCCGTTCCGTGGCTCTTTTTCACACCGGCAAAAGGTCTTCACGAGGACACCAAATATCGTACACGATGTAGTTTGCCGCGAAAACGCGACATCCGCTTGGCGGTGGATTAAAACATCAAGCTGCTTTGCGACAGCCTCTACAATACGCCTTACTACTGCATGGATCGAAGATGCCTTCGATGTAACTGGCGAAGCAGTTTGATCAGTTTTCAGACCTTGTTCCATTCTTTTTTTGAATCTGATGCCTGAGTTGTCACAGCATGCTCTTTCTCAAAGCAGCGACAGGCATGCTCTGAGACGTGGCGACCACCAACTGTCACCAAAGTTCAATTCCTTACGAACTTCCTGGTTCGGAAGACTTGGTTTGCTGGTTTTTGGGGGCGAGGTTGCCTGCTTTCGCCAAACTGCAAACTGCGCAACGCTGGACATATTGCGCATCGTAGGTCTATGGATACAGCACAAATTAAAGTGAGCGATCAATGACTTCAATTCTCATACTGAACGGACCGAACCTAAACTTGTTGGGCACACGTCAGCCAGAGGTTTATGGCGCGACTAGCCTTTCTGACATCGAGCAAAACTGCGCAAATTGGTCGGCGAAATCGGGTTGTCCTGTCACTTTTGCTCAATCAAATCACGAAGGCGCTCTGATCGACCATATCCACGCGGCGCGCAATGTCCGTGACGGTATCATTCTGAACGCCGGGGCCTACACCCATACTTCGATCGCTCTCATGGATGCGATCTCTTCCGTCGGTATTCCTACGATTGAATTGCACCTCAGCAATGTGCATGCACGTGAAGATTATCGGCATGTATCTTACATCGCAAAGGTGGCAATCGGGATCATTTGCGGGTTTGGCCCCCAAGGGTATATCATGGCTCTCGAAGCAATCAAATCTCATGTGGAAGATTAAGCATTGATCGCAATGCGTTGATTAGTTACATTTTTGCCTGCATGTAAGACAGTTCTAGACTGCAAAACTACAACCGGCTTCCAACCAGCATTTATGAAAAAAAAGGGCGCATCGTAGCGCCCTTCCCCAAGTTTATGAAGTCGACGCCTTAACCTTTGGCGGCTTTCGCCACTTCGGCAGCAAAGTCCTCTTTGACAACTTCAATGCCCTCGCCCACTTCAAGGCGCACGAAACTTGTGATCGTTGCACCGGCTTCCTGGGCTGCCGCGCCGACTGACAAGTCGGGGTTCACGACGAAGGACTGGTTCAGCAACGTCACTTCAGACATGTACTTCTTCATCCTGCCAATAATCATCTTTTCGATGACCTGTTCGGGCTTGCCGCTTTCGCGGGCGATCTCCATTTGAACCTGCTTCTCTTTCTCTACAACGGCTGGATCCAAATCAGCCTCTGACAAGGACGCAGGGTTCACCGCAGCAATGTGCATCGCAACTTGTTTACCGAAAGCTTCGTCGCCGCCGGTCATTCCCACCAGAACGCCTATCTTACCCATGCCAGGTGCTGCGGCATTGTGGACATAGGAAACAACCAGATCGCCATCGACAGTTGACATACGGCGCACGGACATGTTTTCGCCGATCACGGCAACTGCGTCAGTGACGGTCTGCTCAACGGTTTTACCGTTCATATCGGCCGCTTTGAGCGCATCAATATCGTCCGCAGAGAGGGCTACATCAGCAATGCCAGCAACCATTTTCTGGAAATCTGCGTTTTTCCCGACGAAGTCGGTTTCCGAATTCACCTCAACTGCAACACCGTGGCCGTCATTGACCTTAACTGCGACCAGACCTTCAGCGGCCGTTCGGCCCGATTTCTTGGCGGCTTTTGCCAGACCTTTGGTCCGCAGCCAATCCACGGCCGCTTCCATGTTGCCTTCGCTTTCGGTGAGCGCTTTCTTGGCGTCCATCATGCCTGCGCCGGTGCTGTCGCGCAGCTCTTTCACCATAGATGCTGTAATTGCCATCCGAGGATCTCCTTTGGGATTTGTCGGACAATACGTCCGCCACAAGTACGGTCGGACCAACGGGCCCGCGATAAATCAGAACTTATCGGGGCAGGTAGTCCCTGCCCCGCATGTCAGCCTGATGGCTGAACTCAGGCTTGCGCCTCTTCAGCTGGTGCTTCAGCCACCGGAGCTTCTGCCACTTCCTCTGCAGCGGGCTCTGAGAGAGCCTCTTCAACAGGGGCTTCTTCCATCGCGCCCAGGTCAACGCCTGCCGCACCAAGTTGCGCCGACATGCCGTCAAGCGCCGCGCGTGCGGCCAGATCGCAGTAAAGCGTAATGGCGCGTGCCGCGTCATCGTTGCCTGGAATGATGTAATCGATACCATCTGGCGGGCAGTTGGTATCGACCACAGCTACGACCGGAATACCCAGTTTGTTGGCTTCCGCCACTGCCAGCGCTTCTTTTTTCACGTCGATTACGAAAATCAGATCTGGGCGACCGCCCATTTCGCGAATACCGCCCAAGGATGCTTGCAACTTGCCTTGATCCCGTTCCATGCCCAGGCGCTCTTTCTTGGTGAGGCCTTCGAAACCGCGCTCGGATTGCTCGTCAATCTGCTTGAGGCGGTTGATCGATTTGGAAACAGTCTGCCAATTGGTCAGAGTCCCGCCGAGCCAGCGGTGGTTCATGTAGTACTGTGCGCATTTTTCTGCAGCGTCGGCGATCGGCTGTTGAGCCTGGCGCTTGGTGCCCACAAACAAAATGCTACCGCCCTTGGCGACGGTTTCTCGGATGACGTTTAGCGCCTGATCCAGCAAAGGAACAGTCTGAGTGAGATCCATGATGTGGATGCCGTTGCGCGCGCCGTAGATAAATGGACCCATACGCGGGTTCCAGCGCTGCGTCTGGTGGCCGAAGTGTACGCCTGCTTCAAGCAATTGGCGCATGGAGAACTCTGGAAGAGCCATGTCTTTATACCTTTCCGGTTTTATCCTCGGCGGGGGCATGACAGTTTTCTGCCAACCGGAGGACCTGACAGGATGTCTCCCTGATCAAGCCCAAACCCCGCCTGCGGGTTTCAGTGCGCGCCGTATAGGCCAGCCGTTGGACTACTGCAAGAGCGTAAATAGCTGATTTACGCAAGATGTGATCGCATTTCCCGCAACAGAGCTTGTCTCAAAATGAAATCGCGCTTTAAAATGGGTGAAAATGTTCCAAAGAGAGCAACATCAATAAGTCTGAACACTGGGAGTGACCATGACAATGAACCTAAAAGCTGCCTTTTTGGCGGGCGCGCTGCTGATACCTGGCCTTGGCATGGCAGAAACGCCGACGCTGAGCCCGGCAGATCCGCAACCCAGCACAAGCAGTCTGACATCGGGGCTTGCTGTGAGCTATGCGTCTCGCAATCATGGCCGTTCGCTTGCGGATGCGCGCGGTGCATTGAAAAAGGCCAAACCCGGTGCGGCACTCGCGGGGCTGTCTTATGACGACACCAAAGAGGGTGAAAATGTCCTGACCTCAGATCATTCCGAAAAGATCGCAGCGGCAATTTCGGGATACATTAAATTCGATGCGGCTGGTACCTATATGCTTGAGTTTCTGGCCAACGATGGGCTCGACATCAGTATCGGAGGACAACAGGTTGGGCTATATGATGGCGTCCATCCTTGTGGGTATGTTGGCGAGCAAGAGGTGGAGATTCCCAAAGCCGGTTATTACGCTCTTGAAGCAACCTATTTCCAACGCAAAGGCACAGCCTGCTTGATGATGGAATGGGGTCCGGACAGCGACGGTTTGGAGCAAGTGCCGGACAGTGCGTTTTTTCACTAGGCATGCTGACAACGGGCGCGGGGTCCCTGCCCCTATCAGCGCTCGTAGCCAGACCTGACTTGCGCTTCACAGAGCGCGGCAAGAGTTTTACGGTTGTTGTGGTCCGCCGCGATGATTGGCGCGGCGTAATTCACTGAAACGCTGCCGTGGCTTGGTGTGGCCAAAATGCGCAGCATGTGCGGGCCGAATTCCATATCGCCCCACCATCCGTAAAATCGGGGATCTGCGCCAGGTGGCGCATGATATCTGACGCTTACCGGCTGCAACTCCAACATGTCGCCTAGCTCAGGCGTCAGAAATGCTGCAAAAAGAGATGACTTAAAGGGCAGCACGCGCTGGCCATCACTGCTTGTGCCTTCAGGGAAAAACAAAAGGCGATGACCCGCCTTCAAACGGGTTTGAAACGCCAGCGACTGCTCGGCTACTTTAGTGCGTCTGCGTTCTACAAAGACAGTTCCTGTGGCACGCGCGAGCCATCCGATTCCGGGCCAACTGGCAACGTCGGATTTGGACACAAAGTAAACGCGGCTGCAGGCGTTCAAAACAATGATGTCGAGCCAGCTGGAATGATTGGCGACAAACGCCCCCTGCCCGCTCATCGGAGCGCCACTGATGTTCACCCGAAGACTCATGATCCGCAAAGCGTTTCGGCAGACAAAGACGGTGATCGACGGCGTGATCGGGCGCACCATTCCGAATGCCGGTCGCTCCACCATTCGCAATATCAGCAAGATAAACAACCCGCCAAAGATCAAGACCGCAAGAGCCAGACCACGCACAAAGGCAAGCATCCAGCCCAAGGGGCCTATGGGCGGATGTTCTGGCGATGGTGCGTTATCGCGCCAGGTGGCACTCATGCTGAAGCGCTCTGGTAAAATTTCACTAGTCTGTCGTTCATTCGGGCAGTGTCCAGAACCAAACAGACATCCACTGTGTTGAAAGCATGGTCGATGTAAGCGCCCTCTCCGACAAAACCACCCAACCGCAAGTAGGCTTTGATCAGCGCTGGAACCGAAACCATTGCCGCGCGCGCATCAAATTGCGACTCGTCCATGATGTTCATGTTTTGAAAGGCATCACCACGCGCGCGGACACGCAAATCCTTTGGTGCAAGGTGCCGGTGATGCAACAAGGACAAAGCATGGGAAAATTTTGTGACGTTTGTGCCGTGAAAACTCGCCACGCCGAAGAGGACTTCAATGTCGTGTTCTGCGACGTATTGCGCCAAACCATTCCAGAGATGAAACATCGCAATGCCGCCGCGGTAATTTGAATCCACACAGGACCGTCCCAATTCAAGAATGGAACGGCCCGAGGTCAGCAAAACCGATAAATCATACTCGTCCTCCGAATAGAATTGTCCAGCGGCTCTTGCCTGATCACGTCGCATCAATCGATAAACGCCAACAACTTCGCTGCGGTTGTTATCAATCAACAACATATGATCAAAATACGGGTCAAAGCGGTCCGTTTCCAATTGCGCTACGTGATCAACCATGACCCCAGCGCCGCCCAGCTCTTCAACGAAAACGCGATACCGTAAATTTTGTGCGGCTTCTCGCTCCGCCTGTGTCTCGGCAAGCCGCACTGAAAATTGAGTCTGGGTCCTTGCATTCATGGTTACTTTGCCTGTGTGTTTCACGCGTAAACACGCGCCGGTCTCATTTTTCTGCGATACCTTTCAGCGGGCAGAAAATTCAGGTTTACAATTATTACGTGTGCGTTAATCTTCTCGTAAGGTTCTTCATCCATCAAATATTGGGACCAATGCAACGCGGGTACTATCAATGACGACCTTTCCTTGGTCACGAAAATTCACGGTAACGCGCGCGTTTACATTGCTTTGCACTTGTCCTCTCCCCCAATCGGGTTGATTTGGGTGCAGCACAAACATACCGGGCGACAGGATTGCGTTCAAATCTTCCATGACATCCATCTTCAACAGGAGACAGTAGTTGGGCCAGAGCAATATTAACCTTGCCGCATTGATTGGCAGCCGCATCTGTCACGACCTCATATCGCCGATCGGAGCGATCAACAATGGGCTAGAACTCTTGGGAATGTCCGGAGACACGCCGGGCCCGGAAATTGATCTGATACAGGAGAGCGTGGGCAATGCCAGCGCGCGCATCCGGTTCTTCCGAATTTCATTTGGTGCCGCGGGCGAGCAAATGATGGGTCGGGCCGAAGTGATCTCCATTCTGGACGATCTTATGGAAGGTAGCCGTTTGAATGTCGCCTGGGGGCCACTCGATCCTCAGCCACGCGTCCAGGTGCGTATGGCCTTTTTAGCGTTGCAGTGCATGGAATCTGCGATGCCCTACGGCGGTAGGATCGAAGTCAGCAACGACGGTGAAAAATGGCAGCTGCAAGGGCGCGCGGACAAACTTAATCTCGATGAATCGCTTTGGTCGACACTGGCCTCAAAGACGGCACCGGACGATCTCAGACCCGCTCATGTTCAGTTCGCACTCTTGCCGATTGTCGCCGCAGATGAAGGTCGCGACGTTACAACGGAAATGGGAGAAACCAACATCATACTCCGGTTTTAGCTACGTACGGTACCGTTCCCTGTCACGAGATACTTGAAACTGGTCAACTGGGTTGCTCCAACTGGACCACGTGCGTGCATTTTGCCGGTTGCAATGCCAATTTCCGCGCCCATGCCAAATTCGCTACCGTCTGCAAACTGCGTCGATGCGTTGTGCATTAAAATCGCTGAGTCCAACTCTGTCATGAAACGCCGCGCCGTTGCTGCGTTTTCGGTCAGAATACAATCGGTATGATTAGAACCATAACCGCGGATGTGATCCATCGCGGCATCCAGATCGGGAACCACACGCGCAGCGATGATCATGTCTAGATACTCGCAGCCCCAATCTTCCTCTGTGGCAGGCAAAACGCCATCGAATGCTGAAAGCGTATCGTCGCCGCGCACTTCGACACCTGCCGCGATCAAGGCTGTGACAATATCGCGCCCGATTGTTTGGGCAATGTCCTTGTGTATCAGCAAACACTCCGCTGATCCGCAAATGCCAGTGCGCCGCGTTTTAGCATTCATGACCACTTTGAGGACCTTTTCCGGATCGGCTTCCGCATCAATGTAGATGTGCACGATGCCTTCAAGATGCGCGAAGACGGGCACGCGTGCCTCTCGCTGGACCAGCCCCACAAGACCTTTGCCCCCCCGCGGTACGATGACGTCGATCGTGTCGGTCATCTTCAGCATTTCGGATACCGCTGCCCTATCGCGCGTCGGTACCAACTGAATGGCGTCTTCTGGTAATTTGGCATCGCGCAAGCCGCGCACTAAACACGCGTGCAGCGCCGAGGAGGAATGGAAACTCTCTGACCCGCCACGCAAGATCACGGCGTTCCCGGCCTTCAGGCACAAGGCGCCGGCATCTGCGGTCACATTGGGGCGGCTTTCGTAAATGACGCCGACGACACCCAAAGGCGTGCGCACCCGTTGAATGTGAAGGCCGGTTGGCTGCGTCCACTCCGCCATAACTGCGCCTACAGGATCCGCTTGCTCGGCGACCGCGCGCAGGCCATCAACCACGCCGCGAAGCCTGTCTTCATCCAAGGCCAGTCGGTCCATCATGGCATCCGACAGCCCTTTTTCGCGGCCATATTCAAGGTCTTTCCGATTGGCCTCAAGAATTGTCTCACGATCCCGCCACACATGTTCCGCTGCAGAGATCAAAGCGGCGTGTTTGCGTTCGGCAGTCGCAAAACCCAATTGCGCTGATGCAGATTTCGCACGCGCGCCAATGTCATCCATGAGACTTGGTATATTTTCGCTATCTTTCATGGCTTTATATCCTGTAGTTCATCTCATGTCTTACGCCCAGAAGAGTGTTTTTGACCGTTAAGACAATGCCATATCATCTCGGTGAATTAAAGCCGCACGTCCGGGATATCCCAGTAGGGCCTCTATCTCTTGCGATTGTCTCCCTTTGATCGTATGCGCTTCATTTGCGGTATAACGGCTTAGCCCATGGCCCATAACATGGCCTGATGCGTCCGCAATTGCGACAGGATCACCCCTCTGAAAACCACCAGTGACCTTTGCTACCCCGGCAGGCAACAGGCTTTTGCCTGACTTCAGCGCTTTAACCGCACCCGCATCAAGCGTGACCACGCCACGCGGCTTCATTGCGGCGATCCAGCGCTTTCGAGCGGCTTGCGGATCTGTGTCGGCCGTGAACCAAGTTGCCGATGCACCTTCTTCTAGTAGTTTCAAAGGACTATGGGGTGATCCTTCTGTAATAGCCATGGCACATCCCGCCGCGGTTGCTGTTTTGGCGGCCATCAATTTCGTTTTCATCCCACCTTTCGAAAGACCCGACCCGGCATCCCCGGCCATTGCCTCAATCTCGGATGTAATCTTATCGATCACGTCATACCGTTTCGCGGAGGAATCCTCTGAGGGATTTGCGGAATAAAACCCGTCGACATCTGAAAGCAATATCAATTGATCCGCGCCCACCGTCACCGCAATCTGTGCTGCGAGCCGGTCATTGTCGCCAAAGCGGATTTCATCCGTGGCGATGGTGTCGTTTTCATTCACAATCGGCACAACACCCAGAGATAGCAACTGTTCAAGCGTCGCGCGGCTGTTGAGGTATCGGCGGCGGTCTGTGCTGTCTTCCAAGGTTACCAGAACCTGAGCGGTCGTGATCTGATGCGGTGCCAAAACCTCTTCATAGGCGCGGGCCAGACGGATTTGCCCAACAGCGGCCGCAGCCTGAGACTGCTCCAGCGGCAATTCGGCCAAGCGTAGGTTCAACACGCCGCGCCCTAAGGCGATAGATCCTGAAGACACCAGCACCACCGAGATGCCTTTTGACGTAAGCCATGCAATGTCCTCGGCCAAAGAGCGCAACCAGTCATGCCTCAGATGACCCGTTTCTCGATCAACAAGCAGGGCCGATCCAATTTTGACGACGATCCGCCGGGCAGCGATCAGGGACGCCAAGGTTCTTCCTCCAGCGCGGGCCGGTGGCGCAGGCGGTCATCGTCGATCTGTCCGCGCAGCTTGCGCAACACCTCGGTCACCCCTTCACGCGCCACGCCCGACATCATCATGACGGCGCCGTTTGCTTCTTTTTCCAATTTTTTTCTAGCGATTACCCGCTCATCTTCATCTAGCGCATCAACTTTGTTCAGCACTGTTATACGCGGCTTTTCAGCAAGTGCGGCGCCGTAGGCATTTATCTCCGTAAGAATGGTGCGGTAGTCCTCGGCGATTGTCTCCGAGGTGCCGTCCACCAGATGCAGCAAGACCGCGCACCGCTCCACATGCCCCAGAAACAAATCTCCCAGACCGCGACCCTCGGAAGCACCTTCAATAAGGCCTGGAATATCGGCGACAACAAATTCGGTATTGTCTACGCCGACCACGCCAAGATTGGGATGAAGGGTTGTAAACGGGTAGTCTGCGATCTTGGGGCGCGCGTTTGACGTTGCCGCCAGAAAGGTGGATTTGCCAGCATTCGGCAACCCCAGCAGACCCACATCTGCAATCAGCTTGAGCCGCAGCCACAAGGTGCGTTCAACCCCCTCTTGGCCCGGATTGGCGCGGCGTGGTGCCTGATTGGTTGCTGATTTGAAATGCAGGTTGCCAAAACCGCCATTGCCGCCGCGGGCCAATTGCACCCGTTGGCCCACTTCGGTCAGATCGGCGACAACTGTTTCCTGATCCTCATCGAGAATTTCTGTGCCCACCGGCACGCGTAACACGATGTCATCGCCATCTGCACCAGTGCGCTGTCGGCCCATACCTGGAACGCCGTTCTTGGCAAAGAAGTGTTGCTGATATCGAAAGTCGATCAGCGTATTGAGGCCATCAACAACTTCTGCCCAGACAGACCCGCCCGTGCCGCCATCGCCACCATCGGGACCACCATATTCGATGTATTTTTCCCGTCGGAAGCTGACACAGCCGCCGCCGCCCGCACCGGATCGGATATACACTTTGCACAGATCAAGAAACTTCATGCAGGCTTCCTAGCCTGAGGACGGGCTGCCCTCAATCACAGTTTTCGCAAATAGGTCCAGGTGGGTACAGTTGTATCACGGGCGACGCAGAAACTTTCTGCATCCCCCAGATACTGAAATCCACAATGCGTCAGAACACGCGCTGAGGCCGGATTGTCCTGAAAGACACTGGCGAACATGGTTTTGTTGTTCAGCGGGTTCGCGTCGACAAGCGCTTGTACCGCTTCTGAGGCGAGCCCGGTGTTCCAATAGGCAGGTGCCACCCAATAGCCGACTTCTGTCTGCTCTCGGTCCATGCGTTCCAAGGAGATCAATCCCATCACTTCGGATGCGCCGGACTTTGTACCATCCATGGCCCAAATGTCTTCGTAGCGTTCATCTGCCACGGCGCGGTTTACCAACGCTTCGGTCGTTCCCGGCGGCAAGGGATGCGGAATGGATGTGGTCATGCGCGCCACACGTTCATCACTGGCGTAAAGCTCGATCAAGCCCATGTCCGACTTGTGTAGGGGACGCAGGTCGAACCGTTCTGTTTCTACAACCGGTTGCACAATAATCTTTCCCATTTCCATCGTTATGCTCCTCCTCCGAACAACACGAAAAGGACCGAGGCAATAGTCAGCGTCGCCAAGCTCCACATTAAATAAGGTTCCATTGCCGTTCCCGCTACTGTCCTCGCGATGGTATCACCTGCAAGTGTCCAGAGCGGATGCAGCAGAATCTGGCAACCAAGCAATACAGCAGCAATAGTTGCTGTTGCGGTAACAACCGAAGTTTCTGGTCCCACAAAGGCAGTAAATCCGCCGATGATCATTGCCCAGGCCTTTGGGTTCAGCGGGTGCACAATCAGACCGGCCAGAAACCCGGGGGCTGCACCCGCGCCTTGCGATTTGCTTAATCGCATATTGGCAACCTTCCAGGCCAACCAAATGATGTAAGCTGCGCTGGCATATTTCAGGAGTTCAAAAATCCACGGGGCCTTATCCGCCAGTTCCATCAAGCCAAAGCCAACTGGCCAAATGATTAATTGTTTGCCTAACGCCACGCCTGCCACAAAAGGCAGTGCGGCCTTGAACCCGAAGCGCGCACCGGTGGACATCAGCGCCATATTGGCCGGTCCCGGCGTGCCGATCTGTGACGCCGCGAAGATCGCGAAACTGGTGACGGCAACGCTCATGCTGTGCCCTGCCATGTCTCAGACGACAGGGTCACTTTTTGTACAGTGACCGGTGTGCCGGTCGCCAGGCACTGGGCCACCTCGATCCGGGTCGGTCGGAAGCCCAGTTTTGACAAGACCCGCGCGGACGCAGCATTGCCCAGCATATAGCCTGACCGCAAATTGGTCCTGCCTCTGCGAAAGGCCCGATCCACCAGCGCACTTGCGGCCTCAAAGGCATAGCCGCGTCCCCAGAAGGGCTGCCCAAGCCAATAGCCAAGATCATCCTCGATCGTGCAGCCCCCGATGACATCATCCGCTTGGGTCACCGCAAGAACCAGATCGTCACCCGCGTGGCGGGCAAAAAAGCGGCGCGCGTCTTCTGGCCCATAGGGATGTGGCACGCGCGTCAGCCAGCGCGACACCGCCAAATTGCCGATAAACTCGGCCACACGCGTTGCATCAGCGTCCCGGAAGGGGCGCAGGGCGAGGCGTTCTGTGTGGATGCATTCTGACATCGGTTTGGCCAATACGTCGGTAAGACAAAAAATGAGAAAGGGGACCGGCGGTTTCGCCGATCCCCCTGAGTGTGTCATGTCCTTGAGGAAGGGCTTATTCAGCGGCCTCCGCCACCGGCAGAACCGAAATGAACGTGCGGTTTTTAAGGCCCTTGTGGAAGGTCACAGATCCATCCACCGTCGCAAAGATCGTGTGATCCTTACCCATGCCCACGCCTTCGGCTGGCCAGAATTTGGTGCCGCGTTGACGTACAATGATGTTGCCAGGGATGACCGCTTCGCCACCGTATTTTTTCACGCCGAGACGGCGGCCCGCTGAATCGCGGCCGTTACGGGATGAACCACCTGCTTTTTTATGTGCCATTCGGTCTCTCCTTAGCCTTTCGCCAGTTCTTTGGCCTGTTCGATCCAGCCTTCACGCTCGATCCGGCCTTTGAACGACAGTTTCTCGTCCATATCAGCAACGTCCGCGTCGGTCCATGCTGCGATTTGTGCAAAGGTGGTTACACCGCCTTCGATCAGTTTCTTTTCAAGCGCCGGGCCGACACCTGACAGCTTTTTGAGATCATCCGCAGCGGTTTCCGCTTTTGGTTCGGCTTTCGCTTTCGGGGCCTCGGCCTTCGCTTCAGCTTTTTTCGGGGCGGCCTTCTTTGGCGTTGCAGCTTCTACTGCTTTTACAGAGACGGAACCTGCACCCATAGCCGCTTTGACGCCAGATTTTTCCGCTCCAGATGCCAGAATATCGGTTACCTTGATCAAGGTCAGCTTTTGGCGGTGACCCTTGGTGCGCTTGGACGAGTGTTTCCGGCGCCGTTTAACGAAATTGATAACCTTTTCGCCTTTGACCTGGTCCACGACCTCGGCCTGCACGCCTGCGTCCTTGACGAAGGGTGCGCCGACAACTGTCTTGTCGCCACCAAGCATCAAAATATCATTGAATTGGATTGTTTCACCTGCGTCAGCAGCCAGTTTTTCAACGCGGAGCGTATCGCCCGATTGAACCTTGTACTGCTTGCCACCGGTCTTGAGGACCGCAAACATAGCATTTCCTTTGCTTACCCGCGTCCTGTGGCCCCCAAAAATGGGTGTTTTGGCCAATTGGCCGCCTCGAACTGCGCACTCTGGTCTGAGTGATTTACTTGAATACAAAGGAACCGCGAAATAGGGCACCTTTGACGAAGCCGCCTGATGCACCAGACGCGTGACTATGTCAAGCACCATTGGAGCTAGATGTCGTCGCCCACCGCGTTCAGCGCCACTGCCCGTCCGAGGCCATAGGCGATGTCTGTGAACATCTGCTCTGATCCTGCAAAAAATGCCGCATTCAGTGCCTTGCCTGCCGGTCTTTGGAAAAATGCCAACAGGGCTTCCAGATCGGAAATTTCGAGGGGCTGATAAGCGAGCAAGAAGTATCCGAAAAGCCAGTCCTGCGCCGCCGCGCGCACTTCAGCCTCAGATGCCCATACGTCTGCCAGAATGTTATTGTCCGATCGCTTGACCAGGCCGCCATCTGATAAACCGCGTTGAAACTGATAACTGGTGCTCAAAGTCACGGCGACGTTCAATTCCAACAAATCATTCGCTTCAATGAATTGCGCCACAAGGACGGCATGCGGATCGTCATGTGCTGCAAGCTTGTTGTAGGCCTCAGAGGCGATGTCTTGCACGGAGGCATCGATCATGGCTTTGCGCGCCGCAACTTCAAGTTCCACGATGCGCTGCCCCTGATGGCTGTCGAAAAAGAGCAAGGCTTCGTCCAGGTCGGTCGCCTCCAAACCGTTCAGGAGTGCGACATATAGCACGTCCTGCATGGCGCTTGTGTTGTAAAGCCCGTCGACTTGCCCCTGCCAAAAAGCACCGCCCTGCCCTGACAGTATATCTTCATTCAAGTGCCGCGCATCCGCCAGCCCTTCTTGACGGATCGAGGCGACCAGGTCCGGCACACGCAATGCATCCATCAGTACGGTCACACGGGCGTCGGCCCAGGCCGGTGACGCACTCAGAAAAACCGCGCAAGCCAGAATATACGCCCGCATTCAGAGGTCCTGGCTAGGGCGCAGGGACTGCATACGTTGCGCGACGGCCTCGTAGCGGTTGGCCATGATCTCGAATTGTACCGCGTTCATCAGCTCGTAGACCTGTTGCATTTTGGGATCTTCAAGCGCATCGGCGTAGGCTGAAATATCCGCATCCGAAAAGGCTTGATATGTATAGGCCGACCCCGACAAGGCAGAGCGTTGCAAGTTCAGGCGCATCTCGCCTTCCTGTGACTTGAGGTTCTCGCGCAGATCGGCTTCATCCATCTGCAAATCGATGACACCGGCTGAGGCCGCCGCCATCAAAAACCGCACTTGCACTTCGTGAATGGCACGGATCGATGCATCTTCGGATCCAATGGCATTGTTCATCCGTTTGAGCTCTTCCAAGCGCGGCGAGCCGATTTCCAGCAACCCGGCAACAATGGCCTCGCCGCTTTCCGTCTTGAGTTGTTCGTCGTCGGTCATGTGTGACGCGTTTTCGGCCACCACAAGCCTTTGCCCAAGGTCAGACGCATAGAAATCGACGGCGTGATTGAGAATGTCATCTTCGAGCGTCTGCGACAAAATCTCGATCGCCATTGAATGCATCTGTTCGGAGTCAAATACATCCTCGACAAGTCGCGTCCATTCGGAGCCAAAATCGTCGGATTCAAGGCCGATCATGCTGGGCGCCGCTTCCGCTGACAGACGGATACTGTCCAGGGCTACGTCAAACCCGGTAACTTCCATAAAGGCTTCCAGACGATCCAGATCAGAAGCACGTGCGGCATGTGAAAGCCCGGCTCCCATCAACGCTGTTACGAGAAATACGGCACAATATCGGATCATGGCGGGCATGTCGGTCTCCTGCGGTGTTGCTGTCTGCTACGATTGTGGGGAAGTTTAGGGTAATTCTGCCAAGGGGCAATGAAATTTCCCGTGTATGGCGACCTGCGGCCATTCGCACTTGTCACAGAAGCAAAAGACGAATAGAGGCCTGTGCACTAGACCCCCGCGGAGAGGTGCCGGAGTGGTCGAACGGGGCGGTCTCGAAAACCGTTGAGCCTTCACGGGTTCCCAGGGTTCGAATCCCTGTCTCTCCGCCATTTACTTCTAAATCAATGACTTAAGACTTCGGGCAACAAGTGCGACACAGAGTGGAACACACGCCCATGAAGCTGTCAGCCTATCTTTCCCCGTCACGACACGGCGTCTACTATTTTCGGTTCCCTCTTCCTCACGTTGAGAACACAAGACGTAGCACTGTCAGAATATCTCTCAGAACAAAATGCCTTGACCGGGCTGGCGATTTGGCCCGGTATCTTGCATCTTGTGGGCGATTGGTTCGGGATAACAAGACGTTGGCAAGGCTGAGACAAGATCAAATGCGGGACATGGTTCGCAACTACTTTGCTAAAGCACTGGACGGATATGTTTCGCGATTGAATGACACCGGCTGGCCAGACCAGCAACTTGACCTTCTCAAACAGGAACTGGACGAGCATAAGGACGCCATAGGCGGCTTTGATGATCTGTCTGACTTTTACCTTGATGCAGGGACCATCGAGGGGTTCCGCGCCTCTGCGGGTTTCTCCGACGATGACTGGGCTGAAAATGAGCCTGACCTGCGCCGGGAACTGCGCAAGGCCCGCCGGGATCAGATCAAGGCTTTTCTAAGCCGCGCTGAGAGCCTTGAGGGCTATTCCTTCACAGAGCTGGCCCAGACAGCGCCTGCGCCACCAGAGGGCCGCTCCGTGACTCTGAACGCCGCTCTTGAGGATTTCATGCAAGAGCACAGCCCGCGATGGTCTGAAGAAATGCTGAAAAAAGCTAGATCATACCTTGCGCTGCTCTTGGAATATTTCGGACCAGATCGCCTCATGGCCGAGATCACCCGCCAAGATGCGGCTGAACTAAAGAAGGTCTTGCTAGCCCTTCCCGCCAATCGCAGCACGAGACCTGAAACCCGCGACCTGTCGCTCACAGAAGCCATTGCAGTTACGGGTGTTCGCGGCTGATTTGGCCGTAGCTGCGCAATGTCGTGAGAACGTCTTTGTGGCCAAGATTTTGGGACGTAGCCACCAATTCTGCGACTGACGTACAGGTTTTGGCGGCATGGCGAGCCAACATGTGACGGAAAGCGTGCGGGCCAAAGGCTTGCAAGTTCGCAACTGCCACGGATCCCACATCTCCGACGTTTGCTTCTCAGAGTAAAACGTCCTTGTCCGATACTTCATGTCTCAACACTCCATCTTTAGAAAACAAAAGTGTTGCGACTAGCCTTCGAAGCCAAAGCTGCAAACCGGTTAAAAGTCTCGTGTGTGCGTCGCCTCATTTCGAGCCGCCAAGTGTCATTTTCTATTCCGGACAGCAGCCTCTAAGTCGGAATACCCGCCTCCATAAGACTGCGGGCCACCTTTGCGCGATGTTCTGGATTTCGAAGCGGCAATGCTTGTTCATAGACCGACGCGCGCGCGCCCGGGTTGGCTTCTAGCAATGTCGCAGCCACTGAGCGCGCTTTTTCTATTCGATTGGTTTCGACATAGGCTGTAATCAAAACCCACCGCGGCGAATCCCAGTTTGGATTAACTGTAAGCGATTCGTTGGCAAAGACGATCGCGGCTTCCATATTTCCAGTGAAGAGGTTTGCGACAGCGACCACTGACAGCGCGGCAAAAACGGTAGGATCGTTGCGACTTAGCGCGATGCTCTTTTCCAAAATAATCCGTCCCTCGTCGAACGCACCGCCAAACGTAAGGGCGGACCCCGCTAAAGCCATTACGTGACTTGATCCAGGATTGATTGCAAGGGAACGCCGGACGGCACTCAAGCCAGCTTCATAGTCCTCGCGCAGCATGGTCAAGACGAACCCGCCCAAAACCTGAGCTCTGGATTCGTCAGGACCCGCAGCTAATGCACGATACGCCCACGACACGGCGCGCGCGCGATCATCATTACAGTAGGCAGGCCAACCGCGCGTCAGTCTTTGCACCAAGGCCCACCCGGCATGTCCAAGAGCCGCGCCATAGTCGGGGTCGAGCTCCAGCGCTTGTTCCAACATTTCTAGCGCTTTTCGGTTTTCCTCGGGACGTACCGCGTAGAGCTTGGGCAGCGCCCGAAGCAAGAGGTCATAGGCTCCCAAGTTTGCAGCAGGTGTACGTCGTACCCTTGCGATTTCAGACTTGCGGATGTTGGGTTCCAATTCGCCCACAACGTTTGTCGTAATCTGGTCTTGCAGGTCAAACACATCTTCGAGTTGGCCATCGAATTTTTCCGCCCAAAGATGTGCCCCGGTTGCAGCATCAATAAGCTGCCCTGTGATCCGTAGTCTTTGTCCTGCCTTGCGCACACTCCCTTCGAGCACGTAGCGCACGCCCAAGTCTCGCCCAACCTGTCGGATCTCAACAGCTTTACCCTTGTAAACAAAGGTTGAGTTCCGCGCGATAACCGCCAATTCGTCGAACCGGGACAGCGCTGTAATGATATCCTCGACCATGCCGTCCACAAAATATTCTTGGTCTGGATCCCCGGACATGTTTGTGAAAGGGAGAACCGCAATCGATGGTTTGGTAAAGGCCTGCTCCAGCCCATGTAAAGAAGAAGACGCGGACGTCACATCCCCACCGATACAAAAAACGCGCATCGGTTCGGCGATGTTCTTGAGCTCCTGCTCACCCATATCGATGGCATCGAGGTCCAATCGCCCACGCACCTGCCGAAAAGCATCTTCAGACAGGCAAATTCCGCCTGTGGGCGCAAGGCCTTCCAATCGGGCAGCGATGTTCACACCATCGCCCATCAAATCACCGTCCGCCTCTTCGACCACATCGCCAAGATGCAATCCGACGCGCAGGCCAATCTGCTTGTCTTTGGAAACGTCAATATTGTCAGTAGTTATCTTGTCCTGAAGTGCCAACGCGCAACGGGCTGCCTCAACCACGCTGCGGAACTCGGCCAGGACTCCATCGCCGGTTTTCTTTACGACGCGCCCTTGATTGGCAGTGATCGTCGGGGCGAACACATCGTTTTGTAGCGCCCGTACCCGAGAAAGAGTGTCTGTCTCATCCGCGCTTATCAAGCGGCTGAAGCCAACAATGTCTGCGATCAGGATCGCAGCAAGCTTGCGCGTTTCAAAAGGCTGCGGTGTCTCCATAGATATTCACATGCCGCAAACATGGGCACGTTGCAACTACACCACTTATTTTACATTTTCTATCAAATCCCAGAACTCGGATCGATTGTTTGTGCGCGGAAAGTCCATCTCCGGTACTGGCACGCCCAAAAATGCACACAGCGGTTCCCAACCCTCTTTTGCCTGAAACACAAGCAGACGTTCAGCTGGGATCGCCTCCTGAACCAACGAGACATGGGCAGAGAACGCCTTGGCCAGACCGTCACGGTCTGCCCCCGTAGGAATACCAGTTTGAGTAATGATATCGGTCGCCATATCAAGCCAGTCGTGAAATTGTGGCGGGGCATTTTCTTTGTCCGAGATCATTTTGTAGATCGTTTCACCAAAACTATCTGCCCAGGTGTTCGGGTCGCGGATGCTTAGAACGAATTTTGCCTCCGGATAAACGGCGCTCAATTCGCGAAAGAAACGCGCTGTGGGCCAATCTACCGCGCTGTTAAACCCGTCATAGATGGCGTCCCAATCAGCTTGCCCCGCCGCCGCCGCCCGCCAAAGTGGCAGTTGAACCGGCATGTTCGTGGCCACGTCTTCCATATGAAAGCACGGGCCTAAGCCTAGCTCGTTAATCGCGAGCCGCAGCGAATAGGTTCCCGTCCGTCCCAAACCCGCTCCAATTACTTTAAGTGTCATAATATCCTCAACAAATTTTCGGTTAAACCCGTAGCCTTTGGTCGACGATGCTGCATCTCCAGCTATCTGGCAAGTAAGGTTGCACCGCAAATTGAGATAGACGGAGAGGCCAAGCTCTCGCGGCGCTTAGTCGATGCACTTGCGGCGAAACGATAGCGTATGGCACACATTCGAGGCAGCGCAACTAGGTCTCACAGAAAATAGAGCAGACGGGGAACGTGCGGGTTGCACAGTTTCCGCTTGTGCACACCAAGATGGACTGCACTGTTGGATATCTTGGTGTTGAACTGGAGGGCGCCTTGGTCATCGCCAAAGCAATAGAAATCTAACCAAAAGGACCCTCGTAAAGGACGGCCCACTCTGGACGTTCACTTGGTTCCTAAACTGTGCGGCGCAGCTCGCATTACCAACATGCGTTGCAAGCGCAATGTTGGAAGATGCTCGAATTTCTCCAAGCAAACATTTGTGTGTTGAGCTGTGAATACGAGCGTTACGTGTGGAATCGTTTGCGACATCCGTTGTCTAAATTCCAGATTGAGCAATCGACGCATGACACAGGTATTCGTCAAATGCGTTGCCACAAAACGTTGGAGCACCTAACCTTCGCTGTAGTTTCCGAAGTTTGGGAACTGCAATTTGATAGACATTGGTTTCTGGGAGGAAAGAATGACAAAATCGAAAATTGTATCCGGGATTGTTTCGGCTGTAGCCGCCACGTTAATTTCGACGGCTCCAATTCAAGCGCAAGACCTCAAGATCGTCACCTCGATGCCGAGCCTCGGATTCCCATTTTTTGTTCATATGCAAAATTCACTAAATGCGGAAGCGGAAGCCCTCGGCGGCATACAAGTCATCAACCAGGATGGTCAGAATTCTGCACCAAAACAGACCGCTGAACTGGAGGCCGCAATCATCAATCAGGTCAGTGGCGTGGTCATAAGCCCGCTTGATTCCATTGCACTGGCTCCTGGCGTAAAACAGGTGATAGATGCCGGGATTCCAGTCATGACCATTGATCGGCGCGTCGACGGTGTCGACGGTGTTCTAGGTCATGTCGGCGCGGACAATGTGATCGGCGGCGAAGCACAGGCAAATCTGATCATTAAATTGTTTCCTGATGGAGCAAACATCGTGAACCTTCAGGGTCAACCTGGAGCGAGCCCGGCCATCGATCGAAACAAAGGGGTGCATAATATCTTGGATTCGATGTCAGACAAATATGTTTTTGTTGCGGAACAGACCGCAAACTTTGCTCGAGAAGAGGGTGCATCCGTCACGGAGTCGATCCTGGCCGGACTGGACTCGCCGCCGGACGTCATCGTTGCAGCTAACGACGACATGGCTCTTGGCGCACTACAGGTCACTCAGGAACAGGGTCTGGATATCGTAATTATTGGATTTGATGCACTCCCTGAGGCTTTGGCGAGTGTACGTGACGGCGGCTTGACCGCAACGATTGAGCAGACGCCGGGCGGCCAAAGCCGTCTTGCTCTTCAGGCGCTGGTTGATCATTTGCGCAACGGGACAACACCTGAACCACTTGTTCTGCTTGAGCCGTTTGCGATTACCAAAGACAACATCGACATGGCAGAACGTCTTTCGGAACTGAACTGAATCACTTGGTTGACTAAGGGCTTGGCCACCGGAACAAGGTGGCGAGCCCTGATCATTTTTGCTGACGAACTTTCGGGGCAGGCATATGAATTCAGATAACCCAGAACCGGACAATGGAATTGACTGGTTTGGATTTGCGGCGAAATACGCAGCTCCAATTTTTCTGCTTGGCCTTGTCTTAATCTTCGCACTTCTTCAACCCAATTTTCTGCATCCCCTGAATCTTCTGAACGTTCTGCGTCAGGTCTCGATTTCCGGCCTCATCGCTATTGGCATGACTTTCGTCATTCTAACGGCAGGCATCGATCTCTCGGTGGGCTCTCTCGTGGCACTTGCGGGGTTGGTTGGAGCTTATGTTTCCAAGGGCGGTCTGGATAATCGTTTTGCAATTGGCGCCGAGGCAGCAACAGGAAATCCCGTCATTTATGCCGTTCTTGCGGCAGTTACGGTGGGAATAGTGGGCGGTGCACTTCAAGGTGTGGCGATCACGAGGCTTAAGGTTCCACCATTTGTCGTTACGCTTGGCGGGCTGAGCGTATTTCGTGGCGCTGCTTTGCTATTCTCAGAAGGGGGGCCGATCAGTGGCTTCAGTTCGCAGTATACTTGGTGGGGTCAGGGACGGATCGGTATCGTACCGGTGCCAGTGATCCTGTTTTTTTCAGCTGGCATAATTGCGCATATTGTCCTCAAACACACGCGCTTCGGTTTGCACGTTTATTCGGTTGGCGGAAACGCCGGAGCTTCAGATTTAAATGGCGTCAACACCCGCCGAGTAACTTTTTTGGTTTATGTGATCGTGGGCTTCTTCTGCGGTCTGGCTTCTTTTCTTCTGTCCGCGCGACTGAACTCGGCCGAAGCTGTAGCGGGCATGGGGCTGGAACTTGATGTGATTGCTGCTGTGGTCATAGGCGGCACGTCGCTTTTTGGCGGCGTCGGCAGCATTTTCGGCACAGTCGTTGGCGCGCTTCTAATCGGAGTTTTGCGAAATGGCCTTGTCCTTATGAATGTATCTTCGTTTGTGCAGCAAATCGTCATTGGTCTGATATTGATCGCAGCTGTGGCTTTTGATCAGTTTGCCGCATCGCGCAGCCGAGCGTAGGGAATGGCTTTATGAGTATCCTCCAGTTGACCGGTATCACCAAAAATTTTGGCGGCATTCACGCTCTATCGGGTGTCGACCTAGACCTTGAACGGGGTCAGGTTCTTGGGCTTATGGGCGACAACGGAGCGGGCAAATCCACGCTCATTAAAATCATTGCGGGCAGTTTCCCCCCAACAACGGGAACAATAAGCCTGGACGGTAAAATGGTGACATTTGGTCGCCCGCGAGAAGCCCGTGACGCCGGCATTGAAGTGGTCCATCAGGACCTTGCATTGTGCGACAATCTTACGGCGTCCATGAACGTCTTTCTGGGCCGTGAAATTGAGCGCAAAGTTGGTCCGTTCCGCTTTCTCAACCGTGCAGCAATGAATGAAAAGTCTGCCGAGCTATTTGCGGATCTCAAGTCCGAGACACGTCCAAAGGATCTTGTCCGCCAAATGTCGGGCGGACAAAGACAGGCTGTGGCAATTGCTCGAACCCGACTATCCAAGCCAAATATCGTTATCATGGACGAACCCACCGCTGCCATCAGTGTTCGGCAAGTTGCCGAAGTTTTAGATCTAATCCGGCGTTTGAAAGACGCGGGGCTTGCAGTCATACTCATCAGTCACCGAATGCCCGATGTGTTTTCTGTCTGCGACCGGGTCGTGGTCTTGCGACGCGGCACCAAAGTGGCCGACAAACCAATTGGCCAAACGTCTCCTGAGGAAGTCACAGGCCTGATTATCGGCGCTATCGAGATTGCCTAATATCTTCGGCCGCGGGTTCCATTCTTAGCAACGGATTACTGGTTCACTGCCGGACCATTTTCTCAGATCAGACAATTGCCGGGAATGAAGCAAACGAAACCATCAAAGTACTCAATGTAGCGCTTCCGCCGAATGCGAAGTCTGCAGAAATCTGCGGCTGATCATTCCTCACCAGTCAAAAACCTCAACCAAGAGCGTGCTTTCATAGGCAAAGATAATGTCAAACAAGACCGAACTGCTGCTTTTGGCAATTGGCGACAGTTTTGTTCGGCATAAGTGCTCATAACACAGCGATCTTAGACGCATTTGAAATGATTGGATATGGTTCCGATCAATTGTGACAACGCCCTTTTGGGGCAGTGTGCGATGGCCAGGTTCGACACAAAACCGACGGGCATCTAGTCTGTAAATGCCATAGTGCGGCGTCTATTGATCGAACGTTCACTCCGCCTGCCGAAACTGGGCATGCTAGCTGTGCTGCTTCGAGCCAAACACCACAGAGGATCTCAGCCAAATCACATTCAAGCGCCCGTGACACGCCAGATAACGTCGCCGACATCATCCGCCATTAATAGGGATTTTTTGTCCGCCCCAACTGTTACGCCGACAGGTCGTCCGTAGGCAATCTTTTCGTCTTCGGATAGGAAACCGCTGAGGATGTCACGTGGTGGTCCGTTGGGCGCACCGTTTTCGAAAGGGACGAAAATCAACTTATAGCCGCTCAGTTTTGAGCGATTCCATGATCCATGCTGCCCAATGACCATGCCATCGCCGAAACTTGGCAACGTTCCTGCAGGCATCCAGCACAGCCCAAGTGACGCCGTGTGCCCACCCAATGCATACTCTGGCGTGATCGCCTTGGAGACCAGCGTGGCGTCTTGCGGAACCCTGTCATCCACTGTTTTTCCCCAATAAGAATAAGGCCAGCCATAGAAACCTCCATCTCGGACTGAGGTCAGGTAGTCTGGAGGCGTCTCGTCGCCCAAACCGTCGCGTTCATTCACGACCGTCCAAAGTGCTCCGGTTGTTGGTTCCCAAGCCATACCTACCGCATTGCGCAAGCCTGACGCAAAGACGCGAGCACTTCCAGTTGTCACATCTAGCTCCCAGATTGCCGCGCGCCCTTGTTCCACTTCCATGCCCTCATCCGCAATGTTTGTAAGCGATCCCACTCCGGCGTAGATTTTGGAGCCATCTGGCGAGACGATGAGGCTTCGCGTCCAATGCCCATGGGGCTTGAAGTCGACAAGTTTTGTCCCGGTTCCAGACAATGACGTTGCATCAGAGCTATAGTCGAAGACACTTATTCCGTCGGTATTTCCTAGGTAAAACTTGTTTCCGATCAGCGCCATACCAAATGGCTGGTTTTGGTTCTCGACAAATACCTCCCGCACCTCGGCAACGCCATCTCCATCAGCGTCTCGCCACAATGAAACTCGGTTCGCGCTCTTGCCGATTGCTTTTGCCCTCCTCATTGTTGCTTGAGCTGCGAGGTCCATCAGTTTCTTGGGAGGTCCAGCCTGCTCTTTTGATTCCGCCACCAAGACATCCCCATTGGGCAGAACCTCAATCCAACGGGGATGCTCCAATCCGGATGCGAATGCGTTGACCTTAAGTCCGGGAGCACAGGTGGGGACGTGATCGCCCTTCCATCCTTGGGCGACGGGCATCTTCAAAGTCATAATTCCCTGCTTTTTCGCATCTGGAATCTGTGGGCTTGCTCCCATGGCCTGATGTGCAGGCGCTCCCATGCGACGCAGGAGCGCGACTGTGCCACCCACTACTGCCGTCGCCTTTGCAATAAGTTCCATGTCTGGACTCCAATCTGTTCAAAGACCATTGTAGCGGGAGTACGAGAACCGCTACAATGACTTTCCCCCTGCGATAACGGCCTATTCCGGTCTTTGGACGAGGATCTGGTCACCGCGAGTTAGCTTCCCCCAAAGCGGACGTCGGCGGCGCGAGCGACCCATGCGGGTCGACAAGGATGCATCCGACAACGTTGAGGCCACTATCTGTGAAGTGCAGTACCAAGGTCTCTTTCGGTCACGTGCCTTGGCCGGTCAAAGCCGAATTTTGATCCTAGGGCGGACAAGCATCAGTTTGCTGACCGCAGCGTTTGACAAAGTGGTGGTTTTGCGGAAGCGCCACCACTCACTTGTAAAGGTCGATCAAGGACAATGCCTTCATCTTTTGATGCCGTGTTGATCCAGAATGCTTTGGGCGGCGCCGTCCCGTTACTGCAATTTCGCTTAATCGCCTGTGCCGGGCGCCAAAACATTACGCCGAATGGCAATTTTGTCTAATTTACGCAGAGCATCCCAAGCGTCGGCTGAGAGTATGACGGACCAAAATACAAAACAATGCCAGCAAGCGTAACATGTCGGGCCTCTGCTCTGTTTTCAAAGTTGTCTAGCCTGAGTACGGGCGGTTGGGATTATTTCGTTTTCGATCAACCGCATCAGGTCGCCGAAATAGCCGCCGCTGCGCGCGGGTCTTGTCGGGTCCGAGGTGATTGCAATCGTCAAACTAAGGCTCGGGACAAGACAAATGATCTGACCTCCGTAACCACGTGCCAAGGTATAGGTGTCTTGGTTCGTACGCCCCAGAAACCAGCCGTAACCATAGGCAAGCCCCGAGAATTGCGACCGTGTCTGGGGCGCAAAAGAGCGTCTCACCCAGTCGCTGCTGAGAACCTGCGCTCCGTTCCAACGGCCGTCTTGGCGATACATTTCGCCAAAGCGCACCATATCCCGCATGCTCAATGACATTTCGTTGCCACCAAGATAGCGGCCCTGTGGGTCGCGCGTCCATGCTGGGATGTCGATACCAAGTGGGCGCCCAAGGCGCGCCCGTGCCAGTGACAGCAAGCTTTCACCGGACGTTTCCGAGAGAACGGCCCCCAGAACGTGAAATGAACCTGTGGAGTATTGCATGCCGGTACCTGGCTCAGAAACCATCGGCCTTGTCAGCGCGTTCGCAACCCAATTGCCGCTGCTTACCCAGCCGCCATAGTTTACACCTGACGTGCGTTCCAAACCCGCCTGCATCGTCAAAAGGTTTTCGATAGTGATCCCGTTGACACGTGGATCAGCGGCGGGCGGGATAAGTTGCGGTGCCACCTGTGCGAGCGTGGCGTCGAGTGACGGGATCTCGCCGCGATCTAAGGCCGCACCTGTCAGCGCGGCGACAATGGTCTTGGATACCGACTTTACAGGTACGGCACGGTCGATAGCGGGCCCGCGAAATACGTCAGCAAGAACCTCTTGGCCGCCCTGCCAGATAACAATGGCATGGCATTGATCGAGCTGACGAGCGACTTGTGCCACGTCCTGCCAAGAGTTCGTCTGTGCGATGCTTGGCTGGGCAAAAAGAGCCGTTGCTCCCGCCAAAAACTTACGACGATCAATCTTTGGCATCACTCACACTCCGTTTCATTGAAAGCGTACTGCGCGAATGGACAAGGACAACTCACTTTTGCATGAACGCCTGCCTCACAAGGTCCACTCGTGACAAAAGGGCCTGACGCTTTACATGCTATCGTAATGCTCTCGCCCGGTTGCAGCCTTTCTCTGCAATGTCTTCTAGGATTTTGGCGGTCTCATTGAACTCCTCTGAGGGACGTCCTTCCGAAAGGATGTTTTGGCAACGGGTCACTATGATACTTTGACTTCGACAAATCCCGCAGATCCAGGCTAACCCAGCCAAAAGGGGTTCTGCTGCATGGTAAGGTCCGACTTTTCACATCTTCAACCCTATTGGTAATACCTGTTTTGGCGAGGACACCGTGCGGTTCGATCTCAACTCATCCGCAACAGGGTTGCTTAATACTACCTTGGCTCGCGGGGTTTGATGGGTTGGTTGACGGTTCCGCTACTCCGTGAACGATCAATTTCTGGAAGCTCAGGCTGCGGTTCTAAAAGCGCTGGCCATTGCCTCTGGAAGGTCAAACTCTGCCAGCACGCGTGCCCTTGCGCTCGCCGACATTTTGCGAGCGGTTTTACCTACAATATTTAACACCTTTTCGTCCGGATGCTTGGCCGCAAAAGGTTCGAAATACCACTTAAGGAAGGTGAAACAGATCACATCCTCCAGCTGCTGTACTTCTAAGTCGCGCTTGATGCCTTCTTTGCGCAACAAGACACCGACACGATCGCATGGATCAGGCGTGTAACCCGCATGCTTCATAAGCCCTGCCAGACGTTCTCCATGCGCACGTCCTTGATCGCGTCGCCAATTCAGATACCCCATACGCCCTTCCGGATAATCGCTACGTTTCAGCAACCAACGTTCTATGTGTTGACCGCGGGCAGCAATGCGCAATACATCGCTGGCCTCACTGCCGATGATCCTGTCAAGCTCGGAGGTCATACGCAGACCATATAGATAGGCTTCTGGCTGCGCGGTACCGGTGTCATCAGACGCTGTGGTCGGATCCGCCTGATTGGCGCTATCAATAGCTTGCAGCACTGCGTTCAGCTTTGCGTTCATGTTTTGTGCTCCAGAACTTGGTGGGGTTTTGGGGCACATATTGTGCCAGAAGTGGCAACGAGTCCATGACAGCGTGATCATCCGGAACGTCGCGCAGCAGTCTGCTAACCGATGAAAAGCCCGGGTCGGAGATAAAACAATTGTGCCTACTTAAGCAGCGTTCACGATCTTTTTGTCGGTCATTCTGACGGTGCAATTTACGATCTTGCTGCAAATGATGACAATGGAAGGCTGGGGATGCATTGCCTGTCAGGATACAATTGCAGCCACTCCGATTGATGCACGCGCCAGCGGCCGTTTTCATACAGCACCAGAAAATGTAGATTTTCTTGGCATCACTATCAAGGAATTCTCCCGCTCCAAAAAATGCGCATCAATCTGCACCACCAAAGCTGCAGTGTACCCCGCCAATAATTGTCATCACTGACGATGCTTCAATCAACGAAACTCTTGAACTTTGTAATGACGCCAACAAAGACCCATTGTCTAACGGGGCGACACGATGGGTCTTTGCCCAACCTGCGTGTTCCAAATTAAGGATGCACGCGCATTGGCGTTCAAATCAATGCAGTGCCGTCGCAAACCTTGCCGCAACAAATTTGCGCTTCCGGGCCGATGTGCCTGATCGTATCCAAACTCGGTGCGCATGGTCTCAAACCTCCCGAGTAGACGTTGGTTTAGTAGATGGCGCCCCAAGAAAACCAGCACGTTTGCGGGGCGAAATCACTGTGTTCAGACGTGTTTAAAGTAGGCATTGATGTTCGCTGCAGGTTCATTCAAATCCAAAATCATGTGCGGAAAAATCGATTGGCATCGAGGTGCATGAAAGACAAGCCAACCGCTCAAGTAGAGGTTTTCGCTGTTTTGGTAGCGGGTTGGTTCGCCATATTATTGGTGGCAACTGATTGATCAAACCTTTCGGATTTCGGTAACCGATTCCCTTTTGTGGCACAGGCACTGAGGTTCCAGTGGCGCGCAAAGCGCTCGAAATTCGGCACCGATTGCTACAAAACTATGACTTTCGCGAGGAATGATCATTTTTTGTGCAGTTCACTCAAATGGTCATTTGTATTGAAAAATTGAAATAAAAAGAAAAATTCCCTGCAAAAACAGGAATCGAAGGCGCATTAACTACTGTTTTCTCTTAAAATACCGGAACGCTGTCTGGTAAAGTACTGCACCTGAATATGACTTTGGGTTTGCTGAAAAACACGCCTGCGTTGAAGCTGTTTCATACGACAAAAACAAAAACTAAATCAAAGGGACAAAAAATGACCACAAAACTGGTGATTGGCCTGGATGGGCAAGGGTCGGGAGACCGTGCCTTAACCTATGCCAAAGATCTGGCAGAGAGGATTGGAGAATGTGAGCTCTTGGTCGCATATGTGATCGAATGGTCGCCCTACTCCTTCCAAACCGCAGAAGAAAATGCGCAACGCCACAAGCGTCGCGAAGAAGAAATATCGACAGCAATGGAGCGTGTTGTCGATCCAGCCGTAGCTGCTTTGAAAAGCGCTGGTATGACGGCATCCGGAATTGTGCGTCACGGCGACGTTGCGGACACGCTCAACAGCATTTGCGAAAAAGAAGGGGGGCATCAGATTATTGTATGCCGCTCCTCTGAAGGCGGGTTCGCGAAGCGATTGTTTGGCAGCTCGACTGCAAATCTTGTCATGAGCGCAAGCGTGCCTGTCACGGTCATTGGATGAAAGGGACACCAATATGAAACTAGTTAACAAAGCTCTACTCGCTGCCGTGGCGACCGGGGCAGCCCTGCCCGCCTACGCGCAGGAAGCGATGACACTCGATGAAAAGGTGAACCAGACGTTTGCCCAATTCACGGGCCCATTCGTCAGTCTGATCTTCGCGCCGCTGCCGGGCACCAGTTTTCCCTGGATCGTGTTGTGGTTGGTGGTTGCAGCATCGGTCTTCACGATTTACTTCTCATTCGTTCAGTTGCGCTACTTTGGGCACGCGATCTCTCTGGTCAAAGGCGACTATTCCGATCCCGAGGACGCGGGAGAAGTAAGTCACTTTCAGGCGCTTGCGACCGCGCTTTCCGGGACAGTAGGCCTTGGAAACATCGCCGGTGTCGCCGTCGCCGTGGGCATCGGTGGACCGGGTGCCACTTTCTGGATGATCTTGGCAGGTCTCTTGGGCATGGCGTCCAAGTTCACCGAATGTACGCTTGGGGTGAAATACCGCAACGAATACCCTGACGGCACGGTATCCGGTGGCCCGATGTACTACATCTCCAAAGGGTTCAAGGAACGCGGCTTGCCGGGTGGCGGCGCACTTGCCATTCTGTTTTCGGTATTCTGTATCCTTGGCGCTTTGGGCGGTGGTAACATGTTCCAGGCCAATCAGGCGCATGCTCAGATCTCTGGCATTGTCGGAGACTACCCTGGCTGGATCACAGGCATCATTTTCGCCGGAGTTGTGTTTGCAGTCATTGTTGGCGGCATCAAATCCATCGCGAATGTGACCGAAAAGGTCGTGCCGTTCATGGGCATTCTCTATGTCGGCGCGGCTTTGGTCATTCTGATCGTGAATTATGATCAAATCGGCTGGGCCTTCGGCCAAATCTTCGCAGGTGCCTTCACTGGTCTCGGCGTCGCAGGTGGTTTCGTTGGTGCTCTGATCCAGGGCTTCAAACGGGCTGCGTTCTCGAACGAAGCCGGTGTCGGATCTGCGGCGATTGCTCACTCTGCGGTGAAAACCAAGGAACCGATCACCGAAGGCTTCGTTTCCTTGCTTGAGCCTCTGATCGATACGGTTGTGATCTGCACGATGACAGCCTTGGTGATCACAATCTCCGGACAGCTGATCATTGACGCGGAGACAGGCAACTACGTGCTGAATGAAGCCGGCTCCGCCATTGCAACGGTCGGCGATACAAGCGGTGTGGCCTTGACGTCAGCGGCCTTTGCGTCGGGCATCAGCTGGTTCCCGTACGTATTGGCAATTGCGGTTGTGCTTTTCGCCTTCTCCACAATGATTTCGTGGTCGTACTATGGGTTGAAAGCATGGACGTATCTTTTTGGCGAGGGCAAGACTTCCGAGCTCACGTTCAAGATCATCTTCTGCATCTTTATCGTGATCGGTGCGGCGGCCAGTCTTGGTCCGGTCATTGATTTCTCGGATGCAGCAATCTTTGCCATGGCCGTGGTCAATATCACAGCGTTGTACTTCTTGATGTCGATTGTGCGGGAAGAATTGCATTCTTATTCTTCGCGGTTGCAGTCTGGCGAGATCAAGAAATTCGCTCACTAGTGCCAATGTCCAAGGCGGTATGCTATCGCCTTGGACGCCCACTACTCCATGTTCGTAAACACAATCTGCCAGACTTACTATGATGGCAAATCAGCGATGGCGCTCTGTATGCCGACGATCAAGTGGTGTATCCTGCAACGACCTGCAAAAGCTTGAAAGACGTCGCAGCATCATGTTCCACCACGGCGAGAAATTCTTCTGCACCCAGTCGTAAGGCTTCTATGTCCGTTTCCGCGCGCATGCTCAGCGCACGCGGGACATTTCGGATCAATCCCAGTTCCCCGACCAAGGTTCCCGGCCCCACCATGGCGATATGCGTTTCTTGCGCCTCACTGTTGGATTTAAAGAGTTCGGCGGCGCCCGACAGGATCATATATGCGCCATCCGTGGGCGCATCTTTCTGATTGAAGATAATTTCTCCTGCGGGCGCGTGGAACCATTTTGACCCAAATGCCAGCAGTCTCAATTGCTTTCGACTCAATCCTGAGAACAGTGTCGTTGTTTCGAGAGCCCGCACTTTTCGCAACAGATCAGCGCTCGCGGCGCTGTCGTCAGAACTGTCCGCCGTTTTTTCCGCGCTGACCATCCGCCCTTGGCGGATCTCCACAAAAGTATCAAAGTGCTCCGGGTCATCGAAACTGTCGCCGAGATGAATGATGGTCGTCTCAGGCAAAAGGTCCCGCAATTTGCGGTATACCTCCATCCAAACACCGTGATCGTGCCCGTTGAGCATTTGATCCAGAATGAGAACGTCAGGGCGCTTGATGGCTGCGCGGCTCAACGCCAACGGTTCTGTAAAAATGGATGGTAGGTTCGCACCAGCCAGAGACAATGGCAGATCGTAGATAAGATCCAGCACCGAAAATTTGAGACCTTCTGCTTCGAGAACATCTGATACGGTTTTTCGCAAATCATCTGCGCGCGCGCCTGCTCCATCCGATATCTTTCCAAACAGCGCATTCTCCAAAACAGTCAGATCAGGCGCAATCTGCGCTGGGCTCAAGGGCACGTACAAGGCGCTCAGTTCTTGTTGAATGCGCATGCCCTGGGACAATCGCAAATCAAGAATGCGGCTTTGCATGTCTTCAGAAAAGGCCCGACCGATTTGTTCCGCAGAGATCTGCGCCGGTACGGTCATCAACAGAATTTTTTCGGCATCCGTATAAGGTGTTGCGCTGCCTTGGCTGCGGCTGCGCAACACTTGAACAGAGCGCTCGAAGAGATCCGGATTGAGCCCCAACTTTCGGAACAACGGATGTTCGGTACCGTCTGTGCCAAAGATCTGCCCCAAAAGCTCGATGACGTCCCGTGACAGTTCCAAGAGTTCCGCCTCCAGACCCATCTTGCGCAACAATTCAAAAAGTTCGGGCTGTGCAGCCAGTTCTTGATGGTCTAGTGACTGACGCGGGGTTGCGAAAAAGAGGTTACTGGTCACGGGCAGCGCAGGATTGTAGCGCTCTGGATCAAATCGGAACACATGACGGTCCAGCCCTGCCTGCTTAACAGCGGCCCACACCTTGGGCCGCGCTGCGATCAATCCATTCTGCAAGGCTGTGTTTGTCTCGGGGGTCATCTTCTGGTCCAGCGCACGCCGGTAAAGCGCACCGCCCTGCCCCATGGCGTCCAGCAGCGACAACCACCATGCCCGCAATTCATGATCGTCGGCTAGTCCTGCCAATCCGGGATCAAGCCAATGTGCGTCCAATGGATCATGGCTATTGCCGGCGCTTTCAGCTTCTGAGGCTGCTTTCAGCGCAACTTCGGATATGTCACCGGTCGGCTTCTGCATCAAAGGCATCATGACATTCTCTCCAAGGCTGCCCCGGAAGAGAACAGGGCGCGCACTCGCCAACCCGACCCGCGCTGCAATAACCGATTGATGCAGCGATGCCAGATCGTGCTCCCCGAACATCACTCTACCCGTGACGGGCATGACTTCGCGCGTTAGCACTTCCGCCAATGCGCGCCTGTCTTCTTCACTCGGCGCCTGTAACGCCACGGAAGACCCTGGTTCAAACTCTGCTGTTATGTTCTCCAAAATTGCGTTGCCATCGGCGTCCTCTACACTGACCGCCTCGAGTGTGATGGTCCGGTTCAACTTGGGCAGGCTATCCGGCATTCCGGACATCAGGGTTTCGTCAATCACGCCCGAGGGCGCGAATTTCTCGGTGACCGTTTCCCAACGCAGGCTCATGTCCTGGGCTTGATTGTAGAAAGCCAGCAGTTCTTTCCAAGGCGAACTCAGGTCCTTGTAAGCGGCCAAGGCAGCGACCAGCGCGCCCAAGGAAACCGCACCCTGAATGACCAGATAACCGCCGACTGAGAAAAAGAAGAAAGGTGTAAGTTGGGTGATGAAGTTGTTGATGAACTTCATGAAAAACTTTTTTTCGTAGATGCGCAGGCGAATACGAAAGAGAATGCCAAGCCTGTCGCTCATCATTGCAAGTCGGTAGCGCCAGCCCCCATGAACGCGCAGTTCGGCAGCGCCCGCTGCGCTCTCGCCGATCATCGCCGCAAGGTGGCGGACCTCCTTGATGCGATCCTTGTTCATCAGGTTGATCTGGCGTTGCAACTTTGGGATCAGCCAGGCTTGCAGAGGGATCAAGGCCACGGCAGCCAGGCCAAACCAAACACTTTGCAAAAACAAAAAGACCAGAATGGTGAGCATTTGGCCCGCTTGCAGCACAGGCTGGGTGAGCGCGTCGCCCATCATCCCGCCCATTGGTTCGGTTTCGCCGGTGATCATGGCGACCATTTCGCCCTGCGATGTGCGCCTGAAATAGGATTTTGGAAAGCGGAGCATACGCGAGATCAAGCCATACCGCAGGCGGCGCAAAAGGCGCTCGGCCAGAATGCCTTTCATGGTGTTGATGCGCATCTTCAACACGCCGTGCATCAGCACACAGAGCAGGAATAAGGCACAGAGAAAGGTCAGGTAGCCGATTTGAGTCATTTCAAAACCGAGCACGTCGACGCGTGACGATTGCGCGCCAATTGCGTCATTGATGATCCGTTTTGGTAACTCCAGCGTCAGATAGAGAAATGGAAACAGGGTACTGGTGAAGACCAGCAGAAACAGTTGTTCGCGCTTCGAGTACTTCCAAATAAATTGAAAGAGTGTCTTTTCGATGGTTCGTACCCTTATGTTTGACGCTGGAATCAAACTGCCGCGTCTTTTGGTTTATCCGATCATAGCTCAGCAAATTAAATTAGCGAAATCTGAATGTTGCCTTCTACTTTTAAGGGAAACTAGGCGTGCATCCAACAAATCGGAAGGTGCGGCAGACAGCCAAACGATCATTTCACAGGTATCATGAGGATGTGCGCAGACTGAACCAAAAACATGGCATGTTGCCTCAGGTCCACGCGCTGTTGGAAACAAGCGCTCAATCTCCACGTTGCTCATTCAATCGTTTAAGATCGGCGTGTTGTTGTATTCACTTTCGCCCACAAATCTCCGCGACACGCCAAACAGGTGTGAATTCGTGACGGGCCAGAGAGCTTCAGTTGTCTGAACGAAATCCGGTTGCGACCACAAATTTCTCTGAACTGTCAGATCGCGATGCGGGTGGTTTGATGTTGGCAACCTTGGAAAACCGCTGTTTCAGCAGTTTTTGCAGCTCTCCTTCTGCGCCTCCGGCGAGAACTTTGGCCACAAATGTACCGCCGTCATCCAATACATCGAAGGCGAAAAAGGCGGCGGCCTCACAAAGCGCAATAATCCGCAGGTGATCGGTTTGTTTATGGCCTGAACTGCTGGCGGCCATGTCTGACATCACAACATCGGCCTTGCCGCCTAGCAAATCTTTGACTTTTTGATCAGCGTCGTCCTCCAGAAAGTCCAGAACGTGCAAAGAGCATCCGGCAATTGGTTCCATCTCCTGCAGATCGATGCCCAGGATGGTACCAACGTTCTTGCCCGACCGTTCCCCCAGAGCATTTACCCGTTTGACCGCGACCTGACACCAACCGCCCGGCGCTGCGCCCAGATCCACAACCCGTGCGCCAGGCACCAGGAACCGATATTTGTCATCGAGTTCCATGATCTTAAAGGCCGCGCGCCCGCGGTAACCTTCGGCCTTGGCGCGTTTTACGTAAGGATCGTTCAGTTGTCGTTGCAGCCAGCGCGTAGAACTGAGCTTGCGACCTCGGGCTGATTTGACTTTGACCTTCAGCTCGCGTTGACCGCGACCGGACGTGTTTTTGCCGGTTGGTGTCTTGCCCATCAAAAATCTCCGTCTTCCAAAACGCCATCGGCACTCATCTGCGCATATAGCAGCCCTTCGCGCAAACCACGATCGGCCACTGACAAGCGGTCTGTTGGCCAGCACCGCATCAAGGTTTGCAAGATCGCCGCCCCGGACATGATCAATGCCTGCCGGTCCTGACCGATGCGCGGATCCGCGCGGCGTCCCGCAGGGCCCAATGCAAGATAAGACCGAATGACACGATCAATTTCCTTTGTGGTCATATGGAGTCCGTCGACTTTGGTGCGATCATATCGCTTAAGTCCCAGATGGCTGGCCGCGACCGTTGTGACGGTGCCCGAGGTGCCGACAATCTGAAACTTCTCATGGGGTTCGGTGTCGTGGTAGGGCGCAAAGCCGCCGAGGTTTTCTTCAAAAAACCAGCTCATCAGTGCAAAACAAGCGGCGTCGTCCTCCACATCGTTGAATTGCTCGCGCAGCGTCGCAACACCCAAGGGCACTGAAATCCAATCGACAACCTGTGCTGCGGGTAAATCAGAGACTGCCTGTTTGAAACCACTGTGCAGACGCATGATGGCTTGTGGCCGGTCATGGTTGGGCACATCCTTGAGGTTGATCCAGACCAATTCGGTTGAGCCGCCGCCAATATCCACAACAAGCAGATTTTCTGTGGATCGTCCCACAAGAGGTGCACAGGAAATCACAGCCAGTTGGGCTTCTTCCTGTGGTTTGATGATGTCGAGCTTGAGGCCGGTTTCGCGATGTACCCTTTTGATGAAGTCATTCGCATTGAGAGCCCTGCGGCAGGCTTCGGTTGCCACCAAGCGCATACGACGCACCTTGTTGCGTTGCAGCTTCTGCTGGCAAATCCGCAGGGCCTGTATGGTGCGTGTCATCGACCCGCGGGACAAGCGGCCCGTCTTCTCAAGCCCCGCACCCAGCTGGACGGACTTCGAGAAACTATCCACAACATGAAAACCATTACCCTGAGGTTTGGCAATCAACATGCGACAGCTATTTGTGCCCAGGTCCAGCGCGGCATAAAGCTCCGTGGAACGGGGCGGGACTGGCGCGGGGCTCAGAGCCGACTTTTTTGCGAGCGCGCCCGCACCTTTGGGACGCTGTGGCGCCATCTTTCGCGCCTTTCATTTCGAGTTGATTGAAGCTTAGTCGTTGCCCCGGGCTGGCGCAAGCGGCAGCTTTCATACTGCGCTGGTATTTTGACCAAATTCATCGATTAAGCAGTTTTTCCTGTTCGGGTTGCACCAAAAGCGGGCTCACAGTCATTATGAAGATTATGGTGAGGTGCGGCTCTCGTGATCTTTGGCTCGATGAGATAACTACAAGGGGTCGCTGACAGAAGATGTTCTGTCGAAAAACGCCATCGTTTTCGGGTTAGGTGCCGCTAGACAGTCCGGAACAGATTAAGGGGAATCAGCCGATGCCTGATGTCACAATTGTTTATTGGCGCGATATTCCTGCTCAGGTGATTGTGGGCAAAGGTCGTCGTGGCTCAAAACGCCCCTTACCGGAGCGTTTCGAGCAAGCGATTGACCGAGCGGCCATGAAGGTGGGCGCTGAGGATACGGATGCGTATCTGGCAGAATGGCGTAAAGCAGAACCATTTACAGTCGATGGCGAGCCGGATGCGGTTGCGGACGCCGAAGCTGCGCGACTTGATGCCGAATATGACCGCGATCGAATTAAAGCACTTATTAACAATGATGGCTGGGCCTGACCCTGACCGGACTCTTTGACACCATTCTTCACCGAAAGGATCGCCTGATGGCCTTGTTGAACTTCAAAAAGAGACAAACCCGCATTGCCCCGCCGTCAAACCCTGAGGTCGAACATTTTCTTCAGGACTATTCTATCGAAGTCATGCCTCGCACGGCGGAAAAGGTAGAAAATTTTCGCGATCTTTTGCCAGAAGGCACGCGCGTCTATGTCGCACACATCGAAGGCACGCCCATCGAGGACATGGTAGCAACGGCGAAACGGCTTAATGCGGATGGGTTTCCCGTCATGCCGCATTTTCCGGCACGTATCATCAAAGACAAGGCCACGTTGGGGGACTGGATCGCGCGCTATCAGGGCGAAGCCGACGTAAAACAGGCGCTTTTGCTCGCTGGCGGTGTTGCTAAACCCCATGGCGATTTCGACAGTTCAATGCAATTGATGGAATCCGGCCTTTTTGATGCAGCAGGATTTGAGCGTTTGCATTTTGCCGGTCACCCAGAAGGCAATCGCGATATTGATGCGGATGGCTCCATGACAAATGTCACCGCAGCCGTGAAATGGAAAAACCAGTTTCAGAGCCGTACCGATACCAAGATGGCGCTTGCAACTCAATTTGCCTTTGATGCCAAACCGATCATCACATGGGCGGATGGTCTTGCTGCAGAAGGCATTACCTTACCCATTCACATTGGTGTTGCTGGGCCTGCCAAACTTCAGACCCTAATTAAATTTGCCATTGCCTGCGGTGTTGGTCCTTCCCTCAAAGTGCTGCAAAAGCGCGCCATGGATGTGACGAAGCTCTTGCTGCCATATGAGCCAACCGAGGTTGTTGCAGAGCTTGCTGCTCACAAGGCGGCAAATCCGGATTTCAACATCAGTAACGTGCATTTTTTCCCACTGGGCGGGATCAAGACCAATGCCACCTGGGCTTTTGAAAACGGTGGTCCAGCCGCCACCCCAGCAAACGCCTGATCCAAGGACAATTTCATGACAAAGACCATCGTCGAATCCAAAACCAAAACGGCCATTATCGGTTTTGATCAACCCTTTTGCGTCATAGGCGAACGGATTAACCCAACGGGTCGCAAAAAACTGGCGATGGAATTGGAAGCAGACGATTTTTCGACGGTCGAAGCGGATGCTATTGCACAGGTTGCTGCTGGCGCAACGGTGCTAGATATCAATTCAGGCGCTGTTTTCACGAACAAAATGGCGGAAGACGCGCGTTATGCGGACAACAACTTTGTTGAACCTCCACTGATGAAAGCATTGGTCGAACGCGTTCAGGCAATTGTGGATGTACCTTTGTGCATCGACAGCTCTGTCCCGGGCGCGTTGGAATCCGGTCTGGCTGCTGCGGAGGGCCGCCCGCTTTTGAACTCCGTGACCGGCGAGGAAGAGCGGCTCGAAATCGTTTTGCCGCTTGTAAAAAAGTATAACGTGCCAGTTGTGGCGATCTCCAACGATGACACTGGCATTTCTGAGGACCCGGATGTTCGTTTTGCAGTCGCCAAAAAGATTGTTGAGCGCGCGGCGGATTTCGGAATCCCGGCGCATGATATTGTAGTCGACCCTCTGGTTATGCCAATTGGCGCTATGGCGACAGCGGGTCATCAGGTTTTCACGTTGGTGAGACGCTTGCGCGAGGAGCTGGGCGTGAATACGACTTGCGGGGCCTCGAACATCTCTTTTGGGCTGCCCAATCGTCATGGAATCAACAACGCCTTTCTACCCATGGCGATGGGTGCCGGGATGACATCCGCGATTATGAACCCGGTGGCTTTACCTGTATCCGCTGCAAAGATTGAAGCAAAGAAACTGGAATTGGCGGCTGCTGGCGTCATATTTCCGGAAGATTTGGATCTGGAGCTTTTTTGCCAATTGACCGGACTTGGGTCAACCAAACCCCGTCCTGGCAAGGAAATGGAGGCCATCAGAGCCGCAAATTTTCTGACGAATAATGACCCTCATGGCGGTGCCTGGATTGAATTTAACAAGGAAGCGCCCAAACCCGGGCAAGAAGGACGTGGTCGCGCCGGCAGAACAGGTGGCCGCCGCAGACGCGCGTAACCTCCCCTTCCCTAAATTTCTTTCTACAGACTTGCCCCGAGCCAATAGCTTCGGGGCTTTTTTGTTTTTGAAATGCTTTCGCACCATCGTTTTTCCGGTCGAATTGAAACCCGGTAAAAAAGTTCTTCGCCAGTAACTTCGTCTTAACGTACTGGCCTCTACAAACTCGTCTATTCAATGACCCAGCCGATGTGGAGAGAGCGATGCACCTGCAAAGATCTTGTAACCGAAGAGCAGCGCGATGAGTGATCCGATCACGCTTGCGCCCCGTCTCGATTTATCTGCTGCATCTGCGCTGATGACAACTTTAAAAGATCACAAAGATGGCGATCTCACCATGGACTTGTCAGAGGTGAGCCATCTCGGCGCTCTCTGCCTTCAAGTCATGATCGCCGCCGCAACGGCTGCTGTTGCAGCCGGGCGATCAGTTTCCGTCGTAAACGCCTCTGATCGTGTGATCGATCAACTCCGTGTCATGGGCATGACACCTGAAGCCATTTCAAGGGGGCATGTATGACACTGGAAATTCTGGCCGTGGACGATAGCCGTACGATGCGAGATATGATCCGACTTGCTTTGCTGCCTGCGGGTTTCAATGTTCACACCGCGGACGACGGGGTGCACGGAATTGAGGTTCTCGAGGGCATTGAGCCGGATGCGATCATCACCGATATCAACATGCCACGTATGGATGGATTCGGTTTCATCGATGCTGTCCGAAGCCAGGACAAGCATCGTGCCACTCCCATTTTGGTGCTGACGACAGAAGCCGCGCCGGAGCTGAAGGCGCGGGCCAGAAGCGCTGGTGCTACAGGTTGGATCGTCAAACCGTTTGACCCGTCCAAACTCATTAAAGCGCTCCAAATGGTTGCCGGATAAGAGGTTCTCATGACTGATACCAATGACCCAATGGCAGAGATCCGCGCGTCATTCTTTATTGAATGCGAGGAACTTCTGGAAGCGCTGCAAGATGGCTTGCAATCGTTGGACGACGGTGACGAAGACCCTGAAACAATCAATGTGGTGTTTCGAGCGGTGCATTCCGTCAAGGGCGGAGCGGGTGCTTTCGGGCTCGAAGCTCTGGTACGATTTGCGCATCGATTTGAAACTGTTTTAGATGAAGTGCGCTCGGGCCGAATGACGCCTGACCTTGATGCACTCAAAATCTTCTTTCAGTGTGCTGACCATCTTTCTGATCTTGTCCGCGTGAGCAGAGATGATGCACCTTTGCCTGAAGACATGACTGCCAAACTACTAAAACTGTTAGGAGGTTTGTTGGGAGATGCAGGCATTGAAGAAGAGCCTGAGGTAGAAGAAGATATAGATTTTCAACCAGCAACTCTGTCGTTGGACTTGGATCTCGGCGGAGATGGCGGCGACACCGACTTGCCGGCATTGCCAGATCTAGACGCTTTGCCGGGTGCAGCTGGAACCGTTTACACGATCACTTTCCGACCCGACAACGAACTGTTTGAAACCGGAAATGAACCCTTTCATATGCTTCGCTCGCTCGATGAAATGGGCGAATGCACAATTACATGCGTGTTGGACAAACTGCCAGAATTCGCCTCTTTGTCTCCCGAGCAATCCTACCTTTCTTGGGTAATTGAATTGCATTCGGATGTTGAAGAAGCAGAGATCGCTACAGCTTTCGAATTCGTTGAAGGCCTTTGCACGCTTGATATCGAAAAAGCGACCGGTCCAACTTCTATATCCTCAGAAGTTGAGAACGTAGAAAGCCCGGAAACAACCAGTACGGCGCCTGACATTTCCGAGGTCGAAAGCTCTGAAGATGTAGAAGTACAGTCCCCGGCCGAGGAGGTTCCTGACAACGTGGAACCGGCGCTGGAGGTAGTTGCAGCTCCAGCAAAGGAAGCCTCTCAACCGTCGGAAACATCCGAAAAGAGCGCGGCACCAACAAAACAAGCATCATCTGCAGCCGCCGCGAAGTCGGTGGTGCGTGTGGATCTCGACCGCATTGAAAGACTGGTGAATTTGGTTGGTGAGCTGGTAATCAATCAGGCAATGCTATCGCAAAGCCTGGAAAGCTCAGGCTTGTCATCTCATTCGGACGCGATGAGTGGTCTTGAGGAATTTCAACGCTTGACGCGCGATATTCAGGACAGTGTGATGATGATCCGTGCGCAACCAGTCAAGTCGCTTTTCCAAAGGATGTCTCGCATTGTAAGAGAGTCTTCTGCTGCGGTCGGCAAAGACGTTCGCCTGCATACCGAAGGCGAAGGTACTGAAGTTGACAAAACCGTTATTGAACGGTTGGCAGACCCGCTGACACATATGATTAGGAATGCTGTTGATCATGGATTGGAGGGCCCTGAGGAACGAAAAGCTGCCGGCAAGCCGGAACAAGGACGCGTCAACTTAAGTGCTGCTCATCGTTCAGGACGCATCGCAATTGAAGTGTCGGATGATGGTGGTGGGATCAATCGGCCAAAAGTTCTGCAGATTGCAATCGAAAAAGGACTGGTTCCAGCGGAAGCTTCCCTTTCTGACACCGAGATTGACAACCTTCTTTTCCTACCCGGTTTTTCTACTGCTTCTGTTGTTTCGGACCTTTCCGGTCGCGGAGTTGGAATGGACGTGGTGCGAACTTCTATTCAAGCTTTAGGCGGTCGGATAACGATTTCCTCCGTTCCGGGCGAAGGGACTACGTTTTCAATTTCGCTCCCGTTGACGCTCGCTGTTCTGGACGGGATGGTTGTTCAGGTAGCCGACGAAACACTGGTTCTTCCATTGAACGTTGTAATCGAAACGCTAACCCTTTCTAGCAGTGATGTCGAAATGGTGCGTCCAGGCGCCTATGTCGTTCGCGTCAGAAGTGGTTTTGTACCTTTGTTTGACCTGGGCAAAGAGCTTGGTTATCGCGAGGCGGTCGAAGACTACGAAGGTTCCGTGGTTTTGTTAATTGCACACGAAGACGACAGCCATGCCGCTTTGATCATCGATAGCATTCAAGACCAAAGACAGGTCGTGATAAAGGGCCTAGATGACAGTTTCTACAGAGCACCGGGTATCGCGGCTGCGACAATTCTGGGCGATGGCCAAATTGCGCTGATCCTCGACACTTCTGACATTATTACAAATGCAATCGGAGCTTCCGGAAACGCTTCCGCACAAACACCTTCAGGAGTATCGGCATGAACGATAGAGAATCCCCGGAAACAATTGAACTACTGACTTTCCAAATTGCTGATCAGGAGTATTCGTTGGATATTATGTCAGTGCGTGAAATCCGCGGCTGGACACGAACTACACCTTTGCCCCACGCTCCTACATATATGAAAGGCGTGATAAATCTTCGCGGTACTGTTCTACCGGTGATGGATCTTTCCGAGCGATTGGGTTTGAACCCACAAAAGCAGACTGACCGGAACGTCATCATCGTCGTAAATCACGATGACGTAATGACGGGACTATTGGTCGACGCAGTTTCCGATATCATAGCTTTGACTGCTGATGATTTACAGCCGCCGCCAGAAATGCAGGCTGGCGCTACGCCAAACGTCGTGAGTTCCCTCACTCTAATTGACGAACGTATGATCCGTGTATTGGACTTGAGTTCGATAGTGCTGTCTGTACAAAGCAGTGCTGCATAATGAACGAAGTGGCTTCAGATATAGGAATCGATCCTGAAAGCTTCGATGCCATAGCAAAGCTCGCTTACCGTGAAAGCGGATTGATCTTGGCCGTGGAAAAGACATCCATGATTCAATCTAGGTTGAGGCATAGGTTAAAAGCTCTAAACTTGACGGACTTTGCAAAGTATACAGCATTTGTATGTTCTGAGAGTGGTGTTGACGAACGAAGTCACATGATTTCTGCATTGACCACGAACGTGTCCCAATTCTTTCGGGAAAAACATCACTTCGACATACTAGAAGATCATCTTAAAAGTCATTTATTGACTAAGATTAGAGCTGGCGAGCAAGTGCGAATATGGTCGGCAGGTTGTTCCAATGGCCAAGAAGCGACTTCAATTGCTTTGACGTTGTTGGAAAGCGAACCGGATGTAAGCAATCGGAACGTAAAGATTCTGGCGACTGACATTGACATGCAAGTCGTGAATTTTGCAACCAAAGCGTGCTACCCAGAACGCTTGACAGCGGGTATTCCTACCCCGCTGGTTCAAAAGTACTTTGAGAAAACAACAGTAAACAACGAAACGATACTGGAAGCCAAAGACTCGGTTAGGAACCTAATCTCCTTTAAGCACTTAAACTTACTGGCAGATTGGCCAATGCGTGGCAAAATGGACGTCGTTTTTTGTAGAAATGTCGTAATTTACTTTGACCAAAAGACGCAAAACGAACTTTGGCCGAGGTTTCGAAACATTTTGGTTCCAAACGGTTATCTTTTTTTGGGGCACTCGGAGCGAATTGCAGATCCCGAGAAAGCCGGCTTTGAAACTCATGGTCCGACTACATACAAACCGGTCAAATAAATAGGGTGCGTCCTATCCAAACTGAAGGAAAAACATATGTCCCTGCGTGATCAACTGCGCATAATGGTCGTAGACGATATGTCAACGAGCCGAGGTCTAATCACCCAAGCATTGGATGCGTTTGGAATCCGAAACGTTTCTACTGCAGAGAACGGTGTGGACGCACTAAAAGCGTTGGCAACTAGCCCGGTCCATTTGGTTATATCTGACTATAACATGCCACAAATGGATGGACTACAACTGTTGCATCAATTGCGCGCATCGCCAAAAACTAAGGGTGTGGGTTTTATTCTAATAACCGGCCGCGCTGAACAGCAAATTGTGGATCATGGAAAAAAACTGGGGATGAACAACTACTTAAAAAAGCCGTTCGAACAGGACAATCTTCGCAATTGTATCGAAGCCGTGGTCGGACGATTGTAAATATGTCTGCAAAATCCGAGGCGGAACTTGCCCAAGAAATACTGAAACGTACGGCTCTTTACCTGGACAAATTGGCCGGACATGTCTTCGATATCGAAGAAACTGTTGGGAATTCCATCGCAGCCAAGGAAGCTAGTGACGAAGAAACAATAAAAAATCTTCAAGTGTTGGATTTTTTGAGGCAGTCTATGGAAGATTTGGCTCTAATGGCGATCATATTAAGCGACCCGAAAACAAGGCCATTGGATGAGGAAACCGTAAAGGCAGCCAGCAGCAAACTGAGGCTTAAAAGCACTCGTTTGGTTTTGTGCGATATTCAATCCGAAAGAGTTGATACACTTCAAGAAAACACAGGCGACATAGACTTGTTCTAAGTTTTCTTCATGTTTGTTCTCAATGGTCGCTTTTTGGCTGGAGTTTTTCTGGAGTGGGAAAGTCGGCGTGCTGACTAACGATCAGAATGATTTACCATCGAGATCCGAGGTTTTCCAATGGCGCGATTCCGGAGGTGTTTGCTTTCCGCGTGCCCGAGACCTAAGCTTTAAACAGTTTTTTTTAATGAATCCGTTGTCGGATTTCTGGCCTCGTGCGGCCTACTTTGGGAACTTCAATTTGCCGCGAACTCGTTGGGTGTAAGATCTCCTAGTGACGAATGCGGTCGGTCTTGGTTGCAGTCCTCCTTCCATTTTGGGATCTCGGATTTCACCTCATGGAGGGATGAGAACAAGGTCTCGTTCAAGCACTCGTCTCGAAAGCCGCCGTTAAAGCTTTCGATGAAGGCTTTCTGTGTTGGCTTTCCGTGGGCGATGTAGTGCCAATCGACTTTCCTTTTTTTGCGCCACTTAAGTACCGCCCAACTGGCCATCTCAGTGCCATTGTCGCTGAAAATTGTCTCTGGCATTCCGCGTACTCGAACGATCGGGCCTAACTCTCGTTAAAGCCTCGTGCCGGACAGCGATGTGTCTTAGACAAGCGCCAAACATTCTCTGCTAAAATCATCTACGACCGACAGGACGCGGAACCTGCGCCCGTCTGTGAATGTGTCCGAAACGAAGTCCAAGCTCCAGCGCTCGTTGATGGTGTCCGGCACGACCATAGGGCGGCGCGTGCCTAGCCGCAGGCGTCACCGATTTTTTATTTCACATCCTTCAGCATAGCATTATACAGCATCTGTACCGAAAGTAGCTTTTTTAGCTTGGCGTTCTCATCTTCCAGCGTTTTCAACCTGTTTGCATCTAGCATTTCTTTCCCGCCGTATTTGAAATTGTAGAACGTGCCTTGGCTCTCGCCATACTTGCATCATACATCGACCGTCGGCGTCCTGCCGGAAATTCATCCGGGTAATTTGCGCCTTAGTGAAACGGCTCTTTCGTAGTCTCTTGCGCCTTCAAGAGGTTGAGCAGTCTCCGCATTGGAATAAGAGAATTCACAGAGAAGCAAGCGCTTAACTTTTCGACTTTCATGGTGCAAGATGTCCAAAGGCGAACACTCTGAAAAAATCGGCGTCGTTGCAGGCAAGAAAATCAGATTGATTAAATTTGCGTCGACAATTTGTCCATTTAGCACCCGTACTTAATGGTGAAAAAACTATCAACCAACTCGGTAATTTGGGCTCTCGCGCGTGATCTGAACATCGTGCACGTGACTTTCCTTTAAACCTGCACCGGTGATTTTGACAAACTTGCATTTCGTTCGCATTTCCTCGACCGTCCCGCAACCTGTATAGCCCATGGCGGCGCGCAACCCGCCGACTAGTTGGTGCAACACAGCACCCGCACTGCCCTTATAAGCCACCTGCCCTTCGATCCCTTCTGGCACGAGTTTGTCGCTGGCGGCATCCTTCTGAAAGTACCTGTCAGCGGACCCGCTGGCCATTGCACCGAGGCTACCCATGCCGCGATAGCTCTTGAAACTACGCCCCTGATAAAGGATCACCTCTCCCGGGCTTTCATCCGTTCCAGCGATCATGCTGCCAACCATGGCACAGGACGCGCCAGCAGCTATTGCCTTGGCGAAATCACCGGAAAATTTGATCCCGCCGTCTGCGATGACAGGCGTATCACCTGCAGCCGATGCACAATCCATAATGGCCGTCAATTGTGGAACACCCACGCCGGCGACCATCCGGGTCGTGCAAATGGAGCCTGGGCCGATGCCGACTTTGACCGCATCTGCGCCTGCATCAATCAACGCCCTGGTTGCTTCGCTGGTTGCAACATTGCCAGCCACGATCTGCACCTCATTCGACAATGCTTTTGCACGACGCACCGCTGCGGCCACGCCTTCGGAGTGCCCATGCGCCGTGTCGATCACGATCAAGTCCGCTCCGGCGTCTACCAAAGCTTCGGATCGCTCGAAACCGGCATCGCCAACAGTTGTCGCAGCGGCGACGCGCAAACGCCCCAGAGCGTCCTTACAAGCGGTTGGGTTCAACACGGCTTGTTCTGTGTCTTTCAACGTCAAAAGGCCGGTCAACTTGCCTGTTTTGTCTGTGATCAGCAGCTTTTCGATTCGTCGTGCTTTCATCAGGCTGATCGCTTCTTCGCGGTCTGCCGGCTCGTGCAAAATAGCCAGATTTTCGGAACTCATCATTACGGAAACAGGTGTTGCATCATCGCTCGCAAAACGCATGTCTCGATTGGTCACGATACCGACGACACGGTCCTGATCATCAACCACTGGAAAGCCAGTGACGCGATACCTGTCCTGCAAGGCTTTGGCATCGGACAATGTTTGGTTGGCCCGCAACGTGATCGGATTATATACGATTCCGCTCTCAAAACGTTTCACTCTGCGTACTTCGCGTGCCTGTTCTTCAATAGTCAGGTTGCGATGTATGACGCCGATGCCACCGGCTTGCGCCATTGCAATTGCCATGCGCCCTTCAGTCACGGTATCCATCGCAGAACTCAACAGTGGAATGTTCATTGAGATGGCGCGTGTTACCCGGGTGCGGGTATCAGCGGTCGACGGTAATACCGATGACGCCCCCGGCACCAATAGCACATCGTCAAAGGTTAAAGCCTCACGAATCTCCATAGCAACCTCGCTTTGGGAGTGTCTCATTTGGCAGTTTCCTATTTCACGGTGCGCCAAAAATGAAAAGGGCAAAAACGGATGCTGTTTGCTGGTTTGAAATTGCAAATCTGACCTTGGCGGTCAAAGCTCGCGAAATTAGCAAGTAAGAAATTGGCTCATGAGTTCGCATTGATTTGAGAGCTGTAGACTCGATTTGCCATTTGCCGGCAATTCGAAGTTCAAAAAGAGACTCTGTTTTGCAGAAGGGTTGGGTATCAATGCTGACGTGGAACCTCGGTTGCCTCGTTTGAATGTGTCACTTAGCGGCGCGCGCTGCTTCGGAGCATGGATGGCTAAATCACCGTTTGCATCAACGCGTTTCGCCCCTCGATCGAACCCGGCACGGGTAAGCCAAACTATAGTGGGTCTCAATAAAACGAGGTTTTGGAATTATTGCAAATCGTTGCCAAAGCTACCGGGTCGTTTGCATTGAACTGGTCGAGATCGCGCCGAATTACGATTCTACCGGCTCGACCTCCACTCTTGCTGCGCAACTGCTGTCGAACGTGCGGAGAATTGTCTTTCACGTCCTCGATCAAAGCTCCGAAATCGCGAGATAAATCGCGATTTCAACTGAACCTCATAAAGACTATGCTAATTTCAGACGCGCAATGCCGCCCAAAGCACATTATGTGACGTTCATCGGCGTGTTTCATTTTGCAGCACCACTAACCTTGGGCCAAACATATTTTAGGTGACATTCAACGATGACCAATGACCCTCTTGTGGTGTTTACCCCTTCAGGCAAACGTGGACGTTTCCCAGTTGGCACGCCGATCCTGACAGCAGCGCGCCAGTTGGGAGTAGATTTGGATTCAGTCTGCGGTGGGCGCGGCATATGCTCAAAATGCCAAATCACCCCGAGTTACGGTGAGTTTTCCAAACATGGGGTCACTGTGCACGACAATGCTCTGTCGGAATGGAACAAGGTCGAGCAACGCTATCAGGACAAACGGGGGTTGAAGGAAGGCCGCCGTTTGGGATGTCAAGCTGCTGTTCAGGGCGATGTTGTCATCGACGTGCCACCGGAAAGCCAGGTGCACAAACAGGTTGTACGCAAACGCGCGGAGGCGCGAGAAATTGTGCTCGATCCATCGACTAAGATTTTTTATGTCGAGGTTGAAGAGCCGGACATGCATGATCCTTCCGGGGATCTCGAACGCCTGCGTGCAGCATTGCAGGAGCAATGGGACGTGCAAGATGCAACAGCCGACTTGCATATTCTTCAAATCATGCAACCCATCCTGCGCAAGGGCAATTGGAAGGTGACGGTTGCCATCCATCTGGGCGATCAGGAAAACCGACCGCGTATCATGAACATCTGGCCGGGTTACTACGAAGGGACGGTTTACGGGCTCGCTGTCGACCTCGGCTCGACCACCATTGCGGCGCACCTCTGTGATCTGCAAACCGGTGAGGTGCTGGCCTCTTCTGGGGTGATGAACCCGCAAATCCGGTTTGGCGAAGACCTGATGAGCCGGGTGTCTTATTCAATGATGAATGCGAAGGGTGCCGAGGAAATGACCCACGCCGTGCGGGAAGGCATGTGCGGGCTTTTCACCCAGATTGCAACCGAGGCGGAAATCGACAAAGAGTTGATCGTGGACGCGGTTTTTGTGTGTAATCCCGTAATGCATCACTTGCTGTTGGGTATTGATCCTTTTGAACTCGGCCAGGCGCCATTCGCTCTGGCGACGAACAATGCCTTGCGGTTGCGAGCAGACGATCTGGAACTGAACATCCACCCCTCTGCACGGATTTACCTGCTACCTTGTATCGCCGGGCATGTCGGCGCGGACGCCGCCGCTGTTGCACTGTCCGAGGCGCCGGATAAGTCAGACGATCTGGTCCTGGTGGTCGACGTCGGTACCAATGCCGAAATTCTATTGGGCAATAGTGAAAAAGTATTGGCCTGTTCGTCGCCTACTGGTCCGGCTTTTGAAGGCGCACAAATCAGTTCTGGCCAGCGCGCAGCCCCTGGTGCGATTGAGCGCGTGGAAATTGATCCTGTCACCAAATCCCCGCGTTTCAAGGTGATCGGATCTGACCTGTGGTCCGACGAAGCGGGTTTCGACGATGTGGTGGCAACGACGGGCATCACGGGCATTTGCGGCTCGGGCATCATCGAAATGGTCGCCGAGATGCGCATCAATGGTATTGTTGACGCGCCAGGTTTGATCGGATCGCCAGAGCAAACCGGGTCCGATCGGTGCTTTCTGGACGGTCGCACTTATTCATATTTTGTATACGACGGCACGGAAACGGGAGGTCCGCGGATCACGATCACCAACCGGGACATTCGTGAAATTCAGATGGCTAAGGCAGCTCTGTATTCTGGCGCGCGGCTTTTGATGGATAAATTCGGCGTTGACAAGGTGGACAGGGTGGTTTTAGCGGGGGCATTTGGCGCCCATATTTCCACCAAACACGCAATGGTGCTGGGGATGATTCCCGACGCGCCCTTGGACAAGGTCACGTCTGCTGGAAACGCTGCGGGTACAGGTGCCCGGATCGCCCTGTTGAACACTGGCGCAAGAGCAGAAATCGAGGCAACTGTGCGGGCCATCCACAAGATCGAGACCGCAATTGAACCGCGCTTCCAAGAGCATTTCGTCAATGCATCAGCGATCCCAAACGCCGTTGAACCTTTCCCAATCCTGAATTCTATCGTGACCTTGCCCGATGTGGTTTTCAACACAGGCGGCAGTGCGACGGATAAACCCGGCAGCAGACGCCGTGGAAGGCGACGGGCATGAGGCGCGAAAACGAAGAACAAGCGGAGTTTTGGACCAAGGCTGCTGGCGAGAAATGGGTCGAGCAACAAGTACAGCTGGATGCCTTTATGCAACCTGTTCTGGACAGTCTTTTCACGCGTTGTGATTTGAAAAACGGGGATCATGTGCTTGATATCGGCTGTGGCACGGGGGCTAGCACGATCCAGGCGGCGAATACCGTCGGTGCGACTGGATCCGTTTTTGGCGTGGACATTTCGCCCACCATGTTGGCTTGTGCGAAGGAAAGGGCCCACAGTCTTGAAAACGTTCGTTTTGAAGTTGCCGATGCTGCAGATTACGGGTTTCGACTGGGCGAATTTGATCACTTGATTTCGCGTTTCGGCGTGATGTTTTTTGCAGATCCAATTGCTGCATTCTCGAATATTTTCAAATCCTTGAAACCCGGCGCACACTTGACGATGGCCTGTTGGGGGCAAATATCCAAAAATCCGTGGTTTACGGTCGCGGCGCAGGCGGCAAAGGAACGCCTCGGCGCGCCACCCAGCGTAGACCCTGATGCTCCTGGTCCATTTGCCTTTAGAGACGTGGACCGCGTGGTGCAAATTTTGTCCAGCGCCGGATTTGTGGAGATCCAAGCGGATGTCAGTGACGTTTTTCTAGAGCCAGCGGGGACACCATCCGAGGTTGCCCAAATGGCGACGAGTGTGGGCCCTGCCGCCAGAACGGTTGAAATCTTTCAAGGCAATTTTGCAGACAGCCAAGCGATTGCGAACCGCGTCCAAGAAGTCTTCCAGTCTTTTGACACGCAATCCGGTGTTAGGGTTCCAGCTGAAATAAACTTTTTTCAAGCCACCCGATCAACGTCCTAGCGGCGAAGTGTAAGGCATTAGGATGTGCGCTCATCGCAATTACGTTCTTTGAGAAAGTCGTTGGTTAGATAGTTTTTACCGTCCAATGGTGACGGCACCGCCGCGCCGACAGGACAATTGAATGCTCCAAGAGGTTTGGTTAAAACTGAACTCTGTCCTCAGACCGCGCCACAATGCACGACTTGTCTATTACCAACATGCCTCTTGCGAAAAAAGGGCTTCTCTGCCAGCAGCGCGGCCCAGCTTCAAAAAAGTTCGAGGTCGTTTCCTGTGTCTACCGGTGCTTTTACTTGAGAGACTGTTTCCACAGGCGCATCGCCACGGATCTTTTGCATGACGCGCCCTGTTGCTGGCCAGAACATAAGGTGTCGCGCGGTTTCTCCACCCAACGAATGACCTTCGCAAACGATCCCCTCTTGCTCGAGAAACTGAAGAATAAACGCGCTGTTCTGTTTGCCAATTTCGCTCAGTCCTGCAACCATTTGAGCGCCGCCGAATGCTTTTGCACGTAACCTGTCTCTTTTGCCGCCGTTTTTGAGAATCTCGTTGATGAGCAACTCCATGGCGTTGATGCCAGGTAAATTGCTGACACCGCTGTCTCCGGCACTTGAGGTCAACAGCATATGGTTCATCCCGCCGACGCCAGATACAGGATCCCACAAGCAGCATGAAACGCAGGAGCCCAACAGGGTGCTGATAACGAATTCCGGATCAGATCCAACTGCCTGTTCGCCTTGGGTGATATGATGGCGCGCCTGTCTCATAAGCTTAAACCCTGTCTTTGTATTTTGTGGCCCGGCGGTTTTGAGCCGCGCTTTCACGCATCGCGTGTCCAATTTTGTCCAAAGGCAGTTCTTGTTGAACAGCGCCAATCGCCTTGGCCGCACGCGGCATTCCGTAAACCACGCACGTGTCTTCATCTTGACCAAAGGTTGAAGCGCCTGCTTGCGATAGTTGCAAAAGGCCATCTGCGCCGTCGCGACCGAGACCTGTCAACAGCCCAACCGTGGCAAGTCGGGCGTTGTCCACAGCGGACATAAACATGACATCGACAGCCGGACAATGCAGCGCTGGCGGATCATTTGGGACAAAGCGGCAATACCAATGACCGCCGCGGCGTTCGACTTCGGTGTGTTGTTGGTTTCCCGGTGCCAGAACAACGTCACCCCGACATAGAGCCCGTCCTTCGGTTGCAAGAAACACCCGTTGTTTGAACTGTCTGTTCAAACGTTCCGAAAAACTTACGAGGAAATTGCCCGGCATGTGTTGAACGATGACGACTGGCGGCCCGTTTGGATCCAGCGATGGTATCACTGTTTCCAATGCGGTTACCCCACCTGTTGATGCGCCCAACAAAATGATCGGCCCCAAATGGCAGGGCTCGGCGTTATTGAATGGTGCTGCCGGAGGAGCCGTTTGCGACACAGAGGCAGTAGGATCAGATGAACTCGCGTGGATCCGTGTATTAAACTGAGATGGACGGGTGCAAGCTGCGTGATAGACTCTTTCGCAAATGTCGTTTGTCAGCTCTTCGCCATAAGCCTTGGACGGTTTGACCATGCAATCGATTGCACCACGTGACAGCGCTTGAATGGCCGCATCGCTGCCAGCTGCGGTCAGACTGGACATCATGACAACGGGCATTGGACGGGCGCGCATGAGACGTGTCAGAAAGTCCAACCCACTCATGCCAGGCATTTCGATGTCGAGCGTCAACACGTCGGCTGGATTGGCTTTCAGAAAGTCCCTTGCCTCGATTGCATCACAGGCTTCACCCACGACTTCCAACCGGTCATCAGACGAAAAAACCGCGCGTAGCCATGCGCGCATCACGCGCGAATCGTCCACAATGAGTACTCTCTTTGACGTTTTTGCGCCAACTTGTGCGTTATTCAAAAAGGTCGCTGTCACGAGTGATTCCTGTTCCAAGGAGCCCTGAAACGGAAATGCGCCGGGCTTGAATTCTTCCCCAACGGTATGGCAAGAAGTTATGAAGCGAGACTTAACTCCGCACAATTTTTCAGCTTTGAAAGTGTTTTTTTGGGTCGCATGTTCTGCTGTAAATCTCCTCGAAAATATCGCGTACAAAACCTCTAAGCATCGAATGCTGTTGGTCCGGTTTCCACTTGGTGTCGCTTAGAAAAACACGAGCGGCCCGCAATTTCAGTTCCATTTCGGCTTGTTTGAAGCGTAACGCTTGAAAAAAGTTGGTCGCTTCGCCAAAAACTTTTCGCGAGCGTCAACAAGCCAACGCGGTGTTGAACGGGGATTGCGCACTGCTCAAAGCAGATGCGACCATGTCCAGGCGACCACCATCCCACCCTACCATCGCATATGACAATCCCCGCCCTACTTTGCCAATCAGATGATTTGCCAAAATCTTAAAGCCATCAAAACGGAATCTGTTTGTAGGCTGCGCTGGACACCCCACATTTGTGCGTGCAGGGCGCGTCCAAGGTGCGGCAGCGGTTGAGCCGGAACCTGGATCCGTCTTTAAAAATGAGGAAAGCCTTTCTAGAGAACGCAACTGAAGCTGCCATTTGTCTGTGGTGTCGCAAGTGCGACACGTGGCGATCATGCCGTTTTACATGGTGTAGATCGACTAAGTAGACGCAGCCGACCAGCAGGCGTATACAGCTTTTCGAACACTGGAGTTGCTTGCAACCGGCTGGGAACTGAACCGCCTTGTTCTTTGCGCAGGTCACCACGCCCAAACCCAGTTCGGCTGCTATGAGCCACAGATTTTCGCGCATTGTACCTTGGGTTTTCCAAGGCAGCACGAAGGCCGCGATGTGTTCATGTCAAAATCACTATGCCATCGCAAAAACGGCGACCTGTTGTTCGTTGACTTTAGATCCATGCGCGTATTTTTTGTGGTGCCCACATCATTGAACGTGGCGGCATGAGTGAAGCTTTGTTCCATGGAATAGCAATAATTGCCCAAGGTGATGCAGACCGCCCCATGATTCCATGAAGCCAATTTGCTGGACAAACGATATACATTATAACCGCCAATCTTAGAAACAGACCGAGCCGCACGCGCCGTCAGAAATGAGATCGGAGTGTTGCCTTTTGTAAAAATTCACTTTGGCCAGTCGGTTGCCGCACTTTCGATGAAAATACGTTTCTACATGGATCTAAAGTCGGTCAAGCGTGGTTGCTTGGATTGGTGCTTTCAAGATTAGAGCGGACGCTACGGGCAGAAGAGCATCCTAGGGCTTTCCCGCATCATGTCGCACCTCATGATGGATCTCAGTATCCGGTCATTTCCAGGTAGCCGCGCCCCTTATGGCTGCCAGAAATGCGCACCGGACCTTCCCAGTAGGGGATCGACGTCGCCATCCAAGCCTGTGGGTTCAGCGCTTCGATGGTCACATCCACACCCTTTTCTGGCAAGTAAGCCTGCCAACTTGTCGGAAGCGAACGCCCCGAAACACTGCTTTGAACCAGCGGTTCAGCGGAGAATGATCCATCCGGAAAGGCGATGGTCGATCCATCGGGCTCAACCCATGTTGCGGCGGTGTAATCATCACCTGCCATATCGCGCAGTGTGAATCCCATAAGACGTGCGCCGTTGTCAAATGCCATGGAAAACCAATCCCAGCTCACCTGTGACGCGCCCAACGGTTGTGACGCCCATTCCCGGTCCAACCACGCCTGGCCGCTGACCTCCACCCGACCCTCGGGCAGCGTCAAAGTGCCTGAGATTTTAAAAAACGGCTGTGAATAATAATAGCTTGCGCGGCCCGAGGCCGATTTTTGCGAATAGCCTTTGTCGCCGTGAAAAATTAGCGGCCCTTGCGCATCGAGGGTCATGCTATAGGCAAAATCAGACCCCGTTGCGCGCAGCGACATCTGCTGCATGTCCGCGCCCGTCATTTCCCAATCGTCAATCCAGGCAGTGAATGGGTCGGCCACCACACCGGCTTGACCAATACCGCCGCGAGCGCGCCGCTCTGCAACGTAATGCGCGGTTGGTGTCGTGACCGCGGCATGCGCCAACCAGAGTTGTGGGCTTTCCCACCCTGGGCGCTCTTCCGGTGCCAGAGCGCTGCGAAACAAGGTCCATTGCAGGCCATAATCGGTGCCTGCTGCATCCTGCAAGTTGGCGGTCAGATACCACCATTCGATCCGATATGTCGGATGCGGACCATGGTCAGAGGGGAAAACAAGTTCGTTACCGCGCACCGGTAGGTCGAAACCCTCTACGTCATCGCCCAACCCGGCAAAGCTCTGAGGCAAAGCAAGCGTCGTCGACGCCAGCCAGATCAATGCCATCGCTATCAAAGACTTACCGTTCATTGCTAAACACCCGCAGCAGTTTGTCCGGAGGCGTGCGCGCCAGTTGGATGGCGGGCCACAGGGCGGCCAGAAGTGCGGCCAGCAAGGTGAGAATGCCGAGTTTCAGATAGTCCAAGGGAAAAAGAAACATGGGCAATCTCCAGCCAAAAGCTTCTACATTCACGACTGCAAGCAGAACCCATGCCAATGCCAACCCTAAGGGGATGGCCATGAGCCCTGTTACACTCGCAAGGCATACGGCGCGCGCCAGTTCCAACGCCGCCAGATGTCGCCGCGTCAAACCCAATGCCCAAACCGGTGCCAGTTGTGGCAAGCGCAGGTTTGCAAGCGTCAGCAGGCTGATCAGGATCGCCAGACCCGCAACAGACAGCGTCAACAGGTTGAGTGCGGTGGTCACGGAAAAAGTACGTTCAAAGACAGCAAGCGAAAAGGCCTTGAGGTCTTCTTGATTGATCAAGGCGTCATCCGGCAGATCAAAGTTTTTGCGGAGCTGTTCAGCCAATAGATCGGGCGTTTCGGTCCGTACCCCAAAGCGCACCGCCTTTTTGTCGGGATAGCGCTCGGCAAAGGTATGCTCGGAAAGCACGACTTGCCCGGCAGAGTTGCCATAGTCGCTGTAGATACCGAGGATCAGATCGCCCTCCGGCAAGGCGTGTCCAGGTCGCAGATCATTGCGTCGCGCCAGTTGTTCGTTGATCAAAACGCCTTCGCGGGCGGCCAACCGGTCCCAAACCTCTGGCAAGGCCTCCAGTATGGGCCAGTTTTCGCGATAGGTTGCGTGATCGCGTATGCCAAAAATCTCTGCGGGCAGACCGCCGATGCGCGTTTCCTGCGAAATGATGGGCAACACGGTAATCTGTTTTGCCGCGAGAAAGGATGTGATTTTTGCCGCCTGTTCGGGAGTTGTGGCATTGATGTAGAGCTCGGAGGCCAGCCGTTGATCCAGATAGCCGGTGAAGGTCAATCGAAAGCTCGATACCATGGTCGAGACCCCGATGTTGGCGGCCATCGCGAGCAACAGGGCCATCAAAGCCATGGAGAGCCCGGGCAGTTGCTGTCGACTGTCGGCCCAGAACCATTCCACCAAGACGCCGGACTGTGTGCGGCTTGCAACTTGCAAAACAGCGCTCAGCAGCAAGGGGAGCAAAAAGGCGGCTCCAAGCAGCAAGCAGGCCAGAAGTGTGAAACCGGCAAAAAGCCCCTCTGCCCACAGATTGGCCGCCAAGCCGATGGCAAAGAGCGCAACCGATCCCATTGCCAGCAAGCGCGCTGCGCCTGCTGCATGCATGCTCATGGCGCGTGGGTGGTTGAAAGACAACAGCGGTAATCTGGCAAGTTTGACCAAAGCTGCCACAGCGGCCAGTGCTGTTCCCCCAAAGGCCATGCCCAGCCCTGATAACCACCATGACGGCCGCAATTGCAGCTGCCCGGTAATCTCTGCGCCGTAAAGCCCTCGCAGAGTGGCTGCGACATCTGGCAAAAGTGCAGCTGCGATGAGGTATCCCAGTGCCACGCCAACCGCACCGGCAATCAGGGCAAAACCACCCAATTCCACCGCCAGCAATGCCATCAGACGGTGCAGAGGCACCCCCAGTGCGCGCAGCGTGCGAAAGACCGCGCGACGCTGCTCGAAGGCCAGTCCAACCGCGCCATAGACAATGAAAATGCCTACGGCGAAGGACAATAGCCCAAAGGCTGTAAGATTAAGGTGGAAGCTCTCCGTCAACCGCGCCAAATCGTTCTGCGGTGCGCTCTGCGAGACTTGGTAGGCATCCGGAAGGGGCGGCAGCCCAAGGGGTTGCTGAGGCGCCACAATCAGTCGTGTAATCTGATCCGGCTTTGCCAACAGGTTTTGAACCGTTGAAATGTCAGCAAAAGCGCTGCCCTCTTGTTGCGTTTCATCAATACGCAGAGTGACGGACACGCCCTCGAAAAACGCGGCGTCGTTGGGATGCAATACGACCGTGTTGCTGTCAAAAGCAGGCGTTTCCTGAGTGAAGGTTGCACCGAAGGCACCGCCTTGTTCCTGAACGGATTGCGGCAACGTCATCGGTTCCAAACCAACCAAGCGCAGAATGCGTCCATTTGCGCGGATCTCGCCCTCGGTAACAGGGCTCACTTGCCAGCCAAGCCGGCGCAAAGCCACATATTCTGCGGTGGTGATTGGGGCACCATCAACGCGCCGCACCTGTTGAAGGCCCGCACTGGCGACAACATCTGTTGCTGTGTCGTAGCTCGCGCGGGCTTCGGCGTTGATGGCTTGCACCCCGGACCAAAGCGCTGTTGCCAGCGCCAGCCCGGCAATAAGTGTCACCATCTGCCAGGGATTTGCGCGCCAGTGGGACAGCAAGGTGGTGATGACAAGCCGCGTCATGAGGCGGTGCTGCCCTCGGTTACTGCCCCTTGCGATAGTGTCAGGCGACGTTGCATGCGGGCAGCCAGTCGGGGTGAATGCGTGACCATGAGCAAGGCGGTACCGGTTTCAGCAGCACTCTCCAACATCAGACCCAACACCGCATCTGCCGTGGTTTCATCCAGATTACCCGTCGGCTCATCCGCCAAGAGCAGCTTTGGACGTGCCGCAAGGGACCGCGCGATAGCGACACGTTGTTGCTGCCCCCCCGACAAGGCTTCGGGATATTTCGCCAAGTGATCCCTCAGACCAATTTTCTCGGCCAAATATTCCGCCCATTCGGCATCGTACTGTTCGGCAACACGCGCATGAAAAGCGATGTTACTTTGTACGGTCAGGCTCGGGATCAGGTTGAATTGCTGAAAGATCAAACCGACCGTCTTACGTCGCAACTCCGCTGACTGGCGATCCGAAAACTGTGTGATCTCGGCACTGGCCACCACTATGCTGCCGCTACTGACGCCATCGAGACCCGCCACCAGGTGCAACAGAGTGCTTTTGCCGCTGCCGGATTCACCTTCGAGGGCAAGCGTCTCACTTTTGGCCATCTCGAAAGACACGTCACGCAAGACCGACACGTGATCCGTGCCGGTATCATAGCGTTTCGCCAAATTGGAGATTTTCAAAAGCATTTTCTATCCTGACGCTCGGGTTGTACCCGACGGGGCGAGGCACGGGCAGTGCGCATGATCGCCTGTGCCGACCTGTCGCACCGTTGTTCACTGCCGGATTAGATATCAGCCGCCATAAAGCCCGGCGGAACGTCCGCGCAATTTGACAAGCGCCAGCACGGTATCGATCGTTGGCGTCGCCGTTTTCGTGATCCGGCCCAGCTCTTGTACAGAGCCCACCAACGCATCAATTTCCATGGGCCGTCCGGCGTCCAGATCCTGTAACATGGACGTGCGGTGCGCGCCGACTGCTGCTCCGCCATCAATCCGACGCTCAACATCGATGGGGAATTTGACACCGAGTTTCTCGGCAATTTCCTGCGCCTCCACCATCATGCCACGGGCGACCGCACGTGTTTCGACATCCGTACAGAGCACATCCAGTGTTGCGTGAGTCAGAGCAGAAATTGGATTGAACGAGAGGTTGCCCCAAAGCTTGACCCAGATCTCTTCGCGCAGACGGGGCCTGACGGGCGCTTTCAAACCCGCCGCCATCAACGCTTTGGATAGCGCCACGGCGCGGTCTGATTTTTCGCCATTGGGCTCGCCCAGGGAAAAGCGGTTGCCTTCAATGTGACGGATTGTACCGGGTTCCGACACCTCAGCTGCCGGATAGACCACACAGCCCAGAACGCGATCCGGTCCGAACCCGTTCCACTGCGCGTCGCCGGGGTCGACACTGTGCAACCGGGTGCCTTCCAAATCGCCACCACTTTTGTGAAAGTACCACCACGGTACGCCGTTCACGCCGCTGACAACGGTGGTGTGATCCCCAAAAAGTGGCGCCATGCGCGGCACAACCGGCGGCACGGAATGCGCCTTTAGCGTGACAATTACGTAATCCTGTGGACCCAAATCCGAAGGATTATCGCTGGCTGTGACTGGGACATTAGTCACCACCCCACCCTCTTCGATAAGCGTCAGGCCCCTGTCTTTCATCGCTGCCAAGTGCGGGCCTCGCGCCACCAGACTGACATCCGCCCCGGCCTGCGCCAGTTTCACGCCCATGAAACCGCCGATGGCACCCGCTCCGAAAATACAGATCTTCATGTCAGGCTTGCTCCACCAGACCGAGTTTTTCCGCCAGCCCGATCCGCTGCATCTTGCCCGTCGCTCCTTTGGGGATCTCGTCCATGATGATCACTTTGCGCGGCACTTTGAAATCGGCCATGCGCGAGGCAGCGAAACTACGAATGTCTTTTTCACTGGCCTCGGCCCCTTCGCTCAGCACAACGGCTGCAGCGACCTCTTCGCCCAACTTGGGATGCGGCACGGCAAAGGTGACAACCTGTCCGACCGCCGGGTGGTCCAGCAACACGCCATCGACCTCTAGCGGGCTGATCTTTTCTCCGCCGCGGTTGATGATTTCCTTCAGCCGCCCGGTCAGCACCAAATAGCCATCCTCATCGAATGCGCCCTGATCTCCGGTGCGGAACCAACGTTTGCCTGCGTCCATGAAAAAACTCTTTTCATTGGCGTCAGGGTTTGATTCGTAGCCTGGTGTCACGTTTGGGCCGGAGATTACCACCTCGCCGGTGCCTTCCATCAGATGGTTTTCAATCTCATGTGCAATGCGCACCATCGGCCCCGCTGCGACCCCGACCGAGCCCGGTTTCTGCGCGCCGTCGCCCAATGGGTTCGACGCCATCTGGTGGGCCGCCTCTGTCATGCCGTAGCCTTCGATCACAGGGGCTCCAAAGGTTTCTTGCAAGGCAAGCATAACCTGTGCCGGTAGCGATGCAGAAGAAGACCGCAAAAACCGCAGTTTGGTCTCTGCAATCACGTCCGCGTTGCGTTTTGCACGGGTCAGGATGGCCTGGTGCATTGTGGGTACCGCCGTATACCAGGTTGGCTTTGCATCGCGCATCCACCCAAAAAACCGCAAGGCGTCAAAGCCAGGCGCACACCAGACAGAAGCACCCGCAGCCAAAGATGCGCTCACGGCGGCGATCAACCCGTGAATGTGGAAAAGGGGCATCACATTCATACAGCGATCCGTCGCAGACAATTCCAAGGAGACGCTGACATGCTCGGCCGATGCCGCAACGTTTGATTGTAAAAGCGGCACGATTTTGGGACGGGACGTGGTGCCAGAGGTATGCAGGATCAAGGCAACATCATCTGGCCCCACAGGGTCTAGCCCCGCATCGCCCTGCGCGTCCGAGTGCAAGGTAAAGTGACCTGCAGGCGCGCCTTCTGGAACATGCAAACGGATGATCGCTATGTTTGCCTTGGTCGCCGCAGCGAGTGCAGCCCCCTCGTAATCCGCGGTGATCAGCAGTGCTTTTACTTTGAGGTCCGAGAGGTAGAATTCATATTCCTCCTCACGATACGCCGGGTTGAACGGTGCTGTGGTGGCCGCCTGTGACACGGTGACAAAAGCCGCAGCCATTTCCGGACCATTGGGCAAGACAATCGCCACTCGGTCGCCTTTTCCAATGCCCATGGCGTTCAGGGCATTCGCCACATCCTGCGACAGATCACGCAGGCCACCATAGGTCATCCAAGGCCGGTCGGGTGCGCCAAATACTGGCGTGTCGGCGGAGTGGTCTGAAATCAACGATTTAACCGTGGTTCGCATGGGAAGTCCCTGTCCTTTGTTGCCGCCGTGTTGGCACAGCGTTATCGATCGCTGCGACACATTTAGCACGTCCTCCGGTGAGTGCCACGTTCGACTGTCCTCGACGGCCATTTTGATTTTGCTGAGTAAGGTTCTGAGCCGGATACTGTCGCGTTTACCGCATCGTGTCATTAGTTGTCCGAAGCTGTGCCTTTCAAGAATGCTTGCACGTTTGGTCCCGACAGGTATTGAAACGACACATAGAAACAATCGGCACATAATACTCAGGGTTCCACCGACGCCATGAAAACATCGAAACATCAAAATGGCGAAGCCCTGTGACGGCTGACCTTTTGCACGCTGGTCTGGGTTGGCCCATTGCATTTGTCTTGGTCGTCGCGAGCTTTCTGGGCTCCCTGATAACTGCAGGATTTGGCATCGGCGGTGGCGCGGTCATGCTGGCGGTACTGGCGACGCTCCTACCTCCGGCGGCCATCGTGCCGGTCCACGGTCTTGTGCAAGTGGGCTCAAACGCCGGTCGGTCTTTCCTGTTCCGCAAGGACCTCTACACCAAGGTCATGTGGCCGTTTCTATTGGGGTCAGCGATCGGTGTCACATTGGGCGGGGCTTTCGTCGTGCAGCTGGACGCCGGTATGTTACAGATTGGCCTTGGCCTGTTCATCCTGTGGACACTGGCATTCAAACCCCCTGCCCTGATGCGACGCTCCTCCGCAATCACCGGTTGGTTTTCCAGTTTTCTGACCATGTTTGTCGGGGGCACCGGGCCCTTCGTGGCCGCCTACATCAAAACACTTGGATTGACTCGTGTTCAACATGTCGCCACCCACGCGGTCTTCATGACCATCCAGCATCTGTTGAAAACCGTCGCATTTGGACTGCTCGGTTTTGCCTTTTCTAAATGGGCCGGGCTGATTACATTGCTGATCCTTTCCGGCTTTCTGGGGACAATTGCGGGGCGCCACATCCTGTTTCGCATCAATGAGGCGCGGTTCAAGCTTGTGCTGAACACCATTCTGACCCTGTTGGCGCTGAGATTGATCTATGCCGGTGCCATCAGCCTTTGGTATGCGACGCCGGTCCAGTGATTTTTACGTAACTTCATTTCTTCAACACCAAAGACAGCAATCCCAGAATTGCGGAAACAACGATCAAGAGCAACGAAACCGCGTTCAAAACGGGCGTGGACCCCAGCTTGAGGCGGTCGAACATCGTCACCGTCAAAGGCGCGTCGGAGCCGACCAGCATCAGGGTGGTGTTGAAATTTTCAAAGCTCATCAAAACAGCCACCACCGCCGCCGCCAGCATCGCCGGAAACAGAAACGGTAGCGTCACTTGCCGGATGGCCCCCCATTTTGTGGCCCCCAGATTGAGCGCTGCCTCTTCCAGGCTGGTGTCGAATTTCTGCAAGCGAGCGGAAATCACCAATGTTGCAAATGTGGTGATGAAAGAAAATTGACCGAGAACCACCAAAACCAACCCCGGTCTCAAACGGTCAAACCAAAGGCCCGTCGCTTCTTCGAGGACGTTGGCGATGCTGCTGGAGAACACAAGGATCGAGATGCCCAGGATGATGCCGGGAATGATCAGCGGCAGCAGCATCAGGATGTAAAGGAAGTTTTTGCCCGCAAAATCATGGCGCACAAAGAGAAAGGCATTGCAGGTACCCACCAGCACGGACAGGCCCGCGACCCAGAATGCCACCACGCCGGATGTCACGATGGATCGCAGGATGGGCCGCTCATGAAAGACACCGATGCGCGGCGCCTCGGTGCCGAAGAACCAATCCCAGGTAAATCCGTCCCAGGGCAACGACGGGAAAACGCTGTCGTTAAACGCAAAGACGCAAACCGTCACCAGAGGCAATGCAAGATAGACGAAAAACAGCGTGACATACGCGCGGTAGGACCAGCGGAATGGTGCGGATTGCGGTATGGTGGTGATCATCTCAACGCCCCATCGTCTTGCCCAGCGATTGGCCGGAAAGTTTGAGCGCCAGAAACACGATCAGCGAAGACAGACCGAGCAGCAGAAATCCGAATGCAGAGCCCAGTTCCCAGTTAAACCGCGTAATGAACTGGTTATAAATCAGTCCTGTGAACCACAGGCTGTCCTTGCCGCCCAACAGGATAGGCGTGAGATAGTTGCCCAAAGCCAGCATGAAGACAACAATGCACCCCGAGACGATTCCCGGCATGGCGTGGGGGATGACAATTTCCCGCAGGATCGAGAAACTGCTGCCGCCCAGATCATACCCGGCCTCAATCAAGCTATCGTCGAGGCTATCGAGCGTTGTCACCAGTGGCACGACCATGAACAGCATGGAGGTATAGACAAGTCCGGTCATGATTGCGGCATCGTTGTACAAAAATTCCACTGGGCCGCTGACGACACCCAAATACTGCAGAAAAGACGACAGCACTCCCGTTTCGCGCAACAAAATCATCCAACCAAAGGTCCGAACCAACTCGCTGACCCAAAACGGGATGAGGCACATCAGGAACAAAGTGGTTTTTGTCCGGCCTCGGGTCAGCTTGGCGATGTAATACGCCACCGGAAAGCCAATCAGCAACGTCAGGATGGTCGCTGTAATCGACATGTAAGCTGTGCGGGCAAAGGTGTTCCAATAGAGCGGCTCATTGAAGAAAACAGCATAGTTGGCAAAGCTTGTTTCATATTCTCGGACGCCAACTTTCTCGCGCAAAGACACAAAAAACATGCCCACATGGGGCAGGACGATCAACGTGACGAGCCAGATCAACAAAGGCGCCAGCAGCAGAAAAAAACCCAGTTTTGAGGTGTCGGACCGCACCTCAGGCGACCTGTTTGTAGCAGCGCGTCTGATCCGGTTCCCACCCAAAGTGGATTTGATCACCCTTGGTCAGATCGCGAAACTCAGCCGTTTGTGGCAGCGCAACACTCAACTCGCCAACCGCTGCATGGTTGCGTAGCATCACCTGACTATTTGCGCCGTTGAAGAGCACACTGTCCACATGACCCACGCCAGTATTGGCCAGATTGGCGGTATCACCATCCGACCGAGACAGGCGTATCGCTTCGGGCCGCACGAAAACCCGTGCGGTATCTCCCTGCGCCAACCCGTCACCTGCATCAACACCGCGAAGTTGCAAACCTTCCTCGGTGACAAGTTGCAATGCGCTTCCGGCCACATGCGTGACCTTTGCTGAATAGGTATTGGCCTCGCCGACAAATCCCGCCACAAAAGATGTATCTGGTTGATAATAAAGATCTTTGGCAGTTCCGATTTGTTCAAACCGACCTTGGTTCATGACCGCAATTTGATCGCTCATCACCAGCGCTTCGGACTGGTCATGCGTGATGTAAACAAAGGTGGTGTCGAATTCAGACTGCAGCTTTTTTAGTTCCACCTTCATATGCTCGCGCAGCTTCAAATCAAGCGCGCCCAGGGGTTCATCCAGCAACAACACATCGGGCTCCAGCACCATGCAGCGGGCAATCGCAACCCTTTGTTTCTGGCCCCCTGAAAGGGAGTCCACTGGTCGGTCGGCAACACCGCCCAAGCCCACGCGTTCCAACACTTGGTCTACTTGAATTTTGATATCCGACTTATTGTCACCGCGTTGCCGCAATCCAAAACCCACATTTGCGCCAATGCTCATCATCGGGAATAATGCAAGATGCTGAAAAACCATCGAGACGGGGCGTTTGTTGGGCGGCACGTTTAGCATGGATTTACCTTTGATCAGGAGATCACCCCCGGTCGGGTTCTGAAACCCCGCAATCATGCGCAGCAGGGTGGTTTTGCCGCAGCCGGAAGGCCCGAGAATAGAGAAAAACGTGCCTTTGGGCACGCTGAAGCTCACATCCTTGACCGCCAGAAAATCGTCATAACTTTTGGAGAGCGCGCGGCACTCGAGGTCGCATGTGTCAGACATCGGAAATCAGGCTTTCGAAGAATCCCTGGAGCGCGCAATCCGGGCTCCAGGAATGTTTGGTCAGACGTTCTACTGAGCCGCGTTGATCCGGTCCAGCGTGGCTCCTTCAAGCGCTTCCAGGCCAGCAGGTATGGCAGGGTACCATTTAATATTATCAATGGCTTCTGCGGTAAAGCTCGCCTGATACTTCGCTTTTAATGCTTCATCAACACCTGAGTCTCCGCCTTGCGACGCGGTAAAGTTACCTGCCGTATTGGTGATCATGGCTGCGATATCGGGACGCATCACGAAATTGATCCAAGCATAGGCGGCGTCATCTGCACGACCGCGCGATGGAATGGCAAAAGTGTCGATCCACCCAAGTGCACCTGCTGTGGGTGCCACAAAGGTAATGTCTGCATTATCATCGTTGAGCTGCCACCCGCCCGTATCCCATGCCATGGAAGCTGTGACTTCACCAGAACGCAGCAGATTTTTAATCTCATCGCCGCCATCCCAGTAAGTTTTGACGTTAGATTTGCATTCGATCAGTTTTGCCTCGACCTGTGCGAGTACGTCCTTGTAGGCTTCCTCATCCGCATAGGCTGCAAATGGGTCGAGCCCCATTGAAAAGGCAAAGCCAATCAAAGTCGGGCGTTTCAGCCGGTAAGACACTTTACCGGCTACGTCGCTGCCACACAGGTCTGTATAATCCTTCACTCCAGCTGCCTCGGCCGTATTTACCACCAGACCGCTTGTGCCCCACACGTGCGGAACACCGTAAACCTCGTTCTCAAAAGTCGTGTAGATTTGAGTGGCCTGCATCATCGAGGGGATGAACAGACTGCTGTCGACTTTCGACATGTCGATCGGTTTGTAGATGCCGAATTCGGCCTGCGCACCGGCAATCCGGTCTTGGCTGGGTTGGGCGAGATCAAAACCGCCGCCGTTGGTGGCGCGCAGTTTGGCAATCATTTCTTCGTTGTTGGATTTCGTCACTTCGACCGTGTGGCCCGTTTCAGCTTCGAACATGGCGACGACTTCCTCAGGTGCATAGCCGCCCCATGTCAAAAGCCGCAACGTATCCGCATTTACCGCAACAGATGACAACGTCATCAACGTGGCGGTGGATAACATCAGTGTCGTTTTCATGGTCTTCTCCTTATTGTACGAAATCGTTTTTATCGTTGACGGCGCTCCGATGGATCACCCCGGCCGTTTTCAGCGCCTTTGGTAAGCTCAGCCCGCGTCGAGCGCAAGCATCCCTGCCGATGGCTCGTGGTATCTCACCCGTTTGTCGTTCCCGTGACAAACATAAGGCCGAACGCAAAAGGCAAACAACAGAATTCATTATTTGCAGTAATGGAATAGGTTAGTTTGTTGGATTACAGATCATTCCACCGCGCGATTTCATGTATAATTTCTTACAATCTATTTCGTAAAATAACTTAATAACAAGTAATTATGGAATAAAAGTCGTGTTTCACCTTAGGTTTGGCCACAGTGGACCGACCAACTGAAATTTTTGCTCAAAAACCCCATGACGCGCCTTCTACTACTGGTTAGGGTGGCCTCCAAAGCGTCACACAGAAAGTCATACCATGCCCGTCATACAAGCCTATCTGACCACTTGGGCGCGGCGTGGTTTGGTGGTGCCCATCTATATTGCTGTGCGGCTGATCAGCATGGCGATCATTTTGCCAATGACCACGGTAATGGTCAGTTTCGCGATTTCGTTTTCTGGACAATCGGCGCTGACAGATCAGGCCATCGCACATTTTTTTGTGTCACCGCTCGGGCTTCCGGTCTTTCTTGCTATTGCGGCGGTCTTGTTGATTGGGTCCGTCTTTGGATTGGCAGCAATGACGGTAGACCTTCGCAGCCCCGATCTTTCGACATTGGCTGCCATCAGATCAACCTTGAGCATTCTGGGTAGAAGACTGTCGGCTCTGGTCCGCTACGCAGTGTTCCTTGTCCTGCGTGTGCTCGTGATCGTAGCGCCTTTCGCGGTTTTGTGTCTTTTGATCGCCCAGAACGCGTTCGGTCAATATGACATCAACTACTATCTTTCCACACGACCGCGTGAATTTCTGATCGGTGCTGCCGCCATTGGTGTTCTGCTGAGTGTGATGGCGCTGATACTTGTGAACCGTCTCATGCTCTGGGCAGTGTCGTTGCATTGTGTGCTTTTTGACGGTGTCGCTCCGCGTAAATCCTTTGCAAAAAGCAGCGAAATCATGCGCGGCAAACGATTGTCTCTTTTGAAAAAACTGGGGTTCTGGTTCTTCATTCGGATGCTGATCGCGCTCTGCATTGCGGTGTTTTTTGGTTGGATGATCAGCGATGGAGTGGCCAGTCTTGTGCCCACGTTCCGAGGTAAACTCACGATGGTTCTGTGTCTGGGCGCCCTTTGGAGTTTGTGCAGTTTGGTGTTGGGGGCGGTTGCCCTCGGCACATTGGCTCGCCTGTTGCTCGATTGTCATGAAGGTGTGGCTCATGTCACCATGACAGAATTGTCGGATAGCAAACCTCTGATGTCGTCGCGTCGTCTTTTGTTGGGTGCCGCGGTTCTGATCGCGTTCGGTTTGGTTTTGAGCGGCTTTCTGATCAGCCGGGTGCAGACAAATCCCACAGTAGAAATCATTGCACATCGTGGCGCCGCCGGGCAGCGGCCGGAAAACACCCTCGCTTCGGTGCGCAAGGCCGTGGAGGATGGAGCAGATTGGGTCGAGATTGACGTTCAGGAGACCGCAGAAGGCGACGTGGTTGTCATGCACGATAGCGATTTCATGAAGATCGCTGGCGTTGATCTCAAAATTTGGGACGCAACGCGCGCGGAGCTTGACGAGATCGACATCGGCAGCTGGTTTGACCCGGCCTACGCGGAAGAACGCACGCCGACCCTGGCAGATGTACTGGAGGTAACCCGCGACAAAGCCAAGCTGCTCATTGAATTGAAATACTATGGCCATGATCAGATGCTGGAAGATCGCACGATCGCCGTGGTTGAAAAGGCTGGCCTTGCCGACCAAGTGGCGACCATGTCGCTCAAATATCCAGCGGTTCAAAAAATGAAAGAAAGACGCCCCGATTGGACCGCTGGCGTATTGGCGGCCACCGCCATTGGGGACCTATCGCGACTGGATGCCGATTTTATCGCCGTGAGTACGGCAATGGCTGGGCCTCGTCTTGTACGGAGCACCCGCAGACAGGGCAAGAAACTCTTTGTCTGGACGGTAAACGACCCTTTTGAGATGTCGGCGATGATGTCGTTGGGCGTGGACGGCATCATTACCGATGAACCCGCCTTGGCGCGCCAAGTCATGCAGATGCGGGCGGATTTGACCACGCCTGAACGCTTGGCAGTGCTAGTGGCAGAACGTTTCGGCCTGACACAACAAGCCGAGGAGTATCGAGATGATAGCCCCTAAGCCATTGTGTGCGGTCGCCTTGATAGCCGTTCCGGGAATGCTCTATGCGCAAACCACGCAAAATCTGAGCGAAATGACAGAAATGCCAGCGCACCGAACTTTTGTCACTCACAGTGCTGATGCAGAATTAGCGCCTTTTACAACGGATGGCTGCAGCGGTGGGATGTCAGACGTTTGGGCTGTGACGGCGGCGCAGTTTCCCCAGTGGGCGGAAAGCCAAGGGGAGGTCCCGCCTTGGCAAGAGTGTTGCGTGACGCATGATCGCGCCTATCACAATGCTGGCGGCAAGAAAGAAGCCACCCAGAGTTTTAAGGCGCGCCTCAAAGCAGATGAAGATCTGCGCAGCTGCGTCTTGGCGCAGGGCGCGCGTGATCGTGAAACATTGGTAATTGCCTATGGGATCAGCGAAGACACTCTTGACTTCTTCTATGGCGGAATTGCTCAAGGCATGTATTTCGCGGTGCGCCTGGGAGGGGTACCGTGTTCCGGGTTACCATGGCGTTGGGGATATGGTTTTCCGAATTGTTCAGTGCTCCATCGCGCATGGAACGGTGGCGAAAACGACAAGCAAGGCACGGAATAGGCGTAGCAAAGGCCTCAATGCCCAATTTTTTCCACAGCCTATGCTTGTGTATTTTTGAAAAGCCTTTAATCCTCCGCACGGGACAAAAATGCCTAATGCGCGAAAACCAACTTGGAAAAATCAAGAAAACTCGCGCATTGGGTCATGATAACACCGCAACACAGAACTTTAGGAAACGCTCTTTTTGCGATTTCAAAGAATTAAAAGCACTTTGCGAGGACATTGATATGAGACACGGTCTTGAATTCATTTTTATTTTATTGACCGCGTTTTTCGTCGTCACCGCAGCGCAGGCTCAAGTTGCCCTGCCGTCCGCCGGTTCAAGCGCGGAAGAAGCCGAAGCACCCGCTGAATTCGATAGTCCTACCGCGGTCCGTGAAATGGTCGCCACGATGTCCGATGACCAAGTGCGACAGATGTTGCTGGAGCGCTTGGATGCAGTTGCTGAGGCCGAGGCAGAGATCAGCGATGCAAAACCGACGTTTTCTGAGCGTTTGAGCGCGACTTGGGAAGCATTCTACACGCCATTGCTTGAAGTTATCCGGCTTGTGCCGAATCTTTTTGCCAAACAGGTTGAAGCGATTTCAAATTTTGCGGGCACGTTTGGGGCCGCTGGTGTCATGATGCTGCTTGGACTGACTGCCGTTGCACTTGCGGCGGGATATGCCGCAGAACGCGGCGTTCTGGCCATCTTTCAACGCCGTGCCAAAGACGCCGTTGACCCAGACACCAGCTCTCTTGGCAGTACGCTAGGGTTTTTGGGGCGTAGGCTCTGGCGCGAAATCCTGGGTCTTATCGTATTCTACGTCGTCACAAGGATTGTGGGGCAACTTCTTTTGACACCAGAGCAGATCGCTGTCGTCGCCCCGGCGGTGAGAAATGTTATCCTGATCCCGCGCGTCGCCGCAGCACTCTTGCGGTTTGCCCTCGCGCCGAAGCAACCTAAATTCCGCCTGGTCAGTGTCGATGACCAATGGGCCGCATTCTTTTACCGGCATTTCTTCTATCTGTCGCTGTTGATGGGCGTTGGTTTCTTTTTGATTGCTTTCAATGTTCGTTTTGGCGTTCCGCTGTCAGAGACCCGCATCGGCGCTTGGTTCACCCTGGCGTTTCACGTCTACATCATCGCTATAGCGTGGTATGGCAAAGAAGGGCTGACCAAGATGATGCTCGGCACAGACCCGGAACGCACGGTCTTTGACGCACAATTGGCTTATGCCTATCCAATCTTCGCGATTGTATCCTCCGCGCTTACCTGGGTAGTCGCAAACATCGTGGCAGGCTACGGATACTTTGCATTGCTCACCACGGCACCGCACCTCAAGACAATGTTCTGGTTATTGCTGACGCCATTGGTCGATACAGCGATCCGGGGTCTCGTACGCCACTTGCAACCCCCAATGATCGGCACTGGACCGGTCGCTGAGCAGGCCCACAAAGCCAACAAACGCAGTCTGATCCGCATTGGCCGCGTTGTTGCTCTGGGCTCAATTGCCTTGATCATTGCAGGTGCCTGGGACATCAACCTCTCAAACGTAAGCGCCACGGAAGGTGGCTCGGCCATTGCAGGCAATATCATCGAATTCATCATCATCGCGGCTGTCGGTTATGTGATTTATGAAATGATCTCTCTTTGGGTCAACCGCCGTCTGACGCGCGAAACCAGTGCCGAGGTAACATCGGATCAAGCAGCGGGCGAAGGTGGTGGTGCTGGCGGGTCTCGCCTGGCGACGGTGTTGCCGCTTGTCCTGATGGCTGCACAAGCCGCGATTGCCACGATCTTCGGTCTGCTCGCTGTGGGCAGCTTGGGCATCGACATCACACCGCTTCTGGCAGGTGCTGGTATCTTGGGCTTGGCCATCGGTTTTGGTGCACAGAAACTGGTGACGGATATTGTTTCGGGTATCTTCTTTCTGGTTGATGACGCCTTCCGGGTTGGCGAATATGTGGACGTTGGTGGCACAATGGGCGCGGTTGAAAAAATCTCGATCCGCTCCATGCAGCTGCGTCACCACCGCGGGAATGTGCATACAATTCCTTATGGCAGCGTCGAGAAGGTCACAAACTTCAGCCGCGACTGGGTGATCATGAAACTGATGTTCACCGTGCCCTTTGATACTGATCCCAATCGGGTCAAGAAGATATTCAAGAAGATCGGAGCCGAGATGTTGGAAGATCCTCTGTTCAAGGATGATTTTCTGGAGCCGTTCAAAAGCCAGGGTGTGTTTCAGTTCGATGACGTAGGGATCGTCATGCGCGGTAAATTCATGGCCAAACCGGGTACGCAGTTCACGATCCGCAAGGAAATCTACAACCGTGTGCGCAACGAGTTCAAAGCCAATGGTATCGAATTTGCACGGCGCGAAGTGCGCGTTGATATTCCTGGCATGGACGACTTGGAAAACCTGGACGACTCCGAAAAAGCGGGCATTCAGGCGGCTGCTGCAAGCGCTGTGGATCAGCACATCTCGGATCAGGAAGCTGCGGCCAAGAAATAGAATAATGGCCGCGCAGATACCTTTCTGCGCGGCACCTTGTCAGAGCTGTTTGCCAATGGGCAGCACTCCCAATAAACGCGCCATGAACATGCGCCATCCCGACGACACGGGCTCCGAGCGATAAAGCACGCGTCGACCTGTCTCTTCTGTGCTAAGCCAGTTGATCTCACCCTCGTCATCCAGGGATAGTGCGTAGGCTGCTATGGGGAGATTCCGTTCAAAGGAATCGACCGTCCACGTTGCCATGCCCGCGTTTTCGATCATTATCCCAATTTCGGTATTGATATTGATAGACCTGGGATCCCAATTCACGGAACCGACGAACAAGCGTCTGCGATCGATGACAAAGGCTTTGGTGTGCAATCCCGATTGCGACAAACCGAGTTTCAAACGTTCCCGGTCCGGACGCGTTCGATCCGGGCGCAGTTCCCACAAGTCGACCCCCGAATTCAGCAGCGCTTTTCTCGACTTTGCGTAGTGACCGTAAACGGGAAGCACATCATTGGAATCGACCGAGTTTGTCAGAATAGTAACTTCAACACCTCGCGCCTCCAGATCCGCGAGAGCGCGTTCGCCCTGCGCGCGGGGAACGAAGTAGGCAGAGGCCACGTAAAGGCTTGTTTCAGCAGCACGCATGTAAGGTTGCATCATATCACGAATGATCGGTTGCCCTTGCGTGTCGCCGGATATTTTTTCCGGAGGATCTGACAAGACCCTGTACGGCGCCCAGGTCAGTTTCAATGTTCCGTTGCGCAGTGTTTGATTGAATTCGTGATTGAGCGCCTCCCCATATTCGGTTTTGCTGGCTTTCTCCACCAGATCGGCGAGAATTGAACGCGCAACATCTGGCGTTAGGACATCGTCGCGGGACCGAACGACCACTTCTGCCGGCACTGCGTAGGGGCTGTTCCAATAGCGATCAAATTGCGCGGAAACGTCTTTGGCAACGGGCCCTGCCCCGAGGACATCAAGATCATCGTAATTGCTGCGTTCATTGGCAGCAAAGTACTCCGCGCCGATATTGCGCCCGCCGACAATGGTAACTGTGTTGTCAAAGGTCATGGATTTATTGTGCATGCGGCGATTGATGCGATTGAAATCCAAAACAGCATTCAAAGCTTTGCCGCGTTCCCGCCAGAACGGGTTAAATAGCCTGATTTCCACATTGGGATGATCATTCAGTGACGCGGTCATCGCATCGTATCCGGATGTATCCATGTCATCGATCAGCAGTCGCACCCGTACACCGCGATCGGCTGCCTGCAAAAGCCCCCAGGCAAACGAATGTCCCGCTACATCGTCATGTACAAGGTAGTATTGCGCATCAATAGAACGCTCGGCCCGTTGCATTAACCCAAGGCGCGCCGCAAGTGCTTCCGGGCCGTCCGGCAGCAAATAGAACCCGGAGCGTCCATCGCTCGGATCTCCCCATTCACTTAGTCCTCGAGCCAGATATGTGGTGTCATTGCCCGTCAGAGCCTGACTTGGTGTACGATCATAGTCCCTTGGAATAGGGGCGCAGGCGCCGGTCAACACTCCGAAGATCGCGACCAACAGAATCCACCGCAGTTTCATAATTGTGGTTTTGACGCGAAATGGTTCAAAGCCCATCGCTCTGCGCCGCGCGCTTGCTTCACGACAATGCGCCGACAAATGCCGATCTTCATCCAAACTTGCCTCGTACGAATTGCTTTCGACGCAGCGCTTCTGCGAAGGATCATTGGCATTGAGAAGCCGCATCATTTACTCCGTTTGTTTCCCTTCAACCCACTCAAGCTCGGAACGCGTCGAAAATCAATTACTTGATCCCTTGTGGATGATGGGTGCGGGTGCGCAGGGGAGAGCAGCAATTCACTTGTCCGTCGCAGACCGTTTTGATGGTTCCGACCATGCGCCGTTGTTAAAATAACCCTGTTCATTTCACATGCCGGTGCTCAACAAATAGGTATCCATGATCCATCCATGCCGGGCACGCGCATTGGCTCGTTTTTCGATAATGCGCGTTGCAACCTCTGCGACGGGCCCCTGGTCCACGATCTCTTCGGGCATGCCCAAGAAAGCCCCCCACCAGATGTACAGGCCCTGTTGGACCAGATCCTGAAAACTGGCCTCGCCATCAAGCATCACGACGACCCGCTCCGCGCCGTCTGGCCAGCCATTATCGCGCAACTGCCGCCCTGTTGTGATCAGCACAGGACCGTTCACAGCATTCAGTGGAATTGCATGGGCCGCTGTCAGTGCCTGGATGGCCGTTATACCGGGCACGACACGAATGCTCGGTAAGGGTTTAAGGTGTTGGGCGATCCGAAGGGTGCTGTCATAAAGTGACGGGTCTCCCCAAACCAAGAGCGCTGCGGAACCCTTGTCGGAAACCTGCGAGAGCGCCTCTTGCCAACGCTTTGCGATTTCATCGTGCCAAAGCGCTACCCTTTTCCGATAGGGCAAATTGGGGTCACGTCTTGGATAGTCAAAACCGATGACCTTGGCCTTGGAGCCGCTCGCGGCTATGATCCCGTGCCGCAAATCCGCTAGATCGTCTTTCCCGGCGCCCTTGTGCGGCACCAGGATCACCTCTGCGTCTCGGATCGCTGCCATGCCTTGCACCGTCACGTGAGCCGGTGATCCGGTGCCAATGCCCACCAGCCAAAGAGTATCGATCACGGCGACACCTCACAAAAAATCCCGGATCCCTTTAAAGGATCCAGGACCTCAATTTCCCTATTGCTCAAGCGGCGTTGAAAAGGCGCTGGGCAAACAGGTTTTTCAGCTTTCCGGACCGCAGCGTTTTGGCAGCGGCAAGCACGGTAAGATCCGCGATGGGTTCAATCAACACGACCAACATATAGGCCGCACCGAAGGTCAATACCGACTGGAACGTCTCTGCGCCTACACCTTGACCGTAAAACGCCCAGAAGGCGACCCAAGCGACCACGCCGCCTTGATACATCGCAGACAGTTTGAACACATCCGCATAGGCCAGATCGACATATGCCTTGTCTTCTGGAATGAACCGATGCGCCAAGGCCGTGATCGCAAAAAGCGGCACCAGCAAGGTCGTTACGTTTACAAAGAACATTGGCAAGTCGCTTGGCGCGAAGAATGCGCCTTGGATCAACAAACCAAGGGCTAGGCCAAGGGCGGCAGGCGCTGCGCCCATCAGCAGAAAGAGTGTCGTGCCCAAAATGAAGTGGACTTCGGAAATGCCGACGGCAAAATGCGGTAGCACCTCGAAAAACACGAATGTGCCAATGGCGGCAAAAACCGTGCGCAGGGCAAAAGACCCGATGCTGCGCCCCTTGAGGTCGTTCAATGCGAGCTTGGCGGTATATGTCGCCGCCCCTGCTGCCGTCGCGTAGGCAAAAACCATTTTTGCTCCGTCAACCACACCTGGTTCGATATGCATTCTATTTCCTTTCTGTGCTGCCCCTCCGGCAGGATTTGGTCCGCAGTATCACGGGTTGTGCTAGCTTACGGCAGGTCTCCTGA
>NZ_JBGCEQ010000058.1:0-9520 GCF_045106495.1 Roseobacter sp.
ACCATCAAACGCGGCCACATCCATCACAAACAACCAGGTGTTCAGGGCGAGATCGAATTCATTGTCCAATTGTTCGCGGCCGCATGATCAAACGCCTTCAAAAGCAACAATCGGTGCCACCACCATTAACGCAACAGTCCCGCCTGAACTTGTGCATGAGCAACGATGTGATGCACCTGTAAGGTGTTTACATCGGATTCACCGCAAAAGGGACATTTCGATCCGAACTGCTGATAAATCTCTTTCTCCAGCTTTTTTGGCAATTGCTTACGTGTCATCCTAATTTGTCCTGCTGAGGCATGTTTGGGGTATTTTGGAACTCGTCACTTTCCTCCAGTGCTACGATGTCGGCGCAAACATCTTCGGGGTCTCGATGCGCGAACATGTGCTCCAGAGCGTTTCTCCAAACCAGCATATTTACAGCCGCGCCGTTGTGCTGCGCCTCATAATACGTGTTGTCAGGCTCACCGTGCAGATGGCGTCGTTCCTGGGAGCCGTCGTTCGTATATCACGCGGCGAAGGGGCTGGAAGAGCCCACTATGACCAATGCTGCGAGACGCATGAACGGCGGCTTCCAACAAATCGACTTAAAATTTTTAAATCAATAGACGCCCGAAAACCGGCGGCGCAACATTTGGGGCATGTTAGAGGGTCTTATGCTGTTTGACCTTCCAGACCACGCGTCTTTGTATGATGCCTTGCTCGCCCGCGATGCGACCTATGATGGGCGGGTTTATGTCTGTGTTTCCAGTACTGGTATTTTTTGTCGGCTGACCTGTCCGGCGCGCAAACCAAAGCGTGAAAATTGCACCTTTCTGGAGACTGTCGGAGAGTGTATCGAGCGCGGCTTTCGCGCGTGCAAGCGGTGCCACCCTCTCAAGCCAATGGCATCAGCTGATCCTGCGATTTCAGCTTTGTTGACTGCGCTAGATGAGCGACCAGAGTACCGCTGGCGGGAGTCCGATATTGAAAAGATGGGCTTTGACCCCTCCACCATCAGACGTAGTTTCAAGCGCCAGTTTGGCATGACTTTCCTTGAAATGGCGCGACAACGCAGGTTGCGGGATGGATTTGAAACCATCGTTGACGGCGGTAAGATCATTGAAGCGCAGATCGATGCCGGGTTCTCGTCGGCCAGTGCATTCCGCGCCGCATTCGCAAAACTGCTCGGCAAAGCGCCTGGTCGCTTGGATAGTGACCCGATCCTGTTCGCCGATTGGATTCCCACCCCTTTGGGTGACATGATTGCTGTTACCAGCCCGTCTGAATTGCATCTGCTGGAGTTTGCAGATCGAAAGGCGCTCCGGACAGAGTTGGCAAAACTGAATGAGGTGTCCAAGGGTCGGATAGGTATTGGTAAAACCACACCTTCCCGACAAATTGCATCAGAGCTGACGGCATTTTTTGAGGGAACGCTAACAGGCTTTGAAACCCCGCTCGCCTATCATGGATCAGCATTCACAAAGTCGGTTTGGGACGCATTGCGCGACATTCCTGTGGGTGAAACCCGAAGTTATTCGCAGATTGCAGAAACGATTGGCCGTCCAACGGCTGCACGCGCTGTCGCACGGGCCAATGGTGCCAACCAAATCGCCCTCGTGATCCCCTGCCATCGTGTGATCGGCGCGGATGGGTCGTTGACCGGCTATGGCGGTGGGCTTTGGCGCAAGCAGAAACTTCTAGAAACCGAACGGCAGTATCTGCCACTTAATATGGACAAGTAATCATGACCCAAGCCAACAAAGCGCAAGCCTTCAAAAACATGCACACCACACAGAACCCGGTTGTTTTATACAACATTTGGGACGCCGGTGGTGCCAAGACGATCGTTGACGCAGGAAGCAAAGCCGTTGCAACGGGAAGCTGGTCAATAGCCGCAGCACATGGGTTTGACGATGGCGAAGCGATGCCGCTCGAATTTGTGTTACAGATTGTCGAACGCATTGTGGCAAGCGTTGATGTTCCCGTTACCGTAGACTTCGAGGGCGGCTACGCTGTGTCGCCGGAAGATGTCGCGAAAAATGCCCTTATGATGATCAAAGCCGGCGCAGTCGGCATCAACTTTGAGGATCAAGTCGTGCAGGGTGATGGGCTGTACGATATCGAACAACAAACGACACGCTTGAAGGCTATCCGGCATACGGCTGACAGTATGGATTTACCGCTATTCATAAATGCCCGAACTGACCTGTTCCTCGGGTCTGATCCGAAAACGCACAGCAGTTTAGTTGATGAAGCAATCGAGCGCGAAGCAGCTTATTCCGCAGCCGGGGCCGATGGCTTTTTCATCCCGGGTCTAACTGATACTGCATTGATCGCAAAAATCACGGCAGCAACAAGCTTGCCTGTAAATGTCATGGCCATGGGCGATATCAAAACATCAGCAGACATCGCCCATGTCGGTGTTTCACGCCTCAGCTACGGACCTGGCCCATACTTCAACGCAACGAGCGATCTAAAAGAACGATACAGCGCTATCTGAGGACAGGCGTTTGAAGACGGGGAACTCAAAGCGGACTCTAAGTAAGGATTTCTGTTTGGCGGCTTTGTCCCGCACTGCCGACCTGTCTGACGTCAGCGCCGATGGGTCCCCAACCGTCTGGACGCCTACAGCCGTGGGCTGCGTCTTCTGGTCGCTCAGGCGCTTCAGGACATCGCAAGGGACGCAGAAGTGTCAGCGGCACCGACAGGCCCTCTCAGCCACCAGATCGCCGCTCAGAGGCCTGTGGAGCGCCTAAAGGCCCCCGCCCTCTTCCTGTTGGACGAGTTTGCGGCTCTGGGCCGTCTGGAAGCTGTGGAACGCGCTATGGGGCTGATGGCGGGGTATATCTATCAATACGCACGAAAAGAACAATTGAATGCTGTTTGCGAGTGTATTGAAATCGTTCAGCTACGCATCAGAGAACTGCTGAATTCTGGGGCCCGGTTCTGATGGAGTGGACATCCCGGATCGGCAAAATCGGAAGATCGGCCCAAAAGTGATTGCACATGGTTCATACTGCAGCCGGTGCGGTCTTTGGGAAAACCAAAAAATGAAATTGGCGAAGCCTTCCTGTCGACCAAACTGAACTTGCCCGTGTGCGCCACCGAACTTGTGGCCGTCCAGGGAAGGCATCACGCTAGATAGCGACGTCCTTCCGACCGCTGGACGTTTGAAGCCGAACAATACCTAGGGGTGTCAAACGATCGACCAAATGCCATGATTTTGGTGCAACCTTCGCAGCATTTTCTATCGACGTTTTTGCGAAGTCCTCCGCAAAATTCAGATAATACCCAACGTCTTCCGGAGACGTTTGCGACCTTGCGTCGTTATACATCATCAGTACATAACAAGCGTCGCTCAAGCAATTGAAAGCCGCCATATTCATGTCTGCCGTCGCTTCGCTAAGGTCAGAACTTTCCAGACGATCAATGTCAAGCAACTGTATCACCTGGTCCAAGACTGAGTACAGTTTAAGGAGCCGGGCTCTAAAACCTCCAGAGAGTGATGTCACTTTAGACGCCTGATCATGAAGGCCGCGATCCTTAAGAACCAAAGGAACGATTTCATCCATGATCACGTCTATGCATTGCTTGCATTGGTCAACCGTCTTGAATGTGATGCCAAAATCATCTGGAACGGATACAGATCTCGAAAAGCTCAAAACACTCACTGTTCGTGACCCCCATGTTCACGCCAAGAAACCAACGAGAAACTTGTGCCCGCATTGTCGGGTTTAGAAAGCTGCCCCACATCCAGCCCGCCGAGTAGACGGTACCAGCAGGTCTCCGATCCTAACACACCCGAAAACGTAACAAGAATAAAACCGCCTAACCTGCTTTCAATGGAGCCCTAAAGCCGCCTGCTTATGGCCTCCTGCCCCGGCCTTTGGCCGTGCCACCGGGCTCTGCTTGCAGTCCAGCCGAAGAGCTGGCCCGAGATCCGCACCCTGCGCGCGCCTTCTCCCTGTTTCAATGACCCGCGCGCTGTCTCTCTGAGCCCGAGCGGGGGCTTTGAAACATGCTCGCTTGCGACCTTGTGAGCGGCCCGTTGGGTGACGATCCCTGGGGCAACGGATCTACGATCCTGAGTTCTTGGGCTTGGGGTTCGGATATACCGAACGCCACTGCGCCGTAAGGGGGTCGTTTCGTCGGCCCCCTTCGGACAACCTGAATAGACAAACCCGTGTCCTCGCGGCGCTGCGGGCCGCACCAGTTTGTCGATTCAGGCGTGTCTCGACCCCCTCAGTTCGCCACATGGCAAGGTTTCAGGAACAGGCCGCATTCGCGGCTGTCCCAAACCTCGACCCAAAAGGGGCAAAGACCCCAACCACACACCACAAAGGAACATGAAACCATGCAGAATACAGCCGAAGTCCCTGTTGATTTTCGCACCGCTCTGGTTGACGAAACGCCAGAAAGTATCGCCCGTTTCAAGCTGGTAGGCGAGCAGAATGACCGTTTCCGAAATACATGGGGAGCCGACTTCACAATCCCCGGACAGATCGTGCAAACAAATGGTGTCGCCGCGCTCAGCTTTGCATGGCAGGCCAAGATCATGACGACCGTCATGCAGTTTTCCGAATTCACGGAGGACAATGATCCTTATCTGAAACGTGATTTCGGAGCCTTCGCGCTGACAATCGACGGTAAGACAGAACACTTTCTATGGAAGGTCGATTTGTACGACCGCGATTATCGTTATGGCACTGACGACGACGCAAACCCAGACGTCACGCGCCGCGTGCTGACCCTAATGCTTTCAACCGATTACTGAAATCAGGACGCCTCGAAAGGGGCGTTTTCGTCAGGCGCAACCCGCGCCGGAAAGGAGGGGAGATAGATGGATAGAGACACATTGAATAAGCGCATTGCCGAGGCATGGGCGCTTGTCAGGAAGGGCGATCACTTTGGCATTGGACGCCGCTTCCTGATCAGACACGCAGCCCACTAAGGGCCTCGCCTCACCCCGTCAGGGGTGGGGCAACCATAACCGAAAAACCCATCATCACAAGACACAGGATATGTCCCAATGACAAAGCAATCGAAGATCACAGCGACAGAAGCCCGGTTCCCGTTGGCCGCACTCACACTATCCCCGCTCAATCCCCGGCAGGACGTGCCGGAAAAGGACGTCATTGCGCTGGCGGAAAGCATCTGGGCCGCTGGCCTGATCCAATCCATCGCAGGGCTGGCCGACGATGCAGGTGGCGCTGAAATTGTCGCAGGCGGACGCCGGTTGCGCGCCCTGAAATATCTTGCAGAGAAGCACCCCAACCTTGCCGCCATCCGGCCCGATCTGGCAAACCCGATGGTCATGCTGGCCGCAGATCGCGACACCGCCTCAGCCTGGGCCAACATGGAGAATGTGGCCCGTGTTGATCTGCACCCGGCAGAAGAAATCCGCGCTTACGGAAAGATGGAAGCCAAGGGCGCGAAAGCACCTGAGATTGCGCGGGCCTTTGCGGTCAGTGAGGCGCATGTCTATCGCCGCCTCGCGCTGGCGGACCTGCCCAAGCCGGTGCTGGATGCCCTACAGGCCAATGAAATCAACCTGTCCAACGCGGCATCCTTCACGATCAGCCAAGACGAAAAGGTGAGCCTTGAAGTGCTGGAACGGGTCAAGGGCGGCGGTTACAGCGATCATCAAATCCGGCAGATGTTGAAGCCCGACGCGGTGAAAGGATCAGACCGCCGCGTGATCTATGTGACCGAGGCGGGTTATGATGAAGCCGGGGGCCGCAAGAGCGCCGATCTGTTCAGCGATCAGACGTTCTTTGATGATGTGGTCCTTCTGGATGATCTGTTTGCCGCCAAACTGGCTGAGGCCGCAGAGGGCTTGCAGGCCGAAGGCTGGAAATGGGTGGAGGTGATCGAAGACCAATTTTTGAACCACTACGATCTGGGCCTCGACAAGTATGGCTCTGTCTATGCCGAAGATGGCATTTTATCCGAAGAAGAAGCCGAGCAGTTCGAGGCGCTGAGTGAGTTGGAATTTGACGACGCGCTGGACGGTGAAGGCAAGATTATCTTGGCGACCTTGCAGGCGATCCTCGACGGGGATTACAGCGACGATCAACGCGCCCATGCTGGCTTGTTCGTCTATGTCGATGGGCGCGGTGAGCAGCGCGTGAGCGGTGCGTTGGTCAAACCGGAGGACAAGAAGGCCGCAATTGAAGCGGGTGTACTGGCGAAGTCGATGCACAGCAGTAGTGCCGCCGACAAGCTGAAGTCACCGATTTCACAGGCATTGGCGGATGATCTGAGCCGTATCGCCAAAGGCGCGCAGCAACACGCGGTCCTGCGCGATCCTGACCTGTTGATTGATCTTCTGGCGTATCAGTTGAGCCATGATTTACGGTGGGCCAACCCCATTGGATTATCCAAGGTTGATGTGCCGAACTGGCCCACGACCGAGGCCGAAGGCTACGCGTTGGACGAGCGGCTGACCACCAACCCGCCGCGCGATATGTGGGAGGCCAAAGACCTTGGCGCATCCTTCCGGGCTTTTCGTAAGAAAGGAGCAGAACATGTACGGGGTGAGTTGGCGCGGTTCTTGGCGGCGCAATATCGCGGCGGTGATGAAAAGCTGATGGCGATGGTTGCGAAGGAGACCCAGCCGAATATCCGCGACGTCTGGACACCGACAGCGGCCAACTTTTTCAGCCGTGTGGGTGGTCCCTACCTTAACGGGGTGTGGCGCGATCTTCTGGACCTTGCCGAAGATCATCCGACCGCGACAACCTTTGCCAAGCTGAAAAAAGCCGAGAAGGCCGACAAACTGGCCGCGTTGTTCTCAGACGCAGAGGTGCGCAGCGCCCTTGGCGTCACCGAGGCGCAGGCCGCGCGGGTCGACGCGTGGTTGCCCGAAGGCATGGCGTGAGCTCGAGGCGGGGCGCGGTAGCGCCCTGCCCCTCTGAATGGAGAACTGTCATGGCATTTGAGAACAACACTAATCTGGGCCGCGTCGAAAAGATGATCGAGACGCTGCACCTAATTGAAAAATCGGCCACGGCCAACCGTGCAACCGAGGCGCAGATCAGGGCCACATTGGCCCCGCTGATCGAGGCGCTTGCCCGCGAGCGCGCCAAGCAGGACCGCGTGCTGTCGGCGGCCCTCTATCTGAAACTCAAAGAAACGGGAGACGAAACCCATGCCTGACTTCACCGCCCACCGTCTCCCCGTCCTTGCCGTCCGTCGTCCTGATTGCGGCAAAGCCCCCGGCGTCTGGTGCCGCCGCCCCAGCGGACACATGGCCAAAGAGGTGCACCATTCCCGCTGCGCCGAGGCTGACCGCGTGTTCATTGAGCAGCACGGGCCAGATGCCAGTATCGAGCTGAGCGAAGGTGAGTGGACCGTAGACCCCCGCGGCTGCGCAGCCATTCGCCCGCAGCCGGACCAACTTGCGCTGTTTTAAGCGCATCATCTTGTCACGCCGGATGCGATAATTGCGTGACGATTGAAGATATGAGCTGGTAGCAGCAAGCCCGTGTATGGAGTAAAATGTTATGACAGTCCCAAGCACCGTCCGCGCCGTCTGGAAGACCGCCGAACTGATGATCGCGTTCCATAAAAACAAGAAGAAGGAACGGCGTGAAACGCCTTATCTTTGGCGGCCCAAAGACGCCATCGCACGTCTACTGGCAAAGCCAGAAGATCAAGAAGCGTTCGTTGTTTTGAAGGGCGACGATGACGCCGCCGATGTGCAGATCAAATTGCACCCGTTCAAGATGGTTATCAGACGCGACCATGTGCTTGGGTGGTCCGGTGTGGTGATCGACGAACACAGCATAAAGGTCTTGGTCGATGACGATTGGATCAGGATCGACGCCGATGGATCGGTGAAGATCGAGCGGGATGCGGAGACGACCTATCTGGAAGGCGACGGCTCCATCATTCGCATCTCGCCGGATGCAGAGATCAGCGTATCGAGCGACGGGCAAACCATGTCACGGCGCACCGGCGAGCAGATCGACGCGTTCACACCGGACGGGTTTATCTCTCGAAAGAGAGGCTGAGAGTCCGTGAATTTTGCGTCCTCGTGGTGAGGATCTAACTCAGCCCCGCTTCGGCGAGGCCTCTTTTGTACTCATAATGCATCAATGATAGCAATGCAGTCAGATGTATGGTATGATATCAGTACTGAGAATGGAGGATAAAATGGGAAACATTACGGTCAGAAACCTATCGGATGATGTTCATCGCCGCGTGCGGTTCGTTGCAGCTGAGCGTGGTATCAGTGTTGAGGAAGCCGCCCGACAATTGCTTGATGAAGCATCACGTCCCGCAGAGAAGGTTGGCGATGCGATTGTAGAATACGTGCAGAGTTTGGATGCGTTTCTGCCTGATATCGAGCGTAGCGACGACACTGCCGAACCGGCGGACTTTAGGTGATCATTCTAGATACAAACGTTGTCTGCGATCCGATGAAGGAGACCCCTTCCGATGCGGTCATATCGTGGCTGAATGCGCGTCAAAGTGCGCAATTCTATACGACGACGATTACGCTTTTTGAAATTCGCTACGGCATCGAGCGGTTACCGGATGGCAAGCGGAAATCGGCGCTTTGGAAGGCGTTTGACTTCACTCTGGGCCGCCTCTGCGGCAACCGGATATTGCCATTTGACAGGACAGCCGCCGAAGCGCTCGCGACCATGCTGGCGGAGGCAAAAGCCTATGATGTCAAATTGGCGGACGCCCAGATTGCCGCGATTGCAAAGACACACGGCTTTTCGGTCGCCACGCGGGATGTGAAGCCGTTTGAATTTCTGGGTGTCGAGATCATTAATCCCTGGGATGCGGGCGCATGACCTCTGCCATTATGCACCGCGTCTATCTTTGGGGCCACACAGGTCACGTCGCGCCCAGGTGGGCGCGACGCTCATTTGCAAAAACACCCCTGCACCGGGCTTGGGTTTTGGGATTCAACGGGCTTTTCGAGCAAAATAGTGTGAGGCAAGGGCTGGCAAATCCGCATCGTGAATTTCAATAGGCGGCCTCTAGCACCATGGTCGGCGCGCGCCGCCAGTGTAACGACGGGCCAATCCTTCTCCTACTAAAATATCAGCAACATTGCGACCATCGAGGGTCAGGGTTGCAAGACTTCGCCCGTATTTGTCAGGTCGCGGCTGGTAAGCGAGCTGCGCGGACGATGCCAGGCGCAGCAGGTCGCGCAATCGCGCGGTGGCTGCATCACCTTGCTGCCGCTCACTCTCGCATTCTGCGCGATACGTTTCCGGCGTGTCGAAGCCTAGCAAGCGGATGGTTTCACCGTTCAACCTCACGGTGTCGCCATCGACAACCGACAATCTGCTTGGGCTGACGGTCTGCGCCGTGGTTGTCTGCACCGGCGCAGTGATCTGTGTGGGCTGGTCTGGATCATAAAACCACAGCCCGAGAAGAACCAGCAGGACGCCGGAAAGCAGCACCCCGCGAGCTATCCGCCGCCTTTTCCAAGGCCGGAAGCGGTGGGGGCTTATTCTCGGCCGTTTCAGCATGGCAGGATCAAGGACCTCCTAACGGGTCTTCACTGGCAGGGGTT
>NZ_JBGCEQ010000059.1:0-31658 GCF_045106495.1 Roseobacter sp.
ACCGGGGCCAAGGTTTTCCACCAGTTTCTTTGTCAACTTGCCGGAGAGGGCCATTCAAAATATACCACATTCCCTACCACTCAAGGAACGAATATAGACACCACCGAAAGAAACTCAAGGAAAAGATGAAACGGCGCAACCGTCGGTTAAACAAAGAAAAAGGCCGCCCAATGCGATCTGGTTAAACTCGGGAAGATACTGGATTGGCGGAGGAGGTGGGATTCGAACCCACGGTACGCTTTCACGCACGCCGGTTTTCAAGACCGGTGCATTCGACCACTCTGCCACTCCTCCGGTGCGCTTTTCCTAGTGGTCTGCGATTGATTCTAAAACCTCAAAAACAATTTACTGATCTAAAGGGAAATTTGCGGAATTGACCCAGGACATCTTTCCAGAGTGAATTCGTCAAGGTAGAGTGTCGGAAAACTCCTTCATCCGAAGGTCAATACAGAACCGGAAAACCGGAAAACAGGCAAGGAAGAACAAAATGAATGACGTCAGGGTCTCTCATCAATCTTTCTCAATTCGAATGTTGCTGGGTTTGAGCGTTCTGGGTCTCGTGGCTGGCTGCGATGATACTGGATCATTCAATTTGAGCGAAGCATTCAAGCCGAAACCTTCAGATGGAACCGCGGCCGACCCCATTGCCGAAAGTGGCACAGTAATTGAGCGGGATATCGAAGCGCCTGAGGTGTTTTCAGCAAAAGAACCCGGACTATGGGACGGACGGCCTTCTTTGGGTGGCGTTTGGGTCGCTCATCCCGATGTAACAGAACCAGAGCGGGTGATCATACGGAACCAAACTAACGGCCAATTCGTTGTTGGCGCCCTGTTTCGCCGCGAGCGCGACATCCCCGGTCCAAGACTTCAAATGTCATCAGATGCGGCGGAAGCATTGGGTGTGCTTGCTGGAGCCCCTGTCGATCTGGACGTTACTGCATTGCGCAAAGAAGTTGTAACGCAAGAGCCGGCACCAGCCGAAGAGAGCATAGCAGCGGCAGATGGTATCACCGAGACTTCGCTGGACCCCATTGCAGTCGCAGGCGCCGCGATCGAAACTGCCGAACCGACTCCCGCTGAGGCTGCAAGCGCTGCGTCGGTGGCGGAACCTGCGGCACCGGTTATTCAATCCAGCTTACCTCAGTTGAACTTGGAAAAGCCGTTTATCCAGATTGGTATCTTCAGTCAGGAAGACAACGCGAACCGTGCTGCCAAACAAATGCGGGGCGCAGGTCTTGTACCTACGATCAAACAACAGGAAGTTGGCGGTAAGCCGTTCTGGCGAGTCGTCGTGGGCCCGACCACATCGGCATCCGAGTTGGATACATTGCTGAACACCATTAAAGGTGAAGGCTTTTCAGACGCCTACGCCGTCACAAACTAGTCATTCAGGAGCTATTCGTCGTGATCCGTTTCGTTGCAGCCGTCTTGACCCTCGTCGCTTCAGCAACAACGAGTGTGGCCTTTGATACCAAAGCCACCTCCGCGTTCGTGCTCGACCAGACTACCGGAACCGTCTTGATGTCCAAGGAGGCCGATACACCCTTGCCCCCCGCATCTATGTCAAAACTTATGACACTTTACATGGCGTTCGAAGCGATCCGCCGTGGGAAATCGGACGGTGGGCTCGATCTCAATGAAGAACTCCCGGTCTCCGAGCATGCGCAATCCTATGGCGGATCCAGTATGTTTCTGCGGTCGGGCGAGAGCGTCACCGTCGAAGATCTGATCCGAGGTATTATCGTTTTGTCAGGCAACGACGCTTGCGTGGTCATCGCCGAAGCTTTGTCCCCGGATGGCACGGAATATGGATTTGCGCGCCTAATGACGCAACGCGCACAACAATTAGGAATGAACAATTCGACCTTCACAAACTCAAACGGTTGGCCACAGCCCGGACATTTAATGTCGATGCGGGATCTCGCAACCTTGTCTGACCGGTTGATCACCGACTTCCCCGAATTTTATCCGCTGTTTGCGGAGACTGAGTTCGAATTTGACAACCGGGTGCCAAGCAACCGCCTGAATCGTAACCCGCTCCTGAACATGAACATTGGCGCGGACGGATTGAAGACCGGGCATACGGAAGAAGCTGGGTATGGGTTGACGGGATCCGCCAAGCAAGGGGACCGGCGTGTCATATTTGTGATCTCGGGGTTGGACTCCGTGGCCGGGCGCGCGCAGGAATCCCAAGCGATTGTCAATTGGGCATTTCGTCAATTCGCATTGCGCCCTCTTGCCAAAGCCGGACAGCAGTTTGCCCAAGCAGATGTCTGGATGGGCAGCCAGCCTTCGGTAGGATTGGTCGCGGCAGAAGACATCAGCGTCCTGATGCCGGCTCTTGCGAGCAACGAGATCGCCGGCGAAGTAATCTACACTGGCCCGGTCAGTGCACCAATTGCCGAAGGCGACCAACTTGCCGAGTTTGTGTTCACCTTGGATGGTCTACCAGAAACACGCCTGCCGCTTGTGGCTGATCGTACGATTGAACGTGGCGGTTTTATGAGCCGCATGAGTACAGCGGCGCTTATTCTCTTTACCAAAATCATTCAGGGACCCGAGGGGCAAACGTGAGCGCACTTGTGCGCGGCACAGGCACCTTTATCACCTTTGAAGGCATCGATGGTTCGGGCAAGTCCACCCAAATCAAAAGGTTGGCCGAACATCTGCGCACGTCTGGGCATGAGGTTGTGCTGACACGTGAGCCAGGTGGATCTCCTGGCGCAGAAGAAATTCGCGCATTGGTCTTGCAGGGCGACCCTGACCGTTGGTCTGCCGAGACGGAAATCCTGCTCTTCACCGCCGCACGACGGGATCACCTGGAACGTACGATTTTGCCTGCTTTGGCGAAAGGAAGCATCGTCCTTTGTGATCGGTTTGCTGACAGTACCCGGATGTATCAAGGGCTTTCTCGCGGAGATTTGCGCGGTGTCGTCGATAAGTTGCACAATCTCATAATTACCCATGAGCCCGATTTGACAGTCCTGATCGACATGGATCCGGCGGTTGGCCTTTCGCGCGCTCTGTCGCGTCAAACGGCGGATGAGAGGTTTGAAGCCTTTGGCGAAGACCTGCAGCGCGCGATGCGCCAAGGATTTCTGGATCTGGCGCAGGAGTTCAAATCGCGGTTCCGCGTTGTGGATGGCGCACGCGATATCGACTTGGTTGCAACCGACATTGCCCGGCTTGTGGACTCCGAACTAGGATGAGCGCTCCCGATCAGATTGAGGGCGCCCCACATCCGCGCGATACGGCTCAGCTCTTTGGTCAGGATGCGGCGCAACAGGAATTTCTGGAAGCTTTTGCCAAAAATCGTTTGCATCATGCCTGGCTGCTGACCGGGCCACGCGGCATCGGCAAAGCCACACTCGCCTGGTCGATCGCTCGGTTTTTGCTTGCCACGCCGCCTCAGGAGGAAGATGGGCTTTTCGGGGCACCGCCACTGCCCACCACGCTGGCGATTGACCCCGAACACCCGGTTGCGCGCAGGATTGTAGCCGGTGCCGAGCCCGGCTTGAAATCCATCACCCGCACACCAAACCCGAACACTGATAGAATGCGCGATCAGATCGTTGTCGATGACGTCAGAGCCTTGGCAGGGTATTTCCAATTATCAGCAACTGATGGCGGTCCGCGAGTGGTGATCATTGATGCGGCAGATGACATGAATACGTCAGCCGCCAACGCGCTTTTGAAGATGCTGGAAGAACCCCCGGAAAACGCCCATTTGCTTTTGATCAGTCACCAACCGTCAAAGCTCTTACCAACTATCCGATCACGGTGCCGGACCCTGCGCCTAAACACCTTGAATGCTCGGGATATGGCAGGCGCTTTTGCGCAGGCTGGCTTCGACGCCAGTGACCAAACTGATGCCTTGGCGGAGCTCTCGGGCGGGTCGGTAGGTGCCGCGCTACGTCTGTCATTGATGGATGGGTTGAAAACTTACGCAGAGCTTGTCGCCTTGGTTGAAAGCCTGCCGCAATTTGATCGCGCCGCAGCACTGAAGATCGCGGAAAGCGCTGCGGCGCGCGGCGCGGAAACCAAACGTGATTTGCTCTTGGAATTGATCGATCTGCTGCTGTCGCGTCTTGCCCGGACCGGCGCGATGCAGGCGGCCCCGCATGTTGAGACGGCTCCGAAAGAGGCCGCGATCCTGAAACGTCTGGCGCCCGATGCAGCACGTGGCCGAGCGTGGGCGCAAGTTGCGCAGGAGACCGGTGCACGGGCGCGACATGGACGCGCTGTGAACCTTGACCCTGCCGCTCTGGTCCTAGATACCCTGATCAAGATAAGTCAAACAGCCGACGGGTAAAATCCCGGTTGGCGCCGAACGACCGGACCGTCATGACCGACATACCTCAGATTACTGACAGCCATTGTCACCTCGATTTCCCTGACTTCGACGGGCAGCACGCTGCGATCATCGCCCGCGCGGCGCAAGCAGGTGTGACACGCATGGTCACAATCTGCACGAAGCTGAAAAATGAACCCGCCGTGCGAGCTCTTGCCGAAGCACATGCATCGGTTTTCTATGCCGCCGGCACCCATCCGATGAGTGCGGCCAGCGAACCTTTGGCGACCACGGCAGAACTGATCGCAATGGCGCAACATCCAAAATTCGTGGCCATCGGTGAAACCGGGTTGGACTATCATTACACGGCCGAGTCAGCCGAGATACAAAAGCAATCGCTGCGCGTTCATATTGACGCTGCGCGTCAAACCGCGTTACCGCTGATCGTTCACGCCCGGGATGCGGATGCGGATATGGCAGAAATCCTGCGCGAAGAACACCAAAATGGCGTCTTCACCTGCGTCATGCATTGTTTTTCGTCATCACAGTCATTGGCTCGTGCCGCTTTGGATCTTGGGTTTTACCTGTCAATGTCCGGGATTACGGCCTTTCCAAAGTCATCCGAACTACGGGGCATTTTTGCGGCTGCACCCCTGGACCGAATCCTTGTGGAAACAGACGCCCCCTACCTCGCGCCGCCACCCTACCGTGGCAAAAGGAATGAGCCCGCATATACCGCTGACACGGCCCGATGTGCGGCTGAAACTTTCGGTGTCTCATATGACGTTTTTGCGGCCCAGACGCAGGCCAATTTTGATCGACTATTCACCAAGGCAGCCAGCTTTGAGGCCGCCGCCTGATGGCCGAGTTGCGGGCCACGATACTGGGCTGCGGTTCATCCGGCGGTGTGCCACGTCTGGGCGGTCATTGGGGCGACTGTGATCCGAAAAACCGGCGTCAACGCTGTTCGCTCCTCGTCGAACGCACAGACGACCAGGGCACCACAACTGTCTTAATCGATACCTCACCGGATCTGCGCAGCCAATTGCTAGCTGCTGATGTCGGAAGACTTGATGCCGTCATTTACACCCATAGCCATGCCGACCACGTGCATGGCATTGATGACCTGCGCATGATCGTTTTCAACATGCGTGCGCGGCTGCCCGTGTGGGCCGACCCGCCAACCCGCGATGCCCTGATGCAAAGGTTCGACTACGCATTTTTCCAGGCTGAAGGATCCACCTACCCGCCCATTCTGGACATGAACCTGATCGAGGGCGATGTGACCATTGAAGGTCCGGGCGGCGCAATCTGCTTTACTCCTTTCCAGGTCGCTCATGGTGGCATGGACGCATTGGGGTTTCGGATTGGAGATCTCGCTTATCTGCCCGATGTGGCGCAAATACCCGAAGACGTTTGGCCAAAGCTGCGCAATCTGGACTGCTGGATTATCGATGCGCTGCGACGCGACCCTCACCCAACACATGCGCATCTTGCGCGGACACTGGAGTGGATCGAGCAGGTTGCCCCCAAACACGCGGTTTTGACGAACATGCATATTGACCTCGACTACGCCACGCTTGTTGCCGAAACGCCGACCCATGTCGAACCGGCTTTCGATGGGCTGGCGTTGACCTTCACCGTTCCTTAACAGCCTACCGGCCGTTGATATTCTCATCGGGCTTTCGCGGCCCGGTCCCTGGCACAAAGGCTGCCCATGCAAACCTTGCTCGATGTCATCCTACCGGTTTTTCTGGTCATCGGCTTTGGATATGCCTCCGTTTGGCGCAAACTCTTTCCGGTCGCAGGGATCGATGGGGTCATGCGTTTTACGCAGAACTTTGCCATTCCCTGCTTGCTTTTTCAGGCCATTGCCAAACTCGACCTCAACAGCTCTTTCGACCCAGCGCTACTTGGGAGTTTCTACGCAGGCGCTGGCATCTGTTTCTTTACCGGCATGTTTGGCGCCCGCGCGCTTTTTGGACGCGCATGGGAAGACTGCGTCGTTATCGGCTTTTGCTCTCTCTTTTCGAATTCTGTTCTGCTGGGACTGCCAATTGCCGAACGGGCTTACGGTTCGGCTGCATTGACCAGTAATTTTGCCATTGTCGCGATCCATTCGCCCTTTTGCTACGGCCTTGGCATCACGGTAATGGAAATCACCCGCAACCGAGGCCAATCTGCGAGCGTCATGGCCCGCGCCGTAGGGCGCGCAATGTTTCGCAATGCCCTGGTGCTGGCCATTGGCCTTGGCTTTGTTATCAATCTGTCCGGCATCTGGATACCGATGGTGGTGGATGATGCGCTCTCTCTCATTGCGCGCGCCGCATTGCCCGCCGCCCTATTTGCCTTGGGAGGCGTACTCTTCCAGTATCGCCCTGAAGGCGACAGCCGCGTTATCGCGATGATCTGCGCCATCGTTCTGGTATTGCACCCCACATTGGTTTGGGTTTTTGGCACAGCACAGAATTTATCCACGGATGGTTTCCGTGCGGGTGTGCTCACGGCCGCCATGGCCCCAGGGTTCAACGCCTATATCTTTGCCAATATGTACGGATGCGCGAAGCGTGTGGCCGCATCATCCGTACTGATTGCCACGGGAGTTTCTGTCATCACCGTTTGGGTTTGGCTCACCTTGCTTGAGACTATATGACTACCCGTGACGGGCTGCCACGGTTTTGAGTGCTGAAAAGCCATAGAGCGCCTCAAACCCTTTCTCGCGTCCATGACCCGACAGGCCAGTGCCGCCAAAAGGCAATTCGACTCCGCCGCCGGCACCATAGTTGTTCAAAAAAACCTGACCGGCATTGAGCGATTTGGCCAAACGCATCTGCCTCGCACCCTGCGCTGTCCAAACCGATGTCACAAGGCCGTAAGGCGTATTGTTCGCTATCGTCAGGGCTTCCGCCTCATCTTCAAAGGGGATGACCACCTGAACAGGGCCGAAAATCTCCTCTTGTGCCAAAATATGATCCGCTGACACGCCGGCAAACAGGGTCGGCGTCGCGTAGCTGCCACCGACCGGCAAATCGGGCGGCAAATCAGCCGCAGCTGCGATCTGCAGATCCTGACCTTTTTGCACATAGCTCTCAACGATGTTCTTTTGACGGTTCGAGATCAGCGGCCCGATATCCCTGTCCGACAAGGCCGGACCCACTTTCAAGGCACGGTAGCGATCAGACATTTGTGCCACGACCTGATCGTAGATCGGGCGCTGAACCAAGATCCGGGAGGAGGCGGAACAGGTCTGACCGGCGTTTTGAAGACCGGCGTTCACCAGAAATGGCAGGGCTGCCTCCAGATCGGCGTCCTCAAACACCAGTTGCGGTGATTTGCCGCCAAGCTCCAGCGTCACAGGCACTACGTTTTGCGCTGCAGACCGCTGGACCTGCTTGCCCACTTTGACCGAACCGGTAAAGGAGATGTGGTGCACGCCCGGATGCGCGGAAAGCGCCGCGCCTGCCTCCGCGCCCAGGCCCGGCACTACATTGAGCGCTCCAGCGGGCAACCCGGCCCGCTGCATGATTTCAGCAAAGGCCAGCGCTGTAAGGCAAGCCTCTTCCGCAGGTTTCAAGACAGCAGCATTTCCCATGGCCAGCGCTGCGCCAACGGATCGACCAATGATCTGCATCGGATAATTCCATGGCACGATATGGCCGGTGACCCCATGCGGCTGACGCAGCGTGTAAACGGTGTAGCCATCCAGATAGGGAATGGTGCTGCCGTGGATTTTGTCCGCTGCACCGGCATAAAACTCCAGATACCGCGCCAAAGCCACCGCGTCTGCCCGTGCCTGTGTCAGCGGTTTACCCACGTCTCGCGCCTCTAAATCCGCCAGCACATCTAAGTTTTCCAGCACCAGTTGCCCGGCCCGATACAGCACGCGTCCACGTTCAACTGCAGTAGAGCGCCCCCAGTCGCCTGCAAGCGCTGCCTGCGCACTTTGCACCGCATGGTCGATATCTTCTGAAGTGCCACGAGCAATACGGCACAGGTCTTCACCCGTGGAAGGATTGGTGAGCGCCAGCGTATGCCCCGTCGCGCAGGTCACCCATTGGCCGGCAATAAAGCACTTGGACGCATCCACGCCAAACGGTTGCACGGACATAAGGCATCTCCCTCGATTTGACCGGTCACGATCAGGACAGTTGTGTACCACAAGGTCAAGCAGGTTCACGGCAAACGCAACCTCCCGTTTCACTACGACACACCCACAGAGGTTGGTTCTGATCTGGACTTGCCCCACCTATGCTTTTAGACAAAAGCCATGCTGCGGACGCGACACACCTTTTTTGCCAGCTTGTTGATGATCATTGCGACATTCGCCATGACGACCACAGGCTTTTCGCATCGTTTCACCGAAGACCGCCTCACGCCGGAGTTGCTGACCTATCTCAGTATGGGTGGCACATTCGAAGACATTTGCGGCGACTCTCGTCCCGCGCACCACCTGCACGCAGGGTGCGACGCCTGCCTGATCAACAGCACCGTGTTTCTGGCAAACGCCGACAATTCCGTGCCGCTGCCTATTTCAGTCGACAGCTTGGCGCAGTTCTCACTTTCCCAGCACTTGTGGCGCGCTTGCGCCATAGGCATCAACCACCCTGCCCGCGCGCCGCCCGCTCTTGTGATTTCCTAAACCCTTTTACACAGAAATCCGCGCCGTTGACATCTGCGCGCAATCCGGGAAAAAACCATGAAAAACCTATTTTTTGCGGCAACGGCAACGCTTTTGTCGATGTCCACCTGTGCCTTTGCGCATGACTTCAAAGTTGGCGCGCTTGTGATCAGCGATCCAATGACCTTCAACACCGCAGCGACTGCAAAGTCTGGCGGCGGTTATTTGGAGGTAACAAATACTGGCGACACACCGGACCGGCTGGTCGGTGTCAAAGCAGATTTTCCAAAAGTCATGCTGCATACTACGGAAGAAAAAGACGGTATCGCTCGCATGATGCATGTGGACGGGATTAACATTCCCGCCGGCGAAACCGTTGCGCTCGAACCAGGTGGATTTCACGTGATGTTTATGGGCCTTGGCGGTGATCCCTTCGAAGTCGGGGAGGAAATTCCCGCAACGCTGATCTTCGAAAAAGCGGGTGAGGTTGAGGTGACTTTCAACGTCAAGGAGCGTGGCGCGCGCGACAAGGCCAATCATTCGGATCACAAGTTGTCAAACTAGGCAAGACGGGGCCAGATTACTGGCCCCTAGCCTCTTTACTGGGTTTCGCCGATCTGCGCGGAATGTGGTTTATCATGGGTCACACTGCCCTGCGACGTACGAAAGGAAACTCAACATGAAGGTCAATGCAGATTTCTCCAAACGTGCCGTGGTGCGATTTGACGAAAACACCTGGGTCGCATCGCCGATGCCCGGGGTCGACCGAAAAATGCTGGACCGAATTGGCGCGGAAGTTGCGCGCGCCACGACCATTGTCCGCTATGCTCCCGGCAGCGCGTTTTCGGCTCATACGCATGACGGTGGGGAGGAATATCTGGTGCTGGAGGGAACGTTCTGTGATGAGCATGGCGCATTTCCAACCGGCTCCTATGTGCGCAACCCACCGACGACAAGTCACATGCCTTCCGCGCCCGATGGGGCCACCATTCTGGTGAAGCTACACCAATTTGATCCGGCAGATCGGACGCAGATCTGTGTCGCCATCTCCGATACAGAGGTCACCCAGCCTCTGCACCGAGATGCTTTCGAAGACGTGCGGATCGAGAATTGGGCGCCTGGGTCATCACAGGTCCTCGACACTACGGGCGGTATGGAAGTGTTTGTGGTCAAGGGTGGATTTGAGGAAGGATCAGATCATCTGAGCACATGGGACTGGCTTCGGCTGCCTATAGGGCAATCGACCACCGCCATCGCTGGCAAGGACGGCGCGCAGGTCTGGATCAAGTCCGGGCATTTGGGGCAAGCCCCAACCGGATGATCCCTTGGGAAATGGAGATTGCGATCATCGCTGTTAACCTCAGCAGATCTCGCCGGTTCGAAGGTACGTCTTTCGCCGAAACAACCCGGTGAAACGACCTTTTTCCAGAATGATTTCCAAAAACTGACGATTGCCGCTCAGAGATCGATTTCAATAACACCGCCCGCTTGGGCCGCCCGGCTCTGACACAAAATCATCTCGTTTTCACGTTGCTTTCGAGACAGAACGAAATCGCGATGTTCGACGTCTCCGGAAACAACCGCGCATTTACACACACCACAAATTCCGTCCGAACATTTCACGTTCACCACAACCCCGTTTTCCATTAAAACATCTGTGGCCGATCGATCAGCCCGGACCAAGAATTCCTGACCTGTACGCGACAAGACCAACTTGAAATCATGGTTTTCATAATCCGGCAGATCGGGAACCGAAAAATATTCAAGATGCCGCACTTCTGGTGGGTAACCTTGGCGTTCTGCCGCTGCCATCACGCTGCTCATGTAAACCTCCGGCCCGCACGCATAAACCTGCCAACCCGCCTGGTAGCCCGCCAACACTTGATCAAGATCTGCACGTGTGCCTTCTGCTGAAACATGGAAATGCGCGTTCTTCCCCCATGGTTGCGCCGTGATTTCGTTGGCAAACGCGGCAGCCACGCGACGAGATACCGAGTAATGCAATTCAAAATCCAACCCTTTGGCATGACACTCGTGTGCAAACGCGATCATCGGTGTGATCCCAATGCCGCCGCCCATCAGCATGTGGCGTGTTCCGGCATCTGCCAAAGGAAAGTGGTTGATCGGATTTGAAACAAATATCTTGCGCCCTTCCGAAAAAATCTTGTGCAAGAGCTTGGATCCGCCGCGCCCGCTGGCCTCTCGCAGCACAGCAATTTTGTAGCGCGATCTGTCGGCAGGATCACCCAACAGGGAATACTGCCTAACAAATTCAGGTGCCACAACGATGTCCAGATGTGCACCGGCACGCCATTCGGGCAAGGGGCTGCCATCGATTGAGACAAGCTCGTATTGGGTTATTCTGTCGGACAACAGCGCCACATGACCCACCTGAACGCGGGTGACCGGCGCATCCCCACCGCCCAGATAGGTGTGCGCAAGCCCCTCGGTCTCGCCCTGCGCCAGTCGCGCCTGATATTCCTGCGCAGTGATGAGCGCTTGGTAGGCTTCGATGCCTTTTTCACGGTCCATCGGGAACGGGAAAGGCCAGGGTGGTGGCGCGAGTGTCGCAGGGTAAACGGCCAGGGTTTGATCTTCGTAGTTCACTTTTAAATCGGTCTGCAACTCACGTTGATTTGTTGGACGCTCGACCGGGTCAAACCCGCCTCGATCGTTGACTTCAAGGTCCCACCACCACTTTTTCTGTGGGTTGATCCGGCCATTACCGACCAAATCATCCGCTTTTGCCAAAACGCCCGCCATAGCCGGAACGTTCATCGCAATCCAACGCAGCGGTTTTTCGTGCTGCAATCCTTCGACGTTCCAAGGGCAGGTTTTCATGCATCGCCCGCACATGGCCCCGCCGCTTTGAGTCAAACGATAGGTCGTACATTTCTGACTGTCCGATTTCCAAATCTCGTACCCGTTGAACATCAGTTTGGGCCCTGCCGTGATCGCCCCCGCAGGACATTCCCGCGCGCATTTGTTGCAGGCTTCGCAGAAAGCCTGCATGCCAAAATCAATAGGGTCGTCATGTGCTAGGGGCATGTTTGTTGTGATGCACCCAGACTTCAGGCGCGGTCCCAAGAAGGGGTTTACGATCACCTCGCCAATACGGCTGACCTCACCGAGACCGGACAAAAGCAGAAGTGGCGGTTGCAAAACCTCACCATCCAGATTGGTATGCACCCGTGCTTCATACCCGAGGTTGCGGATATGTTTGCCGATCACACCGCCGAGCAGCGAAAATCGCAGATAGGCCCGCATGGATTGCGCAACGGCGATCCAATCGTCTCCCGAAGAGCCTTCGGTGGTTTCAAACCCCTGATCAATGATCATGCTGATCGCATTTGTGTGGGTCGGCACAATCGGCGCGCCAACTGCGTCATGGCTGTACCACACCCAATCCGGGCACCGTGATATCCCGACCGCATCCGCCCCCAAAAAGTAACAGGCCGCCTTGATGCTTTCGGCATTGCACGCTGCGTCCTGGGCGTCAGGCGATACCGTTTGCGCGACCGGACCGTCTTGCAGCAGCAAAAATGCCCCGGAGGGACGGCGGATGGCGTGACTGATGGGTGCCTTTTGGGCAAAATACCCGCCTGTGGCCGCTTCCTGATTGGCTTTGCCCATGTCTCCGAACTGGGCGCGGGCAAACATATCCGTGCGTTTAGGGACGCGCGCAACGCGCGCTTCGTCGATGAATGTCGTTGGCCGCTTGACCCGTCTTAGCGTTTCGAACGGATAGGGTCCCATGGCATAATCGCGCGATCCGAAGGGATCCAACGTGCGTGCATTCTTTTGAGACCCTACACCCAGTTTCCATGGCATCCCCTGCGTGACGGACTTGGGTTGCTCCGGTAAAGGGACAAGCGGCGTATCCGGTGTCATTTCAAAATTTGTCGTGATCGCGGCCACCCGAAACCTGCGGCCAACATAGGGGTTCACCAGCTGGCCGTTCTCTACGGTGGCCAAACCGGCGCCGACCGTCAGTTTGTTCAAATCAACTTCAGAAGCGCTGCACGTATGTGCCTTGGCATCATAGCCCAACACCCGCAGATAGCCTGCGAGAATGATGGCTGTTTCAGCACTTAACAAACCTGCCCGGTTCGGGTTAGCGCCTTGAATCCACTCACCCCCTTTTTCATCAGGCTTTGGGTCTCGGTTGAAGTTGTAGAGAAAAACAATCGTGTGGGTATGCGCATCCAAATTCCGCGGCGGTGCGGTCATGCTGTCTTTGAGGTCCGCCATGATTGTATCGATACCCGCAGCCAGCGTCTTGGTCTGGCGGGTTTTCAAATCTTTGGCCAGGCGGTCAATCTCCGGATTTCGGATTGGAGTTTCGAGTAGCTGACTGGCATCGAACCGACCAATCCCTACCATCGGCGCGTCCTGAAAATACCCGAAAGACTTGATGTGGCGCGCCCGTTCGTCAAAATCATCCGGGCATTTGGATATCTCTTTATTGATCAACCCATCTCGAATGGCGTCAAGCATCGTCTGATACTCGCCCATGGCGCTCACAAGGCTCTTCTGCCCACCACCCTGATCAAACCGCATGGGCTCCATCGGCGGCACGTTCGAAAAGTCAGGTGCATTCTGGCTGCGCAGTAAGCGCTCCAGAGGGAACGGACCAAGATGAAATGACCGTTTTCGGGTGGAAAATAACCGGGCGGTCAAGGCTACGTCCTTTGGCAAGCGAAATTATTAGATCTAGTGCTCTGGAATGCCTCTCCCGTCTTCAGTTGTCAAAAAAAACGGCTGTGCCCCACAGATGAACATGGCGATTGCGAGCGGTGGCCGGTACAGAATGCGTTTTTCGCGCAATGACAACTCTGCTTGACCCAGCGCAAAGGTCGAGGGGATTGCGTTACTCTACCGCCTGGGCTACCCCGATTTCTGAAAGAATATTCGTTATGTCATCGACTTCTTCTTTTTCCACTTCCTCAGTTTTCAAAGCCTCAAGCGAGGTTCCCGCCAACCAGACTTCTATGCGACTTGAGTTATTGGAATCTTGTGAAAAATCTCTGGCTTTAACGCCAAGGCTGGCCGCAACCGATTGCGCAATTTCCGCACTGTCCGGACTGTAGTACCGCAAGTGCGTCGCCGATACACGAAAGCTCTCACGACCAATCCGAGAGATGGGGTAACCCAAGTCTTCCAACTGAGCGATGTAAGCGTTCATTGCCTGATCCGTTACGCTTTCAGGCGCATGTACGAAAAAACTCGGTTTTGGCTCAGAAACAGACGAGCTTACCAGATCACCGGACAATACTAAGTCATCGGTCTCCGGAACAGTCATCGACACAAGCGAGCGCATCACATCCGAATTGTCCTGGTTGGACATGGGAATATGATAGACCGGCTCGATAATGGGCAAATCCAACACAGGTGTGGCTTCATAGTTGTTCTGTGGGATCGGCAAATTCGGTTCACCCGCCCCAAGATCATTGCTGTTAAGAGTCTGAACTACCGAAACAGTCTGCGCGCCTTGCGACGCCGTCTGAAATTCCGGTGTTGGCAGTACCGGTTCAATTAACTCAGCGTTCAAAGTTTCCTCGGGAAAAAGAGACCATCCGACTGCAACGATCACTCCGATACCCAGGCCAAATCCAAAACCAAAGACCGCGCTGCAGGCCAGCAAGGAAAAGGGCTTTTCATTGCCAGAGGATTTGAAAACGCCCGGTATCCAAGAAAGAAAACGGGCTTTGCCCTCTCCCTCTTCGCTTATAACCGGGTTTTGAATGTTACCAGACAAGTGTTCTTCGGGCGTTTCATGCGACCAGTTCAGGTTCTCCTGCGTTGCCTCCCCGATGCATTCTTGATTGGAAAATCCATGGTCAGTATGCATCGCATTCAAATCGGCATTAGTCAGTTCATCCACGTCAGTGGTTTCACGAAAAGGTTTACGGGGTTTGAAGCTTTGTGCACTCGGTTTGGTGGCTCTCTTCAGCAATACCTTCTCGCGCTGAAGTCGGGCTTCGGATACTCTTTTTTCCCAATCTGACATATTCAAAGGGTTTTGACGGATTGGACTATCGCCCGTCGATGCAGGAGTTTCATCCAAAATTTCATTCGCTATTTCAGACATAAGACTTGGCCTCAAAAGTGTCGTGCACAGACGCATCTGGTTGATGATTAGTTGATTTATGGAAAATCGGCACCGAGGTAAACAAACAGTTGTAAGAGTAGTTTATCAGAGGCCAAAAGTTAATTGGTGGCCAAAAAACTACACCACGGCCGCAAAGCGACAAATTATTTTGTGGCCCACTTTATCAATGTCTTCAAGTATTTGTGGTGTGAGTCTCATCCTCTGGGCGCTATTCCGCTTAACTGCACAAATTTAACACATTGAGTATTTACTGACGCACCGGCTTGTGAAGCGCCTGCAAAAAGCGAAAAGTTGTCCATCGTGCTTGTATAAAAAGTACTATTCGACACAACCTTATGTGAATTGAATTTCCACCACCTCCCGTAATGCTAGCAAGCGTTAAAACGCAGGGTGATGTCAAACAAATGCCCAATCAACTATTTGCTGAAATCTTTCAATGTATTGCTTGACCGGCTCCGGTCTTTTGCGACCGCAGAGTGGCAGCAACCCTTGCTGACCCGCGTTCCGCAACACTGGCACGTAAGCCGAAAGGGCATAAGGCAAAATGCAAACGGCCCCGGTTCACTACCGGGGCCGTTGCAAGTTTTTTTGTCTGATTACTCAGCAGGCATAATGGAAGTTTCCGGATCGATCGTCGTAGCGACCCCAGCAGCCTCGCGGCGACCGTCGTTCCAAATCGCTTTGATTAGAGCGATGCACATCAGAGCCATTACGACGGAGAATGGCAACGCTCCGATCACCATCGCGGTCTGAATGGCCCCAGTACCACCTGAGATCAGCAAACCGCCAACCACAAACGCCAATGCGGCGCCCCAGAACAGAATGTGCGGCCGGGCCTTTGGGCCTTCGTCACCTGCGGCGTTGATGGTGTTCACAATCAACACGGCCGAGTCGGCAGACGTGACGAGAAACGTCATCAGCAGAACAACGATCAGAAGCGCCATACCCCAGGCCAGAGCCTGTGCGATCGGCGCCAGCATGAACTCTGTCATCGCAAAGATCTTATCGCCATTGGCGGCGTCAAGAATAACGCCACCAGCGTCACCGTTGAGTTCTAGATCAATCGCTGTACCACCTGCCCAGGCAAACCAGACAAAGCACATCAACGACGGCACGATCATCGCACCGAGCACGAATTCACGGATGGTCCGACCGCGCGAAATACGCGCCAGAAATAGACCGACAAAAGGCGCGAATGCGATCCACCAAGCCCAATAGAACACGGGCCACCAGCCCTGCCACTGCGTCAGCAGGAAGGCTTCGGAACCTTCAACGCCATCAGAGCTGTAAACGTTGAAACTCAACCATGGCAATGCAATGAGATAGTCCCAGATGCCGACGAAGAACGCCATGGCACCGAACCAGGTAGCCCCAAAAATAATGAAGAACCCGAGCAAGACGATCGACAGGACCATGTTGATGTTCGAAAGCCATTTGATGCCTTTACCGACACCAGATAGCGCTGACATCGTTGAGGCGCCCATGATAACACACAAGGCCACAACAATACCCAAGGTCGTCGCGGATCCGTCTTCTAATGCAAGACCGCCGATACCAATGCGCGTCAGACCTGCAACAAACTGCTCCACACCAAATCCAAGCGTTTGCGCCACGCCCAAAATTGTTGCCACCACGGCGACAATATCGATGACATGTCCCAATGGTCCCGATAGGGATTTGCCAAAAAGCGGTGTCAGCGAGGACCGGATCGTCAACGGCAACCCGCGACGGTAGCTAAAAAATGCAAGCGCAAGACCTGCAATCGCATAGCACGCCCAAGCCCCGAGACCCCAATGCAGATAGGACCAAGTATAGGCTGTGCGCACATTGTCTACATCAAGAGCCGTGGTCAGGCCCTGAATAACCGAAGGGTTGTTTTTGAAGTGTGCGACCGGTTCAGCAACCGCCCAGGTCAACATGCCAACACCGATCCCGGCGCCAAACATCATGGAAAACCAGGAGAAATTGGAGAATTCGGGTTTTTCTCCATCCGTCCCAAGGTTCAGGCGCCCAGCCGTCGGCCAAATGGCCAAGCCGATGCACACAATAACAAACGCAGTTACAACCCAGATGTACCAAGCCGCGAATTGCGCAAGGATGGCCGTGTTCCATTCGCCCAGCACGGTGCCGGCTTCTGTCGGCCAAACGATACACCAAACGACAAGCATGCTGATGATGATTTTACTGATAACAGTCACATTCACACTGAATCCGCGATAGAAACCGCTATCAGCGGTTTTTATCGGCAGATCCGATAGTGGAGGTTTAATTGACATTATTGTTCTCCCTGTTGGCAATCGCACGCGCTGCGCGATCTTGGTGTTCATAAGCATAAACCTCGCACAGTGTTTGATAAGCTGCAACATTGGTGAGTATAGTTTCATTATAAGGAAACTTTAGATGGCTAAACGCGCACTCATTCGCAGCCTCAGCGATGTCGACATTCGTCTTGTGAGGATTTTCATAATCGTCACGGAATGTGGAGGTTTTGCAGCCTCTGAATTCGAACTGAACATCGGCCGTTCAACAATTTCAAAACACATCTCTGACCTGGAAATGAGGATCGGCTTGAAGCTCTGCAATCGCGGTCCGTCAGGTTTCTCACTGACTCCCGAAGGGGAACAGGTTTTGGTGGCCGCACGAAAATTGCTTTCCTCCATTGATGGATTCCAGTCAGAGGTCGACAACATACACACGACTTTGACCGGGACGTTGCGCATCGGTCTTTTCGATCAATCCACCACCAATCCTAACGCGAATATCCACAAGGCCATTCGCCGCTTTGATGAAATTGCTCCTGATGTTGCCCTGGAAATTGCGCTCGATCCGCCCAGTTCATTGGAGGCGCGCGTGATTGAAGGCACCTTGCACATGGCTGTCATCCCTATTCACCGCAACTCAACGCTGCTCGACTACGCGCCACTCTATTCTGAACGCATGACACTCTACTGTGGGGAGGGCCATCCGCTTTTTGACCTCTCACCTGACACACCGCTCGAGAACATCCAGCTGTCTAACCACAAATACGCGGGCTACGCGTTCAATTCTCCTAACATGATGGCGGGGCACAACCTCGGAATTACCCGTGCCGCCCGCGTTCAGGAAGAAGAAGCGCTGTCATTGCTCATTCAGTCCGGGCGTTACCTTGGGTTTCTTGCCGATCATGTAGCGGAAACCTTCCTTCAAAAGGGCATCGTGCGGCCGATTTCACCGACTGAAACCAGATATTTCAGCACATTCGCCGCGATTACGCGCAAAAAACCTGAGCCTGACCGCAAGACGCTAGAATTCATCTCATGCCTGAAGACGTTTCACGATCTTGATCAAACATAAAGCGTCCACATTCCTAAGCCTTGACACTAAGGAAGCCTTCAGTTTCCAAAGGACTGTAACAAGGCAATTTCCGTTCGGTTTTTCAAACATTGCGCTTGCGCACCCTTCATCCAAATCAATCTTCGTTGCGATAGGAAATTCGATACCGATATCATCAAAACGCAACGAAAGGCATTTGTCTGACCCGAAGAAAGAGTTTCCCAAAGCCCATTCCGAACTTTCCCTCTACTTACGTCGCAAATCGCAAGTGACAATTTTCCGGTTGCATTAAGAAGAAGGTAATCAAAGGATCAGGGGACGGGACTTACACCGCAGATACGTCAAAAGAATCGCGGTATCGCAAAGGGACGGCGACATGTGACTGGATTTCTAATCATCTGCCTTGTGACCGCGGGTTTCACGATGGTCGCGCATCGAATGGCATCGACCATCATCACCGCGCCCATGATTTTCCTGACCCTCGGGCTCGTCTTATCGCTGTCAGGCCTTTTATCAGATAGCAATGCGCACAGCCTGCTGCACCCGGTGGCCGAAATTGCTCTGGTCATTTTGCTGTTTCTCGATGCCGCGCAAATCGATCTTGTCGCATTGCGCAAACGTCATGTGTGGCCCTCTCGCATGCTCCTGATCGGCTTGCCAATCTCCATTGTCCTGGGTTGTCTCGCTGGCCTGTTGTTGTTTCCCGCCTGGCCATTGGCCGCACTGGCGCTCCTTGCGGCTATCTTGTCGCCCACGGATGCGGCACTTGGGCAGGCAGTCGTCACCAATCCAAATGTACCCATACGTCAACGGCGCGCGTTGACGGTCGAAAGTGGACTTAACGACGGCTTGGCCTTGCCCATTATCCTGTTTTTCGCAAGCGTAACCGCGGCCGAAACCACGTCCATTGGACAAGGTGCCTGGCTGATCTTCGGCGCAAAACAGATCATTCTGGGCACTCTTGTGGGAGCTGCGATAGGGGCCACAGGGGGATGGGCGCTGCTCCGCTCCAAGGCCTTCATGACCACCTCCGAGGTTTACGAAGGCATCGGAGCCATTGCGCTTGCGGGTGCGGCCTATCTCGCGGCAGTCTTGCTGGGCGGCAATGGGTTCGTTTCTGCATTTGTCGCAGGGTTGGCCTTCGGCGGAGTGGTCAAGGGAGCTTGCAAATTTGTCTATGAATTCACCGAAAGCGAAGGGCAATTATTGGCATGGGCCGCATTCTTGCTCTTGGGCGCCGCGATGGTGCCAGAAGCCATCACCCATCTGACCTGGCCGGTTTTTGGCTTTATTCTTCTCAGTCTTTTTGTCGTGCGACCGCTTGCCGTATGGATTTCTCTGATCGGTACAGATGCGACCCCACTGACCCGCCTCTTCTTCGGATGGTTTGGCCCCAGAGGGTTGGCAACTGCATTGTTTGCCTTGATGATCGCAGAGGACATTCCGCATGAATTTGGCGAGCCGGTTCTGCACATTGCGATTAACGCTGTGTGGATCAGCGCACTTTTGCACGGGTTGAGCGCCGCCCCGGCCGCCCGACGATACGGCGAAAGGACCAAAGAAGATCCGAGCGTTGAAGATGCAGCGCGCGACCCGGAAGCACCAGTTTCCCAAAGGTGACAAGTTCCGTGATCACCGCAACACAAGGAAGGATTTGAAAAGCGCGTGACAGCGCGGACCAGCAAATAGGGCAAACTGGTCATTGAACTGGCGCGCAGATCGCACCACAGTCGCATTAATATCGAAATTCGTCGGTCCCCCAGCCGTGTGCATATTGCGCCATACATCCGCCGGGTCACGTCAACACTTTTGGAAAGGCACTAAAAGCATGAAAGATTTTGCCGATCAGGTAGCGATTGTAACGGGCGGCGCTCAGGGCATCGGACGCGCTGTTGCAGAGCAATTGGCACGCAGTGGCGCTCGGCTTGCCATCTGGGACATGGATATGGCTTTGGCCGAGACGACAGCGCGTGACATCGGTCAGGACGCCTTTGCATGTCATGTCGATGTTTCCGACTGGAAGAGCGTATCCGAAGCCATGCAGCACACCAAAGAGATCGCTAAACGGGCGGACATTTGTGTCAATTCTGCAGGCATTGCAGGATCCAACGCACCTTTGGCAGACTACCCTGTCGACGAGTTCAAACGCATCACCGAGATAAATCTTTTGGGTACCTTTCACGTTAACAAGGCCGTCGTACCAACAATGATCGCCCAGAATTACGGGCGGATCCTGAACATTGCCTCGGTTGCGGGCAAGGAAGGCAACCCGAATGCCAGCGCCTATTCCGCTTCGAAGGCTGCTGTCATAGGTTTGACGAAATCATTGGGCAAAGAGCTTGCAGGCAAGGACATCGCCGTTAACTGCGTGACGCCCGCCGCCGCAAAAACCCGCATTTTTGACCAGATGAGCCAGGAGCATATCGATTTCATGTTGTCCAAAATACCGCGTGGGCGGTTTTTGGAACTGAACGAGGCCGCCGCAATGATCTGCTGGCTGGTAAGCCGGGAAAACAGTTTTACGACCGGATCAGTTTTTGACTTGTCAGGTGGTCGCGCGACCTATTGATTGCGCGAGTTGGCGATCAGGTGAAAAGTGCTTTCTCGCACTCCTTCATCGCTGCGTTATTCGCCTGCACCCCCGGTCAATCTACTCGCCAGAAGGTCGCCGGATTCTGACAAAATGGGATATCCGATCATCGAGAATGAAGTATTGATCTGTTTGAGTGTGCGCAGGGTTTCCTGATGGATACTGCTGGTTTCGATGCTTTCCACCAGCCCTTGACGCAAACGCCCCAGATGTTCCTTCTGTAGATCTTGCTCAACGGAACGCACCTTTTCCTTGGCGGCCACCAATTCGCGCGCCGCATCCGGGTTCTGGGTCATCAAGACATTGAGCCCCAGCTGCACGTTGGTTAACACCCGGTCGTGAAAATCTTCTATTTCGAGCGCGCCCTGGTCTGAGAATGCCACGCCTTGCGCATTCAACCGCCTTGCGAGATCTATGAGATTTCGCGAAATTGCGTCTGACGCCGCATCCAGATTGGCGGCGATGTTGGCCAGATCGTGTGATCTCTGACTTTCATACTCATCCAGCCCATCTTCGCGGTTGAGTTGTGCCAAAAACAACTTCAGAGCCTGGTGGCGCGCTTGCACTTGCTTGTGTTTCTCGTGGATCGCTTGCGCAAAACCCGCGTCCCAGACCTGATACAAAGGCCCCACGGCACGCAACATGGTTTCAATCGTCTCGCCCACATTCAATACTTCGCGGGTAGCTACAGTGAGCGCACGCTCTGGGTTTTCAAGCGAGGCCGTCTCTAAAACATAGGAGCCATCCAAACCTTCCATCGGGTCGGTTTTTTCAGGCAGCAGCGCCTCCGCCAGTTTTGCCATCGGACCAAGCACAGGCATCACAAAAAACACGAGGCAAAAATTGAAAGCCAGATGCAAGTTGATGGTTTGTTGTGCATCATCTCCCCCCAACCAAATCAATGGCTGATCCAAACGCGTCAGGACAATCAACGCGATCACCGCGCCGCCGCCGCGCAAGATCAGATTGGCCAGCACCATCTGGCGGGCAGGCGTGGGCGCTGAAAGCGTGAGTACATAAGCGATGAACGCACCACCCAGATTGGCGCCTAACACCATCGCGGCAGCGCCGGTGGCAGGTAAAAGGCCTTGCGCCACAAGAGTCACAAACAACAAGACGGCTGCGACGCTTGAATGCACGACCCATGCGAAGACAGCACCAATGAAAAAGGCAGTCATCGCATCGGTTCCGAGGTATTGCATGGCGGCCACCGTGCCCGGACTGTCAATCAACGGTTCGGCAGAACTACGGATCATATCAAGTGACACAAAAATCAGCGAAAGTCCGATCAGAATACGTCCGACCTGCCTTCTGTTACCATTTGAGCTGCGTAAAAACAGTGCAACGCCAATCACGAGGAGAAGTGGGATCAGGAAGGTCTGCTGCACCAGTAAAAGCTGAGCAACGATTGCGGATCCGACGTCTGCGCCGATCAGGATCGCGAGGCCCACTGGAATGGCGATGCTGCCCTTGGACACAAAATTGGAGACCAATATCGCGACGGCAGTTGAACTTTGTAATAAAATGGCTGCACCTGTGCCGGTGAGTGCTGCCATCAACCGGCTTTTCGCGGATCGCCGCAACCAACGTCGCAGCTGAACGGAAAGCGCGCGCTCCACACCGGTTCTGACAAGACGCACTGACCAGATCAACAGCGACGCGGCGCCAGCAACTTGGAGCACGAATAGCAGGATATTGGGATGTTCCAACACGCACCCTTCTGAGCAACGACATAACAGGGACTGTTCAACTTATGTCATTTCATTTGGAAAATAACAGCTTAAAAAATCTACTTATAAGGGAAATCGAAATGTGAGCCATTGAAATGGTCATGAACCAACCAATCGCTGACAAAACAAGATTCTTTGGTAATTCAGTTGCTCAGATTCACATACGCCCAGTGACTTGGCACCCCGAAAAGGTCCGGTCGCATTCAGGTTGTCCAAAACCGAACGCGACATGTCCACACTTTCAAACGCGCCCTGCTGTATCAGGCCGTTTGGCGTTTGGGGCGGAGAAGTTTAAACGCAGGCAGGAAAATCAGGATCAAAGCGACAATCGTAATTGGTCCGGCAACGGGACGGGTAAAAAAGATAGCGGGATCACCAGAAGACAAAAGCAACGACTGTCGCAGCGTCGGTTCGGCGATAGGACCGAGCACAATCGCCAAGACCGCAGGTGCCAGCGGATAGTCAAATTTGCGAAGAAAAAACGCACCTATGCCAAAGATCACCATCAACCAAATGTCGAACATATCACGCGTTGCTGCGTATCCACCGACAATCGATAGAACAAATATCATGGGTGCCAGCACCGTAAAAGGCATGCGCAGCATCCAGATGAACAACGGAATGAATGCGAGATTGATAAGCACGGCCGCCATGTTGGATACATAGAATGACCCGATCAAACCCCAGACAAATTCGGTTTCGTCCACAAACAGGCGCGGCCCTGGCACCAGACCCCAGATCACCATGCCGCCCAGCAAAATCGCAGTGGTGGGTGAGCCGGGAATGCCCAAGGTCAGCATCGGCAACATGGATCCGGTCGAGGCGGAATTGTTGGCGGCTTCGGGCGCGGCAACGCCGTCCGGGTTGCCTTTGCCAAAGCTCTCTGGAACCCGCGACATCATTTTGGCCACACCGTAGGACATCAGCGAACCCGGCGTGGCACCGGCGGCAGGCAACACGCCCACAAAGAACCCCAGGAATGACCCGATCATTGTGCCCTTCCACCCGCGTTTGGTTGCTTCCTTTGCGTCTGCGCTCATACCCTTGATGGTCATTTTGGGTGTGGTTTTCGTGACCTCGCCGCGAGACTGCTCAATGGTCCAGAGCATTTCGCCGATGCCGTAGACGCCGATGGCAAGAACAAGAAAACCAATACCCTGCAAAAAGCCGTTCATCTCGAAAAGTACCAGCCGTGGAGCGCCAGAGATCTGATCGAAGCCGACAGCGCCTAACACGAGGCCAAAGCAGATGGAAAAAACGGTTTTCGGGATGTCGTCTCCGCCCAGTCCTACAAAGGTCGCAAAGGCTAAGAGCATTAAGGCGAAAACCTCGGGCGGGCCGAATGACAGGGCAACGGATGCCAAAGCTGGCGCAAACAGCGTAAAGAGCACGTTTGCAACCGTGCCACCTACAAAGGAGGCCAGCGCCGCCGTTACCAAGGCCAGACTGGCCCTGCCTTGTTTTGCCAAGGGACGTCCGTCAAAGGTTGTGGCAACAGCAGTGGACGCGCCCGGGATACCGAGGGTGATTGAAGAGATCGCGCCTCCGTACATGGCCCCGTAGTAGATCGCGGCAAGGAAAATAATGGCTGATCCGGGCGGCACCAAGAATGTAACAGGTAACAGAATAGCCACGCCATGCACCGATCCCAATCCCGGCATCGCGCCGATCAAAAGACCCACGCTGACACCGATGACGATCATGGTGAGGTTCAGCGGTTGCAAAGCCAGAAGCATACCGTCAATCAAGAGAGCCAAGACTTCCATGGTCAGCAGATTCCCTCAGTAAATGTTCAAAGTGATCAGTAGATAATTTCGTAGAGCACGTTGAAAACCGGGTCCGTAAACGGCAGGCCTGTTGGCATCGTGATCCGCATTGCGCCCTCAAAGAAAAAGAAAAATGCCACAGGTGTGATCAATGCCAGTGACAGGCTGAGTCCCCAGCCGTGCCGACCAAGAAATTTCGAGTAGTAGAAAAGAAAAAGCGCAATCGCGCCGTACATGGAAATGACGTTGACCAGCGCAACCAATAGAACAACCGCACCACCCACAAAAATGAACGTTTTCCAGCCCTGAGTATCCAGAACCGGCGCATCTGACCGAGATTGTGGGCTCGCCCGGCGCCACCATTTCAGGGCGGTCATGCCGCAGCACACCAGCATGATTGCCGACAGCCAAAATGGCCAAGCTCCCCCACCAGGCCCCTGCCCTTGGATATATCCGACGGGGAGTTCTGTACTTTTCCACATCAAGTAAAGCGAGAAGAGGGCCAAGATGCCCGCGGTTGTGATTTCACCGATACGCATCTGGCCCTCGTTCCTAATCTTCGTTCAGTGGCAGTGCCGGACTTATTCGTCCAGCGCAGCCAACAGTTTTTTGTGATTTTCGACTTGCAGACCCCAGTACTCCTGCTGCTCTGACGCATTCATCCATAAAGGGGACAAGCTCTCGGATGTCAGGTAACCCTGCCAGTCATCGCTTTCGAAAATTTGCGTGAAAACATCCTGATAGTAGGCCGCAGCTTCTGGCGACATACCGGGCGCCCCTACGACCGCACGCTGATTATAATAGGAGAAATCATGCCCTTTTTCCTTGATGGTCGGAACATCGGGAAAGGCTGGCATACGTTCATCTGAAAACGCCAAAAGCGGGACGAAATCACCAGCTTCATAGAAACCTTTCGCTTCAGCGGGATTGTTCACAGTCGCCATGATCTGCTTGCCCGCCAAATCCTTGGCCACGGCACCACCGCCGCTGTAAGGGATGTATTTGATATCCAGATCGTAGACATCAGACATATAGGCAATGACAATGGAATCCTCTTGTCCCTGCCCTGTGCCGCCCATGACAAATTCACCATCCATGGACTTCACTTTGTCTACGTACTCTTCAAAAGTAGTGATCCCGTCATCCTTGTGCACCCACAATACAAATGGATCGACGCCCATCATGGCGATTGGCGTGAAGGTCTGAACATCGATGCCAAGGTTTTCTTGGCGCAATGGGGTGGTGAAAAAGGAATTCAGGGTCACAAGGATCGTATGGTCCGGGTCATTTGCACCTTTGACGTGGATCAGGGCCTCAGCACCCGATCCACCGCCTTTGTTGTTTGGTACCAACGGTCGGTTGGTCAGGTCTTTCTTTTCTGCGACAGACTGGATGAAGCGGGCGATTTGGTCAGCGCCCCCACCCGGGCCGGCCATGATCGCAAAATCAATTGGTTTTCGTGGTTTCCATCCCTCCGCCCAAGTAAAGCCAGGAGCTGCCGCCAAGAGACCTGCAACGGCCATGCCCAGTAAGCTTCGTTTCATCATCTGCATAATTGTCCTCCTCCAACTTGAATTTTGAGAGCCGTCTCCCTGTCGACGGCGCCCAGCACTTCTATTGAAAGAGTAACTATATTGCGCAAAGTGTATTTCAATTATTATTTTATTACGTACTGAATTTTTTATGTTCAAGTATTGCGGGATCCACCTCCTAAAGATGACCGGATTGCATGTATTCGCTCACTGTGTTTCGCGCTAAATTCTTGGTTTTTGTTGTTCTTCCGCCAGATGCTGGCTGCGTTTTCAACAACCCTATGCAATAGAGAAGAATGAAGGTTTGCGGCTTCGAAAATCGGTAATCCGCGCCCAAATCTTGTATTCAATTCCACGATCGCCACCCGATTTCATGCGGCATAAACTGACTGCGTCCACACCCAATTCATCGATCACCACTAGGCCCGAGACTAAAGAACCCGAATCTCGGAGATCGCCTCAGTAAAATCACCCGACAGAATAATCTGTTGAAATTTTTCAAAATTTTCCAGATCGTCGCCCGCAAAGGTGAAACAGATGGTAGCATGTGGATATCGTACGGGCATCGTTTTCGATCCGACCCGCCCAAACTGGCACAACACCGGCGACCGCCCTATGGCCTGGTCAGCCTGGTATCCATGTCCGGAAAGCGACGTTGCAGTTCCTGTGACAGAAGCCTTCTTCAATATGGGGTCCGTTGTACATGATGCACCGCTCATCCCGGGTGGCCAATTGCACGTAGTTTTGCTGTCGCATGGCACCGGCGGCACAGCTGAAAGCTTGGGGTGGTTGGCACGCGCTCTTGCCCTCGCGGGATATGTGGTCATTGGCGCCAACCACCATGGCAACAGTGGCGTGGAGGCATATTTGCCGCAGGGGTTTCTGTGTTGGTGGGAACGGGCCACTGATTTGTCCCACCTGCTGACGTCGCTCGCGACAGAAGGCCCTTTTGCCGGTCGATTGGATGTCTGCCGCACCTCCGTTGTCGGTTTTTCTCTTGGGGCTCATACCGCAATGACCACGGCGGGCGCGCGCACGTCGATGTCAAATTTTGACGCATGGTGCAGAACAAACGGCTCTGCAGCAACGGGACCAAAGGAATTCCCAGATGTGGCGGATCATATTCCCAAGCTGTTGGACACATCCTCTGTGTTCCGCCAGTCATGGGCACGCCGGGACGACGATGTCACAGACAGACGCATCACATCAATCATTGCCATAGCCCCCGCGCCTCCCATCCGATCTTTTACAACAAACTCAGTGGCTGAATTGGATGTACCCGCTTTACTCATCACTGGCGGAGCAGATGTCGAAGCACCTAACAAGCATTGTGCAGCATGGCTTTTGCAAAAGAATGAAAAATTCCTCCATCAAGGGCTTGGTCGGCATGTGGGCCATTATTCGTTTTTGGAATTCCCGTCGGACAGATCGTTAGTCGGGAAGTTGGATATTTTTTCGGATCACCCTCTTATCGATCGCAAGAAACTGCACAAACGTACGACGAGTATCGTTTTGGAACATTTGAAGTAAGCTGTTGTTTTTTATCGGTTTTGCCGACTGGCCTGCCATACGATCACGTATAGATTCTAGTCTAAACTCAGGGCTGATTTGTCCGTTTGGCGGCTCACATTCCAATCGACACGTCGCCCGTCAACGCAATACGAAAAAACGGCAAATTACTTGGTTGATGTTCTCTTCAGGCAACTGGCGGATAACCGCCAACAGAACGGGCGAAAAATAGTTTCCGCTCTCAGGCGCAAATTCTCGCCTACCTTGTATGAACGTAATTCATGGGAGGATACGGCTTTGAAAAAACAAGAATTATCACGACGGCAAGCGCTTGTCGCAATGAGCGCAGCGACAGCCACGCTGGCCACGGGTGCAGTGAATGCGCAAAGCAGTGCGGTTGAGCCGCCAAGTACAATCACGTCGCCACGCAGAGATTTCGGGCCTGGCGCCGACCCCAATGTCTATTTCTGGGATCCCGATGTGATTGCTGCGGATGATCGGTTTTGGGGTGTGATGCAACCAAATGCACCAATCCAACGGCTCTGGACCGGCGCGCTTTGGGCGGAGGGCCCGGCCTGGAATGCACAGGGGCGCTATCTTGTGTGGTCCGACATTCCAAACAACCGACAAATGCGGTGGTTGGAAGATGATGGTCATGTCTCTGAATTCCGCTCGCCCAGCAACAATTCGAACGGAAACAGTTTTGATTTTCACGGTCGCCAACTGAGTGCAGAACACCTGACCCGCCGCGTCGTACGATATGAAAACGATGGCGCAACCACCATTCTGGCCGATCGATTTGATGGCAAACGCTTTAATTCGCCCAACGACATCGTGGCGCATCCTGATGGAAGCTATTGGTTCACTGATCCACCCTATGGCGGCCAACTTTACGAAGGCGCACCTGATGCGCCGGGCGGACCGACAAATCCGGAAGGTCTGCTCAACAACCGGCTGGGTCAGCCTCCGGAAATCGGCGACGCCGTACGGGAAATGGAGACCGCTTGTTACAGGGTTGACACGGACGGAAATGTGACCCGCGTCGCTTCGGAAGAAGACGCGCCAGATCCCAACGGCCTTTGCTTTTCGCCAGACTATAAAACGCTCTATGTGGCTTCAACTGGCAAAGGTCCGGGCGATACCGGTCCTGGTGGCCAAGGCAACATCATCGCTTTTGATGTGAATGACGACATGACGCTGAGCAACCGGCGCGTCTTCACCGAATGCATGGTGGACGATGTAAAATGTGGACCCGATGGCGTGCGTTGCGACGTGGCAGGCAACGTTTGGGCCTCTTCCAATGCCGGTCGCAATGTCGGTTATTCCGGCGTCACTGTCTGGGCGCCAGATGGCACACTGCTGGGGCGGATCCGTATTCCGGAGATTTGCGGCAACGTCTGTTTCGGCGGCCCAAAACGGAACAGGTTATTCATGGCTGCAAGCCAATCCATCTATTCCGTCTATGTCGGCACGCAGGGCGCCGGACCTGCATAACAGCTTTCCCGGCGCGCCAGTGTTGGCGCGTCGGAACCCGAGACGCAATTGTCACAGGCGGCACACGGTCTCTGGGCAAAAGGAATCCGAGCACTGCCCTTGTGAACCATCGCCGCACCCATCTATGCAAAGACTGCGTTCAGTCCTTGCTGCGACTGACTTTCAGGCATTTTTCAACTGCGCTCAACAGGTCATGCCGTGAGACAGGTTTCATCAGGCGAATGTCTTCCGGCAAAAGACCGTTGCCATGAACCGTCGCCTCCGATGCATAGCCAGACAAGAAAATGAAAGGCACATCAGGCCTTAACAAGCGACACTCCTTTGCAAATTCGGGGCCTTGCAACCGGCCGGGCATGACGATATCGGTCAGGACAGCATCAAAGCTGGGATCCGCCTTGAAAACGGCATAGGCGATGTCCCCGGTGATGGCTGTGGTCACGTCGTAACCCGCCATGACAAGCGTCTTTTCCAAAACCGCCATGACCTCGAGTTTGTCCTCTGCAATCAGCAGGCGCGGACGCGCGCCCTGCATGCTTGTGTCTGATCGCGATGATGCGGGTTCGGTTCGCGTCATGGCCTTATTTTGCGGGAGCGCTGGAAAATAGAGTTTGAAACTCGTGCCCTCCCCCGGCTCCGAATAGACTTGCACGGTCCCGCCGGATTGTCTGACAAACCCATCTACCATCGAAAGACCAAGACCTGTCCCCTTGCCAACAGATTTGGTCGTGAAAAACGGATCGTAAATGTGATCAATCACGTCTGGCGCGATGCCGCGTCCGCTATCGGATATTGCAACCATGACGTAGCGGCCCACCGGAATGTTCTCGGATCGGCTTTCGAGATAGGTTTCGTCGATACGCAAATTCGCGGTCTCAATGGTCAACTTGCCGCTGCCATCAATTGAATCGCGCGCATTCAGTATCAGGTTAACCAATGCACTCTGCAGCGAACTCTGATCAACTTTGATCGGCCAAACTCCGGCCTGCAGAACCGTTTCGATATGGATGTTCGAGCGAATGGTGCGCCGCATCCAACGTTCTGTTCCGCGGACCGTCTCGTTGATGTCTAAAACCGAAGGTTCGAGCCGCGCCTTGCGCGCATAAGCCAGCATGCTGTTGGTCAAGTCGGCGCCGTGCTTGACGGCCTCGATTGCCGCATCAATCAACATATTGCTTTCATTCACATCAAAGCGCTCTGTACCGATATCACATTGGAGCAACTCGAGATTGCCCATAATTACAGCCATGAGATTGTTGAAATCATGCGCCACGCCACCGGTCAGTTGCCCAATGGCTTCCATTTTCTGGGCCTGCTGCAGTTTCTTCTGCTGGGCTCTCTCATGCGTGACATCTTCAATCATTGAAATCATGCCGTTGCCGCTAGTAGGAATTTCAGTCGCGATAATGGTGCGACCCGTTGATTGTTCATGCACCCACTTTTGGGGTTTGCTCCGGCCCGATTTGATCCGGTCTTGAACATATTTCTCGGGATCGTCGTAGCCGAATTGCGGCGCCATGTAGTCAGCCGTATTCCGTATAATCTCCTCAAAGGAAACGCCACGTTCCAGAAGATGCGCGCTGACCGGAAGCATCGATGTGTAGAACGAGTTGTTCATGACCAGTCTGAAATCCTGATCATAGTAAGCCACGCCAAGCGGAAGCGCTTCACTACCTTCGAACAAAATTTCCTTGAGGCGCCGAAGGGAGCGTTCACTCCGCTTGCGCTCCGTAATATCGACATAAGTACCAACGATCCGAGCAACTTTTCCATCCCGAACCACCAAGAATTCCCGAGACAGGATATCGACCCAATGACCCTCTTTGTGCCGTATGCGGAATTCCGCACTTGTCGCGGCGGTTCCATTGGGTTCGGGAGCGATCATCGTGGCTTCAACATCCTCCCGGTCATCTGGATGAATAAGCGAGAGAATGGAGTCGATACTCGGGACAGGATCATCTGGTTCAAATCCGAGTATTTCCAACCAACGGGGCGAGAAATAGATCTCGCCATTCTCCAAATTGCGATCCCACAATCCATCGTTGGCACCCTGCATGGCCAGAGAAAATCGTTCTTCGCTGATTTTCAGACTTTTGCTGCGCTCGAGGACACGCTCTTCCAGATGTGCATTAAGTTCAGATAGCTCGGACCGCAATCGGACAATATCTGACATGTCATCTTCGCTTAAAACCGCCACCTTGTTGCCCGTGGCCGGATCTCTTCCCCAGCGCGCCTTTACGCGGTGCGTCTTGAACCCGGTGCTGGTGCGAACCTCGAGTTCCGCATCAAAAGCACCAGAACGCGCCAAAGTCTCGAATAGTTGGCCCACCACGTCGGGATCGATCAACCTGTTCTCCAGATCGCGGATGTCACCTTTGGCGGGGCCATAGCATTCAAAAGCTGCTGCGTTCTGCGTCAACAGTTCACCAGATTTGGAAAACATGCTGAGCATCACGCCCGAGTAGTGAACGGCCTCGTCCAGTCTTGAGGATTCTATGTCAACAAAGGCATCCCGTTCGCTGATGACCTCAACGAGTACTGCGTCGGTCTTCTGCTCAAGCAGGACCGACTGACAGCGCACGGTGACTGTTACCGGCTCTTCTCCGGGATAAAGCGCCCAGGTCATCTGCGGTTGCTGCGAGGCTTTGTTGTCCAGCCCAATCTGACGCAATCGCTGCCCAACTCTAGAGCTGTCGGTCGAAAAATC
>NZ_JBGCEQ010000060.1:0-25048 GCF_045106495.1 Roseobacter sp.
GGGCGTGGCATGCCGGAGCAGGCGAGTGGCGCGGGTTCAGCGATATCAATTCAAGATCCATAGGGATTGAGCTCGACAACCGAGGAGATCATCCGTTTGCGGAGCCGCAAATGGTAGCTTTGGAGCATCTAATCCGGGACATTCGAAGCCGCTGGCCGGTAGCCCCGGAGGATGTCATAGGTCATTCCGACATGGCCCCGGGCCGGAAATTCGATCCGGGCCCCAAGTTTGACTGGGCGCGCCTTGCCCGGCAAGGCCTTGCCGGACCTGTTTTGTGTAAACTCACCGAAGCCAGCTTCCGAAGTGCGGCTCTTGCCGCTGGTTATACAGCGCCTGCCGATGATGAGCATCTTTTGTCAGCGGCGCGGATGCGCTTCGCACCGTGGCGCGATGGCCCGGAGACAAAAGCTGACAAGCAACTCTATCACCGCCTTTGACAATGCTTTTTTTGGAAACGCCCCTGTGTCAGCTTGCGCGCGATCAGTTATTGACGCGGGCTTGATTTGAGCGCAGGTAACGCGGTGCGCGGAAGGGCGGATGGCCGCTGGCATCGAAGTCGGTGTCAGAGGAAAGTCCGGACTCCAAGAAGCAACGGTGCCGGGTAACGCCCGGGCGGGAATCGATAAGGCAACTTGTCGGGAACCCGACGGAAAGCGCCACAGAAAACAAACCGCCACATAACTGTGGCAAGGGTGAAAAGGTGGGGTAAGAGCCCACCGCGCTGCTGGCAACAGTGGCGGCAAGGCAAGCCCCACCGGGAGCAATGCCAAATAGGGATCGCGTGTCGCAAGACAGGGTTGCTTTTGCCCGAGCAGATCCGGGTTGGCAGCTAGAGCTGTCCGGGCAACCGGGTGGCAAGAGGAATGGTCATCGAACCAGAGCAATCTGGGGAACAGAATCCGGCTTACAGGCCTTCCGCGCATAGATCTGATATGGAAAGTGTGAACTTTCAGGCAATAGGCCAGCCAGGACAGGTACGAACGATGATTGCATTAGGCGCGGCTTATCGTTTTTCCCAAAATAGGTGATCTGATGCCTTGTATGGTTCGAAACAGTTAAGTGGATAGGTAAACCTACACGACGCGAAGTAGAACGACGGAAAACCTGGCTTTTGCGGTTGACTTGGTGGCCCATCCAGTTAAAAGCCGGGCTTCAGGATTGACGCGCTCGCTCACCGGAGCGGGATTGCAGCAGGAGAAGTAACATGGCCAAGCCAACCACGATCAAGATTCGTCTGAACTCCTCCGCGGGGACAGGCCACTTCTACGTGACCAAGAAAAATGCCCGCACAATGACCGAGAAAATGGTCGTACGTAAATACGACCCGGTTGCGCGGAAGCACGTCGAATATAAAGAAGGCAAGATCAAGTAGTCCTTCTTTCACAAGATTTGACAAAGCCACGCAAACCCTGCGTGGTTTTTTTGTGCTGTCAGGAAATTCGAAAACTGACGCAGACCGACTGTACGGTTTCCATCATTGTCGCTGCAAAACGCACGTCTAGTGACGTGATGAGATTGGGCAATTGCAACAATCGAAAAATGGCGCAGCCATCTATCCTTGAAAACCGGCATACATCAGCGCTCTTGTGTCCCTCCGCATGACAGCAAGTGAGTTACGGTGTGATTTTATCCGATGTACTAGATTGCGAGAACGCAACAAAAAAGGCCGGCTCTTTGAGAACCGGCCTTTTCGTCAACTCACTTGCGAAGCTAGTTTATTCGCGGTTTCCGAACAGGGACAACAACATCATGAACATGTTGATGAAGTTCAGATATAGGCTCAGGGCGCCCATGATACCTGACTTTTGCAGCCATTCCTGGTCACCGTGATGCGCATGCTGGAGATAGGTGTTCTTGATGTTCTGCGTGTCGTAAGCTGTCAGACCCGCAAAGATTAGAACGCCGATGGCTGAAATGGCAAACATAATCGCCGGGGACCCGAGGAAGATGTTCACAATCGACGCCACAACCAGACCGATAACGCCCATGATCAAGAAGCTGCCCCAACCGGAGATGTCCTTTTTCGTCGTGTAGCCCCAGAGAGACAGACCGGCGAAGGAAATGGATGTGATCAGGAAGATTTGCGCGATCGACATGCCGGTGAAGGCCACAAAGATCCACGAGATCGAAAGTCCCATCACACCTGCAAAGGCATAGAAGAACAGTTGAGCCGCTGCAGCCGACATGCGATTGATCATTGCACCAAAGGCGAAAACCATGCCCAGAGGCGCGAACATTACGATCCATCCAAGAATGTTTGGTGACAAGGTGACTGGATCACGGAAGACCGCCATTAATCCCGGCGCAGTACCAACTGCCCAAGCCACAGCAAAGGTGATCAACATGCCTACGGACATCGTGCCGTAGACTTTGCTCATATGGGTGCGCAGACCCTCATCAATCTGGTCGGCGCGGGACCCGGCAACAGACCGGATTGTGTTCACGTCAGCCATTAAGACCTCCAATAAAACGTTTTTTTCACGCATCAGACCCTCTGAGCGTTCTCTCAAACGAATATCGGTGCCTATGAGGCGTATTTCAAGGTTTTTCGGTCGGGTTTATGCCGGTTTGACCAAATTAGGCTAACAAAGTGTTACCAACGAGCCAAACCGGCGGATTTTACATTTGTCTTCAGTGAAATTTCCATGATTGCGGCACGTCCCAGATACTGCGTTTGGCTTCGAGATCGGCCGCATGGCGGGTTACACCGATGTCTTCCAATGCGCGGTCATCGAGTTGGGCAAGAGCACGGCGGGTTCGCCAAAGCGTCACGAGTGCCTTCAGGCCTCTGCGCGGTTTCTGTGCGGCACAGTGTTGTGTTTGTTGAAAATGATCAATCAGGGCCATTGTACTTTCCTTTCGTGATGTATTGAGTGGATTTCATCAAATTACTTGATGTATATTGTACGCTATGCTTCATTAGTAAAACGAATGTTTGTGAAGCCAATCATCAGGAAGCTTGATATGAGAAATTTGGACGTCACGACTTTGCGGTCGTTTGTAGCTGTCGCTGACGCGGGTGGAGTCACGCGCGCCGCCGGTTTTTTGCATTTGACCCAATCTGCCGTTTCAATGCAGCTCAAGCGCTTGGAGGAATTGTTGGGTTTGGAACTGCTGGACAGATCAGGCCGTACGATTGCTCTGACGGCCTCTGGTGAACAATTGTTGGTTTACGCCCGTCGCATGGTTGCATTAAACGATGAAGTTATTGGGCGCCTCACGGATCAGGCGTATGAAGGCGAGATTGTCCTGGGAGTACCGCATGATATCGTTTACCCGGCAATTCCGCAGGTTCTGAAACAATTTCATGCAGCATTCCCGCGTGTTAAAGTTCAGTTGGTGTCCTCTTACACTCGCGCACTCAAAGAGAAATTTGGGCGCGGGGAGTGCGATCTGATTCTCACCACGGAAAACAATATTGAGCCAGGTGCAGAGACGCTGAGTCGCAAACCTCTACGTTGGATCGGAGCTCCGGGTGGCGCTGCGTGGCGGCAAAAACCGCTGAAGTTGGCTTTTGGGAGGCTGTGTACATTCCGACCACGTGTCGTTGAGGCATTGGACTCGGTTGGTATCCCTTGGGATGTGATCGTCGAAACCGATAGTGATCGGACAATTGAGGCGACGGTGAGTGCTGATTTGGCGATTCACACCATGATTGAAGGCACCGAACCGCCACATCTGGAACGCATAGATCACGGCGGCGCATTGCCGGAATTACCCCTGCAGCTGATCAACCTTTACGGAGCGCAGGTCAAAAAGGGTGTCGTTCATGATGCTCTGGCAGATGTTTTGCGCAGGGCTTTTGCGCGAGTGGAATCTCTAAGATTGAAAGTGGGGTGAGAGCTTTCCAGATCGTGCAATCTGTGTTTTCTGGGAGAGATTACGTGAAAAAAATGAGACATTTTTTGTTTGATCCGGCAAATATCCGCCAGAATAAGCGCAACGAGGTCATTTTCCGCCTATGTTGAGCAGGCGCAAATGCGCAGAGACGAGACTGTTTTGCACAGAAAATACATTATCAAATACTTAATTTGGGAACTTCAAATTCAACCTATAGTAGTTAATTTCCGCTGAAATTTTGACTTTTAGTAAAATTTTTAACGGAATCTTCCTGTAAGCGAGCAAAATGGCAAAGCCGCTGAAATCCTTGGATAAGCCAGCATTAAAGAGGCGCTTGGCGTTTGACGTTCACAAAAATGGGATGCGTTTGTTGTTGATTGCATGCTGATTTCCACTATTGTTTTTAAGCATAAGTGTATTTCGGTGTTCGCGGCTAGGTTGTGCCAACAACCATTGAAAGTCAGTTGGCCACCTTTTTTAGCAAGGTTAAAGCAAGGAATAATCAGATGGTACATGTCGTAGACGTTCACGTTGGAAAGCGAATCCGGCAGCGTCGCTGGCTTGTTGGCATGACACAGCAGAAACTGGCGGAATGTGTAGGCATCAAGTTCCAACAAATCCAAAAATATGAGACTGGCGCAAATCGCGTGAGTGCATCGCGCCTCTGGGATATTGCTGATGCGCTTGAGGTCGATGTCGCGTTCTTTTTTGATGGCCTCAAAGCCGAAGATGGTGCTGAAACTGCAAGCGATGTGATTTCAGCGGATATGATGGGTGACAAAGAAGCGATGGATCTCGTTCGATCTTATTATGCTATCCCTGAGAATCAACGCAGACGCCTGTTTGAACTGGCACGTGTTCTGAGCGATGTTGCCTGACCAAAAAATGTTCTGGCAGAGTATTCAGCGCTTGCTCTGAATATCTGAGATGGGCCTACCTCTCTTGCCTCTTTGACGTCGGAGTGGCACGAGGGGCGCATGATCAGCGACAGTCGACAGTCCCCAGACGAAATTCTCGCGTTGGAAAGCATTGCGCATCTTTTGGCTGACAGCGCTCGCGCGGCTATCCTACCATACTTTCGTCGCTTCGATTTGGTAGAAGACAACAAGCTGGATCGAGGTTACGACCCGGTAACGCAAGCTGATCGCGCAGCAGAATGCGCGATGCGCGCTATTCTGGCTAGAGAGCGCCCAGACGATGCAATTCTTGGTGAAGAATATGGATCGAAAGAGGGTCAAAGCGGTCTGACCTGGGTGCTTGATCCCATCGACGGAACACGTGGTTTCGTCAGCGGCACGCCCACATGGGGTGTTTTGATTGCAGTATCGGACGATCAGGGCCCGTTTTATGGGATGATCGATCAGCCCTATATCGGCGAACGGTTTTTTGGCACGTGGGGGCGGGCACAAATGCGCGGGCCTCAGGGGCAGGTTGACTTGCGCACGCGAGCGACAAAAGCCCTGAAAAACGCCATTATCTTCACGACTTTCCCCGAAGTGGGTACAGCTGCTGAAGGCGCGGCATTTAGAGCCTTGGCAGAACAAACCAAACTTACTCGGTATGGCATGGATTGCTACGCTTATGCGCTTCTGGCGGCGGGGCAGATCGATCTTGTGGTCGAAGCCGGTTTACAGGCCTATGACATTCAGGCGCCCATTGCGCTTATTGAAGCTGCTGGCGGTGTTGTGACGGATTGGCAGGGCCGTCCGGCGCATCATGGTGGGCGCGCTCTGGCCGCAGCAAACGCCGATGTCCACGCTCAGGCCTTGGCAATTCTGGCCGAGGTCACTCCGTGAGGCGTCTTTTGCTGCGCGACGCGGCGCATGTTCTCACCATGGACGACGAACGGCGCGAAGTAGAATTCGCCGACATACTGATTGTTGATGGCGTCATCACCGAAATTGGCAGCAACCTTAGGAGTGACGCGCCGTCCATCGATGTCAGTGCCTGTGTGGTGACTCCGGGCTTGGTGAACACACATCACCATCTTTATCAGTCGATGACCCGGGCGGTGCCAGGAGGACAGGATGCTCTGCTTTTTGGATGGCTTCAGGCGCTTTACCCAATCTGGGCCCGGTTTACACCGGATCACATGTTTACTTCAGCACAGGTGGGGTTGGCCGAATTAGCCCTGTCAGGTTGCACGCTCAGCAGTGATCATCTCTATGTTTACCCGAACGGCTCTCGCCTCGAGGATACCGTTCACGCGGCTGCGGAAATCGGCATCCGGTTTCAGCCAACCAGAGGAGCGATGAGCATAGGTGTTTCGGCGGGTGGCCTGCCGCCGGACAGCTTAGTTGAGGAAGAAAATGCGATTTTGGAAGACTGCATCCGTGTGATTGATGGGTTTCATGACGCGAGTCCCGAGTCGATGTGCCGAGTCGGCGTAGCTCCATGTTCGCCTTTCTCTGTAAGCAGGGATCTGATGCGTCAAGCATCTTTGCTCGCGCGCGATAAAGGCGTGATGATGCATACGCATCTGGCTGAAAATGACGAGGACATTGCCTATTCACTGGAGAAATTTGGTTGTCGTCCTGGCCAATATGCGCAGGATTTGGGGTGGGTCGGACCGGATGTCTGGCACGCGCATTGCGTCAAACTAGATGCTTCCGAGATTGAGTTGTTTGCACAAACCAAAACAGGTGTCGCGCATTGCCCTTGCTCCAATTGCCGCCTCGGAAGTGGGATCGCTCCCGTCAAAGCGATGCGTGCCGCAGGTGTTCCGGTGGGGCTGGGCGTTGACGGGTCTGCCAGCAATGACGCGGGTAATCTTGCGGCAGAGGCGCGTCAGGCCATGCTATTGCAACGGGTTGCCCAAGGGGCGGACGCCATGAGCGCACGCACTGCTCTGGAGATTGCAACGCGCGGCGGGGCGGATGTGTTGGGCCGACCGGAATGCGGACGGATCGCTGTGGGGGCGCGTGCGGACATCGCTGTTTGGGATGTGTCGGGTATCGAGTCTGCGGGCAGCTGGGACCCGGCGGCGTTGCTGCTGGCTGGGCCAACAACTGTGCGTGACCTGTTCGTGGAAGGTCGCGAAGTGGTACGGGATGGTCAGATTGTTACCTTGGACATGGGAGCTTTGGTGGCGCGGCAAAACCGAATGGCGCGCGAGTTGCGAGATGCGATATGAGGTTGATTTACAGTTTTCTTGTTTTATTGACATCGACGGGGATGGCCGGCGCGGACAGTGCGGCCCTGCAGGCGCTCAACACCTATCGCAGTGGTGAAGGACGCGCGCCCGTGGCTTATTCAACGGAGCTTGAGGCGGCAGCCCAGTCGCATGCCTTGGACATGGCACGGTCCGGCTTTTTTGATCACACCGGCAGTGATGGGTCGAGTGTGGCGCAGCGGGTGTCGCGCCTAGGGTACGGCTGGTGCATTGTGGCCGAGAATATTGCAAAGGGACAGCAATCTTTGTCCGAGGTCATGCAAGCCTGGGCCGATTCTCCGGGCCACAAACGGAACATGTTGTCGACAGAGGTGACGGAGTTCGCTTTGGTCGAAGCGGGCGATTACATCTGGGTCATGGTACTGGCCGCACCCGGGTGTTGACCAGTTCGCTTAAGGCGTAACTGGTTCTTTGCACGCTCGTTTGCGTCCGGCGATCCATACATCAGCGATCGCCCGATCATCTCCCATCATCACAGTCGGGAAAATGGCTTCCCAAACAGTATTTGCCTCGCGCGCGCGCTGCGTAATCGCTGGTGTTGATTCAAGATCCAGTATTGCAAGATCTGCGTCACTGCCTGCACGAAGCGTGCCGATGTGATCCTGCAGATGCAGGCTCCGGGCGGAACCCGCCGTTGCCAGCCACAGCAATTGTGCGGGATGCAACGCGGTGCCCCGCAATTGGGCTATTTCATACGCGGCGGCCATGGTGCGCAGCATGGAAAAGGACGACCCACCGCCCGTATCGGTTGCTAGTCCCAAAGGAATACGTCGTGTCGCCAGCCCCGCCAAATCCATCAGACCTGAGCCGATGAATGTGTTCGAAGTCGGGCAATGGACCAGGGCGGCACCGGTCTCGGCAATCCGGTCAATCTCTCGCGGTTCAAGATGAATGGCATGGCCAAACACCGCCCGCGCGCCGAGCAAGCCATGGGTTTCATAAGTGTCGAGATAGTCGCGCGCATCGGGGTACAGGTTACGAACCCAGTCAATTTCTGGTAATTGTTCGCTAATGTGAGTCTGCATCAGGCAATCAGGATGCGCATGCCATAGGGCTCCCAGAGCATCAAGTTGTTCAGGTGTTGATGTCGGCGCAAACCGAGGGGTGATCGCGTAATGCGCGCGCCCGGTTCCATGCCAGCGATCTAGTAGAGTTTTGCTGTCGTCATATGCCGTCTGCGCCGTGTCGCGAAGCCCGTCCGGCGCGTTGCGGTCCATGCATGTCTTGCCTGCGACAACGCGCATGTCGCGGGTGGAAGCTTGAGTAAAAAATTCATCTACGCTTGTGGGATGGATCGTGGCAAAGGAACACATGGTTGTGGTGCCGTGGTCCAACGCGAGGTCCAGATACCGCGACGCGATCGATTTGGCATAAACCGGATCCTCCAACCGCATCTCTTCCGGAAACGTATAGGTGTTTAACCAATCGATCAGTTGTTTGCCCCAGCTGGCGATCATTGCGGTCTGGGGATAATGCACATGAGCATCCACAAAACCAGGGCAGATCAGGTGCATGCCGTAATCCACGATTTTGGCTTTCGGATGCGCGGCGCGCAGAACACTAGCGTCGCCGACGGCACTGATCTGCGCGCCATCAATGAGAACCGCGCCTGATGTGTTGACGCTGACAGCGTCTTGCCAGGGCGTTTCCAAAGGATTGCCACGGGCGACGAATGTCTGGCCCAATAGGAGAGTTTGTACGCTCATCCCTTTTCTTTAAGCTCTTCGTTTGCCTGCCACAACTGGAAGGTGGATGTACGGCGCACGACCATTGTATCCGATCCGACGCGCGCATATGGTCCTGTGAGCAGGAAGGGACTTTAGCGAATGTCGGATCAAACCGTGGAGTTGGATGCGGAAACTGACGAGGACGCTTATGTCCTTGATCCCAAGGCGATTTCGTCCATTCTGTATGCGGTTGATATAGAGGATTCCGCCAAGCTCACAGAGCTGATGGAGCCACTGCATGCGGCGGATATTGCAGATCTTCTAGAGCAGATCAATGCGTTCGATCGGTCGAGGCTGGTTCGCCTTTATGGTCGTGAATTTGACGGTGAGATCCTCTCCGAGCTTGACGAGTCCGTCCGCGAGGAGGTGATCGCAGTTCTGCCGCATCAAGTCCTGACGCAAGCGGTGCGGGACATGGACAGCGACGACGTCGTTGACCTGGTCGAAGACCTTGAAGATCACCAACAGGAAGCCATCCTGGAGGCGCTGGAAGATGTAGACAGAGACGCCGTCGAGCGCGCATTGGGATACCCCGAATATTCCGCCGGCCGCTTGATGCAGCGAGAGGTGGTGATGGCCCCTGAACACTGGAGCGTCGGCGAAGCAATTGACCATCTGCGCAGCACGCCCGAAGAGCAACTGCCGGACCAGTTCTACCATATCGTGATTGTCGATCCACGTTTGCATCCGATTGGCAATGTCACGTTGGGCAAACTGATGCGTTCCAAACGCGCTACCAAACTGGCTGATATCCAGGAGGAAACCTTTCAGGTCATTCCGGCTTTACAAGAGGAATCTGACGTTGCCTATGCCTTCAACCAATATCACCTGATCTCTGCGCCGGTTGTAGATGATGAGGGTAGGCTGATCGGCGTGATCACCATCGATGACGCCATGGCTGTGTTAGACGAAGAACATGAAGAAGATATTCTGCGTTTGGCGGGTGTGGGCGAGGGGTCCTTGTCGGATCGCGTGATTGAGACAACCAAACAAAGGCTGCCTTGGCTGGCCGTCAATCTGGTCACCGCCATTGCCGCCAGCGTGGTCATTTCGCAGTTCGAGGCGGCAATTGCGCAAATTGTGGCCCTCGCTGTACTCATGCCGATTGTCGCCTCGATGGGAGGCAACGCCGGTACACAGTCTCTTACAGTCGCCGTGCGGGCCATTGCCACCAAAGACCTTACAGGCGCGAACATCTGGCGGGTTATACGTCGTGAAGTTTTAGTAGGTTTGGTGAATGGCGTGATTTTTGCCGTGGTCATGGGCCTCGTCGGGGTGATTTGGTTTGGATCACCCGCGCTGGGCTATGTGATTGCTGCAGCAATGGTGATAAACCTTGTCGTCGCCGGTTTTGCTGGTACGGCAATTCCCGTCTTGCTCGAACGTTTTGGTGTTGACCCTGCCTTGGCATCCGGGGCGTTTGTAACAACGGTCACAGATGTGGTGGGCTTCTTTGCTTTCCTCGGCCTTGCTGCGATGGTCTTGCTGTGACCGACCTCGCTGAAGTCAAAGACACTGCGCGTAAGGAGGGATTTGCCCGACGCAAAAAGGCGCATGCGAGTGACTTTGGTGTCGCGGCTGGAGTTCTTTCCGGATTTTTAGCTGGCCATCGAGGTGTGCCTCTTTCTGGCTACATGCCCATCCGCACCGAAATCGATCCGGTGCCAGCCATGTCAGAAGCTGCAGCGCATGGGCCAGTCGGAATCCCGGTGATTATGGGCGCGGGGTTACCCCTGAAATTCGCGCGATGGGAGCCGGATTTGCCATTGGTGAACGGGCCTTTTGGCGCGCGCATTCCAGCTCAGCCTGAGTTTTTCGAGCCGGAGATTGTGATTGTGCCGTTGGTTGCCTTTGATGCAAACGGTGGGCGTTTGGGGTACGGTGGCGGTTTCTATGACCGCACGCTGGAGCGCCTGCGTGCTGCGCGTCCGACACTGGCGGTTGGATTTGCATACTCTGAGCAAGAAGCGGCCTCGTTGCCAATTGAGACGACGGATCAAAAGCTCGATTTTGTCGTCACCGAAAGCAATGTTGTTGACTTTCGGTCCGCGTAGCCTTGCTGCGATTACCGCCACGTGTTGCATGCAAAAAAGCACAGAAAACCACCAATTCAACAAGATTGGGTTGGTGGTTTAAGCTGTGATGGCGCTGCGCTCACCCTTTTTCAAAAGCGCTGAACGCTTCTGCCCATACGGGATGCCACCGGGACAAGGCCGGGCGGTTCTCGGCAATGTCACCGGCCCCCCACAAGATGCGGCGCGCATCGGTGTTTTCATTTACCATGTTATCAGGACACAGGATGTAAAAATCGCCCTGCGCGACACGACCAAACAAGTAGTCGACGCATTGTTCACTGGTCCACGCACCGTCTGGTTTTTGCGGCATCACCGCCGCGATCATGCCGGTATAGGTGAACCCTGGCACAAAAAGATGCGTATCGACGGGCGCGGACATTTCGCGTAGCTCATGCGCCAACTGTTCAGTCAAAACCTTAACTGCTGCCTTGGAGGCATTATAGGCTGGATTGCCAGGCGGCGTCGTGATCCCCTGTTTGGAGCCAGTGTTGATCACGGCGCTTGGTCTGTTGGCTTCAATCAACCCTGGGACAAATGCTTGTACGCCATTAAGTATACCAAAGAAATTCACATCGAAGGTCTTACGCCATACCTCCGGCTTCTGAATCGTGTCGGAATCGATGCCAATGCCCGCATTGTTCATTACCACGGCTACCGGTCCAAGGCCGAAAGCAGTTTGCGCCAATGCGGTCACCGCGCCTGCGTCTGACACGTCAGTGACTGCCGTGTGTACTGTGGCCCCCGCATCACGCAGACCCTTTGCGGCAGTGATTAATTGTTCTTCAGCTATGTCCGCCAGAAGGATGTCGAAACCTTCCTTGGCCAGGTGATGTGCGGCTGCCAAGCCAACACCGCTGGCCCCTCCCGTGATCACAGCCAAGCCGCCTGCGGATTTGATATCATTCCATGCCATAGCGCCATCCCTTTTGCTGAACTTACCCAAGTCTAGCGCAGGAGTCTCTCGGCGGCTATCGCAATGCGCGCCAATTTTCTGCAGCAAACCTCTTGCTCTGTGTGTCGGCGCGCCCTACGGATCAAACATGAAAATCTTGTTTCTTGGCGATGTCATGGGGCGGGCCGGTCGGCGCGCGATCACCGAAAATCTTTCGGGTTTGCGCGAAGCGTGGAAACTGGATTTTGTCGTGGTCAATGGCGAAAATGCGACGTCAGGTATTGGCTTGTCGGGCGCGCATGCCAAAACGCTTCTGGACGCAGGGGTGGACTGCCTGACACTTGGAGATCACGCCTTCGATCAAAAGGACATGCTTAGGTTCATTGAACAGGAACCCCGCATCATCAGGCCCTTGAACTTTTCCAAAACAGCGCCGGGTAAAGGCGCGCGTCTCTTTACGTCCAAGAACGGGCGCAAAGTTCTTGTGACGCAGATTCTGGGTCAGGTCTTTATGAAGCGCCCGTTTGATGATCCCTTTTCCGCGGTGGAACCGGTTTTGAAAACGCATCCTCTGGGTGGCATGGCGCAGGCTGTGATTGTGGACATGCACTGCGAAGCGACGTCCGAGAAAATGGCAATGGGCCATTTCTGCGATGGACGTGCCAGTCTCGTGGTTGGCACGCATACCCATGTGCCCACGGCAGATGCGATGGTTTTGCCCGGCGGAACAGCCTATTTGACTGATGCAGGCATGTGTGGCGACTACAATTCCGTGATTGGCATGGAAAAGACCGAACCGATGCGCAGGTTCATCACTGGCATGCCGCGGGATCGGTTTACGCCCGCCAATGGCGAAGCCACGCTCTCCGGTGTCTATGTAGAAACGGATGATCGTACAGGTCGCGCCAAGCGGATCGCGATGGTGCGCAACGGGGGGCTTTTGCAAGCCGCAAAGCCTTGAAACAGCTCACGCGACGCGAGGTTTTCATCTGCACCGCTGTGCTCGTATTGATGGGTGCGGGCTGGGGGATGACACACCCGCTGAGCAAGATCGCGGTCTCCACAGGATACCAACATTTTGGTCTGATCTTTTGGCAACTGGCCATTGGGGCAGCTTTGATGGCCGTGATCTGTGCGTTGCGGGGTACAGGTCTTCCAAAAGGGCGAAAACAGATCGGCATATGCCTAATGGTCGCGATTGTCGGCACCATGATCCCCAACACGGCCTCTTATCAGTCGATCGTGCATCTTCCTGCGGGCATCGCCTCCATCTTGCTGTCGATGGTGCCGATGTGGGGATTTGCGATTGCACTGATCATGGGATTGGAGCGTTTTTCCTGGCGTCGGGCCGGTGGCCTCTTATTGGGTTTGTTTGGCGTGATGTTGATTGCGCTCCCTGGTGCTTCGGTGCTGAATTTAGCGGTGTTTTGGGTGCTGGTCGGGCTTCTCGCTGGGTTTTGCTACGGGCTCGAAAGCAATCTGGTTGCCAAATTCGGAACCGCAGGTATGGATCCGTTTCAGGTTCTATACGGCGCTTCGATGATGGGGGCCGTCATCATGTTGCCCGCCACACTTCTGTCTGGGCAATGGATTCCGTTGGATGCTGCGATGACACGCGAAGGGCAGGCATTGGTTCTGGCCTCGGTGATCCACGTCATCGTCTATGTCAGCTATGTCTGGATGGTAGGACGCGCCGGGTCTGTATTTGCGGTTCAGGTCAGCTACCTTGTGACTGGGTTCGGAGTGCTCTGGGCAAAACTTATCCTGGATGAAACTTATCCAAGCGGCGTTTGGATCGCTTTGCTGTTTATGTTCGCAGGGATGTATTTGGTGCAGCCGCGTGTCAAAGCGGTGCTTGCCCCCGGATGATCAATCAGCGACACTAACTTCCGGTTGAACTGCAAGTAAAGGCTGCATCACATTGTTCCCGCTCATTGAATTTTCACCGACCGTCAGTGCTGTGCTGACACTGGCCGTGGTTGCGGTGATGTTCTTTTTGTTTGTACGCGAGGTTTTTCCGACCGAGGTTGTGGCCATCACCGGTGCGGCCTTGATGCTGTTGCTCGGCGTTCTGCCCTATGAAGACGCTCTCGCGGTCTTGTCAAACCCAGCGCCCTGGACGATTGCATCGATGTTCATTGTCATGGGCGCGCTAGTGCGCACAGGCGCGCTGGAAGTGCTGACGCAAATTGCCGAACGCTATGCGAAAACCCACCCTAAATCGGCCGTCGCGGGTGTGATCCTTTCTGTGATGGGCGCCTCCGCTATCATGAACAACACGCCAGTAGTGGTCGTCATGATCCCGGTTGTTGTCCAGTTGAGCCAGACCCTCGGGGCCAAAGCCTCGAAATATCTTATTCCGCTCAGCTATGCCGCGATCATGGGTGGCTCGCTTACCTTGATCGGGACCTCGACCAACCTGCTGGTGGACGGTGTCGCGCGCGGGCAGGGGTTGGCTCCTTTTACCATCTTCGAAATCCTGCCCATCGGACTTGTAGTTTGTGTCTGGGGTCTGTTGTACTTGGCTGTTGTGGCTCCGCGTTTGCTACCGAACCGCGACAGCATGGCGAATATGCTGTCGGATCGCTCCAAAATGAAGTTTTTCACCGAAGCTGTGATCCCGGCCGAAAGTAATCTCATCGGCCGCGACGTTCTCAGCGTCCAACTTTTCAAACGCGAAGGCGTGCGCCTCGTTGACGTCATTCGCGGTGATGCCTCGTTGCGCCGTAATCTCAAGGACGTGGCGTTGCAAATCGGAGACCGTGTCGTGCTGCGCACCCAGATGACTGAGCTGCTCAGCCTCCAAGCCAACAAAGAACTCAAGCGAGTGGATCAGGTTTCGGCTGTTGCGACCTCCACTGTGGAGGTGTTGATCACGCCGGGGTGTCGCATGGTGGGGCGATCTTTGGGAGACATGCGCCTGCGCCGCCGGTACGGTGTCTACCCGCTGGCGGTGCACCGACGCAATCAGAACATCGGGCGCCAACTAGATGACCTGGTTGTAAAAATCGGCGATACGCTCTTGCTCGAAGGCGCGCCAGAAGACATTCAACGTCTGGCCGCGGACATGGATATGGTGGATGTGTCGCACCCGTCGGCGCGCGCATTTCGTCGCAGCCATGCGCCCATTGCCATACTCGCACTCGCGGGGATCGTCATACTGGCGGCATTCAACGTGGCACCTATTTTATTGCTGGCTGTACTGGCCGTCGCTCTCGTGTTGGTCACTGGGTGCATTGACGCGGATGAGGCGTTTTCTTTCATCGATGGTCGGCTGCTTGCCTTGATTTTCGCGATGTTGGCTGTCGGCGCAGCTCTACAGCACTCCGGCGCAGTTGCGCTTATTGTTGATGCTGTCTCGCCCGCTTTGACCAACATGCCCCCGACCGTGGTTGTGCTGGTGGTCTTTGTTATGACCTCAACTTTCACGGAAGTGGTTTCCAATAACGCTGTGGCCGTGATCATGACACCACTTGCAATTGGTTTGGGAACTGCGCTGGGCCTCGACCCGCGCCCGCTTGTGGTTGCTGTGATGATTGCCGCATCCTGCGCTTTTGCCACGCCCATCGGGTATCAAACAAACACGCTGGTCTATGGACCGGGCGGTTACAAGTTCACCGATTTCATGCGCATTGGCGTGCCTTTGAACCTGAGCATGGCTTTGATCGTTTCTGCGGTCATTCCACTGATCTGGCCGTTGTAACAGCAATGTGCCGAACGGCGAAAAACCATTTCTTTGCAGTATCTTGCGACCAAAAAAAAATTTGTCTACCTTACACGAAAAGACGATGCCGTTCCGTCGTATGCCAGTCTTGATGGGAACACTTGGGCGGCTACAGGGGCCAGACGACTAGGATCACCGGAATAGAGACTGCAACAACAATCACTTCGAGCGGTAGACCCATGCGCCAGTAGTCTCCAAATTTATATCCGCCCGGGCCCAGAATAAGCGTGTTGTTCTTATGCCCGATCGGCGTCAGGAAAGCACTCGACGCAGCCACAGCAACGGCCATCAAGAAGGGGTCTGGCGACACAGATAAGGTTTGCGCCATCTGAATACCCACGGGCGCGGCGACGATTGTGGTCGCGGTATTGTTGAGAACATCGGAGAGCGTCATGGTCACGATCATCAACACTGTCAGAACGGCCCATGCGGGCAGACCGTTTGTCCATGACACCAAAGCGCCTGCAATCAGCTCGGTCCCGCCAGAGCTTTCCAATGCGGCGCCGAGCGGGATCATCGAACCCAACAAAACAACTACAGGCCAATTGATGTGATCGTATAGTTCGCCCAAGGGCACGATACGCGTCAACACATAGGCGACAACAACTAGTCCCAAGGCGATGGGCAGATACAGCAAGCCGACGCTGGCGGCAATAACTGCACCCGCGAACAGACCAATGGCCAACCATACCTTGCTGTTTTCCGTCACCGCCAGACCGCGATCAGCCAGAGGCAGGCAGCCCAGCCAGTCTGTCACGTCCTGCCCGGTATCGCGCGGCACCAAGAGCAATAGGATGTCGCCGGTTTTAATTTCGGTTTTGCGCAGATGTTTCGTGATCCTTTTGCCTTGACGGGAAATTCCCAGTAAAACGCTGCGTTGGCGCCATGCCAAACCAATGGTCTGAGCGGTCTTACCGTTGATGCGCGCGGTCTCAGGCACCACGACCTCGATGATTTCCACTCCCTCACCATCTGCGCGCAAGGCTTCCTCGCGCTTGGTGTCCGCGATTGCCAGATCAAGGCTGGTGCGGAATTCATCCAGCGCCTCTGGCGTGGCTTCCAACACAAGCGCATCGCCCGCATTTAAAAGGGTGTTGCGGGATTGCCCATAGCGTCTCTTGCCATCCCGGATCAGACCCAAAATTGCGACATCCGCCTTGTCAGCAGAATCGTTCAATTCTGAAACCCGTTTGCCGATCTGTTTGCTGCCTTCAGGCACAATGAGTTCGGCAATGTATTGAGAAATGTCACCGTTGGTATCGTCTGCCGTGTCGCTTTGTGGAATAAACCGCCATCCAACAAGCGCGACAAATATCAAACCAGCCAACGCGGCGGCACCGCCCACAGGGGCGAAATCAAACATGGCAAATGGGGCGCCCAAGGCATCCTCGCGGATCGAGGCAATGATAATGTTAGGGGGAGTTCCGATCAGCGTTGCCATGCCGCCAAGGATCGTGGCGAAGCTGAGCGGCATCAGGCTAAGACCCGGGGCACGACCGGCTTTGCGGGCGGTTTGCATGTCCACAGGCATCAGTAAGGCAAGAGCCGCGACGTTGTTCATGAAAGCTGAGAGCACCGCCCCAAACGCACCCATGAGAGCAATATGTGCACACAGACTGCGTGAGGCATCGACCAATGTGCGCGTGAACAGAAACACCGCGCCCGAGCGCACCAAACCAGCAGAAACCACCAAGACCAAAGCAACCACAAGCGTGGCCGGATGGCCAAAACCCGAAAACGCATCTTCAGTTGGGACCACACCGACTACAACACCAATCATCAATGCGGAAAATGCCACGATATCGTATCGAAACCGTCCCCACAGCAGCAAGCCAAATACGGCGCCAAAAAGCGCAAACAGAATGATTTGGTCAGACGTCACAGGGACTTGCTCCACAGACTTGATTTCGCGAGTTGTTTTACCTCAACTGCGGTTATGTCTGATTTGAACTTTTTAATCACCAATGGATTTTCAACGGCGCTGGAAGATGCCGGTAAACTGGGTCCCCGCGCAGCATCCAAGACGAAACTGCGGATTTTTGGCCTGATCAGATATCTGCGTGGAATCGAAAACAGTTGGCGTTCTCCGGACCATCTGCGTTGGAGCCATGTCGCGCAGGCCCGTCATGTGAAACAGTACTACCCGCCGCCAGAATTCGGAGCTTTTCTGCGTGACATGGAAAAGCCTGTTTTGTTTCAGTCCATTAACGGGCTGAACGATCCGGATAATGAAGGGTATTTTGCCCGGTTTCGTTCGCGAAAGTTTGAGCTGGCGTGCCTGGTGCTCTATACAGAACACACCCATCGCCGCTTGGCTTTCTTGTCTGTCGGGACTCTGGCAGATTGCGACCGTCGGCTCGCAGCGTTGCGCGAGGCGAAACGCGCAAAACTCCTGATTACTCAAGTGCGAGCCCTGGATACCCCTTAATGCGGCGTTTGATGAAATCTTGACAGAAACGGCGATATGGCTTAAGTGTTGCTTTGCAAGACAACAGTTACTTTTACCTCGAAATGAGGAGGTTATCCATGAGTGATGTGCAGATTAACTCGGGTTCAGAGATAAAATCCACCAGACGTGCGGTGACGCGTAAACCTGTTCGGACCGCCAAGACCTCCGAGATTACTCTCTCTGTCTTGGATGAAACTGCGCATGAGGAGGCTTTCGACGCACTCAGCCCGGCAGAGAAGAACGCAGTGTTTCGCGACGTTGGTGAGGAATTGGCGCGTACCTTGGGCGCTCAGGTGATTGCCCGGATGCTGAATGATACAGCCCTCAGTGGCCGGGAAATTGGCGCGAAGTTTGGATTTGACCACTCTGCCTTGTCGCGCATTGCGCGCGGAGAGTCGAAAACCGGACCAACGCTCTGGAAGGTCTTTGCCTTGGCCGAGGCGCTGGGCTACCGGATCGAGTTGAACGCTGTAAAAAAGTGATCTCTGCCGATCTGATTTCTGACGCGCTCATCCTTGGCCCGGCCATTTGGGCCTGTTCCTATCTTTTGAGGTCACGCTGGTACGAGCGGCAGGCCGAAATACTGGCAACACAGGGCGCAGACCCGCATACCGTTCAGCTGAAGCGGGAAGAGGCACGCTATTTTCAGGATTTTGCGCGGGTCATGCCCAATTGGATGCTGGGTGCGCTCACGTTGGGCCTGGCGCTGCGATTGGTGATGATTGTTGTTCAGCTCGGGGTCGGCGCACCATAGGGGTTGAGCGTTCTCTGGCAGGCGGATAAACAATCTCAAACTCAAAGAATGGGAACTTCCAATGGCCGGCCACTCAAAATGGGCAAACATCCAGCACCGCAAAGGGCGCCAGGATGCTGTGCGCGCAAAACTGTTCTCCAAGTTCAGCAAAGAGATCACCGTCGCGGCCAAGATGGGCGACCCCGACCCGGACAAAAACCCGCGCTTGCGATTGGCCATCAAGGAGGCCAAGTCTCAATCAATGCCCAAGGACAACATTGATCGCGCGATCAAAAAATCGCAGGCGGGCGACGGCGATGACTACGAAGAAATTCGTTATGAGGGCTATGGTCCTAATGGCGTCGCTGTGATCGTGGAGGCGATGACAGATAACCGAAACCGGACAGCATCAACGGTCAGATCCACCTTTACCAAAAACGGGGGCAATCTTGGCGAGACCGGCAGCGTGGGCTTCATGTTCGACCGCAAAGGTGAAGTGACATATGCGGCGGACGTGGGTGATGCAGACACGGTTATGATGGCGGCCATCGAAGCCGGTGCGGAGGATGTTGAAAGCACCGATGAGGGCCACGTGATATGGTGTGCAGATACGGACCTCAACGATGTGGCAACAGCGCTGGAAAGTGAATTGGGCGAGTCCGAGAGCACCAAACTGGTTTGGAAGCCCACTATCACGACAGAGATGGATCTGGAGAGCATGCAAAAACTGATGAAGCTCATAGACGCGCTCGAAGACGACGACGACGTGCAGCGCGTCACGACAAATTTTGATGCCTCAGATGAGGTGATGGCGGCGCTGTAATCGGTTGGCCATTATTAAATGAAAAAAGCCGCTCCGGATGCCTGGGCGACTTTTTCTTTGCGCGACGCGTGGCGTCTTAACGCGCTTGGTCGCATCTGGTGGAAAACAACATGCGTGCGAAGTATGACCAGCTTTGTGTTTCGGCCCTGCACTTTCGCACTTTGTTTCGATTGATGCGCTTCATTAAATTCTTCAAATCATTCATCTTTTTATGCGCTCCACTGCCACCGGCCTCTCTTTGGACGGCCAGGATTTTCTTCTGTGTGTGCAGCGCCGACTCAATCAACGCGATGTCCTTCGCGGTGAGGTCGAGGTTGTTCTGATTATTTAACATTTTAATCGCATCCTTATTACTCTTCCCATCATATGGGGAACAAAAAGGTATACGCCAATCATCTAGGTTCAGATTTCCGTGATTTATCTTTCTAAATCACAGTTCTGTGAGAATTCTTAATGAGATGTTCTGCCGCGACGGCCTTTATGCCGCGCGTCAAAGGGTCAAGCGCCGCCGACATCAACCGACTGGTTTGCCAATAAAGACGCACGTCCATAGGCTGATCCGAAATCAACGGCACAAGAGAACCACTTTTCAGATGTTCCGCGACAAGGGGCAGCGGGTTGAGCCCCCATCCGAGCCCCACCAGCGCGGCGTCCACAAATGCGTGAGTTGAGGGCAGTTGATGTGCCGGTGGCATCAAGCTTAATCCTGTCGATTGGGAGATCCAGCGATGCTGCAGTTTGTCCTTGGTGTTGAAGGTCAGCACAGGCGCGCATTCCAAGGCCTCCGCGGTCACGCCCTTGTCAAACCACCGTGCTATGTAGTCAGGGCTTGCTGTCGCCACATAACGCAACGCCCCAAGTGATTGACAATTGCATCCCGAGACGGCCTTGGCCTCTCCGGTGACTGCAGCGCTGACAGCCCCGCGCAATAGCCAATCTGTCGAGGTGTCTTGATCATCGATCACTAACTCGAACAGCATGTCACTACTTTGCGCCAGCGCCGCTACAAACCATGTGGCAAGACTGTCTGCGTTCACGGCAATCCGCACACGCGGGGCGGAAACTCGAGACGCAGGCGCGACATCATCCATCACACGCGCTTCAAGCAACGCGACATCGTCGGCGTGACGCGCAAGACGTGTGCCTGCGGATGTGGGCACGCAGGGTTGACCGCGATAAATCAAAGCCGTGCCCATCTGCTCTTCCAGTGCTTTGATGCGCTGTGAGATGGCGGAGGGCGTCACTTTCAAATGCGCGGCCGCGGCATCGAAACTGCCATGACGCACGATTGCGGCTAGGGCGGCCAGTTGGTTGGGATCCATGAGCATTAGCAAATCTAATCTACAGTGATTTTCTTTAATTTGATTTAATCGATTGCGAGGTTTAGTCAATATCCAGCCAGCGAGGAGCCTGCCTGTGTTCGATGCCTTTTTCCCAGGATTTATCCTGAGCCTGTCTCTGATCGTCGCCATCGGCGCACAGAACGCTTTTGTGCTGCGTCAGGGGCTGCGGCGCGAACATGTTTTCTGGGTCTGTCTGACCTGTGGTACATCGGACGCTGTGCTTATCGCAGGCGGCGTCGCGGGATTCGGCGTTTTAGCGCAGAAATTGCCTTGGTTCGAGACCGCTATGCGATATGGCGGTGCTGCATTTCTGATGTGGTATGGTTGGCGGAATGCCCGCTCCGCATGGGAGGGGGGGCACGCGTTGCAGGCGGACGGAATAACGGACAGGCCCCTCGGTTCAACGCTTTTGACTTTGCTGGCAATTACCTGGCTGAACCCGCACGTCTATCTCGATACGGTGGTTTTGATCGGATCGATTTCGGCTCAATACGATAACCGAATTTGGTTTGGTGCAGGCGCCGTTTTGGCAAGCATCAGCTTCTTCTTCGCATTGGGCTACGGCGCGCGCGTCTTGGCACCGCTCTTTGCCAAACCCACAAGTTGGCGCATATTGGATGGTCTGATCGCTTTTACCATGTGGGCCATAGCAGCGGGCTTGCTGTTAACATAAACCCTTGCAGTCTAGAGCAAAACGCGGTGTCTATGCCGCATGGTCACCCGCACCCCACAGCGCCCGCTTGTCGGCATCTTCTGGATGTTGGCGACCGGTGTGTGCTTCATAGCAGTGACGGCGCTGGTCAAGTATATGGGACCACGTCTGCCTCCAGTCGAAATGGCCTTTCTGCGTTATTTTCTAGGCTTGGTGTTTTTGATCCCGGCCATTGGGGCACTTCGGCAGGTGCATTTGACCAAACGACAGTGGGGTTTGTTTGGCTTGCGCGGTTTTGTGCATGGCTGTGGTGTCATGCTGTGGTTTTATGCCATGGTTCGCATTCCCATCGCAGATGTGACGGCCATGAACTACCTCGCACCTGTCTACGTCACCATCGGGGCTGCGCTTTTTTTGGGCGAGAAACTGGCGTTTCGGCGGATTCTGGCGGTGGTGGTCGCGCTTGCAGGTGCGCTGATCATTTTGCGCCCGGGATTCAGAGATGTCAGCAGCGGGCATCTGGCTATGCTATTTGCCGCAATCGTTTTTGGCGGATCCTACCTGACGGCCAAAGTGATGGCTGATGAAGTCAAACCGTCTGTCGTGGTGGCGATGCTGTCTATTTTCGTGACCCTGGTTTTGGCTCCTTTTGCCTTCATGCAGTGGGTGACGCCGACACCTGGCGATTTGGCCTTGTTGTTTTGTGTCGCCTGCTTTGCGGTTGCTGGGCATTACACGATGACCCTCGCTTTTGCATCGGCCCCTTTGACGGTGACGCAACCCGTGACCTTCACACAATTGGTCTGGGCCGTCTTGCTCGGCTATCTGATTTTTGACGAGGCAGTCGATATCTGGGTTGTGGTCGGTGGCATCGTGATCCTCGCTTCGGTTGTGTTCATCACTTGGCGAGAGGCTGTGTTAAAACGCGGTCAAACCACGCCGACTGTGCATGAGACAAAGGTTTAAGACTGATACAGATTTTTATTGATTGACTAGTCAATAAAAAAACCTCTATGCGGAACACGCTGCATTTTGGAGGAAATCTTATGCCGAAGTTAGGAATGGAACCGATCCGTCGTTCTGCTTTGGTCGAGGCGACCATTGCGGAACTGGCCTCCAAAGGATCCATGGACATCACGGTGGGACAAATTGCCAAGCGGGCGGGAATGTCAACCGCATTGGCGCATCATTATTTCGGCGGCAAAGATCAGATTTTTCTAGCGGCCATGCGCCGGATCTTGCGGGATTTCGGCACAGAAGTGCGGCGTGCGTTAAAAGAGGCGGCAACGCCGAAAGGCCGGGCCATTGCGCTAATTGAGGCCAGTTTTTCGCCAACCTGCTTTGCGCCGGATACGGTGAGCGCGTGGATGACGCTGTATGCGCAGGCGCAAACCAACAGTGAGATGTTGCGGCTTTTGAAACTCTATCAAAGCCGGTTGAAATCCAATCTCAGCCACGCGCTGCGGCCATTGACAGATGAACCTGATGCTGCTGCAGAAACCTTGGCTGCGCTGATTGACGGACTTTACCTAAGAGCCGCATTGTCGCGTTCGCAGACCCCCGATGCCGCGCGCTGCACGGCCTTGGCAACGCTCAATACCTTGTTGGAGGGCCGCCGATGAGCCGCCCAAATATTCTGATCCTTATGGTCGATCAGCTCAACGGCACGCTCTTTCCGGATGGGCCTGCTGACTGGCTAAATGCGCCAAACCTGAAAAAATTGGCCAAGCGGTCAACGCGGTTTCGCAATGCTTACACGGCGTCGCCGCTTTGCGCGCCTGGCCGGGCGGCTTTCATGTCCGGGCAACTGCCTTCTGCCACTGGCGTTTATGACAATGCTGCTGAATTCCCATCCTCTGTGCCGACATATGCGCATCATCTCCGCCGTGCAGGATATCAGACATGTCTGTCCGGTAAGATGCACTTTGTTGGTCCGGATCAGCTGCATGGGTTTGAAGAGCGCTTGACCACCGACATCTACCCGGCGGATTTTGGCTGGACGCCAGATTATCGCAAACCTGGCGAGCGCATCGATTGGTGGTACCACAACATGGGGTCAGTGACCGGGGCCGGCGTGGCTGAAATTTCCAATCAGATGGAATATGACGATGAAGTCGCTTTCAACGCCAAGCGCAAGATCTATGATCTGTCACGCGGGTCTGATGACCGCCCATGGTGCCTGACGGTCAGTTTCACACATCCGCACGATCCCTACGTGGCCCGCAAGAAATATTGGGACCTCTATGCGGATTGCGCGCATCTGTTACCCGAGGTTCCGGCCTTTGACTACAGCGATCAGGACCCGCACAGCCAGCGGATATTCGACGCAAACGATTGGCGCAGTTTTGAAATTGCGGATGAGGATATCCGCCGGTCGCGGCAGGCCTATTTTGCAAACATTAGCTATCTGGATGACAAGGTTGGCGAGATCCTGCAAACGCTCGAGGATACCAGGCAGGAGGCAATCATCCTTTTTGTCTCGGATCACGGAGACATGCTTGGCGAGCGCGGGTTGTGGTTCAAGATGTCCTTTTTCGAAGGTTCCGCTCGGGTACCTTTGATGATCTGCGCGCCGCAGATGGAGGCAGGGCTGCAGACCACGCCCGTATCCAACATCGACGTCTGCCCAACGCTGTGCGATCTGGCCGGGGTAGATATGTCTGAGGTGATGGACTGGACCGACGGCGAAAGCATCGTGCCTCTGGGCCAAGGCGGCAGTCGCGACACGCCCGTTAAGATGGAATACGCCGCCGAAGGCTCCTACGCGCCGCTGGTCTCGCTGCGCTATGGCAAGTGGAAGTTTAACCGCTGCGCGCTTGACCCCGACCAGCTGTTCGACATGGACGCCGACCCGCATGAGCTGATCAACCTGGCCCAAGACCCAGCCCATAAAGGCACCTACAACTCGCTGTCCGCCAAAGCAGATGCCCGCTGGGATCTGGACCGTTTTGACGCCGACATCCGCCACTCCCAAGAGGGTCGCTGGGTGGTCTACGAAGCCCTGCGCAAAGGCGGCTACTTCCCTTGGGACTAGAAAAAAAAAAAAAAAGCCTCTGAGCGTTACATGCGCAACCACATGGACCTCAACGTGCTAGAAGAAAACCAACGCTTCCCGCGCGGCGAATGACAAGACATCAGGAGATCGACATGCAAAACGCCCAACCCACCGCCAGCCACTTCATCGACGGGGCTTATGTCGAGGACACAAACGGCGCCGAGATCACCTGCATTTACCCCGCCACCGGCCAACCCATCGCCACCCTCCACGCGGCCACGCCTGCGATCATCGAACAGGCGTTGGCCTCAGCGGAACGGGGCCAGAAAATCTGGGCCGCCATGACAGGCACCGAACGAGGCCGCATCCTACGCCGCGCCGCCTTGATCATCGAAGAACGCAACCACGCGCTGTCGGAACTTGAAACCCTCGACACCGGCAAGCCCATGTCCGAAACGCTCTATGTCGACGCCACATCCGGCCGCGAGGCGCTGGAATATTTCGGCGGCCTCGCAGGCAGCCTGACCGGTGAGCATATCCAGCTGGGCCAATTCTGGGTCTCCACCGTCCGCGAGCCGCTTGGCCTCTGCGTCGGCATCGGGGCGTGGAACTACCCCACCCAA
>NZ_JBGCEQ010000061.1:0-23274 GCF_045106495.1 Roseobacter sp.
GTCGACATCACTTTACCAGACGGTCGGCGCATTCTTGTTGAAGTGCCGACGGCGCTGACCGCTTGGTCAGCCTTTTGCAGGGTCTTGTAAATTGATCCCGGTTCCTTCCAACACGCGGGTCTGGCTGACATCGGGCGATGAACAGGAACAAATCTTTGGTTCGCTGGATCGGCTGACGACAAATGTTCAAGCCCATGTCGATGCGCTTACGTTAACGGATGCGCAGAAGGCGCAGGCGACAAGAAACGAAATAACCCGCATGCAACAACTGCTTCTTGAGGCTGGATTCTATCAGAGCGAGCAGTCGCAATCTCCGCATAACCCCGTTTTTCGGTTTATCTGCAATGCCTTGCGCCAGCATTAAGCCTGGTGCGTCAGGTGTTTGCCTCTTCTCGACCCAAAGGGGCGAAACCTTGTCGTTCCAGTCCAATGCTCTCCCACGCGATCTCTGCCACTGGCCCTTTTTTCCCTCCGTCCGCGCGAGCATTGGGGCCTGCTCCGGTGCTGTTGCTGGGAGTGGTGTTCGCTCTGATCGCTGATCCGGAGGGCGCGCAAAACTAGAAACCTGTGGCCAAGGCGGATCGCTGGTAAGTCCGGGGATCTGTCTTTGACCGGGCCGGTGCGGATCGCCTCCCCTTAGCTGGCCGGGCCACGTCGATCGGCAGGTTGACCATGCAGCGCTCGGGTCCGAAATTGGACAGGCTTTTGTCGGTCGTCGCCTCGGCTGAAGCGCCCAAGGGCTACAACTCGATTCACTGTTCAGCCAAGCGACTGCCCTGCAAGAAACCGGTTCGGATGACGCTGGGCGAGATCCCCGCGTGGACGCGCGCCACATCCGGCCAGAATCATGCCATCGGGCGCTACCAGATTATTCCCAAGACGCTGGATCGGCTGACGCGCGCGCTGCGCCTTCCTCGCTCCACTCGGTTTGACAAACACACACAGGACATGATGGCACGTCTACTCGTGGACGAGGCGGGGTTCTCGAAGTTCCTTACGGCGCGCATTTCACAGGATCAGTTCATGGACAATCTCGCGCGGGTCTGGGCGGGTCTTCCGGTGCGCTCCGGACGCTCGGCCTATCACAGATATGCGGGCAATCGGGCGACGATTTCACGGGCGCAATTTGCCTCTGCCATGCGCGAGATTTTCGGGTGAGTTTTGAGGCTATTTCACCGGGCGAAAAATACCTGTTTTGGGGCAATTTCTGGGTCGGACTTTAGGCTGATTTCGCGCTCCGTAACGGCAGCGGTTTTTGGCCCTATGATGGGCGCTAAATCCGCCCTGCCCTGCCCTGCTCTTCCCAAACCGCGCTAGAGGCTCTCAGTGAGGCGCTGTGTGGGTCAGATGCGCGGCACTGTTCTTGGGTCCCTTACCAGGACAAAAAAGAGGCGCGAAACAGCCAAGCGATCCGAGCCCCAGTTCGGACAACTTCGTGAGCGTAAGGGTGTTAGTTCGGGTTAGAAAATGTCGGTCTCCGGTGTCTTTGTGGCAGAACCAACTCCGCGCGCTGGCTCGGGCCGGTGTAATTTAGTCGGCACTGGGGGCGTCAACGCGCATGACCTTTACGCCTTTGTCTTCGGCTTTCTGCCCGAGGTTCATTGCGACGCCATTGCCGCCAAAGAGCACGGCGCCGACGGGCGCGCACCCGGTCCACCGTGTAAAACACTGTATCCACATCGGCCCAATCGGTTGAGCCTGGGACGATCAGTGGCACGCCTTCGATCTTGTTGGCTTTTGCGGTTTCGCGGCCGTGAGCCGTTAGCAGTTTTTTGGCCTCAAACACAACGCCAGTTTGTTTTGCCAGTTCTGACGCGCGCGACCCTGACGCGGGAATGAAGGCGTGGCCGATGATTTCATAGCGCAGAATGTCGTCGGTGGGGATTGCGAGGGTTGCGTCTTTTTCGGTGAGACCGAAGGCGTCTAACGATGTCCGCCACGGAAGCTGAAACGCCCAAAAAGACTGTTTGTGGAGAAGACCCAGCAAGCCCATATCAGAGCGGCCAGGTATATTGCCGAGTTCATCGCGCGCTCACGGACTCGCGTAATCCGCGAGCACTCCATAATTCCATATTTTTAGAGAGTTGACAAGCGTCAGGCAGTATCTGGGCTCCCCCCATTAAATTTTCTGATTGGGGGAAACAATATGACTGACATTCTTGGTGATGCCACGACAACAACGTCTCTGGCTCCGGGGTCGTCCCTGACCTCTGACATCGATTTTCTGGGAGATGTTGATTTCATTTTCACCACTCTGTTAGAAGCGCTGAGCTATGGGATTATCGCATCGACGAACAGCGCAACGATGGATTTACGGTTGCAGCTTCGGGACAGTGTGGGCGGCACCCTCGTCGATGGCTTTGGGGCCAACTGCAGCGATGCGGTCATCACGTTCACCGCCGCCACGACCGACACATTGTTCTTGTCTGTCTCGGACCGCTTTGCCGCCAATACCGGGGATTTCACCCTGACGGCGACCGCTGGCACGGATGAAAATCTGACCGGAACCAGTGACGACGACAAGCTGCTGGGTGGCGCTGGCAATGACACGTTGGTCGGGTTGCTCGGCGATGACCTGCTCGAAGGTGGCTCGGGCGATGACACGCTGAACGGGGATGACGTCCTAGCGGGTGAAAACGGCGATGGCAATATGATGGGCGGCATTGGCAATGACACGCTGCGCGGTGGCAATGGCGCTGATACCATGGATGGCAGAGCCCATAATGACACCCTGTTCGGCAATGCCAGTGAAGATAATATGTTGGGCGGAGATGGCGACGACACCCTGAATAGCGATCAGCAGAATGACACGTTGTCCGGTGATGCAGGCAAAGATATCCTGCGTGGGGGAGACGGGTACGATGTCCTTGATGGCGGGGACGGCGACGACACCCTCGTCGGTGGGAACGGCAACGATACTCTGATTGGCGGGGCCGGTGTGGACTCCCTGCGGGGTAATGCTAACAACGACATTTTTGTCTTCACCGACACAGCCGACTCCTCTGTCGGGGCAGAAGATGTCATTCTGGACGTGTCTGGTGTGGGCGGTGCAGGCGGCGATGTGATCGACGTCTCCGGTATTGATGCTGACATCACACTTGCAAGCGATCAGGCTTTTACCTTCCTTGGTAATGTGATTTCCACTGATGGTCTCGCCTTTTGGGGCGGGCGGTGTGTGGGTGCAGGATTTTGGCACCCAGACCCGCGTCTTTGCAAACGTGGACGGAGGTCCGACCGTGGAACTCGCGATAAAGATCAATGATAGCGCGCTCGAGACAGCCTCAGATTACATCGCAGGCGACATCATTCCATAAGTCCCAGCCTACGCAAGATTGCGCAAAACCAAGCCGCGCCGAATTCATGTGATGTGAAATTGGCGCGGTCGTCTTTTCAAAACGTCCGTCCCACCTGCGCAACGCACACACCCTGTAGTCAAGCTTATACGGGTGGTGTATACGGTGGCGCGTTCATCAACCGCATCGGAGCGGGCGTCCCCGACCCCGAACACCCATATGACATCAGGACGTCTCGCGTCACTTAAGGGCCTTGTTTACGCAGGCGGCGCAAAAGCAGCCGGTGCCCTGATATCCGTCGTCTTTTCGCTGGTCGCCGCCCGGATCCTTGGAGCAACAGAGGCGGGGTATCTGTTTCTTGGCCTAACGCTGTTATTTGTCGGCTCGGCCGTGTTTCGCCTTGGCTTTGATGCGAAACTGACGCGGCGCTATGGTGCGGATGGCATTGGGGCTGTCGCAAATCAGGTGCTTTCCCTTGCGATCACTGCCTCGCTTGTGTTTGCAAGTCTCATCTCGGGGGCCGGATTTCTGTTTGCGGATCAAATCGCAACCGTTGTGTTTGCCAAGCCGGATATGGCCTCGACACTAGGCTATATATGCCTTGCCCTCGCTCCGCTGACCTTGCTGAACACTCTTGGGTTTGCCTTTCAAGGGGTCCGCCGGACCGTCATGACCGTGTTCGGGCAGAACCTCGGGTATCTGATGTTTGCCCTGTTAGGGTTTGCGGTGCTTGGATATGGGGGGGGGCTGTCCCTGACATCAGCGCAGGGCGCGATCATCTTGTTGGTATCTGTACTTATCAGCTTTGTCATCGCTCTGGCGATTTGGCTTTGGCAACCGGGCACGCAACTACGCCCTCATCTGTCGATCAGTCGACCCGAAGCAATCTCCAACCTGAACCTCTGGGTGGCCATGTTGATGATCTTGACCGTCACCTGGTCCGGGATCCTGATCGGAGGTCGGTTCGTATCTGCAGCCGATCTGGCTATCGCAGCAGCGGCCCAACGTGTCGCCGTGCTTGTGGTCTTTGTGCTGCTGGTCTGTGACATGTTCGTCGCCCCGCAATATGCCAAGCTGTTTGCCGCTGGAGATCTTGCACAAATGCGCCGGATTGCACGCATCTCCACAGCAGCTATGCTCGCAGTGACCATTCCTCTTGTGACCTGCCTGATCCTGTTTTCGGATCAGGTCATGGGATTGTTTGGCAACGAATTCGCCGCCGCCGGGCAGGTGCTGACTATCTTTGTCATCGGGCAGACAGTGAATGTCGCCACAGGTTCTGTGGGCCAGCTTCTTACTATGACGCAATACGAGGCCGATTACCGGCGTGTCACGGCCCTAGCCGCGCTTGTCACGGTGACACTTACGCTGCTCCTTGCACCGCGCTTCGGGATCATCGGAATCGCCTTGGCTGCGACGATCGGCACAATCACGCAAAACGTGGTGGGCTACATCGCGGTGCGCAAGCGGCTTGGCTTTTTCCCTGGATTATGACAGTGCCTGCCTCCACATCTAAAGTTCGTGCCCTGCCATAAGTACCAGTGCGCGCGCGCGGGTAGTGTCGCAAATTTTTAGGTTACCTTTGCGCTTGTATGCGCTCTAGTCCAAAGGATGCGCATTGCTGAGTAAAGACTGGAGTTGAGATGTTGGTCAATTTCAAAGGTGCGCACAACCCGAAATCTGTCATTCTATACGCGGTCTATTTCTATATTCGGTTTGGCGTCTCGTATCGCGACCTCGAAGAGATTATGGCAGAGCGCGGCGTCACCGTTGATCATGCAACACTCAACCGGTGGGTCGAAAAGAATGCAGGCGCCATCGCTGATGAGGCTCATCGCCGGAAGAGACCAACATGCCGATCTTGGCGGATGGACGAAACCCATATTAAAGTCAAAGTCAAGTGGACGTATCTCTACCGTGCGATCGACAAGCAAGGTCAAACCCTTGATTTCATGCTGTCTGAACGACGTGATGAGGTAGCTGCGACCGCCTTCTTTGCCAAAACGATTGCTCGCAACGGTTGGCCGGACAAGGTTGTTATCGACAAAAGTGAGTCCGACGCTGCCGGGCTGTTCAATATGAATTGCCTACTGGTGATGAATAGATGGTGTTGGTTGATCGAAGTTCTGCAGGTAAAATATCTCAATAACATTATTGAGCAGGACCATCGTTTCATAAAGAGGATCACGCGCCCAATGCAGGCTTTTAAGTCGTTCAACTCAGCCGCCGCCTCCTTGGCGGGCATCGAAGTTGCTCATATGATCCGCAAAAAACAATTCGACCGATCAGGGCCGTCCGGCTTCGCGCGGTTCGCCGAGCTGGCAGGATAACTGTGTTTAGCTGAAGCCATCTTCTCACGTCATGCCAAAGTCTGCGACACTACCAGCGCTTGTCCAGTTGCCGTTTGCCATTCGGGTTTTAGAGGCTGACCCTGCACCAAATCACCGTTGGACGCGATCCGATTAACTGTATCAAAGAGCCCTGCAGTCCGGCTGATGGCTCGAGCCTGTTCGTGATCTCGCGGGCCTTGGTATCGTCTAACTTGAAAGGGCGAATCGCCCTGCCCTCAACCCAAACTTCAATGTCACCGTGCCGTCAGCAGGCGTCAAAATACCGCCCACAGAGATGTTATCACGCGGATCAACGGACATTGTACGGTCTTCGGCAGGTTGGATTTCAGCAAAGAAAGGTGCCACATCGAGTTTGACGGTATGCAACATACCGCACCTTCGTTACGAGAACCCCGGACAAGTGTTGACGATCTTTGTAATCGGGCAGACCGTGAATGTCGCGACAGGTTCTGTGGGTCAACTTTTGACCATGACACAATTTGAGGCAGACTACCGGCGCGTCTCGGCTTTGGCCGCGATTGTAACGGTGACATTGACATTAATGCTGGCCCCAGGCTTTGGGATCATCGGGATTGCATAGGCATCAACGATTGGCACGATTACACAGAACGTGGTAGGCTATCTTGCGGTGCGAAAACGACTGGGGTTCTTCCCCGGGTTATGACATCAATTGCGCAACAAAATGGAAACATGTGCCCTAATATGAATGATACCACGCGCGCACCCTTGCCGTCACCGCTGCCACAGCGTTCGCTTTCTTTGGTGGCAGGAGAACCTTTGCAAAGCCTCGACCTACCCGCCCTGTTTGGGGATGAAACTCCGAACCTGGTACTCGCGGAGACCTCCGCTCCCCTGCCGGATGGGCTGGTTCTAGTAGGGCGGGGTCTGCTGTCGGGTCTAGTTCCTGCCCGTGCCGCACCATTGACACTGCTGCTGCGCCCTCAGGATCCGGCGGACATCACTCTACGGCGGCTAGATATTTTCGTGCGCTGCCCATTTGTAGTAGAGGCTACTTGGGATGGCCCGCGTCTAGTGTTGTCGGTGTCGCAGAACCTGTTGGCTGACACGGACATATCCACGCTCACACAGCTATCACTCGGCGGGCAAGACCTGCTTGATCAGGTTGAACAGGTGTCCCGTTGCCGGATTATGCGTACGCCCGACGGGACCTATAGTCTCGACATGCCGCTGCAACCCGGTACACGCTATTTACTCAGCTATACTGTTCCCGAACAGGCCTCGCCGATCAAACTGACCCTGGTGGATGGTGCAGGCGGCCCACTGCCCAGTTGCGGCCTGCCCTGCTCTGCAGGCACGAACAGGGTGTTCTTGACCCCGGAACAGCCCATCAACGGTGTTTTGTTCCGTGCGGATGCACCGATAACATTGCGAAACCTGTACTGCGAACAGGCAAGCTGGAGCGTTGACATACCACGACAGCGCGCCGGAACCTTCCTTGTCTGGCGCGTGCAAGTCGGCGCGCACGAGACGGCAGGGTCCACGCAAGTCAGACAACCGGAGCGTTTATACGTCGCGCCATATGGTGAGGACCGCCCAGACCGCGGTGGGCCAGACAGACCGTTCCGCCACCCCGGTTATGCTGTTCGGCACGCCAAACCGGGCGATACGATCTATCTGCGTCCCGGAGTCTACCCTCCATTTGTCGTGTCACGTTCGGGCACGGCCAGGGCCCCCATTACAATGACAACCCTGCCCGACGAGACCCATCAGGCCATAATCAGCTCCGCCGGGGATACCTCCTTTCGTTTGGCCGGTATTCTGATCGAGGCACAGGATCACATCATCGTCCGCAATCTGGTGATCGAAGACATGTTGCTTAGCGGAATTTTTGTGCTGGGGCGGCAGGGAGAGATCCATGGCAATCACCTTTTGGCAAACAATGTGATCCGCCGGGTCGGAAATGCCGGGATCTTTGTGGCCGGTTATCTGCCACATAAAACTCTCGCCTATGACGATGTCCGCCTGCGGGACATTGTTATCGAACTTAACGACATCTCTCAGACCAACATCCCCACGCCCTACAATGACTTTAAGGGTGGGGTGAACGAATGCATCAGCGTGGCCGCCGGTGCCCGGAGTATCATCACCCGCCACAATCACATCCATGACTCCCGGCAATACGGCATCGATTACAAGCACGGAGTGCGGGACGGAAAAATCTATGGCAACCGGATCTGGAACATCGAACGATACGGGATCTATCTGGATACGGCGCGGCGCTACGTGGAGGACATCGATATCTTCAACAACGTGATTTCCCAGTGTGGGCTTGGCATTACGCTGGCCCGCGAAGCGGTGACAGACCCGGACGATCCTGTGCAAATGGCAGATCTGGTCCAGACCCTGCGCAACATCAACATATATGGCAACGTGATTTTTGATATCGAGCGCAGCGGGATCTATTGCCATGATCACCCCAAAGATCGCCCGACTGGCACAATTTCCGAGATTCGTATTCGGTTTAACACAATCGTGAATTGCGCACGCTCCGGTGTCGGCAATGAGGTCCGGCTTGTCGGCTGGACAGGCTCAGACTGGACTGGTGTATTGCGCTCGTTTGACTTTGTCGGCAACATTCTCTGGCACGACACCCCACGAGAAACTCACACTATCTATGATGAATTTTCTGGCCACCCGGAGGTTCTGATAGATCAGAACCTGATCGATATTGACCCCCAGTTTAGGAGCCCTGGCGATTTCAGGCTTGCCCCTGACTCCCCAGCGCGCAACCAGGTTGATGCGCGGTTTGCGCTACTAGCTCCCAAGACAGGCACAACAAAGGGGCGCCTGCACCGTATGCATATCGGCGCGCTGCAGGGGTAAGGCCCAATGCGAAAAAATTTGTGACTGTTGCACTAACAGGCGTATGCCATATTGGAGTCCTGCTGTTGCACTGGATCATGTGACACGAAATAGCTACGAAACGAACTGGATTTCACCCTGAACGCCTGGTCGCTTGTGGTAGATGTGGCTGCGTATGATTATTCTGATGGTCTCTAACCCGCTCAAGGTTGCCTTGGTTGATCGCACAGACCGGAAGCTACCGTCGGTAGCCAAGTATTCGTTTCATGGCTGCATGATCGCTCTCATTCAGATTGTTGCGGCATTTTCGGTCAATATGCCGAATGCTGTTAAAATGCGGATCGTATCGGTGAACGATCTCACGGATAACTCGACGGGAAGGCCGTGCTTGGTCGGTCACAATTGTCATAGGTCGGTGCTGCCGGACACGCTGAATTGCTTTGTTGAGAAAGGCTTTGACGACCTTTGTATCCCGTCTGGCGGTCAGGCGGAAGTCGATCATCTGACCGTTCACATCAATGGCACGCTATAAATAACGCCACCTGCCGCTGACGCGAATGAATGTTTCATCCACATGTCAATCAACGCCGACCCGGCGCAAATGCTTCTCCGTTCGTTTGGTCAATTCAAGGCCAAACTTCTGGACCCAGCGATACACTGTGGAACGATCCACACTGACATCTTGCTCAGCAAGCAGATCCAAAACGTCCTGATAGGACAGCAGATAACGAAGGTACCACCGCACTGGACAAAGATGATCTCGCGCGGAAAACGGTGGTGTTTGAACGGGGACTTGCCGGACATGCTGAACCTCAAAAGCCCAAAATTGGCCGCGGCGCTCATGCCACATTGTATAGACCCCATTCGGGACAAGGTTTTCGAATGTGAAATCCACGGTCCCCGCATTGTTCTCGCAGGCGTAGGTCCCACCCCTATTGGCCGTGAACTAATCCCCGAGTTTCAAGCCAAGCGGGCGCCCTTTGGGGTAGGCCCCGGTATCGGTGGTATCGAGGAAGTTGTGCTTCACCGCGACCGCTGGTGCGTAAACGCAAGTGCGCCAAGGGCATTTATGCGTCAAGCCAGCGACACAGTCCGGTGCTATCAGCCGATGACGATTGTTACCGACAAAGGCCACATCTATGCCAAGGCGATCGAGGAAATGAACTACGGAAATGGATCCGACGACGGAATTCGGCACATTGATCGAAAGCACCTTAGAAACACATCAGCCTCTAATTAATTCAAATTTAAACAATATTCACAATAAGTGCCCGGCAAGCACGAATTGTCCTCGGTGCAAAGATCCTAACGATTAAAGGTATGTGGCTTCTAAATAGAGATGGAGAATTAGTCTTGTTTCAGTTTGCAGAGTTGCGCCGTTGGTTCCTTACTGGCTTTGTTACTAATCATACAAAATCTAAGTATCAAAAAGAATCTGCGAGCATATGGAATTACTCGAAATTCAGAGAAAAATACGAACAGGTTTGCGCAAAAAAACCTGCTAATAGTTCAGCGCTTGTATTGTTTGTTGATGCGGATAACCTGAAGCAAATCAATGATACTCTTGGTCATGTTGTCGGTGATCAGTTGATTGCTGAAATTGAGAACACTCTTTTAGATAGTTTGCCCTGTGATGCCCTGGTTTGCCGAAAAGGGGGAGACGAATTCATCGCATGCGTCGTGGTAGATGATACCGAGTCTGCGGAGAGGATTGCCGAAGGTGTAACCTGTATGCTCAATACCCGACGCTGGATATTGGGGCATGAAATTCTTTTGAGTTGCTCTGTAGGTGCGACGATTTCCTCTGAATACAAGAACAACTTAAGTGCAGAGCTTAAACAAGCTGATATGGCCATGTATTGGGCTAAAAATAGCGGGAAGAGCCAACTGAAGTTCTTTGACAACATTTCTTGCGCAGACCTTTTAATGATTCAGGAACTGTCGGCATTGTTTCCCGCAGCATTGGAACGCAAAGAAATCATTTTCTATTTGCAACCGATTTTCCACATCTCAAGTCGAAAAATAGTTGGAGCAGAGGCACTTATACGTTGGCAACACCCGAAATACGGAATGATTAATCCCGAAAGCATAATTGGCATAGCCTCAAAGAGCGGGCGGATTTCTCAACTTGGTATTTATGTTCTTCGGCAAGCATGCCGCGCAGCATTGAATTGGCCAGTGGAAACGTTCGTTAGCGTAAACTTCTCCGCCTGTGATTTCCTGCATCCCGGTTTCCCGGATTCTGTGCTGCGTGAATTAGACAGTTTAGGGTTCGACAAGACTCGTTTGAAAATCGAAATTACTGAAGCTGAAAAGTTGGAGGTAAACGAAACTGTTCTTTCCACCATTACAAAACTCCGGCAAAATGGTGTCAGAGTGGGTATTGATGATTTTGGGATTGGTCACTCATCGATGGTCAGTATCGACAGCTACCCTTTGGATTTCGTAAAAATTGACCGATCACTGATATCTGATTGTGATAGCAGAAAAACTAGTAGAGTTTTCATCAAGGCAATCCATCAGGCATCCAAAAACCTTTGTATCGAAGTGATTGCAGAAGGCATCGAGACTCTAGCAGAAGCTGCAGTAGTGCGGGGCATTGGAATCCCTTACGCTCAAGGATTTTATTTCAATCACCCGGTAACACCTGAGGAAATGTCACAACTTTTTGACAAAAAAGCAGATGATCTCTTCATTCGAAAGAATCTTATGGACCGAAACTTAGCAAGGAATTCCCAGCAACAATGCAACAAATATGACATTCCGAAAATCGCTCAGTCAGAAGGTCGGCCTCAAGTGCCACGAAAGGAAGCGCGTCTTTGAAAGGGTAGTGTCGCAAACCTTGGCATGACGTGAGAAGGTGGCTTCAGCTAAACACAATTATCCTGCCAGTTCGGCGAACTGCGCGAAGCCGGACGGCCCTGATCGGTCGAATTGTTTTTTGCCGATCATGCGAGTGACCTCGATGCCCGCCAAGGTGGCTGCGGCTGCGTTGAACGACTTGAAAGGCATCGTCAAGTTGCGGTACATCTCAAGAGCCGGAACTTGGGCGCATGACCAAACCCAAGCAATCTGTTGCCTTTTCAGGCCACCGCTTTCCACCTGAAATCATCGGATACGCCGTCTGGGCCTATCACCGATTTCCCATGAGTTTGCGCGATGCTGAGGACCTGTTAGCCGCACCCGGTGTCGTGGTCAGCTACGAGACGATCCGCGCTTGGGTTGCGAAATTTGGGTCGCAATATGCCAAGGCGATCCGCCAGGAGCGCCCCAAAGTGGCGGACAAATGGCACTTGGACGACGTCGTCCTCCCAATAAATGGTAAGAAGTATTGGCTGTGGCGCGCTGTTGATAGCAAATGCAAGGGCACGCGACTGTACTCATCCGATTAACGCAACGGTCCCGTTTCAAGAGCTTCTGGCTGCCCAGGGGTGACCCAGACGGGCAGGTGCGGTGGTGTTGTCACATTAACTGCGTGCACAAAGCGAAATCGTACGGCCGGGATTTCAAGCTGCTTGTGTGACGGCATTCCAGGCGTCAAATGCTTCTAGGTGATGATAACGGATTGTGAGGGCAGAACGACGGCGAGAGGGAACAAAGAAGCAATTCCGAATGGCTGAGTGAATTGACACAAACCGTTGCAAACTGCCCGGAAAACAATATCCCTGCATCGCCCTTTCCCGTTTTCGAAATGGCAGATGACTGTTCTCGGCGCGGTTGTTTAAGCCCTTGTGCGACCGATGTTCGAGGCTTGGCGCGATTTCGCGTTTCGCCGCACCATAGGACCTCAACTTGTCCGTGATGAAACGTTTCGGCGAACGGCCCTGTCTCTTCATCACACTGCGCAGCAGGCGTTTCGCTGCGTTCTTGTCTCGCCTGCGTTGAAGGATTTCATCCAGAACGATGCCGTGCTGATCAACCGCTCGCCACAGCCAGAATTACGTCCCCTTGATCGTCACAACGACTTCGTCCAGATGCCAAATATCGCCAGATTGAGGCTCCCGTCGACGCAAACCACGTGCAATAGAGGGGCCAAACTTTCGGACCCAGCGCCGGACAGTTTCGTACGAAACATCAATCCCGCGTTCCAGCAGCATTTCTTCGACTTCTCGAAAGCTGAGATTGAAACGGCAATAGAGCCAAACTGAGTGACTGATGACTTCAGGCGGAAACCGGTGGCGCTTGTAACTGATGGTTGGGGTCTGCATCGCCATCAGCTACGGCCAAATAGCGGCGCAATCAACCTTAGGGAAGTTTGTGTGACAACACCCTCTGATCAATTCGACCGTGTTGCATGGATCAAGTTTGATGCGGAGTGGTCCCATACCCATTCTTTTCAGAAGACACGCTCATACGCCGCCCGACCGAGAGCTGTCATGCGGTTGAGCGCTTTTGAGGCAATTTGCGCTTCCGCGATTTGAGTGTCGAAATCACGCGCTTGCAGGCGATCGGCGATGACTTGCTTCCATCGTCCGATCTGTGCCTCAACCTGTGATCTCTGATTGTATCCTGCCTCGGTTTGCCATTTCATTCTGCCATGTTCGACAATGGCATCGATGTGTTGATTGCGCTGTGCATTAACCCGGCGCTTGCGCGTCTTTTTGCGCAGTTGCAGTCTCATTTCATTGTAAAGGCAGTAGACGCGCTTCGGGTTCACTTTGCGGAGAGCTTCCATGGCAGATTACGCCTCTCTTGGCATAGTGCCACGCAATCGCCTGCCGGGCAATGGACGAAAGCCTGAACGACCACATACATCGCTTGGTGGGTGACTCCGGCTGTTTACGCCATCTCAATCGCGCCGCCCGGCCTTCTTCGCGTGCACTATGTGTTGCGCCAAGAAGGGGGGAACGCGTTGTGCATGGGCTTGCGCGGCGCGATTTAATGTAGACGATCGTGTCCTGGCACATTAGAACACAGCGTTTGCTATGATCATTCCAATAATCTAATCGTCGGAGAATCTGCGCTTTATGGCCTATCCTAGCTTGGGACGCATTGCTAGCAACTCACTGGCCTAATTTCAGGGGGCTGGGTCAGCGATCTCCAAGGGGAACAAATCAAACAATGGCAACAGAACTTCGTATCTCAGTTAGCGATGCGGGTTTTCCAAAAAGGTAACCTTGAAAGTAGTCAACTCCCATGGCACGAAGAGCGTCAATATCGTCCTTCGCCTGAATCCCTTCAACAACTACCTCAAGATCCATAGAGCGTGCCAATCCCACTATGGCTTTCAGTATCCTTGCGCTCCGTTGCCCCTGGTGAATAGTTTGGATAAAAGACCTGTCGATCTTGAGTACATCAAACGGCATTCTTGTCAGGTACCCGATTGATGAATAGCCTGTTCCAAAGTCATCTAGTGCGAGCTTAAAGCCTTTGTCGTGCAGTATCGATAATTCTTTAGCAATAGTTATGTCGTCCAGAACCACGACCTGCTCGGTTACTTCTATTTCGATTTGAGTTGGGTGACACCCGTTCGCGACTACCTTGTCTGCAAATTTCACGGCAAATCCAGGCGTCATTAATTGAGCGGGCGAAATATTTATATTGATACAAATGTGTTCAAACTTCTTTATTTCGGCGCAAATTAAATCCAGAAGTGCCCAGCCAAGTGGCAAAATCAACCCGCTGGTTTCGGCAACGTGAATGAACTTCTCAACGTCAACAGGGCCAAGCTTGGGAGACGACCAACGTGCGAGAGCTTCATATCTTAATATTTTTTTAGGGTCCCTCGCCGATACGATAGGTTGATAGTGAATTTGGAATTCATTTGATTTGACTAAGGCTCTACGCATTTGCGCCTCAATCAGCTTGTATTCTAGATCCTCTGACTCCATTTCGCCGTCATAAAATACTACTTCTTGAGTCCTTTGTTTCTTTGCAGAGTACATTGCGCGATCAGCGCGACAAATAAGGTCTTCCTGATCCATCAATCTGCTTGTGGCAATGCCTTTCGAAGACAGGGCTTCAAACGTCACCCCTTTGCACTTTATTGGTTCAAAGGAGATTTTCGACAATTCACGACACTTTTCGCGAACTACCGTACCAAAGTCACTGGAAGTGCAAATGGCGATAAAAAATTCATCACCACCATAGCGCGAAACAAATGTCGTCTCGTCTACAAGGCCTGCTAGCCGTCTGGAGAACTCAACAAGAAACGCATCGCCTCCAACGTGTCCCACGGTATCATTGATTTGCTTGAAGCGTACTAGATCAATAGCCAACACTGCATACTTTGCATCAGCAAGTTGTGACAAACTGCCAAGGTGTTCTAAGAAGGCATAGCGATTGGGAAGCCCAGTAAGCGCATCGATGCGCGCCTTCTCAAATGAAATCGCTTCTTGCTCGGTAATAGCTTTCGCTTTACCAAGTAGTAGTCGCGCAGCAAAAAAAGATATTAAAACGAATGCGATGCTAATCCAACTCATTATCGGGAACATTTTTCTAAAAAGAAGTGTCCCCGGCTTCGGGGGCAACCATTCCAGCCAAGCAACCGGCTCACCAGTGACGTCCAAAACAGAAATATGAACAACATCATCAATTGGAGCATCGGTCACTACTTTTAGGTCTGAGAGTGAAAACTCTTTCTCAATGCCTGAAAGATATTGCTTTGACAGAATCTTACCAATTGCCCCAATAGCTTGAAGCTCCAAATTTATACCTACCAGCAATAGCTCATCTTCCGGCAACAAAAGGGAAGCGCTGAACATCACCAATTGCTCGTCACTAAACTCAAAATAGTCGACGGTTTGCCGCTGAGTAGAGTCCAGAAATTGAATCCGCTCACGAAGGGCTTCATGTACTGCTGGAGTAATAAAGCCATTTTGTGGATGCAAACCAAGGCCTTCGCGCCAAGATATGGGCTTGGGAAAAGGGCCGTCGAACAGTTCCGCGTATTGAAACACATCGCCGCGTTCGGCCGTTATCCCGTAATTTGATGCAAGTTTGTTGTATTCCAATTGCTGGGCATTCAGGAAGAGATCAGTCCAGTTGTGATAGTCGCTCGCGATTAGTGAAACCTGAGCCTGAAGAGCGCTAATTCGACCTATCATTAGCCTTTCGGACTCGTCCGCAGCTTCCGCGTCCATTTGCTGACGGACGGAGAATAGAGAGATCCAAACAACGGATATTACCGCCAGAAAGAGTACTGACATTAAAGCAATAATTAAGCTCGGAAGAGTATTTCTCTTCATTTTGCAAAGCGTTTTGAGCTATTCAATTGGCTTCTATCAAAACCAAGTACGCAGACTTCGGTATAGTCGCAAGTCAACTCGGTACCTGCTTTCAAGTCATGCTTGGCAAGCATCTCATCACCTAGATCCAAAAGGCTCGGGCATTCACTATGATTCATGAAAATGTCCCCATCGTTTCCCAGGCGAAACACTCCAAGATGCTTAAGGTACTCTGCATGATTAATGACGATCATAGCATCCTCTTCGGGAAATTGCATAACAAGCGAAGCCGGTATTTCCACGTCAAACATTGGATCGAATCTCCATACTAAACTTCCGGCTTTGATTGGTTCACGTGTAAACACCCCAAGCCCATGAATAGTGCTGCGACTCACATAATGATCCACGTGAAGCATGATGCCCTCTTATGGTTAATGCTTTATTTAGAAGTTTAAGCGTTTGAATTCATTAGGAAAACAGAAAGTACTGCTGCAGTTAAGCCGATAATTTGACGAGAAGAGAGTTCTTCGCCGAAGAAAAAGTATCCAACTGCAGTAAGCGCTAGAATCGTGGCTGCGCTGTATAGAACAGCAATTTGAGCCAAGTTGTGGCTTTGCATCAAGACGAGCCATCCGACAGCTGTAAACCCGTAAAGCACTACTCCGCTGGCGAACCAAAAAGACGTTAGCGGTGAGACCAGCGCGGATGCATACTTAAGAGCGTAGTCCCCGAACACAGAGAGCAAAAGTATACCTGCAAGAATCAAATAAGAATTCACTCACATTACTCCAATTACCGGTCATTCTCTTTCTGACGGTACGTTAGAATATGTGTATGGATTTTTAATTTAGTTCAGTTCAATATTTAGAATTTTATCATTTATTTTTAATGACCTGAGACCTGTTTCTCCCCAGCCTTTGGGAGAACCCGAGTTTTGTTTTCTGGCCTCATGCGGCCTGCTTTTGCAACGTCATTTTGTCTGCGAACTCGTTTGGTGTGAGATTTGCCAGCGACGAATGCGGCCGGTTTCGGTTATAATCCTCCTTCCATTTTTTGATCTCTGATCTAGCGTCCGCGAGGGACGAGAACAGCGTCTCGTTCAAGCACTCATCGCGGAAACTGCCGTTGAAACTCTCGATGAAAGCGTTCTGTGTTGGCTTTCCTGGAGCGATGTAATGCCAGTCGATCTTTGCTTTCTGGCACCATTTCAGAACCACTGCACTGGTCACTTCGGTCCCGTTGTCGCTGACAATTGTCTTCGGCATTCCGCGCACCTGAATGATTGCGTCCAATTCACGCGTCAGCCGCGCGCCCGACAGCGATGTATCCGGAACAAGAGCCAAACATTCACGGCTAAAATCATCTACCACCGCCAGAACACCGAACCTGCGTCCATCTGTGAACGCGTCCGAAACGAAATCCAGGCTCCAACGCTCATTGATGGTCTCTGGCACGATCATCGGGCGGCGTGTGCCCAATGCGCGTTTCCGGCCACCACGCTTACGCACCTGGAGCCCTTCTTCGCGATACAAACGCCGCAGCTTCTTCTGGTTCATGTAGATACCTTGACGCTCCAGCATGATGTGAACCCAAGCACTATGTAATACTTTGGTATTGTGGTGTTTCCTTCATTGTTCGATCAGGGTTTGTGCATCCCGCACAACTGTAGAAGACTTCTCATTTTCAGCAGTTTGTCCCTGAACCGGGCATTGAAGCTCTCGCAGTATCCGCTCTCCCACGGTGATCCCATCTCGATGTATGCATTCCTTGCACCAACAGCTGCAATCCATTCTCTGAATGCTTCGGCAATGAACCCTGGGCTGTTGTCTGACCTGATACAGGCAGAGACGCCGCGCAAAACAAATAGAATTTAGAGAGCATCTATGGCCTCGGTCGAATTCAACCGAGCTACTGTCAAATCTGGTGTTTGGGTGATCTTCATGCGGCGGCCTGATTTGCGTTTGATGGTTTGATGCCGTTGATAAAATCGACGCCTTCGATGACGTCGGCGAGGTGGGCAAAGCCGCGCAGTTTGCGCCAACTCTTTTCGGCGCACTGTCCGAGCTTGAACATCATGTGGAGCATGTCGTCGCAGCTCCCACAGCCTTTGGTTCGCCTGGTGCGATGGCGGATCGTGGCGAAGGTGCTTTCGATGGGGTTTGACGTGCGGATGCTCTGCCAATGTTGGGCCGGAAAGTCGAAGAAGGTCATCAGTTCGTCGCGGTCCTTGATCAGGCATTCGGTGGCTTTGGGATACTTCGCTTGATAGGTTTCGACGAACAGATCAAACGCCTTGTTTGCGTCCTCGCGGGTCTCAGATTGCCAGATGTCGTGCAGCATCTTTTTGGCCTTGGGTTGCGACAACTTGGGCAGGTAATTCAACACATTGCCTGTCTTATGCATCCAACAGCGCTGCTGGCGCGTTGTCGGAAATATCTCTTCAAGTGCTGCCCAAAACCCCATGGCCTCATCCCCGATAGCCAGTTTTGGTGCGTTGAGACCACGGTTCTTGAGGCTCAGCAGTACCTCCCGCCAGCTTTGAGTACTTTCGCGCACACCATCTTCAATGGCCAAGAAGTGCTTTTCACCGCGTGCATTTACGCCGATCACAACCAAGGCGCAGAGCCGATCATCGGTGCCACGCAGGCCGCTGTAGATACCATCCGCCCAGATGTAGACCCATTCATCGCGGCCCAGGTCTGTCTTGCGCCATTGGTCATAGTCACCCGCCCATTGGGTCTTCAATCGTGACACCGTCTTGGCCGAGAAACCCGTTGCATCTGGCCCAACCAGCGCCTTCAGGGCTGCGCCCATCTCGCCCGTTGAGATGCCCTTCAAGTAAAGCCAAGGCAGCGCAGCCTCGATGGTCTTGGCCTTTCTGACATAAGGCGGGACCAAAGCAGACTTGAAACTGACAGGTGCGCCCGTCTTGGATCGCACCTTCGGGATCCGCACTTTCACTGGGCCTATCCCGGTCTGCACAGCGCGTTCACGGTGATGGCCATTGCGCACCACCGCTGCACGTCCCTCAGGCGTTCGGTGATCCGCAAACTGGGCGAGGAAGGCCTCAAGCTCAGCTTCAACCGCCGTCTGGAGCAGCTCACGCGCGCCCTTGCGTAACAACTCTGTTAGGGGATCGGACACGGCGTCTCGACCCGCAAATTCGATAATGGTAGTGTCGTACATGGTGGTGCGTCCTCTTCGGTTGGCTGGTTGTGTCGCAACGACAATCCAACCAGATGCACCGCCAGCATTCAAATCACCCAAACACCAGATTCACTCATAGCTCAATTCAACCGCCTCTTGACTAAATAACCTATGACGTCGTGTCGATATCGGGAAGTGTAAGGCGCTAAATCACACCGAGTCCTATGCAAAGTGGAGTTTACCTCAAATTTTCGGCACATTGGAGTCTAGTGGTTTGCACCGCGTTACTATCATTTTTTTTCACGCCAGCGATACCCCAACCTGAGAGGCTATCGCATGAAGAAACAATCTCATCTCGGTAGAATGGTAGCTTGTCAAACCATTGTTTGGAACAAGCGATTGAAACAGCCTGAAAAATCGTCTGGACACCTAGCTTTCTTCGTATGGATGACTGAATCGACTCATTCCCACCAAACGTCGGGATAAGAGAGAGTGCTACTTCCGGGTTCGAATTGGTAGTCAATAAATGAAGGAAACGAAGTTCGTCGTCTGATAGAACGTTATCGTCGGAAAGACTAACTGCAGAATTGTAACAAAAGCACTCTATCGCAAGTTGAGCAATCGAACCTAAATCGAAAGCATTCAGTCGTATCTTAGCATCGGCAATTTCTTTGATGTCGCAAGTCGAAAAGCTAAGGGCTATTCGCGAACTATCAGGACGAGTAATTACATAGCAAACACCGTTCCGTCCGACACCGTATCTTTCCGCATCTTCCCAAAATGCTTGAACCACGGGGGAAGAGTTGCTTGCCTCTGAAAACAGAAAGCTACCGTTGGTTTTGTTTGCCTTTGCAAAGATTGGGTCCACGTATTGAAAAGAATTTCTTTGGTAGTGCTCTATCCATTCCGGCAAGTAGGAATTGCACATTCTCGAAGCAAAAGTGGGCGAATTGCCTTGATTAACTACAAAAAGGCAAAAGTGCTGAAAACCACAAGTGGTAGCAGCCCTCCATAATAGTAGCGAGAGTTCGTTCAGGTCATCGCATATTGAGAGCTCATCGGCTATTTCTTCGAACTCTTGAGTGCGAAATTGAACGACATCTGAAGATAAAGCCATTTCTTTAATGCGTTTCAAACCTTCAATTACATGATCGGGCAGTTTTCTCTGACCCCAGACAGTATCTTCCAGAATTACTTGTACCCAGTGTGTCATCTTTAATCCTATGCTGATTTGGCAACTTGAATCGGACAACCCCGTTATTGGCAAACCTGGTTAACATCGGCTAAATTCCGCCGATGTATTTTTCTGAAAAAAATCCATATTTTTTAATGAGCTATTAGCTTTTTGAACCTGTAACCCCCCATTTTCAACGGGGTCTATTAGTAGAAACTAAGCTGCTTTCCGTTTCTGTATTGGCGTCATTCCTCCGATCCCCGTGTTTGGTCTTTCGTTTTTGTATGTCCAGAGCCAGCTTGTGGCGTAATCCTGGACATCTTTGATGTTCTCAAAGTGGTATCGGCCGAGCCATTCGGTCCTGACTGTACGGTCGTAGCGTTCAACATAGGGGCTCTGCGAGAGCTTTCCGAGCTGGATGTACATTAGGGTAATCCCTGCCTTCGCAGCCCAGTTCTGAAGCGCACCGCTGATGTATTCCGGGGCGTTGTGCACCCGAATGGCCAGCGGCTTGCCACGCCAGCCGATGATCTGGTTCAACGCACGCACGACTCGTTCTGATGGCAAAGAGCAGTCCACTTCGATTGCCACCCCTTCGCGATTGAAGTCATCAAGCACGTTCAACGTTCTGAATGATTGGCCATCAATCAGCTGATCTGCCATAAAGTCCATCGACCACACTTCGTTTGGTGCTTCGGCACAGCAATGGCTCTGGCTTTTCCCGTGGCAGCCGTTTGCGCGGCTTGATCCGCATATTCAGTTCAAGTTAGCGAAAGACACGCTTGTTGTCTCATTTGAAGCCTTTGATGTTGCGCAAATGCAGGCCACAGCGGCCGAAGCCCCATGTCTTATTTGCCGCCGTCAATGTCACCAGCCAATCCGCGATCAACTCGTTCTTATCGCTCAGCTTTGGCTGATTCCGATAGCAGGTTTCGCTGATGCTGAACGTCCGGCACGTAAACCGAATGCTGACGGATTTGTATCGCACAGCTCATTGGGCCATCTCTTTGCGTTGAGACTGCCTTGATACTTTTTTCCAAGCGCTTCCTTCAGCAAATCATTCTGCATGCTCTTCTCAGCAAACATCTTCTTGAGGCGTTTGTTCTCTTCGTCCAACGCTTTCATCCGCTAGATCAATGACGCCTCCATGCCGCCATAATTCGCACGCCACTTGTAAAAGCTGGCCGTATTCACCCCATGCTTACGGCACAGGTCCGCAATAGGCGCACCGCTTTCCGCTTGGTTCAAAGTACCCATGATCTTGGCTTCGCTCTACTTCGATTGTTTCGTCAGAATCTCCTCGTTTGTCGTTGAAAATCCTACCGACAAACATCCCTACATTTCGGGGGGATTACCGTATCTGCAACGCGGTGAGGTCGGATTCGCCCCGAGTATCGTAGTCACATCTGTTCGTACGACTTCGTGCTTCATCGAACATGCCATGGTGGGCATATAGGACATTGAAGATTCTGGACGAACACGGCCGGAAATATCCGGCGTGCGCCAGAGGCCGCAATACCGTTGGACCAAAGACCAACCATGCATTAACCTCAAAATTGGATCACTCAAGTTTGGCTGCTCAGCGCCATCCGCACCGCACGTTTGCGTACTTCCAGTGAATATTTGTTCGTTGTTCTGTACATGACGCCCTATCTTGCTTGTGAGTTGGAGCCTCCAGCAAAACCGTCGCGGTTCATTACGATAGTTTAACGCGATCTCAGACCGGAGACTATCGTTCCGATATAGCCTAGGCTGATTGTGCAATAGAAATTGCGTTAATCCTGCAGGAGAAGGCAGGTCCCGCTAGCAGGTCGCACGGGTAACTGGTCATTAATTGTCAATTGCTAAATTGCAAATGAGCGACGTATTTACGGCGCTTGTTGTTTCAGAGGAGTTATCAATGAAACTAGATTGTCTCTTAGACGTCCTAATTGGTATGCGCGAATATGCTCGGGCAAATGGTCTGCCGCTTTTGGCCGAGCACTTAGATGACGCCGCGATGGTCGCGTTCTGTGAGGTGGCAACGTTAAATCAGCTCAATGACTCAGCCTCCTTCGATAGGTAGTTGTTCAATCTACCGATGGTATTGATACTTAAACTGAACCTCACCTAGTGAACTAGTTCGCCTTTATGGTTGGAAAACGGAATATTGGAGGTCTCCCTGATTTTGGTCCAGTCTTCATGCGACTCTTCAGGGTTCGTTCAGTTAGGCCGCATTCATTGCTCGGTGTAAAGTTTCCGAGAGATGAACGCGGCCTGTTTTCGTTGGAATTCATTCTCCTTTTGTTGATCCTACTCCGGGCGTCACCCATAGACAGAAATCATAATGCGTTGAGGCGCTCCTGGCGAAGAAGGCCGTTGAACGACCTTATGTACGCATTGTTTGTCGGTTTTCCAAAGCTGGGATTTCGAGAATGACATCCTTTTGAAAGGTTCACAGTTCAAGGTCGCGGGAGACGAACTCGCTGACCGGTTCGCACTCGGCTACGGCCCACCTGCTCGCTAAACCATTGTCCCGACGGACCAAAGGCTGGTCATGCACTAGCAATCAAATTGAACCTCTCGAGTGGGACTGATCTCGTCAATTGCCCTCGATCAAAAAAACGTTAGGTACCCTGTGCAACAAACGCAGATGAAGGATAGTGGGTCGGTACTGGTCCAAGCATCGTGATCGCTTATTCGATTTCATTTAGAAAGAGGTAGGAAAGCTCATGCCGATTTTCTCATTTAATTTGACTTCAAAAAAACCACCAAAGAAACAACTCTCGATTTAACGAAAAATACGACATCCCATCAAAATAAAGACTGGCTGTTTAACCAATCATCAATTTGTCCGAATCTATAGTGCTTGAGCTTCAATCTCTTAAACCGCACGAGGCAAACGCAGCAAGCACACTGTATCCTTGGACAGCACTCCATGGATATCTTCATCGTATACAGGTCGTCGATTCTGCATAGAGCAGTATTATCAATAAGTAAAGGAATACATGTCGTTCATGTTTTCCCTCATTCACGGTGGCTCATGTGAATCTGTATAATTGTTGACTGTCTTGTTGTTTGCGCTTCCAAAACTTCAGGAACAGGCGATGATTACGTTTAACACCAGCAACTCAACCTGGCAGAGCGAAGGCGATGCCCAAACCCAATCCGGCGCTGTGGATGTGACCGCCGGTCGGGTCAGCACGTTCGATTTTTCCGGCACGGTACTTGGGGTGTCCAGTGACCCGAACGGGGGGCATGTCACCATCAATCCCAATGGCACCGTCGCGCTGGTGATGACCAACCCCAACCAGTCAGGCCAGACAAGCTTTGACGTGCAA
>NZ_JBGCEQ010000062.1:0-40237 GCF_045106495.1 Roseobacter sp.
ATATCTTCGATCGTGCGTCTTTCACGCAATCCTAACTCCGTGTGGGCCATCTGCCATTCTCCTTGCTTTCCAGCAAGATAGGGGATTTGTCGCAACCCAGTTTAGAATGTGCCCTTAGAGTGCAGATAATGTTTATAATCAGTATTATGTAAAATATATCTTTAGTTCGCAGATATCTTAAGGAGTTTGAATTCACCATGGATCGATTTTATCGGTTTCAGTATTTGCCCAGGGTTCAGACTTGTCGCGGCCCAACCATGTGAATAACCTGTCAGAGGCTTGATTGGCCGAAATGAAAGATTATCAGTGACAGACATCGGATGAAAATCCCGCGAATAAACAGGGTCCACCATCGCTCGAATTGAACAAAAGAAAACGAAACCAGACCCTGGTTGTCACAACCGGAACACCGGACATGTATCACTTTAATATAAAGCTTCAAATGTATGGAAAAAGGTAATTTTTGATGTATGACCCATGCGTTCTATGTGTTGCCATTACTGGAAGCGTACCAACCAAAGCGGCAAACCCTGCAGTGCCTATCAGCGTTGCAGAACAGATTGAGAGCACTCATGAAGCCTTCGAGGCCGGAGCTTCCATTTGTCACGCTCATGTGCGCAATGACGATCAAACACCTTCTTCTGACCCAGACCGGTTTGCTGCGTTGAAAGAAGGTCTTGAGAAGCACTGCCCTGGCATGATCATTCAGTTCTCAACCGGTGGTCGTTCAGGTGCCGGTCAGGAACGCGGTGGCATGCTGCCCTTGCGCCCGGATATGGCATCACTCTCAGTCGGGTCAAATAATTTCCCAACCCGAGTTTATGAAAACCCACCTGAATTGGTGGAGTGGCTGGCGTCTGAAATGTGCACATATGAGGTGACGCCGGAAGTGGAAGCCTTCGATTTGTCGCATATCTTACATGCCGTCAGAATGCACGAGGCAGGAAAACTGCACGGGCGGCTTTATGTGCAATTCGTGATGGGCGTCAAAAATGCGATGCCAGCGGACAAAGAGGTCTTTGATTTCTATGTGAAAACAATGGAAGCGCGAGCGCCTGAAGCGGCATGGTGTGCAGCGGGAATCGGAGCTGCTCAAATCCAAGTGAATGAATGGGCTATCGCCGCTGGCGGCCATACCCGCGCGGGTCTGGAAGACAACGTCCGACTGGATCGCGATACACTCGCTCCTTCCAATGCAGCATTGATACGGCGCGCGGTTGACCTCTGTGACAAGTACGAACGACCCGTCGCCACGTGGCAGCAAGCACGTGAAATTCTGCAATTGCGACCCGCGGTGTAGTTGGGTCCCTACCCTAGTGCATAGCCTGCGCCGCGCACGGTTCTGAGCGGGTCCGACCCGCCGTGCTGCGTGAGTGCTTTGCGCAACCGCCCGATATGAACATCAACCGTACGTGTGTCGACATAGATGTCGCGCCCCCAGACTCTATCCAGCAATTGTTCGCGTGAAAATACGCGACCAGGCTTTTCCATGAAGGTGGACAGCAGACGGAACTCCGTAGGACCAAGCTTGAGTTCACTCTTACCTCTATTGACCCGGTGGCTGACGGAATCGAGAATAATGTCCTCATATTCCAACCGCTCCCCCGACGCCGCCGGGCGCACGCGGCGCAATTGGCTGCGCACACGGGCCATGAGTTCGATCACTGAATAAGGTTTGATAACATAGTCGTCGGCGCCCGTTTCCAAACCGCGCACCCGGTCGACTTCTTCGGACCGCGCCGACAACATGATGATCGGAATGCCACGTGTTTCGGTTTTGATTTTGAGCCGGCGGCAGACCTCGATGCCGGAAAGATTGGGCATCATCCAATCCAGAACAATAACGTCTGGCGCAGTTTCCTCCACCAGCATCAAGGCCTCCTCGCCATTTTCGGCGCTGCTGACGGCAAAGCCTTCAGCTTCCAGATTATACGCAAGTACTTCGCGCTGTGCAGGTTCATCTTCCACAACCAGAACACGGGGTTGATCGGCGGACATTTGCTTAACTCTCTGCTACCAGTGATGTTTTATCGGCTTTTGGGCGCGCTTCTTCCGGGTGCTCGCCGGTCACCAGGTAGACAACCTGCTCGGCGATAGAAGTGACGTGATCCCCCATCCGCTCGATATTCTTCGCAATGAAATGCAGGTGCATACAGGCAGTGATATTGCGCGGGTCTTCCATCATGAACGTCAGGAATTCGCGGAACAAAGCATTGTACATCTGATCGACGTCGCGATCATGGTTGATCACATCCATTGCCAATTCTGCGTCGCGTTGAATGTAGGCGTCCAATGCGTCCTTGAGCATCTTTTCCACTTCGCGGGCCATGCGACGCAGCGCCCCTGCACTATCGTCTACCGGTGCCATCTGTGACAGAACACTGGTACGCTTGGCCATATTCTTAGCGTAGTCACCGATGCGCTCAAGATTTGCGCTGATCTTGATTACGCTAAGCACAAGCCGCAGATCACTCGCGATCGGTGCGCGCAAAGCGATGACACGTGCGGCTTCTTCATTGATCATCTCTTCGAGATCGTCAATCGCGCGGTCGGCTTTGCGCACTTTTTCAGCGAGATCTTCGTCGCGCGTTTCCAAGGACTCAGATCCATCGCGGATCGCCGCCTCGACCAGCCCGCCCATCTTCATGATCTGCGCCTGGATGGCTTCCAAATCACGATCAAAAACCGAAGCAATGTGTTGTTCTTGCATAATTTTATCCAATCCGACCGGTGATGTAGCTTTCAGTGCGCGGATCTTCGGGGTTGGTGAAGATGGTGCCCGTTTCTCCATATTCAACAAGGTTGCCCAAGTGAAAGAATGCTGTTTTTTGGCTTACCCTGGCTGCTTGCTGCATCGAGTGTGTCACAATGACAACCGAATAGTTTTGCCGCAATTCGTCAATCAGTTCCTCAACTTGCGCCGTGGCAATCGGATCGAGTGCGGAACAAGGTTCATCCATCAAAAGCACTTCCGGTTCAGTCGCCACTGCGCGTGCGATGCACAACCGTTGCTGCTGCCCGCCTGAAAGGCCCGTACCGGGTGCGGTCAGACGATCCTTGACCTCCCCCCAAATTGCCGCGCGACGCAGAGCCTGCTCAACGATATCGTCAAGATCAGACTTACTCCGCGCCAAACCGTGGATGCGTGGGCCGTATGCGACGTTGTCGTAAATGGATTTCGGGAAAGGGTTTGGTTTTTGAAAAACCATCCCTACCTTGGCTCGCAGTTGCACCGGATCGACCTTCTTGTCATAGATATCTTCGCCGTCGATATGGATGTCACCTTCGACCCGACACACATCAATTGTGTCATTCATCCTATTGAGGCAACGCAGAAAAGTTGATTTTCCGCAGCCAGAAGGGCCGATGAATGCCGTAACGGTTTTGTCTTGAATATCGACATCGACGTCCTTGATTGCATGATTGTTGCCGTAGTAGACCTGAACGCCTCGCGCTGCAATTTTGATGGCGTTGGTGCCCACGTCTCTCTCCAGTATTCTCATGTCATTCATCGGTATAACTCTCCTACCAGCGGCGCTCGAAGCGGCGGCGCAGGATTACAGCAATTGTGTTCATCGTAATCAGGAAAACCAGCAGGATTATGATGCCACCCCAAGCGCGTTCATAAAAAGCCGGATCTGCCCGTTTTGCCCATTCGTAAATCTGTGCAGGCATGGCGGAGTTTGGATCAAGTAAACCGCTGGCAATGCCGTCCGGCGCATTTGAAGCAATAAAACCAACCATTCCGATCAGCAGCAGCGGCGCAGTTTCACCCAATGCTTGCGCCAATCCAATGATCGTCCCTGTCAGGATACCTGGCGCCGCCAGAGGCAAAACATGGTGAAATACGGATTGCATTTTAGACGCTCCGACCCCAAGCGCCGCGTCTCTGATAGAAGGTGGCACAGCTTTAAGAGACGCGCGGGTGGAAATAATGATGGTTGGTAATGTCATCAGCGTCAGAACCAGCCCCCCAACCAAGGGTGCGGATTGCGGTAAATGCATGAACTGGATGAACACGGATAAGCCAAGGATCCCAAAGACGATCGATGGCACCGCAGCCAGGTTCGAGATATTGACCTCGATCAGGTCTGTCATTCGATTTTTGGGCGCAAATTCCTCAAGGTATATCGATGCGGCCACACCAATCGGCAAAGCGAGCACCAAGACCACAATCATCATGAAAAAAGACCCGATCATGGAGACGCCGATACCTGCTGCCTCTGCACGGCTCTCTGATGCGTCAGCGCCGGTGATGAAATCCATGTTGAAGCTCTTCTTGACGATACCGTGCGGCAGAAGTGCATCCACCAGATCGAGGTGTTCTGCATCAATATTTTTGTCACGCGCCACATCTTCGCGTTTCACCCGGTTTTTCAGGTAACCGTCGACCCGGCTGGACGCAAGAATACGAAAATCCACGGTTTCACCGATCAAATCCGGGTTTTCCAGAACCACATCGCGGACCTGAGCCGCTGCAGATGCAGATATCATGGCTTTCATATCGCCGCGCTTTTCAAGCGAGGTTTCAATGCCCTTTTCCTGAACTTGTTTCAGAAGCGCTTCCTGCACCAGAGGCGAATAGCCAAAAGTCGATACCTTGGCGATTTCTGCAGGATCACGATTACCTTTTTTGTCCAGTTTGGCCGGGTCGAGGAATACGGGCACATTGATGAAAGTTTGCTGGAAAGCGCCAGTTCCGCTGGACAGGATCGATGCTAGCAAAACAACCAGAAAAAAGATGCCCGTGGCGATGCCAGCAATGCCGTACATACGAAATCGGGCTTCGGCGGCCTTGCGCTTTTGCGTACGCGCATCGGGCTCAGTAAGCGCTACCTTGCTGCGCCTCCCGCCGGGCGTTGGAATGCTTGCTTCGGTCATTCGTACTGCTCCCTGTACTTGCGCACGATATAAAGGGCGAAAATGTTGAGCCCAAGCGTCAGGACAAAGAGGCTGATACCCAAGGCAAAAGCCACCAGCGCTTCAGGCGAGGCAAAATCGCTGTCGCCTGTTAGCTGGGATACGATTTTTGCGGTCACGGTTGTCATGGCCTCAAACGGGTTGAGTGACAGACGTGCGGCAGCACCGGCCCCCAGCACCACGATCATGGTTTCGCCAATCGCTCGGCTGGCGGCCAACAGGATAGCACCTACAATACCCGGCAGCGCTGCTGGCAGAACCACCTGGCGAATGGTTTCGGATTGTGTCGCGCCGAGCCCGTAAGACCCATCCCGCAACGATTGAGGGACCGCGTTGATGATGTCGTCGGACAAGGAACTGACAAAGGGGATCAGCATGATTCCCATGGCAATGCCTGCAGTCATCACGGACCGACCGCCCCCCATCCATCCGACACCGTCGTCGCCAAACACGCTCATCAGAAGCGGACCGATGGTCAGGAGAGCAAAGAGACCATAAACAATTGTGGGAATACCGGCCAAAATCTCAAGCAATGGTTTTGCAATGCCACGCACCCTTGGCGTGGCGTATTCTGAAAGATAGATCGCTGAAAACAGACCAATGGGCACTGCGACAAGCAAAGCGACGATGGAGATGTAAATCGTGCCCCAAAGCAGCGGCAATATACCAAGACTTGATGCACCACCTCGCCCGGAGAAACTGGGCGCCCATTCCAGCAAGGTGAAAAAATCGGCCGCAGGATAGAGGCGGAAGAATTCAGCCGTGTTGAAGATCAGAGACAGAATAATGCCGATCGTGGTCAGAACAGCAACCGAAGCCGCGGCGATGAGGATCGCCATGATCCCCTGTTCGACCGTGTTTCGGGCGCGAAATTCGCGATCACTCTGCATTACACCCCAGGCGCCCCCGGCGACGGCTGCGAGCACGACCAAAATCGTCATGATCACATTCGACGTCGCAGTCATCTGGCGATACGCCTGTGCCGCGCGCAGAATCGGTTGCGTGATCTGGTTCGTGACAACCTGGCCCGCTTCCTTGAGGCGCGCGGTCATATCCGTGACATCGGCATTGGCGTTCCGTGCGGTATCTTCGTCCATTACGCCCGCATCCACCGCATTTCTGAGCCCGTCAGATGTGCGCCGCACCTCGGACATCACGAGACCCAAGCTGGAACCGTCAGCGACCTCTGCCTCTGGTATCATCTTGGAAATGCGGTTCTCGATAACCAGCGGCTGAACCAGCAGCCATATCAGCATCAGACCGAATGCGGGTACGACGGCCCTCATAAAAGCATTTGATCCGTAGTACACCGGCAAGGAATGAAGACCCCTACTGTCTCCACCTGCGCTGGCCAAAGCACGACCCCGGCCCAGGAAAAAGCTGCTCGCTGACAAGGCAAGGACGATGACGGAAAGCCAAAGTAAAGGCATATGCCCCCCCAAAGTATTCGGTGGTGACCCGCCGGGCCACGGAAGTGCAATGAGCGACGTTTAGCTGCCGCTCATCGCGCGATTACTATCCCGCGAGGACTGGGACTAGCTGCCGCCGCCCATGACCTGCTCGCCTGACACGCTTTCCTGGGTGCTGGCCAGCTCTGGATCAGACACCAGACCGTATTCTGCCAATGGGCCATCCGGACCGGCGATCTCGTCGGCGACAAAAAACTCCGCGTATTCCTTCAGACCCGGGATGACGCCGATGTGTGCTTTCTTGATATAGAAAAACAACGGACGCGACACAGGGTAGTCACCTGCTGCAATGGTCTCTGTTGTCGGCTCAACGCCCGCCATTGTCGCGACTTTTAGCTTGTCGGTGTTGTTTTCATAGAATGCCAGGCCGAAAACGCCGATTGCGTTTGCGTTGGCGTCGATGGAGGCAAGTGTTTCCGTGTAGTCACCGTCAATGTCTACAGAACGGCCATCGGTGCGGACTTCAAGGCATGCATCTTCCGCATCGTCCTCGGACATGCCGCCTGCAATCATGGCTTCCATGGCGCCAGTGGCTTCGCAGCCCGCAGCAATCACTTTTTCTTCGAAAACTTCGCGGGTGCCGTGCTTCGTTCCTGGGATGAATGCAAGGATTTCAGAGTCTGGCAAATCGGCGTTGAAGTCTGACCATTTGGTGTAGGGGTTGTCGACCAATGCACCGTCAACCATGACTTTCGGAGCCAAAGCGTTAAACAAATCGGACTGATCGAAAGCCGTGTATTCCGGTCCGTCGAACTGGCTCGCGAAAACGATGCCGTCGTATCCAATGCGAACTTCTATGATGTCGGTCACACCGTTTTCGGCACAGGCTTTGATTTCTTTTTCGCGAATCGCGCGCGACGCATTTGCAATGTCCGTGTGTTCGGTACCGACGCCCTGACAAAAACGTTTCAGACCCGCAGATGATCCACCTGATTCAACAACCGGCGTTGGAAAATCGAAGTTTTCGCCAAACGCTTCGGCAACGATGGATGCATAAGGCAGCACGGTTGAAGAGCCGGCAACTTGCACTTGATCCCGCGCCGCGGCTGTGGTTGCGGACATGGCTGCCATGGCCAACGCGGAAGTTGTGAATTTGATGAACGACATGATATCTCCTGTCATTTTTATTTCGAATCTGATCGCCTGCATAACGACCTTGCCCGTGAGATACGGACCCCCGGCTATGGTTTTGTGACGTTTTCGTAACAGTTTTATGACAAGGAGCGCCGTGGGACAAAAATAAGAATAGAGCATTGTTTCAATGACATTTTTATCCAGCGCAATATTGGAATTGCGTTACCCAAACAGGACCTGAGCGATCTTAGTCGGTGAGTTCGGTCTCTGCCTGAGCAGGAGTCATCGGCAACACAACTGTAAATCGCGTGCCCTGCCCCAACTCGCTTTCGATGCGCAACCTGCCGCGATGCCGATTGATAATGTGTTTTACAATCGCCAACCCAAGGCCGGTGCCACCCAAAGCGCGGCTACGATGGCTGTCTGCGCGATAAAACCGCTCGGTTAAACGCGGCAGGTGAATAGAATCAATGCCGGGTCCATAGTCGATGACATGGATGCGAATGCCAGGTGCCCGGAGAGCGGGATCTCTTTGCGTCATCTCAATCCGCACCGTCACACGACCGCCAGATGCGCCATACTTGATAGCGTTTTCGATGAGGTTTGTGAAAACCTGCATGAGTTGATCCGCGTCGCCGGTGACCTCAACGGAAACGTCACCAAACTCGGGCTCCAACGTCACATTGGCCTCATCCGCCAGTTGCTTCAGGGTGCGAAAGACGGAGCCCAGGATGTCATTAAGGTTGACCTGGTCGCGCGGCCTGACACGTTCATCTCCTTCCACACGACTGAGCGACAAAAGATCCCCGACCAGCCGGTTCATGCGTCCCGCCTCACCTTCCATGATATCGAGGAAACGGTCGCGCGCCGTGGCATCGTTTTTGGCCGGGCCACGTAGGGTTTCGATAAAGCCCATCAAGGCGGTTAAGGGTGTCCGCAATTCATGGCTGACATTGGCCACAAAGTCCCGCCGCATCTGACCGGCTTGTTCCAGATGCGTCACATCAAGAAAGCACAACAAAAGTGTTCTTTGCGAGCCGACTACACGGACTGTGACCTGATACGTCGTGTCTTGAATCCCATCATTGGCGAGGTATTGCGAAACCCGGTCGCGACCGTCCCCTAAAACGCGCTCGATTGTGTCCAATAGAACAGGCTGGCGCAGCATGATTACGTAGTTTCGCCCATGAACACCCTGCCCGATCAGGTCACTCGCCTCATCGTTGGCAGCAATAATCCGCTCTGACCCATCAATAGCAAGCGCCGGCAGAGGCAGCGCCGCCAAGGTATCGTCCATGGGATGGGACATCGTTTGCTCCTGCTAGACGTCCATCGCTGCCGCAACCGCACGCGCGATGACGGCACACAAGGTATCTGGGTCTTCCAAACCGACGGAGATGCGAAAGAACCCTTCCGACATACCCAAGGCCTTGCGTTGATCAGGCGTCAAGGCGCGATGCGAGGAGGAAGCAGGGTGCGAGAGCGTTGTGCCCACATCTCCGAGCGTCGGGGCGAAATTCAATCCTTCTGCCGCCCGCGCGAAGGCATTTGCCGCAGACCTGTCGCCCTCAAGCTCGAAGCTGACCATATTGCAAAATTGGCCCTTCAGAAGCGTTCCTGCGCGCGCGTGGTCCGGGTGATCGCACCGTCCAGGGTAGAGGACGCGGCGCACACCTTTGAGCGTTGCCAGATGATCGGCCAGTATTGCGGCAGTTGCTTGAGCGCGTTCAAAGCGCAAGTCAAAAGACAGCATTCCGCGCTCGGCCAGCCAACAATCAAAGGGGCTGGGGTTCATGCCCGCAGTCACCGTAAAAACACGCAAAAGATCATTGAGGCGCTGATCCCGCGCGGCCACATAGCCCAGCATGACGTCTGAATGACCAGCCAGCAATTTGGTGATCGAGTGGATAACGATGTCCGCGCCATGCGCGAAGGGTTGAAAAGCGCGCGGGGTTGTAAAGGTGTTATCTACAACCAGCAAGACATTGTTTTCCCTTGCTAAAACTTCTAAACCTGCAACATCGGCCACCTGCAGTGTCGGGTTGGATACAACCTCTATCAGGATCATGCGCGTTTCGGGCCTTAGCGCTGCGCGCATTGCCTCGACATTGCCCGGATCCACGAGGGTCGTTGATATACCAAGGCGTGGCAGGTCCTCAGTCATCATGCGCAACGACCGGCCGTAGAGTTGATTGCCACCGATCACATGATCCCCGGCCTTGGTCAATCCCAGCAGCACAGCGCTGACGGCGGCCATTCCAGAGGATGTGACTACACCTGAATGGGGTGCCTGCTCCATCCGGTCCAATCGTTTGGCAACGACATCGGCATTCGGATGACCTTCGCGTGCGTAAGTGTATCCCTTTAGATCTCCTTCATATTGGCGGTCCAGCATATCGGGCGTGTCCGAGGCGTAGACAACCGACGGGCTCAGCGGTGTTACAACCGGACGGCTGGCACTGTCTGGCAAAGCGTCCGGGCGCACCAAGGATCCAGTTTCATTTTTCATTCTAAACCTTTAAAGTACGGAGTTCATCTTTAAACCGTCTCATGTTTTCTTGATAGTGCAGTGCGCTCTTCTCCAAGCTCGCAATCGTCTGCTCATCAAGCTCACGCACCACTTTACCTGGAGCTCCCAACACCATACTTCCATTTGGTATTTCCATGTTGCCAGTGACCAATGCACCCGCGCCGATCAGGCAATTACTGCCAATCTTGGCACCATTGAGAACCGTCGCGCCCATGCCAATCAGACTGTTGTCGCCAATCGTGCAGCCGTGCAGCATGACTTTATGGCCGATTGTACAGTTATGACCAATCGTCAAAGGAAAACCTGCATCGATATGAAAAACGCAGTTTTCCTGAACGTTAGAGCCTTTTCCCACCCTGATTTCTTCATGATCTGCTCGGATGGTCGTGCCAAACCAGACAGAGGCGCCCTCCTCGAGAACGACCTTTCCGATCAAATTGGCGTCCGGCGCCACCCAGGTGTCTTCGTGCAGTTGCGGAACATGGGGCCCCAAAGCGTAAATTGTCATGACAGTTCCTCGAATTCGGATTGCAGATTGCGCACATGATCGGTCAAGCCCGGCACTTGACTACGACGCAAGCGTGTCGCGGAGATGATGGTCTTCAATTGCGCTTCAGTCGCATCAAGATCATCGTTCACCAGCACAAAATCATAAGCGCCCCAGTGGCTGATCTCATCCCAGCTTTTTTCCATGCGGCGCGCGATGGTCGCGGCATCGTCCTGCCCGCGTTTTTCCAATCTGTTACGCAATTCAGTAATGGAAGGCGGCAGAAGAAAAATGGACAAGGTATGCGCGCCCAGGGCGGAATTGGTGATTTGCTGGGCGCCTTGCCAGTCGATGTCAAAAAGCACGTCGCGCCCAGCAGAAATAGCCTTTTGCACAGGTGCGCGGGGTGAACCGTAGAAATTACCGAATACGTGGGCATGTTCCAGCATCTCCGAATTGGCGACCTGTGCTTTGAAACTGGCATGGTCGACGAAATAGTATTCTCGACCTTCTTCTTCGCCGGGCCGGGGTTTGCGTGTCGTCGCGGAAATCGAAAACTCTATTTCCGGGTCCCAGTCGCGCAGGCGGCGCGCTAAGGTCGATTTTCCGGCGCCCGATGGCGAGCTGAGGATTATCAAAAGGCCACGGCGGGTCGCGGTCATAGGTTACTCCACATTCTGAACTTGTTCGCGCATCTGATCGATTACGGCTTTGAGCGCCAAGCCACAGCGGGTCAGCTCGGTGCTTTGCGCCTTGGCACAAAGAGTGTTGGCCTCACGATTGAATTCCTGCATCAGAAAATCAAGTTTGCGCCCAATTGGACCACCATGCCCGATCAATTCACGCGCGGCTTCGACATGGGCACCCAAACGGTCTATCTCTTCTGTAACATCCGACTTAACCGCAATCAGAGCCAGTTCCTGCGCGAGCCGGTCCGGGTCCACACTATCAACGTTATCGGTTACTTTCTTAAGGTTCCGGCGCAGCGTCTCTGCCAGGTCAGTGCTGCGCGCATCTGCCAAGGCCGAGGCTTCATTTGCCAAAGCGGCAATTTCTTCAAGTTGATTCTGCATCACTGATTGCAATGCTTCGCCTTCGCCATCGCGCATCGCGTTGAAATCCGAGATCAACGCATCTGCCTCGATCAGCAGTGTCTTTGCCAAGGGGGCGACATCATCGTCACCACTGCTTTGCTCCAAAACGCCGCGCAATGCCACAATGTCAGAGGATCTTGACGGCGCCAGCGATAATCCAGTGTCCATCGCCCGCGCTTCGATCTTCGCCATTGCGCTAAGAACAGCCTCAAGCTGAACGTCGTTAATTTGGACCGCGCCGGCGTGTTCGTCACGGGCCAACCTCAAAGACAGTGTGACATTCCCCCTTGCAGCAGCGGCACTGAGCTTCTTGCGCAGACCAACCTCAAGACCTTCGATCCAATCTGGCACCCGAAGCCTGAGGTCGAGGCCCTTGCCATTGACCGCCCGCAATTCCCACGCCCATGAATGGGGTGGCAAGCTGCCTGTCGTTGAGGCAAAGCCGGTCATTGAACGGATCATTGAGTTATCCTTTGGTCCATGAATGTAGGTTGAGCCTTATGGCGAATTCGCGTTGCAGGGCAACCCCTAGGCAAAGTGCTGCCATATCCGCCAGAAAACCCAGCCGGTTAACCAAATCTAAATATATCGCACCGTTTGTAGAAAATTGTTGCTATTAAAGATTGAGTAACCAGTTTGGTACTGCAAAAATATATGCACAGCGGTACCGTTTTAGTAGAATGAATTCGGCGCGGTGGCGCAATCGGAAAGCAAGGGGGCGACAATGGACAACGGCGGCCAAAAAACGCACAATGTATTATCTATGAGCCAAAACAATACTCATAACGGCTTTGCGCCTTTGGCACAGTTGGAAGCCTATTGGGAAGCCCTGCGAGGGGGTCGGCTGATGCCGAACCGCGCAGAGATTGATCCACGCGGCATTGAACAGGCCCTGGAATACTCTTTCATTGTCGAGCGTATCGCCCCCGGTATCGCACGTTTGCGCATTGCAGGCAGCCATATGAGCGATTTGATGGGTATGGAAGTGCGCGGCATGCCGCTGACCTCTTTTATTACACCCGGGTCACGCCGTCAGCTGAGCGATATCCTTGAAGAAGTTTTCGAGACCCCCGCGACCTGCTCAATTCAGTTGCACTCTGAAAAAGCGCCGGGCATGCCCGCATTGGAAGCCCGCATGGTTTTGATGCCGCTGAAAAGCGATTTGGGGGATGTGAGCCGTATTCTTGGTGCTTTGGTCTCTGTCGGAGAAATGGGTCGGAGCCCGCGCCGTTTTGATGTCACACGGACAGCATTGCGTCCAATCGTGGCAGATGGATCGCAACCAATCATCGCAAAACCCAAACCTGCGGTCAAACCAAAGGTACCAGAGATGGCCCCCGGTTTCCAAGAGACGAAAGCACCGTTTAAAAGCGATGCGCCACGTCAGAACGCACCCTATCTGAGGCTCGTCAAATCTGACGACTGATGTAACGACACAAACGAAATTCCTTTGATCAGGAAGGCCGCTCGCACAGAATGTGCGGGCGGTTTTTTTTTCGGTTTTGCAGCTACAGAACCGCAATCTTTTGACGTTCACTCTCCGAAGAAGGGGGGATCATGCACAATAGCGGATTGACTGGCTAACCTTTAGATTACGATCGAAGGATGATCCCGCCATTGGCTCGCTGACTTACGAAAAAGAGCCCCAAGCACAGATTGCCGGGGCTCTTTCAAAGTCTAGGCGAAATTAGCCAGCGGCTTGCTTTTGATGTGCGGCCCGACGGTTGGACAACTCATCTGCGACAAGAAATGCCAACTCCAACGACTGACTTGCATTCAGGCGCGGATCGCAGGCTGTATGATAACGGTCTGACAGGTCTTCATCGCTGACGGCGCGTACACCCCCGGTGCACTCGGTTACGTCTTGCCCGGTCATCTCAAAATGAACACCACCCGGCACGCTCCCCTCCGCGGCATGGACCGCAAAGAACTCACGCACTTCCCGCAATACAGATTCGAAAGGCCGCGTCTTGTAGCCCGAGGACGATTTGATTGTATTGCCGTGCATGGCGTCGCACACCCAGGTAACATTTGCGCCTTCTTCACGCACAGTCTTGATCAAGCGTGGCAGATGTTCGCCCACAGATCCTGCTCCAAATCGCGCGATGAGTGTCAGACGGCCTTCTTCGTTTTCAGGGTTTAACTTGGCCATCAGCACTTTGAGGTCTTCCGATGTCATGGAAGGCCCGGCTTTCATTCCAATCGGGTTTTGGACGCCACTGGCAAATTCTACATGTGCACCCTCCGGCTGACGTGTGCGATCCCCGATCCAGATCATGTGACCGGAACCTGCAAGCCATTTGCCCGTGGTGCTGTCAACACGGGTCAGCGCCTCTTCGTACTCCAAAAGCAAGGATTCATGGCTGGTGTAAAACTCAACGGTTTGCAACGTATGTGCTGTATCCGGCGTTACCCCGGCGGCCGACATGAAATCCAAAGTATCGGAAATGCGGTTGGCAATCTCACGGTAGCGCTCGACTTTTTCAGCCTCGGTAAACCCAAGGGTCCAGGCGTGAACTTGATGTACATCCGCGTAGCCGCCCGTCGAAAACGCCCGGATCAGGTTCAGCGTTGCGGCCGCTTGTGTGTAGGCCCGCAGCATTTTTTCGGGATCAGGAATGCGCGCCTTGGACGTGAAATCCAGCTCATTAATGATATCACCCCTGTAGCTCGGCAATTCGACACCATTCACCGTTTCGGTTGGCGCCGAGCGCGGCTTGGCAAATTGTCCAGCCATGCGACCGACTTTGATGACCGGCACTTTCGCGCCGTGGGTCAGTACAATCGCCATTTGCAACATGATCTTGAAGGTGTCACGGATCGCATCCGAGCTGAACTGGTCAAAGCTCTCTGCACAATCACCGCCTTGCAGCAGGAATGCCTCACCCCGACCGGCAGCGCCAAGGTGCTTTTTCAGCCGACGTGCTTCACCGGCAAAAACAAGCAATGGGAATCGTGCGAGCTGTGCTTCCACCGCTTGCAAAGCGGCCTGATCCGGATAATCCGGCATCTGAATGCGCGGTTTGGTGCGCCAGCTTGATTTTGTCCATTCACTCATCTTTTACACTCCCGGTTGTGCTCGTATGGCTGCGAGCGCTCACATCTCAGCGCTCTCTATACAAAAGCCTGCGACGAGTGACCATATCACAAATTCGTCCTCTTGACGTCGCTTTCGGGGCGTGACCAAGTGAATCACCGGGCATGTATTTATTCAGATTCGAGCCTGCCATGACGAGATCAAGAGACGACGATGTCCCAGCAAAAACCAGCACTGCGGACCCATCCGCCCGAGGACAAGCCAAAACGATTTGTTTTTGTTTTGCTAGAAGCCTTTAGTCTTCTCAGTTTCGCCGCAGCCATCGAAAGCTTGCGGATTGCGAATCGCATGGCCAATAGAAAGGTCTACGACTGGCGCATCATTGGCGAAGGCGGCGATATTATTCACTGTTCATCAGGGAGCGGCTTCAAGCTGGATGGTGATCTCGAGGATTTGACCCGCGATGACGTTGTCCTGATCTGCGGCGGCATCAACATACAAGACGCCACAACAAAACGTCTGTTGGGATGGGTGCGCCGCGAAGCACGCAAAGGCTTGATGTTGGGCGGCTTGTGTACCGCTGGCTATGCCTTGGCCAGGGCGGGACTGTTGGATGGCAAACGCGCGACCATCCATTGGGAAAATCAGGACAGTTTTTCGGAAGAATTTCAAGAGGTGGATTTGACCAAATCCGTCTTTGTAATAGATGGCAATCGCGTCACGACGGCCGGGGGCACATCATCAATTGATCTGATGCTCAAACTGATCGCGAATGACCAAGGTGAAGAACTAGCGAACCTTGTGGCGGATCAACTGATCTACTCTTCCATCCGAACCGATCAGGATACCCAACGTTTGTCTGTGCCAACACGCATCGGCGTCCGCCATCCCAAGCTGAGCAAGGTTATCCAAATGATGGAAAGCAACATCGAAGAACCTATCAGTCCCTCTATTCTAGCCAAAAACGTTGGCATGAGCACGCGGCAGTTGGAACGACTGTTCCGACGTTACCTCAACCGGTCACCAAAGCGCTATTATATGGAACTGCGCCTGCAAAAGGCGCGCAATCTGTTGATGCAGACAGACATGAGCGTGATCAATGTCGCACTGGCTTGCGGGTTTGCCTCGCCCAGCCACTTTTCCAAATGCTACCGCTCACACTACGACACCACACCCTACCGGGAACGGGGCAGTCATGCCACGCGGCTCTCTGTTTAGCTGCCCGCTTTCGCCATCCGGTAGACGATGCCATTGCCTTCCGAAATGAACCAGATACTGCCATCTGTGGCCTCGACAAGGTCCCGCACCCGCTGGGTTTCATCGCTCTCGATCTTCTGAACTTCCTGTGCTTTGTCACTGGTCACATCCAAACGTGAAATATAGTCGAATTTCAACGATCCGACAAAGATATCGCCGCGCCAATCGGGAAACATGTCGCCTTGGTAGACGATCAACCCCGAGGGCGCGATCGACGGGTCCCAGTAGTGCGCAGGCTGTTCCATGCCGGCTTTTTCCGTACCTTCCCCGATCTTCAGGCCCGAGTAGTGCCGCCCATAAGAGATAACGGGCCAGCCAAAATTCGCACCTTTCTTGATCCGGTTTACTTCGTCACCCCCGCGCGCGCCATGTTCTGCGGTCCATAACTGACCGTTTGCATCAAGGTTCGCCCCTTGTGGATTGCGGTGCCCGAATGACCAGGTTTCAGGTTGTACTTTCGGCTGATCAACAAAAGGGTTATCCGATGGAACCGACCCATCCCGGTTGATCCGAATAATCGATCCATTGTGACGCCCAGGATTTTGTGCCGCCTTTCTGTTGCCGCGGTCTCCGATTGTCACAAACAATGTCCCATCATCCGCTTCCACGACACGGCTGCCGAAATGCTGCCCCGAAGATGCCCCTCTTTTCATCTGGAACAGATCCCGCAGGTTTTCCAGTCGGCGCCCGTCTGCCGAAAGCCGCCCAGTTGCCAGCGCAGTCCCGGAACCGCCGTCCATGGGTTTTGAGTAGGTAAGAAACACGTCGCGCGTTTGCGCAAAGTCACGCGCCAGAGTCACATCCAGCAAACCACCCTGCCCATCCGCAAGTACACGAGGTACACCTGCAACCTTATGGGTCTGCCCTTCGGCCCAATACAAGAGTTCTCCGTCGCGTTCTGTTATCAGCGCTCCGCCATCCGGCAACAGCGCAAGCCCCCAAGGTGTGTCCAGACCGGAAATGATCGGCGTGATCGCAACATCAGGAGGTTCCTGCGCAGAGAGTGTGCTGAATGTGCCCAAAAAGACTACGACTGACAGGTATTTCCAGTTCCGGTGCAGTCTCATCGGCATTTTCCTCTCTAACGGTTTCTTACATGAAACTTATAGTGGTGGCGGCTTTTCGCAAGGCAATCTCGCCGTATTGTGAGCCGTCTTAAAAGCACTTTTCTTTTAGGGAGAGCACGCCTAACCTAATCCGCGAACGTCATGTTCCAAAATGGGAGAAAACAATGAAAAAGTTGCTTTTGGCCTCTACGGCCGCAGCTCTGGTGGCCACTTCTGCTCTGGCGGACGGCCATGCAAAAGAAGTGAAACTCGGCATTCTGATCGGCTTCACGGGCCCGATTGAATCGTTGACCGGGCCAATGGCCGCGGGCGCCGAAATGGCGATGACCGAAGTAACCGAAAGCGGCAAATTGCTCGATGGCGCCACGGTGACGCCGATCCGCGCGGATACCGGTTGCATTGACAATGGACTGTCCACTTCAAACGGTGAACGCCTGATCGCCGATGGCATAAACGGTCTGATCGGCGGCGACTGTTCCGGCGTGACCGGCGCGATCTTGCAGAATGTCGCAATCCCGAATGGCATGGTGATGATTTCACCCTCCGCAACGTCGCCAGGTCTGAGCACGGTGGAAGACAATGATCTCTTCTTCCGCACCGCGCCTTCCGATGCGCGTGAAGGTCAAGTCATGGCAGAAATCCTGCAAGAGCGTGGCGTCAAATCCATCGCACTGACTTACACCAATAATGACTATGGCAAAGGTCTCGCCGACGCGATTGAGACCAACTTCAAATCCATTGGAGGCGAGGTCACAATTGTCGCGGCTCACGAGGACGGAAAGGCGGACTATTCTGCGGAAATGGGCGCTCTGGCGTCTGCAGGAGGGGACTTGCTGGTGGTCGCTGGCTATCTGGACCAAGGTGGTTTGGGCATCATCAATGCCGCCCTCGATACCGGTGCGTTTGAGACATTCGGTCTGCCGGGCGGCATGATCGGTGACAGCTTGCCGGCAAACGTCGGCTCAGCCTTGGACGGCTCTTACGGTCAGATCGCAGGTTCTGGTGGTGAAGGCATAGAAAAGCTGACGGCTTTGGCTGGTGACGCCTATGATGCAACCTCGCCGTACACACCCGAAAGCTATGACGCCGCAGCACTCTTCATGTTGGCGATGCAAGCTGCAGACAGCACCGATCCGGCCGACTACGGTTCCAAGATCCTTGAGGTTGCCAATGCCCCCGGTGAAAAGATCTATCCTGGTGAACTGGGCAAGGCGCTCGATATTCTCCGCGAAGGCGGTGATGTCGACTACGTCGGCGCATCAGCTGTTGAGTTGATTGGCCCCGGCGAGTCGGCGGGCACGTACCGTATGATTGAAGTCAAGGACGGCAAGAACGAGACGATAGGGTTCAAGTAAACTGAGCCGAAAACGCCGAACAGCCCGACGGCACGGGTTGGGCTGTTCCAATGATACAGAGCACGCAAAACCGTGCTCACGGGGATAAGATATGATCGTCGTAGACGACATACATAAGCACTTCGGCGGTTTTCACGCCGTAGATGGCGCGACGCTGGATATCATCCCAGGATCAATTACCGGATTGATCGGCCCCAACGGCGCAGGAAAAACTACTCTTTTCAACGTAATCGCAGGCGTTCTTGAACCAACATCTGGATCCGTGCATATGGCTGGTGAAGACATCACGGGCCTGCCGCCACACACGCTTTTCCATAAAGGTCTGTTGCGGACGTTTCAGATTGCGCATGAGTTTTCATCCATGACATGCCGCGAAAACCTGATGATGGTGCCGGGCGCGCAATCGGGTGAGACGCTCTGGAACACCTGGTTCGGTCGCAAGCGAATTGCAGATGAAGAGCGCGCTCTCCGGGCCAAGGCCGACGAAGTATTGGAGTTTCTGACTGTCGAACACCTAGCCGAGCAAAAAGCGGGGCAAATCTCGGGTGGACAGAAAAAACTGCTGGAGCTTGGCCGCACGATGATGGTCGACGCAAGGATCGTGTTCCTCGATGAGGTCGGCGCTGGCGTGAACCGCACGCTGCTCAACACCATCGGAGATGCGATCATCCGGTTAAACAAGGAACGCGGCTACACTTTTGTCGTCATTGAGCACGATATGGATTTCATCGGCCGTCTCTGCAATCCGGTGATCTGCATGGCCGAGGGTAAGGTTCTGGCGCAGGGCACCTTGGATGAGATCAAAGCGAATGAGCAAGTGATCGAAGCCTACCTTGGAACCGGCTTGAAAAACAAAGAGAAAGTGGGCGCATGAGCAGCGACCCCTACAGCGACCGTGGCAACAAGGACCTCTCGCTGGGGAACGCCAAGGGCATGGGGACCACCACGCCGGTGAAACAGGGCGGCCAGGCTTATCCTGCTGCGGGTGGCCCCTTTTTGATCGGCGAGACGATGACCGGCGGTTATGGTGCGGGCCCCGACATCCTGCACGACTGCACCATCGCGGTGGATCGCGGCGAGATCGCAGTGATTGTCGGGCCCAATGGTGCAGGTAAATCGACCGGTATGAAGGCAGTGTTCGGCATGCTGAACTTGCGCGCCGGCCATGTAAAGCTGGATGGCGAGGATATCACACAGCTCTCCCCGCAGGACCGTGTGGCCAAAGGGATGGGGTTCGTACCGCAAACCTCGAATATTTTCACCTCGATGACAGTCGAGGAAAATCTCGAGATGGGTGCTTTCATTCGCACGGATGATATTTCGGGCACCATGACGCAAATCTACGACCTTTTCCCCATTTTGAAGGAAAAACGCAATCAGGCAGCCGGGGAGCTCTCCGGCGGCCAACGTCAACAGGTCGCCGTAGGGCGTGCGTTGATGACCCAGCCCAAGGTGCTGATGCTGGATGAACCCACCGCGGGCGTGTCGCCGATTGTGATGGACGAACTCTTTGACCGCATCATCGAGGTGGCCCGCACGGGCATCCCCATCCTGATGGTGGAGCAGAACGCCCGACAAGCGCTGGAGATAGCAGACAAGGGCTATGTGTTGGTGCAAGGACGCAACGCATTCACCGGAACAGGGCAGGAATTGTTGAACGATCCTGAAGTGCGCAAATCGTTTCTAGGAGGATGAAAATGAGGGGAATACTGAAAAGTGTTGGTCACATTGCACTCACCGTGGGAGTGGCCTCTTGTGCGACTACGAACGACCAAGGCGATGTGGATGCCGGACCTGAGCAGGTTGGTGTGATCACTCACGAAACCCACCGTTGCGAACTCCTCGACGATATCGTCACGACCGGCGGCCGCCCTCAATCAACGATTGAGGTAAATCGCGTCTCTCCCTTTGTGCTTACGCGCACGTCGCGACCTAACGAGCCTAATCGGTTCGGTTATAGCGCACAGGGCGGCAATGCTGTGGGCATTGGTGAGAGACAGCCCGACACGCGATGGGTGGTCAGATCTTGGCGCCCGGATCCAACGCGCGGCGGACCAAACGTGAGCCTTTTGACCAAATTTCCAGACGGGCAAGTTCTGGTGTCTTTTTGGACGGGGGGAGGCTCCCACGTGACTTATGAGGGCGCGTGCAACGCAGTATAGCCCGGACGAACTTCTTTATGTGATGCTAAGGAACCTGACTTGGACTTTCTCAACGCGATCGTGGCGCTCTCCAACTTCGTGATCATCCCGGCGGCCTCTTATGGCGCGCAACTGGCGCTTGGGGCGCTGGGTGTCACACTGATTTACGGCATCCTGCGCTTTTCGAATTTCGCACATGGCGACACCATGGCCTTTGGGGCGATGGTCACCGTCCTCGTGACATGGCTTTTCCAAAGCTGGGGGATCAGCCTCGGCCCCCTGCCAACCGCCCTGCTCGCCCTGCCCTTTGGCATTCTCGGCTGCATGGGGCTCGTGCTGGCGACCGACCGGATCGTCTACAGGTTCTACCGTACCCAGAAAGCCAAGCCGGTGATCTTCGTAATCGTCTCCTTGGGCGTAACTTTCATCCTCAACGGATTGGTGCGATTTATCATCGGGCCGGATGATCAGAGGTTTCTGGATGGCGAGCGCTTTATCATTTCCGCCCGGACCTTTAAGGAAATGACCGGGTTGCAAGAAGGGCTGGCGTTCAAAACCACCCAAGGCATCACGATTGTCACTGCCGTGATCGTGGTCGCCATACTCTTTTGGTTTCTCAACCGCACCCGCACCGGCAAATCCATGCGCGCCTATTCCGATAACGAAGACCTCGCGCTGCTTTCCGGCATCAATCCCGAGCGCGTGGTGATGATCACCTGGCTGATCGTGGCTGGCCTCGCGACCATCGCGGGCGTACTCTACGGGCTCGACAAATCATTCAAACCCTTCACCTATTTCCAGCTGCTGCTGCCGATTTTCGCCAGTGCGATTGTTGGTGGATTGGGCAATCCACTTGGCGCGATTGCGGGTGGTTTCGTGATCGCATTCTCCGAAGTCACCGTGACCTACGCCTGGAAAAAAGTGGCCACGTATGTACTGCCCGATAGCCTCGCCCCGGGCAGTTTGGTCCAATTGATGTCCACAGATTACAAGCTCGCAGTCAGCTTTGTGATTTTGTTGATCGTATTGCTGGTCAAACCCACCGGTCTGTTTCAGGGGAAATCAGTATGAACGCGGCAACGAAAAACACAATACTCTTTGCCTGCGTATTTGCGATGATCCCGACCATTGCAATGTTTCAGGGCTGGAACGCGGCTCTTTTTGTTCTCAACATGGGGCTGATTTCCGCGATCATGGCCCTCGGTGTGAATCTGCAATGGGGCTTTGCTGGTCTCTTTAACGTCGGCATCATGGGTTTCGTCGCCCTGGGTGGGCTAGCCGCGGTTTTAGTCGGCATGCCCGCTACACCCGGCGCATGGCAAGCAGGCGGCTTTGGCATTTTGGCAGCGCTCATACTGGGGGCATTGACAATCGGGTTGGCGATATTTGTGGCTGGTCGTATGACACGGGGTTGGACACGCAACCTTGTGGTTTTGGCTATTCTTGTGGTGGGGTTTCTGGTCTATCGCGCGATTTACGACCCGTCGGTTGACGCGGTAGAAGCCATTGAACCGGCACTGACGGGATATCTCGGCGGGCTTGGCCTCCCGGTCATCATCGCCTGGCCGGTGGGTGGTTTGTTCGCGGCCGGCGCGGCCTGGATCATTGGCAAAACGGCCTTGGGCCTGCGATCGGATTATCTAGCGATTGCCACGTTGGGGATTGCCGAAATCATCATAGCCTTGCTCAAAAACGAAGACTGGCTGTCGCGTGGTGTCAAGAACGTCGTCGGCGTGCCACGACCCGTTCCTTACGAAATCGATCTGCAAAACAATGCGGCTTTCGTTGAGCGCGCGGCAGGCTTTGGTTTTGATGCGGTCACCGCCTCGACCATTTACGTCAAACTGCTCTATTGCGGGCTATTTGCCTTTGTTCTGGTACTGCTGCTGTGGATGGCTCAAATGGCGCTGAACTCGCCATGGGGCCGGATGATGCGGGCGATCCGGGACAATGAAGTTGCCGCCGAAGCCATGGGCAAAGACGTGACCGCGCGGCATTTGCAGGTCTTCATTCTGGGTTCTGCAATATGCGGTATCGCTGGTGCCATGCTGACCACTCTGGACGGTCAGTTGACGCCAGGCACCTACCAGCCGCTGCGGTTTACATTCCTCATTTGGGTCATGGTGATTGTGGGCGGCTCAGGTAACAATCTTGGTGCGGTTTTGGGGGGCATGCTGATTTACCTGATGTGGGATCAGGGCGAATCCATTGGTCTTTGGGTGATGCAAGGGATCACGGCGGGCCTTCCCGACGGCAGCGCCGTCAAAGCACATTTGATTGAATCCGCAGCACACATGCGTCTTTTGACCATTGGTGTCTTGCTGCTGTTGGTTTTGCGGTTCAGTCCGCGCGGATTGATCCCTGAAAAATGACCCTGCGTTAGGCTCGGCACGTGCCTTGAAAGGTTGCGCCAGTTTGTCCGCGCCGCGCCCAAAGGTCAGCGCCCCTTGAACAACCCGCCCAATATGCCGCGCACAAGGCGGCGACCTGTTGTCCCTTGCAATTCCTTGATCACGGCCGTCGCAACGGCGCCGCCAATGCTTTGGGTCTGCCGGGTCTTTCCGCTCCGGGATGTGGAACGCGCCACTCGTTGCCCCGTATAGCGCCGCGCTGCATTGAACTCGCGAAGCTGGGGCGAGCCTTCCTCAGCCTGCTCTTCAGCCTGAGCCGCCTCTTGCGCTGCAGCCTCCGCGCGGGTTTTCAGGATTTCAAAGGCAGAATTGCGATCCACGGCCTTGTCATATTTTCCGGCCATGTCAGACGCCTGCATGAAAGCTGCACGTTCCTTTTTGGTGATCGGACCGAGATGAGATGAGGGCGGGCGGATCAATGTACGTTCCACGATGCCGGGCACCCCCTTGCGTTGCAGCATCGAGGTCACCGCCTCGCCCACGCCCACTTCCCGAATGGCCGCCTCCGTATCAAAGGTCGGGTTTTCGCGGTATGTCTCCGCCGCCATGCGCAGTTCCTTGCGGTCCTTTGCGGTAAAGGCACGCAGCGCATGCTGGATCCGGTTACCCAGTTGGCCAAGGATATCGTCAGGCACATCTGCCGGGTTTTGGGAAATAAAGTAAACCCCAACCCCTTTGGAACGGATCAGCCGCGCAACCTGTTCCACCTTATCCACCAGTGCCTTGGGTGCATCGTCAAACAACAAATGCGCTTCGTCAAAAAAGAAAACCAGCTTGGGCTTTTCCGGATCGCCCACTTCGGGCAATTCCTCAAAGAGTTCAGACAAGAGCCATAACAGAAAAGTCGCATAGAGCCCCGGCGCGCCCATCAGTTTGTCTGCGGCCAGAATGTTGATCTCCCCAAGCCCATCAGCATTGGTCCGCATCAAATCCGACAAGGCCAATGCCGGTTCTCCAAAAAGCTTGGTGCCGCCCTGATTTTCCAATACGAGAAGGCGGCGTTGGATCGCACCAATGGAGGCGTTGGACACATTACCGTAACGCAGGGACAACTTCTTGGCATGCTCCCCGATCCAGACCAGCAAGGCTTGTAGATCTTTCAGATCCAATAGTGGCAAGCCTTCTTCGTCCGCTAGTCGAAACGCAATGTTCAAAATCCCTTCCTGCGCTTCGGTCAGCACTAAAAGTCGCGCCAACAGCAGCGGCCCCATTTCAGAAACCGTTGTGCGGACAGGATGCCCTTGCTCGCCAAACAAGTCCCAGAAGGTGACAGGAAAAGCCTGATAGGTGAAATCGGAAAACCCGATTTTTTCAACCCTCTCCATGAAGGCGCCATGTAGTTTATGCGTGTCGGAGCCTGGTTTCGCGAGGCCCGACAAATCTCCTTTTACATCAGAGAGAAACACCGGCACGCCGGCTTTTGCAAACCCTTCGGCAAGGATTTGCAAAGTGACTGTTTTTCCGGTTCCGGTCGCTCCGGCGATCAGGCCATGCCGGTTGGCATATCCAAGATTGAGATGTTGCTGTGTTCCGTAGTCTTCACCACCGCCACCGATCAAAATATCCGACGTCATGCCCCTACTCTCCTACATTCACATTTTCTGAAATCGAGCATACGTTTTTAACCTTTAAGGGCCATAGTGAAATTGTTCGAGCCGGTTGTTATGTCCTTCCTGGTTCGGACATCCTCCCTGTCAGACTGGCCGTGCCGATTATCGGTACGGCCTTTTTTTTGCAAATTGATGAGAAACAGGCGCTTGTTTTCGGATTTTATTGGAGTTTTTTGTTGACGCCCTTTGTGTCGTTTCGTAACGTTCCGTCAATAAGTCGGCCAGTCCGACGGGGAGAAACGATTTGGGAAGGGATGCTTTAGGCATCCCTTTTCTTATTTAGCAAGAAGCCAAAAAAAACGATGGATATGCGATTGATTTCAGCGCATCAGACCTGACACATCTGGATCATCATGCTAAACCGCACGAAACCAATTTAAACGGAGCGATCATGCCCAAAGCGACTTCTTTTTTGGCCCGTACTTTGACCTTCGCCGTGCCAATCTCACTGGCCGCGACACTCGCGACAGCGCAGTCAGACAGTTCGACGATCGCCGATGAATTGAGCCTCGGCGATGCGACGCCAAAAGTAGGCGAGCCCTATATTCAAGAAGAGTTCGGCGACTGGGACATGCGCTGCATCAAAACCGAGGATGGCGACGACCCTTGTCAGATGTATCAATTGCTAAACGACGAACAAGGCTCACCGATTTCCGAATTCACCTTGTTCAAATTGCCAGAAGGTGGTGAGGCGAGGGCCGGCGCGACCGTCGTGGTGCCACTTGAAACGTCACTGGCGGCTCAGTTGACGATAAAAATCGATGATGGTGTCGCCAAACGTTACCCTTTTGCATTTTGCAATCAGGTTGGATGTTATGCGCGCATCGGCTTGACCGAAGAGGATGTGGACAACTTCAAACAGGGTGGCAAGGCCGTGTTGACGATTGTCCCTATTGTAGCGCCGGATCAACGGGTAAATGTCGACCTTTCCCTGAGCGGATTCACGGCCAGCTACGACAAGGTCTCTGTCATAGAACAATAGGCGTCGGCCTGGCCAGATAGCTGCTTTACTCCAAACCGGGGCTTAAACACGGCGCAAAGCCAAGACCGCGTTCATTCCCCCGAAGGCAAACGCATTTGAAATTGCAACGTCGATTTTGGCGTCTCGCGCATCATTTGGCACGACGTCCAGGGCGCATTCCGGATCCGGCTCTTCATAGCCAATTGTCGGGGCAATTACCCCATCCCGCAACGACATGATGCAAGCCAACAGCTCGACTGCGCCGGTCCCGCCGATCAAATGCCCATGCATGGATTTGGACGAACTGATCATCAATTTGTCAGCGTGCGGACCAAAAACATCGGCTACGGCGGCACATTCCGTTTTGTCGTTGGCTGCGGTTCCCGTGCCATGAGCGTTGATGTAGCCGACCTCTTCGCGGTTGATCCGGGCATCCTGCAACGCACCAGACATCGCCCGAGCCGCGCCATTCTTGGAGGGCATCACGATGTCACTGGCATCAGAGGACATGGCAAATCCCGCAACTTCGCACAGAATGTCGGCTCCGCGCGCTTTGGCATGCTCCATTTCTTCGAACACAAAGATGCCAGCACCCTCGCCCTGCACCATTCCGTTGCGGTTGGCCGAGAACGGACGGCAGGCATCGCGTGACATGACACGCAGACCTTCCCAGGCTTTAACGCCGCCAAAGCAGAGCATGGATTCAGAGCCCCCCGTCACCATGGCAGGTGCCATGCCAGATCGCACCATGCTAAAGGCCTGCGCCATCGCGTGGTTGGATGATGCACAGGCCGTGGACACCGTAAATGACGGGCCTTTGAGATTATGTTCCATGCTGACGTGACTTGCGGCTGCATTGTTCATCAACTTGGGCACCACAAAAGGATGCACTCGGTTTTTGCCGTCTTCATACACGGAGCGATAGTTGTCATCCCAAGTGCTGACACCGCCGCCTGCTGTTCCCAGAACGACGCCTGACTTGGCAGCCAATTCGCCGCTGAACACCAACCCGGATTGCTCAATTGCTTCCTTGGCTGCGGCAAGTGTAAACTGGGTGAAGCGGTCATACAGTGACATCTGCTGGCGGTTGTAACGGCCTTCGGCTTCAAACCCTTTGACCTGGCCACCGATTTGAATCGACAAACGCTCGACGTCACGCAATGCCAGCGGGCCGATCCCGCAAATACCCGCCTTCATCGATGCCAGCGTCGAGGCCACATCAAGACCAAGCGCATTGATTGTGCCGGCTCCAGTGATGACCACGCGTTTCATGTCAGGTCTAACTCTGCTGGGCTTTCAAACGCTTTATGCCGGCAATGATGGAGGCAACGGTCGAGATATCGAAATCCGATGCAGACGGATCGTTTGCGTTAAACGGGATAGAGATATCGAACTCCTCTTCAATCGAGAAAATACTTTCCACCAAGCCCAGGCTATCAATGCCAAGATCTTCCAATGTGCTTTCGGCCGTGACGTCTGACGGTTCCAGGACCGCTTGTTCCGCGATGATCGCTATCACTTTTTCATCGATGCTCATGCGTCTTGCCTTTTTCTCCCTGTTCAGGTGGGTTAGTTCTTTGTTTCTGTTTTGAAAACCGCATTTTTCAACGCTGCCACGTCACGCATCAGGCGGGGCAATCGTCTCATCGCCTTATAAGTTTCCATCTGGGTGTCCATTTTGGTCGCAGGCGAGCCCAGAATTGTGCGGCCGGCCGGCACATTTGAAAAAATCTTGCTCGCGCCGCCCGCAATCACGCCATCCCCGATGAAGATGTTGTCGCTGACACCGACTTGACCGCCAAGGACGACATTGTTCCCTACAGTTACCGAGCCAGCAATGCCCACCTGACCACAAATAAGACAATCGTCGCCAACCACACAATTGTGTCCGATGTGCACAAGATTATCGATTTTTGTCCGGTCGCCGACTTTTGTGTCCCGGATGGTGCCGTAGTCGATGGTGACATTAGAGCCCAATTCGACATCATCGCCGATTGTGACCGCGCCTAGAGAGTGTATGCGCCGCCATGATTGGGCTTTGGTGTCCTTCTGGTCGCCGAGACTGGCACGCGCCGCTTCGACACCCGATGTATCCGGCGTCGCAAACGAAAACCCATCGCCGCCAATGCGTGCACCCGGTTGGGAAATAAAACGATCACCGATGGTGACGCGCGCACCGATCGATACAGCCTCGCGCAGGTAGGCCATGCTACCGATGCGAACGTCTGAGCCAATGAAACACTGCGGTCCAATAATGCTGCCCGCACCAATCCGCGCTCCCGCTGATACAACTGCGAGAGGACCGATGCTCACGCCTTCGCCAAGCTCGGCTGTGCGGTGAATAACCGCGCTTGGGTGAACACCATCTGCGAAACCCTGGCCTGGGTCCAGCAATCGGGTCAAGCCTGACATGGCATATCGAGGACGGCGCGGAATGATGGCAGCTTTCAGACCGAGCGCTTCCCAGTCGGCCCCCTGCCACAAGAGAGCTACCCTGCCCTGCCCCTCCGCCAAGGCCTCTGCGTAGGTTTTGCTGGTTGCAATTGCCAAATCATCAGGCCCGGCGTCTTTGGGCTCTGAAGCACGTTCAATCCGGAGGGACACGTCCCCGAATGCCTCCGCGTCCAGCGATACGGCAATTTCTTCGACGCTATAGTTCGTCCCCGCCATGACGCTTTGCCCCCACGCTTTGATGGGGGTGATTTAACCTTGAACGGCCCGCAATGCTACCCCTGCTTTGGACAGAGCTTTCCAAACCTTACCATCGCGCCCATAGATATCGCGACGGAATTCAACGCGACCTTTGGCATCCACAAAAGCGGTTCTGTAAATGATGTGAACTGGGACAGGTTCTTTCAGATTTACCTGTTGTTCGGTTCCCGTCGCGAGTTTGGCTTGGAACAGCCCCTGCGGATCATTCGTTTGCTTCGCCAAAAGCGCGTAGGCGAAATCAAAAGGATCCGCCAAGCGAATGCACCCGTGGCTATAAGCGCGGGTTTCCCGGGCAAAGAGGCTTTTCGACGGCGTGTCATGCAGGTAAATATTGTGCGGGTTGGGGAACATGAATTTCACCAAACCCAGCGCATTCCCGCGGCTTGGTGGTTGCCGCATGGCAAAAGGGAAGGAACTGGCAGTAAACTGCGTGAAGTCCACTGCAGCCCGGTCAATCTGGCGCCCTTCGCGGTCGGTGATCTCTATATGATTAACCGCATTTGGATCTTTTTGAAGTTCCGGCAAGTATTCCTTGGTGACGATGGAACGCGGCACATACCAGCTGGGGTTGATTACCATAAATTCCATAACATCAGAGAACTCAGGTGACTGGCGGTCTTCTTCTCTGTGGCCGATAACCGAGCGCGTCTCAAAGGTCACTTTGCCATTGTCGATTATTTTGGCGGAAAAATCCGTCAGATTGACCTCAACGTGGCGTCGCCCACGGTTTTGATTGAGCCATCGTTCCCGCTCCATTGCGACGATCACGGACTGCAACCTCTTTTCAACTGACGTGTTGATTTCTGCAATCGTTCCAGGCCCGGCAACACCATCCTGCGCCAGTCCATGGACGCGCTGGAATTCCTGGACTGCTGCGGTCATTTTTCCATCGTAAGACGGTCCGGCGTTGCGTTTCATGAAACCCATCCGCACCAAGCGATCGCGCAACGCTACAACTGACGCACCGGACGCGTCGGGCTTCAAGGTATTTGTAGGCACTGTAGGACCCCAGCCACCACGCGCCAAAAGCCGCTCCAACCGCAGCTTTTCTTTCATCAAGCCTGTGTATTCCGGAGTATTGGGAGCCAAAGCGCGGAAAAAACCCTTTGGAGAGGATTTGACAAAGTTCACCAAGTAGGACGTCCGATCTCGATACGGCACATTGCGTACGATCGCTTTGTCAACACGGCTCGGAATCAAGGCTCCCGTCTGAAGATCGCGTGCGAATTGCAGGAAAACACGACTAATCTCGACTTCAACTTGACCTAGTTCGCGAGGCGTACGCGCGTCTTTCATCTTGGCTTGCAATGCGGCTACGTCATAACGGCTTGCGGGCAGCCCGTGATCATCAGCAGATTTGAGTGCCTGGATCAAAGCGGCACGCCGGTTTCGATCCCGCCCGTTTCCAGTCCAAATGCTATCGTATCCATTTGCTTGGTAAAATGCCGCGATGTCTTTGTCGCGTGCTGAAGCCTCGGCAACTGACTGCTTGAACGCCGTGCCCTGGGCATATGCAGGTGTTGCAATTGCTAAGTAAGTCAGCACAAAAATTGCACCGACAAGAACACCGAGACCAAGACGGCTGCGCAATGCCAAAGATCGCATAAGTACCCCCAAGCAGTAAAATTAGATTGTTTGTGACCATCATAAAAAGGCCTGTCCAATAACATTTCAGTTTTCCGTCAAGGAAAGGTGAAAATGATGCAGCCACGCATCGCGATTTGGAAATTCGACGCGAGATACGCTGCATTGGCAATATTTTGCCTAAAATTATGCGGGAAAAACCGTTTGCGCTTTCAGGACTTGGTTAACATTCGGGGCTATGACATACTTAATGTTGCATCTGGGGAAGAGATGACACCCTCGTGTAACATCACGGGCAAGGCAGATTACGGGGCGAAAACCACATGACGATCGACAGCTCGACGAGTATGTCCCGCCGTGCACTTCTGGGTGCATTTGCGGCTACAGCAATTTCGGCAGCACCTACCTTCGCGAATGCGGCAGGCTTCCTCAAAGGTGGCGGCGATATCAGACGCATTCGAATGTACTCTGGGCGCACCGGTGAGCGGATTGACATGATCTACTGGATTGAAGGCAGATATGTTCCTGAATCGGTAAAAGAAATCAATCACTTCATGAGAGATTGGCGAACCGATGGGGTGAAATCAATGGATCTGCGCACGATTGACATTATGTCCGCTGCGCACAACCTGTTGGACGCGACAGAACCGTATCTGCTTCTGTCGGGCTATCGCAGTCCACAAACTAACGCGATGTTGCGATCGCGCAGCCGCTCAGTGGCAAAGAACTCTCTCCACGTAAAAGGGCAAGCAGCCGACCTGCGTCTGGCAAGCCGCTCAGTGTCGCAAATCGCCCGTGCCGCGCAAGCCTGCAAGGGTGGCGGTGTTGGTAAATACTCTCGGTCGAATTTCGTCCATATGGATTGTGGCATCGTTCGCACGTGGGGCAGATAGAACACGCCAAAAACAGCAATGTGTGTTTCTGAAAAAATCCGAAACGCGAGCCAAATTGTTCGAAAATCACAATCTAACCGGGCGCAATTTTTCACGGAAAACCAGAAAATTCAATCTGCCGGGTGTTCTTCAACAAACATGTTACAAGTTGAAACAGCGCAATATTGCGTCATAGAATCAACAATTGTCCCTAAAACGCAAATCAGCTCGGCTGTGTCTCACAGGAGCTATAGAACGTAGCTGTTTTATTGTAATTTATCAATTTCTGATGCGTCCACTATGAGCGCCAATTTCCAAAAGCGCGAAACTTGCTCTTCAAATTGAAACCGCGCTTCGACATCAATCCCTGAAATCTGTTCGACGCGAAAGCCAAATCTTTGCATGTCGCTCTTGCCGCCGTGGTTTAAGAACACTGGGTAGATCTGACGCTCAATTGCAATTGATGCCAGACGTGCAGCCAGAAAATCGGCATTTTCTATTTGTGATAACACCCGGATACCAATGCGGGAAGGCCCGTCATCAGACCGTTCCCACAAAGCAATCGATGGCGGGAAAGCGGACAAATTGAACGGAAGCTCGCGCGCCGGCACGCCCATATCAAACACGTTTCCATCGAGGTCAAGCGGCGCATGATTTGACAAATTTCTGAGGATGGAAAAAAAACCGTGATCTGTCGTCATAGGTGCCGTCCTTCTTGTTCAATGATCGCGGCTGCGGCTCTGTTACCGGGAGACGGTAGCGACTCAGCCAGTAACGCGGCGCGTATCTGGTCTGCTTTGCCCTCATCGAGAAAAGCAATGACTTCGCGTTCCAGCTTAAGTAGTTCGTTTTCCTGAATAAGTTCCGCAAGACCACGCTCAGATGCGGCACGTGCCCGACGTTCCTGATCGTCCAGGTAAGGTGCGAATTGCGGGATGAAAATGGCGGGCACTTGAGAATAAAGAATTTCGTGAAACGAGTTGTACCCTGTTGCCGAAATTGTTAGGTCCGCCGCTTGACTAAGCGCCAGTGCGTGGGCTGTTTGAACGACATGGCTGTTTTGCCATCCATACAACCCGTTCGACACCACTGCATTTGGCCAAGCTATTATTAAATGCAAACACTTGGATCGCCGCTCAAACATGCTGCACAACAGTTGTGTTTGCGCAGTCCTCTCTGAGGCAACGCCGCCGCCCAGCATCGTTACAACAAGTGTCTCAAATTCCCGGTCGAACTGGCTGCTGAGACGGTCACGAAGATTTTCAATCTCCGTCTCGTCTAGCTTCTTCTCTTGCACAATCGGACCGACTTTACGGATTTTGTCGCTCATGGAATAATCCGTATTCAATTCCGCAAAAGCTTCTTCCGGTACGATCACCTTTGAAAACGCGCGCTCTCTTTCCAGCGCAACTTGATTGATCTGGCCCGGGCGCCACAATCCGCGCCTGATCCAAATGGCCGGAATTTGCAAGGTGGATATCAACCTGTATACGGAGTCAAAAACATACCCTCCGTCAAATACCAGCTGATCTGCGGCGGTCAGATAGTTTCTAAGCCTCAGATAATTTACAAGATCAGCCGCGTATTCCTTGTTATGGTCGGCGCTGCGCGGCACCATGGGCACACAAGAAAACCCACGGTTTTGAAGCATGCCGACACAACTGGGGAAGGCCACGAAACTACGGTCAAGATCCGGCTGCAATGCGTCACCGATCAGGGCACAACGTTGTGCATGGCCCATGCCATTGCCATTCGTTGGGAAAAAAACTGTTTGCCGCGTTTTGGGGCTGTAACCAACATCATGTCGCTGCAGGCCCAGGGCTTGCTCCAGCTTCGCGATGTCCAACTGATGCACCCAACTGCTGTTCTGGATGCGAGAGCCAATCTCAAACCGATTCCGCGACACCACTGCATCCAGATAACTGGGTAAGGCTGATGGGTGATCAGGACCTTTCAATACCGTCGCACCACTTGCCGCGAAACCTTTCGTCGTTGTGCAATCAACGACAACCTTGCCCGCCCCCATGGCTGCCACCGCAAGAGCAGCCATGCGTTCTCCCGGCACGTTCGGGCCAAAGTATACCAGAATGTCAAAGTAGTGCAGCAAATCAGCGGGTGGTAACTCCGCGTAGCGAAAAACAGAAAGATCTGCATGCTGTGATTTTCGGATCAGATCCTTGCCTTTGGCATTCGTCAGCAAATGAAGGTGCACATCGGGGCTGTAATTTACAACGGCAAGCGCGTTCAAAGCAGTTTTATCGGTTTCCATTGTTTTGCAGGGAATGTAGACCAGAACGCGGGATGCATTGCCCGGCGCTTGAGCTGGTTCCAAGCCGATCTTTGTGATCAGAGGCGACACCATGCCCTCAAGCATGATCGGTCTATGCCCATCTGACAGGTTGATCAAACCGGGCTCACGACCTGTTGCATAGGCGATCTGGTTGCGCGCGTTGATCTCGTCTTGGCGAGACGCAAAATGGCCAAGTGCAAAGATCTCAACCTCCGGGCCGGGGCACATTTTGCCCAAGATCATCTGCACCTCGTGCGATAGATTTTCAGCTCCAATGAGGATGATTTTTTCCGCAGAAAAATCTTCGTTGTCCGCAAGGAAAGGCGCTACTTCGTATCTGTTCTGCTTGGTCACATCGGGCGGCATAAAACGCGCATCAATGGCAACCTGATGACCATGGCTATCCAGCTGAAGCGCAAAGAGAATAAGTGCATCAAAGTATTTCGCGGAGATTTGACCGCATCCTAAGGCGATCATGCGAATACTCCGGCTGCTTTCCCGAAAACGTCCTTAAAAACGCCTCTGAAACTGTCTGCTGAAAAACGATCCAAACTTGCTTGGGCCGATAGTACGTCCGCACGATAGCGCTCTGGCTGGGCCACGTAAGTTGCAATAATCTGATCAATCTCCTGAGGTACCGCTCCAATTGCAGCGCCTTCAAAGCTGTTTGCTGTCTCTTGGTCGGTGATAACAATTTTCCCGGCGGCCACAGCCTCTGGTACGACACGGCCAAAACTCTCACGCCACGTCGGCGCAGTATAATAGACAAAGAAATCGAACTGTTCAAAAAAATGCGGCAAGGTCAGCGACCCAAATGGGTACAAGGTCCAGAACACCGGCACGTCATCATCGCCCATAAACCGGTCCGCTCCAAGTATGATATTGCGTTCGGCGGTTTCTGGAAAACACAACTCCATCACGTCGTTTGGTGGAAACTTCTCCGACCCCGGACGCGAATGCCTGCCACGTCGGTCGCGTGGCGCGGTTGTGGGTGGTACTCGTTCAAATGAACAAATATTGAACCAGTCGTCCTCCAAAAGGGACCATCCAGCAGCAAGGACATGTTTTCTACACCAGGATTCAACCGTTGACCGATTCCATGCGGAAATTGGCGCAAGGCTACGCTTTAATGTGATCGAACTAGCTGCAATTTGGTCAAGGCATTTTTCGACATCGAACCCCTCTGCACCACCAGGGCGCAGAAAGTTCTCGTGGGTTACGACAATCAAATGCCGTGCAACAATCCTTGTGCCCAGCTGCTCCTGAAATTTCAGGCTTGAAGGGTTATGGAAAATGACGACATCGGCAGCGATTTCGGTGTCAACCCAGGTCAAAGGCAAGTTCAACTCGGTCAGAACATCGCTTAGTTGCGGCGCCACATATCGACCCGAGAACATTTTTGTTTCAAGCGCATATACATGCACTTGACCCATATCACAGACGGCCCTCAGTTCCGCTGCAACCGCCGAAGATGTTCCGCCAGCAAACCGTGGATCAAGAACATAGGCTATCCGCAGACCTTTGTTTGCTTTTGGAAGTTCCTTCATTCCGTCAGTAGATTGCCACGCTGGAACCTGTCGCTGCATTTGCAGAAACGCTCGGCGCGGCGTCGAACCGGTTCAACAATCCGCGTTTGGCATCATCAACAAAAGACCGCAGTTCAGAAGCCAAGGGGCTGCTGCCCGATTTCAACTGCGGATTGGCCTCGACATATGTGTAGAGGGCGCGCCAATTTTGTCCCTCGATCAATTTCTCGATCGTGAGCAATTCGTCGATTGATGGCTCCTGCTGCGCCGAACCCGAGGATCCGGTCAAAATGAGGATTGTTACAATTGCAATGAGATTATTGTTAGCCACGCCAACACCCGAAAAAATATGTCACCACTAAACTCCACTCTTGTCTTAAATTCACCAAACGTTGCACGCGCGTCTCGCAGTCTTAACGGGAGAGTTCACCCAAATGCTTCCCGCGGCGCAAACTCTTCACCAAATTGTTTTGCAACCTCTCCTTCAATGCCGTCTGTTCTGTTGTACTATTGGTATTTCTATTGCTTGATCTTGCCGGCTTGCTAACTGTTCCGCTTGGGTTTCCACTGCCGGCCAACCAAACTTCAACACGCCCCGGCGGTGGCGCATTGGCAGCCGTTGTGAAATCACGGGCCACGCCACCAACTTCTGCCGCCACTGCTTGGGCCACTTCTTCGTCCTGCCGGTTGTAGTAACGCACATGGGTCTTGGACACTTTGAAGTTGACACGATTGACGGATGCAACCGGCAAACCCGTTGAGGCCAAGGTCTGCGTGTTGCTTTCAATCTGGTCAGCCGTGACGCTTGTCGGGGCGAAAGTCACCAGTCCAAACCTGTTGGCCGCTCCAGGGCCCAATCCAAGGATGGAAGCCAGATTTGATGTCTGCGTAGGTGGACCTTCCACAGCGGGCAAACGCGCACCCGATGTCTCAGGCAAGGATGCACGCGGAGACGGCTTCTGGTCGGGTGTAACATCTTCGGCTCTGGCAACGACGAACACTGTCGCATCCGGCAATTCTTGCGGTGACCACAGTGATAGGTCAGAATAAAAGACCGACAGGGGTTCTGGGGCAGCAAAGCCTGCGTGCGACGCGTCGTGCGTCACGTTTTCAAAAAGCCCGCCAGGCATCGACATCCTGACAGGAACCGTCTCGGGCTTATATGCCACAGTCAGCTGAATACTATCGACCAACGGTTGGTCTGGGACAGACAGCACTGTTTGAATGTTAAACGCACTTCGTTCTGGCAACGCCGGCATCGCATCATTCGACGGGTACTGCAAAACCGAGACAGACGGCGCAAAGTTGAATCGTCCTGGATTTTCGAAGGCAACTGGTGTGGCTTCCAATTGCAGATCGTAGTGTGCAAACAGCTTGGACGACCCGCTCTCCACATCAACCTCGGGTCCTGGCGACAAAACCGAACGTGGCGGGATATCTGCCGCAGAGGCTGCGACTAGCCCCGGTGCATCGCGCACATCGAGCACAACCGGGTTCAATTGGGCAAGCTGGACAATTGTTTCATTGCCCCCAACAGGCTGGGGTGACAACTTTAAATCTGGGTCAAAAAACGTGCTGGGAGCTTTGCTTGGGCCTTGAGCTGCGCGCGGCGCGGCCTGTTGAGGAGGCGCATCCCGCAGAGGAATCCATCCCATGGCCACAACGACACCAAAACTCAAAACCATACCGCATCCAAGCCCGAAAAAACTTGCAAATGCGACTGTTGCAATGCGCGGCGAAGAGGCATTGGGTAACTTTGCCGGCGCCACAACAGGCGGGGCCGTTTCCACGCTCTTTTTTTCAACCGTTATTTCACGCGTCGGGATTTCCACCACCGGAATAATTTTCGTTTTCTGTGGTTCCGGTGGAATTGCCGGTTTGGCCGGTTTGGGGTCAAATGACTTCAGCGGTTTCGAAAGGATCAGATCAAACCCATCATCTTCATCGAAAAACTGCGGGCGAATAGGTTTTGGCTTATCTTTTGCTTTTGCTTTGGTTTTCGCTTCGAGCAGCTTTTCACGTTTCGCGCGCGCAGCAGCCAGCCGTTCTTCCCAATCGGCTTTTGGCAGCGCTATGCCGCTCGACGTCATGACGTCGTCAGATCTGACATCTCCCTGAGGCTTGCTCTGTTGCGTTAATTCGGCCATTTTCACAGCCCCCAGACTGCCATTAAACAAGTATTCAAACGAATCTCAAAAATACTTGTTAATCTTATCTTAAAACCTTGCTTTTGCAAATTTCCACCAGAACTAGCATGACGTTTTAAATCGGCATGAGAGATGCCCTATTGCTCTGCACGCATCGCGGGAATGTTAAAGAAAAAGGCAGGCTGGTGACGCAATTTGAGCAACCGTTCGCGCACACACAACCAAAGGGTGTTTTTGTTTGCGCGAACACAACCAAATCGGCGGCCACTGGTGTTTGTACGCCACAAATTTCAAAACTTTCAGACCCGTATTATTCCGCCTACCCGATATTTTGTAACCTAAAAACTGCTGGTGACAGGTTCGTGTTCAAACAAACAGATGGTCGTGCTGATGCAACAGGGAATTTTCACTGGTGTGTTCGCAAATGGTTTCAACCACCGCACCAAGTTGAGTCAGATCGTCAGGATACTCAAGGATGTAAACGGACACCATTGCCGCCAGAGCGGCACAGCGTTTCATATGCAGGACCAGATGGTCTTGCCCCAACTGTGTCTCGCCGTAACGCGCCATAAATGTATAGCGCAACAGGTTTTGCAAGGCGTCATGAGGTGCAAGCTTCGTGGCAATCGGCTCGCTGAGGTGCGGCGATCTTCGCAATACAAACGCAGCGCCAAGTACTGTGTCATCTTCAGGCATTTTACCTGGCATTCGCTTTTGAACTTTATCGGATTTGGGATGTACCAAACGGTCCTTACCAGAGGAGGGCAGCTGCAGGGCGGCCAAGGAATCGGGCCATAGCTTCAGGCTGGAAAACCCCGGGCGGATCGACGGCGGGAGCTTGCGGTCCAATGGCACATCAACAGCGACCAGATCATCGGTGATCGGGCGATAGCCAACCGACATCATCGCAGCGGAGGTTGTTGATTTGCCAGCACCTTTATCCCCAAGAAGCACAACAGCACGCGCATCAACCTCAATGGCGCCGGCATGCAGGCACAACAGCTTGCGTCGCTCCAGAACAAGCGACATGACCAACCCCAAAAGCGCTTGCGATACAAGATGATCGGAGCTGCCAGGAAGGGGATCAACCAGTATGTTTGCGTCATCTTGTATGAGATATGCACCAATCGCATGCCAATACATGTACTGGGTTTGCGGCGTGAATTCGAACCAAGGATCGCTAGGTCGGTTACGGTTCCGAATGAGACCCTCGACGCGCCGAATATGCAAATCGACCTTGTCAAGATGATCGTTTAGAGGTTCAAGAACGTCCAACTCAAAATCTGATAAAACCCGAAGGCCAAACGCTTTGTAGGTTTTGCGGTCGTTCATTTTGGCTGGCCCTTGCCTTGCAGTTTGACCCATCGTCGCAGCGCAGCCCCCCAAAAGGCAAGCATGATCAGCAGCCGGAGCGCGCTACGCAGAGAAAAACGCGTTATGTGTCTCTCTGCCTGACCAGTCTCGAGCCATACTTCCTGAGCAAATAGTTCCAAATCCATACTCCGGAGGCGGACGATCCTTAGCGAGCCTTTCAAAAATACAGTCGGCAAAAAAGGAATTGATCCTACGAAACTTTCAGAATGTCAGTGTTGACCCCCTCATGAAACAGCGCGAAAGACTAAGCTAGTGCTGTCTTTGATCCAGGGGTTGACTAATTGGCGAACCGAGCGCGTGCACACATTGGACTGATCGGTCGAACTCGGCTACCGACCTGCGTTACCCCGCCTACTTTAACAGTACGCCCTGACCCACAGCGCGCAGGAGATCAGATCAATTCAAAGAAAAGCGAAGAAGCGTAGACCTTATGCATCCGCCGTTTGAATTTTGGATGGAGTCGGCAAGTCCAAAATCTTGCTGAATTTTTTGGCTGTGCTTTCATCTCCTTGAAGCACAACAACCCCGTTCCAAACCAACCAGGCATGGACATTCAAAGTGCCTTCCGAATCCTTCATGACACCCATGTTGATATTGGTTGGAATGCCTTTCCAGGATAGTAGCGTTTGCCCGGCGATTGTTTGCGTCAAACAGCTTGCGTCCGGCACAAGCCGAGCGACGCGGCCTACAGCACGCAGGGTGTGAATAACGGTACCCTTCCGTTGTATCTGTGGATCGGCGTCACATGGTCGCACAAGAACGGACCGTATTCTTTGATATTTTGTCATCCAAAGCCCTAGCCTCACAAACAAAATGACCAAAGTGCAGATCGTGTAAAGCTTGAACCGACGTAAAATTCGCATTTAACTTTCAGCCTTTGCGACAACCGTCTCGATATCGTCAACCGCCGTCATTCGGCGCCGCAGTTCTTTGATGCCGCCGCAGTATTGTGTTTCATCGAAACAATTTTTTTCGGTGTCCATATGCGACAGTTGCAAAAAAGAGTCTTGGTCATCTAGATCAAGCCAAATTTCAACGGTTGTTCGGTCAAATGAGACTACCGGTTCATACTCATTATTGCGAAAACTGAAGCCAGCAAAAATATTACATTTAACGACAGTCATGCAGGCTTATTGCGCAGTTTCTGGCAAAAACGGAATTCACTAGGGCTGTCAAAGTCAATGGTTTCTGTTCCTTGCTGCGCAGCAAAATTGCACAGTTGATCATATGGACTGTTAAATTTCGAAAAACCTTCGGTTTGCATATCTCTATTGGTGTCGCTGAGTTTGAGTTCGTTAGGATAAATACTCATGAGTTCGCTTTCGGCGTCTTTAGATGTGACACGCACTGGCAGCCATTACATCCAAATTCGAGACTTTGATAACCGGCTTCGGCTTTTTCACGCAGCCCATTTTGTGGGAATTTTGAAGCCGCCAATGCCGGTTTTTTTGAATTGGCCAAAAGTCTTTTCCCTGTAACGCCCGGTGTTGCAACTTAAGGCTTAGCTTTGCAAATTATTGCACGTGTTTACAAGTCTGGGTCAAAAATCCGCACCGCCATTCCCATGAAAATTGACCAAGCCGAAAGGAAAGACGGCAAAACAGCCCACGGGGAAACTCAGGAACGATATGCCAGAATGACACATGCGGAAAAAAACACCTTTGAGCTAATCTTGCCTTGGCTGAGCGCCCGATGCCATTTCGGGCGTGCCTTGCCTTGGCCCTAAATTAGTCACCTAAGTCATATCAGATTTCCTGAGCAGAACGCTGCCCTCGCCGACGCCGGCGGAAATTCCCTTGGGAATGCCGAGATACATATTTCCGCCAACCAATCCATAGCCGTTTACAAGGACACCGCTTTGGTTGTTGCCAACACTACGGCTTGCGCCACATTCCAGACCGGTGTGTTCCATAATTGTATCTGCAAAGATGAATCTCCGGAGAAATTGACTGCCGTTGCGGCGATGTGATCCGACGGCCTTATCATTCAAAACCAGACCTGAATTTTGCAAAGACTCAGTTTGCAACATCCAATCACGAATATGGCATCCGATCACATGCCCCTCGTTGCAAATTGCAGTGCTATTGATGCCGCAAAGTAGCCCACCGTTGAGTCGGTCTATCTTGAGATCGCGAAGCTCTACCAGGTGCGTACCATCTTTATACCTGAAAAACGCAGAACTGTCTAACGTCAGCGCTTGTGGGTCCAAATAGCGGTATTTGCTAAGAGAGGGTTTGTTGCTCATCGTAACCACTGAGGAGTGGAAGATGAGACAGACAACTGGAACACGCAAAAGCCCTGGCGAGAAGATCGTCAAAG
>NZ_JBGCEQ010000063.1:0-18217 GCF_045106495.1 Roseobacter sp.
GTGTCCAAGTCCATCGGGTCCCAGAACCCATACAACATGATCCGCGCCACCATGAATGGCCTGACCAAAGAGCAATCACCTCGCAACGTCGCACAGCGCCGTGGCAAGAAGGTTGCTGACATCCTGCCCAAGCGTGATGAGGCCCCAGCGGCTGAAGCACCTGCCGCAGCTGACGCGTAAGGAGATTTGACAGATGGGTAAAACAATCGTCGTCAAGCAGATCGGTTCACCGATCCGCCGCCCCGCCAAACAGCGTGCCACGCTTATTGGCCTGGGTCTAAACAAGATGCACAAAACCCGCGAGCTTGAAGACACACCTTCCGTGCGCGGGATGATCAACTCGATTTCGCACATGGTCGAGATCGTCGAAGAGAAAAGCTGAGCACAGGCTCGACCCTGGCGGCTTCCAAAAACCGTTCGGAAGGGTGGTTTGGGATGCAAATACCCACTGTTCTTTTCGGTTGAAAAAGATAGTGCGTCTCGCGGGATACTGCGGGACGCCTTTTTTTGTGCCGGCCGCGGCTTTGCAGCACTGGAACTTCGCCTACGTGATGCTATCCTGGAAGCCACCGTTCACCTTTTTGGGAGACAGAAAATGACACATGCTCCGAAAGTTCCGTTTGTATTGGCCGCTGCATTGGCGTGCATTCTGGCTGCCGCACCGGCCTACGCCAAGACTTGTGAAGAAGAGATGCCGGAGATCAAAGCCCTGATCGAAGGGCTGCATAGCGGGGCAGACAAAACCACTGCCGAACATCAGTATGAAAAAGCGCAACAGAGGTTGGCGGATGGCAAAGAACGGTCGTGTTTGTTGTATCTGGAATCCGCAAGGGCGGCGGTCGAAGCGGAGCAGATGAGCGATCATTGATTTTGGTGACGGGAGATGCACCTTCGATGTGTGTCATGGCGAACTCGATCTCTGACCTGGTTGAGGCCATCTAAGACAGGCGGTGAAATCATGCACGGTCGTCTCTTCGGGCCGGCAGGTTCTGCAGTGGAGCGGTTGTAGAATTCATGTTCAGAGCCTCGGGTGCGCTTTGAAATGCTGAAAACGCCTCGCGGGAAACTGTCGGGCGTCTTTTCGTTCAGAATAGTGTCAACTGCGAGCCCGAAGCAGTCATTGCACTAACCCAACTCTTGGTTAGCCTTGGGCGACAGTAACCGCTAGATTAGCTGGTGTGTCATTCAAAAAAAACGAGGAGAAAAAGACAAGTGAGTGACGTGGTCCGGTATACTCTTTTTTCCATAGTCTCCATGATCGCTGTCACCGCTTCTACGGCATTTGGCCAACAAACGCCGCCTCGTATGATACCGGACAATGAAGCCGAGGTCTGGTATGGCGTTGCAAAGCTTAATGTTTCAGGAGCGAGTTGGTGCAACGCAGTCTTGGTATCAGAACTGGAGGCTGTGACAGCAGCACATTGCTTGTACCGTGCGACAATGGGGAAACTTGCAAATGCCAAAGACGTCAAGTTGGAACTGGGGCTAAGACGGAATTATCGCGTCTCAGTGCATGGCGTCGCAGCGTTATCGGTCCTGACCAAGGTTCTGCCGAATGCGACTGTTAGTAGTAACTTGGGACGGATTTCGTCAGACTTGGCACTACTGCGATTGGATGCGCCGGTTTCCTCGGATGAAGCCGAGCCTTTCGCGATAAGAGACTGGCGATCCGGTGAGCGCGTTTCTGTGGTTGGTTATGGTAACGACAGACCATACATTCCATCCGCCCGCGAAAATTATGTAATCGTGCCTCTTTCCGAAAACGTCGCGACACTTGACTGCGCTATTTCGCCGGGTCTGTCAGGCGCAGCAGTTGTTGGTCATTCGGACGACGAAGCGCGACCAAAACTTCTAGGCATCATTTCCGCCAGTTTACTTGATCCTTCCAATATGGAGAGCTGTGGCGCGTTGGTGATCTCCGTCGGCACCAGACTGGAGCAGCTGCGTGCTCTGCTGCCTTAAGTCTGGTTTGCAGCGGATAAGCGATGGAAGCTCCGTCCGCTACAGCGACATTGAGCAAGTGCTGAAACCAAACCAGCGTCGCATTCAAAAAAATTGCGTCCATAGGCCAAGCCAACACTGTTGACCGAGCTGTGTTAGCATTTTCTTATTCTCGACCGACAAGATGTGAGTGCGCCAGAGTAAGGGCGCTTTGAAAACGCTTTTGGGTCGTTGGTAAGCGACGATGACCGCTGCATCTCCAGTGGACCCAAATAGCCCCTTGATCCATACCGCAAGCCCATCTATACGCCGACGATCACCCCAAAAGGTGACATAGAATCGAAACGCCGCGTTTGCCCGCTCCCGTCGCTGGGGGGTACATCCGGCCAAAGGAGAAGCGACAATGAAACTGAATGAACTGTCTGACAATGCTGGTGCCACCAAGAAACGCAAACGCGTGGGTCGTGGCCCGGGTTCCGGCACCGGTAAAATGGGTGGCCGAGGTATCAAAGGTCAGAAATCCCGCTCGGGTGTGGCGATCAACGGGTATGAAGGCGGGCAGATGCCCCTCTACCAACGTCTGCCAAAACGTGGCTTCAACAAGCCAAATCGGAAATCATACGCAGTTGTGAACCTGGGCTTGATCCAGAAATTCATCGACGCAGAGAAGATCGACGCGAAAAAGCCAATCACCGAGGACGTGCTTATCGAGTCCGGCCTCATTCGTCGTAAATTGGACGGTATTCGTGTGCTGGCAAAGGGTGAAGTGACCGGAAAACTGACCATCGAAGTGACCGGTGCGTCGAAATCTGCAGTTGAAGCTGTTGCAAAAGCGGGCGGTTCGCTGACCGTTGCAACGCCTGTCGCGGCTGATACGGAAGCTTAAGCCTCAGGATTAGGCTTGTGGGCGGCAGTCTTGCCGCTTACATAAACAATCGAGTTTTCCCTTACGCCGCCCGCCGGAAAACGGCCCGGGCGGCGTATCCGTACCGAAAGAGAGCCCTTCATGGTATCTGCCGTTGAGAACATGGCCGCAAACACCAGCTGGTCCGCGCTGGGCAAAGCAACAGATCTGCGTAACCGCATCCTTTTCACGCTTGGCCTGCTGATTGTTTACCGTCTTGGGACGTTCATACCCGTTCCGGGCATTGATGGTGTCGCGCTGCGCGAGTTCATGGAGCAAGCGGGGCAAGGCATTGGCGGCATGGTATCCATGTTTACCGGCGGCGCGCTGGGACGCATGGGTATCTTTGCGCTTGGGATCATGCCCTATATTTCTGCTTCGATCATCGTACAGCTTTTGACCTCAATGGTGCCAAAACTGGAACAGTTGAAGAAAGAAGGCGAACAAGGCCGCAAGAAGATCAACCAATACACGCGTTTCGGGACCGTTTTCCTGGCAACCTTGCAGGCATACGGCCTCGCAGTCAGCTTGGAGGCGGGCGATATCGTCACCGATCCAGGCATGTTCTTCCGAGCGTCCTGCGTCATTACGTTGGTCGGTGGTACAATGTTCCTGATGTGGCTGGGTGAGCAAATCACCGCTCGCGGCATTGGTAATGGCATTTCGCTGATCATCTTTGTCGGCATCATCGCCGAGGTTCCCGCCGCCATGGCGCAATTCCTTGCCAGCGGACGCAGCGGGGCAATCAGTCCTGCGGTCATTATCGGCGTGCTGGTCATGGTGGTGGCGACGATCATGTTCGTGGTTTTCATGGAGCGGGCGCTGCGAAAGATCCACATACAATATCCACGTCGCCAGGTGGGTATGAAAGTCTATGACGGCGGTTCCAGCCACCTTCCGGTCAAGGTCAACCCAGCAGGCGTGATCCCAGCGATCTTCGCCTCTTCACTGCTGTTGTTGCCTGTCACAATAAGCACGTTCTCGGGTAATTCGACAAACCCGGTCATGTCCTGGTTGTTGGCGAATTTTGGCCCCGGCCAGCCGCTGTACCTGACATTTTTTGTCGTGATGATCGTGTTCTTTGCTTACTTCTACACATTCAATGTAAGCTTTAAGCCGGACGACGTGGCTGACAACCTTAAGAACCAGAACGGCTTTGTACCCGGTATTCGTCCCGGGAAAAAGACGGCGGAATACTTGGAATATGTAGTAAATCGCGTGCTGGTACTGGGCTCGGGTTATTTGGCGGCGGTATGTCTGCTGCCTGAAATTCTGCGCGGTCAGTTCGCAATCCCCTTCTACTTTGGTGGTACTTCCGTTCTGATCGTTGTGTCTGTTACGATGGACACCATCCAACAGGTGCAAAGCCATCTTTTGGCACATCAATATGAAGGCCTGCTCGAGAAATCGCAATTGCGCGGCAAATCGGCTGGTAAATCACGCAAGAAACGGAGCCCTGTCCGCCGATGAACATTATTCTGCTGGGGCCTCCGGGGGCCGGTAAGGGGACGCAAGCACGTCACCTGGTTGAAACACGCGGTATGGTGCAACTCAGCACTGGCGATATGTTGCGTGAAGCCAAAGACTCCGGAACGGAAATGGGCAAGGTCGTGGCAGATGTCATGGCGCGCGGTGCTTTGGTGACAGATGAGATTGTGATCGGGCTGATCAAGGAAAAGCTTGAGACGGTCAAAGCCAACGGCTTCATTTTTGACGGTTTTCCGCGGACACTGGCACAAGCAGACGCCTTGGGTGACTTGTTGACAGCCGAAAATCAGACTCTTGATGCGGTGATCGAAATGCGCGTCGATGACGCTGCGCTGGTTGCACGGATTGTAGCACGATCGACATGTGCGATGTGCGGCGAGGTTTACAATGACAACACCAAGCCAATTCCAGCGGATGGAAAGTGTTCCAATTGCGGTGCCACAGAGTTCAAACGCCGCGCGGATGACAATGAGGAAAGCTTGAAGACACGCCTGATGGAATACTACAAACAGACCTCTCCATTGATTGGCTACTATTACGCCAAAAAGATGCTGTCGCGTGTGAATGGATTGGGTGCGATTGATGCCGTACAGAGCGAGATCGGCGAAGCACTAGACAGCGTCGAGCATTTGGCAGCGGTTTGATCATCGAAGGTTTTCGGTGTCATAGGCCGCGCAGTCGTTGACCTGACGCTTTCAGGTTATGCTTATACTGTCGGCCATACGTTTGCTGCACCTCCATCTGATTGTGTTCATCGCACGCAAACGTGGAGCGGGATCAGTCCGGCAGAATGGGCGTTTCGTTCTGGGAGAAACGGGCTACATGCGAATCCATTCCAGGTTGGGTCAGTTGCAAGTGACCAAGCGACGAAGGGCAAAATTTTTTGTATCGGCCAAGATCGAAATCCACCGGTTGACGCTTGGGCAAAAACCTCATACGACGCGCTATCGTTAACACGAATCGAATCGCAAAGCAGGGCGCGCCTGCAGCGCGAGATCACCTGATCAGCCGACGCCCGACGCCTTAATCCGCATCGGGCTTACGTTGTGAAAAAAGGGTCTGGAACTACGGACCCGCAACGAAAAGGAAATACACACGTGGCACGTATTGCCGGCGTAAACATCCCGACTGCGAAACGGGTTCCAATCGCCCTCACATATATCACCGGTATCGGCAACGCTTCTGCAAAAGCAATTTGCGAAGCTGTGGGTATCGATTCGTCCCGCCGTATCAATGAACTGTCTGACGCCGAAGTCTTGGCCGTTCGCGAGCATATCGATGCAAATTTCACCGTCGAAGGTGACTTGCGTCGTGACACGCAGATGAACATCAAACGCCTGATGGACCTAGGTTGCTACCGTGGCTTGCGCCACCGTCGTAATCTGCCGGTTCGCGGCCAACGCACCCATACCAACGCTCGCACGCGCAAAGGCCCTGCAAAGGCCATTGCCGGTAAGAAGAAATAGGGGCTGATCAATGGCACGTGAAAAAGTACGCGTTAAGAAAAAGGCCAGCAAAAACATCGCCGCGGGTGTGGCGCATGTAAACAGCTCCTTCAACAACACCAAAATCCTGATCTCCGATGTGCAGGGCAATGCGATCGCCTGGTCGTCTGCGGGCACAATGGGTTTCAAGGGCTCGCGGAAATCCACACCCTACGCGGCCCAGATGGCTGCTGAGGATGCGGGCCGAAAAGCACAGGAACACGGCGTGAAAACGCTCGAAGTTGAAGTGCAAGGCCCCGGGTCTGGCCGTGAGAGCGCATTGCGGGCATTGGCCGCTGCGGGCTTCAACATCACATCGATTCGCGACGTAACGCCAATGGCGCACAACGGCTGCCGCCCGCCCAAACGTCGTCGCGTTTAAGTTGTGTTAGAAATTTTGGGACCGTGTGATATCGCGCGGCCCCATTTCGCTTTTTTAAAACCTCGAGCGTCTGCACCTTTCGGACATGGGGCGTAGACAAGAATGGAGGGACGCATGATCCACAAAAATTGGGCTGAATTGATTAAGCCACAGCAACTTGACGTTAAGCCAGGCAACGACCCGGCGCGGCAAGCGGTTGTGACTGCGGAACCGTTGGAGCGTGGTTTCGGTCTGACGATGGGCAACGCGCTGCGGCGTGTGCTGATGTCTTCGTTGCAAGGTGCGGCGATCACATCTGTTCAAATCGACAACGTGCTGCACGAATTCTCCAGCGTTGCTGGTGTGCGTGAGGACGTCACGGACATCATTCTCAACCTTAAAGGTGTCTCCTTGCGCATGGAAGTCGAAGGCCCAAAGCGTCTTTCGATTTCCGCAAAAGGGCCTGGTGTCGTGACAGCGGGCGACATTTCGGAATCGGCCGGTATCGAGGTGCTGAACCGTGAACATGTGATCTGCCACCTGGATGACGGTGCCGATCTCTATATGGAACTGACCGTCAATCAGGGCAAAGGCTATGTGTCTTCTGAGAAGAACAAGCCCGAAGACGCACCCATCGGTCTTATCCCAATCGACGCGATCTATTCGCCTGTCAAAAAAGTCAGCTATGACGTGCAGCCGACGCGTGAGGGTCAGGTTCTGGACTATGACAAGCTGACAATGAAGGTCGAAACCGATGGGTCGCTGACACCTGACGATGCGGTGGCGTTTGCTGCACGTATTCTTCAGGATCAACTGGGCATCTTCGTGAATTTCGACGAACCTGAATCTGCGTCCCGCGCGGATGAGGACGATGGTCTAGAATTCAATCCGCTTCTGTTGAAGAAAGTGGACGAGCTGGAGCTTTCCGTACGATCGGCTAACTGCTTGAAAAATGACAATATTGTATATATCGGTGATCTTATCCAGAAAACCGAAGCAGAAATGCTGCGCACGCCGAACTTTGGGCGTAAGTCGCTGAACGAGATCAAGGAAGTGCTGTCTGGCATGGGTCTGCATCTCGGAATGGACGTGGAAGATTGGCCGCCAGACAACATTGAAGATCTGGCCAAAAAATTCGAAGATTCCTTTTAAGGAGTCTTCGCCAATGCCCGCAGTAGCGGGGACGATCTGGGCTTTCGAGCCCCAAGGAGAACCGGGTGACACGCATCACCCGGTCAGACAAAGCAAAATAGCCTGTAGAGGGCACATTTAGGAGAATTACAATGCGTCACGCACGTGGATACCGCCGCCTAAACCGTACACATGAGCACCGCAAAGCGCTGTGGGCGAATATGGCAGGTTCGCTCATCGAACATGAGCAGATCAAGACGACCTTGCCCAAAGCAAAAGAACTGCGCCCGATTATTGAGAAAATGATCACGCTGGCGAAACGCGGCGACCTGCACGCCCGCCGTCAGGCCGCATCCAAGCTGAAGCAGGATCAATACGTCACCAAGCTGTTTGACGTACTGGGGCCGCGTTACAAAGACCGCCAGGGCGGCTACGTTCGCGTCTTAAAGGCCGGTTTCCGGTATGGCGACATGGCACCTATGGCGATCATCGAGTTTGTCGATCGTGATCGCGACGCAAAAGGTGCAAGCGACAAGGCGCGTTTGGCAGAGGAAGAAGCTGCCGAAGGATAAGGTTGCGCCGGACTGAAAGTTGCAAAGCCCTTGCTCCGATTGGAACAAGGGCTTTTTTTGTGCCTCCACGCGATCAGGCTGACAGTGGAGTACCATTCAAAAATGTGAGTACATTGAGCCATGGTTTTCAACCGGACAACCAAGTTTGACCGCGGTCGCGATGATACTATTCCCGTTGGACGAAAGGCAGAAAGTCCGATCTAAACGACTTGGACCAGCGCCTGACAAGGCAAACAAAGCGTTTCTACTGCGCTTTGGCAGCCCGCACCCATGCCACGATCGTTTTGCGCGCCTCTGGATCCATGTCTATGGCATTTGGTGGCGGCATTGCGCGGCTGAGACCAGCCTGCAGGAAAATTTGCTCGGCATGGCGTGCGACATCGCTGTGCGTTTCCAATACAACGCCTTTGGGCGGCCAGAGCATACCTTCCCAAACAGGCTCACGCGCATGGCACATCGAACAATTGCCAATGACCGCGTCGTAGGCTGCATCAAAGCCTTCGGCCTGCGCGAATTGCGCCTCATATTGCGTCAATTCGCGAGCTTCGGCGACCTCGTAGGTGTTGGAGTCATTGAAGGTCGACAACCATACGATCAGGATAAAGAGAAGCACCGTGACGGCCCATGTCCAATGTGGCCCAACCCCTGTCGCATGCATAGTATTGAAATAATGCCGGATCGTGACCCCCGTCAAAAAGATAAGGCTTGCGATGATCCAGCTGTACTCTGTGCCAAAAGCCAGCGGGTAGTGGTTGCTCAGCATCAGAAAGATCACCGGCAGGGTCAGATAGTTGTTATGGGTTGAACGCAGTTTAGCGATCTTGCCGTATTTTGCATCCGGTGTGCGCCCGGCTTTGAGATCCGCCACTACGATCCGCTGGTTCGGCATAATGATGAAAAATACATTTGCGGTCATGATCGTTGCGGTGAATGCGCCCAGATGCAGCAGTGCTGCCCGCCCGGTGAAGATCTGGTCATAACCCCACGACATTATCACCAGGATTGCGAACAAGAGCAGCATCAGAAGGGTTGGGGTCTCGCCCAACCTCGACCGGCACATAAGATCGTAGCAAATCCAGCCAAGGGTGAGGGACACGCCTGAGATCAAAACACCCTGCCAAAGCGAGAGCGCCGCTTTTGTCGGATCCAACAAGTATAGTTCACCGCCAATCCAATAAACGATCATGAGCAGGGCGGCGCCAGAAACCCAGGTGATGTAGCTTTGCCATTTGTGCCAGATCAGGTGTTCAGGCATGTTTTCCGGGGCCACCAGGTATTTTTGGATGTGATAAAACCCGCCGCCATGTACCTGCCATTCTTCTCCATGGCATCCTTCGGGCATATTTTGCGCTTTTTTGAGCCCCAGATCCAAAGCGATAAAATAGAACGAGGCCCCGATCCACGCCATTGCGGTGATGACATGCAACCAACGGACTGCAAAGCCGATCCAGTCCCACATGATGGCCAAATCATACATGCTGCGCTCCTATAGATTCGGGTTCAGGTCATAGTATGACACGGGGCTTTCTTCTGGTATTGTCATGAAATACCAAACAGTATCAAAAAAAGCGGAAAAATGTCCTATCTGAACAATATTCGGACTTTCGTGCGCGTTTATGAATTAGGAGGCATGTCTGCTGCGGGCCGTGATCTGCGCATTTCTCCCGCTGTGACGTCCTCGCGAATCTCGCAACTCGAGGACCACTTGAGTGTTCGTCTCTTCCAACGCACGACGCGTAGCCTGACACCGACGGAACAGGGTAAGGCCTTTTATGTCGGGGCCTGCAAGATATTGGACTCCGTTGAAAGCGCTGAAGCGCAGGTGGTTAATATGACGGAGAACCCCAAAGGGTCGCTTTACGTTGCTGCACCGCTTGGGTTGGGACGCCGGTTGATTGCCCCCTTGGTACCGGGGTTTCTGGAACAATATCCGGAGATCAATGTCCGGCTAAGGCTATCCGATCGCAAGGTTGATCTGACAACTGAAGGTCTTGATTTGTCATTTTTTCTTGGTCAACCCGAAGACAGCACTTTGAGGATTCGTAAAATTGCCGATGTGCCGCGCGTCTTATGTGCGTCGCCCGCCTACATTGCTGCCCGCGGAGCGCCTGTTTCGGGCGATGATCTGATTTCCGGACGACACGAATGTCTGAGTTTGCGATTTCCCGGCGCGACCGAATTTCAATGGCGCCTGATCACGAAATCCGGACCCAAGAAGTTCAGTGTCAAAGGTCGTTATGAGTCGGATGATGGCGATGTCCTGACCGATTGGGCGCTGACAGGAAATGGCATTGTAATGAAACCGATATTTGAAATTGCGGAGCATTTGAAAACCGGCAGGTTGGTGGCCGTTGCAACCAAAACGCCGCCGGAACCTATTCAGATGGCGTGTCTTTACACCCATCGGAAAGGCCAAGACCCCAAAACGCGTCTTTTTATGGAGTTTGTGATAGACCGCATTAGCAAAGCTGTGCGCGATACGTCGGTAAAGACCTAACTGCCGCGATAAGTTGCGTAACCAAACGGCGACAACAAAAGCGGCACGTGGTAGTGCGTTTCTTCTGACATGCCGAAACGCAGAGGAATTACATCAAGAAACCGCGGCTCTTCTGGCGGCGTTCCTTTTGCGTCGAAATAAGCTCCGGCGTGGAAAACGAGCTCGTATTCTCCGGTTTGAAACTCTGCGACAGGAAGAATTTGTGCGTCCGTGCGTCCATCACCATTGGTGGTTACGGTCTTGAGATGCTGCCGCATTGCACCTTCAAGCCGGTACAGCTCTATTTTCAAATCGTCTGCCGGACAACCGCGTGCGGTGTCGAGGACATGGGTGGTCAGATAACCGGACATTGCGCCCCCTTGAGTTTCTTTCTGTGTATAGCCCCAGCGAGGGTCGGTCTGCAAACTAGACCGAACGAAAGACTCTTTTTCGTTTTTCTTGAAAAAAAGCTTCTATTACTTTTGCTTTATGAAGGGAAAGACCGGAAAGGAATTCCACGTTCACCCGCAAAGTAAGGTATAAGTTCTCCAGTATCCACGCCGCTACGACAGGTGCTTGTGAATGTGGGAAAGATTCCTGAAAATCATCGCCCGAGGATTGCATCGGCTTGGCAAAGTGGATCTGTTTTCAGATGGTGTGATGGTGCCGCGCCAGTTGACTGACTTTGATCACAAAGGCCAACCTGGCGTCTGGACCATGGTATGGAAAGCTGCAAAGTGGCTTTCACCATGACACAGATTTTGTATCCAGAACCGCTCACCGATGATGCTTTTGCGCCTTTTGGCGATGTTCTGGATGTTTCAGGTAACCCGGACAAGATGATCAATGCCGGTCTGTGTGGGCGTTATCATGACCGCGCAAAGTTGGATTTTTCGTCCGGGCGCGCGGGCATCAGTATCTTTCAGGCGCAGTCGCGATCATTTCCCATCCTACTCGATATGATGGAGCGTCATCCCGACGGTAGCCAGGCATTTTTGCCGATGAGCTTCGATCCGTTCCTAGTCATCGTCGCCAAGGATGAGGTCGGTCAACCTGGCCTACCACGTGTTTTTTGCACAGTTCCCGGGCAGGGCGTGAACTATCGACGCGGGACATGGCATGGAGTCTTGACGCCTCTTCACGCACCCGGACTATTTGCTGTTGTGGACCGAATTGGTGCGGGTCCGAACCTCGAAGAGCATTGGTTCACCACACCTTTCACGATTGAGAACGACAAAAAATAACCTGGCACAAAAGCCGGACAGAAAGGCATAGGAAAAATCATGGCCGATACATCCATAGGAACACCGGAGCAGCTGCGCGACCCGAATTATACCCCGGCGCTTCACCGCGCGGTGCCACTTGGCATTCAGCATGTGCTGGCCATGTTTGTCTCTAACGTGACGCCTGCAATCATCATTTCCGGTGCAGCAGGTTTCGGGTTCGGGTCAGATGCGGGCGCTCAGGGGTTCCCGGACATGACCTATCTGATCCAGATGTCGATGCTGTTTGCCGGCATTGCCACTTTGTTTCAAAGCATCGGCCTCGGCCCAGTTGGGGCTCGATTGCCAATTGTGCAAGGGACCAGCTTTGCCTTTATTCCCATCATGATCCCGCTGGTTGCTGGCAAAGGTGTTGAAGCCTTGCCTGCGCTTTTCGGCGGTGTGGTCGTCGGCGGCTTGTTTCACGCGCTTTTGGGAACCGTAATTGGCAAAATACGATTTGCGCTGCCGCCCCTAGTCACGGGCTTGGTTGTCACGATGATTGGCCTGGCGTTGGTTAAGGTTGGCATCCAATACGCGGCAGGGGGTGTGCCCGCGATTGATGCGCCTGAATACGGATCGTTGCTCAATTGGTCTGCGGCCTTGGTCGTTATCTTTGTAACGCTTGCCCTGAAGTTTTTTGCGCGTGGTATGCTGGCAGTTTCGGCTGTAGTGATTGGCATCTTCATTGGGTATTTTTACGCGATGCTCATGGGGATGGTTACGCTGGAAAGCGTCTCGACAAGTTGGGACCGTGCCGCGGCCCTGCAGTTCCCTGTGCCGTTCAAATACGGTTTCGAATTCGGTTTTGCAGCGATTGTCGGGTTTTGCCTCATGGCATTTGTTTCTGCGGTCGAGACCGTGGGCGATGTCTCTGGCATCACCAAGGGGGGTGCCGGGCGCGAGGCGACGGATGCCGAAATTCAGGGCGCAACCTATGCGGATGGCGTGGGCACGGCTTTGGCCGGCATGTTCGGTGGCTTTCCGAATACCTCCTTTAGCCAGAACGTGGGTCTTATTGCCATGACTGGCGTGATGAGCCGCCATGTGGTGACAATCGGCGCCCTGTTCTTGATATTGTGCGGGTTGGTCCCAAAAGTCGGCGCGGTTATCCGCACGATCCCAATCGAAGTTTTGGGCGGCGGGGTCATAGTAATGTTCGGAATGGTTGTCGCGGCGGGCATTTCCATGCTGTCGGATGTGGACTGGAACCGTCGAAACATGGTGATTTTTGCGATCGCACTGTCGATCGGATTGGGCCTAAAATTGGATCCGAAGGCGGTGCAATATTTGCCGGACACACTGCGCATTCTGATGACCAGTGGTCTGCTCCCCGCAGCCACCATCGCCATCGTCTTGAATCTGGTTCTGCCTGAGGAGCTTTCAGACGAGGCAACCGAAGAAGTTTCGGGTGGTCTGAAAGGGCACGGTTCAGGATCTTTTCCCAAAAAGTAATGGGTTCCAACCCTTGAGCGATCCAGCGTCTTTGCCCCGGTCTGCAGATCGGGGCAATATTTCGACCAAATAGGACGCCTCTAGATACGCGGTTGTAAAACCCAAGGTGGTTTTATTGCAGACCCGTTTTCAATAACGAACCTAGTCTGTCTTGAGCGTTGAAAGTAGCAACCTGAACTATGGCATTTGGGATTTACAATTGCGTCTTTCCCAAAGGCATGTGGCGGTTAACGTCTTTAAAGAGCAGGTATCGAAACTTTCCTGGCCCGCCTGCGTAACAGGCTTGCGGGCAAAAGGCGCGCAACCACATGTAGTCGCCTGCTTCGACCTCGACCCAATCGTTGTTCAGCCGGTAAACGGCCTTGCCTTGAAGCACATAGAGCCCGTGTTCCATGACATGGGTCTCCAGAAACGGGATCACGGCACCGGGCTCGAAAGTTACAATGGTCACATGCATGTCATGTCGCAGGTCATTAGGATCAACGAAACGCGTCGTCGCCCATTTTCCGTCCGTATCCGGCATGACCTTGGGGGCGATGTCATTTTCATTCGTGATAATGACATCTGGATGCGGTAGACCGGGAACCGTCTCATAAGCCTTTCGAATCCAGTGGAACCGCAGCATTTCACTGGTGTCGTTTTGCAGTGTCCAAGGTGTATTGGCCGGAATATAGGCGTATCCACCAGGCGCCAGTTCATGCGTCGCGTCATGTACTGTCAGCGTGGCAGTACCGTCGACTACAAATAGCACCGCCTGTGCGGTCGGGTCGGTTTCGGGATTATCCGACCCGCCACCTGGAGTGATTTCCATGATGTATTGTGAAAATGTCTCTGCAAACCCACTGAGCGGGCGGGAAAGCACCCACAACCGGGTGTCTTTCCAAAAGGGCAAAACGCTTGTCACGATATCTCGCATGGTGCCTTTTGGCAGAACAGCATATGCCTGCGTAAAAACCGCGCGATCAGTCAGTAGTTGATCTTGGCCGGGATGCCCACCGGTGGGGTAGTAGTACTTTGCTGGCATGGGGGGTCCCTCTGTGTTTCGCGTATTCAGTATGATGGTACGGTTGTCAAAATCAAACCACCCACTATCGCGAGACAGCACCTTTCCAGATCATTTGGCAATGCGGCTCTCGGGTTATTCGCGACACCAATGCAGGTTATGTATCATGCTGCCGTGGCTTTGACGTTGGCGCCCAGTTCGAAGGGGTTTCACTAACGCAAAACAGGCGGTCAATCTTGTTGTCGTTTATCGCGCAGTTTTTCAAAATAGGACAGGCGCTTGCTCATTTCGCGTTCATAGCCGCGTTCCGGTGGGGCGTAAAAAGAAACGCGCTCCATGTCATCCGGAAAATAGTGCTGACCGGAAAAACCGTCATCTGCATCATGATCGTAGGCATAACCGCTGCCATAACCTTGCTCTTTCATCAGGTCGGTTGGTGCATTCAGGATGTGTTTCGGGGGCGCTTTCGATCCTGTTTGTTTTGCCAGCTTCATTGCCTGTTTGTAAGCGACATAAGTTGCATTCGATTTTGGTGCCAGCGCCAGATAAAGAACCGCCTGTGCGAGTGCCAATTCACCTTCCGGGGAGCCGAGCCTCTCATAGGTCGCCCAGGCATCCAGACAGAGCCGGTTTGCCTGAGGATCCGCCAAGCCGATGTCTTCTACAGCCATACGGGTGATCCGGCGCGCCAGAAATCTTGGGTCTTCGCCAGCTGTAAGCATGCGCGCCAGCCAATAGAGCGCCGCATCCGGGTCAGACCCGCGTACGGATTTGTGCAGGGCGGAGATAAGGTTGTAATGACCGTCTCCGGATTTGTCATATTGGGCAGCGCGGCGTTGTAAACGTACCGAGAGCTCTTTTGCGTCAAGCGGCGCGTCAGTTTTCATCGTCGCGGCCTGCTCAATCAGGTTCAACAGGGCGCGGCCATCACCGTCGGCCATGTTCAGCAATGCAGCGCGCGCATCATTGGCAAGCGGAAGTATGAGGCCCAACAACTGTTCCGCGCGCGTCATGAGTTCTTCCAGCGCCGGTGTCTCCAGCCTGCGCAGTACGAGCACTTGCGCGCGCGACAGAAGGGCTGAGTTCAATTCAAAGGAGGGGTTTTCCGTGGTGGCACCGACCAAAACGATGGTTCCATCTTCCATATGGGGCAGGAAACCATCCTGCTGGGCTTTGTTGAATCGATGTATCTCGTCGACAAACAGCAAGGTGCCTTGTCCGATCCGCTGCCGGGTCTTGGCCGCTTCAAAGACTTTGCGCAGCTCGGACACGCCGGAAAAAATCGCGCTGATTTGCACAAACGCACGGTCAGATGCATCTGCCAATAGCCAGGCGATGGTGGTTTTACCCACACCGGGCGGGCCCCAAAACACCAGCGAAGACAAGCTGTTTGCGGCCAGCATCGCACCCAGAGGGGCCTCGGCGGCCAAAAGATGATCTTGGCCGATGACTTCACTCAGACGGGTGGGCCGCATTCGGTCTGCCAAGGGCCTGTCGCAAGCTTGCGCCTCTGGAGACTGCGAAATGGTAGGGAGGTCGCCGAAAAGATCAGTCATAATTGGTCTTTTAGCGGACCGACGGAGATTTGGGAATTGGGATAGCGACAGCAGCTCTATTTCGCACGGATCAGGTGCGAAGTCATGTAACCAAACACTGGCTGAGCGACGGGGTTTGGTTTCGACCCTTCGTTTTGGATGTTAGAACCCGGGCCAGAGAGTGGTTTGCCGATCACCTTTTCCTCGCAAAACTTGACAATCGTGCAGGCGTGCGTGACAGACCGCGCATGATGAAAACTCTGATCATGGTGGCCATTGGTGGTTCTATTGGCGCGTCGTTGCGCTTTCTCTGGGGCGTGTCCGTGATGCGTTGGGCAGGGCCTACGGAATTGCCCATCGCGATCCTCGCTGCCAATGTGATAGGGTCTTTTCTGATGGGGGCGTTTGTGGTGCTGGCGGCGCACCGGGGTTTGACCCATCTCAGCCCCTTTGTAATGACAGGGCTGTTGGGCGGTTTCACCACGTTCTCCGCATTTTCGTTGGAAACGGTGACCTTAATCGAGAGGGGCAATATCGGAATGGCGGGGCTTTATGTTGCATTGTCGGTGGGCTTGTCGATCGCAGGCCTGATGTTGGGGCTTTGGGTCACGCGGGGTGTCTTAACGTGAGCCGTGTACAGACCCTTACCGTAAAGCAGGATGACGGCGATCAACGGTTGGACCGCTGGTTCCGGGGGCAATTTCCTCAGATCAGCCAAGGCCGTATCGAAAAGATGTGCCGCAAAGGCGAGATACGCGTGGATGGTGGCCGCGTCAAAGGTTCCACCCGACTGGAAGCTGGCCAGCAGGTGCGGGTACCGCCGCTCCCCACAGAAGCCGCCCCTGCACCAAGGACCCATACGAAATTGTCTGACGCGGATGCAAAACTGATCCTGTCGTGCGTCATCTATCGGGACGATCATGTGATAGCCCTCAACAAACCGCCGGGCTTGCCGACGCAAGGGGGATCCAAGCAGACCCGCCACGTGGACGGCATGGCCGAAGGTTTAAAATTCGGTCTGGAGGACAAGCCCAAGCTTGTGCACCGCCTTGACAAGGATACCTCAGGCGTCCTGTTGCTCGCGAGGACGCGCTTGGCCGCCAAAGCCCTGACGGCAGCGATGCGACATCGCGAAACACGCAAAATCTACTGGGCGTTGGTGGCTGGCGTACCGTCGCCCTACTTGGGCGAGATCAAGTATGGCCTGGTCAAAGCGCCTGGGCGTGGTGGTGGTGGTGAGGGCGAAAAGATGCTGGCCGTCCATCCACGTGATATCGAGGCCACCTATGGTGCCAAAAGAGCGCATACGCTCTATGCAACGCTTTACCGCGTCGCATCGCGCGCGGCCTGGGTGTCAATGGAACCGGTAACAGGACGCACCCACCAGCTACGCGCGCACATGGCCGAGATCGGTCATCCGATAATTGGTGACGGAAAATATGGCGGGTCGGGTCAGGAGAACATGGGTGACGGCTGGGGCGCACAACTGGGCGGGATCATCTCCAAAAAGCTACATTTGCATGCACGGATGATACGGTTCGAGCACCCGGAGACGCGCAAGATGATCACAGTAACGGCGCCCATGCCGGACCATATGGCACAAAGCTGGGATACCTTTGGATGGACGGAAGATCTGGCAGCTGAGGACCCCTTTGAGGCGCTGGAATGAACGCAGGCTTACGTTTGGTCATCTTTGACGTTGATGGGACGCTTGTGGACAGCCAGGGCGACATTCTAGCGGCGATGCGCCGGGCTTTCGATGCGGTGGGGCTGTCATTGCCACCGCGCGATGAGGTTCTGGGGATTGTGGGTTTGTCGCTCGACGTGGCAATGGCGCGGTTGGCTCCGGAGGGTGACCACCCGACCATGGTTCAAGCCTACAAAGACGCGTATATGTATTTGCGAGCGCAAACAGGTGCAGCGGAATCTTCGCCGCTGTACCCCGGCGCACGAGAGGCATTGGCGCGATTGAATGCCCGGCCAGAAGTGCTTTTGGGCGTCGCAACTGGGAAATCGAAACGCGGGCTAGACAAACTGGTTGAAGCGCACGGGCTTGAAGGTGTTTTTGTGACACAGCAGGTTGCCGATTTTCATCCTTCAAAGCCGCACCCTTCGATGATCCATGAAGCCATGCGTGAAACGGGCGTCGAGGCTTCACAGACTGTCATGATTGGCGATACCAGTTTTGACATGGAAATGGCGTCTGCGGCCGGTGTGGTCGGTCTTGGTGTTGACTGGGGGTACCATCCCTCAACGGCCTTGGTGGCCGCACGCACCATTGTGTCTGATTTCCCGGCATTGGATGCCACCCTGGATGCCGTTTGGGAGACCGGACTGTGAGCGAATGGAAGGCAAAGCGATTTTGGGAAACAGTTGAGGTACTGCCATCACAGGCAGGATTTGAGATCGCACTGGACACAAGGCGCGTCAAAACGCCCGCGAAACGCTCTTTGTGCGTGCCAACCCGTGGCTATGCCGACGCAATTGCTGCTGAGTGGGAGGCCCAGAAAGACCAAATTGACCCGCAATCAATGCCGTATACCCGTATGGCCAATGCTGCTTTGGACAAGGTTGCGTTGCAGCATGCCGAAGTCGCAGATTTGCT
>NZ_JBGCEQ010000064.1:0-23930 GCF_045106495.1 Roseobacter sp.
CCTCTCGGCACCGCTTGTAATCACGCCTTCACCGTTCATGCAATGCTAGAGCGGCGTGGGCGACAGGCCGCAAGGTGTGGCAGGGGACTGTAACTCCCTCGCGGAGACGCACGCCTGGTTCGATTCCAGGGTCGCCCACCACTTCCATTTTCCACTTAATCAGATCAATTACTTACAGAGCAAATTGTCAAACTTATGCATGAGGTTTGACAGATTACATTCCCTCTTTGGTCTTATCTAATGCGGCCATTGCTCCTTCCGCCAGTTGTTTGCGGCTTGCAGCGACCGTGTAACGGGTGACTTCGGACAAAGTTTTGTGCCCGCTGATAGCCATGATTTGGTGCGGCGTGCAGCCCGCTTCCGCCAACATTCGGCATGTTGCTTTGCGAAGACCGTGCGGTGAAAGTCCAGACATACCGGCTTCCTGCACCATGCGCTTGAACCAGTTGGTGAAACTCTCGGGCTTCAGTGGCCCGCCACGGTCAGACACCAGAAACGTCAAGTTGTCGTTCGGCAGAGAATCTAGGACGCGTTTCAATTCTGGATGCAACGGCACTGAAACCTGTTGCCCCGTCTTCTGTTGTGTAATCGTCAACACATTGTTTCGGATATGCTGCCGCCCCATCCGCACCACATCGGACCTGCGCTGCCCCGTGTAGAGCAAAAGCATCATGGAAAGATGCGCTCGAGTCCCCGGCTTGTGATGCGCAAGAAAGCGTTCAATGTGGTTGTCTTCCCATGTAGTGAAGCCGCCGGTCTTCTCTTTCAGCTTGCGCACCCCAAGAGTCGGATCATCGCGCCGCCACCCCATTTCGACCGCGTGTCGCATTAGGATGTGGATCATCCTCAGGAGGCGATTTGCGGCGGCGGGGGTCGAGGCCCTATCGTTAACCAGCTTTTGGATGTGCTGGCGCTGAAGCATGGCCACGCGCTTATCGGCGTGCTCAACCCGGAAACGCTCTAAGATATTGCGATAAGTACGTTTTGTCACATTTGACAGACTAGTGAAGTCGGATGATCGGTAGTAGCTGGCCAACAGCGCCCCAATGGTTCCGGGCTTGCTCTTGACCTTGCCGATGTCGACTTTCTCGCCTTGGGCTGCTAGTTCGTATGCTGCCATGAACTCGGGACCCCAAGGCAAGCCGGGCAGCGCAGCACGCGGATAGCCCGGGCGGCGATAGTACCAGCGCACCTTGCCGTGCCTGTCTTCAAAGCCCTGACAGTATTTGGGCGGTCTTCGGAGTTGTTTCATACGGTATTCCACTCATTTTCGTCGGAACCCCCAGCATCATACGAGTCGTCATCGCCCGGCAAGGTATCAATCGCGGCGTCCAAAGCACGCACGTCCCAAAGCACGCGACCATAATCGTCTTACCCTCACCCAAATTCACGGGCACGGCGTCTTTGTTGATCGGCCCAATCAGTTCTTCAATGGTGGCCTGCCACTCTGCGTCCAGAGCCTCTTTAGCTATTTTCTTCAACTCTTCGGCGTCCAGCACTCGTCTATTAAGGAACCGTCAATCCAACCGCCGTGAATCCCCGGTGTCGCACGCATTGGCTGCTCCATTTTTGGACACTTTGCTATTCGGCAAATTTAATTCCGATAAAAATACTCAGGAAGGTTGCAAAATTTCTCAAAATAGTATCTTACTGTTTTAGTAACCATTTAATTGAATGCACGTCCATGCTGCAAGAGTCGAAGAGAATGCTATCTCGTCTATCTTACCGACCGGTTCGTATCGGCGTGAATTTATCGTGGCGCGTGGCGTTAGAAACCCACTCAACTTGTCTTCCTAGCCACCCTTTTGGATCAGCCCGGAACCGTCCAAACTGGAGACGCAGATGACGCAATATCGGAAGTCGGAATTTCTCAAGGATTTGATCTGTTTTCGGCATGAATTGGTTCAACTCGCTTTGAGCGGAACAATGTCACCTGAATTCACACTTGAACACCTGTTTGATCGTTTGGAACGGAGCAAATGATGGCCTTGACGCGATCGCCGCCGAAGCTCATCGAAACGGCGCCAGAAGTTGAGCCGCTGCCAGCCTATAATGCCCGCGAAATCGTGGGTGCGGGTACACAAGCAAAAATCGTACTGGACGAACAGACTTATTTTTTACGCATTACGCGCGCTGGAAAATTGATCCTTACGAAATGATCCCAAGCACAAGCACAGAAGAAGACGCAACCTTGAGCAAAAGATCAGTTGAGGTCTAATGACGGCTCTAGTTTACAGCAAACAAACGCCCATAGCGTTTTGGCATTCGCGTCAGCAACACGCTTCGGGAAGTCGCGGACATTGCAAGCGGACAAGGACGGAGTTGCCGGACGCAGCTTACAAACGCGGAAAAACATCAAAATCTGCAAGACTGACATCCGTACTTACGAATGCGAGTCATAAACCACAAGGAAAACCAACATGCGACCTATATTAACCGCCCTCTTTGGCGCAGCAGCAGTCATGGCTAGCCCAGCATTTGCCGACAAAACTGCTATTTTGGACAATTACGCGGACATTGCACTCGCCAAATATACCGACAGCTTGTCGACTGCCCAAAGCTTGCAAACGGCGGTTGAAGCGCTGATTGATGCCCCCTCAGCAGAGGCGCTTCAATCGGCTAAATTGGCATGGTTGCAAGCGCGGGTACCTTACCAGCAGACCGAAGTATATCGATTTGGCAATGCCATTGTGGATGACTGGGAAGGTAAGGTAAACGCCTGGCCGCTGGATGAAGGGTTGATTGACTATGTCGATGCCTCCTACGGCGGAGCCACAGATGAAAATGAATACGCGGTACTTAACGTTATCGCCAATCCAAGTTTCACTCTTTCGGGAGAAACGGTGGATGCCGCAGCGATCACGCCGGCATTGCTTGAAGGCCAGTTGCATGAGGCTGACGAAGTGGAAAGCAATGTCGCAACGGGTTATCACGCCATTGAATTCCTCCTCTGGGGGCAGGACTTGAACGGACATGGGGCAGGGGCGGGAGCACGACCCTGGACGGACTATGCTGCGGGTGACAATTGCACAGGTGGCAATTGTGACCGGCGCGGTGACTACTTGAAAGCAGCAACCGATTTGCTGGTTTCTGATCTGGGTTGGATGGTTGCGCAATGGCAAGAGAGCGGTGATGCGCGCGCAGAGCTCCTTGCAAACGAAGACGCAGGAATTGCAACGATACTTACGGGTATGGGTTCCCTCAGTTACGGCGAGCAGGCAGGCGAGCGCATGAAACTGGGCGTGCTGCTGAATGATCCCGAAGAAGAACATGATTGCTTTTCCGACAACACGCACAACAGCCACTTTTACGACGCGCTAGGTATTCGAAACGTCTATCTTGGAAGCTATACATCGATTGATGGCACGGTTATCTCTGGGCCTTCACTGTCCGGCCATGTCGCGTCCGCTGATAGTAGTGTTGACGGGGAGTTGCGTGCCAAACTCGATGCCACAATGATTGAGATGTCGGAGATGAAATCGGCAGCCGAGGCGGGATTTGCATATGATATGATGTTGGAGCGCGGCAATGAAAAAGGCGAAGCTTTGATCATGGGGGCTGTCGATGCTCTTGTGGATCAGACCCGTTCGATTGAACGGGCCGTCGCAGTGTTGGGCGTGGATCAGCTTGCGTTTGAAGGCTCCGACAGCCTCGACGATCCATCTGCCGTTTTCCAATAAGCACAATGCGCGCGCAGGCTAGCGAGTTCCCCAAGGGCTGGCCTGCGTGCGCAGAGGTATCGCCTCTTTCCGTCCTAGCCATGATTGCAAGGTCTAACTGATGTCGAAAATGCCAAGCCCTTGTATCGATGTGTGCAAGTTCAAGCGCCAGGGGCATTGCATCGGTTGCTCGATGACCAAGTCGCAAAAGTCGCTGTTCAAGTCCCTGAAAAAAAACAGCCATCGTCAGGCTTTTGTAACGATGCTTGCGTCTCAGCAAGACCGCTTGGGCCGGTTTGAACACTGGCAAGCAGCTTATCGTAAGAAGCTTTCCAAGTGAAATAATGAGATCAAGGATTTGTTGAAATAGGGCGGTCGGGAAATGCTCTTTTGAGGCTTTAGTCAACAGCGCATAGAGTTAGTCAACAGCGCATAGAGAATGCGCTCTCAACTTACGTTGTCTCGTTCGACTACGCCTGATGCAGGGGTCACGGCATCGGTCATCTGCATAATCACTACTTTTCAGAAATGCTGGGATCGAGATTGTTCGGACGGTTTTTCGCGAGTGCCGGCGAATTCTTTTCGGACATGGTCCATCTGAAGCTGGATGTAAAAGTAGAAATCTACTCATCAGATCAGCACAATGGAGGCACAATGATACACCATTGGCTCACCCGTTTTTTGAGACTGGAATCGTTAAAAAATTAGCGCTGTTTCTAAAGTTTTGTGTCTATGCGACATCCAGAATCCCCGTTTGTTCAACCCGCTTTCTGTACACGAAGAAGCGAACGGTCGGCATCTTTCCGCCCCGGTACCCGCTACTTGTTCTCGATTTGGCCAATTAATTTTGCGGCTTTGCGTTGTGTTTCTAAAAGGATGTCTTTGAGCTCCAAACAGTTCTGATCTTCAGCGAAACGCGCCAAGTCTTCCAGAACATTTAGAATCCAGGGAAGACTACGCGAATTGTCTTTGGCAACGGGATCGGTTTCCAAGTCGTTGACCTTCACTGTCTGCTGTGCGGAGTTAGATTCTGGCGCTTTGGGTGAAGCAGCCTCTGCGTCTGCAAAACCGCCGAAATTCTCGTCAGCTATACGGTACAACTGCTCTGCCCTTTCGATGTCTTTTGGGTCTTTCGATTTTGGATTGTCGGCTTTTTCATCACTAGTCATTCTAGGTTCCCCTCTTACACTTTCTTTGCAAGAATGCTTAATCGAAGTCGACGAGACAGCACGTGCGCAGCTAAGACAGTGAGCACAATGACGAAAGCGATCAGAAAAAACCTTTAGTTTCAGTAAGAACTGTTGGGCAATTAGAGATATACGTGAAACAAAGATCAAAAATATCACGCGCCGACGCCAACAGTTTAGTCGAGAAAATCGTTGAGTCGGGAGTGCTTGGAAATAGCGATCGGCGTTCTGCGCTGTTGCAGTATCTTGTAGACAAAGAGCTTTCTGGTGAGGGCAATCAGATCAAGGCTTACACAATAGCCATCGACGTATTGGGGCGGGATGCATCTTTTGATCCAAGCACAGATAGCATCGTCCGTTCAGAAATTGGCCGACTACGTGACGCCCTGCGCCTTTACAATTTGCAGCATGCTGAAATGGCAGACATGCGAGTTGAAATACCCAAAGGGACTTACAGGCCCGCATTTGCGACCCCTGAAACCACCCCAGAACGGTCAAAGGCTGTTCCCGCCAGAGCCACGCTGCTGATTTCAATCACATTGGTTTTTGTCGTAACCGCTTTCCTCTTGCGTCAACCTATGTTCCAAGAAAACGAAAGCATCAAAGACTTTGCCGAGTTACAAAGCGCAGGCCTGCCCTACGAGGTTGTGCAAATCGCAGTGAAAACTCCCCAAGTTCACGGCGGCGGTTCAGACGCGACTAGGATCGCAGTGGGTCTGGCAGCTGAGCTCATGATGGCATTGTCTGCCTACCCGTGGTTGTCGATCATCGTACCGTTTGATGGCATTGAAGATGTCGAACCCGATGACATCGACTACGTACTGGACGGGGAGGTTTTCTGGGACGAAAAAACACTGGAGGCTCAAATGAGACTGGTGTCCTATCCGGCGACAGAGTTTGTATGGAGCGACAGTGAAAGCATCGAGCTTGATGTTGAAGCCCTGCGCGGAATAGTCGTTCAGATTGCAAGTTCAGTTGCCTATAATTTAGCGTCGAATCATGGCATTGCGCCTGAATTGGCCAAACGCAAAAACGCGAACAATTCTCCTGAAAACCTGGACGCCTATCTGTGTTATCTTGGTGTGCATCGCTATCTCGAAACGCCGACTGACAAGGGTCATTTGGAGCTCCGCAAGTGTCTTTTGCGGGCTGTGGATGCATTTCCAGAATTTGGTGATGCATGGGCTGGACTTGCCATTACCTACATTGATGAGGCGCGTTTCGGGACGAATGCCCGAACTGGCGCCGACCCGTGGAAAGATGCAAAAAATGCTGTGACGCAGGCACTTAAGTATGCGCCGTTGCGAATGCCCAGTTTAAATGCGGCCCTGATCAACAGTGCCGAAGCCCCCGTTCCTGACGAAGAGGAGTTTCGGCGCATCTCTGTTTTGCTGCTCAGCCTTTTTCCTAAGCATCCAGCAACCCTTTACAATGTTGGGTCCCGTGCTGCGGAGTTTTTGGGTCGTTGGGATGAAGGCTTAGCATTGGTTGATGAGGCAATAGAATTGTCGCCGGAACCTCCCAGCGCGTTTTTCCTTTCGCGCGCGTATAGAGCTGCCATGATTGGCACTGATGCGGAAGCTCTGAAAGCAGTAGAACCGCTGGTTAGCAAAACAGCAGTGTCTCAGCTGCTCCTAAACTATCTTGCAGCGACACGAGGCAACTTAACGAGGAAAGCGCAGGATTATAGAAGTCTGCTGATGACTGTGGGGCTGGAGGAGCATGAAGACCTGGTAAGGCACGTTAAAGGCCGTCGTTACGAACAAGAGTTGGAAACCGATCTGTTGGAGCAACTTGAGGGGGCGAGACTGAGTTCGTTGGGCGAATAGAGATCGCAGATGCAAGGTTCTATTTCGGCTTAGGTAGCCAGGCGCGGTTGAGGTCGTGGCAATCGAAATAAGTACGATTTTTCTACCAGCCAAGATGCGGAAAAGAACGGGCAATGTCCTCGAAATGCGACGGCGTTTTCGCAGAATAGCCTCTTGCGGCACTAGGTTAAGGCTACGGCGAGATACTAACGAGTGCACAATAGAAACACCGGTGCATGTTGTCGAAGTCACTATATGTCGCAAAATACTTGGCCCGACTGGATTGATGTCAGATCACAGGGTCCAGCATTGGCAGCTAGAAAAACCATTGATGCTTATATCGGTTTCAGAAAAACGACGCAGTATGGATTGCGTCTGTGGTAGGTTGCACTGATGCGTACTTCGAGGTGTATCAAGGCCTGCTGCTGGCCCCCAATTTCAAGGCTAACCCTGAAAGTTCATGGTGCGCTAATTATTAATCATTTTCAGTCTGTTAAATGTCAATTTTACAGTAGTTTGAGACTTGAGTTCTTTCTGTAGCAGGGTTGCCAAATAGGCGTCGCGCAAAGGAGTTTGAATAAACCAGTTGAACATTCGGCTGGGCGACTTGGTGGCGTTGACTTCAAATAAATTACTCACAGCATCGAACTTCATTGCAAAAAGCGTGGAGGTCAGCTCAGAATTCAAGCCGCTTTTCCAATGTGGTGGGCGGTCATTGCCAGAGTCTATCAAATTTGTACTCCTCCATTTGCCATTACCAACACAACTTTCAGTGCCAATCCGCCAAAACTAGGTCAACGTTCCAAAGCGTCGTTTGCGCCAGAATTCGAAAAGACACCGTTCGAAAAAATAAAAAAGAAGATCGCAGTTGATGAGGAAAAAAACAGCTCTGGGATACTGTAAAGTCGCCGGGTACGCAATCGAACATACTTCTTTCGGAGCAGACCGGGGGCCTGTTAAGGCCCTGAAACGTCAGCGTGTGAAGTGCCGTCGCCTAAGGTTTGCAACAGGCCAAAAGCCCTGGATGCTGTGCATTTCACCAACAATCCAAATACGCAGAAAAAGACCTTGAATTCTTCTAGTCTAAGCTGCCTCATGAATGGGTGGAAGAACACTTGCTAAATCGAGGATCCGAATGATTTTTTCATCAACGAATGTCAATGCCTGAACATATGAAACGCCGCCATCTTGGGTAATGTCTGGCGGAGATTTCATCTCACGCTCCGATGGCGCGATTATGTCAGACACGGCATCGACTACCAGACCGATCATGGTTTCCTGAAACTTTGCGACGATAATCACATTTCGGTCGTTGTCCCCGTCGGCGGACAGCCCCAGACGCGCTGCAAGGTCCAGTAAGGGAACCACATCGCCTCTTAGGTTTATGACGCCAAGAATGAAGTCTGGTGCAGATGGTAGCGAGGATGGGGCTGTCCATCCTCGGATTTCGCGGGTGCAGCCGATATCGATTGCGTAGTCTTCACCGCCTACACGAAACGAAAGCAGTTCAATTGTATCAGACTGGTCGGAAACTTCGTTTTCGGTCATTTTAAGCCTTTCGAAAATTTAGGTGGGAAAGATGGGTCACCGGCGGCCACTGGTCCACCAAGATCAAAATTGTTCCCAACCGCCGCCGGCGACGACCTTCACGTCTGTTGATGTTTCAGGTGCTTGGACGGCTTGTCTTTTCATCGCGACGACCTGGCCGGGCTCGCCGGTACGGAACCGTGCCGTCGACTGCTGCAGGCTTTCGGCTTCGTTTGCCAGGACACTGCTTGCGGCGGTGACCTCTTCGAAAGATGCCGCCTGTTTCTGCGTATTCTGGTCGATCTGGCCAACAGCAGAAGTGATTTCACTGATACCGGACACCTGTTCGGTGATTGCAGAGGATACTTCATCGACCCCGTCCGAGATCTTGATGACACTTTCCGCAATGGTTTCCAGTGAGGACCGCGCGTTGGTGACTTTCGTAACACCTTCGGACACCGCCTCGTCGCTCTTTGTGATCACGGTATCAATCTCCTTTGCGGCTTCGCTCGCCCGTTGAGCCAGTTGCCGCACTTCAGAGGCCACGACGGAAAAGCCACGCCCCGCATCACCGGCCCGCGCCGCTTCGACCCCGGCGTTCAGCGCCAGTAGATTGATCTGGAAGGCGATGTCATTGATAACACCCACAACGCGGGCGATCTCTTTCGAGGCATCGGCAATGCGTTCCATGGAATTGGCAGCATCGGCGGCGACCTGTTCGCTGGATTGAGCTGTGTCGCGGGCTGAACGGGCGTTTTTACTGGCTTCCTCAACATTGCCACTGACCTGCTTGATGCTCGCCGTCAGCTCTTCAAGTGCCGCGGACGTTTCCTCTAGCGATGCCGCGTTCTGTTCGGCCTGTTTCGACAGATTGTTTGCCGTGTCACGCATTTCCGAAGATGAAGACGCCAGCGTCATACCACTCCCGGAGATATCGCCAATCAATGACTTCAAAGACCCTGTCATGTCGTTGACATTGCCCTGTAGGCGTCCAAAGGCGCCACGAAAATCGCCTTCCATACGCTTGGAAAGATCGCCGTCGGCGATGCGTTCCAGAACTTGTCCGGTTTCCGAAAGACCCTGATCGACGACGCTCAGTAGTCGGTTGATGTTCTCGGCAAGCTCGTTCAGGACTTGATCGGCAAATCTTGCCTCGACACGCTTGGAGAACTCGCCATCAATCGCGGCATCGACGACACTGCCGAATGAAGCGCCCAAGTTGCGCATCATTTCGTCACGCTCTGCCGCTGCCGCCTCGGCATCAGATTTGATCTTTTCTTCGGCCACATCAACCCTTCGCTGCGCATCTCTTTCACGTTCAGCACCCAGTTCTACCTCACGTTTGCTGGCAGCTTCGGTTTCTTCGGTCAGTGCGGCGACCTTGATGGCGTTCTGCTTGAACACTTCCGTAGCCCGGGCCATTTCCCCAACCTCATCGCCGCGTCCCTGTCCGGTGATCTCTATGCTATTGTCGCCTTCCGCCAGTCTACCCATCAGTTTGGTTAGGCCTTGAATTGCATTGCCGATGTTCGAGCCCACGATCCATGCAACGAGCAGACCAATGAAAAGTGAAGCAACCAGGGCGATTGAGATGGTGGTGACAGTCATCGAACGTGTCTGCACATTCGCGGCCCGGCGCGACATCATCAACTCTTCCTCGATGGCGGAGAAATCGGCCATCAGCTGGCGAAAGCCATCAAAGTACTGTTTGCCGCGGGCCTCACCTACCAGATCGGCCATGTTATCCATGGTTGCCGCATCGCCGATCTGACGGCGCAGGTCGAGCATGGGTGTGACCACATCTGTCAGCCACTCATTGATGGTGGTTTCTGCTTCGGCCAGACGAGCGACCTGCGGGGGGTTGTCACTGACCGTATTCTGCAGCTCGCTGATCGACTCTTGGAATGTAATCTGACCCGCATTGTAGGGCTCAAGAAAGTTCTCAGAGCCGGCGACAAGAAACCCGCGCATGCCGGTTTCCATGTCAACGGCGGCAGCCAGAATATCCTTAGCTTTGATGATGACCGCGTTGGTATGCGTCACCCAATTCAGAGCATCACGAATTACGGATTCACTGGCCGTTCCGCGCGACAGCAGCGTTTCGAACTCTGCCTGCCGCTCCACCAGCAGTGTCTCTTCATTCTCGATGAAGGTCGCGATCAAACTGCGGAACTTGTCAAAGTAAACCTTGCCCGCGCCTTTTTTCACTTCGGCGGCCATGTCGTTCATGGTCGGCGCGTCGCCAATGGCGCGGCGCAATTCGATCTGCGGCTCCGCCACTTTGGTCTGCCACTCGCGCAGAACGTCCTCGGCTTCCTGCATCCGTGCGACCTGCGGGGGGTTGTCGCTCACTGTTTCGCGCATTTCCGCCAGTGCCGCGAAGGCCGCGGCATTACCGCCTTCATAAGGTTCAAGGAACTGTTCCTGCCCGGCGAGCAGATAGCCCCGCATCCCGGTTTCCATATCCACCGCCGCGGCCACAATCCCGTTGGCCGATGCCAGCACCCGCTGGGCGTGATCGACCCAGCCCTGGGTCTGTTTCATCCGCTCCAGATTGACCAAAGCGACAGCCCCGATGCAGAGCGTCAAGAGCAGAGGAACAGCAACACTGAGCAGAACCTTAGGCTTGGTATTGATGTTAGACAGGCTCACCCTGGCTGCTTTTCTGACGGTTTCTGCTTTTTGTACCAACGTGTTGACTCCCAGTCTTATCTAATCAACGCCAACGACTAGGTGCAAAAAGTTAATGAGTCATCAAGAACTTAATGCGCTGGGAGGGGTGACGTGCGGGAAACGCAAGTCCGTATGGAGAGCTTCTCTATATGAAAGACCCGATATCCTTCGTTGGGTCCGCTCGGCATCAGCAAACTTGTGAAAGTTTTACTAAAGAACGGTACATGGACATGCAAAAAAACCGCTAGCCGTTAGTTGTTGCCACTCGGCAAACAGCAGATCGGGCGCTGCTCGGGTCTGCCAATGCTCGTTGAGCAAGACGGCCGTGTCGCGGAACTCCGCTGCCGCCTTCCCGCGCATCCAAAAACTTCCCTGTAGTCGGTGTCTTGATTGTTGCCAGAAGTCTTGCAGTTGAACGGGCTGACGGTAGACACGGGTCTCGAAACAGGCGGAGTTGAAACTAGTGACCATCATGCAACTTTTGAGACAGAAGATTTCCGGATCCGGGTTGAGCTTGTGAAGTCTTCTATGGAAAATTTGATGCAGAATTGGTGCATTGGTTCAGGCCGTAGGCGTCAGTCGCGCCGGCCATGAAATCCAGCAGAGGGAAGAATACCTGCGCATTGTCGGCGTTTCCGACCGTTTCCTAAACGAACGCCTTGTCCCGCGACTGACCAATTCTTGCAAGTCAGCGAAGGGCGGTGTTTCCCAATTCGGCCACTCGTGATCCGCGCGGCTAAAGTTTAAAAGAGGTCCAAACAAAAACAGTTTGCACTACAAACCGCTCTCTTCGCCAACGGCTTGTTGGTCGGATCCAAAGTATCGACCACGGCGGGTGATCTTGAAGGAGACGATACTCCAGCGAAAACTTATAGAATTGCGTTGATTATGCCGCTATCTTCGCCCAGCTTCCCAGAAGCTACTCGTTTCGATAGGCTTCTGGGCAAAGGAGATCGGCGATGTATCAACCAACAGACGTGGTGACTAGAATTGATGATGTGTATCGGGACATGCGTCGTCCCTTTGTAAGTCAAACGTCAAAGTTCATCGACAGAATTGACCAACACATACGTATTTGGATTGAGCAGAGTACCTTCCTAACAATGGCGACAGTGGATGGGAACGGGAACATGGATGTCTCGCCCAAGGGTGACCCAGCTGGTTTTGTGAAAATTCTGGACGACAAGACACTTGCCATCCCGGACCGCCCCGGAAATCACCGATACGATGGCTTCCAGAACATCATGGAAACGGGCCGCATTGGATTGGTTTTTCTCGTGCCACACCGTAACGAAGTAGTGCGCGTGAACGGGCGCGCGCAGGTAGTCCGAGACTTGCCCGTGCGTGAAGCCTGCGCGATCAACGGTCGGATACCTGATTTTGCCGTTCTGACCCATGTCGAAGAAGCGTTTTTCCACTGTGGCAAGTCCATCATCCGCTCAAGGCTTTGGCAATCTGAAGAACACCCCAAACTCGCAAGCCTGCCCACCTATGCTGAGGCTTTGATCGCGCATGGAAAACTTGATGTAGACTACGACGAAATGACAGCCCATCTACGCAACAACGAAGAAAACAGATTGTATGATGAGTGAGGACTATCGGCTCAAACCATGAATAATTGGGCTGGCCCTGAACTGAGGTTGAGCTGCCGATAGGATCATAGGCGATCTGTGAACATGGAAATTTGCGCGCGGTGTGTTGTGCTGGCTTGGATATATCGCCGCGGTCCTGCGCGGTTTGTGTTGTCGATGGCAAGGGCCCGTTATGGCATTGGGCTGCATCTTGTGGATGAACCATCTGGCGCAACTCACCCCCACAATCCTGTCTTGGATATGTCCAAACTTACCGAAGGCACGTTCTCAAATCAGGATTTTACCAATGTTCCAACGATTGACAGCGACACCTGCTGTGACAACTGCGTGCTGCAAACCAATCCAGGAAAGTCCTCCAAACCGAGCACGGCGAGTGGCGGGACAGATGGGTTTATCAAGTTTCGCGCATCCAAACCCGACTGGGACGTCTGTCGTCTGAAACCAAAATGCTGTCCCAAAAAGCTCAGGGAACCGCTATGCGTGCTGTGATGAGGTGGCGCAAATTCTTGCTCGCGACTTACGCAAAACGTATGCCCACGGAATGTCCTTATCGGACAAAGTCTTCTCGCGCCCATCGATCCACGGGGGTACGAAACGCCACTGATTGCACCTAACGGAACAATGTACCCCCCTGATTTTTCAGTAATCTGGAACGGTGAGAAGTGGTACTGGGAGCATTGGGGCATGATGTCATCGGAAAAATATGCGAAGCACAGCGACGAGATAAAGGCTTGGTATGAACAGCACTTCGATGGAAAGTTACTTGAGACTTTTGAAAGTTCTACTTTGAGCGCCGAGGCGGCCCAATTAGTAAATGACCACTTCGGCTAGGTGATCGACAGTTTTCTGGGCTGGGCGGAGAGCACCTGCTTTCCGCCAGTCGAATTGATCGTTCAGGGTCGACGCTGAGTCTTCGGACGAACGTACGCCGTTCGCAGCGGGCGGCACCAAATTTGTGTTTGCGGTGAACGTAGGGGATCGTACCCTTATCCCCGAGATGCCTCCTCCATAAATCGCTCCACCCTTTCAGTTCCTGCCTGATAATCGCCCATGCATGTACTTCAGATCGTCTTTGCGCCTGTGTTACCAACTTTTGCGGCGAACAAGGCCGTGACCTGAACACAGAGGAAAACGAACTTTTCGAAGCGATTATGCTCAATCACTCGTCAAAAGTTTCTACAGGTTTGACTTTCACATTCAACTTGACCCAAACGGTCCAGTGCGTCGCACGCACATCCCGGATCTAACTGACCGTTTTGAGAAATTGGAGAAGCGTGTGAGCAGTTTTGAGGACTACAACCGCGACAATTTTTATGGAGACCTAGGTTGCTTGCATGCCAAGCAAGGAGTTGCGCCCAATGTAACTATACCTGAGTTGCTTGCCTAGATTTTGCTTTGAATGTGACTCTGGCATTGGCAATCTTATTTATCCCTAGCCAATGAAAAACAGGGCGCATCATCAGGCTGAGGAACACACCGGATAGGATCTGGATAACGATGCTTACAAGTCTAACCGCGTCAGTGTCTGCGGCGAACGCGGTAAACACTCCCCCAACCGCTGTATGAAGCAGATATATCATCAACGAGCTGGCAGCAATGGTGGCCACGATTTTTGAAACCATTCGCGGAAGCGTAACATAGGGAAACATGGTGCAAACAAGCAAGGCGGCCACCCACCAGAACTCGGAGTGTTCGGTGTATAGAAGGTTGGCCAGTCCAAATTGGAACAAAGCAAACCCGAAACTGATCACTTGCCGCTCGCGCGTTTTTGCGGTGGCGACAAGCGCGCCGATGACAAGGAAAGGAAAAACCGCAAAGGGCGAGACGTCCAAAAGAATGGCGACCTCTTTGAAATCTTCATGGTAAAGTGACGCCGCGAAAACTACGATTACGCCTACTATTTCTAATGCAATAATAAATACCGCCAGGCTTCGCCAAGGATCGGCTTTCAACCGACGCCGAATTTCTGGAATGCAGAGCAATATCCCGATGAACAAGAACATCTGTATGTAGACGTGCAAAAACCACAACCAAAAAAACTTTACGTAAGGGTGGTTTTGCTTAAGCAGGACAATATCGATGAATGCATCCAGATTGCGGTAAAAAAACAGTACTGACGCATTCTCCTTGAAATCAAACTCGAACCTTAAATCGGCGGTAAAGCTGAGATATATCAGAGTGATTGGCACCAAAGGCACCAAGAGCCGACCCAAAAGGGCCCAAACCCGTCCCGCGTGGTCGTCTTTTATTATGGCCGGTAACTGCAGCCGACTGAACGAGTATCCTGCAAGGGCCAATAGAACAATCGACATCCCGCTTGTTAGTTGAAAACCAGTGTGAAAAGTGACGATCTCAACGATCGCCATACAGCGGATCAGCACAAAAGTTTCGATCCTGCTGCCAGCAAAGAATGTCGATGGCGCTAGTTTGTCCTTCGATTTGGGGGTGTAATATCCCGCGAGCTCAGAAACCGGCAACCATTGCCATTCATCGGGCAGTTCTATTCCCAGAGCTTCAAGGTCGAGCCGGGCTTCGATCGTTGACAGGCTATCGGCACCTAGATCAAAGAACGATTGCTCGCGCGTAGTGCGGTTGCGCCCTGAATGCTTCATGAAAATAGCGGCGATCGCATTCTCAGTCGTGCCTAAAGGTTCTGCGGTTTTTTCGGTGTTGTTGCTAGGGTCTGTTGCCTCATAAAAATTAGCAACGAGCGCTTCTGTGTCTATCTTTCCATTTGTTGTAAATGGGAATTCGCTCAAGGTTACGATTTGCGTCGGCATCATGTAAGCGGGCAGATTGCGGAAAAGCGTCGCCCTGATCGACCTGTCTGTAACGTCCGCCTGATCGGTCAGCGCAAAGAGTACTAGTTTTTCATCAAATAGGAGAGCACAAGCGCGCAAGACCCCGACCGCGGCTTCGGTGATTGTTTCGATCTCGCCAAGCTCTACGCGGAATCCGTTTAGATTAACTTGATGATCGCGTCGACCAACCAAGTAGACAACACCATCTTGCATCTGGTATCCGAGGTCGCCTGTAAAATGCTCGCAAGCAGTGCCACTTCTTCGTGGGCCGAGCTGATTGACGCCTACAACAGGATCCGCCAATTCAGCCACAATCTCGCCAATCTCCCCGATTGACACCGGAGAACCATCTTGGTCCACCAATCGTACACCGTTGTAGGGAAGGGGTTTACCCAGTGGAACGTCGCGAAGCTGTTTGTCTGCGTCAACAACTTCATGAATTAAGAAAGCCTGCGGTGTTTCTGTGGCCCCGAAGACATTGAATTGACGGGCGTTTGGCGTCCGATCACGCCATTCTTCAACGGTCTTTTTCGGCAACCGTTCACCACCCCAAAACAAGGCTTTTACATCACCAAAAGAGGCGTCAGAGGTGATACCCATCGTCAAAAGACGCGCGGAGCTCGGACTTAAGTGCACGACATTGCAGCCAGCCTTTGCGATCAGAGAGCGCAACTCGTTGGGTTTGGACATCTCGCAAGGCGTGGGAATTGCGATCATGCCGCCGTGGGACAAAGGTAAAAAGACATCTCGGAGCATCGGGTCGTGGGCCAGACCTGCCATCATGAGAGTGGCAATGCGATCTGGCGAGGCTAGGGTTCGGTGTTGCCATGAGACAAATCTCTGGAGCGTTTTGTCGGGATGCGTGATGAGCTTAGGCTCACCCGTGGTACCTGACGTAAAGAGGCAATAGGCAGCATCCCGCGGTGATCCTTTGACGATACCCGGCAATGGCTCAGTCTGTGACATTGGTATGATGCGGGTCGCCAGTGTTGCAATCTCGTTCGGCAAGGTCGCACCCGCTTCAACAACGAAGCGGGTCCCGATCTGCGCCATCATCTTTTGGATACGCGGCACAGGATAGGTCGCGTCGATTAATGCAAAAGAAGCGCCGCTGGCGGCTACTCCTAACATGGCGGCCACGGTATTTGGGTGTCTTTGGGCAAAGATGATCACACGGTCATCCTGTTTCACGCCGGCCTGTTGCAGCCCACCCAAAATACAACGCGCACGCGCGGCAAGCTCTTGGTAGGAGATGGTCTCTTCTGATGTGTGAATTGCCAGCGTGTTGGGTGTCCGTTCTGCCCAGTCAAAAAAGCTCTCGTGAATCCTATGCTTGGGGTCGGGTGTAAGGGTCTTTTGCGCGACAACGGCTTGGTGGGAGGATCGAGCTTTTGAAAGAAGTTGCCGACATGTCAGATACGGCGCCTCTATGGCCGCGTCTAACAATCTTGATTGGAATTCCAGAAACAGCTGAGCGCGGGCCTGTGATACTTGTGCAGCGTTGTAGAAAGCCCGAGCATTCAACACGCCGTGATCGGTCGAATACACTAGGTTCAGATCATATTCCGTGCGTCTGTCGAGAAATTCTCTGGGACCTACATCCAGTGCTCCAGCAACAATCCGACCAGCAGGTGGATACATATTTATCGACACATTTGGTGTTTTTTGCGCAGCAAGGGTTTTGTCCAGAACCGGACTGTTTTCCAAGGCAACGGTCTCGCGCGTTTGTGCTGACAAGGCACATGCAAAACCCGCAAAATCCTGGTCCAGATTAACACTGAGATCCAATGGCAGAGTGTTTGAAAACGGTCCTACCACAGAACTAGGAGCCCCCAGAGCTTTGCGGCCCTCGGTTTGGAAAAAGCTGGAGATATTGGCTTCACCGGAATAACCATGCAGTCCAAGCGCGTAGGCTGCGGTCAGCACTCCGAATTGAGTTGCACCAATGGATTTACCCAACACCCGCAAAGATTTTTGCTGTTGCTCGAAGCTACGCTCAACTACGCGACCTTCGGCCGGAGACTGGTCATCTTCCACGCCATTGCCCGCCAGGCGCATTGGTTTCGGAAGTGCGCGAACCAGATCGTCTGAAGCGCGCGCGGACGTTCTATCAAGTGCCTGCTCTTGTGAAAATTTATAATACGACTGTGCTGGGGGCAGCGTGTCGCCAGCATAAAGCTTGAGCAGCTCTTTGTTCATCACGCCACGGGAGAATCCATCTGTAATGGCATGGTGTGCGGCGATCGTGAAGCGCCAACAGGTACCAAAATCTACCGCAAGAAAACGGATCAGCGCGCCCGCACGCAACGGATCAACGTTTGCAAATACCAGGGGAAGCGCCCATCGACGAAATGCTGGTAAGCTTTGATCTGAAAATGCTGTAACGTGATATTCAAACGTCGGGACTTGCGATACCAAGGCATAGATGCCCCCGTCTGACACCTCAAACCGCGTCCTCAGCGCATCATGACGCCGAACCACTTCATCCGCAGCCGACCTGAACGCGGCTTCGTCAAAGGCCCCCTGGACTAGATGGCCGAGCGGGATCATGTATGTCCCGACCCCGGAAATCTCGGCTTTGACGTAACGCGCTTGATTGTTGCTGGCCGCAATACGCCGTTCGCCGTTAACGGCACCAGGATGAAACATGTCTCCTGATCTTGAAATTTGTTGCATAAAAAGTCGCTTTGTGAAGGTCGAATGTCATCAATTGGGGCAGTTGCAAAAGTCTGTTTTGCTCAAAGAACGACCTTTTTTTAAAGTCACTCAAATTGGTGTTGTAAAAGTTTAGCGTTCAAATACTTCATATTAGTGAATCGCAGCAAAATTGACGTTCATACAAACGCCAGAAACGAACGTCTTTGTTTGGATCATAGCATTTGTCGCGATTTTCAGGTTCCAGTTACCTTTTTTATGATCATGTCCAAAATACTATTTGTACTATGGTTCGTACCGACACTCCTCTTTGAGCCCTGTTTCCTTCAACGACAAGGTACAATCGAGAAATGAATTTATCAAAGCACTGCCGGACAAAGCTTGTCGTTGAGCAAGTTTTTGTATTTTTTCAATAAGCGGTTTTGTGCCTTCAACTTCTTTCATGAAAACGCGCTAAGACCGCGTTTTAGCGCGGAAACCGACGACAAGCCTATTGTCTATGATACAGACACTTGGGACCTAGTATTTTCCGGCTTGAAGAATATCGGTAGATTAAAGAGTTGTCGGCAGCATGCCAATGCTATGTTCTCAAGACAGAAAATACGTCAGCTCGGAATGCCACAATTGCCCCCGAAATAGTGACCGGTGATGCGGACGTTGATCAAGCCTCTCTCAAAAGACACCGGGAATGGTATGTCAGCGACCCACTTGTGCAGTGTTTACCGGGATCAATCAATCTAAACGAAAAACGGTGCTCGATGTGTATTTTCCTACCAGAACAGATGAAAAGCCTGCAACACAGAAGCCAGCGGGTGACAACAGTGTATCAAAACCCGAGGTTTTTATGAGCATCAAAACCCGATCGAACGAGATTTGCCATTTAAATCTAAGACATTGAATTGTTGCAAAGTCATTTCCGCAAAAACCTTTTTCTGGCAGGGCACAAGGTCCGTCGAAATCGCGTAGATTTAAGCGAGGAAACCCCTTTTCAAGTGTGCACGTCCTGTGGGGGTACTCGGGAGTGACACGGCTACCTCTATAGTGTTGTTTTGATATCGTAAAACCGGAGCATGAGCTCGCCAATGCATGCGACTGTTTGATCTGAAATGATGGCGAGCGCGCATGTGAGCCGGGCTTGTGGACATACGTTATTGAGCTTGGTCGTTTCGATCAGGTGTAGGCAATGATCATTGCGTTCCTGCCGCCTTGTGAGCCTGGGAAAATCCTGTTCTTGCCACCGATCACGACCGTTTTGATCGTGCGTTCAGCGGCGTTGATATCAAGACTCAGAAAGCCATGGTCCAGATATCCGCGCGCTGTTGGCACACAGCCAAGCACAAAACGGATAGCCTGCGCGAATGGCGATTTGCCTAAGGTCTTGGCCGCTGAACATTCAACCAAGTCTATAGTTCATCCGGTACAGTGGTCCCGACATGCGCTTTCTCGGTCTTCTTGCGCCCGGCTGTTGCATCTTGACTGGTGCATCGTCAGCAAAGATGGCCTCACCTCATCGAACGGATCGTTCAACCGTATCCGTTATCGGTTCAAGCCAAGCTGTGGATCGACCGACCCAAACTGAAATGGTTGAGCGATCCAACCTCTTATTGCTGCAAGCAGCGACTGCCGATCAATGGCTCGACGCCGTCGCGAGCATAAATCTAACTTTGCCGATAAAATGGAAGGCCATATGTGTATTTGCTGACTACAAGGCGTCAATAAATCCGGTTTCGGTCTGCCACGTTCAGTCGGGCACCCCTCTCAGTGGATTTGACAGGAAAATCGCCTGACCGGCAGCGGATGCCAGTAGCAATTGCACAATCGATTCATAACATGAACAGGAATTGCCGGTCGGACGGTGCGGTCCACGATGAACCAACTGGAACATATTCTAGTTTTTCAGTCACATCTTTGCCGAGCGTCTTTGGCACGCCATCATTGACTTTTGTCCGACACAACGCCTGCTGTTTGCAGAAAGCGGGACGTGCTATGTCTGGACAGAATCCCAACAGCGGATCTTTTAGCCGAGAGCGACAAGCGTCAGACCAGACCCCACTTTGACTTTTCTGCTACGGGAGCCAACGTCCGCTTTTTTTTGCATCGAATTCGGATTGACTAGTTGATGTGGTCGCTTTCGAAGGTTGACAGGCTCGTGCAGTTCCGGCGGAATTGCCAAGATTGTTTATACCGCCAATGGACCATTGAAGAGAACGGGTATCCGGCTCTCAAGAAACAAGCTGTCCCGCCAACGACAACAAAAGATAGGATCCAAATTATGCTTCGTTCCCTGTCCGCAGTCACCAGCTTGATTGCGATCTGCTTCGCACCCATTGCAAATGCATCGGACACTCCGAACCCAGCCGCCACTTTTTGTGTCGACCAAGGCGGTCAGTATTCTATTGTAGAGGACGCGGACGGTCAGCGCGGTATCTGCACCCTCGACGGCGGGCGCGAGATCGACGCATGGGCCTATTTTCGTGAGCAACACGCATCAACCTCACAAAGCAGTACGGAAACGGCCTTGGCGGATCGTATTTGGATGGGTGGCCCGATCCTGACAATGAACGACGACGCGATGCGGGCAGAAGCTCTGGCCGAAAAAGATGGCGTTATTGTTGGTGTCGGCGACGCTAAAGAAGTATTTGCGCTCAGTGGTCCGGAGACGGAAATCATCGATCTGGCCGGTCGCACCATGATCCCCGGTTTCGTGGATGCCCATGGACATGTGGTAATGATTGGCATTCAGGCACTGTCAGCTAACATGCTGCCCGCCCCCGATGGCACGGTCAACGATATCCCCACATTGCAACAAGTCCTGCGCGACTTTGCCGACGCTCAGCCAGAGCGCGTCGCCAGCGCAGGTCTGATCCTCGGCTTCGGATATGATAATGCGCAGCTTGCCGAACAACGTCACCCGACCCGTGGCGAGCTTGATGCCGTCTCTACAGAGTTTCCAGTCTACATAGTCCACCAGTCGGGCCATCTTGGGGTAGCAAATTCCAAGGCGCTGGAACTTGTGGGTATTACTGCAGACACACCAGACCCATCCGGCGGCGTGATCCGGCGACGCGCAGGCAGCACCGAACCAAACGGCGTGCTGGAAGAGAACGCCGCCAATTTCGTGATCGCTAACCTGCTCGGAGGGCTTGATGAGGCCGCCAACCGCGCGATTTTCCGGGCTGGTGTCGAACTGATCACCTCTTACGGATATACGACCGCGCAGGAGGGGCGCTCCATCCCGGTTGTGGCAAACCTGATGAAGGCTGTTGCGACCGAAGAAGGGCTGGACATCGATGTGGTGACATATCCGGATGTGCTTGTGGACCGCGACTATGTTCTTGAGAACCATGCGCGCGATTATACCGACCGGTTTCGCGTTGGCGGTGCAAAGTTGACCATTGACGGCTCGCCGCAGGGGTTTACCGCACTGCGCGACCGCCCGTATTTTAAACCACCCGAAGGCTTCCGTGCGGATTACGCCGGGTATTCCTCGGCTTCCAGCGATCAGGTCTTTGACGCCGTAGACTGGGCGTTCGAAAACGATGTGCAAATCCTCGTTCATGCCAATGGCGAAGGTGCATCGGACATTCTGATAGGCGCAATCGATACTGCGACAGAGAGTTATGGGTCTGCGGACCGCCGACCTGTCCTGATTCACGGACAGTTCCTGCGTGAAGATCAAGTGGACGCCTACAACCGGCTTGACGTATTTCCGTCACTCTTTCCTATGCATACGTTCTATTGGGGTGACTGGCACCGTGACCGTACGGTCGGCCCAGTCGCTGCAGACAATATTTCGCCCACAGGGTGGGTCCGAGAACGCGGCATGATGTTCTCCAGCCACCACGATGCGCCCGTAGCTTTCCCTGACTCCATGCGCATTCTTGATGCGACCGTTACCCGTCGCTCGCGCTCGAATGACATTATCGGCCCAGCACAACGGGTTGACGTTCTGACGGCACTAAAGTCCATGACAATCTGGCCTGCGTACCAGCATTTCGAAGAGGATCGCAAAGGATCTCTGGATCCGGGAAAGCTGGCCGATCTTGTCATCTTGTCGGATGATCCCACTGCCATCGACCCCGAAACGCTCGACACCATAACTGTTTTGGAGACAATCAAGGAAGGCCAGACGATTTATGAAGCCAGTCAGCGTGAGGGGCTTTTGCACTATCGTCCACGCAATGACGGCAGTGACCCCTACGCGGATTTTCTACGCAGGTTCACTGTCGCAAACGAAACTCAAGGGGCCATCAGGTCTTTCAGTGAGACGCGTCCGTCGTTGTTCGCCAATGTGCCTCACTCGGGTGCCTGTGTCGCGCGCACGTTGAGCGACATTATAACTGCATCGCTTGTCAAGGCCGACGCCAGCACAGAATAGTTTACAACAAACGTCTTGAAGGGAAGCCAACAGTCTTTTGATCTGTGCGAACGGCAGAAAAGTTCGGATATTGTCGAAGACGTCGATGTTTTTCCGGTCTGACACGGGCTTGGATTTTGGCGAGTGCTTTTTTGTAACGTTCAATGTCGAATGTCTCGATGGCACTCAACGGCTTGGCAGCAAGGAAAGGGACCAAGTGCTGTCTTAGTTGGCGATCTTTGATGTCGATATTTTTACCATCACTATCGCGGAGCCTTTGGACATAGCGGTTTGCGGCTTCTTCAAAGCCAAGTGGCGTCTTTCGTCCCTCGGGCAATTCTAATCGCAGACGCCTGGCATCGGTTCTGGCTTGGCCAACGAAGTCTTCCACCTGCTGCCGTGCCACGCCTTCGGACTCTCGACCGATTACTCGATGAATACGTCGACGGTCGACCATGATGTTGACGGAGTAGACGCCGTCACCATTGGCGTCGCGACGGAATGTGCCCGCCGCCTGCTGGCAATCGAACGCCAGCTTGCCCAGATCATCGAGGCCGCCCGCCGATGCTGATCAAGTTCTTCCGCAATGGCAAAGGCGCCGGGGCGGGTCCGGTCGGCTACCTCGTCGCGGACAAGGTGCTGGCCTACGACGACAACCGCGACCTGATCCGCGATGTAGACGGCCAGCCCATGACTGTCACGCGGGAGACTTTGCCGGAGGTCCTGCGCGGCAATCCCGACCGCACCGAAGCCCTGATCGACGCCAGCCGCCACCAGTGGACCTACCGCGCAGGCGTGATCAGCTTTGCCGCCGAGGACGCCCCGACCGAGGAACAGCAAGCCGAGGTCATGGACCACTTCGAGCGTCTGGCCTTCGCGGGGCTGGACCCGACGCAATATGACATGCTCTGGGTCCGACATACCCACGAAGACCGTGTCGAGCTTCACTTCTGTACGCCGCGTTTGAAACTGACCTCGGGCCATAGCCTCAACATCGCGCCGCCGGGGTATGAGAAGGCCTTCGACAGCTTGCGAGACGTCATGAACCAACGCCACGGCTGGGCCGATCCTATGGAGCTGGAACGCACGCAAGAGGTCCGCGACATTATCGAGACCCCAACGCGTGCTCAAGGTCGCGACGAGCTGCATGGGTGGATTCAGGATCAGATCAGCGTCGGGCTGATCACCGACCGCGCCAGCATGCTCGACGCCCTCGTCGATGCGGGTTTTGACATCCCGCGTGCGGGCAAAGCCTACCTTACAGCCCAAGACCCCGACACCGGCGAGCACTGGCGTTTGAAAGGAGAAATTTTCCATGAAGACTGGCAAGCCGACCCGGCTGAGCGAGAAGCTGAACGCGGAGCTGGACACGATCCGGCAAGACTACGCCGCCTCGATGGCATCCCAGCTGGAGAACTTCAGGACCGATTTGAACAGCATTGCGACCAACGCGCAGCGTACAATCGAGATCGATACCCGCACTTTTCTGCGACAGAACAAGAGCTGGCTGACGATCTCGCCCTGGCTGATCACGGGGACGTTCTTGGCGGGGATCGCCTCGATGATGGCCGCGAGCTTGCTCTGGACGCTGATGCTAGCCAGCTCGGAACTGACGGACTTGGGCTTGAAGCGGATCGACAGGGAGGACGGGACATGGCTGGTGCTGGACCC
>NZ_JBGCEQ010000065.1:0-6941 GCF_045106495.1 Roseobacter sp.
CCCGATGGCCATGCGGCGCTGAGCCCCGGCATAGCGATAATCGAGTGCAAACGACCGGTTGCCCGACCGCAGGATGCGGATCGAAAACCCCCGCACCTCGGTGTCGAAGATCTGATAGTCACGCCCTTTGACGGGGATCGCATCCCGCACCGATTTATCGTTCAATCGTAATCTGTTGACCAACTCAGCACGTCCTTTCCCCTGTGACACAGGCGTAGATTCGCCCCACAATCAAGCCAAGCACACACACCGGGGTGGCGGGGAGGCGCAGGGTGGCACCGGATCGCCGCATCCGTGCCACCCCTTGTTTTGTTGGGTTTTGCGAAAAATCTGGCAAGCGCGGCCCACGCGGTGGTGGTGTGCACCGGGTCGCGCAGCGTGCATTGCCGCCAGATTCACCAAAGAGTTTTGTAAATTTCCAATGAAATCAGGGGGTGGCGCGGTTTCGGCAGAGCGATGCCACCCTGCCACCCAACTCAAACCCCGCGTGTGCCCCCGAACGTCGCCCGATGCGGGCCAGTGCGGTGCAAACAGGCACAACCGCCCCCGGCGCGGTGCTCGCGGGCACGCCTGCCCGTCCTGCACCAGAGCAGTCCCACATCGCGCCAAACGCGCAAACCCCAATAAAACAAGGGGTGGCACGCAATGCCAATTCCGGTGCCACCCTGCGCCTTCCCGCCACCCCTTTGCGTCTGCGTCTCTTTGATCGGGAAATCGGCCCGCTTCGGGCGATCAACGGGAGACAAGAGCATGCGAGATACCGGAACCTCAGAGCGATCCGCGCCAGGTGGCGTGTTGGAGGCTCCAGGATCCCGCGATAGCCGCCATTGAACAGTTGCGAATCCAGGGGCGTCGTCACCGACGCGATCGGCCCATTTTTGCCATTGGCCACTGGGTCAAGATGCTGCGGTCGCAGCCCGCTTAGTGGCCATTCGCTGCGATAGCGAAACCTCGAGTTCTGCGAATGGGAAAGTACCGGACTTTGCAGACTCACGCTTGAGCGTGCACCCCAGCTCACCTACTCTGAAGCTTTATGGCCTCAAAACTGGGCGCAAAGTAAAAAGGATAATAAGAGATGAGTGGATCTTCATTGTTCGCTTGCAACGCGTCGACGCCTGCTTGGGTCACTAAAGATGTTTAAAGAGTCTCCTGAGCTTCTTGCTATTTCACGACGCTGGTACAGAGCATTGCTGTCACGCAATGAAAAGGAGCTCCAAAACTATCTATCAGAGGCATCGGAACTCCGTTTCGTTGGTTCTGCTCACGGAGAATTATGGGCAGGTCGAGCGGTTCGAGAAGCTATCGGTAAGCATTTTGAAGAAGTACCGGACGTTTTGGATAGACAAGAACTTTTGGGAGAAGCTTTCGAGATAGGAGACGCTGGCTGGTCGTTTTTTTCCAATCGCTTTTGGTTTAAAGGTCTGGCAGAACCAGTGGATTTTCGGACGACACTGATCTTTGTGCTGGAGCACGGTTCTTGGAAAATCGTGCATCGACACGCATCACTGCCGTCGGCGAATGAAACAAGGATCGGCCACGAACACACTGCGATTCAAGAACTTCTGGACTCCATGCATGATGACTTCAGCATCGAGCAGAGTGAAGGCTTGGCTTCCATTATGTTCACAGACATCGTGAACTCTTCACCTATCGCTGAAAGCATAGGAGATCGGGCTTGGTCTGCCATTGTTGCCCAGCATTTCGAATATCTTCAGGATGCTATTGAAGCAAATGGCGGAGAGCTCATTAAATCCCTTGGCGATGGAACAATGTCGAGCTTTTCTTCGGCGCGTTCGGCTTTGGCTACCGCAAAAACCATTCAAATAGGATTGTTGCAGCAAGATTTTGAGCCGAAGCTGAGTCTGCGGATCGGGATCCATACAGGTGAAGTTGTTCGGGCAAAAGATGACTTCTTCGGTACCGTGGTCAACAAGGCAGCACGCATAACTTCGGTTGCCGGGCAAGGTGAAATCTGCCTGTCAGACACTACCCATGCAGTCGTGGGAGCGGATTTTGACTACACTTTTTCTGACCCTGAAACGGTCCCACTGAAAGGTCTTGAAGGAAGTCATCAAGTTCGTTTTCTCAATTGGCAAAGCTAGAATGCTCATTGGAAAATAGGCCGCTTAGGGCTCACTGCCGACTTGCGGCAGTGCAGCAAGCGATTTTGCGTTTTAGCGCCCAGAAGAACTTGCCCTGATGACCGCACCCAGCCCAAAGCTGACCCGCAGTGCTAGATGCAAATTTGCGATAGCCGACCTTCGCTGCACGAGTCGAGAACAGGTAAGTTGCGGACTTTTCCGACCTTAGCTTGATCGGCATCGACCGCTGGGTTCGGCCCATTGCGGACATTGCCGACGCTGTCAATCGCTGCGATGCAACTTCACCAGACCTGACTTTCGCTGCAACCCCATTCTTTTAACAATAGCATACGCAGACAATACGGGGCTATGGTTCCGGCAGTATGGCAAAAACAGGAGCTTGAAGTTGGCTGAGAAACGAGATTTGATTCAGAATCTGCTCAAAGGCATCGAAACTGGCGATGCCTCTGCTGCGGCGGTCGTCAACGAAGCGAAGTACATTCAGCATAATCCCCAAACGCATGAGGGAAGTGAGGGCCTTGCAGCACTATTCGCGCGGCTTTCACGAACCGATCCTAAAGTGACCTTTGTGCGGGTTTTCGAGGATGGCGACTTTGCATTTGCACATAACGAATATGATTTCTCCAACCTGCGCGTGGCATTTGAAGTCTTTCGGTTTGAGGACGGCCAAGCAGTCGAGCATTGGGACAATATCCAGCCCAAAAAAGGCCCCAACCCTTCGGGCCGAGGCATGTTGGACGGTGATACAACCATCACCGATCTCGACAAGACCGAGAACAACAGGGAGTTTGTCCGCAGTTTTGCCGACAAGATTCTGGTGGACCAAAATTTTGACCTTTTGGCATTATATCTCGACAAATATCTGATCCAGCACAATCCAGAAACGGCTGATGGAGTTGCCGCATTTCGTACATCCATGGAGGAAAGCATAAACGGAGAGCCTGTTATCGAGTATTCTAAAGTCCATCGCATACTCGCAGAAGGTAATTTCGTGCTTTGCATGAGCGAAGGGTACAAGGCGGGCGTCCACACGAGTTTCTATGACCTCTTCCGTATCGCGGACGGAATGATCGTCGAACATTGGGACACGGTTGAAACAATTGCGCCCCGTAACGAGTGGAAAAATGGGAACGGCAAGTTTTGAGACGCGTCTCGACCCCTTAGGACGTGACTTCAATCTTGCGGTACTCCGTCGGGGACAAGCCAACCTTTCGTTTGAAAAACCGGGTGAAGTGGCCTGGATAGCTGTATCCCAGTTCAAATGCTATTTCCGTCACGGAGTTCTTTTCCTCGGCAAGCAGTCTTAGAGCAAGTTCGAGCCTTGCGCTGTCAATCAGGGCGGAATGCGTGGTTCCCACATCATTCAATCTGCGTTGGTAGGATCGAACGCTCATACCAAAAGACGCGGCCATTCTGTGGGCCATCATATCCGACGTTCCGCTCCTCATGAACTCGACAGTACAGGCCGCAAGGGCGGACTTGTCTGTCGACGACAATGGTGTCGAGGAAACGGTCTGACCGCGAATATTTTGCAGACGGCGGGCTTTTACAACGCGGCACACGTCTTGGATACGGAATGCCATACCTGCCATCTGGGCTTCGCGTACAAGCGGGATACCACGGAGGTCATTCGGAAGCCCGGCAGGCAAGGTTTTGGTAGGGATAGAGACCGCGTGCGGCACCAAATTGCTACCGAACAACTGCCTCATACCTGACAAGAAGATGGCGAGACTATATTGAACGACGGCCCAATCCTTTGTCCATTTGGATCCAGTCGTCGTTCGACGAATCCAGAAAATTCCATCACGAACAGTCCCGAAAACGCGATCACCAGTTAGCAATCCGTTGATCTTGTCAGCTAAGTCGAAGGATGCTTCCAATCCGGTGGATCCTGGTAGCAAGGGTAAACTTGCCATATAGCCGTCCATATCCGACGCATTGACCGGTAAGCTATCAAAGCCAAAAGTTGGGTCGCCCACCAGTTTGGCGCTCTCGGTCAACATCCTCTCAGCGGCATAAAGTGGAACAATTCCACTTTGAGTTTCGATCAACGTAGGAGCCAATCCAACAACTTCGAGCACAGCTTCAACTTTGCTCTCGCCAAATGGCAGGGCGGCAATCAAGGGCGACAAAACATTCGCGCTTACCAGATGTAAATTCTCCATCGCTCAAAATCCTATGAACTGGCATCACGTTCGGAGTGGGCGTGCAAATTGTCAACTGCGGTGGCACGAAATGGTAAGCGACCACCGAAAAGCCAAGGCAGGGTGCAGGACGACCGCAAATCGAATTGCGTTTTTATCGGCCGTATTTGGATGCAGAACAATTTGGTTTCAGTATTCACGCGTTCTGGACGCACAATGTGATCGGAAAACATCGAGGGAACACATGAAAAAACGACTACACATGGCTATTGCCATTGCCACTGCGTCAGCTCTGTATGGCGTGTCATCTCTGGCGATGGCAGACACGTCCAGGCCCAACATTCTTATCCTGTTCGGGGATGATATCGGCGAATACAACATTAGCGCCTACAACATGGGCCAGATGGGATACCGGACACCCAACATTGACAGCCTCGCCAAAGAAGGTGCGCTGTTCACGGACTGGTATGGTCAGCAAAGCTGCACCGCGGGTCGTGCTGCGTTCATAACCGGGCAGTCGCCGATCCGAACAGGCCTTACCAAGGTTGGTCTGCCCGGCGCACCTGAGGGCATCACCAAAGAAGACCCAACACTTGCTACTCTGTTAAAGCCGCACGGATATGTGACCGGCCAATTTGGTAAAAACCACCTTGGCGATAGAAATGATATGCTGCCAACGAACCACGGCTTTGATGAATGGTTTGGCAATTTGTATCACCTGAATGCCGAAGAAGAGCCCGAGAACGAACACTATCCGAAAGACCCGGAGTTCAAGGCCAAGTTCGGCCCGCGTGGAGTTTTGCACTGTCGTACATCAGAAGAGTTCGACAGCACAGAAGACCCGCGTTTCGGGCAACTGGGAAACCAGGTCTGCGAAGACACCGGGCCGCTTACCGTAAAGCGGATGGAAACGATTGATGACGAGGTCACCGCACAGGCCATTAATTTCATGGAGCGGGCCAAAGCAGACGACAAGCCGTTCTTCATATGGTGGAACACCACCCGTATGCACGTCTACACACATCTGAAAGAGGACTCTGCGGGTAAAACCGGATACGGTATCTATGCTGATGGTATGGTTGAACACGATGGTCACGTCGGCCAGATGCTCGCCAAATTAGAGGAACTCGGCCTCGCAGAAAATACTATTGTTCTGTACTCAAGTGACAACGGCGCGGAAGCTTTCGGCTGGCCCGATGGGGGGACTACGAAACACAGGGGCGAAAAGAACACACAATGGGAAGGCGGATACCGCGTTCCGGCCCTTATCCGCTGGCCCGGTACGATTGAGCCAGGCACAATCATCAACGATATTGTCGCACATGAGGACATGCTCCCTACGGTATTGGCTGCTGTCGGTGACACAACAGTGAAAGAAGACCTGTTGGAAGGAAAACAGGTCGGCGATATCACATACAAAGTGCATCTTGATGGGTACAACATGATGCCGTTTCTGAAGGGAGACGTAGGGCAGTCCCCACGCAAGGAATTCATCTATTGGACGGATGACGGAAGTGTTGCTGCTTTACGCTACAATGATTGGAAACTCACTTTCCTACGTCAAAACTCGGTAGGTTTCAAAGTATGGGAAACACCCTTTGAAGAGTTGCGTTTCCCTATGCTGACCAACCTGCGGATGGATCCCTTTGAACGGGCACCAGATGAGACCATCGGCCACGCCCAATGGGCCGCAGAACGAATGTTTGTTTTGGCGCCAGCCTCAGCATATGTCGCCAATTGGATTCAAAGCTTTAGAGAGTTTCCGCCAAGAATGAAGCCGGGCAGCTTTAGTCTGGATCGGGTGATGGAAGCCGCCACAAACTCTGTCGGAGGACGCAACTAAAACTGATTGTTGCCAATCTCTGGGCCGTATTTTGGATGTCCAAATACGGCCCATTTTTCACCTGAAACTATAGCTGAACTCGCATAGCGATTTCAATGTATTGCCCAAAAATACATTCACTACCGATGCTAAGGGCACTCAAAAGGGAATTGCAAACTCTTGGCAAACTGCGGCATGGATCTTCGGAGCTGAAATGCCCCAGAAATTCGTACATTAATGTGAGTTGCAAGGTGCTGACCGTTGATCTTCCGCATGAAGGAGATCGAAGGGGTCAAAACGGCCCTTTCCGGACGCTCAACAGCCAGCCAGATGCTGCGTTTGCAGCCCGCATTGCCGACATTCGCTGCACACGCAAAATCTGATGGCACGTGAATTCACACAATGCGGACGAAACTGCTGGTGCCTAAACTCGTCTCTAGAGTTGCCGCGGAGCGCCGATTGAAGGCCCAAGGTCTGGTTCATATTTCTCTGGGCGGAAACCCTCCCCTGTTCCCGCAGCAAAAATTTCCATGGCTTCAACTAGGGTAAAGAATGTGGCTTTGTTCTCGTGGATGAATGTGCCTTCGTGGAGATAGACGCAGGTTATGCCCCAATCGTTGATCGGGTTATTCTCAATCCGGCAAACCACAATAAGGCAGTCGCTGCGTCGGTCTGGGCATCCATCAATGAAGAATGACTTTCCGTGTTGGTTGGCTGCAAAAACTGCCCCGAACGAAAGTGCCTGATAGTAATCCATCAGTGTGCGATCTTTCCCCGGCGCAGGGCAGCACGGAAACTCCGAAGGTGTCCGCCAGTTTATTTGCGCAGCACCTTCGGTCAGAGACGGAGTGATCTCTGGCAGTTTGGGAGGTT
>NZ_JBGCEQ010000066.1:0-20221 GCF_045106495.1 Roseobacter sp.
CGCCCCCACTTGGTGTGTTTGTGTTGGCACCGACAAGCTGGGGTCAAGCTCTCGGGTGTCCTTGCGCGTTTTTGCGTCATGGGGGGCGGCCAGCGTTGCCGCTTGGTCATCGGACAATGCAGAGCGCGCATATTTGGGGTCTGGCTCTACCTCTTCAACGGCAAGGATCGCGTCCGGTTGTGTGATCGGGGCAAAGATGGTCAGGCACAACAAGCCGCCAGCGTTCAGTGCAAGAAACAGTTCTTGGACGATCAGGTTGCCACCAAAAAGGTTATCTTCAGCGAGGGAAAACGCCCCGACGACCCAGATCAGCACCAGCAGGACCATCATCCCGTCGACCCAACGCAAATCCCGCTTTTCGACGTCTGTGTAAAGCTGCCGGACGTGGGCACGGTAAGCCGTGAGGCGTCGCAAGACCGCGACAAGGTAGGCGAAGGAAGCGATCAACCAGATCAGGATCAGCGCAAACGTCGACAGGGCAAGGACAGCCGGCCAAACCCCTGGCGGTAAGTCCCCCGATATGAACATTACCTCTTTGGCCCGCGCCGGCAGGAGCCAATACCCGATGCACACCACGGCGCCGATCAAAGGCAACACCAAATCCCGCCATGGCACTTGCGACCGGACGGGTGCCGGTGATCCAATGACCGTTCTGGCCGCGACATAGTGATAAAAAGCAGGCGGTAGTGCGAGCAGCATCACCAGCAACAGTGGCATGTAATTGATCAACACACCTTCGGCGAGGGTCCTAACAAGCGGTAGTGCGATCATCCCGATGAAAGCCAGGTAAACCAACCCAAGGCTAAGCCGTTCGTACGGTTCGCTTTGCCGCAGAACAGCGGCCAATAGCCCGGTCAGGGCAATGCCGAGACACAGTCCAGCCAAGGTCAAAACGGCAGCGTGTTCCATACCCTCTGTTATGCTGAATTCAACGGTTTATCAACGCAACCACTGGTCCGAATGAACACAAGAAAAATGTCCTCGCCGTCATGCGCGGACGACAGGACAGTGCGACAGCGGCCATAAACGGGCGAAACCAACTTACCCGAAAGGAAATGTTATGCCCGCCTTAGATGTTCTCACTTTGCTTGCGCATGTAGCCCTTGGCACGCTGGCCGTTGTTGTGGGCGCTATCGCCCTGGGATCGCGCAAAGGGCGCAAAACGCATGTGAGCGCTGGCCGGATTTTTGTGCTGAGCATGGGGCTCGCATCTCTGCTGGGCGCTTTGCTTGGCGCGATGAAATACGACCCTTACTGGCTCACCTTGCTTGCCGGAATCCTTGGCGCATCCTTTGTGACAAGTGGTGTCTTGGCAGTGCGAATTCATGTGCGACGTGCAAAAAATTGGTTCGTCGCAATTGCCGGATTGAATGTCCTGAACGCGGCAGGTCTCATGACGGCAGGCTGGTATGCCACGACATTGCCAGACGCACGCTTGTTCGGCTTCGCGGCCGAGGATTACTTTTTCTTGTTCGGAATGGCCGCTATCGCGTTTTGCTTTGATGTTCGCATGATTTTTGCGGCCCAGATTTCAAACAGACATCGCATCGCCCAGCATCTTGTACGGATGTGTATCGGCTTTTTTATCGCGGCTGGATCGGCATTCACCGGACCGGGGGCTACGGTGTTTCCAGACGCAGTGCGGGACACCGGCGTCTTGTCACTGCCCGAACTGACAATCGTGCTTCTCATGTTATTTTGGCTTTGGAGAACACTCCGCCACCCTCGGCCAGCGGTTGCTGGGCTGTAAATATGGTTCGAACCGGTCGGTCGGGCGGACCGCTTCGACTATAGCAGAAATTGGTTGGGCTTCATTGCAAGCTCACTTCGCCCGCAGAGCTGCCGTCAGTGCAAGATGCAGCTAAGGTCCGGTTCGAGCCCAACCCCGCCATTGTTGTTTCGTGCTGCGCGCGCACGCAGCGTAAGAAATACTGCGTATGCGAGAGATTTGGTGCCGTTGCGCTGCGGAAAGACCGGTCATTCATGCCGACCGCAGCGAGGATCAGATGTCGAATTCACAAGTTGCGGGACTTTGCATGCCTTGGTAGTCGCGAAGCCAATGGCTGCTTTTACATGGGTGCAATCGCCGCGAACGATAGCATCGGCAGATACCAGACGTTCGTCGCATTGGCGAAACTCTAGAGATAGAACTCGTAAGCTGACAGTAGCGATCTGATTTGACCGAGCTGTATCGAATTCGCTACTAAGAACAGCATTGCGGCAAGAAGCCCCGCAGGATCAAATAAGATTGTGCCCTTCGTGTCATTATTTGAGTGAGCATGATCACAATGGGCTAAATGAGCCCTAAACAGCCGAGACCCCATGAAGAACTTTGACCAGTCAGAAGCGATCGACCTCGAAAGCGATCTGAACCCCACGTATTTCCAACAGCTTTCGACGCATGGAAAACGGGCGTCCTTTGAAGCTGGACGACATATCTTTTATCAAGGAGAAGCCGCTCGCTACGTGTTCTTGCTGACGGATGGGTCGCTTAAAACCACGCGGTCAGATGACAAAGGGTATGATACACTTTTGAAAATTCATCAGGTCGGCAGCCTTGTCGGGCTGTCCGCGCTGCGACCTAAAGCTGCGCGGGATGCGAATTGTATTGCTGTCGACAACGCGGAAGTTCGCAGGTTTGGCCGAACAGAGTTTTTCAACCTGATGCGCAGGGATGGGGAACTTGGCATCCTGCTGGTCCAAATCCTTTTGAAGCGGCAGCAACTTCTGCATTCGCGTATCAGTGACGTGACTGGATTGAGCGTTGAGCAAAGGTTGGCGCGTGTTCTTGTGCAGATGCATCTTGAACTTGACGCAAGTGCGCAGACCGCCGAGCAAGTAACGCTTCGCATATCCCACGAAGACCTCGCTGCATTGGTTTTCTCCAGACGTCAGTACATCACCGCAATTCTGGGCAAGTTTGTGGAATCGGGGCTGGTCGAGAACAAGCGGCAGCAGCTTCGTGTACTCAATGTGGAACGGCTTTTGATGGTCGTTTCGGGTTAGCTTACCGCGTCTCTTTAGAGGTAAAAGTCGTGGCACCGCTCTGAATGTCAGATTTTTGACATACGGTCTGTTTTGCTTGCGCTACGCTCCGAGGGAGTAGCTGTCGTAAAACACCTTGCCCCGAACTGCTGATTTACTTGGGGCGCATCAATATTTTTTAACTGGAATACCCGCGTAGATTTCTGTGCGGCTAGCGAGAGGTTTTGCCTGCTGATGAGACTTGAGCAAAAAGTGGTGATCGTGACAGGAGGCGGACGCGGCATTGGTGCTGCGATCTGCCAAGCATTTGCAAACGAAGGTGCGCACGTCGTTGTCGCCGATATCAACGAAGAAAATGCAAAGGGCGTTGCAGAGAAAATTGGCGGTCAGGCCATGGGCGTGGCACTGGACGTCCGCAGCCCTGATGGTGCTGCCGCCATGGCCAAGAGCGTATTCGATAAGTTTGGCCGGATCGACGTTTTGATGAACAACGCAGGGGCCCGCGTGATCAAGGGTTTGATGCAGCACACACAGGAAGATTGGCAGCAAATGCTGGATATCAACCTGACTGGTCCTTTCATATGTTCGCAGGCGGTTCTGCCGCAAATGATGAATCAAAAATCAGGGAACATCATCAATGTCGCGTCCATTGCCAGTTTCATGGGGCGTCCGAACCGTGTTGCCTATGTGGCAGCAAAATCCGGCGTACTTGGTCTGACACGCGCGATGGCTGCAGATTTGTCAGGTAAGAACATTCGTGTGAACGCGATTGCTCCGGGCATGGTTGCATCACCGTTTAATCAGAGCTTTGCGGAGGCCGAAGATACAGGCCCTGCATGGGCCTCAGAAAATTTGATTGGTCGGTGGGGCCAACCCGAAGACATTGCAGGAGCAGCGATTTTCCTGGCGAGTGATGAATCGAGTTTCATCAATGGATCTGAAATCAAAGTTGAAGGCGGCTGGTTGGCCGCCCGATCGAGATCCGGCGAAGAACCCATCTGGGATGAATAAACCGTCTTGACGACCCCAAAACAAACAACCGGGTAACCGGCATTTACGAAACCATGATTAGGGAGGAATATCATGTCATTAAAATATGTAAGCGAGCGTATTTCGAGACGCGATCTTTTGCGCGTTGCAGGTAGATACGGCATTTCATCAACGTTGCTTGGTGGCGCTGCGGTAACCGGCGCTTTGACGCTACCGGAACTGGCAGAAGCTGCAGAATCAACATATGAAAAGAGGTTCTCGAAACCCGCCAAACACACACTCAAATTCGGAGCATCTGGGTTTAACGCACGCAACCTGCTGATTGAGCGCGCAGGATGTCTTGAATTTGCACGAGACATCGAAGAGCGAACTGACGGTGAAATCCGTGTTGAGTTTATCGGTGACAACCAGATTTGTGGTCAACTTTCATGCGTTGAAAAAACGCAGCAAGGTATCGTGGATATCTATGCTGCCTCTACCCAAAACTCAGCTGCAGGGGCACCTTACTACAACGTGCTCGACTATGCTTACCAGTTCCCAACCCGCGCCTCGCTTTACTACTTCCTCTACCATCCGAGGAGTGAGCAGCTGTTGAGAGAGCCGCTCCGTCAAAGGCACGGTTTGCACTTCTTGTTCTCGGTTGCCGAGTTGCGCGGATTGAACATGGGTTTGAGCTGGGCAGATCGCCCCGACGTCACCAAGCTCGAAGAGCTTTTCGGCACCAAGAACCGGGTTACTGGAACCCAGCTGGGCCGTATTGCAATGGATCTACTCAATCTCAATCCTGTTCCAATCGCTTGGGAGGAGACTCTTGACGGGCTGAAACAGGGATTGATTGACGGTGCCGAGACTTGGTCTTCGGCGGTTGCTTACGCGAACATGTCGCCAGTTGTCAGTCAAGTGATCGATCTGCGCTTTTTCTCAGGGTTTGAGCACACGGCAATGAAAGTCGAAGTGTTCGATGGCTTGGAACCACATCTGCAAGATGCGGTAATGGAATCGGCCTATTTCACCCAAGCCTTGATCCAAGGTGCGCATGAAGCGTCACTGGTCAATACCGTTGGTGCGTCGGTGCCCCAGCTTCCAGGGACAATCTTTGCCGAACATGGAACCCGGTATGTACCACTCTCTGATGAAGAGCGTGAAAAAGCTGCACTGATGTCCGCACCCGAGCACGTTCCAGAACCGTGGGAGCAGTGGCGTGAACGCATCAACGGATGGTCAGGCGGTCTTGATACCTACACGGAAATTCACGGGATCGCCCGCGAAATTCCGTCAGATATGTTGGTCGAGAATGTCGAACCCCGTCGCTGGTGGCGCGGTTGAGGCTGACCTGTCTTGAGGTCCAGACAGATGCCGAAAAGGTTTGGAGGCGCTCTCAAAGCGCCTCCAAATAGCAGGCCGCTGAGTCAGTTGACAAGCAGATGGACAACCAAACTCCCTGCTTAAGCTGGGGTGGTGAAGTTCCATCATCAGTGAACTGTGTCATGACTTCACGCCTCACAACAAAGTTAAATGGCTCGTTAGCCAAAATCTGATCAATCAAAGTGCGGATGTTGATCAATGAAAACGGCCTGAGAAGGAAAACCAGTCTATGAGCACTGCGACCGAAACGGGAACGGAAAATTCTCTTGAACGGCTTGCGCCGGAGGCCTTGAAAACGGCACGCCGGCTGTCAGGCACGATCTTGTTAAATGGCAAGCTGACAGGTGCAAGCACAGATAAGATGATAGATGTCATTCACCCCGGCAATCTCCAGTCGATCGGTCAGGTGCCGCAATGTGGGGCAACAGATGTCAACGCTGCAGTAGAAGCCGCAGACACTGCTTTAACGTCTTGGCGGCGTGTTCCGGCGCGCGAGCGTGGACGGATGTTGCAAAAAGCCGCTGATGCGATTGAAGCGGAAGCCGAACTCGTCGCGCAGGTTCTGGCACTTGATACCGGCAATGCGCTCCGCACTCAAGCACGGCCCGAAACCGCATCAAGCTACGATCTGCTGCGTATGTTTGGCGGGCTTGCAGGAGAGCTCAAGGGCGAAACCGTGCCCAACATGTCGCCCGACGTACTTCACTATTCGACGCGTGATCCAATTGGCGTGATTGCCGGTATTATTCCTTGGAATGCGCCGCTCTTCTTGTTCATGGCAAAAATTGCGCCAGCCATCACTGCCGGCAATACAATCGTCATCAAATCGGCAGAACAGGCCCCGATTTGTGTGCTGTTCTTGGCTGAAATCATCAACAGGTTCCTGCCGCCGGGGGTATTGAACGTCATTTCTGGGTATGGCGAGGAATGCGGGAAACCGCTGTGCGAACATCCGACTGTGCGTAAGGTTACATTCACGGGCTCGCTCCCTGTCGGGCAGGCCATCGCGGCATATGCTGCGCCAAAATTGGCCACAGTTACCCTTGAGCTAGGCGGCAAGAACCCGAGCATCGTCATGCCGGACGCCGATCTGGATCTGGCCATTCCCGGCATCATTGACGGCATGCGTTACACGCGACAGGGGCAAGCCTGCACTGCGGGGTCTCGCGTTTTTGTGCACAAAGACATCTACGACGAGGTGGTCAAAGGCGTTGTCGCGCGGCTTGGAGATATCAAGCTGGGCAATCCGCTAGATGAGGCGACCGACATGGGTGCAATCATTTCCAGCGAGCAATTTGATCGCACCAAGAAATACATGGACATCGCGCGGAACACTCCCGGGATGAGGGTCTTGTTTGGCGGTGAAGAGCCAACAGACCCTTATCTTCGGGGGGGGAATTTCTATCCACCGACGCTGCTGGACGGGCTGAACCTGGACAACAAAGTCTGTCAGGACGAGATTTTTGGCCCAGTTGCAACTGTTCTGCCATTTGGGTCTTTTGACGAGATGATCGAGCAAGCCAATGATACGCCATTTGGTCTATCCGCCAATCTATGGACCCGCGATCTGAGCCGTGCGTTGGAGTATGTCGAACGCATCGAAGCCGGATTCGTTCAAGTGAACCAATGCGCCGCACCCCGGTCCAATGTGTCTTATGGTGGCATCAAGATGAGCGGCTTGGGCAAGGAATATGCCCTCGACAGTATGCTGCATCATTTCACAAGTTCTAAAACCGTGCTGATCAATCGCGGCACACCGGCCCCCGGGGTCTGACACACTTAAATTCTGGAGATAACTATGAGCAAGACTGTAGGGTTTATCGGGCTTGGAAATATGGGCATGCCCATGGCGGAGCAGCTAATGAAGGCTGGGTACACTGTTCAGGCCCTTGATCTGTCCGAAGCGCTGCAAGCTAAAGCCGCTGAGTTGGGTGCCCAAGTGAAGCATACTATCGCCGAAACGGCGAAAGGGGCCGACATGGTGATCACCATGCTGCCTGCGGGGCCGCATGTGCGCAAAGTGTATATGGGTGAAGGTGGGCTGGTGGAAACAGCAGCGCCCGGAACATTGCTGATCGATAGCTCGACCATTGATGTCGACACCTCGCGTGAAGTGGGGACAGCCTCAGTCGCCAAAGGGCTTGAGATGATCGATGCACCGGTCACAGGCGGCGTGATGGCCGCACGCATCGGCAAGCTGAATTTCTTGATAGGCGGCACAGAAGCCTCTGTGGCACGCGCCACACCCTATCTTGAAATCATGGGTGGCAAACTGCTTTACGCCGGAGAGCAAGGGAGCGGTATTGGCGTGAAGATCTGTAATAACATGTCGCTGGGCATCTCGATGATCGCAGCAGCTGAGACGTTGATGCTGGCAAAGCGGTTGGGGCTGGATCTTGAACGCACTTACGAAATTGTTACAAATGCATCAGGGCAAAACTGGGCGCTCAGCAACTATTGCCCGGTGCCGGGTCTGCTGGACGGTGTGCCATCAACAAATGGCTACAAGCCCGGCTTTTCGGGCGCAATGATGCGCAAGGATCTGCGCTTGTCACAGGACGCTGCATTGTCAGTCAACGCAGTCACGCCGTTGGCCGCGCATGCGATGGCGATCTTTTCGCATTTTTGCGACAGCGGACATGCGGAAATGGACTATTCCGGCATCTCGAAACTCATTGGCGGTGACGCATGGGACTATGAGGTCGATCCGTCAGTTCTGGGTTAACAGGGCATGACCGCAAGGTGCCCCGCGTCTCGATTGTTGAAACTGACCGCAGCGAATGGATTGTTTGGATTTTACCCGTTCTGACGCAATCGAATGACTGGTTTGGGGAATATTGCTGCGTCGCCGAATTCTCGCTGCCTCAACTGCCGGCATTCTGCACTTGCATCCGCTGCACTAGCATAGGGTCGCTTTGTCCCGCTCTCTGGGAGTTCGTGCACCGTGCAGCGAATGACCGGAAGTGTAGGCCCTATCGGGTAGACGACATCTTGCTCCAGAAAGACGTTTTTCGGTCATGGCGGCTTTCTAATGCTTGCAGGTAGCTCTGGTGCGTTGGGAAAAGTCCGTAATCTTCAATTTGGGCATCTGCCAATTCGCAGTCCTTCAGATGATCAGCCGCGTGACCGTAGCGCGTCGCACGGCCTTGACCTAACGCGTAATTGATCATGGCGCGCCATATGAGAACGGACGCCAACGGGTGACGGTCGCGCAGAGCTTCAGCCGCAGGCGTGAGGATCTCGTAGTGGTTGCCGTCGAGTTCATCGGCGTGTTCTTGTATCAGTGCAGTGGCGCTTGCATGGTCAGGCCATTCCAACAGGAAGCGCAAAGCCGTCATCGCATCCGGGAATTGCAACGCGTGGACACGTGCGCGATCCTCGGCCTCGATATCCTCAAAGTCGGGTAGGGCTTTCAAGTAGGCACGCAGATAGTTGGCGTTCAACGTCTCGCAAAACCGCCTCCAACGATGGGTCTGGGCGTCATCCAATCGGTCAAGTCCAATAAGGCAAGTTATGAACGCATCGTCCCATTCCTCTTGCCGAAATACCCGACCCTCCAGATCGGCAGCTTCAAGCAAGGCCAGCGCCTCTTTCGGCTTGCCCTGGGCCAGCATGAGGTGCGCAACTTCGGCTGCGATGCCGGGGCGGGTCAGGTCTTCTCGGGAATACTGCGCGATGTAAGCGCCGGTGTCGCCTTCGGCTATGGCGATATCTTGCAGAACCATCTTAATCAGCGCCGCCTTTTGTTCGGCCCGATAATTGCCATTGCTGCTGCGTAACTCGCGTAAAAAGTGGATTGCTTCATGGTCGTCATCCGCAACGTCTAGCGGCGTTTCAGCGTAGGTCCTGACTAATAATTTGAGGTGGGTAAATCCAGCCTCGCCGAGCGCTGGTGCGACCAACCTAATGATCCCGTCGAATTCGCCATAGCCGTTGTTGGAAACGGCATCCCAGACTCGGTTGGCGAGAATTGCCGGATCGAGCAATGCACGCTCGGCGATGTCGTCAAAGGCAAGGATTGCCCCTCGAAACACATCACCAATATCGCCGCGACTGTCGTCCGTCCGTTCATAGACAGAGGGTGCAAGTTCCAGAAACTGCCAAAGCAGATCAAAGGCGAGGGTCGGATCAGTGGGTCCGATCTTGCCGATGATCATATCGACCTGGGTCTGCAAATCCTTGATGAGGGCTTTGCGTTTGCGCCACCCAACAAAGCTTGTCGAGCGCCTCAGAGAAACCAGCCGTTTGCGCACATCATGGCCCAACTCTGCGGGACCAAGATCGTGGCTCAGCTCTAGACGCAACCGCCGCTTGATATCCGCACTACCGGTACTGACCTCCAGCAACAGGTCCGCGAGGCGATCTGCCCCGAGGGCGCTCAAGTTAGCGTGATTCAGCGTTTTCTTGGACATACGGCGAGTTTCGCATCAGCGCGAAGTGAAGGAAAGAGGGCGGTATTGGCCGCGGCACAGATAGCAAGTGTAAGGCTGCTTTGATAAATGGGAGTGCAGCACACCTGCAAGGGAGGTGGCGAAAATGGGCCGCTAACGAATTGTGGGGCGCAAGAAACATGCTCTCTCGTCGTTCTCGAACCCAACATGGGCATGCCAGCCTTGCGAGATGGACCAGTGAATATCAATATGTAGTGCCATTTGGCGGCAAGACCAATACATATTGATCTAGTTCCCATTATGTTCTATATACTGAGTCGAACAAAGATGGAGGAATTGATGCTGCAGTCGTCATCAGTAGAAACCGACAAGGGTTCTCACAATATTCAGTCGAACGACTATCATCAGATGCCTGTGACCGAGAAACAGTTGAGTTTCGCGCGTCAAATCTCCCAAAGAACTGGCCAGGTGTTGCCATGGGAAACGCAACAAGATCGCCAAGCACTGTCGCGTTGGATTGATCAGTACCGTGAAATACCGAGCACAAATAGATTTGCGAATTATCCGTCATCCAAACAAGTTGCATTCGCCGAGAGGATTGCGCGGTACAAACGCAGCGAGGTTCCACATGAGTGTTTTAGGAACCGGTCACTGATGTCTAATTGGATCGACAGCAATAAGTGACTTGGGTGGGCGGTAACTTCAAATGTTCTTGTTTTGTTTGCTGCAACCAAGTAATATCCGTGTTGATCAAGCGCTATTTTCAGACCAATTTCTCCCATCACGCAGCAACGCATTTGCGATCACGACGAGCTTACGCATGATGGCTGTTAGTGCCACTTTGGTTGGCTTTCCTGCTTGGACGAGTTGGTCGTACTTCTTCTTAGAACTCAGATCATGACGGATCGCACGGAGAGCCGGCATGTACATCGCCCGGCGGAAGAATGCCCGGCCACCCTAGATACGCCCTTTGCCCTGCCATCGACCGGATTGGCGCGATATCGGAGCCAACCCTGCGAGGCACGCGGCTTGTTTGCCGTTCATGGTTCCGAGCTCCGGCATTTCGATCAGCATCGAAAAGGCAGTCACTTTTGAAATTCCGGGGAATGCTGGTCAGGATTTCGTACTTTGCGATCAACTGTTCATCATCGGCCAACAGTTCCATGATGGTTTGATCAACCTGCTCGAGATGCTTCTCGACTTGAGCCAATCTCTCTTTCAGATGCCGTTTCAACAGTGTCTGCGTGGTCGTTTGCATCCTTGTTTTCACCGTCACACGACCTTTGATCAACCCGCGTCTGGCAGTCATCATCTCTCTGAGAACGTTCAAATGTTCGACTTTTGGGGCTTGAGGTTCAAGCTGCAAGACCGCCCCCATTCTGGTCAAAACAGCGGCGTCGAATTTGTCGGTTTTGGCGATCTTCCCGGTTGCTTCGGCGAACCGACGGGCTTGACGTGGGTTGACCTTGGAATACGGCATATTCTCGGCGAAAAGGCAGTTTTCCAGCTATCGATGGTACGCGCCCGACGCTTCAAATACGATCAACGAAGAGCCATGGATCTCAATCCAGGCACGCAGAGCCCGAAACCCGCGACCATCGTTTGCAAATTGCCGATGTTCCTGATTAGCCAAACAGAAGGCATCCAAATTGGCTTTTGAGACATCGATTCCGATGGTATCGTTCATTTGTCTTTTCCTTACCTCGTCTTGTCATGCGGGCCTTGTGCCCCTGTATCCGTTCAGGTTGATAGAAAAGACGGGGGTGATCACACTGCTTTTCGGTCCTCGTACGACCTGAAATGTTCCGATCCGTCCCCCGCCGCTGTCCGGCATACCTAAGGTGCCAATCAGCGGCTCCCTTATCGCATGAGAGCCAACCTCAACCTAAGATAAGAAGTGTCACCATAGGGCGCGACGGGAGCAAAGCCTGGCAGGGCGGAGACCTCAGATATCGCAGGGCTGAAAAGCCTTGTGGGCTACTGAGTTGACCCGCGGTCGTTGGTGCTACACGGTCCCAACTTGTTTCGATTTGGGTTTTGGCTTTTACTTTTTGCTGTCGCTTTTCTCGGCGCAGCTGCCTTCAGGTTTGTTGGGCTGGCCGCATTCTCGGATGCCCAATATCGGTGCCCGGGCATCCAGTGCTCGGACGTCCGGGTATCAGCCTTTATAGGTGCAGGCTTGTTTGTGTTTTGAACGGGCGTCGCGTGGTTCTCGATAAATAAGCCTAGTACGCACGAAGGGGGGCAAAAAAGGCAAGATTTGCCAATTTGGGCTAAAGTGTTCCGCAACTTAAGAAATACGGAACGCTTTGAGGCGCTTTTGATATCAATTGCTTAGATTTTCCGCATATCCGTTCCGCATTATTCGATCTGAGGGAATACAAAAATCTATACCTTTCAGTAGGTTAAAAATATTGCCGAAAATCAAGCCTTCGTGCGTACTGGGCCCTATTGGCGTTTCGCCGCGCTTTCAGGCTTCAGTCGGCAGACCGGCTCGGATACATGGCAGCGCCCGATGACGCGTCAAAATCAACTCTGAAACTACCTCTTGTGCATGCGGTGGTTATACACGTTGCATTAATCGCGAAACTTGGCGATTTTTGTGTTTTTAAGGCTCAATATGGCGCCCTATTTCATACGACGACGGACGGTATCTACCATTCAAAAGGAGAGACGCTTACACGGCGACCAAGGGTAAAGGCGTCGGCAACATGCGTCATGGGAGAGAGGTCGACCTCACATGATCTTGCCGCAATGAGTTCGGCAAAACGGGCGTAAAGCGCTTGATACTCCTTATCTTCGCCCGCCGACTTCTCATGGCCGTTTATCGTCAATCGCGCGCCACCCTCGCTGAGCGTTGCGTTGCCCGCATCAGTGTCGACATGGATGTTCCATTTTGGTGGGCCTTGCTCCAACCAGTCGAACGCCGCAGTAACAGGTGCGCCGTCTAACGGCTCAAAAGTCAGTTCAGCGGCGACCGGCGTATCGCGATTTTCTGGAAAAGAAAGGGTCGCTTTGTTTAGATGTACCGGTTTTGGCAGTATTGCGGTAAGGACCGAGAGCGCGTTGATGCCGGGATCAAAGACGCCCAAGCCACCTGCCTCCCATATCCAGTCCTGGCCCGGGTGCCAGTGCCTCACGTCTTCTTTCCAGTCGATGTGCAGCCTTTGGATCTTGCAATCCGCCAACCAATTGCGAGTTGCAGCTACAGCGGCCGCGTGTCGCGAATGCCAAGTCGTAAACAATGTGACACCTTTATGAACAGCGAACCGTTCTAGCGCCTGCACCTCTGAAAGGGTTGCTCCAGGCGGTTTTTCGAGCATCACATGCCGTCCTGCTTCAAGGGCACGGCGGGCATCGCCATATCGCACCTGAGGCGGTGTAGCTAGTGAGACGCAGGTAATACCCGGCTCAGCCAAAAGGAGTTCAGAAAGGTTGCGGTAGGCTTTAATGCCACCAACTTCGGCGTTGCGGCTGGCTGTAGCGCTCAGTGTGAAATCGGCGTTGCCCGTGATCGCGGGAATGTGCTGGTCACGCGCGATTTTTCCGATGCCAACCAGAGCAAGTGAATGTGGCATTAGTGGCTATCCTTTGGAATATCATTGCCTCGGCACCCGACGAGGAAATCAAAATCTGCGCCTGTGTCAGCTCCTTGAACGTGATCGTGAAACAGCATACCGTATCCTCCCGTTGGTGCGAGGTTCGGTAGTTTCAGCGCGTCAAGACGGGCGGCGAGCTCCCGATCCGAAATGTTCAGTGTCAGGCCCCGGTTCGGAACATCTACCGTGATTGTGTCGCCGTTTTGCACGATGGCCAAAGGGCCACCAAGCGCGGCTTCGGGCGAGGTATGCAGGATGACCGTGCCATAAGCGGTACCGGACATCCGCGCATCAGAGATACGGATCATGTCTTTTATCCCTTTTTTGAGCACTTTGGGCGGCAGGCCCATATTTCCCACCTCCGGCATACCGGGATACCCACGCGGGCCGCACATTTTCAGCACGAGAATGCAGGTTTCGTCCACATCTAACGCGTCGTCGTTGATGCGTGCCTTGTAGTCTTCGATGTCCGCGAACACGACTGCGCGCCCGGTGTGCGTCATCAGGGCCGGGGTGGCCACAGAAGGTTTGAGCACCGCGCCCAGGGGGGCGAGGTTTCCGCGCAAAACAGCGATGCCGCCTCTTCCTGTCAGGGGGCGATTGATCGGGCGGATGACATCTTCATTCCAGTTATGGGTATTTTTGACTTCGTCCCAGATAGCACCGCCTGAAACAGTGAGTGCTTCTTTGTGCAATTTTCCGGCGACACCGAGGCATTTCAGGACCACGGGCAGGCCGCCTGCATAGTAAAACTCTTCCATTAGGTATTCGCCTGAGGGTTGCAGATTAACGATTGTGGGGACATCGCGACCAAGGCAGTCCCAGTCTTCAAGCGTCAGCTCAACCCCGCTCCGGCCTGCCATTGCCAACAGGTGCACCACAGCGTTTGTTGATCCGCCAATCGCGCCATTGACCCTGATCGCATTTTCAAAAGCCTGCCGGGTCATGATGTCAGAAGGTTTAAGATCATCCTTGACCATCTGAACGATCCGCCGCCCAGTCATTTGGGCCATCACGCGGCGGCGTGAATCCACCGCTGGGATGGCCGCGTTACCGGATAAAGCCATACCAAGAGCTTCTGTCATGCTCGCCATGGAAGAGGCCGTACCCATGGTATTGCATGTCCCGGAGGAGCGCGTCACCGCGGCTTCGGCTTCGATGAAGTCATCTTGTGTCATTTCTCCGGCTTTCACGGCCTCGGAGAAACGCCAAAGGTGTGTGCCTGCCCCAACGCGCTCGCCTCGAAACCAGCCATTGAGCATTGGTCCGCCCGTTACCACGATTGACGGCAGGTCAGTGGAGGCCGCCCCCATCAAGAGGGACGGTGTGGTCTTGTCACAACCGACCATCAAAACGACGCCGTCAATGGGTTGCGCACGCATGGTTTCCTCGACGGTCATGGCCGCGAGATTGCGATACATCATAGCCGTGGGACGATAGGTGTTTTCGGAGGCGGAAAACACCGGTACTTCGAGGGGGAAACCACCGGCTTCCCAAACGCCGGCTTTGACTTTCTCGACCAACTCGCGAAGGTGCCCATTGCAGGGCGTAAGTTCTGACCAGGTGTTGAGAATGCCAATAACGGGGCGACCGTCAAAGAGATCGTGGGGGTGACCCTGATTTTTCATCCATCCGCGGTGATAGATGTGGTCACGGCTGTTGCCGCCATACCATTCCTGAGAACGCAGCTTGCGGGGCCAATTGGCGGGTTTGAACGTCATATCAACCCTGCTTTTGTTTATTGTAGACATCGAATATGACGGCGGCGAGTAGCACGAGTCCCTTGATCATCTGCTGGTAGTCAATCCCGATACCCATAATTGACATGCCGTTGTTCATCACGCCCATGATGAATGCCCCGACCACGGCACCGACGATTTTGCCGACGCCGCCCGACATGGACGCACCGCCGATAAAGACGGCCGCAATGACGTCAAGTTCAAGCGCGAACCCGGCTTTTGGCGTGGCGGTGTTCAGGCGCGCGGCGAAAATCAAGCCTGCAAGTGCCGCAAGAAATCCCATGTTGACGAAAGTCAGAAACGTCAGCCGTTCGGTGGCCACACCCGAGAGTTTGGCCGCCTTTACGTTACCTCCCAGCGCATAAATGCGGCGACCCAATACCGTGCGTTCGGTGATGAAGGCGTAGATAATCGTCAAGATGCCCATGGTGACAAGCACGTTTGGCAGACCACGGAAGGTCGACAGTTTGTACAGCAAGAATAGAATTGCACCGCCCACGATCACGTTGCGGGCAATGAAAAAGGCTTTCGGCTCACCTTCGACACCGTAGGTTTTATTTTGAGCCCGCGCGCGCATTCCCGTCCAGACAATCACGATGACCGCCACGAAACCCACCGCGATTGATAGCCCGTTCACCCGCTTGTCACTGGTTATTGATTTTACTACATCGCCCAAGGGTGAAATCAGGTCTGGTACAAAACCAGTCGAGAGAAGCTGAAAGCCGGGCGGGAAGGGGCCAACCGATTGGCCTTCCAACAGCCAAAGCGATGCGCCGCGGAACACCAGCATCCCGGCAAGCGTGACAATAAAGGACGGAATGCTCCAATACGCGACCCAATATCCCTGCGCGGCACCGATTAACGTGCCAGCCAGCAGACAAACCGGGACGGCCACAATGGCAGGCAAATCATAATTGACCATCATGACAGCGGCCAAAGCCCCCACAAAGCCCATCACCGATCCCACAGACAAATCAATATGGCCGCCCACAATCACGATCAACATGCCAAGCGCCATGATGATGATGTAACTGTTTTGCAGAAACAAGTTGGTGATGTTGACCGGCTTTAGGAGTGTGCCGCCAGTGACAACCTGGAAGAATGCCATGATCGCAATCAACGCGAAAAGAAGACCATATTCCCGCAGGTGGGCGACAAGGTATTTGACGATTCCTGTGTCCGGCCCTGATCCGGCGGTCTCGTTTGTGGATGTATCCGCCATCTCGCTCCTCAATCCGTTACAATCAGCGACATAATGCGCTCTTGGCTGGCTTCTTCGGCAGACAGTTCTCCGACGAATGCGCCTTCGTTCATGACGTAAATACGGTCGCACATGCCCAGCAGCTCAGGCATCTCCGAGGAAATCATCACGACACCTTTGCCTTGCTGTGACAGATCGTTGATGATGCCGTAAATCTCGAATTTCGCGCCGACATCTATACCGCGGGTTGGCTCATCAAGGATGAGCACGCGTGGTTCGGAAAATAACCATTTTGAAAGGACGACCTTTTGTTGGTTGCCGCCTGATAGGTTCATAACCTTCTGGAACACACTTGGCGTGCGTATGTTCATCGCGGTGCGATAGGTCTCGGCGACTTGTGTCTCAACGCGAGCGTTGAGGAGGCCACCATTGGAAACGGCCGGAAGGTTTGACAGTGTGATATTCTTGCGAACGGTCTCATCCAGAATCAACCCCAGCGCCTTGCGGTCCTCGGTGACGTAGGCCAACCCTTCGTGGATAGCGCGTACTACCGTTGACGTGTTGATTTCCATACCGTTCATCCGAACAGTGCCCTTTGCATTGCGTCCGTAGCTTTGCCCAAACAGGCTCATGGCCAACTCTGTGCGACCTGCGCCCATCAATCCCGCAATGCCGACAACTTCCCCTGCACGAACATTGAATGAGACGTTTTTTACGACCTGCCGCTCGACGTGTTCGGGGTGGGTAACGGACCAGTTCTCGACCTCAAACAGCAAATCCCCTGCGTTTCGCGCGCGCGCGGGGTACCGGTTTTCCATGCTGCGACCGACCATGTCGCGCACAATTTGGTCCTCTGTGATTTTTTCCGCCCGTACATCGCGAGTGCCAACGGCCGCGCCGTCACGCAACACTGTAATTGTGTCGGCTACCCGGCGAACTTCGTTCAGCTTATGACTGATGATGATCGAGGTGACGCCTTGTTCTTTCAGCTCAAGAATAAGATCGAGCAGGGTCTGACTGTCAGATTCCGAGAGCGCCGCGGTAGGCTCATCAAGGATCAAGAGCCGAACCTCCTTGGATAAGGCTTTTGCGATCTCGACAAGTTGCTGTTTGCCGACACCAATTCGGTCCACTGGCGTTTGTGGCGCGTCACGTAAACCGACCTTTTCCAGAAGGTCACTGGCACGCCGGTTCGTCTCTTGCCATGAAATGACGCCAGAGGTGGCGCGTTCATTGCCAAGGAAAATGTTTTCTGCGATCGACAGCAGGGGGATCAGCGCAAGTTCCTGATGAATGATGATGATCCCGCGGCGTTCGCTGTCACTGATGCCGCCAAAGGCCATATTTTCGCCGTCATAGACGATCTCGCCTTGATAGTCCCCATGAGGATAAACGCCGGACAGCACCTTCATCAAGGTGGATTTGCCCGCGCCGTTTTCACCGACGAGCGCATGAATTTCGCCTTTTTTTACAGAGAAAGAGACGTTATCGAGCGCACGGACCCCGGGGAAGGTTTTTGTGATTTCACGCATTTCAAGAAGCGTTGTCATATGGTGCAGCCCCCGAAAAAAAAGGGCGCGCCTGACGGCGCACCCCAGGGAGTATCATTTGACCTGATCTGCAGTGTAATAACCCGACCCAATCAGAATTTCTTCCCAGTTGCTTGCATCGACGGACACCGGCTCAAGCAGATAAGACGGCACAACCAGAACACCGTTATCATAGGTTTCGGTGTCGTTGATTTCTGGCTCACCGCCCTGCAGCAAGGCCTCGACCATGCCGACCGTGACACGGGCCAACTCGCGGGTGTCTTTGAAGACGGTGGAATATTGCTCCCCGGCAAGGATCGACTTGACCGAAGGAACCTCGGCATCTTGACCGGAAACGATCGGCATATCCGTGCCCCCGGAACCATATCCGACACCTTTGAGCGAAGACAGAATGCCGATGGACAATCCGTCATAGGGTGACAGAACACCATGAACCTGAGCATCCGTGTAGTGGGCCGAAAGCAGGTTATCCATCCGAGCCTGCGCGACCGCGCCATCCCACCGCAGCGTGCCGACCGTATCCATGCCCATCTGGCCAGAGCTTACGTTGATCTTGCCGCTATCGATCAGTGGCTGAAGCACGCTCATAGCACCATTGTAAAAGAAATAGGCATTGTTGTCGTCGGGCGAACCGCCGAACAGTTCGACATTCCACGGTGAAACATCTGGAAAGCGCTGCTCGAGCCCGCCAACAAGAGAGCTTGCCTGCTGCACGCCGACCTTGAAGTTGTCAAACGTCGCGTAGTAATTGACGTCGCCGCTGTCGCGTATCAGGCGGTCGTAAGCAATCACCGGAATGTCCAAAGCTGCCGCATTGGCCAAAGCATTGGATAATGTCGTGCCATCAATCGCCGCGATCACCAATGCGTCCACTTCTTTAGTGATCATGTTCTCGATCTGGGCAAGTTGGTTCGGGATGTCATCTTCTGCATACTGCAAGTCGACAGCATAGCCTGCGGCTTCAAACTGATTGACCATAGACTCGCCATCTGAAATCCATCGTGCGGAAGATTTTGTCGGCATAGCGATACCGACTGTTCCTTTGTCTTGGGCTGCAACCGGAGCGGCCATTAGTCCAAGCGAAATGGCAAGGGCAGATAGCCCCTTTGCATAGGTTTTCATGAATATCCTCCCATTGGTGTCAAGCGTTGACGCCGTTCAAAAGCGGCCGTGAGTTGGCCGAATGGAGATCACAGTCTAACCAAATTGCATAACAATCAAATTACATTTAAGATAGTTAATATACCAATTATGATATGTGATTTCTTTGAAACTTGACGTTCAGAAACTAAACCTGCGGCATCTGCGGCTAGTGCACGCCATCGCAGCCTCAGGGCAACTTTCTGTCGCGGCCAATCAACTGGCAATTTCTCAACCCGCTGCTTCGCGTACGCTTGCAGAGGTCGAACGGTTGGTTGGAGAACCCTTGTTTCTTCGCAACCCAAAAGGAATGATCGCTACTGAAATCGGCCGCGTTTTCGGTCGTCATGCGGATGCAATTGTCGGACAGCTTGGCTCGACTGTCTCTGATCTCAACGCTTATCAAGCCGGGCAGGCCGGGACGATCAGGATCGGTGCAGTAACTGGTCCGGCTGTTGGATACGTGGTGCCCACAATTCAAGCCTTGAAGAGGGAAGCGCCACTTGCAGAAGTCAGTATTGATGTTGCACCTAGTATGGAGCTCTTAGAAGGGTTGCTACGCGACGCCTATGATATCATTCTGGCGCGCATTCCGTCGCACATAAATTCTAACCGGCTGGAAATCAGCCGTGGTCGGGTTGAAGAAGTGCGAGTGTTGGCGCGTGCCGGGCATCCTCTGGAAAACGACGGTGACCTTGGATTTAGGGATTTGGTCGATCAAGCTTGGATCATACAAGGGGCCGGCATGCCGATTCGGGATGCGATTGAACAGGCCTTCGTTAATCGCGACCTTTCCGCGCCACTGGACGTGATCGACACTGCATCGCTAGTTTTTACCGTCGGCTATTTGTTTAAAAGCGACGCCCTTGCGGCGGTCACTGCAGAAGTGGCGGATCTCTTACTTTCTACACGTCCGGATGGGCTGGTAGAAATTGAGCTGAAAGAAAAGCTTATCCTGTCGCCGTATCACTTGATCCGGCGAAACGGTCATGCCATGTCACCCATCTGCGATCGTTTGCATCGCCTTCTCACTAAAGAACTTGCGATCTGAGTTACGGGCAAAGCGTGAGCAAGACCGGCCTAATACAATACTGGGCTTAAGCCTCGGAGCGGTAGAAATAGGGTAGTGTCGCAAACTTTTGTAAGATGGTTGCGTTTTGTAGCGGTTCGGTTCAGTTGATGCGCTTGCCAAAACCGATATCAGGATTGAGACGTTGATCAGTTTCAAAGGCGCGCATTATCCGAAGTCAGTGATCCTTTA
>NZ_JBGCEQ010000067.1:0-25956 GCF_045106495.1 Roseobacter sp.
CTGCGAGAGGACATTCAGGTAGAATTGAACCTCCCGGAGGAGACATGGCCTGTTTTGATGGACCCAGGTCTTTTGAGCAACGCATTGCTGAACCTTGGAACCAATGCCCGGGATGCCATGCCCGAAGGTGGAAAAATTACGGTTAAGCTGGAAAACGCTTTCGGTGAATTGGCCCCATCTCAACTAACCGGCGACTATGTGCGCCTCAGTGTCCGAGACACGGGGTCAGGCATGAATACTGAAACGCAACGCAGAGCGATTGAACCTTTCTACACGACAAAGGAATTCGGCGCAGGCAGCGGTCTGGGGCTGTCGATGGTCTATGGATTTGCGGTTCAATCCGGTGGGACAATGTTGATTGAAAGCGCCCCCGGCCAAGGGACGACGGTAACCCTCTTTCTGCCGCGTTCAGCAATCTCGCCAGATGATGACTATAGCGGGTCATCCGATGATCTTCCTTTAGGAGAAGGCAAGACGGTCCTTCTTGTAGAAGATAACCTGTCGGTTCGAGACAGTGTAACCCGGCTCTTGGAGTCGCTTGATTATACCGTCAAAGCGACAGAAAGCGTCGAAGAGGCGAAAGATGTTCTCCGTCGATCTTCAGAAGCTCCACAAATGATCCTGTCCGATGTCGTGCTTCCCGGCGGACAGCGGGGGACAGATTTTGTGCAAGAAATTCGCGATCGCCACCCACAGATAGGGGTAGTTCTCATGTCTGGATACGCCGATACCGGCGGACCCGAAAAAGGCAACACACTCGAAGGGGTGCTTTTTCTTAGCAAGCCCTTCACGCGTGCTGCTCTGGCTTCAACCATGGCGAAGGCCGAGATCGCTATCGTGGATTAGATGCACGATTTCATGCGCGGACGGCCCAGAGCAGCCTTTGGTCACTACCCGTGGTCGCTGCGGTGCAACCCGTCGAACCTGTCACTCGTTGCATGCACAAAATCAAAGTTCAAGCGAACTCTCAGATGCGGACGTTGCTGCCTTTCACTACAAGCTGTCAAAGGTCCGCCGGCAAGCGTTTAACGCTTGTCATGTAAAGTGTGAAAGCCCAGTTTGCTGGAGTGACAACCATCGCCGAATTCTGAGGTGGTCGCGAAACTTCGGACCAGCGTTTAAAGCGGATTTCATGATGAAAGTGACGATCCCAGATTAAGAAAGGAAAGAACCATTCGCCTGGCTCTTGCCACGAAACCCGACCTAATCGGCCAGATACTTGGCAAGCAGGTCCATCACCGGCACCCGCGCCAACAACCGGTTTGCCAGCAAGAACATACCCCCAAACTTGCGTTGCAACAGCAACACATCGATCGGCACCGGCGGCGGCACAAAGCCATCCTCGGCCAGTGCCTGCCCGGCGGCCTGCATCTGACGCGACAACTCTGGTTGCTGGAAGTTGAACAGGACATTCTCGCGCAGTGCGGCAAAGACCATGCGGATCATCGCAACAATCTGCTCCACATGATCATCATGGATCTGCGCAGACACAAACCCGATCTCCATAGCAATGGCCCGGATCGCATCGAAATCATCTGCAACACCAGCCCGCAACAACTGGCGATAATGATCGACCAAAACAGGATCAATCTGACGCACCGCCCCAAAATCGAGCAGGACAACCCCGTCGCTTTCATCATCATAAAGGTAGTTCGCAAAATTCGGATCGGTCTGCATCGCACCAAAGACGAAGAGTTCCTTGAGCGTAAGATCAATCAGATCAGCGGCCAGCTTATCCCGCGCGTCTTGCGACAGATCAACCGCATCCTCAATCGGGCGACCAGACACAAACGACATGGTCAGCACATCCGCCGTGCTCCAATCAGGGTGCAGGTCTGGGACGGTAAATCGCGGCGCATCCGTCAACCACGCGCCAAACCGCGCCAACTGATCACCCTCGCGTCGGTAATCCGTTTCCTCATGCAACTGCTTGCGCGCTTCCTCCAAGTACGGGGCCAGCTCAAATCCTTTGGGCAGCAACCCCGACATCCACATCAGCGCTCCCACATTGCTGACATCGCTATCAATGCTCTTGGCGACACCCGGATATTGCACCTTGATCGCCACGTCGCGCCCGTCCTTCAACTGCGCGCGATGCACTTGCCCAATCGAGGCCGCCGCAATCGGGCGCACATCAAATTTCTTGAACTTGCCCAGCCACCCTGCGGGCCACTGCGCATTCAACACCTGTTTCAACTGCGCGGGCGGCATGAAATGCGCATCATCGCGCAAGCGTGCCATGATCCGCGCCAGTTCAGGCGGCAGCACATCGCCGGTATCCATCGACATCAACTGCCCGATTTTCATCGCAGCCCCGCGCATCTGCGCCAGCTGATCGGCAACGCGGGTGATATTGCGGGGGGTCAAAAGCAGATTGCGCATCGAAGGACGCTCGCCCCTGCCCAACTGCGTCAAACCGTGCACAGCCATATTGCCTGCAATCCCGGCTGTCATAGACCCCAGCTTGCCAAAACGGGCGACGCGGCTGGTCGGGACAGGCATCGCTTGGGCCGTACTTTGTTTTTCTGACATGTCGGGAAAACTAGCGCGGGACCGACGCGATACAACGCTCACTACTTATAGCGTTCGCGTCGATCGCCAAAATCGCGCACACGTTTGCGCCACGCACGATAGCTGCCCGGTCGCAGATTGTCCCGCATCAAGGCTTTGACTTGCTTTTCAGCAATATCATATTCGCGCTTGATATTCGCAAAATCGACGTGATCAGACAGTGCCATCTGCACAATCTCACTGATTTGTTCGGGGGGAAATTCCGGTGTTTTGGCCATGCAGTGGACTTAGCGGACAAACAAGCCAATACGCGCTACTCGGTCTGGTGGGAACGCCCGGTTTCTTCGTGCGTTTGCCGGATGGCCGCGAACAGATGTTCACAGGCTGGGACGCGCAGGCAATCGCGTCCTTCGTTGGCGTAACGCGGAATTAACACCAGACAGTTCCCGGAGGCTCCACAATTGACCGAAGCCCTGTATTTCAAAACAGATGACCTGGGCGCTGTGCAAACGCTTTTGTCCCAGATCCGTCAGCGCACGACGGCGTTGGCCGAACCTCTATCCGCCGAAGATACCATGCTGCAATCCATGGAAGACGGCAGCCCTTCCAAATGGCATTTGGCCCATACCACCTGGTTTTTTGAGGAATTCATCCTTCGGCCGACCGTCGAAGACTACGTCTCTCCCGACGACCGTTTCGCGTTCCTTTTCAATTCCTACTACGTTCAAGCAGGTCCACGACATGCCCGTGACAAACGCAGTCTGATTTCGCGGCCTTCTTTGCAGGACGTTCACACGTATCGCGCCCATGTCGATGCGTCGCTCGACAGGCTTCTCAGTTCGGGACGGGATGACTTGCCCGAGATTGCGGCTTTGGTGGAGCTTGGGTGCCACCACGAGATGCAGCACCAGGAGTTGCTGGTGACGGATCTGCTCCATGGCTTGTCCTACAATCCTTTGATGCCGCCCTATCGCGCGTCCGAGCCGCTCCCGGTTGTGCATGCACCAGAGCTGGAGTTCGTTCGCCATGCGGGGGGGCCTAGCCGAGATTGGCTACTCTGGTGACGCCTTCCACTACGATTGTGAAAGTCCCCGACATCCAACCCACCTGGCCCCGTATGCGCTGGCAAATCGTCCGGTCACAAACCGAGACTGGATCGCCTTCATTGAGGACGGGGGATACGACACACAGACCCTGTGGTTGTCCGACGGCTGGACAACGCGCCAGCGGGAAAAGTGGGACGCGCCGCTTTACTGGTGGCGACAGGGTGACGAATGGTGGTCATTCACCTTGCGCGGCGCGCAACCCGTTGCCCTCGATTCTCCGGTTGTCTATGTCAGTTACTACGAGGCGGATGCTTTCGCACATTGGGCGGGAGCGCGTCTGCCGACAGAGGCAGAACACGAGGTGGCACTCCGCAGTCGGCCCATTGAGGGCAACTTCGCGGACACCGACACGTTCCGCCCGGCGACGGCGTCTGGGGCGACGTCTGGGAATGGACGCAGAGCCCCTACACCCCTTACCCCGGGTTTCGCGCTCCAACTGGCGCCATCGGCGAGTACAACGGCAAGTTTATGGTCAACCAGTTCGTCTTGCGCGGAGGATCCTGCGCGACGCCGCAGGCGCAGATGCGGCCGACCTATCGAACGTTCTTTTACCCTCATCAGCGCTGGCAGATGCTTGGTCTTCGGTTGGCAAAGGACGCGTGATGTTGGACAAGCCGGTGATCAAGAACGATGCGCTTCTGTCAGCGGTGCTCGACGGTCTTCAACAGTTTCCCAAGACGCTCCACAGCAAATGGTTCTATGACACCGAAGGCAGCCGTCTGTTCGAAGAAATCACGCAACTGCCGGAGTACTATCCCTTGCAAGGCTCCGATTAATAGTAAGCTAACGAAGGTCAGCTTCGAGCACGCATGAAAAATGTGCTGGTACCGCAGCGAAGGACTGCTTCCGCCCTTGCTGTTTTTCGCTGCTACCGCAAAACATGCAAAGCAGCCGTTCTTTTTGATAGCGGTAACGGCGGTTTTGTCCGCATTGCTGTCCGACGCGCCGAAGATAGAATGTCTCCTTCGGGCTGAAGTTGTCGGAAACGGTCGAGTGCAAATGGTCGAACACTGGCGCGGGACAAATTCCTTATAACCCATTGAAACGTATATGCAGATCTGAGTATTACTGAGGGACACTTTGTCTTTGTATTAACTTGACAAAGTATCGATTTCGCCGCCTCGGCCTTGGGTGCCAATGTCCTAACAGGTACTTCCCAGATCAGGTCATCCGCAGTATGTGACGTAGATCGGCACTATGCCTGTTTGCAGAAGGGAGCTGTGATCGTTGGCTGCACGGTATGATCCGTTTCCGGCCAAGAACTCCTTCACGTTTGGTCAAAAAATCCTTCGCCGAACCGATCTTTCAAAAAACGGTCTTGGGCGGCGATGTGCTCTTGAAAATGCCCAAGTACAAAGTCCGGTATGGGCATCGGCTGGGTTTGATGGACGGGCCGCGCAGCGCTTGGGTATTTATTGGGGGGCAAATTGCAATGCAATTCAATGCGTTTCAGCAGCCCTGCCGGATCGGTTTCGATACGCCCAAAGGGCAGATACAATAATTGTTCTTCAGAAAACCGCGCGTCCCACCTGGGCACATGGCTCAGATAGTCGCCCCGCATGCGAAACGCGGGAAGCCTCAATAATTCTTGCCAATCCGCCTCGCCAAACGGTTGCTTCCGACTGCGCTGCGCCATCATCCGAAGCTGCGACTTCAACCGGGCCAAGGGCTGTCGAATCACATAAATCAATCGAACCTCAGGCACGAATCTTTTGAAAAAGTCCACGCCAACGTCCGGAATGCAAGAATACTCAGGCGTGATATCCAGGCACTTCTGGTCTACCCCGGCACGCGAAAACACATGCTTATACCAAGTACCATTGAACATGGGGGGTTGTTCCAGCTTGGCGAGATACGCGAGATAGGTTTCATCCGGTAGATCCGCATGTTTTTCTGCGCGCGCGCGCGCGGCTTTGAGCCCTTTTTTGACGTGCCAAGGCGCCCAACGACGGCACTCAGGAATGAACTTGTGGTCAAAGAAATGCAATTCTTTGAAAGGTGGCACCCATATGTCCGGCCGCTTCGCCAGAGTTTCATGCAGCCATGACGTGCCCGCCTTTTGTGCCCCAATGCAAACGATGTCTGGTTTGCGACCCGCGTTCATTCCATCTCCAGATTATAGTCGCTGGCGAGCACAACGTTTTCCAGTTTTTTCAAAGCGTCTAAATCTGCTGCAAGGTTTGCTTTTGAAAGCTCAATCTGCTCAGGACTCCATGGACTAGTGACAACGCGTTTTACAATAGGTTCATAGTTGCCGAACTCTTGAAAAATCCGCGTTGTAGTACTGACCCACTCTGCGATCGTTTTCGGAGGGGATTCTTTGAGCGCAGCCCTGTAAGGTTTGCGACCCTCCGTCGCCAAGCAGTATTTGGCATATCGAGATATGTTCTTGAAATCCTGTACTTTCGGGTGACCGCAGACAAGAGCCGCCACCACAGCCCAATGCGTCGCCAAGTCTGTTTCGTCTACAACAACGATCAATGCCTCCGGCCAGGCTCTCCGAAGCCGCGACACAAATGGCATCCATGAAAAATCGTTGTCTTCGTCAAAAGACTGCACCAAGTGCTGGAACGAAACGGCGTCTTTCAGCTCGGTTTCGACAAATAGCGTGTAGTGCTGCAGACACAAAAACACAGTCGATTTTTGTCCTGTCATAAGATGCCGGAGTGGACGTATCTTTTTCTCCAAACTGGGGTAGACGAAATCCTCCGACAGGACGCTCTTTCGACTGCCGAAAAACGCGTCATAGCTGTAGATCACGATGCGCGTGGAAGAATTGGTCAGCACGTTTTCGACGTAGTTATGGTGCGCCGCCGGGTCGCTAAGTTCGTCAATTGGCAACTTCAGAATGTGCCCTAAGATGGTTCGGTGCATCTCTGTGTCAGGGAACTCTGCCGCCACTTCCTCAAGCCGGTCGCGGTTGCGTATCAAGAGCTTTTGCATCGGCATATTCATGGGCGAATGTGGCCCCAAAAGAAACCTGTGGTCGTAACTGGCGGGCATCTACTTTGCCTCTTCCATCACAGTTTCTTATCCATCAAATCTTGCAATCTGCGTTTCGTCTTATCGTCCAATAGGGGTATGTCAGCGTTACCAGACACTCGCTCGAAACGCCGATAGACTGTCGGGCCTTTGCGAAGCCTTTCTATCACCTCAATCAGGACCTTACCGGCGGAAGGCGACAGTTCGGCGGTTTTTTCCGCACGGCCAAACATATTGTCCACCAAATCGCCTTGTTCTGTCCAAAAGGTCAGCATTCCGTCAAAAAGCTTCCCGCCTTTCGTCACGCGTTTTTTCGGGGGCCAGGGCCGTTTTGGGTAAAACACCTTAAGTTCGCTCTCATGCAACTTCGTGGTGTTGGCAAGAATGCTGGCGTTCATTCCGATGGCAGCTTCTGCCGCATCACGCCCGAAATCCACAATCGTATCCGAAATGGCCACCAGCCAACGCAGGGACAACTCGGAACGGATAACATCAAATTGAGTGTCCAATATCCGCCAGAAAAGCGCCTTTGCGTCTTCGCAATCAGGTGCTTTGCGCAGCACGACAATAGTGCAGGCCAGCAAATGCGACAAGCGCGATGCGCCTGAAAACTCCGGTTGCAGTTTGTGGAAATGATCGTTTAGATCCTTAGACCGGCCCGCCCAAGTGGGGCCTGGGTGCCCGGGGATGATCTCATCCGCAAAGGGCTCGAGTGAACAATCTTGTTTCGGAAGGGCCTCGGTCGCATTTTCAGCAAAGACCTTTCGGTCAGAGAAATAGGCAGACCAAAGAGCGAAGACGCTCTTTGACGCGGTGTCAGCGTTGTCCAGATCAATATCATGAGTGATTTTTTGAGGGCTTTCCGAGTTTGAATAGCCGAGCCGTCGGTAATCTTCGCCGAAAATCCGATCAAATCGGGCAACATCATTCGCGGTCCATGCAACGATCTCGCTATCATGATTGATGGACTGGCGCAGTCTGGGAAGCTCGGCCGAGACACCAAGTTCGTCACACAACCGTGGAAAAGCATCATCCAATTCCTCAAAACGCAGAACCGAAGTGGCGAGAGCCAGACTGTTGAATGGGTGTGTTTGCGGAATTAGGTGATGCTTGAGGTTCCAGCTTACATTGCGCTGGCTGCGATCATATCCGACCCAAGGGTCTTCTAGGATATCCAAGGCCTGCGAAATCGTCAGATCAGGAAAACGTGGTGTTGAATAGTATTCGCCTTCCAGCATGTCACCATATTTGAACATGCGAAACGCGGAAAGAAAGCGGTCTTTCGGTTCCCGAACGACGGCAAAATGAGGCAAATCCGCATACTGCAATGGAACATGTCCGAAGTAACGCGCCCGAATACCACCTTTGAAGGCCCGACGCACCGATGTTCCACCCGTCTTGGGGATATGAATGAAAACTGCTCCAGGTTTCCGCAGAATTAGGTTTGTCATCGCATCATTCGTCTTTTTTTATCGACGCGGTCGCGCCTTCACGTCTTGAGAACCTGCCTTGCAATGCCTAGTACGGCACCGGTCACATTGCGTTCAAAAGTGGTGTAACTCAACCCATACGTGTTTTCTAGATCGCGGTGATGAGGTTATTTCAAGTGATGTGCAACTGTCGTTCTTCCGTAACACCGGGCGCGCCACTTGGGATGTGGGTTTTAAGTCGGGCCGGTTCGCGCATGGCAATCCGGCCCGGATGTTTTACTCGGCAGGTTCATGCGCCGGTTTGGCGCGTGATTCTTTCTCTGCCGCATAGTTGCTTTGTGCAGTTTCCACGGCTTTGGCGTGGATTTCGGCCAACTCCGGCCGCATTTTTTGCGCGCGCATGGCAGCGTTCATGGTTGAGAGATGCTGGCCTTGGAAATGCGGGAAAACCTCACGCGCGATAAGCTCATAACTGCGCCGGGTTGCATCAAAATTGGCCCAATTATGCGCGAGCATCAGATATGCTCCAAAACCACCGTTGCTTTGTTTCCACAGCCGATCAATCTGGGCGCGGCACATCTCAGGCGTTCCGATTGCACCAAACCCGCTGTCATTGATGAAATCGATCATTTCCTTCGCGTTCTGACCCGGCATCGACATTTGCGGGAAGGCGGCAATTTCCTGGAAATAATTGAACCAATGCTCGATCCCATATTCCACGTCACGCCGCGCCTGCTCCATCGTTTCGGCAATATGGCACAGCCCCACAAGCCGCCACTTGGAACGATCCGGCGTATGACCATAGTGTTTGGCTTCTTCTTCAATGACATCCCAATGCAGCGCCAGCGCATCGAAACCAGCAGCCGTTGTGGCCCCAATGGAAATCATGCCGGTGCCATATTTGCCGGCCAATTTGGGGCCGGTCGGGGAGGCGACAGCCGCGGTCGCAAGATCAAATTTGGAATAGGGCCGCAAATGCAAACGCGCATCTTTAAGCGTCCATCGGTCGTTTTCAAATGTCACTGGCTCATCAGACCGCAACAGCCGCGTGATGACGTCCAATCCATCGGCCAATAGGCCGCGTGTATCCTTTTGTGACAATCCGATCATGGCCGCATCCGTCGGCAAAGATCCAGGCCCCAGTCCCAGCATCGCCCGGCCACGGGTCAAGTGATCCAATTGCACGATCTTTTCAGCCACCCACAATGGATTATGATAGCTGACGGATACAACACCCGTGCCTAGTTTGATGCGCTTTGTACGCGGTGCGGATGTCGCTATCATCAGCTCCGGGCTTGCAGAAATCTCTGACCCCGCGGAGTGGTGCTCCCCAAACCACACTTCGTCATAGTCACATCGGTCCAGCCATTCGACCAATTCGAGGTCCTGTTCAAGGGCCAGTGTCGGGTTGATGCCCGGTTTGTGAAACGGCGCCAGAAATATCCCAAAGCGCATTCGATCTGTCATTCTATGTCTCCTCCCAGAATGCCGAAGGCACGATACCTCCGGCTGACATGAGCCTAGCTGAAGCGGGCTTTTCCACCAATTCAATTCTGGCGTGCGTTGACGCCTGTGCGAGGCTTTGCCAGCTTTGATGCATGCACCAGAACCTGGCACAAAGAAGGATCACTCAACGTCACACCGAGGCTCAAATCACCAGCGCGGCAAGCTTGTAACCGACCCCATGCACCGTGCGGATCAAATCTTCGTTCGCAGTGGCATCGCCCAACTTCTTGCGCAATCGCACAAATTGTGCGTCAATCGCGCGGTCGGCAATCTGAACCGAATTTCCGCAAGTACTTGAAAAGAGATGCTCACGGGTCAGCACCTCACCATGGGTCCCGCCGACGCACGCAGAAGCGAAAATTCGGTGCTGGTGAGCCACAAGTCCTACTGACTGCCGATGTCGCGCACGAAAGACCGCAAAAGATCAATTTCCAGATTGTCAAAGTACAAACTTTTGAAAGGCCTTGGGACTGGCGTGCCCATTTTTGTAACGGCGCATGACGGACCGAAAATCGGCCAGTAATTCACGCGGCTTATGGGGCTTAGTGACATAGTCATCCGCGCTCAGTTTCAGCCTGACATTCCGATCACATACCTCATCGCGTGCGGTAAGCATAATGAGCAGGGTTTCCATCTTGCTGCGGATGCGTTTAGCCAATTCGAACCTGTCTGTGTCCGGCAAAATCAAACCCTGCACAATCAGATCGAAGCTCTCAGCTTTCAGGATTTTAAACTGCTTTGCCGCCGATAATGTTGTTGCGGGTTGATTGCTGCGACGTTTGAAAAAGCCCTCCATAAACCAAGCGACCTGCTGGTCGCCATCAACAACCAGAAACTTTTGTTCCCTGGCGCTCCTCTCCAGCACTGTCGCCTCAGTGGTATTTTAACTTGTAACAAGCTGGACCTCGCGACAGGCTGGCAGGATGATATCAGGCAAAGTGCATGTTCCCATGAGACGCCCAATGCGGGCGGCGGTTTCTGCGCCAACGCCGGTCCTTGTCACGGTTTGCTCGGCGGTGTTTTGGGCGCACTGGCAAGGTACGCGTCGGTGGCGTTGTCTTAGGCCTTGACTGCGTTAAGCGAGAGCATGACCCACCCGCGGCGCGCGCTGATCATCCTCCGGGGACTGGTATCATCGCTAAATCTGTCTTAACCAAGTGGTCTAGATGGATATTGCATATACAATAGCGCCCGGCAAAGGCGATACGGATCTTCTCCTCCATGGGTTTGCTCGCAGCCTAATGGCGCAAGGCATTCGTGTGTGCGGCGCTGTGCAGGTCAACTCCGAGAGTTGCGGCACTGGGCTGTGCGACATGGATGTCAAAGTGTTGCCTACAGGGCCGGAGATTCGCATTTCCCAAAACCTCGGACCGGCCGCACGGGGGTGCAGGTTGGACCCAGACGCATTGGAGCAAGTGGTCGGCCTGGTCAGCGCGCGATTGCACAAGGGGGCAAACCTTCTGATCGTCAACAAATTTGGCAAACACGAAGCCGGGGGGCGCGGTTTTAGGCCCGTGATCGCTGAAGCGCTGAGCCTTGGGATACCGGTTCTGGTTGGCCTCAATACGCTCAACCTCGAAGCTTTTTCCAATTTTTCCAGCGGTTTGGCGCGATGCGTCCCGCCCCATAGTTCTGCCTTGGGCGCGTGGTTTGAGGGTCTAGAGACAGAGCTTGGCGCCTCAGCCTAGATGCTGTTTCCCGCGCGAAACGCCGCCGCACCATAGCGCGCCTCCTCTCACATTAGTTTTGTCACTTGAACTGCAAAAGACCGTTGACGCGTTTGCATTGATCCGTCATCCGAAGCCTCGGTCAGACCGGTTCTGAAAACCCCACTTACATCGGAGCCCGCGTGACAACCAACATCGCCACAGACCGCAGAGCCAACCTTGTCGGCAGCGCTTGGATGGTCCTGGCCATGGCTGCTTTCGCAGTAGAAGACACTTTCATCAAAGCCGCAGCACAATCCCTGCAGGTCGGGCAAATTCTTGTTTTCTTCGGTTTGGGCGGCTCTGCGGTGTTTATGATCCTATCGGTCGTGCAAAGGCAGCGCCTGTTCACAGCAGATGTCGTTTCTACCCCAATGCGACTGCGCGTCGTTTTCGAAATCATCGGTCGGTTGTTCTTTGTGCTGGCAATCACTCTAACCCCCTTGTCATCCGCGACCGTCATACTGCAGGCCACGCCCTTGGTTGTTGTCGCCGGTGCCGCGCTGTTTTTTGGTGAAACCGTGGGACCCCGCAGGTGGTTGGCCATTGTGACTGGTCTGGTAGGGGTGCTTGTGATCATCCAACCTGGCGCAGATGGATTTTCCTTGCTCTCCATACTGGCCGTGATTGGGATGCTTGGGTTTGCCGGGCGCGATCTTGCAAGCCGCGCCGCACCCGGCTCGCTCAGCGCGTCGGTTCTGGGATTCTACGGATTTCTATCGATAGTGGCGGCAGGCGATCTTTTTGCTCTTTGGGAACAGACAGTTTTTATCATACCAGAAACCATGGCTGCAATTGCTTTGTGCGGGGCCATTCTCGCCGGCGTCGCGGCGTACACGAGCCTGATGAAAGCCATGCGCACAGGTGAAGTATCCGCGGTAACCTCCTTTAGATACACACGTCTTTTGTTTGGCATTGGTTTTGGTGTTTTGCTCTTTGACGAGCAATTGGACTGGCCCGTGTTTTGGGGATGTGGGTTGATCGTCGTTTCGGGCCTCTTCATCCTCTGGCGCGGAAAACACGCCGAAACATGAAAAACCCCAAGCGGCTGATTTGTGTTCTGGCTCATAAAACTCATGCGCTTTCGCTTGACAATGCAACAGGTTCAGAGACAAGTGGAATCCAGTTGGTGCTTGGCTTGCCAAGTGAAAAGGGAATGTGACGCCAAAGCAATTTGGCCAAAAACAGCCGCCCCCGCGACCGTGAACGGAAAAAGGTCTACCATTGCCACTGGACGGTGTTCGGGAAGGCGGTGGACCAAAGGCAAAAAGCCGAAATCCGTGAGCCGGGAGACCTGCCAGCGATAAGTGTAGAATCCGGGCGGGGTGCTCCGGTGACGGGACATGACCTGAGATTTTCGGGCCCTTCTCGCCATCAGACCCACGTTCCATGGCAGTGGGACATAACAAAATGACAGCAGACGCTCCGGCGCCTCAGGGTCACGCTACCGAGTTGCTCGTTTGCATTAAGTGCAGGCGCGGCAATGAAACACCCGATGACGAACGGCGTCCAGGACAACGCCTTTTTGATTCACTGAGCGCACTGGACATGCCGACGGGCGTACGCCTCAAAGCCGTCGAATGCCTTCAAAACTGCGATCACGGTTGCACCGTGGCTTTGCGGGGCGGAGACCGATGGACCTATATTTACGGAAACATCGACGAAGTGTCGCATCCTGACATCCTTCTGGATGGGGCTTCGCGCTACAACGCCACAACGGACGGGCTTATCCCGTGGCGGGAACGGCCCGAACACTTTAAACGCAATTGCATCGCGCGCGTCCCGCCGCTGGAGATTGAACATGACTGATCTTGCAAAACTACCCGTCACCGTGATCACAGGGTTCCTGGGATCGGGTAAGACCACGTTGATCCGGCAATTGATGCAGAATCCGGGCGGCAAACGCCTGGCCATTGTGGTCAATGAATTTGGCGATGTCGGCGTCGACGGGGATATCCTCAAGAGCTGCGCGATCCCGGATTGCCCGGAAGAAAACATCATGGAATTGGCCAATGGCTGCATCTGTTGCACCGTGGCCGATGATTTCATTCCCACGATCGAAGCGCTGATGGCGCTCGAGCCGCGTCCGGATCACATTTTGATCGAAACTTCGGGCCTGGCACTGCCCAAACCGCTTTTGAAGGCCTTCGACTGGCCGGATATTCGATCGAAAATTACGGTAGATGGCGTGATTGCGCTGGCAGATGCTGAGGCTGTGGCTGCGGGTCGTTTCGCGCCGAATGTGGCCGCAGTGGATGCGCAACGTGCAGCGGATGACAGTATCGACCACGAAACACCACTATCAGAGGTGTTTGAGGATCAGATCTCATGTGCAGACTTAATTTTGCTGACAAAACCGGACTTGGCGGGGCCCGATGGTGTAGCCAAGGCAAAGGCGATTATCGAAGCTGAAGCCCCTCGGCCTTTGCCGGTTGTTGAAGTGGCCGAAGGCGTTGTCGACCCGCGGATCATCCTGGGACTCGAGGCGGCAGCAGAAGACGATATGGATGCCCGCCCCAGTCATCACGACGGCCCTCACGATCATGACCACGAAGATTTCGAAAGCATTGTTGTCGACATTCCTGAACAGACCGACCCCGAACATCTGGTCCGCGCGGTTGAAGCCTTGGCCAACACGCAAAACATTCTGAGAGTCAAAGGATATGCGGCTGTTGTCGGCAAACCGATGCGCCTGTTGGTTCAAGCGGTTGGCGCGCGTGTGCGTCATCAATACGACCGTCCATGGCAGGCAGGGGAAGTGCGTCAGGGACGTTTGGTAGTGATCGCAGAGCATGACGACATCAATACGGAAAGCATCCAATCTGTGCTGGGCGTCAAGGCCGTCGAAGCTGCCGAGTAACATTTCATGCACGTCGTTTTCCGCGAAAGCCACGGGTTGGAAGAAACCGAAACACCCATGGATCTGGGGCAATCGCCTGCAGATTTGGTGGTGTTGTCGTTCTCCGACAGTGATCTGGGCGCTTTTGCGGAAGGCTGGCGACGGGGCAGTGCGGTGGTCAAAATGCCGACCCTGCGGCTTGCCAATCTTGTGGCACTCAAACACCCTTTGTCGGTGGATACCTACGTCGAACAGACACTGTCAGGTGCAAAGGGCATACTGATCCGGCTGATCGGCGGCGTGCCCTATTGGGCTTACGGGCTACAACAGGTCCGCGCGCTCGCGCAGCGCAAAGGCATTGCCTTGGCCATCTTACCTGCAGACGGCCGAGTGGATACACGACTGGACGAATTTGCCACGTTGCCAGTTTCCACGCTGCGGCGATTGGCGCATTTGTGTGATACCGGTGGGGTGGTTGCAGCGCAGGCCGCCTTGGCGCAATTGTCTCTCGCGGCAGGGCTCTATGCAGGTCCAGTGCTAGGATCGAAAGTTCTGCCAGCCCTTGGCGGTTGGACGCCTGAACATGGCGTAACCTGTCCTCTCTTCACGCAAGGACCACGGAAAACAAAACGCATTGTCATCACCTTTTACAGATCCTATCTGGTGTCCGCCGATCTTGCGCCGATCACCGCCTTGTTTGGTGCATTCCGTGCGCGCGGTTATGAAGTGACAGCGCTTTTTGCGCCGTCGCTCAAAGCACCACAGGCAGCAGGTTGGTTGCGCCGCCAGATCACACATCTCAATCCGACAGCAATTGTGAATGCTACGGCCTTCAGCGGCAAAGGCAGCGACGGGAACTCTCCACTGGATGCAGGCAATGTGCCTGTCTTCCAAGTGGCCCTGGCCACGTCCACACGCAAAGATTGGGCAGCCGCAGAACGCGGGCTGTCACCCGCAGATCTTGCCATGCACGTGGTTTTACCAGAGATGGATGGGCGCATCATGGGCGGTGTCGCGTCCTTTAAGGAGCCAAGTAAGCGGGACCCAGACCTGGAATACGCGCGCTTTGTTCACGCACCCGATTTGCCGCGCATCAAGGCCATCACCGACCGGGTGCACGGCTGGATTTCGCTGTCACAGATGCCTGCAAAAGCGCGCCGCGTCGCTCTTGTCTTGTCGACCTACCCGGGCAAAGACTGGAATATAGGCCATGCAGTCGGGTTAGATGCTCCGGCATCGGCGCGGGCCATCCTGCAAGATTTGGCACAGGCTGGCTACAACACAGCCAAAACGCGCGCGGACTTGTCGAAAGAGCTGCTGAGGCGGTCCGTGACATGGCCCCTCAAAGACTACGTTGCTGCTTTGGACAAGTTGCCAGAAGAGTTGAGGGCTGACTTAGCGGCCGCCTGGGGCGCGCCAGAAAACGATCCTGACGTTGCCGATGGTGTTTTTCGCTTCGCGGCTGTGTTTTGCGGGAAGACATGCGTTGCTTTGCAGCCAGAACGCAGCATGCCGCACCAGCGCGACGACGCTTATCACGATCTGTCGCGTGTGCCACGCCATGCCTATGTCGCGTTTTACCTTTGGCTTCAGACCAAGATGGATGCCTTGATCCATATCGGTGCACATGGGACGCTGGAATGGCTGCCCGGCAAATCGGTGGCACTATCTGACACCTGCTGGCCCGAGGCGCTTACCGGCGCGATGCCCGTCATTTATCCCTTTATCGTCAATGATCCCGGCGAAGCAGCGCAGGCAAAACGACGCATTGGCGCGGTGACCCTCGGACATATCCCGCCACCGCTGCGCACCAGCAACACGCCGGACGGTCTGATACGGTTGGAAACGTTACTGGATGAGTTTTCAAACGCAGATGGTCTGGACCCGAGGCGACGCGACCGGTTGCAGGAAGACATCCGCGCGGAGGCGCAGGCTCTGGGTGTTGAAAACGACCTTGGGCTGGACCGTGCGGCCTGTAGTGCCGAGGCGATCACGCGGATTGATCGCTTTGTCTGTGACATCAAGGAAAGTCAGTTCGGCGAAGGGCTGCACATTTGGGGCAGGGCGCCCACGATAGATACCGCATTCGATACAAGCGCCTCAACCTCGGCGGAGCGTCACTCGTTGCTGGACGCCTTGGACGGGCGCAGGATCGCTGCCGGGCCGTCCGGGTCGCCATACCGGGGCCGTCGCGATGTATTACCGACCGGGCGCAACCTCTATACCATCGATCCGCGCGCGGTTCCGACGCGCGCGGCCTATGCGCAAGGCGTTAAACTGGCAGAAGAATTGGTGCGCCGGCATTTGCAGGACGCGGGTGACTGGCCGAAAGGCTTGATTGTTGATCTTTGGGGATCTGCGACCATGCGCACTGCCGGCGAGGATTTCGCCATGGCGCTGCATTTGCTGGGGACACGCCCGATCTGGGACAAGGGATCTGAGCGCGTGTCCGGCATCGAAGTATTGCCCATCACCGATCTGGACCGGCCGCGCATCGATGTCACGCTGCGGGTGTCCGGCCTGTTTCGCGATGTCTTTCCGTCGCTTTCAGCTCTCTTTGCTCAGGCGGTACGGGCACTGGCAGAACGCGACGAAGCTCCGGATTGGAACCCCTATGTCGCAGGCTCGGATCTGGCGCGGGTCTATGGCCCCGCGCCGGGCAGCTTTGGCGTCGCAATGACACAGGCCGCCCAGACTCTGACGGCAGAAGGGCGCAAGGCTGCCGGTGAGGCCTGGCTCAAAGCCAGCGCCTGGACGTTCGACGGTGAAAAGGCCATGCAGCATGATCGCGGCATCAAAGCCCGTGTGGCACAGGCGGATGGATTTGTGCATGCGCAGGATTTGCCGGAAACCGACCTTTTGCTGGCAGCAGACTATGCCGCGCATGAAGCCGGATTTGCCGCGGCACAGGCCGTTGCCGGCGGACAGGCCGCCCTTTATCATCTGGACAACACCGATCCCGACCGCCCGCGAGCTCGCGCTTTGCCCGAAGAGATCGCGCGGGTAGTCCAGGCCCGTGCGGCAAACCCGGTTTGGATCAAAGGTATGCGCGCCCATGGGTTCCGAGGTGCTGCTGAAATTGCCGCAACCCTAGACCATATGGCAGCTTTTGCGCATCTGGCAGGGGCCGTTTCATCGCATTTGTTTGACCTCTATCACAGTGCCACACTGGGTCACGAGGATACCAACCGGTTCCTGCAAGACGCCAACCCGGAAGCGCGCGCGGCCATGGTGGAGCGGTTTACCGACCTGCATGCAGCCGGGCTTTGGACCACGCGCCGCAATTCGATTATGGCCGGGTTGGAGCGGGCACAATGAAACCCACGCTCGCTGTAAAGGGATGGTGCCCGGGAGCCTACCGCCCGATGATGTCCGGCGACGGGTTGATCGTCCGTATCCGTCCGTATTGCGCGCGGCTGGAAACTGCACAGGTTCTGGGACTCTGCGCTCTGGCACAAGACTATGGAAATGGCATTCTAGACCTGACCAATCGCGCGAATATTCAGATCCGTGGCGTGACAGAGGCGCGGCTGGATGCTTTACTGGCATCATTGTCTGAACTGCGAGTGCTGGATGAAAGCTCCGAACTGGAAAGCCGCCGCAATATTTTGGTGACGCCGTTCTGGGCCGACGGGGATGATACACAAAAACTCTTCAACGATTTGATGAGTTTTTTGCCGCAATTACCAGATCTTCCAGCAAAATTCGGGATTGGAGTGGATGTAGGAACAGCACCTGTGCTCGGTCACGCATCGGCAGATATCAGGATCGAACGCGCGCGCTCAGGTCTGATTGTCCGAGCTGATGGGGCAAGTTTGGGTCGGCAAGTTTCAAAAGAGTCCGCGGTGTCTGCTGTGCTGGAAATGATGGATTGGTTTGCAGCAAACCGGGTGCTGGAAGAGCGGCGGATGGCGCATGTACTGACGCGGTGCGAACTGCCAGCCGAATGGACGGTCGAAGCACCGCTGGCAACAGCTTCAGTGCCTGATCCCGGCCGCCATAGATTGGGTCTTTTGGTGGGTGCCGCATTTGGCCAGATAGATGCCGCTGCGCTGACGGGTTACATTCACGATACCGGCGCATCCGCCTTGCGCGTTACGCCTTGGCGCATGTTCTTGCTGGAAGGTGCAACCCAGGTGGCATCAGAAGCTTTTATCAACCGTCCCGGCGATCCTCTGCTGCACATTGATGCTTGCCCGGGTGCACCGCATTGCGCCAGCGCCACGGTTGCGACCCGAAATTTGGCGCGGCAGCTCGCAGGCCAGGTCACGGGCAGCCTGCATGTGTCAGGCTGCACCAAAGGATGCGCGCGCAAAGCACCGGCTGCCACAACCTTAGTCGGCAATCAGGGGCGTTTTGACCTTGTTTCCAAAGGTCATGCGTGGGATGCCCCGAAAAAAACAGGGCTGCGGCCCGAAGATCTTTGCGCGCAATTGACGGGCCACACATGACTTATCGTTACGAAACAAACGGGGCCGAGATTTACAAAAAATCCTTCGCCATGATCCGCGCGGAAGCTGATCTTGCAAGTTTTGCCAAAGACGAAGAACAGATTGCGGTCCGCATGATCCACGCCACCGGATTTGTCGGACTTGAAAAACACATTCGGTTTTCACCAGGTTTTGCCAGTACCGCAAGAAGCGCTTTGGAAGCAGGTGCACCGATACTGTGCGACGCCCGTATGGTCAGCGAAGGTGTGACGCGCGCGCGGTTGCCTGCAAATAATGAAGTGTTCTGCACATTGCACAATGAAAACGTCCGGGCTTTGGCTGCAGACATGCAAAACACGCGTTCTGCTGCAGCACTGGAACTTTGGCGACCGCATCTGGCCGGCGCATTGGTGGCCATCGGCAATGCGCCGACGGCGCTTTTTCATCTGCTGAACATGCTGCAGGATCCCAATTGCCCACGGCCGGCGGCGATCATCGGGTGCCCCGTCGGTTTTGTTGGAGCAGTCGAAAGCAAGGACGCCCTCTGGACAGATCAACCTGTCTCATGCTGCATCGTTGAAGGGCGTCTTGGAGGCAGTGCGATCACAGTCGCTGCCATCAACGCCATCGCGAGCCGTGCGGAATGAAACCGGGGACACTTCACGGAGTTGGTTTGGGGCCAGGTGATCCCGACCTGATGAGTGTGCGCGCAGATCGGCTTCTGCGCAACGCGCGCCATGTCGCATTCTTTCGCAAAGCCGGTAGATCAGGGCAAGCGCGGCGAATCGTCGACGGCATGCTGCATGAGGATGCTGTTGAATTTCCAATGGAATATCCGGTCACAACCGAAGTTCCGGTAACAGATCCAAGATACAATGCGGCGCTCTCGGCGTTTTATACCCACTGCGTCGATCACCTGCGCGACCTGATCGAAAAAGGTGAGGACGTGGTTGTGCTTTGCGAGGGCGATCCATTTTTTTTCGGCTCATTCATGCATATCTACACGCGGCTGAAAGAGGTGGTGCCGGTGCAGGTGACCCCTGCAATCACTGGAATGTCAGGCGCTTGGACAGCTACGGGACAGCCCGTGACCTGGGGCGATGACATCCTGACGGTGATGATGGGCACGCTGCCTGAAGATACGTTGACGGAGCGCATGGCACAGAGCGACGCGATTGTTGTGATGAAGATCGGACGGCACATTGAAAAGGTCAAATCGGCCTTGAAAGCGGCAGGTAAATTTGACGACGCATGGCTGATCGAATTCGCCAGCATGCCCAACCAGACCGTGCAAAAACTGGCCGCAGCGGGCGATAAGGTGACCCCCTATTTTTCAATCATTGTGGTACATGGCCAAGGGCGTCGACCGTGAGCGGTTGGTTGGTCATTGCAGGCTTGGGTCCGGGCGATGAAAACCTTGTAACACCGGATGTGCGTCAGGCTTTGGACGGCGCTACGGATGTCGTGGGCTATATTCCCTATGTCGCGCGCGTGGCTCCCCGCGACGGATTGACCTTGCATCCCAGTGACAACCGCGTGGAAATGGACAGGTCCCGGCACGCTTTGGAAATGGTGGCGAAAGGGCGGCGCGTTGTGGTGGTGTCTTCCGGGGACCCAGGCGTTTTCGCCATGGCGTCCGCGGTTTTTCAAGCGGTTGAATCGGGGCCATTGGCTTGGCGCGAACTCGACATTCGCGTGGCCCCCGGAATAACCGCCATGCTGGCAGCGGCGGCGCAAGCTGGCGCGCCATTGGGGCATGACTTCTGTGCGATCAATCTCAGCGACAATCTAAAGCCCTGGCCTCTGATCGAAAAACGACTGCGCCTCGCTGCAGAGGCAGATTTTGCCATGGCGTTTTACAATCCGCGTTCCAAAGCGCGTCCGGAGGGTTTTGTCAAAACGCTGCATGTTCTGAATGAAGTCTGCGCCGACGCACGCCCCGTCATTTTCGCCCGGTGCGTCTCAACACCCGAGCAAGACATATCCGTCGTGCCTTTGCCAGAAGCGCGCCCCGAAATGGCGGACATGCGCACATTGGTGATTGTGGGGTCATCAACCACGCGCGTGATCACCCGCGAGGGAGCGCCAATTGTCTATACACCAAGATCGGTTGTCGCATGAGACACCCAATCCAGCACCGCTCTGACTTCATGCAATTCGTACCTGTCGGGCATCTTCGGACGATCAATCATGATCACAGGCAGGTTAAGCGCGCGGGCGGCGCGCAGTTTGGCATATGCCCCCGAACCGCCAGCGTTTTTGGACACGATCAGAGAAATCCGATGTGCCCGCATCAAGGCCAGATCGTTCTCCATATTGAAGGGCCCGCGATCCACTTCGATGTGGTGATCGGGAAAAGACAGCGCGGCATCGGGCGCATCGACCAAGCGCAACAGATAGAAATGCTGGGGATGCCGTGCAAAAAGAGACAGATGCATGCGCCCAATGGCCAGCATGACCCGTACGGCTGGCCGATCCAGCGCCGCAACGGCGCCTGCTATGTCGGGCACGGACGTCCAGAGATCATCCGGCTCCTGGGACCAGGGCGCGCGCGTCAGAGCCGCCAAAGGCACACCCGCCTCGGCGCAGGCTGCAACGGCGTTTTGGCTCATTTGGGCCGCAAATGGATGCGTCGCATCGACCACATGGGTGATGTTTTCCGTGCGCAGGTAAGCAGACAGACCTGTAACGCCGCCGAACCCACCGACGCGTTGCGGCAACGGTTGGCGCACGGGGCGCGCGACACGGCCTGCAAAAGAGATTGTGCCATTCATCCCTCGTTGGGCCATCTCGCGGCAGAGCGCGGTTGCTTCGGTTGTTCCACCCAGAACAAGCAGGTTTGGCACCATGTCTGAGGCTCCGTGGTTGACCATCATCGGCTTGGGTGAAGATGGCCTCAAAGGGCTGGCAGACGCAAGCCGTTCCGCCTTGGAGACAGCCGAAATCGTTATGGGCCCCGAGCGCCACCTGTCGCTGCTGGAAGACGTGTCCTGCGATACAAGGGTTTGGCCAGTGCCCTTTTCACGAGGCATCGACGAATTAAAAACCCTGCGCGGGAAAAAGGTGATCGTCCTGGCGTCGGGCGACCCGTTCTGGTTCGGTGCCGGTGCCACTCTGGCGCGCCACTTTGATGCGCATGAATGGCAAAGCCACCCTGCGCCTTCGACGTTTTCGCGGGTGGCTAATCACTTGGGCTGGCCGTTGCACACCACCCATTGCGAAGGGTTGCACGCCAAACCGCTCGCGCAAATACGCCCGAAGCTTGCCATAAATACCCGTCTGATCATCCTTGTGCGCGATGGGGCGGCAGTGGCCGAGCTGGCGGAGTATTTCAGCGCTGAAGGCTTTCCTGAAACAAAAATGACTGTGTTCGAAGCCTTGGGCGGTCCCCGAGAACGCATCACCGAGGCCCGCGCAAATGACCTGCCGGAGCTGACGTTTCAACACCCGGTTTGTATTGCCTGCGATGTCCAAGGGCGAGGTCGTGCCTTGCCCGTGACCACTGGGCGGCCGGATGATTGGTTCGACAGCGATGGGCAAATCACCAAGCGGCCTGTACGCGCGATGACCCTCTCGGCCTTGGCACCTGTTCCTTTCGAACATCTGTGGGACATCGGCGGCGGATCTGGATCCATCGGCATTGAATGGCTGTTGTCCCACCCCACACTGAGCGCAGCCACGTTTGAGGCCCGTGCAGACCGTGCCGCGCGTATAACGTCGAATGCGGCAAAGCTTGGCGTAGGTCATCTGCACGTGATCACCGGTACGGCGCCAGCTGCCCTGGAGGGGCTTGAACCGCCAGCTGCCGTTTTTATAGGCGGTGGATTGTCCGAAGAACTGTTACAGTGGATCATGAAAAATCTGACGGCAGGCACACGGCTGGTAGCCAATGCCGTAACCCTGGAGACAGAAGCACTGTTGTTAAACGCGCAGGCCAGATGGGGCGGCGATCTGATGCGGTTGGAACTGTCGCGGTCTGAGCCTTTGGGGCCCCGACGGGGCTGGAAAGCCAGCTATCCCATTGTACAGTGGAGTGTCACATTATGATTGTCGCAGGCTTTGGATTTCGGAAAAACGCGAGCCCTGGCAGCTTGCAAAGCGCATTTGACAGCGCCTGTGTTTCGGTGCGTCCCGACTGCCTTGCTGCTCCCGACGACAAGGCAACGGCCAAGCCGTTTCGCCTGTTTGCGGAACAAAACGATCTCCCGATCAAAGCGGTACCGGCTGATGTTCTGACCCAGCAAAACACTGTAACACAATCCCTGACCTCGCTGACCGAGCGCGGCGTCGGGTCAGTGGCCGAGGCGGCGGCCCTGTCTGCGGCAGGGCCAGGTGCGCGCTTGCTGACCGAACGCCATATTTCAGCGGACCGGCTCGCGACCTGCGCGCTGGCAATTAAAGAGCCATCATGACAGTCCATTTTATCGGCGCAGGACCCGGCGCACCTGACCTGTTGACCCTGCGCGGCCGCGATCTGATCGCCGCTTGCCCGGTATGCCTTTATGCCGGTTCTTTGGTGCCTGAGGCTATCTTGGCACATTGCCCGGAAGGCGCCGAAGTCATCAACACCGCTTCCATGGCACTCGACGAGATCATCGAAACGATCCAGCTGGCGTATGCGGCGGATCAGGATATCGCCCGGTTGCATTCTGGCGATCTGTCCATCTGGTCTGCCATGGGCGAGCAAATGCGCAGACTGCGCGAACTGGACATTCCGGTCACGGTCACCCCAGGTGTGCCTTCTTTTTCCGCCGCCGCCGCTGCGCTCGGGGCGGAATTGACGCTGCCTGGCCTGGCACAATCGGTGGTGCTGACGCGCACGCCCGGTCGCGCCTCTTCCATGCCCGAGGGTGAAACCCTGACAAATTTTGCCGCCACCGGCGCCACGCTCGCGATCCACCTGTCGATCCAGAATCTGGCGACAGCGATCGCGGATCTGCTGCCCGCTTACGGCGCTGATTGTCCCGTTGCCGTGGTTTATCGCGCCAGTTGGCCCGACGAACGCATCATACGCGGGACCTTAAAAGACATCGCAACCCGGGTTGACGCGGATATCACGCGGACAGCACTCATTCTGGTTGGTCCTGCACTGGCGGGTGAAGGATTTGACGAAAGCTGTCTTTATGCCGCCGATTATGACCGGCGCTACCGACCGCAAAGCGCTGAAAGCCCCTGGGCAAACTGGAGCCACAAAGATGACTGAAATGCCTGGGATCATGATATCCGCGCCGTCCTCCGGAACGGGAAAAACAACCGTGATGTTGGGGTTGTTGCGGGCGCTGGCGGAAGATGGGCTGCATGTGCAAGCTTTCAAATCCGGACCGGATTACATCGATCCGGCATTTCACCAAGCAGCCAGTGGACGGGCCTCCTTCAACCTGGACAGTTGGGCCATGGGGTCGGAATTGCTCGCTGCCATTTCAAAGCAAGCAACAGGTGCCGAGATTTGCGTCGCCGAAGGGTCCATGGGGCTCTATGATGGGGTCGCGACCCATGGACAAAGCGGGTTCGGCAGCAGTGCGGAAACCGCGCAGCGCATGGGATGGCCGGTGGTTTTGGTTGTGGACATCAGCGGGCAGGCGCAATCCGCTGCTGCCACCGCGATGGGGTTTCAGGCCTACAACCCCGATGTGCCTTTCGCTGGCGTGATTTTGAACCGCTGCGCGTCGCCACGGCATGAACGTCTGGCGCGCTTGGGGATGGACCGGGCTGGACTGAACGTTCTGGGAGTGTTGCCCAGACGCGGTGACCTGACCCTGCCGGAACGTCATCTGGGTCTGATCCAGGCGGTCGAACACCCGGACCTCGAGGCCGCGATTTCCGGCTACGCTGCATTTTTGCGCGAAAACGTGGACATCGGCGCCATTCGTGCTGCCGCCAGGGGGCAAATGCCGACGCAGGCCACCGCGCAACTGCCCGCCCCCCCCGCACAACGCATTGCACTGGCGCGTGATGCTGCGTTCTCCTTTACCTATCCGCATTTGCTGGAAGGCTGGCGCAGCGCAGGGGCGGAAATCATCCCGTTTTCGCCATTGGCGAATGAAACGCCGGATGCCGGTGCCGATCTGGTTTGGTTGCCTGGTGGCTACCCCGAGCTTCACGGCGGAACTTTAGCTGCGGCAGATAAGTTCATGACAGGGCTTAAGAAGCACGCCGAAACACGCCCCGTGCATGGAGAGTGTGGCGGCTATATGGCGCTGGGTGATGCCTTGATTGACAAAGAGGGTGCGCGCCATCAAATGGCCGGTCTGTTGGGCTTGGTCACCAGCTATGAAAAGCGCAAGTTCCACCTGGGCTACCGCCGCGCTGTGCTCGATGCGCCCTTGCCCGGTCATGGCCCTGAAACCGCTTTGCGGGGCCATGAGTTCCACTATTCAACTATTCTAGAGCAACCCGACGCCGCACTTGCAAAAGTTGCAGATGCGGATGGCAACCCGGTGCCTGAAACGGGATCCTACCGAGGCCATGTCTCTGGCACCTTTTTCCATTTGATCACGGCAGAGCAGGGCGCATGACTGGTTTTGTGAGTTTTGTGGGCTCCGGTCCGGGTGATCCCGAACTCCTGACACTCAAGGCGGTGGATCGGCTCAAACGCGCAGATGCGGTGCTGTTTGACGATCTTTCGTCCGGTCCGATCCTCAGTCACGCCCGGTCAGGTGCAGATCTGGTGGGGGTTGGAAAACGCGCCGGCAGACCCTCGCCAAAACAGCGACACGTCAGCCGGCTTTTGGTCGAATATGCTCAGATGGATCAGCGCATTGTGCGGTTGAAATCCGGCGACAGTGGGCTTTTTGGACGTCTCGAAGAGGAACTGGTGGCGTTGCGAGGCGCAGGCATTCCTTATGAAATCATCCCTGGAGTACCTTCCGCCTTTGCCGCTGCCGCAGCGGTGGGCATCCCGTTGACACGCCGCATGACGTCACGCCGCGTTCAATTCGTGACGGGCCACGATGTCACCGGGGCTTTGCCGACTGATTTGAACCTTGATGCCTTGGCGGATCCTTCGGCCTCAACGGTGGTATTTATGGGTAAGCGTACATTTCCGGCACTGGTCGATGCTTTGATCGCAAAAGGGCTACCTGCGGATACCCCGGCGATTTTCGCGGAAAGCGTCAGCAGTTCGGATCAACAGATCACCCGGACGACGCTGTCCAAATTGGCTGCTCAATTGACCAAGGAAATTGGCACCAAGCCTGCATTGATCCTCTATGGGCCGTTTGCTGAGAGTTGAATGTCGCTTTTTTCTTGTTCGCTCACGTTAATCAGGGATAGGTCTTGGGTACGGTGCCACATTTAGTGGCTGAAAAGGGAACTGGGTGAAAGTCCCAGACTGCCCCCGCAACTGTAAGTGGCGAGCGCAAGGGAAAGGCCACTGGCCGGTTCGGCCGGGAAGGACCTGCGCGCAGTGACCCACAAGTCAGGAGACCTGCCGTAAGCTAGCACAAC